>CAVRGM010000004.1:0-362500 GCA_963720715.1 uncultured Chloroflexia bacterium
CTGCCAGGCGGCGCCGTCTCCAGTCGAAGGGCAGGGCGCTCCTGCCAGTTGCACGGGCTCCTGCGACGCCCGAGCCGCGAATAGGTTCGGCGCCGTCCGGTTCGGGTGATCGCATGGATGGCGGCTCGCGTCAGACAGGACACTCGATTCCGACCTCGTCGACATAGGCGCGGATGTCGAGCTTGGCATGGTCGGCCGCAGTACCGGACGTCCCGGCGGCCATCGCGGCATGGGCAACCTCGCTCGCGATGTGGGTCGACGCGGCGGCGGCGATGGCCTCCATCGACGGGATCGCCGACCGGATCTGATCTCGCCAACCGGCGATCGCGTCTCGCGATGGTTCCGAATTGGGGATCTCCGCCAAGGCGGCGTCCGCCGCATGAAGATCGGCAACGATGTTTGTCGCGGCTACGGCGAGCAGGTCGAAATCGTCCTTTGCTGCGACCGTAACGCCCAGATGGTCGTCGAAGGCGGCGAACGCGTCGACCGCGGCGCACCAGCCCGCGGCCGACAGAACCGGTAATGAGGCCTCATTCTGCACCGTCGCCGAGGGGACGGATGTTCCGGTAACGCTCGAGTTGGAAGCCTCCAGCGCCCCCTCTGTGGCGACACGATCTAGTTCCCGCGTTGCCGTCGTCTCGACATTGGTGCCGCAAGCGAAAAGAACAAGGCATATGATTGTCAGAAGAAGCGCGTACGTCGACAGAGACGCCCTCGAGCGAGCGCCGCGATGATCGCATGTCGGAAGCGCCCCGCCATCGGCGTGAGTCACGATTGCCCAACTTCAACTAGGCCGGCCACGGTCGCGACCGCCGTAGGATGGGCTTGGGTGACCTCGTAAATTTCTTGAACGTCGCTCGATTCCGATGACGATTCCAGCAGTAGATACAGATTCGGCCCCGTGAGTGCTGTCCCGGCCACCCTGAGCGACCATGATTTCTCATTGATGGTGAGTGTCACGCCGGAGTGCACCCACCGGTTTTCGACGACTGGAATCAAGACGTAGCGTCGCGCGAGGAACACGCCGACTTCCTTGGCGAGCACCTCCAAAGCTTCGACCATCAGCGTAGTCTCAGGAGCTCGGCATGCCGCGCGAGCCAGTTCTCGATCCAATCCTCTTCGCCAACCCCGAAGGCAATGCCGCTCCGCGTCCGCGGGCGCCGGAGAATCTCGGGCGCGACCGCATAGTTGAACGAGGCCACGGTCCGGTAGTCGGTGGTCATCCCGCCCGGGTGCTTCGGTGCCAGATCCAACAGCCGGTCAATCATGATCCCGTCCCAGCAGTTACTTGTTACCTGCGGGTATCACGATGCTCGGTTTTGGCAACTGCGTCCAACCCGGCCCCATCCGGGACGGAACACGCCGACCTCGGGGATGAACGGCGGTCAGCTTGCGATGTAGAGGGCCAGCTGAACCGTGCCGATCGTGCCGAGCACCGCGCCCAGCAGGAAGAGCCAGCGGGTCGGCCAGGGAACGCGGATTGCTCGCGCGATCGTCAACGCTGTGATCACCATCAGTGCCGCGAGCATGACGACAAGCACGATTCGTAAACCGAGGCCGTACGTTGTGTGTTCGATCCCAGTCATGGCCACGGCTACGAGGAGGAAAGTGCCGCCGAAGGCAACGACCGCGAACGATAGCCAGACGTCGATCATGTCTGCTCGTGCCTGAGCTACCGCTGAGGGCATCCGATCGGCCATCGTCCGCGCGAGCGCCCTTCGTTCCCGCCAAACCCTCCACGGTGCAACGAATTCACCGGTCTCGCCCAGGTGAGCGTAGTCGCTGTCGGGGAACGCATTACCCAGCAGTCGAATGTATCGGAGTGAGCGGGCGAAGTAGACGAACAAGAGAAAGAACGTTGCAAGAAGCCAGCTCGCCATGATCGTGAGCATGGTCATGGCCGACTACCGGTGACGGCGCGCAAGAGGTCCAGCGCCTGCAAGGGGTTGATTCCGAATAGAATCGGCACGTCCTTGAGGTCGAATGGTAGGACCCACGTGTACGTCGCGCCGCCGTGGATTTCGAGACCCGCCCCAACCCCTATTCCTGCCGAACCTTCGACCACCCCGTACCCGTCGTTCGCTTGTCCTACAGAAAGGTCAGCCGATCCGGCCACGTCTGCTCCACCAGCAGCCCCAACATTCGCAAAGTACCCTCCGAGGTCGGATGTGACCCGCGCATTCGTGTACATCCCTCCCACGGTTGCCGTTCCCGCCGCGCCCAGAGTCCCATTGAGGAGTGTGGTCGGATTATAGGCATTGGTCGCCTGCAGGTACGGCGTGAACGTCAGATTGGCCTGGGAGGGGTGGTCGAGGTCGACTAGCCCACACACTTGAACGCCGATCGAAACGCCAAATGGGGGCGCCGAGGTTCCCGCAAGGTCCCAACGTCCCGAGCGATTCCTCTCCGAGAGGGTCCGCACCCGAGACGAGACTCGCCATGTCCTTTTGCTGTGCATTGCCGGCACTCTGAGCGGCGATCGTGTAGTCGTCCGCTCCGCCCCCGGTCCGGCTGTCGCTGTCCTTGGTCCGCTCGGTCTGGCGACGCTGCCGCTGCTTGCCGGCCCTGGCGCCCACGGCGCGTTCATGCTTGGTCTCCGAGGCCCGCGGTGCCGATTCCTCGCAATAGGCTTCACACACCCGGTGCCCAGCCTGAACCGGTTCCTATACGCCGAGGCCAACCCGACGACGTTCACCGATCCGACGGGGCACTTCATCAGCGAGAGCGAAGGCAGTGGCAACAACGGCTGTCGCTATCGGGGCGATCCAGCTTGCGGAGCGACCGCCGCGAGTCCCACCACGGGCCATCGACCGGCGGCCAAGAAGCCGACGAAACCCGGCAACGGGGACAGCCAGAACGGGGGCGGGTCAGATGAAAAGACGATCACGACTCAGAGTACGGACGATACTCTGCGCCAGGAGATGACGAGTCACATCCCGCGTCCAGACCCACTCGCAGAAGAGTCGCTCGGAATGCTGGGACCATGCGGGAACCTCGGCGCTGCATTTGGCGTTTCAATCGGCGTTCAAGTGTGTGGTCTACTAGATCTCGACCACCTACCCGAAGCTAATCTGATGCTCACGCCGTACCTGCAGGCGACTAGCGCTTACAGCGAGACGACTCTCGTGAACGGAACCATGGGGGCAGCCTACGCCGCGACGGGCGGGCTCATGTACACGAACGCACGCGTCAGTTCCGACCTTGGCGAATATTTCGCGAACGTCGGAGGTTCGGCGGGATTTGGTACTGCCGGCTCGGCCGACCTGTCAGTTGGGCAAGCGAAGGATTGTTATCAAGTAGTGGAGGGTTACCTTGGGGCAGGTCCAGGGGCCGGTCTCGAGATCCACGGCGGCCCGACATACACGTTCGTTCTGCCATTCAACCTCAAGGACGTGCCGGTTCCATTTGGCATCAATCCTTTCCAGGCGCTCGATCTCTTCCGTGTCGTCACCGGTATCGCGCCATGACCATGGTCACCATCATGGCAAGCTGGCTTCTCGCCGGAGTCTCCCTCATGTTCGTCTACGTGTATCGCGGGACCCGCTACGTCCGAATGCTGGTCGAGGCGTTTCCCGACAGCGACTACGCCCGCCTCGGCCAGAACGGTGGATTCGTTGCGCCCTGGGAGCTCAACCGGCAGCGAAGGGCGCTCGTGCGGACGATGGCGGATCAGATGCCGCCAGCGGTCGCCCAAGCACGAGCGGAGATGATCGATGTCTGGCGTTCGTTCGTGGTCGTGGCGTTCGGCGGCATCGCCCTCCTCGGCGCAGTGGCATTGAGTGGGATCGAGAACACGCCGTATGACGCTATCGTACGGATCGTGCTCGTCGTCATGCTCGCGGCCCTGATGGTGATCACCGCGATGACGATCGCGCGAGCAATCCGCGTTCCCTGGCCGACCCGCTGGCTCTTCCTGCTGGGAGCGGTGCTCGGCACGATCGGGACGGTTCAGCTGGCCGTCTACATCGCGAGCTGACCGCCGTTCATCCCCGAGGTCGGCGTGTTCCGTCCCGGATGGGGCCGGGTTGACGCAGTAGCCAAACCGAGTATCGTGATACCCGCAGGTAACAAGTAACTGCTGGGACGGGATCATGATCGACGCGGCTGTGTGGATCTGTCACCGAAGCACCCGGGCGGGATGACCACCGACTACCGGACCGTGGCCTCGTTCAACTATGCGGTCGCGCCCGAGGTCCTCCGGCGCCTCGTGCATGCTCCGCTCGAACTCGACCTGGTCCACGACCATGGCTACGTCACCGTGGTCTGTGCGGACATGGTCAGGATGCGGCCGGCGCCGTTGCCGAAGGCGCTGGGGATCACCTACGATCAGGTCGTCTACCGGGTGCCCGTTCGCTACCGCGACCAGGCCGGCCTGTTCTTCCTCGGCAGCGATGCCGGAAACGCCCTGATGGTCGCTGCCGGCGCCGCGTTCAGCATGTTCGGCGTCCGATTCTCGAAGACGAAGATCACGGACGCGGGCAACCGGGTCACGGTGGACGGTCTTCGGGGCGCACCGTCGACTTCCACGCCTTCTTGAAAGTCGTGCCGGCAGCTTCGGCCCGCGCCCGGGGACGAAGGCCACGAAACGATCGACGAGCAAGGACTGTGCCTCGCTCTTGGAGTCGAACAGCGACGCCTCAGGACGGAGGGCGAGCGCCGTCTGGCCACACGAGCGTGCGACAGATCGCGCCGAACAGGAGACCCGCGATGATCGTTGACGGGAGACCGGACACATACGCGATCGAGCGACTACCTCCAGTGGCTCAAGGGCCGTTTGGGCCAGGGAAGACTACGCTTGGTTTTTCTCCTGACGTGACCCGCACTTGACGCGACGGCTACCCAGTGTGTACTTTCGCGCTACAGTAGGAGGTACAGGTGAGCGGTGTCACGGCGTACGCAGAGGAAGTCAAGAGGGTCCGCGCGCTTGGCGTCGAGACCGGCGACATCGCCGAAGCGACCGGTGCCGAAGTCGGAACCGTGACCTCCTGGGCGCGCGCCACGCGCCGCCCATCGGCCGAGTTCCGAGCTCGCCTGCTGGGGCCTCGCCATAGTCGATCGCCTGTCTCGAACGATGGACCAAGACTACGTCCCACTGTGGCTGAACAAGCCGCTCCCGGCGTTGGGCGATGAGCGGCCCCTGGTCGCTCTTGGGAAGGGGCGCTACAGGGACGTCTCGAGGCTCGTCGCCGAGCTCGAAAACGACTCGTTCTCCTGAGCGCCCTGCCCGCCGCCCGGATCTCGGTCGACGGGATCTGGTGGCGGATCAATCGGTCCGGCGGCGATCCCTTCCACTGGACGGCAGATCCAGCCCACGGCCGTTGGCAGACCGCTGCAGTCGTGCGCGGCTTCTATCTCGCCGATAGCGAAGCGACCGCCTGGGCGAGTGGTATCGACACACCTCCGAGCAAGGCGCGCCGCCGGCCGGCCGGATGCCTCGTGATATCTGGCAGATCTCGGTCGCCGTGACCGAAATCGCTGATCTCAGCGAGCCTGGCGTGCTCGCAAAGCACGGTATCGGCGAGCTTCATCCGACGAGGCGCCAGTGGCCGCTTACCCAACCGGTGGGCGAGGCCTACTACCAGGACGGTTGCCGAGGACTCCGGGCGCCGTCAGCGGCTCATCTCGGCGGCGTCGTGCTCGCCATCTTTCGCCCGCATCCCGCGCTACGAGGCTTGGCACCGCTGCCGCCGCCGAACCGTTACGACGAGCTCCCGCCGCTCCCAACGGGCCTCCGCACGTAACTGGCGCCCGCCTTCGAATACGGGTAGGGCTCGCACGCATTTCCGATGGCATCGCGATCGACGCGCCGGGCACGACCGCCGAGTCGACTTCACGCTCGACGCCCTCGGCCGCTATGCGACCCGGACGGTCGACGGCACTGCCGATACGTACGGTTATGTCGGTCTGAGCGAGACGGTCGGGATCATCGTCGGGGCGACGACCCGGATCTCAGCGCTCGATGCCGGACGGCTCACGGGTGGCGACGAAGGACGGTTCGACCGGGGCCTATCTGGTCGCCGACCTGCACGGCAGTCTCGCGCTGGCCGAAGCGTCGGGTTCGACCGCGGTCCTCGACGCGATCCGCTATGACGGTTACGGCCAGACCCTCGACACCCACGCCGTGACCGGCGCGATCAGCCTCGACACCAAATACCAGGGCCGGCTCGATCTCAGTGCGACCGATGACCCGCTGTACGACCTGAGCGCCCGGCTGTATGCCCCGGGCATCGGCACGTTCACGTCGCTCGACTCGGTCATGGGCTCGGCGCAGAACCCGGCCAGCCTGAACCGGTTCCTCTATGCCGAGGCCAACCCGACCACGTTCACCGATCCGACAGGGCACCGGGTGTGTGAAGCCTATTGCGAGGAATCGGCACCGCGGGCCTCGGAGACCAAGCATGAGCGGGCGGTGGGCGCCAAGGCCGGCAAGCAGCGGCAGCGTCGCCAGACCGAGCGGACCAAGGACAACGACAGCCGGACGGTGGGCGGGGCGTCGCCACGCACGACCGGCACGGTCGAGGTCGGTGACTCGCACTGGGTGGGGTCGTATCTCTTTGCCAAAGGCGGCAAGCAGAACATTCGCGACTCTGGGTTGATAGGTGTGTCGGACGAAGAGATTCAGCGTAGAGCACGGGACCCAAACCTAACGCCTTCCGAACGACTTCGCTACCTGAAGGAAGAGAAAGCTCGCAAGCTCCGGAATGTGGAAAAGCGATCCAACTTCGGGGCCAGTCCGACGCAGGCAACCGAGGTTGCGATACTGGGCATCGGCGGCTACCTCCTATACCGCGGGCTGCGACTTCTCCCATCGCTGCTCGCGCCTCCGACATTGATCCCCAATCTATTGGTTCCATGACGCCTGGTCGGGGCCGACGTTCGGCCTGATCAAAGGAGGACTGAAATGACACAATTCTCCCCGCCATGAAATCGGATCATTGGCCCAAGGAGTTGTCAGAGTCGGAGCAGCTAGCGGAGCTATCAAGACAAACGCCAGAAGGCTTCGCCTTGCTCGCCTCTTTCGTAACCGAATCGCCCGACAAGGCGCTGCGCCTCGCCGAAGCTGCCTCACGGACAGATAGGTGGCGAGCAGTTTCTGCCGACATATACGGTCAGTTAGCGGCCACGAACGCAAATCTACGGCCCAACATCGCAAGGCCCTTGATAGCGATGCTTCGGGAGGAGACGGACCCAGACGTACTCAACTCTATTATCGTGGCCTTGGGGCATTCGGGGGCACAGTCTGTACGGGACGAGGTCGAGCGCTTTGCCGAATTCCCGGATCATCGTGTTAGGTTTGCAGTTGCCTGGGCTCTTCCTTCGCTCATGCCCAACAGGCAGACCGTCAGTACACTCATTCGATTGTCGAGCGATCCCGACATCGACACGAGATCATGGGCGACGTTGGGCCTAGCGCATACCGAGTTCAATGACCCCGACATACGGAACGCACTGTCTCGACGGCTGGACGACCAAGACGCTGAGACCCGAGCGGAGGCGATCCTCGGCTTGGCCCTGCGCGGCGAATGGGCCATACGTGATGCAATTGATGCGGAGATTCGGCAAGGGAATTCGTCGCCGCCTCTGGCGGACGCAATTAGGATTCTTGAGACCCGAACCGAGACTTGAACCGCTCCCTACGTTTCGCGGATCTGGCGGAGCCGAGTCGAGCTCGCGAACGCGATCTTCGGATATCTCGAGATCCTCCATAACCGCCAACGCCGTCACTCGGCGATTGGCATGCTTATTCCAGTCGAGTTCGAGACTCGACATCAGACCGAGACGGCGGCCTGATGTCGAGAAACTGGACTCCACGGAACCAGGGGGGGCCCAGAGTCTCCACGAAATCCAGGGCGGTTCAGACTCCCGACCTTAAGGATCGTCTGGGTACATATCAGGCGAACATCGAATGGACATGTCGTCGTTAGCGACCGCACCGGCGAAGTAATCGCAATCAGCAACAGAAAGGATTCATTCTGGAGGGCAACCCGTGAATGAACAGCGGTCAGACAGTCTGCTGCGGCGGTTCGCAGTCGCGTCCTCCCCATCTGCAATCGAGCGCGGCGGCGAGATCTATATCCCGCTGGCAGATGCGATCAAGGCGGTGCAGTACGTCGGCGACCATGATTTCATCGTTCTTGGTATGGAGGGTTTTAGGCTCAGGCCGGACCGCACGGAACCGCTGCTTGACCACATCGCAAACCTTTCCGGGATCGGAGGATCCCACGCGGTTCGTGTAATGAACTCCGTTGCGGAGGCGGTACGAATCCTCTCTGATTGGTCGGAACCAGAGTACGTGGCGCTTGGACTGGAGGTGCCCGAAGACCGGGCCTGACCCGCCTACGTTCACTATCCGAGCGGGCATCGGGTGTGTGAAGCGTATTGCGAGGAATCGGCACCCCACGAGTCGGAGACCAAGCATGAACGCGCGGTGGGCGCGAAGGCCGGCAAGCAGCGACAGCGTCGCCAGACTGAGCGGACCAAGGACAGCGACGGCCGGACCGAGCGCCGGGCGTACGGGCCCGTCGACCATCGCGCAGCGCGGAGCAGCACGGCCAATTCCGTCCACACTTATGCGAATCGATACACTCACTCTTCCAATCGAGCCTCGGCTACGATCCTAGTCGACCGTGTTACACTGAACCCGTGTAGCACGGAGGCATCGAGGTCATGGCGAATTTGACGATCGTGGTCGATGATCGGCTCCTGAAGCAGGCGCGCATGCGTGCGCTGGAGGACGGAACATCGGTGAATGCCGTGCTCCGGACGTATCTGGAACGCTACGCGGGGACAGTCGACACAACAGTGGGCTCTGACCGGATTTGCGCGCTTGGCGAGGCGAATCGACGCCAGCAGCGGCCCCTCCGGCCGGACCTGGACGCGAGACCATCTCCATGACCGACACGATCTTCGTTGACACGAATGTCTGGGTCTATGCGGTGGACGCCGCAGACCTGGCCAAGCGCGAGCGTGCACTGGAGGTCACGACGCCGGTCGCCGGTCGGGATCTAGTCGTCTCCACTCAGGTCCTGTCGGAGTTCTACACGGTCGTCACGCGCAAGCTCGCCGAGCCCGTGTCGGCGGAGGACGGCGAAGAGATGGTCCGCCAGCTCTCCGCCCTGCCGCTCGTGTCGATCGATCGCCCGCTGGTCCTCGCGGCGATCAGCGCCAGCCGTCAATGGCAGATCTCGATCTGGGACGCTCTGATCATTCGAGCGGCCGAAGTCGCAGGCTGTCGGGTTCTCCTTAGCGAGGATCTTTCGGACGGGGCGACATACGGTTCGATCGTCGTCGAGAACCCGTTCTCGGATCTGGGGTAGTCGGCGAGTCCAAACTGGCGAGATTCTCCTGCACGGACTGTTGTGCCGGGTTGACGGCCCGAATCCGGTCGATCGAGGGCCGAAGCCCGGCGATCCGCGGGGGATCCACGCTCAGTGCGAGGCAGGCCGGCTGTACCGAAGCGGCGGGATGTGGCATAGCGGTCTCCCGATGACCGTACTGCCACATCGGCCGGGTGCGCGCCGTGGCGCCGGGCGCCGCGCCGCCGCCGCCCGTCCCCGAGTGTTTGACCGGTACGGGGGCCTCCGCTATGCTCCGCCAGCCTTGGACGGGTGAGCCGTTCGGGTGGCATCCGGGCCGGTCAGCCGCGGCCCCGATGAGCGTGACGTACGCGTGGCCTGGGGAGGTGAACCGGGATTGGCAGAAGTCCGAGTGGGTGAGAACGAGACGTTCGAAAGCGCCCTGCGTCGCTTCAACAAGAAGATCCAGCAGAGCGGCATCCTCGCCGAGGCTCGCCGGCGCGAGCACTACGAGAAGCCCTCTGTGAAGCGCAAGCGCAAGGAAGCCAAGCGCAAGAAGAACGCCCGAACGCAGGTCGGCTGAGCGGGCCCGCCCGACCTCCAGCCCCTGTCCCCCGCGGGCCCTTCAAAAGCCCGAGGTGCCAGATCCGGTGTCCCTTCACGATCGCGTCCAGACCGATATCGCCACCGCCATGCGGTCGGGTGATGCGCTGCGTCGCGATGTCCTGCGGATGGTGGCCAGCGCCGCCTACAACGTCGAGAAGAAGCAGGGCCATCCGCTGACCGACGACGAATTCCTGGCCGTCCTCACGCGCGAGGTCAAGACCCGGCGCGAATCGGTCGAGGCGTTCCGGGCCGGCGGTCGCGACGACCTGGTCGCCAAGGAAGAAGCCGAGATCGAGATCATCGGCGAGTACCTGCCCGCGGCCCTGTCCGAGGACGAGATCGCCGCGTTGGTCCGCGAGGGCATCGAGGCGACCGGCGCCGCGTCCCCGCGGGACATGGGCAAGGTCATGGGCTGGCTGTCGCCGCGCACCCGCGGGCGGGCCGACGGCAAGCGGGTCAGCGAACTCGTCGTCCAGACGCTCGCCTCGGCCGACCTGGCCGCCCACGACGGCGGAGCCCACTGAGCGGCCCCGATGACGACCCCATGCTGAGCCGCCGGACCGAGATCCCGACCCCGTTCACGCGCCGCGACCTGCCCCGGGTGCTCATCGCCGCGATCGTGCTGATCGGCGCGCTGACCGTCATCCTCGGCGCGGACATCATCCCCCAGCCGCCGCTGGATGCGACCGAGGGCCGGCTGGCCACCCGCGACATCGTCGCGCCGCGCGCCATCGGTTTCGAGAGCGCCATCCAGACCGACGAGGCACGGGCCGCTGCGGCGGCGGCCGTCCCGTTCCAGTACACGTTCACGACCGAGAACGCGATCGCCATCGCGGCCGCCCAGCAGTTGGCCTTCGACCGACGCGTGGCCCGGGTCGACACGACGATCGCGGCGGACCTCACCCCGGAAGGGCGCCAGTCGCTCCTCCAGACCGCCATCCCGGATCTGTCCGACAGCGCTGCGGCGACCCTCGCCGGGCTCGACGCCGCGGGCTGGGCGACGGTCCGGACCGAGGCGGCCCGAGTCCTGGATGCCACGCTCCGGACCGAGCTTCGCGACACAGAGGTCGACGAAACGCGGACCCGGCTGGCCGGTCGGATGGCCGGTGGGCTGGACGAGGCCGATCGGATGCTGGCCGCCGAGATCATCAGCCCGCTGGTCGTGCCCAACTCGTCGTTCAGCGAGGAACTGACGGACCAGGCCCGCGCGCAGGCGGCGGCGGCGGTTCTGCCCGTCGACGTCGACATCCGCCAGGGCGAGGTGATCGTCCGCAACGGCTCGCCGCTGACCGCTACCGACATCGAGAAGATCGATGCCCTCGGGCTCAACGAATCGCTCCCCGACGTGGCCAGCTTCGGCGGCTGGTTCCTGCTTGCCGTCCTGACCGTCGGCGTCCTGCTCGCCTGGCTGTGGCGGTTCCGGCCGGGTCTGTGGCACCGCGACAACGTCCTGATCCTGATCGGCCTGCTGGTCGCCGGCGCAACACTGGCGCTCAAGGTCACGGCTGATCGCCCGACGCTCCCGTTCTTCCTGCCGACAGCGGCCATCGCGATCCTGCTCGCGATCCTGCTCGACGCGTCGGTGGCGACCATCGTCATCGCCCTCGTCGCGGTCATCGGGGGTGCGGTGAACGGCGGCTCCCTCGAATTCGCGGCCTACATCTTCCTGGGCGGGATGGCCGGCATCATCGTGGTTCGTCGGGGCGATCGACTTCAGGCATTCGTCCAGGCGGCCGCCGCCGTCTTCGTCGTCAATGGTCTCGTTGTGACGGTCTTCTCGCTCCTCGGTGCTCGCGATGTCCAGGGCGTTCTTGAACTCTGGTTCGCGTCGGCGGTCTCGGCCGGCGGCTCGGGGGTGGCGGCGGTCGGCACCTTCGCGGTGCTTGGATCCGTGTTCGGCATCCTGACCGTCTTCCAGTTGCTTGAGCTCGCCAACCCGTCCCAGCCGCTGTTGCGTCGATTGCTGGTCGAGACACCCGGGACGTATCACCACTCGCTGATGGTCGGGAACCTGGCCGAGCGCGCGGCCGAGGCGATCGGTGCGGACCCGCTGGTCACTCGCGTGGCTGCCTACTACCACGACATCGGCAAGCTGGCCAACCCGATGGCCTTCATCGAGAACCAGGCCGGCGGCGAGAACATCCACGATCAGCTCGACCCCGAGGTCAGCGCCCGGATCGTCAAGCAGCATGTCGTCGACGGCATCAATCTGGCCTACAAGTCGCGGCTGCCCAAGGCGCTCATCGCCTACATCCCACAGCACCACGGGACGGCGATCATGAGCTACTTCTACGCCCGAGCGAAGGAGCTGGCGGCGCCCGGCGTGATCATCGACGAGCGCAAGTTCCGGCACGCCGGGCCAAAACCGCAGACACGGGAAGCGGCCCTGATCATGCTCGCCGACGGCGTCGAGGCGTCGGTCCGTTCCCTGGAAGCCCGGGACGAGGCGTCCATCCGGGCGATGGTCTCGCGGATCATCGACGAGCGGGTGACCGACGGCCAGTTCGATGAATGCGATCTGACCCTGCGCGACCTGGACCTCATCCGTGAGGCGTTCGTGGCCCAGTTGCTGGGCATGTACCACACCCGGATCGCGTATCCGCAGAACACGGTGGTCGAACTGGAGTCGCGCCGAGTAGCCGGTGGCGGCGGAAGTGCCGGCGGGGGGAGTGGCCCGGCGTCGTGACGCGGGCGATCTACATCGGCCCATGGCGGGTGGATCTGACGATCCGTGACGGGGTGGTCGCGCCGGTGCCCGTGTCGGGCGCGCGGTTGGCCCGGTCGATGGCGGCGGCCCTCGATGTCGCCGGGGCGCGGTCGCCGGCGTCGATCGGCTTGATCCTGAGCGACGATGCAGAACTGGCCGAACTGAACCTGGCCCACCTCGGCAAGACCGGCCCGACGGACGTGCTGTCGTTCCCGTTGCTCGGACACGGGGCCGGGGCTGGCGCTGGCGGCCCGGCGTTCGTCCTGCCGCCCGGCCGGCGCGTCCACCTCGGTGACATCGTCGTGTCAGTCGAGCGCGCGATCGAGCAGGCCGAGCAGGGCCGCGGCGGCCAGACCGGCGATGTCCGCTGGGCACCGGCCGATGAACTTCGGCTGCTGGTGACCCACGGCACGCTCCACATCTGCGGCTGGGACCACGCCGAACCGGAGGAAGAGACCGCCATGCGTGCGCTGGAGACGCGGCTCCTCGGCTGACTGCTACCATCGGTAGTCGGCCCTCCCGGAGCGGGATCGGGCCCTGTCGTGTTGTCCGCGGAGGTGGCGTTGAAGATCGTGGTCGGTCTGGGGAACCCAGGATCCCAGTACGCGGGCACCCGCCACAACGTCGGTTGGCTGGTCATGGACCGGATCGCGGAACGGGCCGGCTGGACGGGCAAGGGCCGGCGCCGCGACGCGTCCAACGTTGCGATGGGTCGGTTCCGGGGGATGGACCTGACTCTGGTCAAGCCACTGACGTTTATGAACGAATCGGGGCTGGCCGTCCGCAAGGTCCTGGCCCGTGAGCACGCTCCACTGGTCGACCTGCTGGTGGTGGCCGACGACTTCGCCCTGCCGTTCGGCCGGCTTCGGTTCCGCGAGGGCGGCGGGCCGGGTGGGCACAACGGTCTCCGGTCCATCATCGACGAGCTCGGGACCGAGAAGGTCGCCCGGCTGCGGGTCGGGATCGGCGAACCGGACCGCAGCGCGATCGACCACGTCCTGACGCGCTTCGCACCCGACGAGCAGCAGCGTCTCGACGAATTGCTCGATGCCGCCGCCGATGCGGTCGAGGCCTGGGCCCGCGACGGCACGAGCAAGGCAGCCAACCGCTACAACAAGTTCGAGCTTCGACCGGCCGACGAGACCCGGGTCGCCGCAGCCGGTGAGGTCGATGGCCCGCCGACTCCCGATGGTATCCGCCGGACGCGAACGGGTTGGCGGCGCATCCGGCCCGCCGGCCCGGAGGACTAGGTCGTGCCCGAGACACCGCTCCGGGGCCGCCGCGGCCGGGATCGGCGGATCGCCGAACGCGTCGCGACAGAACTCGCTGTCCGGCACCCGGCCGTCCGGGCCGAGGACGAGGTCGATTTCGACATCGCTGCGGTCGACGCCGAGGTCGAGGATGCGCGCCGGGTCGCGGCAAGGCCGTTAGCGCGCCGGCCACGTCCGTCGAGTCCGGCACCGGATCCGGAGCGGAAGGGGAGTGGCCATCGTCTGCCCGATCTGTCCGTGTTGCCCGGGCTGCTGGCCTCGACCGGCACGTTCGAGTCGCTGCGCGAACGGCTAGCTTCGACGGGCGACGGCGGGCGTCGGGTCGGTCGTCATGTCGGTCTCGTGTCCATGCCGCACGGGGCAAAGAGCTACCTCGCCGCGGCGCTCGCCCAGGCACCGGCCGGCGAGCGGCTGGTCTGGATCGCCCGCGACGCGGAGATCGGCGATCGGGTGGCCGAGGAACTCGGCGCGTGGCTCGGTGATCCGGCTGCGGTCGTCATCCTCGAACCCCGGACCGCGCTCGCCTACGAGCGCAGCGAGCTGATCGCCGACGAGACCGCGGCCCGGGTCGCGGCGCTGGCCGCCTGGCGGACCGGGGTCCCGCGGGTCCTCGTTGCGAGCGTCCAGGCCCTCCTCCAGCACACGATCGTTCCGACCGACCTGCCCGCCGCGCCGCGCGAGGTCCGCGTCGGCGCCCGGCTGCACCAGGACGCGCTGTTACGTGAGCTGTTCGATCTTGGCTACGTGCCGGTCAGCGAGGTCGCCGGCCGCGGCGAGTCGGCCCGGCGGGGCGGGATCGTCGATGTCTTCCCGCCGTCCCTGCCGCTGCCGATCCGGATCGAGTTCTTCGGCGACGAGATCGATTCGCTCCGGTCGTTCGATCCGACCGATCAGCGGACGGTCGGGACGCTCGATTCGGCGCTCCTCCTGCCCGCGTCGGAGTTCCTGCTGCCGGCCGGTGGCGCGACCGAGATCCGCGATCGACTTGGCCGCGCGGCCGGCCGCCTCCCTGAGCGGCTCGCGGCCGACCTGGCGCGGTTCGAGGGTGAACGGCTCGGCGCGGACACCGGGGCCTCTCGAGCGATGACGGTCGGCGATGCGGCCGAGGTCTGGGCCACGCACCTGGCGCGGGCGACCGGGCTCGATCACGTCGACCCGGGCACGCTCATCCTGCTCGACGAACCGGGCGACATCGCCGAAACCGCCGAGTTCCTGTGGCGACAGGCCGACGAGCGGCGGGCCGAGCTCATCGGTGCCGGCGAACTGCCCAAGGATTGGCCATCGACCTATCTGCCGCCGCGGGACTGGAAGAGCCGGCTGGTCGGGTCGCGGACGCTCGAGCTGACCTGGGAATCGGTCCCGCCCGAGGATGCGGCGATGGCCCGTGGCGGGCTGTCGTCGGGCGATCCGTTCGGCTGGCGGGAGCCGGTGCTGCCGGCCGGTCGTGCCGGGCGACTGGCCGATGCGGTCGAGGCCTGGCGCGACGACGGGGCACGCATGGTCCTCGCCTCGGACCAGGCGACGCGGCTGGCCGACATCCTGGGCGAGGCCGGCCACCCGATCGCGGTCGTCGACCGGCTCGAGACGGCGCCACCGCCTGGCGCCATCGCCCTCATCGAGCGGAGCCTGAACGGCGGCTTCGTCGGCGGTCCGGACGGCCTGGCCTTCGTCACCGATCGGGAGCTGTTCGGGACCGTCCGCGTCCGGCGTCCTCGAGCGCTCCGGCGGGTCGTGCCGCGCGACATCCTCGAGCGATTGACGCCGGGCGACCTGGTCGTCCACATCGATCATGGCGTGGCTCGCTACGAGCAGATGATCCGGCGTGGTGGCGCCGGTGAGGATCGCGACTACCTCGAGCTGTCGTTCGCGGGTGGCGACCGGATCTTCGTCCCGGTCGAGCAGATCGGCCGGATCAGTCGATACGCCGGCGGTGAGCGGCCGACGCTGTCGAAACTCGGCGGCACCGAGTGGTTTCGCGCCAAGCAACGGGTCCGCAAGGCGGTCGATGTCCTGGCCGAGGACCTCCTCGCGCTGTACGCGTCGCGGGCCGGCGCGCAGGGTCATGCGTTCGACCCGGACACGCCCTGGCAGTCCGAGATGGAGGCCTCGTTCCCGTACGAGGAGACCGTCGACCAGCTGCGCGCCGCGATCGAGGTCAAGTCCGACATGGAACTGACCCGGCCGATGGATCGGCTGGTGGTCGGTGACGTCGGCTACGGCAAGACCGAGGTCGCGCTGCGGGCCGCGTTCAAGGCGACCCAGGACGGCAAGCAGGTCGCGGTCCTTGTTCCGACCACAGTCCTCGCGGCCCAGCACGATGCGACCTTCTCGCAGCGGTTCGCGGCGTTCCCGATCGAGGTTCGGCTGCTATCGCGGTTCGTCCCCGCGGCGACCCAGGCGACGACCATCGCCGGGCTGGCCGACGGGACGGTGGACGTGGTCATCGGGACCCATCGGTTGCTGAGCAAGGACATTCGGTTCCGTGACCTGGGGCTGGTCGTCGTGGACGAGGAGCAGCGCTTCGGGGTCGCGGCCAAGGAACGGCTCAAGCAGTTGCGCCGCGAGGTCGACGTGCTGACCCTTTCGGCGACACCGATCCCGCGGACGCTCAACCTGGCCCTCGCCGGCATCCGCGACCTCAGCGTCATCGAGACACCGCCCGAGGATCGGCTGCCGATCCAGACCCGGGTCGCTGAGGCGTCGGCCGGCCTCGTCCGGGACGCGATCCTGCGCGAGCTCGACCGTGGTGGCCAGGTCTTCTACGTCCACAACCGGGTCGAGACGATCGAGGCCCAGGCCGAACAGCTCCGCCGGATGTTGCCGGGCGTGCGCATCGTGGTCGGCCACGGCCAGATGGCCGAGGGCGCGCTCGAGAAGGTGATGATCGCCTTCGCCGACGGCGCGGCCGACGTCCTCGTGTGCACCACGATCATCGAGTCCGGGCTGGACATCCCGAACGCCAACACGATCATCATCGATCGGGCCGATACGCTCGGTCTAGCCCAGCTGTACCAGTTGCGCGGGCGGGTGGGCCGGTCGTCGCGGCGGGCCTATGCGTACCTCCTGTACCGGCGCCGCGAGCGGCTGTCCGACGAGGCCCGCAAGCGCCTGCAGGCCATCTTCAATGCATCCGAACTGGGGGCCGGGTTCCAGATCGCGCTGTCCGACCTGGAGATCCGCGGCGCGGGCAACATCCTGGGCGGCGAGCAATCCGGGCACATGGCGGCGGTCGGGTTCGACCTGTATTCGCGGCTGCTGGCCGAGGCCGTCGAGGCGCGGAAGGCATCGCTGGAGGGCCGGGCACCGATCGTCGAGGCGCCGCAAGCCATCGTCGACCTGCCGGTCGAGGCCCACCTGCCCGACGACTACGTCCCGGAAGTGGCTCAGAAGCTTGAGCTGTATCGGCGGCTTGCCCGAGCCCGGACCACCGGGGATCTTGCCGCGTTCCGCCAGGAGGTGCTCGACCGCTACGGGCCGATGCCCGACCCGGTGCTGCGGCTCATCGAGGTCGCGGAGCTGCGGATGGCCGCCGAGCGAGCCGGCGTGGCCTCGATCTCACGCGAGGAAGGCTGGCTGGTCGTCCGGTTCGGGGCCGGCCTGAGCCGGGCGACAGCGATGGCCCTGCTGGCCGGCGCCGGCACTGCCCGGGGTGCGTGCCTCGGACGTGACGTTCGCCAGCAACCAGGTCCGGATCCGGCAACCGGCCGATCCGCGCAAGGCCTGGGCCCTGACCCAGGCGGTCGTCGCCAGGTTGCAGCAGGGCTGACGGGTTCAGTCGCGGCGGAGTCGCCAGATCGCTTCGGACGGCCAGCGTCTGGCCCAGGCCAGGTCGTCCGCATCACGGTAGGTGCTGGTCGCGTCGGCCGGCGGTCGCGGCTCGATCAGGTCCTCGATCGTGAACCCATTGGCCCGGAACAGCCGGATCCATTCGCCATACGGGAGCTGGAACGAGATCTCGTCCTCGTCCTCGATCTGGTGCATGCCGAAGTAGTCGAGCGCCAGTCGGTCGCCGGGATGTTCCGCTCCGTCCGGCCAACAGATGGTCTCGATCGGGGAGTGGTGGTTGAACGCGAACATGCCGCCCGGACGGAGCAGGCGGGCCGCCTCGGGCACGGTCAGGTACGGATCGGCGAACGTCATCGCGCCGTGATCGCAGAAGACGATGTCGAACGAGGCGTCAGGGAGTGGCACGGCTTCCGCACTGGCATGGACGAGCGGGAAATCGACCCCGGCTTCGGCCATCAGCCGCCGGGCGTGCTCGAGCTGTCGCCCTGAGAAGTCGAGCCCGACCGGGTGCGCGCCAAGCTTGGCGAGCGCGATCGACCATTGCGCTGCGCCGCAACCGAACTCGAGGATGTCCAGGCCGGCGACCTCGCCGAGGACCTGGAGCTCCGATTCCGGGATCTGCGAGGTGCCCCAGGCGAGACCGCCACTGTCCCGGAGTTGTTCGCCGTGACGAGCCTGGTATTCGTCGCTGTACGCGTCCCACATCTCTCGATTGCTGGCGGCATGCTCGGTCAGGTCGGGCGAGGGATCGTGTTCGGCAGTCATGCCACGCATGGTATCTGGCGGGCTGGGGCGCGGGCGTGCGTCGGGGCGCCGCGGTCCTTGCGCGACACGCCACGCCTGCCGCCGCGCCCGATTCTGTGACAGATGCTCGTCAGGCGAGCGCTGGTCACCGGTGAACGTCGTCGCCGAGCCGGTTCCAGCGTGGTCGGATGGCGAATCCTGTCAGATGCGCGCCTGGTGAGCGAATGTCAGGGATCTGACTGACCAACGCTCGTGTGTTGAGCATTTGGCACAAACCAGCCGCGCGGGCGTGCGTCGGGGCGCCGCGGTCCTTGCGCGACACGCCACGACTGCCGCCGCGCCCGATTCTGTGACAGATGCTCGTCAGGCGAGCGCACGTCACCGGTGAACGTCGTCGCCGAGCCGGTTCCAGCGTGGTCGGATGGCGAATCCTGTCAGATGCGCGCCTGGTGAGCGAATGTCAGGGATTTGACTGACCAACGCTCGTGTGTTGAGCATTTGGCAGGAACGGGCGAGACGAGCGCCGCCAGGCCCAGCGCCGGACCCGCGCCCGCCAAGATCCTAGTCCGCGGTCTCCTGGAGTCCGTGCAGCACGCCCGACCCGTGCAGCTCCACCAGCGTCTCGCGGCGGCCGCCGGCCCCGACCTGGCGATCGGCCACGACGCAGTGCCCGGACAGCGATCGACCATCGTCGGTGCGGCCGGTCAGCTCCCCTTCGTCGAGGTCCGGACCGGTCCGGGTCACGATCCGGGCGCTCCAGTGCGAGGCGCCGTTCTGGTCGTCCCAGCAGTCGACGGTCGCTCCGGGCAACCCGACGCCGGCGAACGTGACGTCATGGATGGCGAAGCGCAGATGTCGCGTGGTCACGACCCCACGGTACCAGCCTCGCGCCACTTCGCCCGGACGCGCACCCGGTCGGCGTACCATCGGACCTCGTGGAGACAAGGAGGCAGCGATGGCCGAGATGACCAATGAGGAAGTCGTCCACGCATATCTGGCCGCGATGCAGGCCAACGATGGCGCGGCACTCGGTGCCCTTCGGCATGAAGACTACGTTCTCGACTACCCACAGTCGGGCGAGCGGATCCGAGGGAATGCCAACGAGCGGGCGGTCGCCGACCATTATCCCGGCGGGATCCCCGACGTTGACCAGGCGCCTCGATTGGTCGGTAGCGAGGATCGTTGGGTCGTGACCCCGAGCTTCACGTTCGAACGCGTCGCGGGGAGTGGCGACACCTGGTGGGTCGAAGCCCGCGTGTACTACTCCAACGGCGAGACATGGCATCTGGTCGGGATGTGCCGGTTGCGGGACGGCCGGATCCATCGAGAGGTGAACTACTGGGCCGAGCCGTTCGATCCGCCGGCGTGGCGCGCCGAGTGGGTCGAACGCATCGAACCGGATCGCGGGTGACCGATCCGCGTGACGGGCTGTGGCGGGCCGATCGCCGGGCACTGACCATCGGGCTGGTCCTGACCATCACCCTCGTCGCCTTCGAAGCGCTCGCTATCTCGACGGTCATGCCGATCGTCGTCCAGGAGCTCGGTGGCCTCGAGCTCTACGGTTGGGTCTTCTCGGCCTTCTTCCTGGGCGCGTTGATCGGCATCGTCATGGTCGGTGGCGCCATCGATCGCGGTGGACTGGCGATCCCGTTCACGATCGGCCTCGTCCTGTTCGCCGTCGGCCTGCTGGGCGGCGGGCTGGCGCCATCGATGCCGATCCTCGTCGTCGCCCGGTTCATCCAGGGCCTGGGCGCGGGCACGCTCCAGCCGATCGCGTACGTGGCCATCGGGCGCAGCCTGCCGGAGCGCCTCCGACCGGCGATGTTCGCGACGCTCTCGACCGCCTGGGTCCTGCCCGGCGTCCTCGGCCCCGCCATCGCCGGAGCGGTCGGGGAGTCGTTCGGCTGGCGGGTCGTCTTCCTCGGCCTGTTGCCGCTCATCGCCGTCGCCGGATCGTTGACCCTTGGCGCCCTTCGCCGAGTCGCCCCGGCACCGCCGTCCGACGATGCCGGAGCGGTCGCCGCCCGGCTGGCCCGCCGGGGCCGTCTGCCGCTCGCGATCGCGGTGGCGCTCGGAACCGGCCTGTTCACCCTGGGCCTGACCGCCGCCCAGCCGTTGCCGACGATCGGGCTGGTCATCGTCGGCTCGGGCATCGGCCTGTATGCGACCCGGCGCCTGACGCCCGCCGGGACGCTGACTGCGCGACCGGTCCTGCCGGCAGCCGTCCTGTTGCGAGGGATCCAGACCTGCGGCTTCTTCGGGGTCGATGCGTTCGTGGCCTTCACCCTAGTCGAATGGCGCGGCCTGTCGGCGACGGAGGCCGGGATCGCGCTGACCGCCGCGACGATCGCCTGGACCGCCGGGGCCTGGATCCAGGCCCGCGGGGCGTCACGCTGGCCGACCTACCGATTCGTCCAGGTGGGGTTCGCGACGATCGTCGTCGGCCTGGCCGCGATGTTGCTGGTCCTCATCCCGGAGGTTTCCTGGCTGGTGGCGCTGCCGACGTTCGGCATCGCCGGGCTGGGCATGGGGCTGTCCTACTCGCCGCTCACGCTCATCGTCCTGCACGAGTCGTCGGTCGCGACGCAGGGCGCCTCGACGAGCGCCTTGTCGCTGACCGATTCGATCGGTGCGACGCTCGGGACCGGGATCACCGGCGCGATCATCGCCGCCGCGGTCCGCTCGACCGGTGAGCCGGTCCAGGGTCTGGCCGCGGCCTTCCTCGTGGCGATCGCCATCCTGACGGTCGGTCTGCTCCTGACCCGTCGCCTCGTCCCGCGGCCGGCACCGACAGCCGGACTCGAGTTGGCTGCGGCAGCGCCGTCGTAGCCACCCGACGGCATCGTCGTGGCGCGCGGGCTGGGGTAGACTTCGTGCCCTCGGGCGGTCCGCTCACCCAGGCCGCTCCCCATCACCGCCACTCGATCGCGCAGGGAGGCTTCGATACCGTGTCTGCAGAAGACCTGCGGGCGAAGATCCGCGAAGTCCCCGACTTCCCGAAGCCCGGCATCCTGTTCTACGACATCACCACGCTGCTGAAGGATCCGGTCGCCTACAAGCAGGCGATCGACGAGATGCTGGCGCCGTACGTCGACGACCGGATCGACATCGTGGTCGGGATGGAGTCACGTGGCTTCATCTTCAGCGCGCCGATGGCCTATCAGCTGGATGCTGGCCTCGTCCCGGTCCGCAAGCTGGGCAAATTGCCGGCCGAAACGATCACCGTCGAATACGCGCTCGAATATGGCTCGAACACGCTCGAGATCCATCGCGACGCGATCTCGGCCGGTCAGCGAGTCCTCGTCGTGGACGACCTGCTGGCGACCGGCGGCACCGTTCATGGCACGATCGAGCTGGTCGAGCGCCTGAAAGGCGAAGTCGTCGGTCTGGCCTTCCTCGTCGAGCTGGAGTTCCTCAACGGCCGGTCCCGGCTGGATGGACGCCGGGTCACGAGCGTCATCAAGTACTGACGGTCGGCGCGCAGCGAGGCTCGCAGATTGGCCGACTCCCCCGACGACAGCGCACCCCCCGTCTCGCCGCCCGAGCCGCCCCAGTCACCCGAGACGCCCGAGGTGAACCTCGGCCGGCGACGGTTCTTTCGTACCTTCGCGGCCGATCTCATCCAGACCGCGGCGACCGTGGCCGGGGCCGCGCAGGCCCTGCAGCAGGCGTCCGCCGAGGCCGCCTCCGCGCTGCTCGACCCGGGTGCTACAGGCGGTGCTGCGATCGCCGATGACGAGACCGGGCTGGGTCCGCCGCCAGGTGTGGGCCCGACCGGGTTCCGAACGCCGTTCCGCGAGGACGGCGGCGTGCTGTACCTGATCGACCAGCGACGGTTGCCCGATGCGCTGGTCGAGTACCCGTGCAAGTCGGCCGGTGAGGTCTCCTTCGCGATCCGCGAGATGGTGATCCGTGGGGCGCCGGCGATCGGGCAGGTCGCGGCGATCGGCATCGCGCTCACCGCGGAGCACATGCGCGACAGCCGGCCATACGCCCGAAAAGCGACCCTTCGAGGCGCGGCCAACGCGCTGATCAACGCTCGTCCGACCGCGATCAATCTGCGCTGGGCTGCGGACCGGATCATGGCCCGCTACGAGGAGGTCGGCGAGCTGTCCGAGGACGGCGGCGCGATCGCCGATGCGATCCGTGACGAGGCCGATGCGATCGTCTTCGAGGCGACGACCGACCACGGTCGGATGGCGACCTTCGGTCTGGACATCCTGCCCGGTCCGGACGAACGACCGGTCCGCGTCCTGACCCACTGCAACACCGGGCCGCTGGCCTGCGGCCAATACGGGACGGCGCTCGGTATCGTCCAGGCGGCGTTCCACGCGGGCCGAGACATCCATGTCCTGGTCGACGAGACACGGCCGTATCTGCAGGGGGCTCGCCTGACCACCTGGGAACTGGCCCAGGCCGGTGTCCCGCACACGTTGCTTCCAGACGTTGCGGCCGGCCACCTCATGGCGACGGGCGAGGTCGATGTCATCCTGGTCGGGGCCGACCGCGTGGCAGCCAACGGCGACACGGCCAACAAGGTCGGGACCTACCCGCTGGCCGTCCTGGCCGCCCGTCACGGCATCCCGTTCTACGTCTGCGCGCCGACCAGCACGGTCGATCTGGGGACAACCGACGGTGCGGCCATCCCCATCGAGGAGCGCAAGGCCGACGAAGTCCTGGAGGTCCGCGGGGTCCGCATCGCACCGGTCGGGACGAGCGTCCGAAACCCGGCCTTTGACGTCACCCCAGCCGAGCTGATCACCGGCATCGTGACCGAGGAGGGTGTCATCCGGGCACCGTTCGCGACCGGTCTTCGGACCGCCATCGACGCGGCCGACCGGCGCTGGTCGGAGACGCCCGGGCACCGACCCAGACATCGGGCCTTGCCGGACGACGTGTCGATCGTGGCGGCCGGCTGATGGCCAGCGTCGCAGTCGGACGTCGCGGGACCATCGTCGCGAGGACGACGACCGACAAGGCGGCCCTGCGTGCGTTCCTCGAGCGCGATCGCCTGTATGCCGCTTATGCGTTGTGCGACCTCGAGGAACGCGAGTTCGTGCGCACCCGGTGGGGGATGGCCTGGGACGGGGACCAGCCCATCGCCGTCGTCCTCGAGTACAACGGTCCGACGCCCCAGCCGATGTTCGTGATGGGTCGCGACGACGGTATCGCCACCATCCTGCGCGAACTGATCCGGCCGCGCATCGCCTACGTCGCCGCGCCCGCCTCCGTCCTGTCCGCGGTCGAGACGGCCTACCGGGTCGACCCTGGGCCGGCCATGGTCCGGATGTGGGTCGACCGGACGACGTTCCGACCGTATCCGGCCGGCGTCCAGCGCCTCCTGCCGGTCGAGATCGGCGACCTGAATCGGCTGTACCAGCTCGGCTTCGCCTCATGGCTGCCAGCGTCCGCGATCGCCGACGGGATCTACTACGGGCTGCGGGTCAATGGCCGCCTGGTGGCGGCCGCGGGCACCCACGTGGTCAGCCCGGCCGCACGGCTGGCGGTCGTCGGGAACGTGCTGACCGATGTCGACTATCGTGGACGCGGGTTCGCGACCGCCGTGACCGGGGCCGTGACCGCGGAACTGCTCAGAACGTCCGACCAGGTCGTGCTCAACGTGCGGTCCGACAACCCGCCCGCGTTGAACGCCTACCGCCGCCTCGGCTACGCCGAACACCTTCGTTTCGAGGAGCGCCTCGCCCACCGCCTCGGGTCGCCGTGGCCCGACTTCATCGCGCCACTCAGGCGCTTCTTCGACCGCAGGGAGACTGACCTTCGATGACCACGACACGTGCCCACCCGACCCATGACGTGACCGACCTCGGCCTGGCCGCGGAGGGCGTCCGGCGGATCGAATGGGCCGAGCGCGAGATGCCGGTCCTGCGGCTGATCCGCGAGCGGTTCACCCGCGACCGGCCATTGGACGGTCTGCGCATCGGCGCCTGCCTCCATGTCACGACCGAGACGGCCAACCTGATGCGCACGCTCAAGGCCGGTGGTGCCGAGGTGGTCCTCGCGGCCAGCAACCCGTTGTCCACGAAGGACGACGTCGCGGCGGCCCTCGTGGCCGAGTACGGGATCGCGACCCATGCCCGCCGCGGTGAGGATCGGGACACGTACTACGCCCACCTCGAGACGGTCGCCGCGACCCGTCCGCAATTGACCATGGACGACGGCTGCGACCTGGTCTCGCTGCTGCACAGCGGGCATCCCGAGCAGGTCAAGGACGTCCTGGCCGGGACCGAGGAGACGACGACCGGGGTCATCCGGCTCCGAGCGATGGCCGCCGACGGTGCCCTGGGGTTTCCGGTCATCGCGGTCAATGAGGCCCAGACCAAGCATCTCTTCGACAACCGGTACGGGACCGGCCAGAGCACCCTCGACGGCATCCTGCGGGCGACCAACATCCTGATCGCGGGGCGTCGGGTCGTGGTCGCCGGCTACGGCTGGGTGGGCAAGGGGATCGCGTCACGGATGGCCGGCCACGGCGCCCATGTGGCGGTCGTCGAGGTCGATCCGGTCCGGGCCCTGGAGGCGCTCATGGACGGCTTCGCGGCGATGACCGCCGCGGAGGCGGCCGCCTGGGGTGACCTGTTCATCACCGCGACCGGCAATATCAACGTCTTCCGACGCGAGCATTTCGAGGCGATGCGCGACGGCGCGATCATGGCCAACTCGGGTCATTTCGATGCGGAGCTCGACCTGGCTGCGCTACGCGACCTGGCCGAGGGCCACGTCCGCGAGGTCCGCGAGAACGTCCAGGAGTTCGACATCGGTGGCAAGCGGCTCAACCTCATCGCCGAGGGCCGGCTCGTGAACCTGGGAGCCGCCGAGGGCCATCCGGCCGCGGTCATGGACATGAGCTTCGCCAACCAGGCGCTGTCGGCCGAGTACGTCGCACTTCATCACGCCGAACTCGAGCCGAAGGTGTACGTCGTGCCCGAGGCCATCGATGCCGAGGTCGCTCGCCTGAAGTTGGCCGCGCTTGGGATCGAACTCGAGCCGATGACCGCCGAGCAACTCGACTACGTCTCATCCTGGCAGCATGGCACCTGATCCCGAGCTCGGGCGGCGCGTCGCCCCGTACGGGAGTTGGCGGTCACCGATCCGGATCGATGACGTGGTCGGCGACAGCATCGTCCTGGGTGAACCCTGGATCGATGGCGGGGACGTCTATTGGATCGAGGGCCGACCGGCCGAAGGCGGCCGGCGGACGATCATCCGGATCGATGGCGATGGCTCGCGGGCCGAGCTGACGCCGGATCCGATCAACGTCAGGACAGGCGCGCACGAGTACGGCGGTGGCTCGTACGTCGTCGCCGGCGGCGTGGTCGTCTACTCCGACGTCCGCGACGGCCGGTTGTACCGGCTGGATCCGGGCGATTCGACGCCCGTGGCCATCACCCCGGCTGGTCCCTGGCGCTATGCCGACCTGCGCGCCGACCCGGCCCGTCGGCGGTTCTATGCCGTTCGCGAGGATCACACGGCGGCCAGCGAGGCGGCCAGCACGGTGGTGACCATCCCGCTCGATGGCGGCGATGCCCGGGTCCTCGTCCACGGGCCGGATTTCGTGGCCGCACCCCGGTTGTCCCCCGACGGCGCGTCCCTGGCCTGGCTCGAATGGGATCACCCGGACATGCCCTGGGACGCCACCCGTCTGCGGGTCGCCGCGGTCCAGCCCGACGGCACCCTGGGACCCGCGACGCTTGCCGCGGGCGGGCCGGACGAATCGATCGTCCAGCCCGAGTGGTCGCCCGACGGGATCCTGCACCTGGTCAGCGACCGGACCGGCTGGTGGAACCTGTACCGATTGATCGAGGGACCCCGGCTCGAACCGGTCGCGCCCATGGACGCGGAGTTCGCGGATCCATCCTGGATCTTCGACCGGTCGACGTACGGGTTCCTGCCTGGCGGCGACATCGCGGCGATCGGCCGGTCGGCGGGACGCGATCGGCTGTACCGGATCGGGCCGGCGGGCGACGTGGACGAGGTCGTCCTGCCGTTCACCGAACTCGAGGGACTGCGGGTCGGTCGCGACACCATGGTCGCCCTGGCCGGTTCGCCCGGCGACCCGACCATCGTGGCCAGGTTCGACGTGGCGACTCTGGGGCCGGCCGGCGTCCTCCGCCGGGCGAGTTCACTGGCCATCGACCCCGGAGCGATCGCCGAACCGGAGTTCATCGAGTTCCCGACGACCGGTGGCCGGACCGCCTTCGCCCACTTCTATCGACCGACCAACCCCGACTACCGTGGACCCGACGGCGAGCGTCCGCCGCTCCTCGTCCAGCTCCACGGCGGGCCGACGTCCAACGCGAAGACTGCCCTGGACCTGGGCGTCCAGCTGCTCACCAGCCGCGGTATCGCCGTCGTCGATGTGGATTACGGCGGCAGTACCGGCTACGGCCGGGCGTACCGCCGACGGCTCGACGGCGAATGGGGGATCGTCGACGTCGATGATTGCGTCGCGGCGGCGACATTCCTCGTCGAGCGCGGTGACGTCGATCCGGATCGGCTGGCCATCGAAGGCGGCAGCGCCGGCGGGTATACGACGCTGGCGGCCCTCGCCTTCCGTGACCGGTTCTCGGCCGGGATCAGTCTGTACGGGGTAGGGGACCTCGAGCTCCTCATGACCGATTCGCACAAGTTCGAGGCACGCTACCTGGACCGGATGGTCGGGCCGTACCCGGAGACGGCCGCTCGGTACCACGAGCGCTCGCCGATCCATTTCGTCGATGCCATCGATGTGCCGGTCCTGGTCCTCCAGGGCCTCGACGACAAGGTCGTGGTCCCGGAGCAGGCGGAACGGATCGTCGCCGCGCTGGCGGCCCGCCACATCCCGCATGCCTACATCGCGTTCCCCGGCGAGGGGCACGGGTTCCGTGGTGCGACCGCCATCCGGCGGACGATCGAGGCCCGGTTGTCGTTCCTTGGCCAGATCTTCGGGTTCCAGCCGGCCGACGACATCGAGCCACTCGTCGTGTCCGACCTGGAGGCCGCCGTCGGGCGCTGATGGAGATCAGTCCCATCGAGCTCGTCCTCGGCCTGTTCGTGGTGGCCGTGGCGCTGGCGTATATCGCCCGCTGGATCGGGGTCGCCTATCCGATCCTGCTCGTCCTTGGCGGCCTGGTCCTCGGGTTCCTGCTCGATCTCGTGCCCGGGGCGCCATCGATCGAACTCGACCCCGATCTCGTCTTCCTGCTGCTCCTCCCGCCGATCCTGTTCGGAGCGGGCTTCTCGACGCCGATCCGCGACTTCAAGGCGAACCTGCGTCCGATCGTCCTGCTGGCGATCGGTCTCGTCCTGTTCACGACCCTCGTGGTCGGTGTCGTGGCCCAGGTCCTCATCCCGGGCATCAACGTCGGCGCGGCATTCGCGCTTGGCGCGATCGTCGCCCCGCCGGACGCCGTGGCGGCCACCTCCGTTTTCCGACGACTCGGCGCACCCGCCCGGATCGTCACGATCCTGGAAGGCGAGAGTCTGATCAACGACGCGTCGGCGCTGATCGCGTATCGGTTCGCCGTGGTCGCGGCGCTGACCGGGATCTTCTCCTGGCAGGAGGCGAGCCTCGCGTTCGTGACCGTCGGGCTCGGCGGGATCCTCGTCGGGATCGTCGTCGGGGTGATCCTGACCGAGGGCTGGCGGCGGACGGCGGACCCGACCCTTGAGATCATGGTCTCGCTCCTCGCCCCGTTCGCCGCCTACCTGCCGGCCGAGGCGCTCGGAGTGAGCGGCGTGCTGGCGGCGGTCGTCGCCGGCCTGATCGCCGGACGCCGCGCGGCGCGCGTGCTGTCGGCCGATGCGCGACTGCTCGGCCGCGGGACCTGGGACATCGTCCTGTTCGCGATCAACGCGTTCGCGTTCATGCTCATCGGCTTGCAGCTGCCGACGATCCTCGACGGCCTGACCGAGTACGCCGACGGCGACCTGGTGTTGTGGGGCGTGGCCATCAGCCTGACCGTCATCGTGGCCCGGATCGTGTGGGTCTTTCCCGCGACCTACCTGCCCCGCTGGTTGAGTCCGAAGGTGCGTGCCCGCGATCCCGCGCCGCCGCGAGCCGCGGTGTTCGTCGTTTCGTGGGCGGGCATGCGCGGGTCCGTATCGTTGGCCGCGGCGCTGGCGCTGCCGCTGTTTCCCGACCCGTTCCCGCAGCGCGACCTGGTCATCTTCCTGACCTTCTGCGTGATCATCGCGACCCTCGTCGGTCAGGGCCTCACCCTGCCCTGGCTGATGCGCCGGCTGCACGTGACCGCTCGGTCCGGCCCGGACGGCGAAGAGACCGAAGCCCGACTCGCGGCCGTGCAGGCCGCCCTCACCCGGCTGGACAGTCTGGCCGCCGAGTACCCCGGGCACGTCGAATTGGTCGAGCAGTTGCGGTCGCGCTACCTCCACGAGGCCAGCCACGCCTGGCCCCACGGAGACGGGCCGGTCGATGACGAGGAACAGGAACGGCTCGACCACCTGGAGATCCGGACGGCGGTCCTCGACGCGGAGCGCGAGGCCGTCATCGGGATGCGCGATGCCGGTCTGATCGGCGATGACATCCTGCGCCGGGTGGAGCGCGATCTCGACCTCGAAACGCTCCGCTCCGGGGTCTGAATGCGTGCCGTCGTGCTAGCCTTCGGGCGATGAGTATCGTCGACGCCGCCGAGTACCTGTTCACCTCCGAATCGGTCACCGAGGGCCATCCGGACAAGATGTGCGACCAGGTCTCGGACGCCATCCTGGATGCGATCATCCGCGATGACCCCAACGCCCGGGTGGCCTGTGAGGCGGCGACCACGACCGGGCTGGTCATGGTCCTGGGCGAGATCTCGACAACGACCTATGTCGATCTCCAGGCAGTCGTCCGGGAGACGGTTCGCGATATCGGCTACACCCGGGCCGATTACGGCTTCGATTACCTGACCTGCGGGACGCTCGTGTCGGTCAAGGAGCAGTCGCCCGACATCGCCCAGGGCGTCGATTCCGCGCTGGAGGTTCGCGATGACGCGGCGCCGGCGTTCGAGCTCGGGGCCGGCGACCAGGGGATGATGTTCGGGTTCGCCTGCCGCGAAACCCCGGAGCTGATGCCGCTGCCGATCGCCCTCGCCCACCGGATGGCCCGGCGACTGACCGAGGCCCGCAAGTCCGGACAGCTGCCGTACCTCCGACCGGACGGCAAGACGCAGGTCACCATCGAATACGAGTACGGGGTCCCGAAGCGAGTCCGGACCGTCGTCGTGTCTGCCCAGCACGATCCGGACGTGCGGACCGAGCGTCTGCGCTCGGACATCGTCGAGACGGTCATCCGGCCGAGCATCCCGCCCGAACTTCGCGGAACCGACCCGGTCATGCACGTCAATCCGACCGGACGATTCGTGACCGGCGGGCCGATGGGCGATGCCGGGCTGACTGGTCGCAAGATCATCGTCGACAGCTACGGCGGGATGGCACGTCACGGTGGCGGTGCGTTCTCCGGCAAGGATCCGACAAAGGTCGATCGCTCGGCCGCGTACGCCGCCAGGTGGGTCGCCAAGAACGTGGTCGCGGCCGGACTCGCCGACCGGTTCGAGGTCGAAGTGGCGTATGGGATCGGGATCGCGCGGCCGATCAGCTTCACCGTCGATTCGTTCGGCACGGGTGCCATCGACGACGCGGCGATCCAGGCCCTGATCGATCGACACTTCGATCTGCGTCCCGCGTCGATCATCGCAGCACTCGATCTGCGCCGGCCGATCTATCGGCAGACCGCTGCCTACGGCCACTTCGGGCGGCCGGATCTGGACCTGCCCTGGGAGCGCACTGACAAGGCGGCGCTGCTCGCCTCCGAGGCCGGATTGCCTGCCCCGTCGGTGGCCCCGGCGCCGGTGGGGTAGGGGCGAAGGGCGCGGCTTCGGCTGGGCGCGATCTGCCCCGTCTTGATGCTTGATTTGGCCCATCCCGGATGTGCCTCGATCGGCATACCGGGGGAGGCAGCCCGCCGGTCGCCCCGGATCAACCATCAGACCAGCCGGGTGAGCCGCGTCACGCGCCCCTAGACTAGGTCGCACATGTATGCCGTGATCATGGCCGGTGGTGGGGGCACTCGACTCCATCCCCTCAGCCGCCCAGAACGCCCAAAACCGTTCCTGCCCCTCCTTGGCGAGCGTTCGCTCCTGCAGGACACGGTGGCGCGGCTCGACGGCCTGATCGACGACGTGACGGTCATCACCGACCGGCGCTACGAGCAGATCGTCCACGATCAGGTGCCGACGGCTGCCATCGTGCTCGAGCCGCAGGGCCGCAACACCGCCGCCGCCATCGCACTCGCGACGCTCGCGATCGACCGTCCCGAGGACGAAGTGATGGTCGTCCTGCCCGCCGATCAGACGATCGCCCGACCGGCCGTCTATCAGGCCGTGATCCGGACCGCGGCGGAGCGGCTCGCGACGGGCGCATTCGGGATCGAGTCGCCGCTCGTCACGCTGGGGATCCAGGTCGATCGACCGGCCACGGAGTACGGCTACCTCATCCCCGACCTCGCCCGCGGGCAGGACATCGATGGCATCCGTGCCTATCCCCTGAACCGGTTCGAGGAGAAGCCGAAACCGGCCCGGGCGGACGCGCTCCTGAGCCAGGAGGGCGTCGCCTGGAATGCGGGCATCTTCCTGTGGCGACGGTCCTCCATCCGGGCGGCGCTCGAGCGGTACACCGGACTGCTCCAGTCGCTCGGCCCGATGATCGGCTCGGCCGCCGCCCTCCAGCACGCCTACGAGGCCATCCAACGTCCCATCTCGATCGACTACGCGGTCATGGAGGGTGCGGCCCAGAGCGGCCACGTGGTCATGGCCGGGATGGACGTCGGCTGGTCGGACCTCGGTTCGTGGTCGTCTCTGATGAGCGCCCTCGGCGTCCACGGGGATGGCGCCGTCGTCCAGCCGGGCGAGACGATCACCGTCGACGACGACGATCTGATCGTTCGCCGCCTAGATGGACGACTCGGAGTCATCGCTCCGCTGGGTCGGGGTACGATGACCGCGACGCAGCCGCTCGCCCGACTTCGGGGAGCCGGCCCCGATCGCTCGATCGTCGAGCGACTCCTGGAGCGCTGCAGCGCGACGGAAGGACCGACATGACCCTGACCAGCCGACCGCCATCGCCGACCGACATCGTGTTCGGGACCGACGGCTGGCGGGCCCGCATCGCCGACGAGTTCACCTACGACAACGTTCGTCGTTGCGCAGACGGCGTGGCCGCCTACGTCGCCGAGCAGGGCAGTGCGTCAAAGGGCGTGGTGCTGGCCTACGATCGCCGCTTCTCGTCCGAGTTCTTCGCGATGGCCGCCGCCGAGATCCTGCTCGCGCACGACATCCCGGTCGCCTTCGCCAGCCACGCCGTGCCGACCCAGATGTGTTCGTTCGAGGTCGTCGAACGCGGCGCCGCGGCCGGCATCGTCATCACCGCCAGCCACAACCCGTGGACCGACAACGGGTTCAAAGTCAAGGCCGCCACGGGGGCAGCGGCCGGACCGGACATCCTGAAGGCGATCGAGGCCCGCGTCGCGCGCAACGGTGGGATCGGGCTCGAACGACGACCCTTCGCCGATGCCGAAGCGGCCGGTCTGGTCGAGCGGTTCGATCCCTACGAGGGCTACGAGCAATTCGTCCGGACGACGCTCGATATCGATGCGCTCAAAGACGCCGACATGTCGATCCTGGTCGACCCGATGTGGGGCGCGGGTGCGGGCTGGATCTCGCGCCTGCTGGCCGGTGGGCGGATCCGCGTCGACGAGATCCACCAGGAGCGGAACCCGTATTTCGGTGGGGTCAATCCCGAGCCGATCCGCCCGAACGTCGACGAGGCGCTCGGCCGTCTGGCCGGCGGCGGCTACGACCTCGGCCTGTTCCTCGATGGTGACGCCGACCGGGCGGGTGCCGGCGACGAACGGGGCACGTTCATCCACCAGCTCCAGGTGACCGGCCTGTTGATGTACTACCTGGCCGAGCACCGCGGCCTGCGCGACCCGGTCGTGGTCAGCGTCAACAACACGTCGATGGTCGAGCGACTCGGCGAACGGTACGGGATCACGACGCACGAGACACCTGTCGGCTTCAAGTTCATCGGTCCCCGGATGATCGAGACCGGGGCGATGATGGGTGCCGAGGAATCGGGTGGGTTCGGGTTCGGGATGCACCTGCCAGAGCGAGATGGTGTCTACGCGGACCTGATGCTCCTGGACCTGTTCCGGCGGGAGCGGGCAGCCGGCCGCTGGCCCGTCTCGCGCGCGATCGAGCATTTCCACGAGATCGCCGGCCCATCGTTCTACCTTCGGATCGACGTCCACGTGGAGCGTGCGGAGTACCCCGAGACGAAACGCCGGCTGCTGGTCGACCTGGCCGCCGAATCACCGACCGGACTGGCTGGCCAGCCGGTCGTCCGGACCATGGCCCTCGACACCGGTGACGGGTTCAAATTCTTCCTGGCCGATGGGTCGTGGCTGCTGATCCGGACGTCCGGCACGGAGCCGCTGGTGCGGGTCTACACCGAAGCCACATCGGCGGACCTGCGCGACGAGCTCCTCGTCGCGGGCGAGCAGCTGGTCCGCGGCTGATGGACGATCCGATGGCGCCGACGCGGCGGGTCGAAAAGCCGTGGGGCCACGAACTCATCTGGGCCCACACGGACGCCTATGTCGGCAAGGTCCTGGTCATCGAGGCCGGCCGGCGGCTGTCTCTCCAGCGGCACGAGGTCAAGGACGAATCGATCTATGTCGTGGCGGGTCGGTTGCGGCTGCACCTCGAGGATGACTCGGGCACGGTCCAGGTCGAAGAGCTCGGTGTCGGGGCGCATCGCCACGTCCCGACCGGGCGGATCCACCGCTATGAGGCGATCGACCGGACCGAGCTGATGGAGGTCTCGACCCCCGAGCTCGACGACGTCGTGCGGCTCGAGGATGACTTCGGACGGGAGGGCACCAGCGCGCCCTGAGGCATGGCGCCGGGTGTACCCTGTCGGACAGACGCGACCGTCATCACCGGTCGAGGTGCTGACCGGACGACGGCCTCGCGAGCGCCCGTACGGGCGATGGAGGTAGCGCTGCGATGCACAGCTCCCTGATCGGCAAAGTCGAGAAGGCGAACCGCTACGCCCGAGAGCTGGATCGGATGACGATCGATCGGCTCTCGCTTACGTTTCGGGGCGATAACGACACCCATCACGTCGGGCTCGACGCCGGTCAGTGGCGATGCACCTGCCACTATTTCGAGAGTTGGGGATCGTGCGTCCACCTGCTGACCCTCCAGAAGGTCTTCGGGGTGATGCTGCCCGAGGACGCTCAAGTCTCGATCTTCACCGCCGAGCCGGTCAGCGCGTAGCGATCGCCCGGGCCTGGCCCCTGAGGTCTAGCCGCCCCGCCGCCAGGCGACGACCGCGCCGCGTGCCGCTCCGATCCCAGGTGACGCGACTCGCTGCCAGTCGGCTGCCGCATCGTAGACACCGATCGACACGGACCCGTCGTCCGCGGCCCAGGCGATCGCCAGCCGAGCGCCATCGCGGTCGAGTGCGAATGCGATGGCCGTGGATGCATCGTCCGGTGGGTCGATGACGCCAAGCGACGCGTCGTCGCCGTCGAGCCATGCAGCCGTTTCACGGACCACGATCGGACTTCCCCGCCCGGCCATCGTGGCCACGCGCACGGCATCGCCCGAGGCCGCGAGCAGGCGAGCCCCGCCCGGCCCGTCGGTCAGCTGCCCGGTGGTCGTGTCGACGAGGGTCGTCATCGGCTCGGCCGTATCACCGCTGACGACGGCCAGGCGGTCGTCGCCGATCCAGACCGGTGGCGCGGCCACGATCGACCGATCGAGATCGATCTCGAACGCGGTCTTGAGCGTGGGGTCGACCAGCACGATCCGAACGTCGTCACCGCCGGCCAGGTCGCCGGCAAGCACCGCATACCGACCACCTTCGGGATCCCATGTGGCGAAGGCCTGGGGTCCGTCCGGTTGTCCGCCGTCCGGGCCGACCGCGCGGACCCGACGCCAATCGAGTGCTTCACCGAGATCGACCGGATCGCTGGTCGCGACGGTACCGTCTGCCCGGGTGGCCGCCAGGACGTTCGCTCGGCCGGTCGCGATCCAGGTCGTGATCCCGGCCGGCAGGTCGACCGGGACTCCCTCGACAGCCGAGGCGCCCCAGCCGAGCAGGGTCGGGTCGTTCCCGCTCGCGACCAGGGCGATGAGACCCGACGACGTGTTCCCTGGCGAGGTCGGCTCGGTCTGACCGCCCCGATCCGCCTGGCCGGCGCAGGCGGCCACGGTCAGCGCGAGGACGCCTGCGCTTACCCGCCGAACACCGAACGGGAACGGGCGACCGGTCTTGGTTGGCATCGGCGTGGCAAGTTTGCCACGCCGATGCGATCGGTCACTTGATCGTCAAACGCCAGTAGTAAGCAGCCGACCCGAGGTCGTCACCGAAGCGGACGTCTACCAGGACCGACCATGTGCCGGTCTCCGCCTCCGGGCTGGTGAACGCGATCGGGCCGGATCCGGACCCGAGTGAGACCGCGCCGCTGCCATCGGTCACCCCGGCGTCGACCCGACTCGCGGTCCATTCGGCGACCGGGGTCTCCGGTTCGAGCGAAACCGTGATCGGCTCGCCGGCGCCGAGTTCGAGTGGAGCGCCCGGCAGCCACGGGCTGTCCGAACCGCCACCGCCCCAGGTGAATGACCCGAGTTGTCCGGCGACGGGGTCACCGCCCTCGACGGCCAGAGCGGCCGTCGGCGGGGCCGACGACGCCGGAGGCAGGGTCGGAGGCGTGGGAGTGGCGCCGGGCGGCGATGCCACCGCGGACGGGGCCGAAGTGGCGGACGATGGCACCGACGACGCCTCCGGTTGCGCCGTGCAGGCGGCGATCGCCAGGCCCAGGCCGACGATCACGACCGACCATCGACGGACGAGGTAGCGGGACATGCGAGGCGCTCCTTTCATCGCTAGGGGCAGACGATGGCGATGCCGCCGACCGGGTCGAGCGCCTTGCAGGCGTTGATCGAGATCCGTATCGCCGGCGATACAGAACCGCGGAGACCCTCGTTGCTCGGAGACGTGAAGGTCGCCCGGAATTCCGTGTCCGCATTGACTTTCTGGGTCGTCACATAGGTACCCGCCGACGATCCGACGGCCATCGTGCCGACGGTCGTCCATGTCGAGGCGCCTGGCGTCCGCCGCTGCAGGGTGACCGTGCGACCCGAGATCGGATTGCCACCCAGGCGAACATAGGAATCCAGGTCGGTGACCCGAAGGCTGGCGGTGATGGTCGTGGCGCCGCCGGTCAGGACCGTCGTCGCAGATGCGCCGATGGTCAGCCCGGTCGACACATCCAGGCAGGTCGAATAGCGGTCGGTCCAACTTGCCATGTCGTACTGCCGCTGTAGCGTCGCCGTGTCGCAGGTCCCGAACTTGTGACGGTTCCAGCCCGCGCTCGGCTTCGTCCGCGAGAACGTCTGGACGACCGCATCCTCATAGTCGGATCCATCGGCGTAGTTCACGTGGTGATCGAGTCCCTCGACGTGCCCGAACTCATCGAGCGCGATCGTTTCGGCGTCGTAGCAGCCGCTCGGGGCGCTGGCGTACGCCTGGCACCACTTGAGCGTGCCCCAATCGAAGACATGTCCCTGCTCGCGGAGCCACATGGTGAACCCGTTCGGTGCATTCCGGGTAAAACAGGCCAGGCCGTTGACGCCGCAGGTCGCGCCCGGGCCATAGCCGATCGGGTTCGAACCGTTGGAGTCATAGGTGAACGTCGCGGCCTTCGAGGCCCGGGTCGCATTGACATCGGCGGCTGCTGCCTTGATCGCCGACTTGATGGCGCCGGTCGGCGCGGCACCCGACCGCCAGGCGAAGCGCAGGTCCTGGTTCTGACCGAACCACCCGCCGCCGAGGACCGGATCCGGTCCGTGCGCGTCGGCGATGCCGAGGCTGAGTGCGACAGCGAGCCCTGCCATCGTGAGTGCGGACGCCGACCGGAACGGTCGTCGCCGGAGCCGCATGCCGGTCGTCATCGTGTTCCCTCGTGGTGCAGGACGGGCGTCCCGTCCGGGATGTTGCGGGTGACCGGGCGACTGGCCGGATCGGCGCTTGCGCCGTCCATGACGAGGCGGACCGTGTCGATCGATGGTCGACCCGAGTCGGCCGGGCGACCGGGGGTGGCGACGAGACGCAGGTCCGCGGGGATGGGACCCAGGTCGGTCGCCTCACCGCCGTCGATCGGCACCGACCGGAGCCGGCGGTCCGATGCCGCATCGACCTCGAGGACGAGGCGAGCGTGGCCGGTCGTCCCGACCAGCGTGGCAAGGCCGGCCGCTTCGACCAGGACCTGCCGGCGTCCCGTCGACAGCTCGGTCGAGATGAGCGGACAGGGCAGGCCGCGACACGCGCCATAGGTGATCACGCGATCGCCGTCCATCCCGACCAGCAGGCCGAGGTCGGGCTGATCGAGCATGACCGACGAACCGGCGTCAGCCGCCAGGACCCTGGTGCGGCAGGCTGCCTCTCCGCAGGATTGGACGGCCAATCGCCGGCCGCCGAGATCCCAGCCGAATTCGGTGGTCCAGGTTCGCCCGAACCGGGCATCCATATCGATCGGGGCGAGGATCCGGCGGGCCGACCGACCGTCGTCGAACGGGACGAACCAGATGCCCAGGTCGGCGCGATCGGCACGGGCGAGGCGCATCTCGATGACCCCGCCACGGGTCTGGTCGATGGTCGCGCGGCGGATGACCGTCGGGCTCGAATCGAGTGGTCGGCGGCATCCGGCTGCCGCATCGATGAGTTCGAGCACCGACCGATCGCCATCATCTGTGCCGACCAGCACGGTCGAGCCGAAGGGGCCCGCCGCGAATGACTCGGGCGGAAGGTCGAATATCCCGGTCGATGTGGTCGTGGTCGACCCGACCGTCAGCCGCTGCCCGCTCAACGCCCCGGCATCGTCCAGCACCGGCCGCAGGTCGAACCAGGCCTGGTCCTCGGGGGTCGCGTCTGATTCGCCGATCGTGGGACTCGACCCCGCCCCCTCGCACGGCCCGAACGCGGCCGGTCGGAGCCGGCCGGCCCCGAGGGTCGTCGAAGCGATCGATCCGACCGCTCCGAGCGCGATCAGCCCGGGTCCGACCCAACGCAGCCATCGAGACTCCACCATGACGAGCAACCTCCTCCGGCGGGGTGGCTTGATTGGCGGGAGGAGGGCGAGGGGATCATGGTGGTCGAAGGCGCTTATCGCGCGCTTATCTGCTAGGCTCGCCGTCGACAGTCTCCTGTCACGCCGCGTGGTCGCGAAGCCGGTGAGATCCCGGCACAGTCCCGCTACGGTGAGTGCTCGCAACCCGAGTACGAGTCCGGTCGCCGACCGCACGGTGCTTGCTCGAACCTTCGAGAGAAAGGTAGGCAGAGCCCGTGCCCTCCATCCGCCCCAGGTTCCTGGCGGTCCTGGCCGCCCTCGTCCTGGCCGTATCCGCCTGTTCCGGCGCCGCGGCGCCGTCGGATGCCCCGATCCCGTCCGAGGTGGCCGTCGCCACCGTCGCTCCGACTCCGGCGCTCACGCCCTCGCCCTCGCCGACGCCGACGCCGGCCTTCCCGACGACCCTCACGGACGACGAAGGGACGGCCGTGACCATCGCGGGAGAGCCGCAGAAGATCGTGTCCCTGACGCCGGCCACCACCGAGATCCTGTTCGCCCTCGGCGCCGGCCCGCGCGTCGTCGCGACGACCGATTTCGACGACTACCCGCCCGAAGCCGTCGATCTGCCCGACGTGGCCAGCTACACGAGCGTCGATGTCGAGAAGATCGTCGGGCTCGAGGCGGATCTGGTCATCGCCGGGGGAAACTTCTTCAACCCGCCAGAGGCGATCGCCCGCCTGCGCGACCTCGGGATCCCCGTCCTGGTCGTGTACGCCACTGACGTGGACGGCGTCCTCGCCGACATCGGGTTGATCGGCGACGCGACCGGCCTGGCCGATGCGGCGACCGCGATGACGACCACGATGCAGGCCGGGTTCGATGCGGTGTCCGCCGCGACCGCGAGCCTCGACAAGCCCCGGACCTTCTACGAACTCGACACCTCGACGGGCACCATCTACACGGTCGCGGACGACTCGTTCAGCGCCGAGATGGTGTCGCTCGCCGGCGGCGATCCGATCACGACCGGCAGCCCGACCGACTATGCCATCCCGCTCGAGAATCTCATCGCGGCCGACCCGACACTGATCCTGCTCGGCGACGCGGCCTACGGCGTGACCCCTGAGCAGGTCGCCGGCCGGCCCGGCTGGGACGTCATGACCGCTGTCAGGGATGGTGCGATCCGAGCGGTCGACGACCTGATCATCACCCGACCCGGACCGCGTCTCGTCGAGGGCCTTCGGTCGCTGGCGACGGCCATCCATCCGGATCTCGTCCTGCCCTCGGCCGAGCCCATCCCGCCGGTCCCCTGAGTCGATCGATGGCGACGCGCGGCGAGATCCTGGTCACCGCCCATCCCGGAGACGGGCGGTCGCTGGGTCTGCGCGATCGTCCGGTCCTGCTGGCCGGCCTTGGGCTCGTCGCGCTCGTCATCGCGCTCATCCTGGGGGTCGGGGTCGGGACCGTCGGGATCGAACCCGGCGACACCGTCCGGATCCTCGCCCATCGGTTCCTGGGCATCGACGTGGCTCGGACCTGGTCGGATGCGACCGAGACGATCGTCGTCGACCTGCGCCTGCCACGGATCCTCACCGCGATGCTTGTCGGCGCCGCCCTCGGCGTCGCCGGGGCCACGTTCCAGGGCCTGCTGCGCAATCCGCTGGCCGACCCGTACGTGCTCGGGACGGCCTCCGGTGCCGCCCTCGGCGCGGCCATCGCCGTGCTCATCCCCGTCCGATTCGTCTTCCTGCAGTTCGGTCTGATCCAGGGTTTCGCGTTCATCGGCGCCCTGGCCGCCATCTACGCTGTCTACCGGCTATCGAGGATCGGCGGGCTGTCGCCGATGACCAGCCTGTTGCTGACCGGCTACGCCGTCGGTTCGCTGCTGGCGGCCGGGTTGGCGATGGCCATGTACCTGTCCGGCGCGGCCCTCCGACAGATCTTCACCTATCTGCTGGGGAGCTTCGATGCCGCGACCTGGCCCCGATTCCTGGCGACCCTGCCGATCATCGTCATCGCCAGCGTGGCCATCATGCTTCGCGCCCGCTCGCTCAACGGCCTGCTCCTTGGAGAGCAGACCGCCGCGCACCTCGGGATCGACGTCCGTCGCGAGCGCCGGATCCTCCTGGGTCTGGCCTCGCTGGTGACCGCGGCGGCCGTGGCGATCAGTGGGCTGATCGGGTTCATCGGGCTGGTCGTGCCCCACGTGGTCCGGCTCCTGGTCGGCCCGTCCGCTCGACTCGTCCTGCCCCTGTCGGCGGTCGGCGGAGCGGCCCTGCTGGCATACGCGGACATCCTGGCCAGGCTGGCCGGCGGCATCCCGGTCGGGGTGGTCACCGCCATCATCGGCGCGCCGTTCTTCCTCCTCATCCTGCGTCGGGCGCGGACCGGGTACGAGGTGTGAGCCGGCCGATGCTCGAGCTCGATCGGGTCACCGTGGCGTATGGCGAACGACGCGTCCTGATCGACGTGGACATCGCCATCGAGGCCGGCGAGCGAGTGGCCCTGATCGGTCCGAACGGGGCCGGCAAGTCGACCCTGCTGGCGGCGGCGAGTGGCCTCGTCAACCCGTCGACCGGCGAGGTCCGGCTGGGTGGCGATCGGGTGGCGAGTCTTGACCGCCTGGAGGTCGCCCGACGGATGGCCGTCGTCCCGGGGGCCGTCAACCTGCCGTTCGCGACACGGGTCGAGGAGGTCGTGGCGCTCGGCCGGCTGCCTCACGAAGATCCCTTTCGCGGCGCCCGGCCGGCTGACCGAGCGGCCATCGCGGCGGCGATCGAGCGAGTCGGTGTCGGGCACCTGTTGGGTCGCGATGCCCGGGAGTTGTCCCTCGGCGAACGCCAGCTGGTGCTCATCGCGCTGGCGGTCGCGCAGGCGGCGCCCATCCTGGTCCTGGACGAACCGACCGTCCATCTCGATCTGCGTCACCAGATCGGAGCGATGGAGCTGCTGGTCGATCTCAACGAGCGTGACGGAACGACGGTCGTGGCGGTCCTCCACGACCTGGCCCTGGCCGCCCACTTCTTCCCGCGGCTGATCCTGCTCGACGAAGGCCGGGTGGCCGCCGATGGGTCGCCGGCCGCGGTCCTGACCGCGGCTCGGATCCGCGAGGTGTTCGGGGTGGATCCGACGTTCGTCCACCTGCCCGACCCGGAGATCGTCGCGGGCGGCTGACCGGTGCGCCATCATGGACGGATGCGGATCGCTGACTTCGCCCTCGAACGGTACTTCGCCCGATGGGAATTCGCGGTGCGCCACGTCCTGTGCGCCTCCGACGTCCAGGCCTGGTCGATGACCGACCTCCTCGACCTCGCCGACGACGAGACCCGACAGCTGTGGGACGGGCTCCTGCTCGCGTACACGGAGTCGACCGGCCACCCGTTGCTCAAGCGTGAGATCGCCTCCCTGTACACCTCGGTCGCTCCGGACGATGTGCTCACGTTCGCGGGCGCCGAGGAAGCGATCTTCTGCCTCGTCAACGTGCTCCTCGGGCCGGGCGACCACGCGGTCGTGACCTGGCCCGGCTACCAGAGCCTGTACGAGATCGCCCGCGCGACCGGCGCGGATGTCACCCTGCACGAACTGCACGAGGTCGACGGCTGGGCCATCGACGTCGATCGACTGCGCCGGGAAGTGACGCCGGCGACCCGTCTCATCGTGGTCAATTCGCCGCACAACCCGACCGGCATGCTGCCGGATCGAGCGACGTTCGAGGCTGTCGTGGAGATCGCGCGTGACGCCGGGGCGACCCTCCTCCTCGACGAGGTCTACCGCGGTCTCGAGTTCGACCCGGCGGCTCGACTACCGGCCGGTGTGGATGTGCTGCCCACTGCCGTATCGCTCGGGGTCATGTCCAAGACGTATGCCATGCCCGGTCTCCGGATCGGCTGGCTCGCGAGTCACGACCGCGGGTTGCTCGAGCGCATCGCGGCCTTCAAGGATTACACGACGATCTGCTCGTCGGCGCCGGCCGAGATCCTTGCCGTCATCGCGCTCCGGGCCGGTGATCGGGTGGTCGCTCGGTCGCGGGAGATCATCGCCGCCAACATGGACCTGCTCGACGGGTTCTTCGAAGCCTGGTCGGACCGGTTCAGCTGGGTCCGACCGCGCGCGGGCTCGGTCGCGTTCCCGCGGCTCGTCGTGCCCGGCGTGCGGATCGACGACTGGACCGCCGGACTGGTCGAGTCCGAGGGCGTGCTCCTCATCCCGGGATCGACATTCGAGCACCCCGGCAACCACTTCCGGATCGGGTTCGGCAGGACGGATCTGCCCGAGGCCCTCGATCGGCTGGAAGCCTATGCCGGACGGACCCTCCGTTGACCATCCCGTAACGCGCCTGCGATGGATGGCTGTCGCACGACGGGGCAGCCGTAGCGTCGGGTGCGACACGCTTCCCTCCCAGACAGGAGGAACCCGGCATGCCTACCCGCACGACGCAGACCAAGAACGGCCGAAGTAACGGCTCGCGCTCGCCCGAACCCCGACTCGATGTGTCCGCGCCACCCATCCAGGGGTTCGGCACGTTGCGGTCGCTCCCGATCGGCCTGCCCGACAAGGCCCGGTCCGCGAGTTGTACCGCACTCAACGAGATCCTGGCCGACACCATGGTCCTGTACGCGCTCTACAAGAAGCACCACTGGCTCGTCGCCGGCCCGACCTTCTATCAGCTCCATCTCCTGTTCGACAAGCACGCCGACGAGCAGCTCGAGCTCATCGACCTCATCGCCGAGCGCGTCCAGAGCCTGGGCGGCATCGCCGTCGGTGATCCACGTCACGCGGCCGAATTGACGTCGATCCAGCGGCCGCCCGATGGCGCCGAAGAGGTCGCGGTCATGATCGATCGGACGCTGCGTGCGCACGAAACGATCATCGGCAAGGTCCGCAAGGCGATCACGATGACCGAGGAGGCCGAGGATTGGGGCTCCAACGACATGCTGATGGGTGACATCCTGCGTCGGCACGAACTCCAGGTATGGTTCATCGCCGAGCACGTCGTCGACGTTCCACTCGTCAACGCGTGACGCCCGTTCAGGCGCCGATCGGTTCGCCGTGCAGGACGCGCCGCCGCGGTTCGTAGATGGGCGCGTGCGGGGCGCCGATGATCCTGGCGCTGTGTGGCGTCGTCCGGCCATGCCAGCCGAGGAATCGATCGGGCACGATCCGGATGCGCTGCGCGTAGGTCGTCGCGAAGTCATCAACGCTCAGTTTCAGCGCGGCCATCCGGGCTTCGTATTTGGCCAGGAACGGCTCCGGCGGACGAGTCCCGGCCTGCAGGAGTGACAGTTCGGCGCGTCCCTGGATCAGCCCGACGTCGAAGTCGTCGTCGGCGTCACCGAGCGCCAGCATGACCGATGGGTTCGCCTGCAGGTTTCGGACCTTCTGGGCTTCGCGCTTCGAGAAGACGACGATCGCCGTGCCATCCCACCAGAACCAGACCGGGACCACGTGTGGTCCGCCATCGGGCCGGACGGTGGACAGCCACAGGACCGGTTCGCGTTCGAGGAACCGGATGATGCGGGCCGTTGCGAGGCGTTGCACGTCCATGACCACAGCCTGCTGTCGCGTCCTGCGGTCGGCCACGGACCGGCGTCCGCCTTTGGCATCGACGTCCGACGATGTGCCTCAGGGTCTCTCGTCGGGGTCGACCGGCGGATCCGGCAGGGTCCAGTCCCACGTCTTGAGGCGCTTGAGCAGGCGCCGGCCGGTCAGGTCGAGGTGGATCGGGGTGACGGCGATCCGGCGGTTGACCACGGCATGGAAATCGGTCCCGGGCACGGCCAGACCGGACGGCGGCGGCCCGCCGATCCAGAAGTACGGGATCCCACGGGGGTCCTGGCGCTCGACCAGCTGATCCTGGTACACGCGCTTACCGAGGCGGGTGACCTCGACTCCATCGAACTCGTCGGACGTGACTGCGGGGACATTGACATTGATCAGCTCGCCGGCCGAGAGACCGTTCTCCAGGATGTTGCGGGCGACCGCGGTCGCGACTCGACCGGCCAGTTCGAAATCGGGGTGCGCGTAGTATTCCTGCGAGATCGCGAAGGCCGGACAGCCGTTGATGACCCCTTCCATCGCAGCGCTCACCGTTCCCGAGTAGGTGATGTCGTCGCCCAGGTTCGCTCCGTAGTTGATGCCGGCCGCGACCAGGTCGAAACCGTGACCGAAGTGACCGAGGAACGCGAGGCTGACCGCGTCGGTCGGTGATCCGTCGACCGAATAGGCGATCGAGCCGTCGGCGAGGATCCGATCGCGGACCCGGAGCGGGCGCATCAGGGTCTTCTGGTGGCCGACCGCGCTCTGATTCGTGTCCGGGGCGACGACGGTGACGTCACCCATCCCCTCGAGCGCCTGCTTGAGGGCCAGCAGGCCGCGCGACTCGACGCCATCGTCGTTGGTGACGAGGATCCGCGGCCGGGTCGTCGATCCGACTGGCGGACGAGTGGTCGATCGGAGCGCCCGTGGCCCGCCTCGCTCGGCGCCGCCGGCCAGCGGCTCGCCGCGTTCCTTGTCGACGTCGCGCCGCTCGGTCCTGGCGCGCTCCCGGGTCATATCCGGTGGCGGGTCCTCTCGACCATTGTCCGGATCGCGACCCGACGTCATGTCGGCAGACTCGACGCGTCGGGTGCGCCCGACTCTTCGATATCGTCGGCACTGCCCGGGACCGGTTCGCGTGGGATCCGGACCGGTCGGCCGTCGCGCTCTTCCAGTCGACGCGCTGCGCGTCCGGTCACGGATCGGTCGGATGAGGTGCGCTTGAGGAATTCCAGGACGAAGGCGGACGCGACGGCGGCGATCGGGATCCCGAAGATCGCCCCGGGGATCCCGGCGATCCGCCCGCCGATCAGGACCGATCCGAGGACCACGATGGGATGGATCCCGACCGCCCCCTGCATGATCCGCGGCTGCAGGACGTTCATGACCACGAGCCAGCCCGCGCCCATCAGGATGATCGTCGGGACCACGGCATCGGGTTGCAGCACCAGGGCCACGATGACCGGCGGCGTCCAGGACACGAACGGCCCGAAGAACGGGATCATCTGCAGGAAGCCGGCCGATACCGAGGTGAGCGCCGCCAGCGGCAGGCCCAACACCAGGTTCGTGGCCAGGGCGACCAGGAAATACACGACGCCCATCAGGGCCTGCCCGCGCAGGAAGCCGCCGAACGACCGTGACACGGACGTTTCGAACAGCCGTGACTCCTCGGAATAGGCGGGCGGGATGACCCGGAACAGGAACGCCAGGACGGCATCCCGGTCGAGGACCATATAGATCGACAGGAAGAACACGATGAGCATCGTGCCGACCACGCCCAGGCTGGCGACGGCGATGGCCTGCAGCGGCTGAACGAGCGAGGCGGCGATGTCGTCGAGATTGGCCAGCGCCGCCTCGGCCTGGGCATTGAGGTCGATCTGGCCCAGGCCGATCGCCGCGAGGCGGTCCTGCCAGGGCGCCAGGATGGTCGGCAGGTTGGCCTTGATGTCCGGGATCGAGGCCGCGAACTGGGCGATCGAGGTGGCCAGGGCGCCGGCAGCGATGACGACCAGGATGATCAGGATCCCGACGACCGCCGTGTACACGAGGATCGTCGCCACGGCCCGCGGCAAATGCGGGATCGCGCTCACGACGCGGCTGACGATCGGGCTGATGATGAAGGCCAGCAACCACGCCAGGAAGAACGTCAGCAGGATGTCGCCGAAGTAGAAGAAGACATCGGTCAGGACGCTGAGGACGTAGAAGAAGGCCGCGATGACAGCCAGGACGAGCAGGATGCTCAGGAGGCGGCGATCGCGACGGCCGGCCTTCAGGTTCAGCATGGCATCAACGCAGGCCCATCTTCTCCCGGACCTCGACCATCGTGGCTTCGGCGATCGGCCGGATCCGCTCGGCTCCCGCGGCGAGGATGTCGTCGACCGCATCGGCGTCGGCCATCAGGGCCTGGAACCGTTCGCGCGGTCCAGCGTAGCGCTCGATGATCCGGTCGGCGAGGATCCGCTTCATGTCGACACAGCCGGTCCGGGCGGTTCGTTCTCCCTCCCACAACGTCTCGTAGTCGTCGCCGAAGGCTCGCTGGAGCTGGCAGACGTTGCAGACTTCGGGTCGACCCGGATCGGTCCGCAGGATCCGCTGCGTGTCGGTGACCATCGACATGACCTGCTTGCGGATGAGGTCAGGTGGCCCGAGGACGTCGATCGTGTTCCCGACCGACTTGGACATCTTCCGGACCCCGTCGGTCCCGAGCACCGTGGGCGCCTCGGTGTAGACGGCCTTCGGCTCCGGGAAGGTCTCGCCGTACCGATGGTTGAACGCCCGGACGATCTCTCGTGACAGCTCCAGGTGGGCCGCCTGGTCCTTGCCGACCGGGACGAGCGTGGCCTTGTAGATGATGATGTCGGCGGCCTGCAGCACGGGGTACGCCAGCAACCCGTGGTTGACGTCGTCGGGCTGGTGTTCCTTCTTCTCCTTGTAGGTCGGCGTCCGCTCCAGCCAGCTGACCGGGGTGACGGTGGTCAGCAACCAGGCCAGCTCGGTCACTTCGGGGCGATGACTCTGGACGAACAGCGTGCACCGGTCAGGGTCAAGGCCAAGGGCGAGCAACGAAGCGGCCATCTCCCGAGTCCGGGTCCTGAGCAGATCCGGATCGTGCGTGCTCGTCAGGGCGTGGTAGTCGACGATGCAGTAGATCGCCTCATACTCGGTCTGGAGCCGGACATAGTTGCGAACGGCCCCGAGATCGTTGCCGAGGTGGACGATCCCGGACGGCTGGATCCCGGAGAAGATGCGCGGGCGGCCCGCTTCGTCGGTCATGGCTCGCGAGTGTAGCGGACGGCCATCGGCCGGCGGCACCCGGCGGTCGGCTACCATTCGGCCGATGCGCCCACCCGACGTCCTGCGCCCATGAGCGGCTCCCCGATCCGTGTCGGCGTGCTGGGTGCGGGGACGGTCGGCCGCGAGGTCATCGGCGCCCTGCTCGCACGGTCCGACGGATCGGGGCCGGCCGACGGGTCGCCGATCCGGCTGGCTGCCGTGGCTGTCCGCGATCCTTCGCGAGCTGTGGCAGCCGGGATCCCCAGCGAGATCGTGTCCGATGCGCCGGCCCACGTTGTGGCCGACGAGGCGGTCGACCTGATCGTCGAACTGCTCGGCGGCGACGAGCCGGCCCGCACGCTCATCGCGGCCGCCCTCTCGATGGGCAAGAGCGTGGTCACGGCCAACAAGCACGTCATCGCCCATCACGGAACAGAGCTGGAGGCGATCGCCCGGCGGACCGGAGCCAGCCTTCGGTTCGAGGCGGCCGTGGGCGGCGGCGTGCCGATCCTCGGCCCGCTGGCGGGTGATCTGGCCGCAAACCGGATCGACGGTGTCCGGGGCATCGTCAATGGGACCACGAACTACATCCTGACCGCGATGACCGACGCGGACCATCCGGTCGAGTACTCGGCTGCCCTGGCCGAGGCGCAGACAGCGCGGCTACGCGGAGGCGGACCCGCGCGGCGATGTGGAGGGCCAGGACGCAGCCAACAAGCTGGTGATCCTGGCCCGCGTCGCGTTCGACACCTGGCTGGACCCCGCCGCCATCGCGACCCGACCTTACGGCATCGACGGTCCGGCTGGCCCGGGCATCACCACGGTCAGCCTGGCGGACCAGACCGACGCACGATCGATCGGCCGGGTCATCAAGCTGCTGGCCAGTACCTCGCGCGACGGATCTGGACGGATCCGCGCTGGCGTCCTGCCGACCGCGGTCCCGATCGACAGCCCGCTCGGTCGGACGGCGGGGGTCTCGAATCGGATCGAAGTCGACGGCGTGCCCGTCGGCCGGGTCGGCTTCGATGGCCCGGGAGCCGGGGGACCGGCGACCGCGTCGGCCGTACTCGGCGACCTGATCGCGATCGCGCGATCAACCGGCTCGAGCTGGGCCGGACACGCTCCGGCGACGGCCGGGGGGTCGCAGCCAGACCTCGATCGGCGCACCTTCCGCGCCCGGAGCGGGATCGAGTATCCGATCGATGACTGAGCCCAGACCGACATCCGAGATCGTCCGCCCGCGGCTTCTCGAGCGATACCGGGACTTCCTGCCGGTCACCGATGCGACTCCGGGATTGAGCCTTGGTGAGGGGTTCACCCCGCTCATCCGGGCCGGACGATTGGGGGCCGCACTCGGCCTGACCGACCTGCACCTCAAGGTCGAGGGTCAGAACCCGACCGGTTCGTTCAAGGATCGGGGCATGGTCCTGGCCGTGGCCAAGGCCATCGAAGCCGGAGCACGGGCGATCGTCTGCGCCTCCACCGGCAACACATCCGCGTCCGCGGCAGCCTACGGGGCGGCGGCCGGTCTCGAGGTGATCATCGTCCTGCCCAAGGGCCAGATCGCCGTGGGCAAGCTGCTCCAGACGCTGATGGCCGGCGCCCGGGTCGTGGCCATCGATGGCAACTTCGACCAGGCCCTGGCCATCGTCCGGGCACTCGCCGAACAGGACGACCACCCGGTGACGCTCGTCAATTCGGTCAATCCGAACCGGTTGGAGGGCCAGAAGACGGCTGCCTTCGAGGTGTGTGATGCGCTCGGCCGCGCGCCGGACATCCTGGCCATCCCGGTCGGCAATGCCGGCAACATCAGTGCGTACTGGGCAGGCTTCTCCGACTATGAGGCTGCCGGGATCACCACGTCGCGGCCTCGGATGTGGGGCTTCCAGGCAGCCGGTGCCGCGCCCCTCGTCGTCGGTCACCGGATCGAACGACCGGACACCATCGCGACCGCGATCCGGATCGGCGCGCCCGCGTCGGCCGAGCTGGCCACCCAGGCCCGCGACGAGTCGGGCGGCCGGATCAGCGCCGTCACCGATGACGAGATCCTGGCCGCCTACCGCGCGCTCGCCCGGTACGAGGGCGTGTTCTGCGAACCGGCCTCGGCGGCGAGTGTCGCCGGGGTGACCAAGGCCGTGGCTGGGGGGGAACTCGACCCGGACGCGACCGTCGTGTGCGTGCTGACCGGGCACGGCCTCAAGGATCCGACCACTGCGGAACGTCAGGTCCCGCCGTTCCTCGAGGCCGCGCCCACGCTCGGCGCTGTCGCCGTCGCACTCGGCTGGTAGGGTGGCGCCCATGGGTCAGTGGCTCGCCGAGCTCGATGGCAACCGAATCACGGTGGAGGTCCCGGCGTCGTCGGCCAACCTCGGAGCCGGCTACGACTGCCTGGGTCTGGCCCTGGCCCTGACCGACACGATCGAGCTCGAGGTCCGAGCGTGGAGTCGCGGCCTGATCGAGCTCACCGTCGACGGCGAGGGAGCCGACGAGCTGACCCGCGATCGCGACAATCGATTCGTCCGTGGCCTGGAGGCGGCGCTTCGCGCGGCGCGCGGTGAACTCCCGGAGGGACTGGGCTGGCGGATCTCCATGACCAACGGGATCCCGTTGGCGCGGGGCCTAGGTTCGTCGGCCGCGGCGACGGTCGGGGGCGTGTTGGCCGGCAACACGCTCGTCAATGACGCCCTGTCGATCGCCGAGATGCTCCAGATCGCGTGCGAGATCGAGGGCCACCCGGACAATGCGGCGGCGGCCCTGCTGGGTGGTTTCGTCGTGTCCACCCGAACGGCGAACTCTGTGGAGGCCGTCCGGTTCGAGGCACCACGCGACCTGCGCGCGGTCCTGTTCATCCCGGACCTGCGGTTGCCGACCGAGGAGATGCGGGCCGCGCTGCCGACGGTCGTGCCGTTCGACGATGCCATCGCCAATCTCGGAGCCGTCGCCGTCGGCGTTGCCGGGCTGGCGACGGGGCAGTATGGGACGTTGTCCCTGCTGACCACCGATCGCCTGCACGAACCCTACCGGGCCGCGGTCTTCCCGCAGTTGCCCGCGATGATCGCTGCCGCGCGCGACGCCGGCGCGCTCGGGGCATGCCTGTCGGGTGCCGGCTCGACCATCCTCGCCTTCGTCGACACGATGTCCGGGATCACCCGGATCGAGGCGGCACTTGGAGCAGCCGCGGCCGACACCGACCTCGTCGGTCGGATCCGCGTCGTCGAGCCGCGCAATCAGGGCGCCCGGGTCGTCCAACGCACCTGACGACCGGTCAACGCGCAGCTCGGATGAACCGCAGGACCTCGGCCCAGGCTGCCCGGCTCTCCGCCTCGAAGGCGGCTGCCTTGCGATCGAAGAAGCTATGCGGGGCGTCCGGGTAGGCGACCAGGCGGTGCTCGACCCCGGCCGCCGACAGGGCCGTGTCGAATTCGGCGATGGCCTCGGGCGGGATACTTTGATCGGCACCGCCGAACAGCCCGAGGATCGGGCACTCCATCCGCTCCGTGCTCTCGACCGGGATGGGCGTGCCGTTCGCCCGGACGCCGACGGGCGATCCATAGAATCCGATGGCGCCGGCCAGGCCGAGTCCGAGCGTGGGCGTCCCGAACGCCCACCGGCCGCCGAAGCAGAAGCCGACCGTGAACAGGCGGGCGTTCGGTCTGTCGAGCCGGACCGTTTCGACCGCCGACCGCAGGTCGGCGGTCATCCCGGCGGCGGTCGTCCGCTCGACGTGGGGCATGTACTCGAAGGTGTCGTCGCGCGGGGTTTCGACGCCGGCAGTCCGCCCGAAATAGTCGATGGCCAGGGCGCTGATGCCTGCCTCCGCGAACCGCAGGGCCAGTTCCTCGTAGTACGGGTGCAGGCCGCGAACGTCGGGCAGGATGACGACGGCCGCGTCGGTCGGTTCGCCCGGTACGGCCCGGAACGCCAGGAACCGCGCGTCATCGCCGGCGGTCAGGATCATGGAGTCATGCTCGAGCGAGCCGCCGGCGACCGGCGCGATGGGCGGCCGGCTGTCCAGGTCGAAGCACATGGTCGCGTTCCTCCGTCGATCCCGGGGCCATCATGGTGACATGAACAGGGCGGCCGGGTTCGGGACGCCGGGGAGCCCCGGGTAGAATGCGGGCGATGTCAGCCCCACTCGTCGTCCAGAAGTTCGGTGGCTCGTCGGTGGCCGATGCCGACAGGATCAAGCGAGTCGCCCGGCGGATCGCCCGTGAGCGCAACGCCGGCAGCGACCTCGTGGTCGTGGTGTCGGCGATGGGGGATACGACGGACGAGCTGCTCGGACTGGCGGCAGCCATCACCGATGAACCCGATCTGCGCGAGCTGGACGTCCTGCTCGCGACCGGCGAGCATCAGGCGGCCACGCTCCTGTCGATGGCCCTCCACGGTCTCGATGTCGCGGCCATCAGCCTGACCGGCCCGCAGGCCGGGATCAGCACTGACGGCCGCTACGGCCGAGCCCGGATCGCCGGCATCGACCCGCGCCGGGTCAGGGCCGAGCTCGAGGCCGGCAAGGTCGTGATCGTTGCCGGCTTCCAGGGCCAGAGTTCGCAGGCGGCCGAGGACGACGAGATCACGACGCTCGGTCGAGGTGGCAGCGATACGACTGCCGTTGCCCTGGCCGCCAGCCTGGGTGCGAGCCGCTGCCAGGTCTTCACCGACGTCCGGGGCATCTACACTGCCGACCCGCGGCTCGTGGCGAAAGCGAGGCAGTTGCCGGTCATCGGCTACGAGGAGATGCTCGAACTCGCCCACCAGGGCGCCCAGGTCATGCAGGTCCGGGCGGTCGAACTCGGTTGGGTCAACGGCGTCGTCATCGAGGTCCTCAGCTCGTTCGAGGACGCGCCGGGCACGCTCATCAGGGAGGATCCATTCGTGGAACAGCGCAACAAGGTCCGCGGTCTGGCCCACGACCGGAACGTCGCCAAGGTCACCATCGTCGCGGTGCCGGACCGGCCGGGCGTCGCGCGCTCGATCTTCGATCCGCTTGCCGAAGCGGGCATCAACGTCGACATGATCGTCCAGAATGTCGGGCACGGCGGCGAGACCGACCTGTCGTTCACGGTGCCCCGGGTCGAGCTGGCAGCCGCCAAGAAGTCGCTCGACCCGCTAGTCCGCGAACTCGGAGCGCGGGAGCTGACCACCGATGCATCGGTCGCCAAGGTGTCCATCGTCGGCGCGGGACTCCATAACGCGCCCGGCTATGCCGCCCGGATGTTCGGGACGCTGGCCGATCATGGGGTCAACATCGAGATGATCTCGACGTCGGAGGTCCGGATCACCTGCATGATCGCGGAAGCCGACCTGCAGACGGCGCTCCGGGCCCTGCACGATGCCTTCGAGCTCGAACGACCCGAGCCCATCGACAAGCCGGCCGACGCGGCGGCCGCCAGCTGATGCCCCGCTCGATACGTCTGCCGTGGTGAGCCACTTCCTCGCCCGCTCCGAATCGTTCGCCCAGGTCGGGTCGACCAACGACGTCGTGCGCGGATGGCTCGCGGCCGGAACGCCCGAAGTGTGCCTGGCCGTCGCGACCGAACAGACCCAGGGCCGGGGCCGGGATGGCCGCCCGTGGCTGGCCCCATCGGGCGCGGCATTGCTGCTGTCACTTGGCTTCCGTCCGACCTGGCTGGTGCCCGCCGACACCTGGCGCCTCGCTGCGATCGTCTCGCTGGCCATGGCCCGGGCCGCCGAACTGACGGCGGACCTGCCGATCGGGTCGATCCGGCTCAAATGGCCGAATGACCTGGTCGTCGAGCCGACGGACGATGCCGCCGCATCCGGGACCGTGCGCAAGCTTGCCGGGGTCCTCGGCGAGACAGATGGCCTGGGGACGGGTGACCCGCGCGTGGTCATCGGGCTCGGGATCAACACGGACTGGCCAGCGGGGACCTTCCCGCCGGGCCTCGGGGCGTCGATGACGTCGTTACGCGAGGTCACCGCTGGCCGTCGGATCGATGCGGCGACGCTCCTGGGCGCGTTCCTGGCCGAGCTCGAGCCGGCCATCGAAGGTCTGCGCCAGCGGTCCGTCTTCGACACGGTGGCCTGGGCGGACCGCCAGGTGACGACCGGCCGCCGGATCCGACTCGAGCGGCCCGACGGCGCTGTGACCGGCATCGGTGCCGGCGTGGATCCGATCACCGGTGCGCTCCTCTTCGCGGATCCGGCCCTGCCGGGTCGGCCCCGTTCCGTCGTCGTCGGGGAGGTCAGTCACGTTCGGCTGGCCGAGCCGACGCCGGTCAGGGTGTAACAGATTGGCTCGACCGGCATTCTGGAGAGTGGACCGCCCGGTGGAGGACGGTCCTCGCCAGGCGACCACGAGATCCGGGCGTGACGACCGCGATCGTCCGCTGGTCGTGGCCGCCCGAGCGGACCCGGTCCGGTTCGAGGCCCTGTATCGGAAGTACGTCGCCCAGGTGTACAACTTCGCGTTCTACGAACTTCGCGACCATCACGAAGCGGAAGATGCCACCGCTCGCACCTTCCTGGCCGCACTCGCCGGCATCGGCGGGTTCGAGGAGCGGGCCGACGCAGCCGCCGGCGACAGGGCGTCGACCTTCCGGGTGTGGCTCTTCCAGATCGCCCGGAACGTCGTGGCCGAGCGCCGCCGCGGCCGGTCCCGGCGACCGGAGGCGCCACTCGAGGCGGCGGTCGGATCCGTTTCGACCCTGGATGTCGAACACGAGGTGAGCCTTCGGGCCGAGACGGCCGATGCATGGCGGGCGATCGACCGGCTGCCCGACGACCGCCGTCGCGCCCTGGTCCTGCGGTTCGTGGACGAGCTGACCACGCCCGAGATCGCAGCGATCCTGGGGCGCTCCGAGGGTGCGGTCCGCGTGTTGATCCACCGGGCCCTTCGAAGCGTCGCCCGCGACCTCGACCCACACGACGATCAGCCGCGGTGACGAACGGGTCAGCCGACCGGGACACCTTGCAGATCGAGGCCCTCGAGACCGACCGGTATCTCGATTCGCTGCTGACCGCCCACTCACGCGGAACGGATCACATCGTCAAGTCCTCGACAACGAACCCGCTGCACGCGGTGGCCGGCCGGCTGGCCCGTGACCTGCCGCGCTATCACCCATCATTCCGGTTCGAGGAGGCCCTGTCGGGGCGCCTCGCCCAGGTCGCCCTGGCCATGCGGGTGCGGTCGGTCGAGCAGCCGACGGTCGTGCCTTTCCCGATCGCCCCTGGCGAGCTCGCCCCCGCCTGGGTCGGCGCGTTCGCACGACCTGCCAGGCCGGTGCTCGGCCGGCCATGGGTCATCGGCGGGGCCGTGACATCGGCCGCCTTGTCCTTGGCCGGTGCCGCGTACGTCGCCTGGCGCCGCGGCCGAACGTCCCGCGGCTCGAGGCTGATCTGATGCCCATCAAGTTGCCCACATTCCGGGCCAGACGGGACGTCTACCCGCCCGACCTGTGGACCAAGTGTCCGTCGTGCGAAACGATGCTGTTCAATAAACAGCTCGACAAGTCCATGCGCGTCTGCCCGACCTGTGGTCATCATTTCCGGTTGTCGGCGGCGACCCGCGTGGAGCAGCTCGTCGACGAGGGCTCGTGGTCTGAGTGGGACGCCGGCCTGCGATCGGTCGACCGGCTCGGGTTCGTCGACCAGAAGCCGTATCCGGATCGGTTGGCGGCGGCCCAGGCGGCGACGGGGATGGGCGATGCCGCGGTCTGGGGCAGCGCGAACCTGGGCGGGTTGCCCGTCGCGCTGTGTGTCATGGATTTCGGGTTCATGGGCGGGTCGATGGGTGCGGTGGTCGGCGAGAAGGTCACCCGTGCCGCCGAATTCGCCCTGACCGGCCGGGTACCGCTCATCATCGTGAGCGCATCTGGCGGGGCGCGCATGCAGGAAGGGACCCTCGCCCTGATGCAGCTGGCCAAGACGATGGGCGCGATCGAACGCCTGCGGGCCGCGGGGATCCCGTACATCAGCGTCCTGGGCGATCCGACCACCGGCGGCGTGTTCGCCTCGTTCGCCGCCGTCGGCGATGTCAATGTCGCCGAACCGAATGCCCTCATCGGCTTCGCGGGATCGCGGGTGTCAGCGGGAACCATCGCCCAGGAGTTGCCGGCCGGCTTCCAGCGATCGGAGTTCCTGTTCGCCCACGGCTTCATCGACCGGGTCGTGGCTCGTCCGGACCTGCGTGATGAACTGATCGGGCTCCTTCGTCTGCTGCCCGTTCGAGGGCTCACGAGCGACGCGCTCCCTGCGATCGATGGCGAGCCCGCCGGATTCCGGCCATTGTCCTTCCTGAGCTCATTGGCCGAACGAGTGACCGATCGCCCCGACCCGGGTCCGGCGCCGACACCCGACGATGCGTCGGGCGACCCGGATCCACTCGATGCCGTCTGGGCCCGAGTGCAGCTCGCCCGCAATCTGCAGCGACCGAGGACGCTCGAATTCGTGTCCGCCATGGCCGACGAATTCGTCGAATTGCATGGTGACCGCCTGTATGGTGACGATGCCGCGATGGTCGTCGGCCTGGCTCGGATCGGCGAGCGCCGGGTGGTCGTGGTCGGCCAGCAGAAGGGCGTCGACACCGAGGAGAACATCCGGCGCAGCTTCGGGATGCCGCACCCGGAGGGCTATCGCAAGGCGATCCGGGCGATGGAGCTGGCCGAGCGATTCGAGCTGCCGGTGCTGACCTTCGTCGATGTCCCCGGAGCTCACCCAGGCCCGGAATCGGAAGAGCGCGGGATCGCCGAAGCCATCGCCCGGTCGGTCGGGCTGATGACTCGGCTGCGGACCCGGATCGTGACCGTCATCACCGGCGAGGGAGGCTCCGGCGGGGCCATCGCCATCGCCGTCGGCGACGTCGTCATCGCCCTCGAGAACGCGGTCTACTCGGTCATCTCGCCCGAGGGCTGCGCGGCCATCCTGTGGCGGACCGCCGATGAAGCGCCGGCCGCGGCATTCGCGATGAAGATCAGCGCCGCGGATCAACTCGACCTGGGCGTCGTCGATATCGTGGTCCCGGAGCCGACCGACGGCGCCCAGGCCGATCCGGCCGAAGCTGCCCGGAGCCTCAAGGCGATCATCGTCGACCGCCTGGATGCGCTCGATGGTCTCACCCTCGATCAGCTCATCGACGCAAGGTACCGGCGCTACCGGGCCTTCGGGTCCTACACTGAGACCACGCTGCCGGACGTCGCGCCGCCGCCGGCGCGGGGGCTCGGGGATCGGTTGCGCGACCTGATCGATCCAGGCCGCCGGGCGGTCGAATCGAGGGTCCAGACGTGGTCGCGCGACGAACCGCCAGCGCACGAGGAGGTCTAGCGAGTGCCCCAACGGTCTGCCGCGAATCGCCGCCGAGACCACGCCGCCCTGGAGCGCCTTCGGACCGATCTGTTGCCTGCGCTCATCGCCAAGCTGGGCGCGACGGGACTCGGCGAACTGGAGGTTCGAGAGGGTGCCTGGCGGGTCCGACTTCGTCGGCCATCAAGCGTCGGCGCTACGCCCATCGCCCAGCACCGTGACCGACGACCCGGGGATCGCGATCGAACGGCGCGGTCGGGCGTCCCAGCCGCGAACCCGTCGGGACTGACGCCGGTCGGGCCGGGTCGGGATGACCACGACGGTCGGGATGGCTCGAGCGGGCGTGACGGCAGTCGGACCGTCGCGACATCGCCGGCGGTCGGGACCTTCCAGCCGCGTCCCGAGAGTGGGGCCGGTTCACGAGTCAGGGCCGGCGACAGACTCGGTACGGTCGACATGCTCGGCGTCCCTCAGGAAGTCGTCGCACCGGCGGATGGCGTGGTCGGCGCCAGCCTCGTCGAGCCGGGCGACGCGGTCGAGTTCGGCCAGGGATTGATCCTCATCGAGTTCGCCTCGGCCGGCGCGTCGGACGGCTGAGCATGTTCCGAAAGGTCCTCATCGCGAACCGGGGCGAGATCGCCCTCAGGATCCTGCGCGCCTGTCGAGAACTCGGCATGGAGACCGTCGTGGCCTACAGCGAGGCCGATCGGGATTCGCTTCCGGTCCAGCTCGCCGATGAGGCGATCTGCATCGGACCGCCCGATGCACGGCGGTCCTACCTGTCCGCGCCGGCGGTCATCTCGGCGGCCCTCGTGACGGGTTGCGATGCCATCCACCCGGGCTATGGCTTCCTGTCGGAGGACGAGACGTTCGCCGAGGTCGTGACCGCCCACGACCTGACCTTCATCGGGCCGCCGGCCGCCATCCTCGAGCGGTTCGCGAGCAAGGCCGGGACGCGCCAGCTATTCGCCGCGCACGGGCTGCCGACGATCCCGGGATCCGAGGGGATGTTGCGCGATGAGATGCACGCCCTCGACGAGGCCGAACGGATCGGCTACCCGGTCCTGATCAAGCCATCGGCGGGCGGCGGCGGTAAGGGGATGCGGATGGTCCGCACCGGGCGCGAGCTCGAGTCCGTGTTGCGGGTCTGCCGGTCCGAAGCAAAGGCCGCCTTCGGTGACGATTCCCTGTACCTCGAGAAATGGCTGGACGAGAACCGTCATGTCGAGATCCAGGTCGCGATCGACCGATACGGCCACGGCGTCCACCTCGGCGAACGCGACTGCTCCGTCCAGCGACGGCATCAGAAGATCCTTGAGGAGGCCCCCACGCCGGCCCTTTCCGCCGCCGCCCGAAACGATCTCGCCGAGCAGGCGATCGCGGCGGCGATCTCAGCCGGCTACGAGAACGTGGGCACGCTCGAATTCCTCGTCGACGCCACGGGGGCGTTCTACTTCATCGAGATCAATTGCCGGATCCAGGTGGAGCATCCGGTGACCGAAAGCCTGACCGGCGTCGACCTCGTCGCGGCGCAGATCCGTATCGCGGCGGGTGAGCCGCTCGGGTTCAGTCAGGCCGAGGTCAAGCTCGAAGGACACGCGATCGAGTTCCGGATCAACGCCGAGGACCCCGCGAACGGATTCCTGCCGGGCGCCGGCGTGGTCGAGCGCTTCCACTCGCCGGGTGGACCCGGTGTCCGGATGGATACCCACCTCTACAGCGGCTACGACGTCCCGCCGTATTACGACTCCCTCCTCGGCAAGCTCATCGTCTGGGGTCCGGATCGGGCGACCGCGATCGCCCGCGGTCGGGTCGCACTCGACGAGCTCGTGGTCGACGGCCTCGTGACCAACGTGGCGATCCACCAGGCGCTCCTGGCCAACGAGACGTTCCTGGCCGGTCGGATGACGACCAACATGCTGGACCGGGTCGGGAGCGAGGCGATCCTGGCCGCGGCCGCCCGATCCTGATGCAGACCTGCATAGACTACGTCGCGTGATGCCCTCGACCGCCGTCAGACTTTGACCAGACCGCCGACCTGGAGTTGCCTGTGACCGAGACCATCCATACGACGAGTGAGATCCAGTCGCTCATCCCGCATCGCTGGCCGATCCTGCTCGTCGACCGGATCGTCGAGTACGACGCGGAGGCCCGGCGGATCGTGGGGATCAAGGGCGTGGCGGCGACCGAGTGGTATTTCCAGGGGCACTTTCCCGACCTGCCGGTGATGCCCGGTGTCATCCAGGTGGAGGCGCTCGCCCAGACGATGGCCGTGTACGTGGCCAAACAACCGGGCTTCGGCGATCGGATCGGCTTGTTCGCCGGGATCGATGACTGTCGCTTCAAGCGGGTCGTGGTACCCGGCGACACCCTCCGTCTCGAGATCACCATGGAGAAGCTGGGCAGTCGGTTCGGTCGCGGTCGAGGCATCGCCAGCGTCGATGGTGAGACGGCCTGCGAAGCCACCCTCAGCTTCGTCATCCCGCCGGCCGGGGTCCTCCGGTGACCCGGTTCATCGTCCTGTCCGACGTCCATGGCAACGCCACGGCGCTGGCCGCGGTCCGGGCAGCCATCGGCAAGGAGCGCCCTGACTTCGTGGCGGTCGCCGGCGATCTCGTGCTCAACGGACCCGACCCGGCCGGTGCCGTCGACCTGCTGCGCGAGATGGAGTCGGACGGGGCGGCGATCATCAGCGGGAACACCGATGTCGCCGTCGCCGATTTCGACTACGCCGCTGCCTTCCCATGGATGAGCGATGGCGTACCCGAGGCCTTTCGGGCCGCTGCCGAGTGGGCCCACGACGCGCTCGGCGACGAGCGTGTCTCCTGGCTGCGCCGCTTGCCGTCGGAGCGTCGCTTGCGCGCCGACGACGGCACCATGATCCTCGTCTGCCACGGTTCGCCGGGCTCGCAGACGGCCGGTTTCGACATGGAGCTGGATCCGAACGTGGTCATCGAGCGAGCGAGCCGAACCGACGCCCGGGTGATCATGTGCGGGCACACGCACGTCCCGGAGATCCGCGACCTGGGCTGGAAGCTGATCGTCAATGACGGCTCGGCGGGCTACGCGTTCGATGGCGACCCGACCGCCTCGTTTGCTCGCCTGGATGTGGTCGACGGGCAGATCGATGCCGAGATCCAGCGGACCGAGTTCGACTCGCTGGCCGTCGCCGACGCCATCTCCGCCCGGGGGCTGCCGGGCGACGTGTATCGCGCGGCCACGGTTCGGACCGGGAAGCTCGTCCGATGACGGATCGTCGTCGAGTGGTCATCACCGGGCTGGGCATGGTGACCGCCCTCGGCAATGACGTGGCGTCGAGTTGGGCCGGGCTGATCGCCGGTCGGAGCGGGGTCCGGACCATCGACACGTTCGACCCGTCCCGGCTCGCGTCGAGGGTCGCGGCCGAGGTCGTCGACTTCGATGCCAGCCATATCCTCGACCGGAAGGAGCTTCGTCGAACGGACCGCTACATCCAGTTCGGTCTCGTCGCAACGCGGCAGGCGCTCGATCAGGCCGGGCTCCCGGAGCGCTTCGAAGGCGAGCTCGCGGAGCGTACCGGAGTGATCCTTGGGACAGGACTGGGTGGCGTCGGAACGCTCACCGACGGGTTCTCGACCAACGCCCTGCGCGGACCGGACCGGATCAGCCCGTTCCTGATCCCGATGGGCATCCCGAACGTCGGAGCCGGGCAGATCGCCATCCAGTTCGGGATGACCGGGCCGAACTTCGCCACGGTCTCGGCCTGCGCGACCGGTGGCCACGCCCTGGGTGAAGCCAGCGAGATCATCCGTCGCGACGATGCTGACGTGATGGTCGCCGGTGGCTCTGAGGCGGGCATCTTCGAGCCGATGGTCGGCGGCTTCGCCGCGATGCGGGCCTTGTCAACCCGGAACGACGATCCGCCGGGTGCATCCCGACCGTTCGATTCGGGTCGCGATGGGTTCGTCGTCGGCGAAGGGGCGGGCGTCGTCATCCTCGAGTCGCTCGAGCATGCCGAAAGCCGCGGGGCGACGATCCTGGCCGAGTTGGTGGGCTACGGGGCCACTGCGGACGCGTCACACATCACCCTGCCGGCGCCGGGTGGGATGGGCGCGGTACGAGCGGCTCGCCGCGCGCTCGAGAAGGCCGGTCTCACGCCCGACGACATCGACCACGTCAACGCCCACGCGACGTCGACTCCGGAAGGCGATCGAGCCGAGCTGCAGGCGATCCGGACCATCTTCGGTGACGCGGCGGGGCGGATCTCGGTCACGGCCAACAAGTCGATGCTCGGTCATACCCTCGGCGCAGCCGGAGCGATCGAGGCGATCGTCGCCATCCAGACCGTCCGCGAAGGATGCATCCCGCCCACGATCAACCTGACCGACCCGGACCCGGAGGCGGCGGGCCTGGACCTGACTCCGAACGTTTCGGTGGCACGCGAGACCCGGACCGTGCTCAGCAACTCGTTCGGTTTCGGTGGTCAGAACACGGCCCTGATCTTCACCAGGCTCGATCGATGACCGACGCCCCGGGCCCGGACCTGATCGCCGGGGTCGGCGACGATGCCGACGCGGAGCTCCTCGGGCTGATCGACCGCCTCGCCGAGCTGCTCGATCGGTCCGACCTGTCCGAACTCGAGGTCGAGTCAGGGGGCGTCAGTCTGGTCCTGCGCAAGCCATCGGCGGTGGCGCCGCCGGCGAACGCCGTGACGGCGGGTGCCGCGAACCCGTCCGATGACGGGCCGTCGGACCGGGGCGAACCGTCGACCGCGGGACGCCAGACCGTCGCGGACGCCCGACCATCGATCAAGGCCCCGCTGACCGGCATCTTCTATGCCTCGCCGGCTCCCGGTACCGCGCCATACGTCCAGGTCGGCGGCGAGGTAGCCGTCGGGCAGGTGATCGGCCTGATCGAGGCGATGAAGCTGTTCAACGAGATCAAGTCCGACCTTGCCGGCCGAGTCATCCGGGTCCTGCCCGACAGTGGCGCGCTGGTCAAGGCCAAGCAGCCGCTCATCGAGGTCGAGCCGCTGTGAACGGCTCGGGCAGGCGCGCGCATGTCACCGGCTGGGGCCGCTACGCCCCCGCCCAGGTCCTGACCAACCAGGATCTCGAGCAGATGGTCGACACCTCCGACGAGTGGATCCGCACGAGGACCGGGATCCGCGAGCGGCGGGTGGCCGCTGCCGACGAGACCACCGCGTCGATGGCGGCCGTGGCGGCGATGCGGGCGATCCGAACGGCGGGGATCGACCCGGACGACATCGACCTCATCCTCCTGGCGACCCTCACGCCCGACTACTGGATGCCGTCGACCGCGGCCCTGGTGAAGGAGGCGATCGGTAACACCCGGGCCGCCGCGATGGACGTCGCCGCAGCCTGTTCCGGCTTCGTGTACGCGTATGCGACGGCGCAGGCCTACATCACGAGCGGGATGGCCAAGCATGTCCTGGTGATCGGCGCGGAACTCCTGACGCGGTTCCTCGACTACAGCGATCGGAACACCTGCATCCTGTTTGGCGATGGGGCCGGCGCGGTCGTCCTGTCTGCCTCGGACGAGCCGGGCGGCGGTCTCGGCATCGAGCTCACCACCGAGCCCCAGGGCGCGTACATGATCTGGCTCCCGGCCGGCGGCGCCAAGAGCCCGTCGTCGGCCGAGACGATCGCCCGGGGCGAGCACTACATCCGGATGGAGGGCAAGGAGACCTATCGGTTCGCCACCCGGACGCTGGCTTCGACCGCGCTGGCCTCGATCCGCCGATCTGGTCTCGAGCCGGCCGACATCGCCCTGTTCATCCCACATCAGGCGAACATCAGGATCATCGAGGCCGTCGCCAAGGGCCTCGACCTGCCGATGGACCGGATGTTCGTCAACCTGGACCGGTACGGGAACACGTCTGCCGCGTCCGTGCCGATGGCCCTTGCCGAAGCGGTCAATGGTGGCCGGGTGAAAGTCGGCGATCGGATCGTCATCGTCGCCTTCGGGGCCGGCTTCACCTCCGGTGCCGTGACCATCGAATGGACGGCCGATCCAGCCCGTGGCATCGCCGGCGACGCGGCGGTGCGACCCGAGGACGTCCACGTCCGGTTGCCGGTCGACTGGGACTCGGTCGACCCGATCCCTGAGGCGCTGGCCGAGGTCATGCGCCGTCCCGGGATCGTCGACGTCCCGCTCGACGACGTCGTTCCCGGCGAGCCGGATCTGGTAGGACAGGAGCAGCACGCATGATCGAACTGACCGGCAAGTCCGCCCTCGTCACGGGCGGGTCGCGCGGGATCGGCCGGGCCATCGTGACCCGCCTGGCAACGCAGGGCGCGGACGTGGCCTTCACCTACAAGGGCAACGCCGCCGCCGCGGCGGAGACGGCCGCCAGTGTCGAGGCGCTCGGTCGTCGGGCGCTGGCTGTACAGGGCGACGCTGCGCGCGTCGAGACCGCCGAGGCGGTCGTCAAGCAGGTCCTTGATGCCTTCGGGAAGGTCGACATCCTCGTCAACAACGCCGGGATCACCCGTGATGACCTGATCATGCGGATGACCGAGAGCACCTGGCGCGAAGTCCTCGAGACGAACCTCTTCGGTGCCTTCTACATGACGAAGGCGGTGACCCGCCCGATGCTCAAGGCACGCAGCGGCCGCATCGTCAACATCACTTCGGTATCCGGCCAGGCCGGTCAGACTGGGCAGGCGAACTACTCCGCGGCGAAGGCGGGACTCATCGGTCTGACCAAGGCATCGGCGCGCGAACTTGCCAGTCGGTCGATCACGGTCAACGCGGTCGCGCCGGGTTTCGTCCTGACCGAACTGACCCAGGACCTGCCCGAGGCGCTCCAGGCCGAGATCACGGCCCGGACGCCCCTGGGCCGGTTCGGGCAGACATCCGAGATCGCCGACGCCGTCGCCTTCCTGGTATCGGACGAGGCGGCCTACATCACCGGTCAGGTGCTCGCCGTCGACGGCGGTCTGGTGATGATGTAGGTCACCGCCAGAACGATAGTCCTGCCCGTGGCCGGGACTGTTGGCGGCTCGGCCGATGGAGCGTCACGTGCGACCATCGCCACGTGCGCATCCGTCCTCAGGTTTCGACCGATCCGCTGGGATTCACGGTCTCGTCCCAGCCCGGCGTCATCGAGCGCACGGAAACGGCCGCGGCCGGGCAAAGCCTCCGACGCCCGGCCGGCGATCCGCATTCCATCCTGACCTCGACACGCCCGTCTGTCCTCGACGTACCGCGCCTCGGCGGCGGTCGCTCGACGATCGGTCTCGAGGCTGAACTCGCCGACCGACTGGACGCTGTCCTCGGGATCGCCGGGCGACTGGCCGCGTCACACGATCGGGCCGAGCTCTTCCCGATGATCGTCGACGAAACGAACCGGGTCCTGCGCGCCGACGTGACCACGATCCGCACGATCCAGGACGACCGATTGGTGGTAGCGGCGTGGGCTGGTCTGCCCGACGAGGTCGCGCACCGCCTGCCGGTCCTCGAACGAGACGAAGGCTGGATCGGGGAGGTCCTGCGGACCCGTCACGCCCTGGCCCTGCCTGACGTGCGCGCCGATCCGATGTACGGCCGCGACCGGTATGACGGGGTCCTCGAGATCGCCGGCGACCTGACGGCCCCGCTCATCCATCACGACAAGGTCATCGGAGCCCTGTCGGCGATGACCCGCGAGCCACGGGCGTGGACGAGTGGCGATGTCGCGTTCGTCACGACCCTTGCGACCCACGCCGCCATCGCCCTCAGTAACGCGGCCCTGTTCGAACAGACCGAGGCCCGGGCAGCCCAGCTGGAGGTGCTGCAGAAGGCGTCGGCGCGGATGAGCCGGGCGACAACCGTCGAGGAGGTCGGCCGCACCGTCGTCGAGGAGACCCACGGGATCATCGACTACCACAACGCTCGGGTGTACCTCGTCGAGTCGTCGGGTGACGTCGTGCCGATCGCCTTCGAAGGCCGGTTGGGCGCCTACCAGCACGTCGACCTGGCACTCCTCCGGGTGCGTCCCGGCGAAGGCTTCACCGGCTGGGTCGCCCTTCACGGCGAACCGATCCTGGCCAACGATGCGAACCGCGATCCACGGGGCGCGACCATCGAGGGGACCGACGACATCGATGAGTCGATGCTGGTCGTCCCGATGCGCCTGGACGGCCAGACGATCGGGGTCATCACGTTGAGCAAGCTCGGTCTCGATGGGTTCGGTACCGACGACCTGCGCCTGCTCGGCATCCTCGCGGAGCAGGCCGCCACGGCCATCGGATCGGCCCGTCTGCTGAGCCGGACCCAGGACCTGGCAGGAGAGCTCCGGCGGCTCCTTGCGATGAGCGCGGAGCTGTCCGGGAGCCTGGATCCGCGCCAGGTCGCGGAGCTGATGGCCGGCCATCTGGCCACCGCGATGGGCGTGCCGGAATGCGTCATCAGCTACTGGGACCGGCCGGCGGAGCGCCTCGAGTCGCTCGGTTACTACCCGGCCCACCGGCTGCAGGAGATCGAGCCGTACTTCCCGGTCAAAGGCTATCCGGAGACACTCCGGGTGCTCGAGCAGCAGGCCACGATCATCGTCGATGTCGACGACCCCGGCGCCGATCCGGCCGAGGTGGCGCTCCTCCGACAGGACGGCAACAAGGTCCTGGCGATGCTGCCCCTGGTCGCCAAGGGCCGCTCGATCGGCACGGTCGAACTCGTGTCCAACGAGCCGATCACGTTCTCCGAAGAGCACCTCGAGCTGGCTCGGACGATGGCCAACGAGGCGGCCATGGCCCTCGAGAATGCGCGTCTCTATGACGACGCGCGGGCACTCGCCGACCGCGATCCATTGACCGGCTTTTACAACCACCGGTTCCTCCACGAGCGTCTGGGTGAAGAGGTCGTGCGGGCCAAACGGGGCCGTCGACCACTCAGCGTCCTCATGCTCGACCTCGATGACTTCAAGCTCGTCAACGACACCTTCGGACACCTGTTCGGCGACCGGGTCCTGACCTGGACGGCCGAGCTCATCCGGTCGACGCTTCGTGCGTCCGACATCCCGGCCCGCTACGGCGGCGACGAGTTCGCGATCATCCTGCCGGAGACCGATGGTGACGCTGCCCGGAGCGCGGCCGAGCGCATCCTGATCGCGTTCCGGGAGCACGCCTTCGTCGGCGAACAACGAGGCCCCGTCCCGATCGGTGCGTCGATCGGCGTGGCCACGTTCCCCCTCGATGGCCCGACCGGGACCGACCTGATCGCCGCCGCCGACCAGGCGCTCTACCGGGTCAAGCGAGACGGCGGCCGGGACGCGGCCGGCGCCGACGACCCGGCGGCCTGACCCGTCCGCGAACGAGCCCGAACAGCACTCCCTAGTACGAAAGTACTGGGTCGTTCCCGGCATCGGTACCATCCCGGCGGGCTGGACGACGACCCGTCGGTCCGCCATCCTCTATGTCAGACGTGAGCGAACCCCTCGCCCCGCAGCAGCGGCCGCCCGAAACGCCGGAACGTCGCATCCGGCGAACGTGGTGGATCTTCGCCACCTCCTATTTCATCGTCGGCCTGATCGCCGTCGTGCGACTCGGCAGCGGGACCGCCGGTCTGACCGACTGGCTCATCGTGGGCCTGGTCGTCATCCTCGGGTTCGCCGCCTCCCAGCATCGTCAAGCGGTGGCCGCGCTCGAGGTCGGTCGGCGCGAGGAGGCCGAGTCGTTCGCCCGGATCCTGTCGAGCCTGTCGCATTCGGTGTCGCCCGATGCGATCCTGGGTGCCATCGTCGGCGAACTGGCGGAGGCGACCGGCGCCGACCATATCGTCATCGCTCGACGCCGTCCGGACGCGCGAGTCCTCGATGCCACACTGATCAGTGCCCGCCCTGGCGTCCCCGACTCGACCACCCGTCTGCCCATCGGCGACCTCGAGGATCCGATCGTACCCGGCGACCGACCGGGCGACCGCGAGCCGGTCGCCATCCCGGTCGCGGCGGAAACGTCGGTGCCGGTGGCCGCGGGACGGTTCCGGGACCGGGTGGACGCACTGGCCGCTCGCCTTCCGACGGCCGCGCCGCTGATCGAGAGCGACGCCGTGCCGGCGGCCGGCGGCCAGGTCACGACGGACCACCAGCAGGTCGCCGACCGGATCGCCGCGCGAACCCGACAGGTCTATGGATTGACCCATACCCTGGCGGTGCCACTGACCACGGACGAGACGGTCATCGGCGCGATCGTGCTCTCCCGGCGGACCGCCGGGGCATGGCCGCCCACGACCCGGCGGTTGCTGGCTGGTGCCGCCGGAGAGGCGTCGTCCGCGCTGTCGCGGGCCTACTCGTTGCGTGAGGCCGAGGCGCACGCCACGACCGACGCCTTGACCGGGTTGCCCAATCGGCGCTATTTCGATGAGTTCTGCGGTCTCCTCGCGAGGCGCCGTCGATCGGGCGACGCAGTCGGGATCCTGATGATCGACATCGACCGGTTCAAACGGCTCAACGACCGCCATGGACATGCCACCGGTGACGAGGTCCTCCGAGCGGTCGGCACCGCCATCGTGGCCGCCGTCCGTGAAGATGACGTGCCGGCTCGCTACGGCGGCGAGGAGTTCGTCGTCCTGCTGCGCAATCCGTCGCCGGCTGTGGCGCTCGAGGTCGGGGAGCGTGTCCGCTCGTCGGTCGCCGCGCTGGACCTGACCCGGATGGGCGTCGCCAAAGTGACCGTTTCCGTCGGCGTGGCGGTCGCCCGACAGGCCGACCAGCCGATCGCCGACTTGACCGCCCAGGCCGATGCGGCCCTGTACCGAGCCAAGCGCGCCGGTCGCGATCGGGTCCTGGCCGGCTGACCATCGACGCCGATGCGTCCCGTACCATCAGACCCGTGCCTGACGACCCGGATGCCCTGACCAATCGCGACCTTGCCCGCATCTTCCACGAGATCGGCGACATGCTCGAACTCAAGGGCGAACTGGTCTTCAAGACGGTCGCCTACCATCGCGCCGCCGATGCCATCGGCCGGAGTCCGGTCGATGTCGCGTCGGCCTACCGGTCGGGCTCACCGCCGCACATCGCAGGAGTCGGCAAGGCGATCAGTGACAAGTTGGCGGAGCTCGCGACCACCGGCCACCTGGCGTTCTACGATCGCCTGCGGGCGGAGGTGCCACCGAGTCTCGTCCAGATCCTGCAGATCCCGGGTCTCGGGCCCAAGACCGTCCGCCAGCTGCACCAGGAGCTCGGCATCGAGACCGTGGACGACCTGCGTCGGGCGGCCGAGAGTGGCCGACTTCGGACGGTCCGCGGGATGTCCGCCCGGACCGAGACACAGGTCCTGGACGGGATCAGCCGCCTCGAAGACCGGTTCGACCGGATGCGCCTCGATCGTGCGGAGGAACTCGTCGTCGCGTTGATCGATGGCGTGTCCGGCACGCCCGGCGTCCGGTCGATCGAACCAGCCGGCTCGTTCCGCCGCCGCAAGGAGTCGATCGGCGACCTGGACCTGCTCGCCGAGACCGTGGACGGGCCGGCGCTGATCGATGCCTTCACCCGGTTCGGTCTCGTGGATTCGGTCATCAACCGGGGCGCGTACAAGGCGTCCGTCAGGTTGCAGCGCGGTCCACAGGTCGACCTGATGACCATGCCGCCAGGTGAGGTCGGGACGTATCGGATCCATTTCACCGGCTCGAAGGAGCACAACGTGCGTCTCCGGGCGATGGCCCGCGACCTGGGTTGGAGCCTGTCCGAGAAGGGCTTCCTTCGGCTCGGCCCGGATGGTGAGCCGCTGACCGGGACGGACGCCGAGCTCCGGACGTTCGAGACCGAGACCGAAGCCTACGCATTCCTGGGGCTCCCGTTCATCGAGCCGGAGTTGCGTGAAGATACCGGCGAGATCGAGGCCGCCCTGGACGGTCGCCTCCCCCGGCTCATCGAGTTGGCCGACCTGCAAGGCGACCTGCACAGCCACTCGGACTGGTCGGACGGCCACCAACCCATCGCGGTCATGGCCGAAGCCGCGCGGACTCGAGGTCACCGATACCAGGTCCTGACAGATCATTCCCAGAGCCTGGCCATCGCCCGAGGGCTGACTCCGGAGCGGGTCGAGCAGCAGGCCGAGGTGATCGCCGCGCTCAATGCGTCGTTCGCGGCCGAGGAGGCTCCTGGGGGCGGCAAGACTGCCTCGACCGACGGCTTCAGGCTGCTCCACGGCTGCGAACTTGAGATCCGTGCCGATGGGGATCTGGACTACGACGACGCGTTGCTGGCTCGATTCGACCTCGTTGTCGCGTCAGTCCACGTCGCCCGTCGCCAATCGCGGGCGGAGCTGACGCGTCGGACGCTCAACGCCATCCGCAGCCCGCATGTGGACGTCATCGCGCATCCGTCGGGTCGCAAGATCGGCGAACGCGACGACCTGGATCTGGACTGGGAGGTGATCTACCAGGAGGCCGCCCGGACCGGGACCGCGCTCGAGATCAACGGTTCGCCGCCGCGTCTTGATCTCGCCGTCGAGCGCGCCCGGCGGGCGGTGGCGGTCGGGTGCCTCGTCTCGATCGATTCCGACGCCCACGACATCGACGAGCTCGACTACCTTCGATGGGGGATCAGCCAGGCACGCCGCGCCTGGATCAGCCCCGAAGCCGTGCTCAACACGCGATCCCGGTCCGAGCTCCGGGCCTGGACGGACGGCAAGGCCGACCGACTGTGACCCGTTCGCGACCGGCTGTCCCGATCGGTGATCGCTCCGCGCGGCGCGACCTGGCCCTGGTCGCCGTCATCGTCGTGGCCCTGTCCCGCCTGGTCGACCCGCCGCTCATCTGGCTGACCGCGGGGGCGCTGCTGCTGGCGATGCTGCTGGGCACCCTCCAGGTGCTTCACGATGAGGCAGCGCCGGCGCAGGCCTGGTCCGGGGTGGCCATCGAATCGGTCATCCTCCCGTCGGTCGCGGCGGTGGCGTGTCTGGGGGCGATCCGGTTGGTGCCGTTCGGCCTGTGGCTCGTGCCGGCGCTGGCCGTCACCTGGCTGATCGTGGGTCGGACCCTGGCCCTGGAGGACCGCATCCACCGCTCCGGGTCGGACCTGTCCGAGGAGGAGCGGACGGCACTCCTGGTGACGATCCTCCTCGTGGCGTTCCTGGCCTTCACCGGCATCGCCGCGATGGTCCCCGGTGGCCTGGTGGATGCTGTCGGGTCGCTCGACGAGTCGAACCTGCTCGTCCTCGTGGCGGGCGATGCCATCGTGGCCTGTCTGCTCGGCTATCGGATCGCCTCATTGCGGGTGACGACGGTCCGCGATGCCCTGTGGTCGGCGGTGACCTACGGCGTCGCGATCGCGATCGGTGCCGCGGCCCTCCGAGCCATGGAGATCCCGCTGCTGGTCGGTCCGGCCCTGCTCACCCTCGTGTTCTACCTGTGGGATGCGTTCATCGGCACGACCCCGTCGCGGCGTCGCGAGCCAGCGTGGCTCGGTCGGATCGGGTTGCTCGTGGCGCTCGGGCTCCTGGTCACCGCCTGGAACGTCCTGCTTCGGTCCGGCGTTTGACGTGTCGAGCCCCGGGTGCTAGAAAGCAAGTTCGCCGAGCGGCTCCTGACCGCCTGCCTGACCACCGATCGAACGGATCCGCCCCGATCCCGTCGCGCCCCGAAAGGACGACTGCCCCGTGACCTTTCCCGAAATCGAGACCAATGCCCAGAGCCCGGTCAATCTGAACCGGCAGAAGCGACAGCTGGCCGACCAGGCGATCGCCCAGGCGACCGCCGCTCAATGGGCCGATGCGGCGGCCACCAATCGCCGCCTCCTTGAACTCGGCGCGGACGCCGAGGCCGAGAATCGGCTGGCCAAGTCGCTCTGGGAGCTGGGCGAGCTGGGAACGGCCCGGGAGCACTATCAGACGGCCCTCGCCCTCGATCCGACCAACCGGATCGCGGAACGCAACATCGACCGACTCAAGATGCTCATCGTCGCCGCCGGTGATCAGACCGTCCCGGCGCAGGACGGCAGCAAGGCCCCGGTCGGCATCTTCGTCGAGGAGACCGGCAAGACGGGTTTCGCCTTCCTGACCGACCTCGCGACCCCCCGTGAGCTTGCCCAGGTCAACCCGGGCGACTCCGTCGAGCTGACGCCCGAAGGCAATCGGCTGATCGCCCACAGCAACGGCGTCCGGATCGGCGTCGTCGAACCGCGTGTGGCGGCCCGCCTGCTCAAGCTCATGGCCGACGGCAACAAGTACGCTGCCGGCGTGACGTCGCTCGGCGACAAGGACGTCCGGATCATCGTTCGCGAGATCTTCCAGGACCCGGCCAATTACGGAAAGGTCAGTTTCCCGACCGCCGCCAAGTCGACCGACCTCCGGCCGTATACGAAGGGCACGCTCGTCCGAGAGGAGATGGACCTCGAGGAGGATCTCGAAGACGACGAGGAGGACGACGAGATCGAGGACCTCGACCGGGTCCTGCCGCCGGACTCGACCACGGACGAAGCCTTCGAGGACGAAACGGACGATCTCGACGAGGCCTGAGCCCCGCGCCTCGCTCGTGAGGCGTCGGGCGGTGCCAGCACTGCCTGTCGGATAGCATCAGTTGCGATGACCGGTCGCGGACGCCCCGACGCCCAGGCGGGCGAGTCGCTGCCCTTCTTCGATCGGCATTCACCGCCGCCGTCAGCCCCTGCCGTGGCCGCTCGGATCGACGCCCAGACCGGTCCCGGTGATGTCGTCGCCGACCCGCTCGGCCGGGGCGGATGGATCGCCCGGTCGGCCATCGATCGGCAGCGGCGGGCCGTGTCTCTCGAGACCGATCCGTTGACGCGCATCCTCGCCGAGGTCGTCCTCCGGCCGCCGGATGTTCGCCATCTCGATGCCGCATTCCAGGGGATGGCCGCTTCGCCTCGGCGAGAATCGAGTCTCAAGACGTCGATCGGTGATCTGTTCGCCACGCGCTGTGCAACGTGCGGGCGGGTGCTCGTCGTCGATGAGATCGCCTGGCTGCTCGACGATGACGCCTCGATCGCGGGTCGGACCCGACCGGTCGAACGTCATTATCGGTGCACCGTCTGCCGCGACCAGCTCGGCGGGTCGGAACATCGTGTGGCCCCCCTCGACCAGGATGACCTGCGACGCGCGACCGCCGATGTCGGCGCCGCAGCGATGCGGGCCTGGCTCATCAGTCGATTCCCGGTCATCGAAGGCGCCGAGGACATGCCGCGCGAGTTCCTGGACCTGCACACGGATCGACAGCTTGTCGGGTTGGGCGCCATCCTCGAGCGCATCGAGAGCGACCTTCGAGCGGCGCCCGTGACGGCTGCTCTCCGCCTGGCCCTGCTTCATGCCATCCTGCCCGCCAGTCGTCTGGGGAGCGGTCCCGGTCGACACAGCGCCCTGCGGGTTTCCTCCGGACATATCCGCCCGAGTGCCGGGACGCGTGTCCGGGAACGGAACCCGTGGCTCGCGTTCGAGGAGGGGTTCCGGCTCGTCCGGGGCTTCGTCCAGCGCCTTGATCCGGGCCCCCATGGACCTGTCCAGGCGCGCCTCGGGGCAGATCTCAGAAGTCTCGGCGAAGGCGCGGCGACGACATTCATCGGGCTGACCGGACCGGCCGCCGCCGCGGCCCTGCGTGATGACCCTGATGCCTATGGCCGTACGGCTGCGACGCCGCGGATCCACCTGGCCATCGGGCAGTCGCCGATGCGACCCAGCCTCGACCGACTCGCGGTCGCCTACCAGGCCACGGCCTGGATCCTCGGTTCCGAGGCCGCCGGCACCCTGACCCTCGGGCCGTTGGCCGGGACGTCCATCCGACGACCCTGGGCGACCCAGGTCGAGCCGATCGCTGCAGCCCTGTCGGGCCTGGGTCCCGCGATGGCACGGACCGGTCGGGTCGTCCTCTTCGTCGATGGCGGGGAGAGCGCGGTCATGGCGACCGTCCTGGGTGCTGCCCGGGCCGGCTTCCGCCTGCTCAGTGCCGAGCTCGCCGAAGCGGACGACGGACGACCGTCGGTCGTCGAGTTCTTGCCGCCAGGTGGCCGGTTACCGCCCGGCCCGCGGACGCGGGCGAACGTCGATCTGGCGGCCTTGCCGGGTCTTGCCGGCGACCCTGCGGTCATCTCGTCGGCTCGGGTGTTCGCGCCGCCGGAGCCCATCGATCATGACGGGTTCTCAGCAGTGGAAGCGGCCCGGGTCGTGACCGAGACTGCCGTCGAGACCCTGTCCGCTCGCGGTGAACCAGCGCGTCGCGAGCGGCTCATCGGTGAGATCCTGGTCGGCCTCGATCGCGCCGGGCAGATCCGTCGACTGATCGTCGGCTCGACTCCGCCGCCACCGACCGCGGATGGCGACCCGCCGATGGCCGATGCCGGTCCCGACCCGGTGGAGCAGCTGATCAGCGTGATCCGGGACGAACTCGACCGACCGGGCCAGGGCCGACTGACCGAGCTTGAGCCGGGTTGCTGGTGGTTGACCGATCCGGGCGACCTGGCCGGCGTGGCTGTGCCGCTGTCCGATCGCGTCGAGTGGGCGGCGTTCAGTCTGCTCTCGACAGCCGGCCCGTTGTCCGAGGAGTCCTCGGTCGATCGGATCCGATCGATGTTCCGCGGGTCCGACCGGGCCGACGACGGCCTGATCCGGGCGTGCCTCGACAGCTATCGCAGCCCGACCAGTCCACCCGATCGGTCGACGACCGACGACGACCTGCTCGAGCGCAGCCACCAGCACACGGCCATCCTGGCGAACATCGCCGACTCGGGTCATCGACTCGGGATGCGCGTCTGGCTGGGTCGACGTCAGCAGACCCGCCGGATCGGAGGGCAACTGCTGGGGGACCTGCTCGATGACAGCGAGCAACGGCTCTATCTCGGCAACGTCGGTCCGCCCGCGGATGTCCTGGCCGAGGTCGACGCGATCTGGTATGTGCGCGGCAAGGCGATCTTCCTGTTCGAGGTCGAATGGACGGCGATGCTCGGCGAGGTCCTGCTTCGTCGCCACGGCCGCATCCCGCCTGACCCGTCGGTCATCCGGTTCCTCGTCATCGCGCCCGAGCGGGCGGAGCTGGTCCGCTTCAAGATCGCCCGGTCGCCGCTCCTCCAGTCGGCCCTCGTCGGCGGGACCTGGCACATCATGACCTCGGACCGGCTCCGAGCCTTCCTGGCTCGCGACCCGCTCGATCTCGCCGATCTGGAGCCGTATCTCGGCCTCGAGCCGGCGGATGGCCCCGCCGCCCGACAGATGCCGCTGTTCGCGGAGACCGGTGGCGAGCCTACCCTACCTACGGCAGACGACGACCGCGCACGACCATCGGAGGAACGACGTTGACCACGACCGACCCCACGGCGACCCAGCTCGACGCCCTCGCTGACGGGTTCTGGGAGTCGATCCTGGAACTGAGTCCGACGACGGCCACGATGTACGGCGATCGGCGGTTCGACGACCGCCTCGAGGATCCGGGTCCCGCGGGCCGAGCGCGGACGCGGGCGTTGATGGAGCGGACCCTGGCCGATGCGGAGGCCATCGACCCAGCCCGGTTGTCGACGGAAGCGCGGATCACCCGGGACATGCTCCGGATCGTCGCCGAGTTGCGGATCGAGGAGGATGACCAGGCCATCCATCGACTCGCGGTCGTCGACCAGCTGTCAGGGCCGCAGCAGCTGCTGCCCCAGCTGACCCAGTTCCAGCCGGCCGACACACCGGCGGCGCTGGACGCATTCATCGCTCGCCTTCACGCGTATCCGGCGTACATGGCGGCCAATATCGAGATCCTCCACGAGGGTTCGGCTTCCGGCTTGACCGCGCCGCGCATCGTGGCCGAACGGACCATCGCGCAGATCGAGCGGATGCTCGCGGCCCCCGCGGTCGTCCCGGCGATGGTCCGGGTCGCATCCGAAGCCGACCGTGAGCGGATCCGGGAGATCGTCCGCGACGTGGTCAGGCCGGCCGACGTGGCGTTCCTGGAGGCATTGTCGGGCGAGTACCTGGCTTCGACCCGCGAGGACCCCGGCCTGTGGTCTGCCCCGGACGGTGCGGCTCGCTATCGAACGGCGATCCGGAGCAGCACGACGCTCGACCTGGACCCTGAGGCGGTCCACCGGATCGGTCTCGACGACATCGCGGCGATCGAGGACGAGCGACGAGCCATCAGCCGGGCGGCTGGCTTCGGTGACGACACGACCGCGTATCGCGAATCGCTCGACGGCTCTCCGGCGAATACCCCGACCACCAAGGCTGCATTGGTCGCCCGGGCGACCGAGGACATCGAACGGGCGATGGCGGTCGCGCCCGGGTATTTCGGTGTGTTGCCCCGGGCAGCGTGTGAGGTCCGCCCGGTCGAGGAGTACAAGGAGACCGACGCCCCGTTCGCCTACTACTACCCACCGACCGTGGATGGATCCCGGCCCGGCATCTACTACGCCAACGGCTATGACCTGGCCAGTCGCAAGTACAGCAAGCTCGCCTCGACGACGTACCACGAGGCGGTCCCGGGTCACCATTTCCAGATCACCCTGGAGATGGAGAACCCCAACCTCAACACCTTCCGCCGCCTCGGCTCGCGGATGGTCGGCGCGGCGTTCGCAGAAGGCTGGGGGCTGTACGGCGAGCGATTGGCCGATGAGATGGGCCTGTACCGCGACCAGTCCGAGCGATTCGGGATGCTCGATGCGCAAGCCTGGCGGGCCGCCCGGCTCGTCGTCGACACCGGCCTGCACGCTCTGCGGTGGCCGCGCCAGCGATCCATCGATTTCCTGAAGGCGTCCGGACTGTCCGACACGGACGCGGTCATCGAGACCGACCGGTACATCGGCTGGCCCGGCCAGGCCCTGAGCTACAAGATCGGCCAGCGAGAGATCGAACGCCTCAGATCCGAACTGACCACGCGTGACGGAGCGCGGTTCGACCTGCGCGCCTTCCACGATGCCGTGCTGGGCCATGGCTCGCTGCCGTTGGCAACGCTCGGACGCGAACTGCCCGACTGGCTCGCCGCCCCGGTCTGAGGCTACGAATCGAAGCCGATCCCGAGCGAGTCGAGGGTCCTGAGCAGGATCGATCGTCGGCCGGCGTCGCGATCGGCTCGATCGAGTTCGCGTCGGACGAGATTCACGGCGACCGACCGGAGCGGCTCGGGCGGGAACGGGATGGGCGGGCTGGTCACGATCCGCAGCTGCAGCCGATCGTCGTCGGGTCGAAGGATGAGGTCCCGCACGACGCCGCCCGCCCAGCGACTGGCGGCCACGCCCAGTCCCGTGTAGCCGAGGGCGTAGCTGACCCGGCCGCCCATCGTCTGACCGAAGGTCACCGTGAACCGTGTCGTGGTATCGATCGCACCGCCCCAGCGGTACGGGAATCCGAGCTCCGGGAGCATCGGGAACGCCCGGCGAAATTGCGCTTCCAGCCGGGCGAATGTGGCCGGTCGCTGATCGAGATCCGGCTCGACCCGGCTGCCGTAGTAGTGGATCGCGTCGTAGCCGCCCCACAGGATCCGGTCGTCGGCGGTCAGCCGGAAGTAGTGGAACTGGTTGTTCGCGTCGGACAGCCCCTCGCGACCGGACCAGCCGACCGTCGCTCGCTGGGCCGGTGTCAATGGATCCGACACGAGGACGTAGTCGTAGACCGGCACGAACGTCGACCGCAGCCGGCCCAGCCAGCCGGAATAGGCGGACGTGGCCACGACCACACGATCCGACCGGACCGACCCGCCAGCGGTCAGCTTCGTGACCACGCCACCGGCGATCCGCTCGAGACGTTCCACTCGCGTGCCCTCGTGGATCCGCACCCCGCGCTCCGAGGCGACCCGGGCCAGGCCCCGGCACAGCGCGGCAGGGTCGACCAGGAAGTCCCGCCCGGGCGGTCGATACAGGCCGGCCTGCCAGATGGGCGAGTGGACCGCGTCCTGGACTGCCTGTCGATCCAGGAACCGGAGGTGCTCGCCGTATTCGGCGGCCTCATCGCGCCAGGCCCGGAACTCGTCGACCTGGTACGGCTGGTCGGCCAGGGTCAGCGTCCCGTTCTCCTCGAGGTCGCACTCGATGCCGTGCTCCCGGACGAAGTCGATGAGGTCGCGCAGGTTGGCCACGCCTTCCGCCTCGAGGCGCTCGAGCTCATCCGGAAAATGGCGGATCCCGTTCGCCAGGCCGTGGGTCAGTGATGCCTCGCCGAACCCCCCGTTGCGTCCGCTGGCACCGAACGCCACCGACTCGCCCTCGAGGATCAGGACGTCGAGGGCCGGGTCCGTGTCGGTCAGAGCGAGCGCGGTCCACAGCCCGGTGAAGCCGGCCCCGATGATGACCACATCCGCCCTCACGTGGCCCTCGACGGGTGGTCCGAATGGTCGACCAGGCTCGCGCAGCCAGTAGCTCAGCGGGATCGTCATGCGAGCAATGGTGACATGGGCCGCGGGCCATCGGTTCCCGCGAAGATCAGGCGGCCATGCACCGCGATTCGCACCACGATCACCGTAGGAGGACGAATTTCGCGTTGACGACCTTCGAGGTCATATGGCACCATGAGCCGCCTTCGTCCCGCTCTGCGCAACGACCGTCTCGCGGAGTGGGTCGCCACCTTGAGTCGAGGACCATATGCCGACCGAACCCGCCGTCACCTCCCGGATCCCGCGCGCGACCCAGACCGAGCTGTACGCCCGGGCGCTTCGGACGATGCCGGGTGGGACCAACTCGAACTTCCGCGCCTGGGGTGACGACACGGTCTATGTCGACCGAGGCAAGGGCGGTCTCGTGTGGGATATGGATGGCAACGAGTTCATCGACCTGCGGATGGGCTACGGGCCGGTCATCCTCGGACACGGTGATGAGCGCGTCGACGACTACGTCAACGAACGGATGCGCAAGGGTGTCAGCTTCTCGCTCACGTCCGAAGACGAGATCCAGGCCATGGAACTGGTCAAGGAACTGACCGGCTGGGTGGACAAGGCCCGGATGACGGTGTCCGGCACGGAGGCGACGATGCATGCCATGCGCATCGCCCGCGCCTTCACCGGGCGGGACAAGATCGTGAAGTTCGAGGGCCAGTATCACGGCGTTCATGACTACGCCCTGATCAGTGTCGGCCCGGATTCGATGGCCGAACTGGGCGACCCGGAGGCGCCGGTCGCGCTGGCCTGGGGACGAGGCATTCCCGACGCGGTCGCCGCCACGATCATCCCGGCCCGCTATAACGACACCGAGGCGCTGCGCCGCCTGTTCGAGGCTCACGGCGAGGAGATCGCGGCGATCATCGTCGAGCCGGTCCTCGGGAACGCGCAGGGGATCATGCCCAAACCCGGCTTCCACAAGGCGATGCGCGCCCTGACCGAGGAATTCGGGATCCTGCTGATCTTCGATGAGGTCAAGACCGGGTTCCGATTCGCCAAGGGCGGCGCCGCGGAATTCTTCGGCATCACGCCCGACCTGGCGACCTATGCCAAGGCCATGGGCAATGGCTATCCGGCCGCCGCCTTCGGCGGACGCGAGGCGGTCATGAGCGTCCTGCCCGACAAGGTCAGCCACGGCGGGACATACGCCGGCAACCGGGTCGCCGCCGCGGCGGCGGTCAAGACGCTCACAATCCTGCGTGACACCGACGCCCTGGACGTGATCCATGCGACCGGCCGACGCGTCCAGGACGGCCTGCGCGAGGTCCTCAACCCGACCGGCCTGGCCTACCACTTCACCGGCCATCCGAGCATGTTCGGGATCATGTTCTCGGACGTCGAGGCGTCCGAGTACCGCGACTGGGCCAACACGGACCACGAGCTGTACGACGCGATCGCCCTGGGGATGCATGCCCGAGGCGCGATGCCCGAGCCCGATTCGCGGGAACCCTGGTTCTTCTGCGAAGCCCATGCCCAGGGCGATATCGTCGATCGGGTCGTGACGATCTTCAGCGACTCGCTTGACGCCGCGCTCGAGGCACGCGCCCACGGCGATCTCCCCGGCCCGGCTACCGGCGCCATGTCGCACCCATCAGCCGGATGAACGGTCCCGGCGGGATGGTCCTGGACGGCAACGCCGTCCGCTCGGTCGACCGCGCGGCGGCGCTCCTCCTGGCGCTCGGTGAGAGTCAGGGAGAAGCCGGGGTCACCGATCTCGCCCGCCGCCTCGGGCTGCACAAGTCCACGGCGTCCCGCCTCCTCGCGACGCTCCAGAAGCGCGGACTCGTCGAGCAGGACCAGGAGACCGGCAAGTACCGCCTCGGCCTGGTCGTTATCCGCCTGGCCGAACGAGCCGAACGGACGCTCGACCTGCGCGGCATCGCCCTGCCGGAGCTCGAACGCCTGGCGCGGCTGACCCATGAGACGACGGGCCTGGGCATCCTCGATGGCGACATGATGCTTGCCGTGGCCCAGGTCGACGGGCCGAACCTCAGCGCCGTCGGTGACTGGACGGGCCGGACGACACCGCTCCATTGCGTCGCCACGGGCAAGGTCCTGCTCTCATCCCTGGCCGAGCGCGAGGTCCTCCGGATCGTCCGACGTGGGCTTGTCAGCTATACGGAGCGGACGATCGTGGAACTCGAGCCGCTGCTCGAGGAATTGGCACGGATCCGCAGGCGCGGCTATGCCACGGCGATCGGCGAGTACGAGCTTGGCCTGAACGCCATCGCCGCGCCGGTCTTCGACGCTCGCGGCAACGTCGTCGCGGCCGTGGATATCTGGGGCCCGGGTTTCCGGCTGACGCCGGGGCGCGTCCCCGAATTGGCAGCCCAGGCCCGTGAGGCCGCGGCAGCCATCTCGGTCAGATTGGGTGGCGCGGCCGCCTGATCCTCGGCGGCGGCGATCGACGCCGCCGGCATCGGGCACGATACCCTGTGGACGATGCCCGACCTAGATACGAAGCAACTCGACGAGATCGCCCGGATCGTCCAGCACGACATCGTGCCGGTCCTCGCCATCATCATCGGCGGGCTCATCGCCCTGCGGGTGGCCCGCTGGTTCGTCCACGGCGTGGTCAAGACCCTGCTCGATCGGGAAGCCACCGAGGGCACGGCCCAGGAGCTGAGTGCGGTCGAACTCAAGAAACGGATGGAGACCCTCGACGGGTTGGGGTCCCACGCTCTCCAGTTCTTCATCGTGATCATCGTCATCCTGATGGTCCTGGGCCAGATCGGACTCGACATCGGCCCGGCAGTGGCCGGTCTGGGGGTGGTCGGCATCGCCGTGGGTTTCGGGGCGCAGAGTCTGGTTCGCGACTACCTCAACGGCTCGCTGATCATGATCGAGAACCAGTTCTCCAAGGGCGATGTCATCCGGATCGCCGGCGTCGCCGGTACGGTGGAGGACTTCACGCTTCGGCGAACCACTCTGCGTGACCTCGACGGCATCGTCCACACAGTCCCGAACGGCGAGATCAAGGTCGCTTCCAACATGACCCGCGTGTGGGCCCGGATCAACGAGGATGTCATGGTCGCCTACGGGACTGACCTCGAGATGGTCTCGTCGGTCGTCGAGGAGGTCGGGCGCCAGATGGCTGACGATCCGGTCTGGAAGCGACGGGTCCTGGAAGCGCCGAGAGTCGACCGGATCTCCGCGCTGGGCGAGAGTGGGGTGAGCCTCAAGATCCTGGGCACGGTCAGGGCGCAGGATCAATGGGCCGCCGCGGGCGATCTGCGCCGGCGGCTCCTTCTGGCCTTCGCCGAACACTCGATCGAGATCCCGTTCCCGCACGTGGTGACCGTTCGGCGGACCGAGCCGACGGAGGCCGCCGATGCCGGGCACGGCGCCCCGTCGGAAGGGCCGCCCGAGGACGGCTAGGTTCGCCGCCGCAAGCCGTCGGCGCGCGGTAGGATGGAACTGCCAGCCGACATCGAACACGAGGGTCCCGTGAGCGTCGACCAGCCCGCCTCATCACCCGAGATCGAGAACCTGCTCGCCGAGTCGCGCCTGTTCCCGCCCGACCCGGCATTCGCCGCCCAGGCCAACGCGACTGCCGACCTGTACGCTGAGGCGGATGCCGACTTCGAGGCGTTCTGGGCGACGCGGGCCCGAGAACGGATCGATTGGTCGAAGCCGTTCGAGACGACCCTCGAATGGGACCTTCCGTTCGCCAGGTGGTTCGTCGGCGGGGAGCTGAACGTCGCCTACAATTGCGTCGACCGGCACGTCGAGCGGGGCCTCGGCGACAAGGTGGCGTACCACTGGATCGGTGAGCCGGGTGATACGCGCACGCTGACCTTCGCCGACCTCCAGCGCGAAGTGAGCAAGGCCGCCAACGCGCTCAAGGAGCTGGGTGTACAGACCGGCGACCGGGTGGCGATCTACATGCCGATGATCCCGGAGCTGCCGATCGCCATGCTTGCGTGTGCCCGCATCGGTGCGCCCCACACGGTCGTGTTCGGGGGGTTCTCCGCCGAGGCGCTGTCCGGCCGCATCAACGACTGCGGGGCAAAGGTGCTGATCACCGCCGATGGTGGCTACCGGCGCGGCAAGGAGGTCGGGCTCAAGCACCATGCCGACGAAGCCCTGGCGGACACGCCCACGATCGAGGCGACGATCGTCGTCAATCGGCTGGGCCACGATGTCCACATGGTCGCCGATCGGGACCACTGGTGGCACGACATCGTCGATCGCCAATCTGCCGAGTGCCCGCCTGTCCCGGTGGATTCGGAGCATCCCCTCTACCTGCTCTACACCTCGGGGACGACGGCCAAGCCCAAGGGCATCCTCCATACCACCGCCGGGTATCTCCTCGGGGCGTCCTTCAGCCACGATGTCGTCTTTGACATCAAGCCGGACGATGTCTACTGGTGCGCCGCGGATATCGGTTGGGTCACCGGGCACAGCTACATCGTCTATGGGCCGCTGGCCAACGCCACGACCGGGATCATGTACGAGGGTGCGCCGGACACGCCGGCGTGGGACCGGTGGTGGCAGATCGTGGAGGACTACAAGGTCACGATCCTGTACTGCGCGCCGACCGCCATCCGCGCGTTCATGAAGCAGGGCGAGGCCTGGCCCGAGCGGCACGACCTGTCGACCCTGCGCGTCCTCGGATCGGTCGGCGAGCCCATCAATCCGGAAGCCTGGCTGTGGTACCGCGAGCACATCGGTGGCAACCGGGCGCCGGTCGTGGACACGTGGTGGCAGACAGAGACGGGACAGATCCTGATCACCCCGCTTCCGGGTGTGACCGCGACCAAGCCCGGATCGGCCACCTTCGCGTTCCCGGGTATCGACGCGGACGTCGTGGACGCGGACGGCAAGTCGGTCCCGTTGGGCGGTGGCGGCTATCTCGTCCTCAAGCGCCCGTGGCCGGCCATGTTACGTGGCATCTACGGCGATCCGGAGCGATACCGCGAGACGTACTGGAAAAGATTCCCAGGGATGTACTTCGCGGGCGACGGCGCCAAGCGCGACCTGGATGGGTACCTTTGGCTCCTCGGCCGAGTGGATGACGTCATGAACGTGGCCGGCCACCGCATCTCGACGACCGAGGTGGAATCGGCCCTGGTCGACCACAAGTCGGTCGCGGAGGCGGCGGTCGTCGGCAAGAAGGACGACATCTCCGGCCAGGCGATCTTCGCATTCGTCATCCTCAAGGCGAGCCAGGAACCGTCCGACGCCCTAGGGGTCCAGCTTCGCGAGCACGTCGCTTACGTGATCGGCCCTATCGCACGACCCAAGTTCCTGATGTTCGTCCCGGATCTGCCCAAGACACGCTCGGGAAAGATCATGCGTCGCCTGTTGCGTGATATCGCCGAGGGCCGGGCGCTTGGAGATACGACCACGCTTGCCGACGCCGGCGTCGTGGATACGATCCGCGAACACTCGGGCGCGGCGGAGGAATGACGTGCCGTTCGATTTCCTGAAGCGACGCAAGGATCCGGTAGCCACGCCGCCCAGCGCCCCGACGACGCCCGCGGCGGCCGGCATCCTGTTCGACGGTCTGACCGAGGAATGGCGGCTCGCCGGTCGGATGCTCATTCACGGACGGCTGTCGGACGTCCTCAACCGGCGTGAGCCGATCGACATCGACGAGGTCTCCTGGGCGCCGATCGACGGGTCCGCGGAGATGGCGCCGGCGCCCGGACTCAAGTCGATCGATCCGTACGACCTGGTCATCGTTTTCGCTGACGACGAATCGCTGCCGGCCAAGACAGACGAAGAGCGCGCCGCCCACCGGGTCCACAAGGTGACCTATGAGGTCGCCCTGGAGGCACCTCCGTATCGGATCATCGGCACCGTCCAGCTGTACCCGGGCTCGGAGCCGGATTCACTGCTGCAGCGCTCGTCCGAGATGTTCGTCCCGCTCGTTGACGCGGCCGCCTGGCTCGGGGATCGTCAGTTGGGATCGGCACCGGCCGCCATCCTCGTCAATCGCCAGTACCTTCGTGGCGTCGAGCAGGTCGATGCGCGCACGGGCGAGCGCCATGCCAAGCTGCCCGGTTCGTCGATGGGCGGCACCAACTGGACGGATCGCACCCGCTGACCGGGCGCTCGCTCAGGCTCGGGCCGGCTCCTTCGTCCGCGTCGGCAGACGGAACCCGACCTTTGCCGGCTGCGGAACGACCTTCGGGGTGCCCAGGATGCGATCCGCCAATTCGTCGAAGTCGGCGGTGATCTTCTCCTTGGGGAACATCTCGATGACGGTCCGGCCCTCGTTCGCGGCCCGGACGAACAGGAGCCCGCCGGACCGGATGAGGGCCAGGGCAGGCATCCCCACCGTGCGCTCCATGTCAGCGACGCCGAGCCCGCTGTTGGCCCGGTTCACGACCATGGCCAGTCGCTCGCGGCAGCCCAGATCGATGGCCACATCGCGGAGCTGGACGGCCGCGCGAACGGCCGGGACGTCGGGTGTCACCGGTACGAGGATCCGGTCGGCGATCTCGAAGATCGCCTGGTTGAGTGTGCTGTACGACGGATGCAGGTCGATGATGATGAAATCGACCCGGCTGCGGGCATCTTCGATGGCCGCAGCGACTCGGGTCGGATCGAGCACATCGGTGTGCAGCGGCGAGTCGGTCAAGGCGACCACGCGCATCCCCGAATCATGTGGTGAGGCGATGTCGAACAGGCTCTCGGTCGGCCCACCTTCGGCCTCGTCCCGCCAGCTGTCGGCCACGCTCCGAACCGAATCGATGGCCAGTGAGGTGGTCACGTGGCCGGTCACCGTATCGGCGTCGATGAGCAGGACGGACTTGTCCTTGCGGCTCTGAAGCGCCGACGCCAGGCTGGTGGCGACCGTCGTCTTTCCGACCCCGCCCTTCGGATTGAACACGGCGATCGTCGTCGCTCGGCCGCCCCATGCGTTGCGCTCGGCTTCGCCACCCTGGAGGACGGGTCCACTGCCGTCGTCGACGGTCTCGCGCCGGATGCACATCGCTTCGACCCGCCAGCGGATCGAGTCGGCCGAGTACGGGCGGGTGAAGTATTCGTCGCCCGTGTGTCCGCCGGCCTGTCCGGCCAGTCGCTCGAACGCCCGGGGCGACACCACGGTCAGCATCGGGACCGTCCGTTCGTCGCCGCCGAGGGTGGCCTCGTATTCGAGCGCCTCTTCGATATCGACTTCACCGTCAAGAACGGCCAGGCCGATGTTCTTCTTTGCGGCCATCGCAGCCTTGAGTTCATCCGGGTGCTCGACCGGCACGACATCGAACCCGGCGGCGTGGAGCTCAGTGCTGACGGCGACCGCCTCGTTGGTCGGCAGGGCGATGACGATGGTGGGGCGGGCCACGAGCGACTCCTTGTGGGGTTGCGGGGCTGGATCAGGCGTCGGTATCGGGATCGTGGGCGGCGATGTCCAGTGAGCCGTCGGCCTGGCCCGTTACACGGGCCTCGAAGCCCGGCAGGGCCGTGATCGACTCGCTGAGTGAGATCGCGGCATCGTGCTCGACGGTGAACACGAACTCGCCGTCTGGCCCCGAGGCGACCCGGATGCCGGACACGCCCGAGGCACGGCCAAGGCTGCGCTTGAAGCTGGCGATGCTGGCCACGCTGACCAGGCCGACCACGGACACGCGGGTCACGGAACGCTCGCCCGCTGCCGGGGCCTCGGGCGCCTCGCTCGCTTCCTGCGACTGCTCGGCGGCCGGTTCGGTCGCGCCGGCACCGGTGTCGGACACATCGAGCGTGCCCTCATCCGATGCACTCAACTCGCCGGTGAAGGCGGCAGCCTCGGCTTCGGCGGCTGCGAAATCGACCGCCCCTGGCGCGTCGGTCTCGGACGCTTCGCTGCCGTCGCTGATGGGCGGCTCAAGGTCATCGGTCTGCGCCGGCTCGGATGAAGTGTCGCCGATCAGCATGTCCTCTGGCCAGGTCGGGGCGGTCGGTGGGATCGGATCGAATGGTGCGATGGCGGGACTCGTGATCGAGGCAGCCACGCCCGCCAGATCGGGCGGCTCGGGCATCGTCTCGGCCATGGTCGCGATGCGGGTCGGGTCGTCGAGGCTGAGGAGTCGCTCGAAGAATGAGCCCATCTCCTCCTCGAACTCCTTGACCGTCGCATTGACCCGTTCGATCCGGGTCTGGACGACCGAGGCGTGTTCTTCCATCTCACTGTCGAGGGTGCCCTTGCGGACGGCGATCCGCGCCTCCGCCTCCTCGCGGATCCGGGCGATCTCGCCCTTCGACCATTCGCGAACAGCGGCCACGTCGTCGTCAGCGCGGCGCCGGATGTCGGCACCTTCGCCGGTCGCGGCGGCCTCGATCTCTTCGACCGCGACCTTCGCGTCGGAGCTGAAGCGGGCCATCGTCTCGTCGCGGGAACTGACCGCGGCGGTCTGCATCGCCCGGCTGAGGTCGGTCATGATCTTGGTCGCGCGACGACCTGTGGTCAGGGTCGCCGGGGCAGTCACTGCCGCCTCGGCCTCGGGGGCGGCACTCGTGTCAACCATGTCGGGACGTTCGACCTCCTCGGTTGGTGCGGCATCGACGGCCACCGGCTGATCGGCCTGCGCCGTCTCATCCGGCCAATGGAGCTTTGATCCCTGGGGCGTCTCGGTCTGGGCCATCTGTCGCGGTCCTCTGATTGGGAACGCCAGGCGGGTCTGCCTGACATCCACGGCTTGGGCGCATCGTGGCAGCGAGGGTCGGTATGGTGCAGTTGGCTAGAGGTACCAGCGGTCTGCGCCGGTGGTACCGCCGAGCGGTCGGACCGTTCCCGACTACCATGTGCGGGAGATGGCAACCACGACTCGAGCTGCAGTGGGGACGGGTCCGACCGATCGGCTCGGGCGGCCGATGCGAGATCTGCGCATCTCGGTCACCGATCGATGCAACTTCCGGTGCACCTACTGCATGCCCAAGGAAGTCTTCGGGCGTGACTACGCGTTCCTCCCGCGCGATCAGGTCCTCTCATTCGAGGAGATCGAACGTGTCGCCCGGATCTTCGTGGGCCTCGGTGTCGAGAAGCTCCGGATCACCGGCGGCGAGCCGCTTGTACGCCGCGACCTGCCCGACCTGATCTCGATGCTTCACGCACTCCGGCAGCCCGACGGGAGCTCGATCGATCTGACCCTCACGACCAACGGCTCCGCCTTGCGCCAGCTGGCGCGGCCCCTGGCCGGCGCCGGCCTGGGTCGGGTGACCGTCAGCCTCGATTCGCTCGATGACGCGATCTTTGGCGCGATGAACGGGATCGAGTTCCCGGTCGCGCGCGTCCTTGACGGGATCGACGCGGCGCTGGAGGCCGGCCTGACGCCGCTCAAGGTGAATATGGTCGTCAGGCGCGGGATCAACGAGGGCAGCCTGCTGCCGATGGCCCGCTGGGCCCGTGATACCGGGTTGATCCTTCGGTTCATCGAATACATGGATGTCGGCCATTCGAACGGCTGGAAGCTGGACGAGGTCGTGTCGGCCGCGGAGATCGTCGAACGGCTTGGCGAGGCCTGGCCGGTCGAGCCACTCGACGCGACGTATCCAGGCGAGGTCGCCGCCCGCTGGCGCTATCGTGACGGCGGCGGTGAGTTCGGAGTCATCTCGTCGGTGACCCAGCCATTCTGCCGGGATTGCACGCGGGCCCGGATCTCGGCCGAAGGTCGCTTGTACACCTGCCTGTTCGCGGTCGACGGTCACGACCTTCGTGAGCCGCTACGGTCGGGGGCGACAGACGCCGAGCTGACCGATCTGATCTCGGCGATCTGGCTTCGTCGAGGCGACCGCTACTCCGAGCTCCGATCCAAGGCGACCGGCGACTTGCCCAAGATCGAGATGTTCGCGATGGGCGGCTGACCGGGCCATTTTCCACAGCCTGTCCACACCGTCCGGCAAGTCGTGGATGTGGACCGGCACTGGACGTTGGACTTCGTGGATAACCGCGTTGACCCCACCGTCACTCGGGCCATACCGTAGGTCTTGCCCGAAGGGGCCGACAGGGTCGAAGAAACCGAGATCACATCAAGGGCCTTCGCTCCGCCGCCGGTCGCTTCGGGCGCTTCGTTGCCGCGACGTGGGTCGTCTCACCACGGTCCCTGGCGCGGCCCGCCCGACGAGTCGTCACCTGGCATCCCGGTGCCGGCAGACTCGTCGGGCCGGAGAAGCCTTCGGCCTCGATCGATCGCGATGCACCGCGGGAGGCCCACTGAAATGTCCCCACCGACGGCCGACCTCGACCCGGCGCGCCCGATCTCGCCGGCCGACCAGCCGGCCCGGTTGCAGGCGCTGGTCGCCGCAGTCCGCCATCGATCCCCGCTCGTCCCCGAGGTCGGGATCGTGCTGGGTTCGGGTCTCGGTGACCTGGCCGATGGTCTCGAGGACGCCGTCGCGATCCCGTTCGCCGACCTGCCGGGCTGGCCGGCCGCGACCGCCCCCGGACACGCCGGCAGGTTGTTGCTGGGTCGGTCGGGCGGTCGAGTCGTGGTCATGCTCCAGGGCCGGTTCCACCTCTACGAGGGGAATGACCCGGGTCTGGTGATCCAGCCGGTCCTCCTGTTCGCCCAGCTCGGCGCCCGGATCGCCGTCCTGACCAACGCCGCCGGCGGCCTGGACCCGACATTCGGGCCGGGGGCCCTCATGGTCATGCGCGATCACATCAACCTGACCGGACGAAGTCCATTGATCGGCCCCAATGCCGATGCGCTCGGACCGCGGTTCCCGGATCTGACCGACGCGTGGAGCCCGCGGCTGCGGGCGGCCCTTCACGCGGCGGGCGAGGCCGAGGACGTGCCGCTCGTGGAGGGCGTCTATGTTGGGTTGACCGGCCCGACGTATGAGACGCCGGCCGAGGTGCGCATGCTGGCCGCGCTCGGTGGACATGCCGTCGGCATGTCCACCGTCCTCGAATGCATCGCCGCCCGGTGGGTGGGGATGGAAGTCTGTGGCGTCTCGCTCGTCACGAATGCCGGTGCCGGTTACTCCGGCGAACCGCTGTCGCATGAGGAGGTCATGGAGGGTGGTCGGATCGCCGGACCGCGGCTGGCCCGGGTGATCCGGCGGTTCCTGACGGATCTGCCGACGGCCTGACGGCGAGGCCCGGATCGTCCGGCCGGGTGGGCGATCAGGGGGTGACCCGGACCGTGATCGACGCCGCGAGGCTCCGGCTGGCCCCGCTGCAGCCCTTGCCCTCGACCAGCGACGCGGCCGCGGTGATCTGCCAGACGCCGGCCGGCAGGCTGACGACCGGATCGCTGAGGAACGTCCGATAGAACGCCGCCTCCGGATCCTCGGCACTGAAGGCGCCCGATTTCGTGATCTCCGACGTCATCGGTCGACCGGGCTCGAGCCGGTACGCGGCACAATCGGCGGTCATGGCGCCGCCGACGTGGCGCCCGCCCCCGATCTCGGCGAAGTCGAAGACGAATGGCCCGCCGCCGGAACTGCCGAACGCGATCGCGCCGTCGCCGATGACCCCGAGCGTCGCGAGGCCTTCGATCGGTTCGCCGGCCCGGAACGTCGTGCGCGGCAGTTCGAACGTCAGCTGGAAGGCACCCTGAACGTCTGACACGCGCTGGGCCGGGCCATCCGGTGACGCCGTCGCGGGGGACGGTGCGCTCGATCCGTCACAGGCTCCAAGGATGAGGGCAAAGGCGATGGCGGCGGCCGCGATCCATCGCACCGGATGGTGATCGAGTCTCATTCTCGCCCGACGCGGGGTCGCGCGGGAGAGTTCCGGGCGTCCCGATCGATCCCGGCCCGCACGATCAGCCCGTCTGGGTGCCGGCTCCCTGGCCGTCGACCGGCAGTTCTCGCCCGGCGGCCCGAGCGGCCGTCGCCTTCTCCGCCCAGGCCTCCAGGACGCGATCCTTGTGGGGCCGGATCGGACAGTGGCCGTCGCGATTCCCGAATTCGTCGCAGTAGCCGAGGGGCACGCATTTCGGGGCCAGGAACGAGCCCAGGAAGGGCGACACGCTGAAGATCTCGTGGCGGATCAGCTGGAAGAGCCGACGGATCTCCCACTGGGCCATCGTGCACAGGCGCAGGCCGGACATGTGGATCAGTGCCCGGAGGTTGGTCGTCATCACGAGATTCGTGCGAGTCGCGTTGGGGAACACGAAACGAGCGTCCTCACCGGGGACACCGGCGCCCAGCAGCTCGCCATATAGACCCAGGGCGCCGTCGACCTGCTCTTCGTACCGCTCGCGCAGATCCGGGTCACCCTCGGCGATGGAGTGGGGGAGCATCGTCGCCGCGCCCTTGAATTTCACGTAGCGCTGGCTCTGCTGATCGAAGGCCACGCCCGCGCGATGTCGAACGAGCTGGTGCGACAGGGTCCGCGAGACGCCGCTGATCGCGAAGGTGAAGACGACATGCTCGATGGTCGAGCCGTGCCCGGACTCGATGACGGAGCTGATCAGTTTCTGCATCTTGAGGGGATCGAACTCGCCGTCGACGGCCCGCTTGAAGATGACGTCCGGGTCCTGTTCGGAGTAGCAGGTCCGGCAGGCCGTGTAGATGATCGGGACGTAGAACCGGTCGACGATCTCGCGGTCTGGGAAGACGAGCGTCGCACGCATTCCGAGATCCCGCCGGCCGGGGTTCTTGGGGATGCCGGTCTTCTCGCGCGGCTCGGATGGGATCGACTGTGTCGTCATCTTCGCGGCCAGTCTAGCCCAGTCACCACGGCCCGGGGCGCTACGGCATCCCGGCGGGATGATCGTCGTCCGAGGTGCCCTCGAGGGCGTAGGCGACCGCCTCATCAAGGGTCATGGCCGCGCCTTCCGCGCCGAAGCGCGCGATCTCCGCCTCGGTCATCGTCGTCCGGACGCTCGGCCGGACGCCGGCTTCGTAGAGCTCCTCGACCATCCCCGCCAGGTTCGCCCCGGTCTCCGTCGTCAGGCTTCGCGCCGCGCCCCGGAGCCGGGCAGCTCGCGGCAGGTCGCCATCGGCGACGGCGAGAGACGACATATCGTCGAGGGTCAAGGTCAGACCAGCCGCGTCCCCGGCCGCATGGAAATGGCGGATGGCATGGGCGATGTCGTCCCGCGCTTCCTCGTGATCCCCGACGCGCAGGAGCGCCGAGCCGAGCATGTGCAGCGCCCAGGCCTCCATCGTCGCATCGCCCACGTCGCGGAACAGGGCGAGCGATTCTCGGAACGCGCCGACGCCTCCGTCATCGAGGCGCTGGAAGTAGTGGTAGTTGCCGATCCCCCACAAGGCATTCGCCTCGCCGCGGGGATCGCCGAGGCGGCGATAGATCGCCAATGCCCGCTGGAGCAGCGCCATCCCGCGGCCCCCCGGATCCGGTTCCAGCCGGGTTGGATCATCCAACGAGTTCACGCTGTACTCGAATGCTGCGTTGTATGACGCATTGGCGATCTCTGCCTCGTCGCCGAGCTCCTCCCAGAGGGCCAGGGCTTCCCGATAGCAGGCCGCCATCGATGTCAGGTCGCCCTGCCACCAGCACGTCCCGCCGAGTGCCTCCATCAGGCGCGCCCGGAGGCGCTGATCGTCGCGCGACCACGCAGCCACAGCCATGGCATCGAGCCGTCGACGCGCCTCCATGATGTGGCCGTGCTTCTGCCAGAAGCGCCACATGTCGAACGCCAGGCCGATGGCGACCGGCGCGTCCGGGACAGCCACGGCTCGGTCAAGGACGGCACGGATGTCGTCATGTTCGACCTCGAGTCGGTCGAGCCAGCCGCGCTGGTTCGGCCCGGACAGCTCGGTGTTCGCACGAGCGGCGAGGGTCAGATACCAATCGCGATGGCGATCCCGGATCAGGTCCGTCTCGGCACGTTCGGCCAGGCGCTCGGCGGCGTATTCACGGATCGTGTCCAGGAGTCGAAATCGAGGGTCGCCGCTGCTCGCTGTCTGATCGACTCTGACGAGACTCTGGTCGACCAATTCCATCAAGCCGTCGAGGATGTCCCCGCCGATCTCCGAGGTCGGCCCGCAGATGGCTTCGGCCGTTTCAAGGTCGCAGCCGCTCGCGAATACCGATAGGCGATCGAGCAAGCGTTGCGGCCCTTCCTCGAGCAGGTCATAGCTCCAGGCGATCGCGCCCCGCAGAGTCTGCTGGCGGGCCGGGAGGTCACGCGGACCGGAGGCGAGCAGGTCGAGCTGGTGCTCGAGCCGGACGAGGATCGCGTCGGGCGACAGGAGCTTGATGCGCGCCGCCGCAAGCTCGATGGCGAGCGGCATCCCGTGGAGTCGAGCGCTGATGGCGGCCACGGCCGGGGCGTTCTCGTTGGTGACCGCGAAGTCCGGCCGGACCGACACTGCCCGGTCGATGAACAGTCTGACGCCCGCGTACTGGCCGAGGGTTTCCGGGTCGAGGGCCGCCGCGGGATGATCGAAGCGATCGGCACCCGAGCGCTGGCTGTCGTCCGGTGGCACGGGCAGGCCCGGCACCGGGAACTCCTGTTCGCCCGAGATGTGCAGCGGAGCGCGGCTGGTGACGACGACCTTGGTCTCGGGTGCGGCGCGGAGCAGGTCGGCCACCACGGGTGCGGCCGAGATGACCTGTTCGAAATTGTCGAGGACCAGCAGGATCCGACGCCCGACGAGCCATTCGGCCAGGGTGTCCGCGATCGGCCGGGTCGCCACCTCGATGAGCCCGACCGTGGCGGCGATCCGTGACGCGACGAGCATCGGATCGCGGACCGGCTCGAGTGGTACGAAGAACACGCCATCCGGGAACACATCGGCGACCTGCAGCGCGAGCTGGATCGACAGCCGGGTCTTGCCCGTGCCGCCCGGTCCGGTCATGGTCAGCAGTCGGGTCCGCTCGAGCAACGCGCTGGCCTCCGCGAGCTCGGCGTCGCGACCCACGAAGGTCGTCAGCTGGGTCGGCAGGTTGCCCGGCCGGGCCTCGATGGTTCGGATGGGCGGGAAGTCGGTCGCCAGGCCATCGGCCGCCAGTCGGTGGATCCGGACCGGCAGGTCGATGTCCTTGAGGCGATGCTCGCCCAGATCGACCAGGGTGACGCCTTCGATCGGTTCCTCGCCGCTGAGTTCGCGCGTCGCGCCGGAGACGAGGACCTGGCCGCCATATGCGACCGCGGCGATCCGGGCGGCCTGGTTGATCGCCAGACCGACGTAGCTGTCGCCGGCCCGTTCCGCGCCTCCCGTGTGGAGACCCATCCGGACACGGATGCGTGCATCGTCGGGCCAGGGCTCCGCGCCGATGGCGCGCTGGGCCTCCACCGCGGCCGCGAGTGCGTCGGGTGCCTCGGTGAACAGGACGAAGAAGGAGTCGCCCTCCGTCCCCTGCTCGTAGCCGCCGTGTCTGGCCCAGACGTCACGCAGCAACACCCGATGCCGAGCGAGCACCTCGGCGTACCGTTCGCGCCCGACGCGCGTCTCGAGGGCGGTCGAGCCCTCGATGTCGGAGAACAGGAAGGTGAACGTCCCGCGGGCCGGCGGTCGGATGGCGGGCGGGTCCAGGCGATCGGTCACAGGTCTCCGGTCAGTGGCGTTCGACTTCGGTCAGGTCGCGCAGCCGGCTCGCGACGCCGCGCAGGATCGCCAGCGCGACACGCGGCTGGTCGAGCATGACGGCTTCGAGATCCCACGATGCCAGCGCGAGGCAGGTCGTCGGACCGGCGGCGATGACCTGGGCGACGCGCGGGCGGCCATCAAGGATCGACAGCTCGCCGAAGAACGCACCAGGCTCAAGGCTCGCGACGACGGCCCCGTCGCGAACGACCCGCGCGCCGCCACTGACGATCACGAAGAACCCGGTCCCGATCTCACCCTGGTGGACGATCACCTGACTGTCGGCGAACTCGACCTCGATGGCCACAGCGGCGATGCGATCCATCCCCTCGGCATCGACGCCATCGAACAGTCGGGCGGCCGCCAACAGGCCTGCCTTCCGTTCCTGGCTCAAGGTCATCCACGCTCCTCCATCGGCAGCATCGCGGTCATGCTGCGCTGCGTGAAGGCGGGCCGTCAACACGGTTGACCTTTCACGCGAGGGGCGGTTCTGGCACCATGCGTCCATGGCCGATCGCGCGGAGCTGGTGGACGCTATCGCCGGCTTCGCGCTGTTCGCCGATCTGCCCGGACCGCAGCTGGAGGGCATCGTCCATCTCTTCGAGGAGACCGTCTTCGTCGAAGGGGAACGGATCCTCCGCCAGGGACTGTCCGGCTCAGCCTTCTACGTCATCCTCGACGGCGAAGCGGCGGTGGTCGTCGACGGGACCGAGCGGGCGCGGCTCGGTCGCGGCGAGTTCTTCGGTGAGGTCTCACTGATGCTCGGCGAATCGCCCATCGCGGACGTCGTCGCCACCAGGACGCTGCGCTGCCTGATGCTTCCCGGCCCCGGGTTCGAGCCGTTCGTCGTGGCCCATCCGCGCGTGATGTATCGGATGCTCCAGGCGCAGGCACGGCGATTGCGGGCGGCTAATCGATGGCGGAGCTGAGCGCACCGTTCCCGCCCGGCGACTATCCGGCCCTGGTGATCGGGAGCGGACCCGGCGGCTTGCAGGTGTCCTACTCACTCCGCCGGGCCGGGGTCGATCACGCGGTCATCTCCGCCGATCCGTCGCCGGGCGGGATGTTCCGGCACTGGCCGTTCTTCCAACGCCTCCTGTCCTGGACCAAGCCGTACGCCCCGGTGGCGAAGGACTCGCGGGCGTTCGAGCGCTACGACTGGAACAGCCTGCTGGCCGACGATCCGGCCGACCGGGGGATCCAGGCGGGACTGATGGACGGCAGCTCGTACTTTCCCTCCCGGCCGGAGATGGAGGCCAACCTCGTCGCCTTCACGGAGCGGACGGGCCTCGATGTCCGCTACGACTGCCGCTGGACGGCGACGCGCCGGATCGAGACGCCGGACGGACTGCAATTCGAGATCGAGACGACGGACGGCGTCTACCGGTGCGAAGTCCTGGTCGTCGCCGTCGGCGTCGCCGAGCCGTTCACGCCGCCGGGTGTCGGCATGGAGCACACCCATCACTATGCCGAGGTCCGACCCGTCGAGTCCTACGCCGATCACCGGATCCTCATCGTGGGCAAGCAGAATTCCGGGTTCGAGCTGGCCACCGGCCTCCTGCCATGGGCTCGCCAGCTCGTCCTGGTATCACCCTCGCGGACGCGCCTGTCGGTCGACACCCGGACGCTGGTGGGTGTCCGGGCGCGCTACGTCCAGCCCTTCGAGGACCACGTCCTGGGCGGCGGCGTTACCGTCGTCGATGCCTCGATCGATCGCATCGAGGAGGGTCCGGGTGGCCGCCTGACGGCTCGCCTGAAGCGCACCGATGGCGGGGCGGACCTGGTCATCGAAGTCGATGATGCGATCTCGGCGACCGGCTTCGTCTGTCCGCTGCTCGACCTGCCAGACCTCGGCGTGGCGACCGTCGGCGCCAGTCGGTTGCCCGTCCAGACCAGCTGGTGGGAGAGCTCGGCCGTGCCCGGCATCTATTTCGCCGGGACGATCGGTCAGGGCTCGAAGGGCCTGCAGAAGCACGGCGTCCCGTCCAATTCGGGGGCCGTGCACGGTGCCCGCTACAACGCCCGGATCCTGGCCGCCCACATCGCCCGGACGCATTTCGGGTGGCGACCCGAGCGCCCCCGGATCGCGGTCGATGCGGCCCCGGGTTTCATCAGCGGGGAGCTGGCCGACGCCCCGGCCCTGTTCCACCAGCGTGGCTACCTCGCCCAGGTGCTGAGCATCGATCCGGACGGCGGGTTCCGTGACGACGGGGTCCAGCCCTTGTCGCACGTACTGGACGCTGGCGGCGAGGATGCCATCGCGGCCACCCTGGAGGCCGACGGGTCGGGAGCGATCTACCCGGTCGTCTATACCCGGATCGCCGGTCGGGTCGTCGAGCAGACGATCGAACCCGACGCGTTGCTCCGCTACGACTCAGCCGACGCCCGTCGGGTGCTCGCGGAGCTGGTCGGTCGGGTAGCCAGCGGCTGATCGACCGCCGGCGCACCCGAGCTGGGTCAGACGAGCCGACGCTCGATCCGTTCGTGCCAGTCGCGCCGAAAGAATGGCTGCCCGTCAAGATCGACCTCGAGATCGACGCTCAAGTCGAACGCGGCGGCGTCGCTGGTCTGCCTCGATCGGGCGCGGATCTCGGTCTGGAAGTCGTGCTCGTGCCACCGATAGACGACGTCGGCCTCCAGGCTGGCGTGGCTCGGATCGGCATCGCTCGCGGTCATCAGCAGGCTTTCTGCCGCGTACAGGCGGCGACCATCGTCGAGGATGTCCTCACCACCGTCATGGATCGATACCGTGACGGCGCCGGCGAGGACATCCTCGGTGATCGTCCAGACCGGTGGGTCGGTGCTGCCCTCGTCGCCGATCTCGGCCACATCCGGAGGGCTCGTCTTGAACATCGGGACGGCAGCGTCGCCCGGCCCGCCGACCGACGCGATCACCGGGAGCACGAGACCCGACGGCATGGCGAGGCCGTGGTGCAGGTCGAACTCGCAGGGCAGCGGCGACGGCCAGATGACGGGCCACGACGACGACCCGACCGAGACGCGGATCCGATGACCGGCCAGCCACCGATAGCCCGCCGGACGGAGATCGATTCGGATCGCCTCGACCTGCCCGACGGGCATCGGCCTCGGGAACGCATGGGAATCGCGGTGGGTCAGGTTGAGGATCCCGGCACTGACCTGTGCGACGGTCCCGTCGGGGGCGACATCGGAGAGCCGCACGACCGCCGTGGCGACCGGAGCCGATGTAGCGAGGTACAAGAGGACGGTCGGCACGCCCAGGATCTCCACCGGCGCAACCAGCGGTTCGGAGGTGTAGGTCGGGCCAAGGACATCGTCAGGGCGCAGGTCGCGGGCCAGGCCATTGGGTTCACCCCCAGCGCCCCAGGACAGAGCGGCCCGGGTCCCGACCGTCGGCCGGTGTCGGTAGCGGTCGACGGCGTGTGGGCTGGCAGGATCGCCGGTCCCGTGAGACTCGAACGGTCGGAGGGTCCCGGCCAGTGGCTGCTCGCCGCCGCCGAACCGCCATTCCTGCGCGATCGTCGATGGATGCGGATAGGCGGCGGCCGCACGCCATCGGCCGGGGAAGGCCGTCGGGAATGGCTCGGGCTCGGCGTACTCGCGCTCGAACCAGACGATGGCTGGTTCCTGGTCGCTGCCGTTGGGGAGCCCCTTGAGCCAGAAGTCGAAGAACCGGACGATCTCGTGGAGTTCATCGAGGTTCGGACCCGGCGTGGCTGACGATGGCCAGCCGTGGACCCAGTTGCCGATGAGCGTCCGGCTGGGCGCCTCACAGGCGGCCTGCATCCGCATCGCAGCGTCCACGTACGAATCCATCCAGCCACCGATATTCAGGATCGCCGCCTCGATCGCCCCGTAGTCCGGCGCGAGCGAACCCTGGCGCCAGTAGGGACCGTCGTGCTGCTGGCGAAGCCATTCGATGAGCCAGGGCGGAGTGGCTTCGAGCCGAGCCCGCCATTCGTCGCGCCAGCCCGCGCCGCGAAACGTCGGGTCGGGTGGCATCGCGTTCATCCCGACCTGGCTGACTGCGTACTGGGACAGCTCGCTGACCGTCACGCAGCCGCCGATGTAGTGGACGTCGGTCAGATATCGATCGTCGGTGCCCTGGACCGGCACGATCGCCCGCAGGTGGGGCGGTCGAAGCCTGGCGACCTGGATCGAGGTGAACGCCCCGTAGCTGATGCCCCACATGCCCACCGCTCCGTCGCACCACGGCTGGGCGGCCAGCCATTCGACCGCGTCGTAGCCGTCGAATGTTTCGGCTTCGGTGTATTCGTCGAGCGCGACGCCGCCCGACGATCCGGTGCCCCGAACGTCGACCCGGCACAGGATGTAGCCACGCTCGGCGAAGTAGACCCCCCGGCCGATGTCGGCGTTCCGGCGCCAGTTGTCCTTGCCGTACGGGATCATCTCGAGGATCGCCGGGAACCGGGTCACCACGTCGGGCACGAGCCGTGGTCGCCAGATGTTGGCGGACAGCTCGAGGCCGTCGCGCGTCGGGATGCGAGCGTCCCAGTCCGTCTGCACTTCGTGGGTCGGCTCGCTGGCCGGTCGATCCGGGACGGGCTGTGCGTCGGACATGATCCTGAGTCTACGAGGTGGTCCATCGGGCAGAACGCCGCCGACCGGCACGTGCGACGATTCAGCCATGGCCGATGATCGACCCATCGCGAGCGGACCGTGGACGCGACTCGGGCGCCGGGTCGCCTACGAGAACGCGTGGCTGACCGTCTGGCACGACGAGGTGACCCGTCCGGACGGCAGCCCGGGCGTGTACGGCGTGGTCCACATGACGAATCTGGCAGCCGGCGCCCTGGTCCTCGACGAAGCGGATCGGGTGCTCCTCGTCGGTCAACATCGGTACGCGCTCGATGCCTATTCGTGGGAGATCCCGGAAGGCGGTGTCCCGGCCGGGGAGACGGCCCTCGACGGTGCCCGGAGGGAACTCCGCGAGGAGACCGGTGTCGAGGCCGCCGACTGGCGGGAGCTGGCGCGCATCCACCTCTCGAATAGCGTTTCGGACGAGCTGGCCGTCGTGTTCCTGGCGACGGGGCTGACGCACGGGACCGCGGAACCCGACCCGACGGAGGACCTGGAGATCCGCTGGCTCCCGTTCGATGAGGTCCTGGGGATGACCCACGACGGGGCGATCACCGATGCGATGACGGTGGTTGCCGTCGATCGGCTGGCCCTGGAACGAGCCAGATGAACGGATTGAGGCGCGACTGGGATGCCATCGTCGTCGGCCTCGGCGCGATCGGCTCGGCCGCGGCGTACTGGCTCGGTCGCTCGCTCGGCGACCGTGTGCTCGGGCTGGAGCGGTTCGAGTTGGGCCATGCCAATGGCGCATCGGCCGACCACAGCCGGATCATCCGCCTGTCGTATCACCGACCCGAGTACGTGCGCCTGGCTCGGCGAGCGTACGCGAGCTGGACGGAGGTCGAGGCGGCCGCCGACGAGCGGATCGTGACCGTGACCGGCGGCCTGGACCTCTGGCCCCTTGAGTCGGCCATCCCGATGGCCGACTACGCGACGAGCCTCACGGCGGAAGGCGTACCGTTCGAGCGGCTCGACGGCCCAGAGGTCAGGCGACGCTGGCCGCAATGGCGGATCGGCGACGAGGTGACCGCCATCTGGCAGGCGCACGGCGGGCTGGCCGACCCGTTCAAGGGCAACGCCGCCCACCGTCGTCTGGCCGCGGCCCACGGGGTGACCCTGCGCGATCGCAGCCCGGTGACGGCCATCCGTGATGCGGGAGGCGGCGATCTCTCGGTCGTGACCGCGTCGGCCACCTACCAGACCGGCCGTATCGTCCTCGCCACAGATGCCTGGACGAACCAGCTCCTCGGGTCATTCGACCGACGTCTGCCGCTGACCATCACCAAGGAACAAGTCACCTACTTCGGTTGCCCCGACCCGGCGGCATTCGCACCGGACCGCTTCCCGGTCTGGATCTGGATGGACGACCCATCCTTCTACGGCTTTCCGACATATGGTGAAGCCGGGCCGAAGGCGGCCCAGGACTGTGGCGGTCTGCCGGTCGATCCGGACGGTCGGACCTTTGAACGGGACGAGGCGGCCTTCGGACGTGTCGAGGCATTCCTTGCCGCGAACCTGCCTGGCGCCCTCGGACCGCCGATCTACACGAAGACCTGCCTGTATGCCCTGACCCCCGACCGCGACTTCGTGGTCGACCGGCTACCCGAGGCGCCCGGGGTGGTCGTCGGGTTGGGGGCGGGCCACGGCTTCAAGTTCGCGTCGGTCCTCGGTCGGATCCTGGCCGAACTGAGCGTCGAGGGGACGACCCCTTCGGCACCAGATCTCGAAGGGTTCACGATCGATCGGCCGATCCTGCGCGAGCTGAGCCCGGCGACATCCTGGATGATCTAGCCGCACCGGTGGCGCACGGTGTGGGTCACGTTTGCTCAAACGGCACCAGCTGTGCCAACGTACCGCGGAACCGGCTGGGAGGCCACAGGAGGAGAACTTCCGATGCGATCGACCCTTCGCGGCCGAAAGGCGCGAACCCTTGCGGGGGTCGGCCTTGCCGCCGCCCTGATCCTGCCCGCGGCCGTCCCGGTCGCGGCGGCGGACCCAGTCATCCTGCGCGTCGGTTCGACCCAGGATCTCGACTCGCTGAATCCATACAGCACCATCCTCATCGTGGGCTATGACGCATTCCAGTTGACGTACAACCTGCTGGTCGACTTCGGGCCGGATCTGGAGCCGGTGCCCGGCTTCGCCGACTCCTGGGAGCGCGCCGCCGACGGGAAGTCATGGACCTTCCACATCCGCGATGGCATGAAATGGTCGGATGGGACGCCGGCGACCTCGGCGGACGCCTGTTTCTCATGGCAACTCGGACTCGACGCTCTCGCCGATGGCGGGCCGGGCAGCCTCGGAAAGGGATATCTGGATCCAGGGCTCGACAACGCGAAGGTGACCAAGGTCGAATGCCCCGACGACTCGACGATGATCGCCTACACGGACGACCCCTCGGAACGCGTCCTGCAGACCTATATGCCGATCATCCCGAAACATATCTGGGGCGACGAGACGTACAAGACCATCGGCAAGGCGAAATTCGACGCACCCCTCGTCGGCACGGGTCCATATACGGTCGCCGAGTGGCAGACCGGTCAGTTCGCCCGGTTCGTTCGAAACGAGAACTACTGGGGCGATCAGGCCTATCCCGATGAGGTCGTGCTCCAGTTCTACGCCAGCGCAGACCCGATGATCCAGGCCCTCAAGTCGGGCGAGATCGACTACGCGCGAGGTGGCAACGCCGCGCAATTCGACGACCTGAAGTCCGATCCAAACATCGTGACGGTCGCGGGTGCCGCCAACGGCTGGACCCAGCTCGCGTTCAACACCTATGGCACGGGAACGGGGAAGACGATCAAGGACGGCGGGCCATCGACGACGGCGTTGCTCGACCCGGCCTTCCGCCGGGCGCTGGTCATGGCCGTGGACCACCAGGCGTTGGTCGACCGTGTCCTTGGCGGATACGGTGACGTCGGGACGACCATCATCCCGCCGGTCCTGACCCAGTGGCACGTCGAACCGGACCATCCGCTGCCCTTTGACCCGGCCGGGGCGATCGCCGCCCTCGAGGCGGCAGGCTACCCGACAGATGCCGACGGCAACCGTCTCGACAAGGACGGCAAGAAGATCAATCTCCGGATGTTCTTTCCAGGTTCGGACGACAACTATCCGAAGGTCGCACAGTTCGTCCAGGAGTGGTACAAGGCGCTTGGGATCAAGACCACGGCGCAACGCCGGAGCTCCGGGAACCTCGGTGATCTGGTCCTGCCGCCCGAGGCCGGCAAGGAGTACAACGCCGACTACGACATCGAGTTGTGGGGCTGGGCCTGGGGCCTCGATCCAGGCGAACCGCTCGGGGTCTTCACCTGCGACGCGATCGGCAACTCGTCAGACAGCCAGTACTGCAACCCGAAGTTCGATGAGCTCCAAAAGGCCCAGTACGACGCAAAGACCAATGACGAGCGCCATGCGCTCCTCGCGGAGGCGCAGAACCTGATCTACGACGAAGCCCCATACGACATCCTGTATTACGACGCGAACCTGGACGCGTATCGGACCGACAGGTTCGCCGGCTGGCAGAACCAGCCGACGGCCAACGGCACGCCGCTGTTCACCTACGGCACGCTCGACTACACCTTGCTCACCGATGCGACCGCCGTCGTGGCAACGCCTGAGCCGTCGGCCGGGGCCTCGGAGGCGGCGCCCTCCGCCGAACCGGGATCGTCTGCGTCGGCGGTACCGGTTCCGTCGGCCGAGGGCGGGTCGGATGGATCGTCCGCGTCGGACAACACGCCGATCCTGATCGTCGTCGGCCTGCTCATCGTCGCGGCGGTCGTCGTCGGGATCGGGATGAGCCGGCGCCGCAAGACGTCGGAGATGGACGACGACGAGGACGAGTAGGACATAGGGCGAGGCTGCCATGAGTGGCCGCTATATCGTTCGGAAGATCGTGCAGGCGATCGTGACCATCATCGCGATCGTCCTGCTCAACTTCCTGCTGTTCAGGATGATGCCTGGCTCCCCGGAGCGAATCCTCCTTCGGAATCCACACCTGACTCAGGAGAAGGTCGAAGCGGTCCGGGCAGAGTGGGGACTCGACAAGCCGCTCATCCCGGATCAATTCATCGGGTATGTCAAGGCGACCGCGGTCGGCGATCTCGGCTACTCGCTGCAGTTCCGAGGGCAGTCCGTCGTGGAGGTCATCGAAAGCCACTTCTGGCCGACGATGCTCCTGCTGGTGCCAGCCGAGATCATCGCGATCATCGTAGGGCTCGCTGCCGGTTCGTATGCGGGATGGCGCCGAGGGAGTGGCGGCGACAAGGTGGCCAGCGGCACGAGCCTGATCCTGTACTCCATGCCCTACTTCGTGATCGGCATGCCGCTCATCATCATCTTTGCGGCCGGACTCGGCTGGTTCCCCACGTCCGGGATGATCACGCCAGGGCTCAGTTCGGCGTCGTTCATGACCCAGCTGTTGGACTTCCTGAGGCACCTCGTCCTGCCCCTGACCACGATCTCGCTCGGGCTCATCGGCGGCTATAGCATCATCATGCGGTCCGCGATCATCGAAACGCGCTCAGAGGATTACGTCACCACGGCACGAGCCAAGGGCCTCAAGGACGGGCGCGTCCTGCGCCAGCATGCCTTCCCGAACGCGATGCTCCCCATGGTCACGATCATCGCGATCCAGCTCGGCTACGTCGTCGCCGGCGCGATCACGGCGGAGGTCGTCTTCAACTGGCCGGGACTCGGGACGCTGACGGTCAATGCCCTTGACTCCCGTGACTACCCGGTCCTCCAGGGCGTCTTCCTGCTGCTGTCGGTCACGGTCGTCCTGGCGAACCTTGGGGCCGACCTCCTCTATGGCCGACTGGATCCGCGGGTGCGGTCGTGAGCGGCGCCGCTGATATCGTCCCCACCGGGCGAAGCCTCCGGGCCGAACGCTGGCGCCTCCGGGCCAAGGGCGCACGCGAGTTCGGCCGGCGGTTCGGCAGCCGGCGCGACGGCCTGATCGGCCTGGCCATCCTGTGCGTCTTCACGCTGATGGCGATCGCGCCCGAGCTCTTCGTCGGCCCGAGAGAGACTGTCGTGACCGCCACCGGCTTACGGCTCGAGCCGCCATCCGTGGCGCACATCCTCGGCACCGACGAAGCTGGTCGCGACGTCCTCAACCTGACGATCCATGGTGCCCGGATCTCGATGTCCATCGGACTGATGGCGACGGCCATCACGATCTTCGTCGGTGCGCTGATCGGGGTCGTCGCCGGGTTCCTCGGCTCGCGGGTCGACAGTGCCCTGATGCGGGTGACCGACTTCTTTCTCGTCCTGCCGACCTTCGTGCTGGCGATCGTCCTGGCGCCCGTCATCCTCGACATCGTCGGGCCGGAGGCTGAGTTCCTCGGCCTACGGGCGACGCTCCTGGTGATCGTCATCGTCATCGGGATCACCTCGTGGGCCACGACCGCCCGGATCATCCGGTCCCAGACGCTCTCGATCCGCGAGCGGATGTTCGTCGACCGAGCGCGAGTGATCGGGAGCGGATCCGGACATATCATGCGACGGCACATCTTTCCGAACGTCGTGAACCTGATCGTCGCCCAGGCGGTCATCACCTTCGCTGCAGCGGTCTTTATCGAGACCAGCCTGGCGTTCATCGGGCTGGGGGATCCGTTCGCGCCCTCGTGGGGTCAGCTCCTCGAATCGGCCCAAACGGCCGGCGCTCCAGGTCTGGGCGCGTGGTGGTACATCGCGCCGCCGGCCACGTGCGTCGTGCTGGTCGTGTTGTCGTTCACCCTCGTGGGCAACGCCCTCGACGACATTCTCAACCCCAAGACCCGGGAGCGACGGTGACCGATCCCCGCGAGGAACTCCGCCTCGCCCGCGACCTGGAGACGCGCGACCGCCCGCCCGAGGATGACCTCGACCCGGGTCAGGTACCGGATGGCCCGGCTCCCGGCGTGGTCGAGGCGATGCGGCGCGGCCGTCGCGAGTCCCTTCCCAAGCTGGCCGTTCCCGGCGCGCCACTCCTCGTCGCCAAGGATCTGCGAACACATTTCAAGCTCGATGCCGGCTGGGTCAAGGCCGTCGACGGCGTGAGTTTTCGGGTCGAAGACGGCGAGGCGATGGGCCTGGCCGGTGAGTCGGGCTGCGGGAAGACGACGACGGCCCTGTCGCTGGTTCGGATCCTGCCCGGCAACGCCAGGATCCGAAAGGGCAGCAGCATCGAGCTGTTCGGTATCGACCTCGTGCCAAAGACCGAGGATCAGCTGCGACGCTATCGATGGCGGGAGATCAGCATCGTGTTCCAGGGGGCGATGAATGCGCTCAACCCGGTCCGCCGGGTCGGTGAGCAGATCGCGGAACCGGTCGAGGTCCGCCTCGGTGCGACCCGTGAGCGCGCGAACAAACAGGCGGCGGAACTGCTCGAACTGGTCGGGATCCCGCGCAAGCGGGCGAGCGCCTACCCGCATGAGCTCTCGGGTGGGATGCGCCAGCGGGCGATGATCGCCATGGCTCTTGCCTGCGATCCGGCCCTGGTGATCGGCGACGAGCCCACGACGGCACTGGACGTCATGGTCCAGGCCCAGATCCTGCAGCTGCTGGAGCAACTCCGGCGCGACCTCGGCCTGTCGTTGATCCTCATCACGCATGACCTCTCGGTCATCGCCGAGACCTGCGACCGGGCGCTGATCATGTACGCGGGTCGAGTCGCGGAGGAGGGTTCGGTCAGTCGGGTCTTCACCGCCCCACGCCACCCGTACACCCAGCGCCTCCTGGGAGCGTTCCCGAATATCAATTCCGATCGCCGGACGCTGGAGACGATCCCCGGCACGCCGCCGGACCTCCTGAACCCACCGCCCGGCTGTCGATTCCACCCCAGATGCGCCGCCGCGATGGACGTGTGTCGCGAGGTTGTGCCGCCCGAGGTCCTCTTCCCGGACGGCGTGCGGGTCGCGTGCCACCTGCACCCGCCCGGCGTTGGCGGCGGGATGCTCATCAGCGCCGATGACGTTGCCAGCCGGCGGATGCCGGCCTCCGTGGCCGCCTCGGCGCCCGGATCCGGGGCGTCAGCCGGGTCGGGACCCATCGGCCCGTGACCGAGCTCATCAGGGTCAGCGATCTCAAGGTCCACTTCCCGATCCGACGTGGCCTCATCGAAGCCCTGGCACGTCGACCACCTGGTGTCGTCCGAGCCGTCGACGGCGTCGACCTCGGGATCGAGGAAGGCGAGGTCCTCGGCCTGGTCGGCGAGTCGGGATCGGGCAAGACCACGATCGGGCGCGTCATCGTCAAGCTGACCCGGCAGACCGAGGGACGGATCACGTTCGCCGGCGAGGACGTGACCTCGCTGTGGGGCCCGAGGCAGCTGCGCGACTATCGACGGCGCGTGCAGCTGATCTTCCAGGACCCGTACGAGACGCTCAATCCGCGCCAGACGATCCACGATTTCGTGGCGGAACCGCTTGAAGTCAACGGCCTGGCACCGCGCCTGGCTGACCGCGAGGCGCAGGTCGCGTCGGCGCTGGAGTCGGCAGGGTTGCCGGCCGATTTCGCGTTCCGGTATCCACACGAGCTCTCCGGCGGTCAGCGTCAGCGGGTCGTCATCGCCGGTGCCCTCGTCATGCGCCCCCAACTCGTCGTCGCCGACGAACCCGTGTCGATGCTGGACGTGTCCATCCGGACCGAGTTGCTGCGACTCATGCTCGACCTGCGCAAGGAACGGGGGCTGACCTACCTGTTCATCACCCATGATCTTGCCCTGGCCTGGGTCATCGCCGATCGCATCGCGGTGATGTACCTCGGCAAGATCATGGAGATCGGCCCGGCCGAGACCGTGATCAGCGCGCCGCGCAACCCGTATACCCAGGCCCTCGTCTCAGTATCGCCATCTCCCGAACCGCCGGATCGCGGGACGCGGGCGAAGCGGACCATTCTCAAGGGCGAGACGCCCGATGCCGCTCACGTCCCGACCGGTTGCCGGTTCCATCCCCGTTGCCCGGTCGCCTTCGACCGATGCAAGACCGAGGAGCCGCCGTTGTTCGATCTCGGTGGCGGCCAGTCGGCGGCCTGCTGGCTGGCCGAGAAGGATCAGCTGCCCGTCGTGGACGTGCCTGCGGCTGAGTCAGGCTGAGGTCGTGTACTCGTCCTTCGGCACATCGTCCGCCAGTCCCGTGACCCGGTAGACCGCATAGCCGATGATCCCGCCGATGGTCGGGCCGACGAGATAGATCCACAGAGTGGACAGGTCGCCGCCGATCACGGCCGAGCCGATGGAGCGGGCCGGGTTGACCGACGAGCCGCTCGTCGTGGCGATCGCGAAATGGATCGCGACCAGCGTCAGCGGGATGGCGAACGCCGCCATCTCCGGGTTTCGCTTCGAGACGGTCAGGATCACGACGAGGAAGATGGCCGTGAACACGGTCTCCAGGATGAGGGCACCGGCGTCGCTGACACCAGGGCCGGGTGCAGAGATGCCGGCCGCGACAGCAGACTGGCTGATGGCCACGAGGATGACCGCCGCCGCGCCGATGGCGCCGATGATCTGGGCGACGATGTAGGCGGCGCCGTCGACCGGCGACGTTCGCTTGTCGAGGATCATCGCGATCGTCACGGCTGGGTTGTAGTGGCCGCCGGACAGGTGGCCGAAGGCGAAGATCGCGGCCAGCAGGCCGAGACCGAATCCGAATGGGACGACGACGAGACCGGTGACCGGCGGGTCCGCGACTCCGACCGCGCTGACCGACGCGTAGCCGACCATCATGAACAGGAATGTCCCGAGCAACTCGCCGAGATACGGAAGCGCCTTCATGTTCCCTCCGATGGTGTCCCTGGATTGGGCAGGACAACCATACCCACTGTCTGTCTCGCCGCGCGAATCAGGAGCGCGTCGCGCCACGTCCGGCACAGTACTTCGATGAGTTCGAGACGGTCGATCGCCTCGGCCGGGCTGGTGCCCACCGCGTACGCGCCGTGGCGTTCGAGCAAAACGGCTCCGGGCAACGGCTCGGGGGGCGTGGCCATGGCCGAAGCGATCCGATCCGCGAGTTCGTCACTGCCGGGCACGCCTGTGGCGACGAACGGCAGGCGCGGCAGCAGCATGGCCGTTTCCGGCAAGACTGCCGGATCCGGCACCTCGCCTCCGAGGGTCAGGCTCATGGCGGCTGGCAGGTGGGCGTGGACGACCGCGCCGATATCCGGACGCCTCACGTGGATCGCGATGTGGATGGCCAGGTCCGACGTCGGCCGCCGACCACTCGTCGAGCGGGCGCCCGGATCGGGGGCCGCCGATCGGACCCTGACGAGATCATCCGATCCGAGTTCGTCCTTGCGCAGTCCAGTCGGTGTCACGAGCAGCCACTCGGAATCGAGCCGAACCGACAGGTTGCCTTCACCCGCCGAGATCAGGCCGCGAGTCCCGAGCCGGTGACCGGCCGCGAGGATCGAATCGATGGCGGCGGCCGTGTCCACCGGTACATCGTAGGCGAGGCGCGTCGCCCTCTGCGACGATCCTCGCGTCAGGCGGCCTTGGCGATCCCTTCGGTCGTGGGCTCGTCTGCCAGCTCCACCCGGATGGCGCACGAAACACACACCGTGAAGCAGCTCGTCTCATCAGTTTCTATGCTGGCCGCTTTGGCGCACCATGGACACTCGATATGGATCATCGCATCGACTCCCTTGAGGGATCCGGATCGGACCGCTGTCACGACGGTGGACGTCGTTCGTGACAGCTAGCCTGTCATCGCCTGCCTTCGAGTTCGAAGCCGTCAGCAAGACGTACGGTCCGACCGTGGCGCTATCGGATCTGACCATCACCGTCGGTCGCGGCGAAACCGTCGGACTGCTTGGCCCGAATGGCGCCGGCAAGACGACGGTCATCAAGCTACTGCTCGGTTTGATCCGACCGACGAGCGGGACCGGCCGGGTCCTCGGCGCTCCGCTGGGTGATCGCGTGACACGCCGTCGGATCGGCTATCTCCCGGAGCTGTTCCGGTACCAACCGTGGATGACCGCGCGCGAGGTTCTGCACCTGCATGCCCGACTTGCCGGGATAGCGGATCCAAGTCGGCGGGCGGCGGTCGACGACGCCCTCGCCCTGGTCGGTCTCGAACCGCGCGCTGGATCAGGCGTCAACGGCTTTTCCAAGGGGATGCAGCAGCGCCTCGGTCTCGCCGTCGCCCTGCTCGGCGATCCGGACCTGGTCCTGCTCGACGAGCCGACTTCGGCGCTCGATCCCATGGGCCGGATGGATGTCCGCGCGATCGTCCGATCGGCGGCCGAACGCGGGGCGACGATCATCCTCAACTCGCACCTCCTGACCGAGGTGGAGCGCGTGTGCGACCGGGTGATCATCCTCGATGCTGGCCGAGCCATCGCCGCCGGACGATTGAGTGACGTGGCCGGGACCGATGGCGTGCGCGTGCGTGCAACACCAGTCGAGATCGCCAGCACCGTCGCCGCCAGGTTCGGTCCGGTCACCCAGGACGGAGAGTGGCTCACGGTCCGTCCCCTCGAATCGACCCACGTCCCGGATCTCGTCGCCGCGATCGTGGCGGCCGGCGGGCGCATCCACGCCGTCGAGCCGGGCACGGGACCACTCGAGGCCCGATTCCTCGAACTGATGTCGAGCCGCGGTGCCGACCGATGATGGTGATCGCCCGGCTGACCGTCCAGGAGCTCGTTCGACGCCGGGTGATCTGGGTCCTGGCGATCCTGACGATCGTCTCCGTGGCCCTGGTCGGCTGGGGACTCGATCGGTTGGTCGCCCTCGCTCGGGCCGGAGGGACTGACGAGCTGACCATCCGGATCGGCGTCTCGCAGGTCCTGATCCTCATCGCCTTCATGTTCAACTTCGTGCTGGCCATGACCGCCGCGTTCATCGGCGCGCCGGCGGTGGGCGGCGACCTGGAATTGGGGGTGGCCTACGCGATCCTCGCCCGACCGCTTCGACGCTCGGATCTGCTGATCGGCCGCTGGCTGGGATCGGCTGTGGTGGTGGTCGGATACGCCGTCGCATCCGGGGCACTGGCCATCGCCATCGCAGCATTCGTCTCGGGCTACTGGCCCCCGGACCCGCCGTTCGCCCTCGCGTTCCTGGCCGCGCAGGCCCTCGTGTTGTTGACGCTGACCCTCGCCCTCGGGTCGGTCCTGCCGTCGATCGCGGCCGGCGCCATCGCGGTCGTGGCCTTCGGTCTGGGCTGGATGGCCGGGGTGATGGCCGGTGTCGCCGCGGCGCTCGGGGTGACGGGTCTCGGCACGGCCGTCGAGATCAGTCACTGGCTCTTGCCGAGCGACGGCCTGTGGCGGGGCGTGATCTATGGGCTGGAACCGCCGCTGGTCGTCCTCATCGCCGCCGGCCGGGCACCCGGTCTGGTCGAGGCGAACCCGTTCTACGCCGCGAGCCCTCCATCGCTCGTCTTCGTGGCCTGGTCACTTGCCTGGATCGGGCTCGTCCTCGGTGCCGCAAGCTGGTGGTTCGACCGTCGCGACCTCTAGGCCCGACGTTCAGTCGCCACGGTATCGGAAGCAATCCGGGGTGTGGTCGTCGACGAGACCGACGCTCTGCATGAACGCATAGACGATGGTCGGGCCGACGAACCGGAACCCGCGGGCGCGGAGGTCGGCCGACAGCGCGTCGGCCGCCGAGGTCGTCGCGGGCACGTCAGCCGCGGTCGCCGTCGCAGGCAGCCGGCGCGCCGGTGCCGGCAACATCGCACCAAGGTAGGCCGCGAACGACCCGGACGCCGCACTGGTCGCCAGGAATGCGAGCGCGTTGCCGATCGTGGCATCGATCTTGGCCCGGTTTCTGACGATCCCGGCATCGGCCATGAGTCGGGCCCGATCAACATCGTCGAAGCTGGCCACGAGCCGCGGATCGAAATCCCGGAATGCCAGGCGAAAGGCCGGGCGCTTGTGCAGGATCGTGGCCCACGACAGACCAGCCTGGAATGACTCGAGGGCGAGTCGTTCGAACAGCGCAACATCGTCACTGACCGGCCGGCCCCATTCCTCGTCGTGATACGCCACCATCTGCGGGTCCGGCGCGCGGCCGTCGCCGACCGCCCAGGCACAGCGGGGCCGTCGGTCGACCATCAAAGATGCTCCGGCGGTCAGGGGATCGGCGCCAGGTCGAACAGGGTGCTCCGCAGCATCCGATCGGCGCTCGGCCGGCCGGCGTTGAAGACCGATCGGAAGACCTCGCCCGAGACCGTCTTCGTACCCTTGCTGCCGATGAGGGTCACGCTGATCAACCGCCCGGAGACTCCGCGATCGGTCAGGTCGAGCGCGGTCAGTGAGCCGACCCTGGTCCGCGAGTCGGCACGCATCCAGCCCGACAGCTGGGCCAGGCTGTAGCGCCGGGTCTTCCAGGTCGCATACGGCGCGGCGGCATCCCAGGCGCTGCCATCCGGCGCGCGATCGAGCGATCCGCGCAGGTAGCTCACCGGACCGGCGACCTTCGCACCGCTCGACGAGGTGAAGACGTTCTCGTTCGATTCCGTCGCGCCGCCTCCGGTCGAGTGGTAGAGGGTGTTGGCGATCGCCCCGTCACTCATCAGGACGACGCCGGCCGTGGCCTTGATGGTCGCGTCCGTTGCGTCCTTCTCGCCCTTCGCCCCGAGATAGACCTGGGACGCATACGTGTCGACGACGTCGAAATACGAGACGCCCGGCCGGAGACGGCGAGCCGCATACGAGCGTGATGCGATGGACTGGGCTTCGAGCGCCGCAGTCGGCCAACCACTCGGCATCTCGGCCGGGACCACGCCGCGCAGATAGGTCTCGAGCGCGACCTCGTTGACGACCTTGACCTTGCGCTTGACCGGAGCCGTGATGACCCGGAGTGTGCCGCGATAGCGGTCGTATGCCGTTGACTTCGACGACAACTCGAGCCGACTTTTCGGTGTCGAGCTCCGGACCACGACGTCGGCCGGCTTCGACCGATCGAGCAGGACCGAGCCGTCAGCGTCCGTCACCCGCAGCCGCCAGGTCGTCGGCTGGCCGGCCGGCTTGGTCGGGATGAGCCGGAGGGTGGCGTCGGCCGGGAATGACTGGTCGATCCCGTCGATCGACCAGGTGTCCCGGCGACCCACGAGCGTGAATGGCGCCGCGGTCGTGGCCTTCCACTTCCACAGGACCCGGACCCGGATCTGCGTGTCGAGGTCGATGGCGCCGAGTGTCGCATCCTGGTAGTAGTGCGACAGGATGTCTGTCGCGTCCTGACCGGCCAGGGCCCGACCGCGGGCGCCGTACTGGGACATCCCGACGCCATGGCCGTACCCGCGACCGAAGAACTTGACCGTGGGGTCGAGCGCCGTCGCCGTCTTTGACGCGGGGCTGTTCAGGAGCGGATCCGCGCCAGCGACCGATCGGGGCGCGACCGCGAGGCTGCCCGCGATCGCGATCAGCGCGACGACGATCCCGAGCACGGTCGCCCGCCTGTGGCGGCGGTGGGGAAAGCTGACACGTTCGATCGGCACGGGCTCCTCGGCTGGTGGACGCCGAAGATGACAGGACGCACCACCGGCTGACCATGGCCCGACGGGGCCAGGACCGATGGATCCCGTCGACACCAGTCAGGCTACCCTGTGTCGGTGATCTCGTGTTGCTACCTCGGCCACGGCGCCAGTGGGACGGCCGCCAGCATGGCCCCGTTCGTCGACGGGCTGGTCGCCCGCGGCGTTCCCGCAAGGGCCATCGATCTGCCGAAACGTCGGGCGGAGGACGCGGTCGGCCCGTTCCACCTGGCGGTGCCGACGACACCGGACATCGCGGTGGGCGGCCACTCCTACGGCGGGCGGGTCGCGAGTCTGGCCGCGTCGGAAGCCGCGGCCCCCTACGCCGGTCTCGTCCTGTTCAGCTACCCGCTCCATCCGCCCGGAGCGTCCGAACGGACGGATGCCCGGATCGCCCACTGGCCGTCGATCACCTGTCCGGTCCTCCTGCTCTCGGGTGAGTCGGACCCATTCGCGAAGATCGACCTCCTCCGGAGTTCGGTCGGGCTGCTGGCGAACGCGGAACTGGTGACCTATCCCCGCCTGGGTCATACGCTGAAGCCGGTGCTCGAGGACGTCCTCGATCGAACGGCGACCTTCCTGCGCGGTCTGTGACAGATCCCCATCATGCGAGCGTTTGTCACGTTCCGACGCCGTGACCCCGTGAGGCGCGGACGGCGTAGCTGACTTCGACGTCGCTTGCCCCGACACGCGCGCTTGGGTATCCTGACCGCCCCAAACCGGGCCGCGAACGCCGATCGCGCGGCCACCCACCCCATCCAGCCGACGTCCGGCGCGCTCACCGCGCGACCCCAGGCGGGAAGGAGTCCTGTTGCGAGTGTCATCTGGCCGCCGAACGGCGGTCCTTGCCAGCGTGGTCGCGTTGCTCGTCGTCGTGAGCGCCGGTGGCGCGGCGCCCGTCCGCGCCGCCGAGCCGGCCGGTCTCAGTGACTTCATGTGGGCCCTCGGCCAGGTCGAATTGGGTGGTGACTACTACGCGCTGAACCAGAGTTCCGGCGCCTATGGCAAATACCAGATCATGCCGGCCAGTTGGCGGGCGTGGGCCGGCCGCTACCTTGGCAACCCGGACGCGAAGCCGACGCCAGCGCACCAGGAGACGGTCGCGTCGGAAAAGATCAAGGATCTGTACCACGGACTCGATCGCTGGCGTCGCGTCGCCTATTGGTGGCTGACGGGCTCGAGCCAGACGACCGGGTGGTCGGATACCGCCACGAACTACGTAAACCGGGTCATGGATCGCTACCATGCCCATGCCGATCGGCACTCGAAGCCGCCCGAACCTCGACCGAAGCGGCACGCGTACTCCGAGAAGAGCACCAGGATCTCCTACGAGGGGCGCTGGAAGTCGGCGTCGGCGCGTGCGTATGCCGGGGGGTCGGTCCGCTATTCGACCGCCAGGGGCGCCAGCGCCTCGTTCGCGTTCTCCGGGTCGAAGGTCATCTGGTACGGACCCGTCGGCCCGACGCGCGGCAAGGCCCGGGTGTTCGTCGATGGACGGCTGATCCGGACCGTGGATCTCCATGCCGGTTCGTTCGATGCGCGGCGGGCGATCTTCAGCAAGCACTGGAACAAGACCGGCGAACACACCCTGAAGATCGTGGTCGTCGGGACCCCGGGCCATCCCTATGTGGCCATCGACCGGTTCGTCGTCGTCGAGTAGGCCGGGCCGATCACACGTCATCGTCGCTGGCGGGCTGCCGGGGGCCGCGACCGGCGCTCCGCGTCGTATCCTCTCGGTCGTGAGCCCGACATCCAAGGCTGACCGTCGTGCCGCGCCGGACCCGGACGGTGGGACCGGCGAGGTCCATGCCCTGCTCATCGCCGCGGTCGACGAAGCGGCCCGATTGCTCGACGCTGACGGAGCGTTGGTCTACCTCGTCGATGCCCGGACCGGACACCTGCGCTTCGCCCACGACGCCGGCATCGGCAACGCCGCCAGTCGGCGGCGGATCCGATCCATCGATCTCCCGGTGGGAGTGGGGATGTTCGGTCGCGCCGTCGCCGAGCGAACGGTGGTGATGACCAGCGACTATCTCGAGGATCCGTCGTTCCCGCACGCGCCGGATACGGACCGGGTGGCGCAGGAGGTCGGGATGCGCTCGATGGTCGTCGCGCCCCTGGTCTCGGGGGAGGCGGTATTCGGTGCGCTTGGGACCTATTCACCCCGGCCGGACGCATTCTCTGCGTCGGATGTCGCCCTTGTTCGAGCGCTTGCGGACCACGCCGCAGCGGCGATGGCCAACGCGCGGCTGATCGAGGACCTCGATGCCTCTCGACGCGAGCTGGCCGAACGAGCGGACGTGGAACGGTCGCTCCGCGAGATCGCGGCGCGGATCAGCGCCGCGACCGACCTTCCGGCGGTCCTCCAGCTCGGCGTCGACGAGGCCGCCCGATTGCTCCGGGCGGACGGGGCCCGGATCGACCTGATCGATGCGGCGACCGGTTTCCTGCGCTGGGCTTATGCCTCGGGCGGCAGCCGACCCGACGAGGACGAGTGGCCGGATGATCCCGACGAATCGATGGATCAGGGTGTGTCCGGACAAGCCGTTCTGGCCGGCCGCCCGTACTGGACCGGCGATTACCCCAGCGACACCCGGTTCCCGCACGCACCGGGCATCGCTTCGTACCTTGCCCAGACCGGCATCCGCTCGGTGATGGCTGCGCCGCTCTTGAGCGACACCGGGGCGATCGGCACGTTGAGCGTCTTCACCAGCAGGCCGGACGCCTGGTCCGAATCCGACAGCCAGATCCTCGCGGCCATCGCCGACCAGGCGGCCATCACCATCCGCACGACGCGCCTGATCGAGGAGACGGACCGGGCACGCGAGGCGCAGGTCCGACGCGCCGAGGCCGAACAGGCCCTGCGCGAGATCGCAGCGCGGATCACTGCCATGCGCGAACCCGACGAGATCCTCCGAGATGTCGTCCGTCTCGGCGGTCAGCTGGTCCCGGCCGACGGGGTGATCCTGGACCTGCTCGACCCCACGACGGGCAACCTGCACTGGGCGATGGATGACGGCTTGTCCGCGGAGTTCGACGCGGAGGAACGGGCCGAACTCTGGATCTCGATCGGGGTCGGGGCCACCGGGATCGCGCTTGCCGAGGACCGGGTGATCATCGGCGACGATGACCTGGCCAGCCTCTTCCCGCCATCCCCCGCGTCGACGGCGTTCTACGAACGGACCGGGTTCAGGTCGATGATCGCCGCCCCGATCACCGGGGACGCGGGGGCGCTCGGCGTCCTCGAGGTCTACTCGCGCCGGCGGGCGGCATTCGATGCTGCCGACGCGGGGCTGATCGGCGCGCTGGCCAGCCAAGCCGCGATCGCCATCACCAACGCGCATCTGATCGATGAGCTGGCCAGTTCCCGGACTGTGATCGAGCGGCGGGCTGCGGCCGAGAAGACGCTCCGGGAGATCGCCGCCCGGATCACGGCCATCCGGCGGCCGGAGGACCTGCTCCAACGGATCGTCGAGGAAGCCCAGCGACTCTTGCGGGCCGATGGCGCGGTGATCGATGAGTTCGACGTCGACGACGAGGTCCTCATGGCGGTCTATGACGCCGGCCTGACCGACGATCAGCGGCGCTCGGTCCGGTCGAGCCGGCTGCGGATCGGCGAGGGTCTGTCGGGTCGCGCGATGGCCGAGCGACGGGTGGTCACGGCCGGCGACTACCTCAATGGCGAGTTCACGCACCTGGAGAGCGTGGATCAGGCGGCCATCGCAAGCGGGATCGGCGACCTCATCGTCGCGCCGATCATCGGCGACGAAGGGCCGCTTGGCGCGATCGAGGTCTACCGCCGCGACCGGCATGCGTTCGACGAGATCGATGCGGCCGTGCTCGGCGGCCTTGCCGACCAGGCGGCGATCGCGATCACCAACGCCCGGCTCATCGAGGAGCTCGAGCGATCCCAGGCGGCGGTCGCCCAGCGTGCTGACACCGAGCGGGCGCTCCGAGGGATCTCGGCCGGGATCGCCGGCTTGCGAGATCCGGACGTGATCCTGGATCGGGTCGTCCGGGAGGCTCGGCGGCTCCTGGACAGCGACGGCGCGCACCTGACCAGGATGAGCGACGACCGCACGTATCTCGTGCCGGTCGTGGCGACCGACGGCTCAGACCCGGATACCCGCGCCTGGTTGCTCGGGATGCAGTTCCCGCTCGGTGGCGGGATCAACGGCCTGGCTGCCGATCGAGACGAGCCGGTCTGGACTCGGGACTACCAGGCCGACCCACGAGTGCCCCACGACGGGAGCGACGACGCGGTCGCGACGCGACTCGGCTTGTGCGGCATGGCCGCGGCACCGCTCCGAGCCCCTGGTGGCGAAGTCATCGGCACGCTGGCGGTCTCCTGTGCCACGCCGCGTGACTTCGACCCGGAAGAGCTCGACCTGCTCCAGGGTCTCGCGGATCAGGCGGCCATCGCCATCACCAACTCGACCCTGTTGGCCCGCCTGTCCGCCTCCGAGGTCCGGTTCCGGACGTTGGCCGCATCGTCGCCGGACATGGTCTTCGAGACGGATGCCGACGGTCACTGGACGTTCCTCAGCGACCGCACGAGCGAGCTGCTCGGGTGGTCACTCGACGACATGATCGGCCAGCATTTCAGCGGCTACATCGGCCCCGGATCGGAGGAGCTGGCGGCACGACGCTACGCGGACCTGGTCGCGACACCGACCGAGGTCCTGACCGTCCGGCTGGACTTCCTCGCGTCCGATGGACGGTCGGTGCCGCTCGATATCAACGTCATCGGCAGCATGCGTGATGGTCGACTGGCCGCCATCCATGGCGTCGCCCGGGACATCAGCGAGCGCGATCGGCTCGAACGCGACCTGCTGCGACAGGCCGGCGAGCTGGCGGCCGCGGAAGAGCGCGCGCATCTCGCCCGGGAGCTGCACGATTCGGTGACCCAGGCACTGTTTTCGATGACCCTCGTGTCGCGGTCGATCGGATTGCTGCTCGACCGCGATCTGGAGGCGGCCCGGACGCTGCTGGCCCAACTTGGCGGGCTGCAGCGCGAAGCATTGGCCGAGATGCGGGCGCTGATCTTCGAGCTTCGTCCGGGCAATCTGGAACAGGACGGGCTGCCTCGAGCCTTGCGCACGCACAGTGCCGCGCTGCAGGGTCGGATCGGGCTCCCGGTCACGGTCGAGAGCACCCTGGAGGAACGGCTGCCCTTGTCGATCGAGGAGGCCCTGTACCGGATCGCCCAGGAGGCCCTCCACAATGTCGTCAAGCACGCCCGCGCTCGGCAGGCCAGGGTCGAGTTGGGGCCGATGGCCGGTGATGTTCGGCTCCGGGTGATCGACGATGGCACCGGGTTCGATCCGGATCAGGTCGCGCCCGGCCACCTCGGGCTGACCGGGATGCGCGCCCGGGCCGAGAAGATCGGTGGACGGTTCTCGGTCCGAGGGTCAGGTCGCGCCGGCAGCACCGTCGAGGTGATCGTCCCGCGTGTCGCCATCGATGCCGTCGGCGCCGTGCCGTCCTCGCCGGCGCGAGCGTCGATCCGCGACGAATGACGTCGTCGTGAAGTCGTCATCCGTCCGATCCCGACCTCGTCAAATGTCAGTTCACGCCGCGCTGACGGTCGCCGACGATCCTGCCATGGAGCCCTCGGCGGGTCCGCCGGCCTTGTTGCGCGTCGTCGTCGTCGATGGTGACGATCGGGTCTGCGAAAGCCTGGCTCGGCTGCTCTGCATCGATCGCCGCGTCGAAACGGTCGGAAGCGCGGGGCAGGCCGACGAAGCGCTCGCACTCGTCAGTATCACCCAGCCCGACGTCGTCGTCATCGATCCGCGCCTTCCCGATATCGAGACCGGCCTGCAGTTGATCCAACGACTCCGCTCGATCGCTCCGGACGCTCGCCTCCTGGTCGTGATCGGCGCAGCGGCCGTGGCGCGACCCGACCTGGCGGCGGCGGCCGACCTGGTGGTACGCAAGACCTACCGAGCCGATGAGTTGATCGGGGCCGTCATGGCGGTGGCCGGCTTCGGCGAGGGCGGATCGTCGGGCAAGGGCATTTGCTAGACTCGACCTCGCCTGATGCCGCCGACCGACCCCACCCAGCGTGCCCTACTGCGGGGATCCCGATGACAGATCAAGCGACGATCCGAGTCCTCATCGTCGATGACCACTCCGTCGTCCGGATGGGTCTGCGGACATTCTTCGAGTTGCAACCCGACATCGAGGTCGTCGGTGAGGCTGCAGACGGCTCGGAGGGCGTGGCCATGGCCCGGCGCCTCGAACCCGACGTGGTCCTGATGGACCTGCTCATGCCGAACATGGACGGGGTGACCGCCATCGGACGGATCAAGGAGGAGCGGCCCGAGACCGAGATCGTCACGATGACCTCGTTCGTCGAGGAGGAGCAGGTCACCGCCGCTCTCGAAGCCGGGGCGTCCGGCTACGTCCTCAAGGATGCCGAGGCCGACGAGGTCGCGGCGGCCGTCCGGGCGGCCTACAACGGCGAGGTCCACCTCGACCCGGCGGTCGCCCGCCTGCTTGCCCAGCGCCTTCGGAACCGGGCGGCCCCAGCCGATGATCTGGCCGAGCCGCTGACCGATCGCGAGAAGGATGTCCTGCGCCTGCTTGGCCAGGGGATGAGCAACAAGGAGATCGGATCCGCCTTGTTCATCACCGAGCGGACGGCTCGGACGTACGTCTCGAACATCCTGGGCAAGTTGGGGCTCGCGTCCCGGACCCAGGCCGCGCTCTACGCAGTCGAGCACAAACTCGTCTAGGCGATGTCGAGGACCCGATAGCGCTGCTCGCCGGCCGGCGTCGAGACCACCACGAGGTCACCCGTCTCTCGTCCCAGGAGCGCTCGCCCGACCGGGGAGACCGATGAGATCCGGCCTCGAGCCGGGTCGGAGTCGTCTGCGCCGACGATGGTGTAGGTGACCGAGTCGCCGTCATCATCCATCGTCACCACGGAGCCAAGACCGATCCGCGAGCCCGCGACGGGGGCCTCGACGATGACGGCTGAGCGGAGGCGCGCCTCGATCGCCTGGACCCGCCCCTCCAGGAAGGACTGCTCTTCCCGAGCGGCGTGATAGTCCGAGTTCTCCTTGAGGTCGCCGTGTTCCTTGGCCGTTCGGATCCGGGCGATGACCTGCGGTCTCCTGACCAAGGTCAGCTCTTCGAGCTCCGCCCGAAGGCGAGCCGCCCCGTCGGCGGTCAGCGCCTCGGCGACCGGAGCGTCCGGGATGGGTCCCGATGGGGGCTCCACGGCCGGCGGCGCGGTCCTCGAGCGGCTGGTCCGGGTCGGCGCGGCGCGCCGCTTCGGGGCCGGTGGTTCCCCGTTAGCACCGTCGGCGTCACCGTCGGGGACACGCACGACATAGGTCGGCGGTGTTGATGGGACCACCGGGTCCACGAGCAGCGAGCCGGTCAGTCCGGTCGCCTTGCGTTCGCCTGTCGGTCGACGCAGGACCGCCCATGGCAGGACGGTTTCCTGGTCGGGCAGGCCGGCGAGGTCGGCGGCCGGTACCCGTTCCGCGAATGCGCTGAGGAGTGCGTCCTCGTATTCCTCGGGCGCATCGGTCTGGGCCCACCAGATCCGGACACCGCGGAGGTCGCGCAGCGTATGGAGCCAATGGCCACCGTGGTGCGGGCGGCGGTCACCGAGCTCGGTCCGGCCCATGGCGGCGATACGCCGGCCGATCGAGGCATCGGATGCGCCGACGTAGACGACGGTCTGCGACGGCAGCCAGAACGATGCCAGGCGAGCAGCGAGCGCCTTCGATGTCGGCAGCGTGCCATCCAGTCGGAGCGTGTCCACGCGCTCCAGCCATTTGCCGACGCGAGTCAATTCGATCGGGGCCGTGGGCTTCGGGGCAGCGAGTTCAAGGACGAAGACGCCCGGGCCAGGAGCCGGAACCGGCCGACCCCACACGACCGGGCCATCGGCCAGGAGGCCGGTCGCACGCAGGAGAGATGCGGCTCCGAGGTCGTCATTCACTGGCCGATGGTACAGGGGCGCGGAGGGCGCTATGGTGCGTCGGACATGGACCGACCATCACCGTGATGCGCCACCTCGCTCGTCGCTCGCTGCTCGTGACCGCTGCGGTGCTCGTCGTGGCCGGGTTGTGGCTGTGGTCGCCGCGGTTCCCGACGGGCGATCCCGCCGTCGCCATCGGCAGCCCGGCGCCCGTGCTGTCCGCCCTGGAACCGTCGTCGACGGCAACTGACCCGAGACCGGAGCAACCGCAGCCGAGCGCGTCCAGCCCCCCTTCGCCGACGACCGAGCCCAGCCCGACGGCCGAGCCCAGCCCGACGGCCGAGCCCAGCCTTCCGCCGGCGATCGCATCCAGCGCGACCCCAAAGCTCAAGGCCACGCTGGACCGCAAGCTCGAGCACCTGCGCGCGAAGCTCGGGCTGCCGGGCGTCTCCGCTTCGATCGTCTTTCCCGACGGTTCGGTCTGGGCGGGCACTGCCGGTCTTGCCGATGTCGGCACCGGGCGGCCGGTCACGACCGATACCGCCTTCTCGGTTGCGAGTGTCTCGAAGACATTCACGGCGGCCCTGATCATGGCCTTGATCGAGGACGGTCGGCTGAGCCTCGATTCGACCGTCCGGACGTACCTGCCGGGACTGAAGGTCAACCGGGCGATCACGGTCCGGGAATTGCTTGACCACACCAGCGGTCTGCGTGACTACTACTACAACGCCACGATCGACCATGCGCTGCTGGTCCGGCCCGGCCGAGTCTGGGATGCGGCACGATCACTTCGATACCTCGGTCCGCCATATTCCAAGCCGGGTCGATCGTGGCACTACTCCAATACCAACTACCTGATCCTGGGCATGCTTGCCGAGGTCGTCGGGAAGGCGCCAGTCGCAGACCAGCTGCGTGCCCGTTTCTTCGCACCGCTGGGCCTGGATCACACGTTCTATCAGTCGGTCGAATCACCGCGCGGGCCCGTCGCGAAGGGCTATCGGTTCCTGGGCACGGGTCCCGACCTGCCGGCGATCGACCTGTCGGATCACTCCGACACCGTGCCCTTCACCTCGGTCGTCACCGCTGCCGGCGCGGCCGGCTCGATCGCGACGAGCGCGACCGACCTTGCCCATTGGGCACAGGACCTGTATGGCGGGGACGTGCTGACCCAGGCGTCCCGGGCCGCGATGGTCGCGGACCTCCAGAAGACCGCCCGATATCTTCCGGGCGTCGCCTATGGCCTGGGCGTCCAGGCGGTGACCGTCGACGGCCATCCCACGCTCGGCCATTCCGGTCGGTTCCTGGGTGCCCGGGCCGCGGTCCGCTGGTTGTCAGACGAGGGCAGTTCGATCTCGGTCCTGACCAACCAGAGTCGGAGCGACCCGAACGTGGTGCTTCGTGCCCTGGTGAAGTCCGCATTCCGTTCGAGTCCCGACTGACCCCAGCGGCCGGAAGGTGGTCCGTACCTCCGCCGCCGGGCCGGAGTACGGACGGGGCCTAGTCACCAAGCCAGACCCGCGCGACACTGACCGGACATCCGTGCGGGGGCAGTGATGTCGATCCGGGTCGGTGCGTATCTCAGCGACGGGCTGGCGAGCGGGACGCTGGCCGGAACGGGCGCGCTTCGGGACATCCTTGAAACAGACACGTTGCCGCTCGTCGAGGCGACCTGGGAGGGACTCGGCACAGCGATGCGCGAGTCTGTCGGCAGCCTGACCCTTGCGACCGACGACGTCCTCGCCGCCTTGGCCGATGATGAGCCAGGGCTGTCGGTCCACGCCGCATGGCACCATGTTCGCCTCGAGACCGGGCCGTACCTCGTCGAGGGGGACCTGGCGACGATGCCCGGATTCGACCCCGGGCGGGCGCTGACGAGACCGTCGGGTGCCTTCCTCCAGCTGCGCGATGTCCGGGTGTCGGTGGCCGGCCAGCCCGATCCTGGCGTTGCGGTCAGGAGCCATGCCCTGGTCAATCGCTATGCCGTCGAGCGACTCCAGGCCGATCTCATGCTCGGGTTCTTCTTCCCTGGCGCGGCGATCGAGGCGACGGACATCCAGCCGGAGCAGGTCTGACCGTCAGCCTCCGGCGCTGCCGGCCCCGGCACGTCGGCGGACGGGCTTGCGGTGAGCGTGATGGTCGGGGCCGGTGCGGGCGTGACCGGCGCGTGCACCGAGCGGTCGGGGCTCCGCGCTTCGATCAGGGATGAAACCCTCCTCGACGGTCCACGGGATGGCGTGCTTGAGCATCCGCTGGACACCCCGCAGGAGGTCGGTCTCATCGATGCACACCAGTGAGATGGCCTCGCCACTGGCGCCTGCCCGTCCGGTCCGGCCGATGCGGTGGATGTAGTCCTGCGGGTTCCAGGGCAGCTCGAAATTGACGACGACCGGGAGGTCTTCGATGTCGAGCCCACGGGCCGCCACATCGGTCGCGACCAGGACCCGGATCTCGCCCGACTTGAAGCCGGCCAGGGCCCTCGTGCGATCCGGCTGCGAGCGATCCGAATGGATGGCCACGGCGTCGAGCCCCTCCCGATCCAGCCGCGTGGCCAACCGGCTGGCGGCCAGCTTGGTCCGGGTGAAGACGAGCACCTGGCGCAGGTCGTCCTTGCGGATCAGGTGGGCCAGGAGGGCCTCCTTGCGTTCCCGGTCGACCGGGTAGACGAGCTGGCGGACCGCCTCCGCAGCCGTGTTCCGAGGCGCGACCTCGACCGTGGCAGGATCGCGCAGGATCCCTCCCGAGAGCCGCCGGATGTCGTCCGAGAACGTCGCCGAGAACATCAGGTTCTGGCGCCTGGCCGGCAGCAGCGCGATGATCCGTTGGATGTCCGGCAGGAAGCCCATGTCGAGCATCCGGTCGGCCTCGTCAAGGACCAGGATCTCCACCTGGCCGAGATTGGCCACCCGTTGGCCCACGAGGTCGAGCAGTCGGCCGGGGGTCGCGACCAGGATCTCGATCCCGCCCCGGAGCGCCTTGATCTGCGGATCCATCGGGATGCCGCCGTATACGACCGTCGATCGGAGCGGCACGGTCCGACCGTAGGTCTGGACGCTGGCATCGACCTGCATGGCCAGCTCGCGGGTCGGGACCAGGATCAGGACGCGGACCGGGTGGCGGGCCGGCGAGAAGCTCGTGTTCGCGTGAGCGCGAAGGCGATCGAGGATGGGCAGCACGAATGCGGCGGTCTTGCCCGTCCCGGTCTGGGCCGCCGCGAGGACGTCGCGTCCGTCGAGGACCAGAGGGATGGCAGCGGCCTGGACGGGTGTGGGGGTCTCGTACCCCTCCTCGGCGACCATGCGCACGAGGTCGGCCGACAGGCCGAGTGAATCGAAGGTCAAAAAGTACTCCTGTATGGTCCCGTCGCGGGCACCGATCAGGAGCGCGACGGCGGTCCGAGCGTCGGGCGTCGATGAGCGCGCGCCGCAACGAACCGCCCGGAGCATAGCCGAAATATGTCCCGCTGGGCCGGTGCACCGTGTCAGCGCCCTTTCGACCCGTGATCCCGGGGGACCAACGTCCGGGATGACGCGACTGGCCGGCGGCTGCCATACTGGGGTCGCTCCCAGGCACTTCCAGACAGGCGCAACAGAAGACCGCCGCCCCCACGGCAGAACCCTGTCGAACGGCCGGATCTTATGATCCGACCACCCGGGCCTGATCATCGATCGACCACCCCACACGGACGTGGTCTTCGAGCATGATCGCTCCTGGATCCCGTACTGCCGCCGGCGGCCCACCCTCCGTCTTCGCGCGCCACCGCGCGATGTTCTGGTGGATCAGGAGGCAGGACTTTTGCGAGTACCCAGGATCGGCGCCCAGCGGGCGTCCACCAGTCTCGCGGTCAGGTTGACCGTTCTGGCTATCGGTCTGTGTGTGATCGGCGCCATCGGTGCCGCGGATCCCGCGCCCGCTTCTGCCTCGGGGATGAAAGTCGTCGTCGTCGTCGGGCCGGTCGGCTCCAGTACCAAGGAATACAAGCGGAGCGCCCGCCGATATGCCGACAAGGCCCGCTCCCACGGGGCGCAGGTCGTCGAGGTCTACAGCCCGAACGCCTCGTGGAAGAAGGTCAAGGCGGCTGCCCAGGGTGCGAACGTCCTGATCTACCTGGGACACGGCAATGGATCGCCCAGCCCGTATGGCGGCTTCTCGAAATACACCAAGGACGGGATGGGCCTCAACCGGTCGATCGGGCACGGCAACAGGAATACCAGGTACTGGGGCGAGTACTACATCAAGAAGGGGATCCGACTGGCCCCGGACGCGGTCGTGATCCTGAACCGCCTGTGCTACGCCTCGGGCAACAATGAATGGGGCGCCGGCAATCCGACGAAGGACGTGGCCAAGCGACGTGTCGACAATTACGGTCGAGGCTTCCTTCGGGCTGGTGCATCGGCCGTGTTCGCCGAGGGCATCACCGACGCGTCATACATCCTTGACGGGATCTTCGACTCGGGCAAGACGATCGGCGAGATCTTCCGCAGTTCACCGGCCTGGGTCGGCGCGCACGACTTCACGTTCTCCTCGGTCAAGACGCCGGGGCGGACCGCCTGGATGGCCCCGTACGCCGCCCATCGGTATTACCGATCGGTGATCGGCGATCTCGATGTTGCCGCCAGCGACGTGCGTGGCTCCTGATCTGACCGCGCCTCTCGCCTCGATCAGCTCGAATTTCCCCGCCTGAACCAGGCGGTCCCTGGGTCGGCACCTCCGTGCCCTCGGGACCGCGTGTGGCCCTGTCCGGCGTCGCGGTGCCCGGCCGATCCCTGACGCCCGACTGCCGGTACGTGACGGCGAAGTCAAGGACAAGGTGCACAAAGTTACTCCGATGCTTGACAATGTGTAAGACGCATTGCTATAAAGACCACCGCAGGGTATCAACTAGTAGCGGTGGACATACGTCATGTTTGAATTTGGCCGAGCCGATCTGCTTACGATCGAGCGTGAGCGGGCGATCACCGAGGCCGTCCGGACGCGGCAACTGCTGAGGGCCGCAGAGCGGCCTGCCGATGCGAGCGACGGCCCTCCGTCGAGCCGAGCCCGCCTCGGGACCTTTGGTCCGTCGCCGCGGACCGTCACGAGCGAACGGTAGGCACGGGCCATGCCGCACGATGTGATCTCGACCTGCCCGGTGTGTGCCCAGGAACTGGCGGTGACCCGTCTCCAGTGCCGCGCCTGCGGGACGAGTCTGGAAGGGGATTTCACCGTCGGCCGCTTTGGCCGCCTGTCCCGTGACCAGGTCGCCCTGTTGGAAAGCTTCCTTCGATCGCGAGGCAACCTCCGCGAGATGGAGCGTGAGCTCGGGATCAGCTACCCGACGGTCCGGAGTCGAGTGGAAGCGCTCGTCCGAGCGCTCGGGTTCGGGCCACGGGCCGACGCCGATGGCGACGAGGACTCGACCGCCTCGGAGCCCGTCGTCGAAGCGCTGACCCGGGAACAGATCCTTGAAGCCGTCGCACGTCATGAGATGACCGCGGACGACGCTGCCGCGGCGATCCGAGGGTTGGGGAGGACGGACCGATGACGACCGCCAGATCGGCCGATCTCGAGCACGTGCTCGGGCTGGACGGTTTGCTCTCGATCCGGATCCGCGATGGCCGCATCCGGCTTCGCGGCAGCGATGGTGATGTCGTCCGGGTCACCGCTCCGGCGGGGCGCGACCTGGCGGACCTCTTCTCGATCGAATCGGGCGAGGGAAGTCTCGAACTGAATATCCGGCGGCACCGATCCATCGACCTCGAAGTCGAACTTCCGCGTGCTGCCACCCTGGTCATCGAGACGGTCAGCGCCGACATCGACGGTGAGGGTCTGACCGGCGACCAGCGCTATCGGACGGCATCGGGCGAACTGGGATTCCGCGCCGCGACCGGTCGCCTCGCGATCGAGACGGTCTCGGGCGACGTGAAGGTGGAGGGAACCGCTCTATCTGGCATCGCCATCCGATCGGTGTCCGGCGACATCGGTTTGCGCGCCACCACCATCGGCGGACTGAACGCGACCACCACCAGTGGCGACATCGATGTCGTCGCCCGGCTCCAAGGCCCCGGCCCATTCCGGATCGAAACCGTGAGCGGCGATGGCGTCCTGGCCACGAGCGGTGACCTGCGCGTCGAGACGACCACGCTGTCCGGAGACCTGCACTCGGAGGTTCCCGCGCGCGCGGAGGGCCGGCGCGGCCGGCGCTCCCTGATCATCGGGACCGGCGAGCCCGTCCTGACGTTCCAGTCGATGTCCGGCGACCTGTCCATCGTCGGACCACGCGTCGTCGGACCACGCGCCATCCGCGCTACGGCCTCGATGGAGCGACCCGCCCCGACCAAGCCCGAACCGGTCCCGAACGGGGCCATCGAGGCGGCCTACGAGGATGCCCGGTTGCGGATCTTGCGCGCGCTCGAGCGGGGCGAGATCGACATCGAAGAGGCGAGTCGTCGGTTCGAGGCACTCGACGGGGGCGCACAGATCGACCCGGCATCGGAGACGATCCGGACCGCGGCCGATGGATCGACCGATGCCTGACGACGCCCTCGCTCACGTCCTTGGGATGGTCGCGGACGGTCGACTGACGGCAGCGGAGGCCGCCCCGATCATCGAGGCTCTCGGATCCGGGCCCGAGGCCGGGATCCCGGGCGGCGCGGCCGGGCCGGCCATCGCCAGCGCACTGGGACGCGAACCATCGGCCGCGGATGACGAGCCGGGCAGGCTGCTCCGCGTGGTCGTGACCGAGAACGGCCGACCGGTCGTCAACCTGAACATCCCACTCTCGCTCGGTCGGGCGGCGATCAACCGCCTGCCGGGACTCTCCGGCCCGACATCGGACTTGATCCGGCAGGCCATCGAGGTCGGTCGCAAGGCGTCCATCGTCGAGATCGACGACGACGGCGACGGCGTTCGGATCTCCATCGAATGACGACATCGGAGGCGGATCCGCCGGTCGGTCTGTCCGCCCGCACGCCGCTCCTGCTTCCGCTCACGATCCGCGACTTCCGCTTGGTCTGGATCGGCGAGAGCGTCTCGTTCCTCGGGGACCAGTTCCATATCGTTGCGCTCTCGTTCCTCGTCCTTGGCCTGACCGGTTCCGGCTTCGCGCTCGGTCTCATCCTCGTCGCGGCGGCGATCCCGCGCGGCATATTCATGCTCGTCGGCGGGGCCCTGTCGGATCGGATCTCGCCTCGCGACCTGGCCCTGGTGTCCAACGTCCTGCGAGCGGTGGTGACCGTGGTCGTGGCCGGTCTGGTCCTTGGCGGCCGGGTCGAGCTATGGCAGCTGGCTGCGGCCGGCGTCGTATTCGGGACCGTGGATGCGGTCTTCCTGCCGGCCATCAATACGCTCATCCCGAGGCTGGTCCCGGTCGATCGACTGGCCTCGGCAAACGCCATCCTTCAGGCGGCGACCCAGCTCGTCGGCACGATCGGACCGGCCATCGCGGGGTTCGTGATCGCGCTCGTCGGGGTCGGCGGCGCCATCCTGTTCGATGCGATCTCCTTCGCGCTGGCAGCCTATGCCCTGTGGCTGGTTCGAAGCGGGGCGCGTCCGCCCGCGTCGGCCGCCGGACCCACGACCGTGACGATGGCGCCGTCCACCCTGATCGACGTGCCGGCTCCGTTGCCGCGGCCATCGCTGGCTTCGGCTGTCGCCGAAGGCGCGAGGACGATCCTGGGTGACCCGATCATCCGGGCCACGGTGATCCTCTCGACCGCGGCCAACCTGGCATTCACCGGACCGACCGTCGTCGGTCTTCCGTGGCTGGTCCTCATCCATGCGGGCGGAGACGCGCTGTCGCTCGGTCTCGTCCTCGCGGCCTTCGGGGCCGGCGTCCTGGTGGGTGTCCTCGTCGCCGGGTCGGTCGCTCGACCGCGTCGGTTCGGCTCGGTCGTGCTCGGGCTGCTGCTCTCGATGGGCGTCGGTCTGGCGGCTATCGGCCTGGCCCCGACGATCCCGTTGATCGCGGCCATCCTGCTCGTCATCGGGGCGATGAATGGGTATGTCAACATCGTCATCATCTCGTGGGTCCAGGGCCGCACGGACCCCGACCTGCTCGGCCGGACGATGAGTTTCCTGATGCTCGGATCCGTGGTCGCCGCGCCGCTCTCGCTGGCGCTCGCCGCGATCCTCGTCGATGACCACGCCACGGCGATGTTCCTCGCCGCCGGTGCTCTGGTCGTCGGTGCGACGATCGTCGCGATGGTCAGCGGTCTGCCCGCCCGGATGAACCGCGGATGATCGCGCCACTGGCTACCATGGGCTGATGACCAGACCGACCGAGTTGCCGTTCACCGGCGATCCCGCCGCCGACCGCCTGATCGCCGAGGATCCATTCGCCCTTCTCATGGGCTTCGCGCTCGACCAGCAGGTGACCGTCCAGAAGGCGTTCAGCGGCCCGCTCGAGCTCAAGGGGCGACTCGGCCATCTCGACCCTGCCAGGATCGCGGCCATGGACCCGGCAGACCTGGACGCGGTATTCCGGGAGCGCCCCGCCATCCACCGATTCCCCGGATCGATGGCCGGCAAGGTCCAGGCCCTGGCGGCGGCCATCGCCGATGACTATGGCGACGATGCGAGTCGCGTCTGGACCGAGGCGACTGACGGGCCGGACCTCGAGGCTCGATTGCTCGGTCTGCCCGGGATCGGGCAGATGAAGGCGAAGTCCCTGATCGCCGTCCTCGGCAAGCGGTTCGGTGTCCGGCCGCCCGGCTATGAGGCGGTCGCCCCTACCTGGCCCACCCTCGGCGACGTGGATTCGGCCGAGGCGCTGGCTTCGTATCAAGCCGCCAAGCGCGCCAAGAAGGCTGCCGACCGAGCGGCCGGCGGCTGACCGGGCCACCGAGGGCTGACCGGCCCCTGATCACGCGGTACCGCCGGGCGATGCCTGGTCAGGAGTGTCAAATGCTCGTCACACGGGCCTTGGTCAGCGGATCCGCTGTCATCAGCTCGGTCTCGCCGAGGATCTGACCGAGATCGATTCCGATCCACGCTCGCGATCGCGTTGACCGTGACAAGGCGGCTCGCCACGCGGTGACGAGCGCTCGCGTGGTGGGCATGTGTCACGAACCCTGGGGTGTGACCGGCCGCAGACTCCGGCTGGCCCGGATCCGGAGCCCATGGCGCACTGTGTGGTACGCTAGTTGCACCCGCAACTATATGGAGCCCGCCGCCGTGGATGACGACATCCGACGCTCACTCGAACACAGCCAGACCATCGACATCACGACCACGGGTCGCCGGACCGGTCAACCCCGCCGGATCGAGATCATGCAGCACTGGATCGGTGGTCGGATCTACATCAGCGGGATGCCTCGCGCGGACCGGACCCGCGCCTGGCTGCTCAACCTCGAGTCAGATCCGCGTCTGATCCTCCACCTCAAGGGTGCGATCCGGGCCGACCTGCCCGGAGTCGCCCGGGTCATCACCGACGACGCGGAGCGTCGCGTGATCTTCGCGTCGATCGTGCAGACCTGGACGGGCCAGGACATCGAGACGATGACCCGCTACAGCCCGCTCATCGAGGTCACGGTCGACGCCATCGCGGCCTGATCCGGCGTTCCCCGGCTAGACTTGCAGGCCGTGACCGATCAGACCGATCCCGTCCCGCCCAAACCCAGACGCCGCCGTTCGACGAAGTTCGTCCTGCCCGATCACCATCACGACGAGTTGGCGGACGAGCGATCGGCCGAGCACATCGAAGCGTTCATCGAAGGTCTCGGCGGCGGGGCGGAGCGCAGGACCACCGGACGGACCTGGGGCCGCCGCCGGCGCAAGGCCCGCGACCGGCGCCCGGTCGAGTTGGACAGCCGCTCCGACTGGCTTGCCGCGCTCCGGAACGAGACCGCTCGCGCGATGCGATACGGTCGGCCCGCGTCCATCCTCCTGGTGGAACCGCGCGACCGCCCAGCGGCCGTCGAGGCGCAACGTATCTCCGACCACATCACGGCGGCGATCCGGGCCGAGGCGCGTGAGACCGACCGTGCGGTGCGGGTCGGGACGACCAGTTTCCGACTGCTCCTTCCGGAAACCGATCCCGGGTCGGCCGCTCATATCGCGACCCGGTTGAGCCGGGCCGTGATCGCGAATGCCGACCTGGGGACACCGTTGCTCGATCTTCGGATCGACGTCGTCTCCGCTCCACGATCGGGTTCGATCAGCGACGCGCTCGCCGCCGCAGAGCGTCGCCGACTGCTGGACCCCGACCTCGCCAGCGATCACGACGACACCGGGACATGGCAGCGTGAGTTGCTCGGGTCCTAGTCGACCAGGGCCTCCATGAGGTGGTCCAACTCGACCGCTGGATCGGCACACAAACCGGAGTGGACCTCCGATGCCTGGATGATCGTGCTCGATGGTGCCACGAGCCAATGGAACCGCTCGGCCTGATCGAGTCGGGCGATCGGCCCGGCCTCCGGATCGGCGGCCGCGATCAATCCGATGGCGTCGAGGTGAGGCATGATCGCGGCTGGATCCAGGTCCGGCGCGAACGCGGCGAGGCGGTCCGCATCGAGTTTGATCCGGGCCTCCAGGAAGCGTCGCGGCCGGCACAGCAGGACGACCCCGACGTTCAGTCGTTCGCCGCGCTCGATGCTCGGGATGACGCGGATGATCGCGTACTGGAACGGGCTACGCGGCGACGCGGGCACGGTCCGCCTCCTCGACGAATGGACGCGGCGACTCCAGCCGGCGCATCAGGTAGCGGACATAGGCAGCACGCTGCGCGCGGGCGTCGCCGGCCGCCCGGTCATCGGGCAGCCACGCCTCCGGGAGCGCCTCGACCAGATCGGTCAGCAGCGCTCGACCGATCCGTCCGGAGAGCCGCTCGTCCGCCTCGGCGATCGATGCGGCATATGGCAGCAGGACATGATCGGCGACGCGTTCGAACGAGCGGCGGGCATGGGCATCGGGTTCACGCCAGGTGTGGTGGACGTACAGGGCTGCGCCGTGGTCGATGAGCCACGGACGGCCATGCCAGATCAGCAGGTTCGGGTTCTGGGCCGTTCGGTCGGGGTTCGTGACCAGCGCATCCAGCCAGACGACGTCGGCGGCGAAGGCCGGGTCGATGGCGTCTCGGGCGGTCGGAGCGGCCGGGTTGAATGTCAGGGCACCCGGCAGGAAGTCCATCCCGAGATTTCGCCCGGAGCTGGCGCGGACCAGGTCGTGGATCTCCTCGTCCGGCTCGGCGTCGCCGAGGGCCGGGTCGATCTCGACGGCCGCGAGGTCGGGCACGGGCAGTCCGACTGCCCTGGCCAGTTCACCCGCCAGCCATTCGGCGACGAGGGCGCGAGGACCCTGGCCGGCACCCCGGAACTTGACGACGTAGAGGCCGTCGTCGTCCGCCTCGACCAGCCCGGGCAGGGATCCGCCCTCGCGGAGCGCGGTCACATATCGGGTCGCGATCACCGTGCGCATGCTGGGCCAGAGCGTAGCCGAGTCGGTGGCGGCTGCGTGCTCGTGCAGACCCGCACACGTCGCACGGCTGTCCGGGCGGATCGCGACTACCCTTCAACGATGACCGACTACGACCAGCGATCACTCCTCAACGAACTCGAACCAGAGGCGGGCCGCCTGTACGACAGGCACGCTTCGGTCGCCCAGGAGTGGTTCCCCCACGACTACATCCCGTATCGCCTGGGTCGCGACTTCGACAAGGAGCCCTGGACGCCCGATCAGCCACGCCTGACCGGCGTCGCCCAGACCGCCTTCGAGATCGGCCTGTTGACCGAGGACAACCTGCCCAGCTATCACCGTCTGATCCACGGCATGTTCGGGGCGGGCGACGGGGCCTGGATCAATTGGGTGGGGCGCTGGACGGCCGAGGAGGGTCGCCACGCCATCGTCCTGCGCGACTACCTGACCGTGACCCGGAACATCGATCCGATCATGCTCGAGCGCGGTCGGATGACCCAGCTTCAGCAAGGCTACGAACACGACGCACCCGATACGCTGCGTGGCCTGGCCTATGTGACCTTCCAGGAACTTGCCACCCGCATCGCCCATCGGAACACCGGGCGCTACTCGGATGATCCGGTCGCCGACCGGATCATGGTCCGGATCGCTGCCGACGAGAACCTGCATATGGTCTTCTACCGCGACATCCTGGCCGCCGCCCTGGTGCTCGAGCCGTCGGCCGCCGTGCGGGCGATCGTCGACGAGGTGCTCGCGTTCGAGATGCCTGGCGCGGCCATCCCCGGGTTCATCCGCAAGGCCGCGCAGATCGCCAAAGCCGGGATCTACGACATCCGGGTCCATCGCGACGAGGTCCTGATGCCGGTCCTGCGGCACTGGCGGATCTTCGAGCTGACCAACCTCGACGCCGCCGCGGAGGCGGCTCGGACACGACTGGCCGAACACCTCGACAAGCTCGATCTGGCCGCCAAGCGCTTCGAGGAGCGGCTGGCGCAGTCGTCGGTCCCGCGGATCACGACGGCGGGCGGCTGAACGAGGGTCAGATCGACCCTGAGGTGTCGCAGGCGCTCGGGTCGCCGGTCCGATAGCCGGTCTTGAACCAGTCCTGTCGCTGGGCGGACGAGCCATGCGTCCACGAGTCGGGGTTCACCTGTCCGCTCGTCGCCGCCTGGATCCGATCGTCACCGACCGCCGCGGCCGCATCGAGGGCGTCGGCGACCTGGGCATCGGTCAGCGCCTCGAGGAAGCCGGTCGAGGCGGCATGGTTCGCCCAGACTCCGGCAAAGCAATCGGCCTGGAGCTCGGTCCGAACCGATGAGCCCTGCGCGCCCGAGCTGCTGCCGCCGCCGAGCAGACCCAGCAGGTCCTGGACGTGGTGACCGTATTCGTGGGCGATGACATAGCCCTGGGCGAGGGAACCCCCTTCGGCCCCGAAGCGTGATCGCAGCTCAGCGAAGAAGTCCAGATCGAGATAGACCAGCTCGTCGGGCGGACAGTAGAACGGACCGGTCGCGGCACTGGCCGTCCCGCAGCCACTCGACGTGGCACCCGAGAAGAGGACGGTGTCGACGGGCCGGTAGGTCTCACCGGATGATGAGAACGCCGCGGTCCAGTAGGCCTGGACGCTGTTGACGTAGCCGAGGATCCGGCAATCGTCGCGCTGGTTCGCGTCGGCGCCGGTCTGGCAGTCGGCGGCCAGCGCCGAACTCTCCGGACCGACGGCACCACCGGGTTCGATGACGCCGCCCAGGTCGCTTGGGTTGCCACCAAGCAGGACGTAGGCGATGACCAGGACGAGTCCGAGGCCACCCCCGCCGACGGCCAGCCCGCCGCGGCCACCCATCCCGCGTCGGTCCGAGATCTGGCCCGGATCGAGTCGGGCATTCGGGTCGAAGGTCATGTCAGGAAACCTCGCACTGGGGCACGGTCCGTGCATGGTAGGCGACAGCCGCTGGCGGCCATGGTTCGAGCGAGCGCGCCGGCATCGCAGATGTATTGCGGTCGCGACGATCAGGCGCGGGCCGTGCCGCCCTGGTCGCGCAGGAACCGTTCGATATCCGAGATCAGGTCGTCGCCCGACGGCAGGCGCTGCTCGTCGTACATCGCCTCGAGTCGATCGACGTAGCCGCGGGTCGTCTCGTCGACGCTGGCTGCCGTATCGAGCCGGCTGCGGAGCTCGCGGGCCTCCTCGGCGAGCTCGGGCGCCCTGATCTCCGTCCCGAGGTGGATACCCAGCGCTCGCAGCAGGGCGAGGGCGGCCGTCGCGTACGGACCGGACACGTAGTGGGGGACCTGGGCGAAATAGCCCGAGCGCCGGGATGCCCGCCCTGGCGACCTCGATCTCGAGTGCGGACACGAGGGCAGAGGGCACGCGCAGGGTGCCGATCGGGCCCGGCAGTACCTCACCGCGCAACAGGCCCGGCGCCGCCTCGGTGCCGATGACCGGGACCGAGCGAGTATGTGGCACGGCCGCCGGGATGGCTCCGATGCTGACCCACTCGACCACTTCCAGTCGTCGACACAGGTCGATGACGTCGGCGGTGAAGGCGTGCCATCGGTAGTCGGGTTCCGGACCGACGAGGACCAGGACATCCCGCTCCTCGAGACCGGGTCCGACGCAGGGTCGATCTCGGGCCAGGTCAGCTCGGTCAAGCGCCCGTCGATGATCTCGAGCGGCGGCCGACGAGCCCGATAGTCGATACAGTCGGTCAGCATCGAACGTCGCCACGGCCGTGCCGTCATCAGCGAGGATCTGCAGCGCCGTGGTCGCCGCCGATCCAGCGTCGACCCAGCCATCGAACGCGGCGACGACGACGGGATCGATCAGGTCGCGGTCGTCGTCCAGCGTGTACAGGCTCACCGCGACAGGATAGGGGAGCGACCGACAACGGTCATCCGGGTACACTCCCCGGACGCACCCCATGTCGGTGCAGCGAAAGGACGGACCGTGGCCAGGCATTCCAAGTTCGAGCGAGAGCGCCGCCAGGCGGAATCGGAGCGCGTCAAGCAGATCGAAGCCGCCTGGATGGGGAGCCTGCCGACGGCGGCCGCAAAGGCCTTCGCCGAATCCGTCGCGGTCGCCCGCGCTCGCGGGCCCGAGGAGAAGCGCCCGGATATGGCGCCCGGGACGGCGCCCCGTCCACCACGCCCGGGCCACGAACCCAAGCCACCCAAGGACGAGCGCCCGCGACGCCCGAGTCGCGACTAGCGATCGTCCCTCACGGACGGCCCGGCCGACGGGTCGGCCGCACGGGCCTGGAGCGCCGCCAGGGCCTCCGCGGCCAGGCTCTTGTCGTCGGTCCAGATGTCGAAGACCGTGTCGCCGTCCGCGTAGACATAGGTGATCGGCACACCCTCGCCCAAGTCGACCTTCCGTACGGCCTTGCCGCCCAGTTTCGCGTCGCTGACCACGACGTCGACGCTGTCCGCCTGCCAAGCCGCCATGAGCGCCGCCATGAGCGCCTCACCGTCCACGCCGTCGATCTGGTACACCTCCACGCTGATATCGAGCACTCCATTCAGGGTCGAGGCATATGCCACGTGGAGATCGGACGACGTCTTGTCGACGCTCGCCAGGAAGTCGGTGATGGTCGAGCTCCAGATGTCATCGGACAGGATCGCCCCGCCATCCACGCTCTGGGCGACGAGGTCGACGCCCCCGGCTTCCGTCGGGAGGATGCTCTCGAGCGCCGGATACTCGTGACTTTCGAGGTCGGGCGGCGTGACGTCCGGGTCGTCGAGACTCGGATCGACGATGCCCGGGTCACCTGAAGCGAAGGCGGCCGTCGTGGGTTGGCTGGTCGGGTCCGCGGCGGCGATGGCGGCAGGTTCGCGGAACGCGAGCAGCGCGACCGTCGTCCAGCCGGCCGCAGCGGCGATGAGAGCGACGATGGCCACCGCCTGCCACGCATTCGTCCCGCCCGGCCGGGTCGGTGTTCCGTATCCCGGCCCTGGCTGCCCGCCGCGCGTCCGTCGCGCCCGGTCGTCTCGCTCGCGCACGATCCCTCCTGCGATCCTCGACGGTGCCTAGGGTAGCGCCGATCCGCTCAGGGCCATTCGGGGTTCACCGGCGGTCGGCTGGGCAGCGCATCCCAATCGCCCCGAGTCGGACTGAAGACATCGACGACGACGGCCCCGGCCGGTCCGACGTCGACGTGGTGGGGGACGTTCGAGGGGATCCGCCAGGTCCCGCCGGGTGTGAGCTCGCGCGTCTCGTCGCCGATCGTGAAGGTCACGTTCCCGGTGATGACCATGCCCATCTGCTCGGCGTCGTGCCGGTGCTCGGGGACGGCCGAGTCGGCGGCCAGCTCCGCGACGGCGAAGGTCATCCGCTCGCCCTCGATCCGACGCGCCCGGACGGTCGTGCCCCAGACGTCGATGACTGGCTGCGTTTCGATGTCGACAAGCTGGCTCATGGCGACTCCTTCGGGTGGTCGAGATCGCTTCGTCGGGCGACCGGACGGTCGCCGATCGGGCGGGTGCACAGGTCGTGGTCCGGTGGATCGGGTGGGATCGCGCCCGCGAATGTCGGCAGGGGACGCGGGTCCGAGACGCGCTCGAGGTCGAAGGCGAACGCGAGCAGTCTCGGCTCGGCCAGGAAGCCGCCCGAGAGCCAGACTCCGCCCGGCCGGCCGTCGGGCGTCGTCCCGGTCGGCACGGAGAGGTTGGGATACCCGGCGACGGCGGCGACCGACGAGTCTCCGTAGGCCGGGCTGACGATGGCGTCCAGGCGGTACGCATCCAGGACGCGATCGATCCCGTTCTTGCGGGTCTGATCGAGGCAGCGAGCCCCGGCCGCCAGGTAGGCAGGATCGTCCAGTCCGGTCGTCGCCGCAGCGACGTGGAACAACTCCTGACCGAAGTACTCCATCTCCTGCGCGCAGTTGCTGTCGTTGAACTCGATCAGGTCGCCGAGCCCACGCATGGACGTCCCCCGCAGGCGGCCGAGGTAGGCGGCGATGTCCGCCTTGAACTCGGTCAGCAGGACGGTCATCTCGTCCTCCTCGAAGGTCCGGCTGTCGGGCAGGTCGATGGGGTCGACCAGCACCGCGCCCAGGGCGGACAGGGTCTGGAACGCCAGCTCGGCGACCGCATCGAGGGCCGGGTCCGGGGACTGACCTGCCGATGCGCGACGGTCGACCCCGATCCGCGCACCGCGGAGGGCACCAGGTTCCAGTACAGCGCGATAGCTGCGGGGCAGGCGGCGATCGCGGACCGAGCCGAACGGTGATCGCAGGACATCGAGCATGACCGCGACATCGGAAACGCTCCGAGCCATCGGCCCGGCCGTGTCCTGGCTGTGCGAGATCGGGATGATCCCTTCCTGGGAGACCAGCCCAACGGTCGGCTTGAGGCCGACGATGCCGGCACTCGCGGCCGGACAGACGATCGATCCGTCCGTTTCGGTCCCGACCGCGGCGGCACACAGATCGGCCGCCACGGCGACGGCCGACCCTGAGCTCGATCCGCACGGATCCGCGGCGAGATCATACGGATTTCGGGTGAAGCCGCCCCGGGCGCTCCAACCGTTCAGGTACGACCCGCCGGCGGTGACCGCGGGAGGGGTCGTCCCGCGGAAATTCGCCCATTCGGACAGGTTGGTCTTGCCCAGGATGATCGCGCCGGCGGCCCGAAGCCTGGCCACGATCCGGGCATCCCGCGGGACCCGGCTGCCGATCAGGGCCAGCGATCCGGCGGTCGTCTCCATCGCGTCATTCGTGGCGATGTTGTCCTTGACCAGGACGGGGACGCCGTGGAGCGGACCGCGCACACGACCATTCGCTCGCTCCGCGTCGCGTCGACGCGCGATGCTGTGCGCCTCCGGGTTCGTTTCGATGACCGAATGGAGCAGGGGATCGAGCCGCGCGATCCGGCGCAGGTACGCCTCGGTCAGCTCGACGCTGCTCATCAGGCCGGTGGCCATGGACTCGCCGAGCCGTGCGATCGAGGCCCCGAACCACAGGGCGTCGTCGTCCTGGTCGTGCTCGCGGCCGGGCGTGGCTGGTGTGTCGATCGCCATATGGTACGGCCGAGACCGGCCGAGACCCGGGAATTGAACGACCCGGGTCGACTGACGGCCCGGGTCGGGGTTCTACGCTGGTTCGGCGGGTCGTTGGTCGGCCCGCACCGAGAGGATGGGTGTGGCTGTCAGCCGCCGCGCTGGCTGCGGAAGCAATCGCTGCAGTAGACCGGCTTGCCGCTGGTCGGCCGGAAGGGGACCGAAGCCTCCTTGCCGCACGACGAGCAGGTGGCGCTGAACATCTCGCGCGGACCGCGATCGTAGCCACCACCACCACCGCCGCCACCGTAGCTGCCGGCACCGCTCGAGTAGCCACCCGAGCTATAGCCGCCGGCCGAGCTGTAGCCGCCGCCACCCTCGGCGTTCCGGGCGGCCTTGCGGCTGGCTCGGCACGACGGGCAGCGACGTGGCTCGGTGAAGCCCCGCTGCGAATAGAAATCCTGCTCGGATGCGGTGAACACGAATTCTTGCGAACAATCCGCGCAGGTCAGGTTCTTGTCGTTGTACACGAAAACGAAAACTCCTCTCGGTAGCCAACGCGATCCCGGTCGGGTTCTCGCGTCAGTCGTGAGAGGAGTCCGAGTGTGTGCGTCGAGCTACGTTCTTGGCCGCCGGACGATCCGGTCGGGCCCTTGACACATCTCATCATACGGGAAGCTGGCCGAACTGACCAGCGTCGATCCGGTCAGATGGTCGCCGGCGCTCCTTCCGGACCGCGTCTGTGACACGCGCATTCCCCACGAACGAGCGTCGCCCGTGGTCCAGGTCGACCGGATTTGCAGAAACGGACGATCGGCCTCGCTGGTTCATCGCGAATCCGCGCGTATGAGACGCACACGGGACATGCACCGGACACGCACACGTGGGACACGGGCCAGCCATCATGGCGATAGCCCGCTCGACACCCGGACGACCGCTCTGCGACGATTGCCGACCATGCCACCGATCGAGATCTCGCTCCAGGTCGCGCGACGCTTCATCATGGGCCGGCAGGGCCTCTGGCCGGGCCGACGCTGGCAGGGTCTCGATGGAGCCGGACAAGCGATCCGAGCGATGGAGGATCTCCAGCTCGACCCGTTGGTCGTCGTCGCACGGGCCCACGATCTTGCGTTGCACGCACGTGTCGTCGACTACACCCTCGACGATTGGGCGATCCAGACGTACGACCGCCGTGCGTTCTTCGAATGGGGCGGCTGGCTCGCCGTGCGACCGATGGAAGACCTGCCTGTATTCCGGATGCTGATGCGACGCGAGCGGGAACAGGGCCACTGGCAGGAGGTCGAACGCGATCACGCCGACACCATCGACGAGATGCGGGCCATGCTCAGATCGGGGCGCGAGGTCAGCAACCGGGATTTCGCGATGGCCGACCGGACCCGGATCGACCACTATCGCGGCCGCAAGGACAGTGCACTGGCACTCCACTATCTGTGGCGCGTCGGTGAGGCGATGGTCGCCCGACGGGTCCGTTTCGAGCGTGTCTACGCGGCGACCGAGGCCGTGGCTCCGCCATGGGCGCTGACAGACATCGATGACCGCGACGCCGGAGAGCGACTCATCCTGCGCGGGGTCGCAGCCGAGGGCCTGACGCGACTGAGTCGGCTCAACGCCAAGATCCGGGCCTCGGCCACCGAATTGGATGACTGGGGCGCGCGATTGATCGATGAGGGCCGCTTCCTGGAAGTTCGGGTCGAAGGCTGGAAGAGCGCCCAGCTGGCACTCGCATCAGATGCCGGGATCCTGTCCGACCTGGCTGCCGACCGGGTCCCGGCGTCGTGGACCCCAGCCGCCACGACGACGGAGGAGGAAGTGACATTCCTGTCGCCACTCGATCCGGTGTCCGCCCGCGGTCGGGCCAAGGCAGTGTTCGGGTTCGACTACGTCTGGGAAGTCTACAAGCCGGTGGAGCAGCGCCGGTTCGGCTACTACACCATGCCCATCCTGTGGGGTGATCGCCTCGTCGGCCGGATCGACCCGAAGCTGGACCGTTCGACCGGCACGCTCGTCATCCTGGGCTTCTGGCTCGAGGATGCGGGTCTGGCCAGGGACGCGGCCTTCGCCGACGCCCTCCGGCTCGGGATGCGCCGCCTGGTCCGGCTGACCGGCGCTCGACGACTTGACGTGAAAGCCGTGCCGTTCCCCGCCCTCAGGAAGCGGTTGCGGGCAGCTCGCTGATGCCGCGGCTGAAGAGCCCTCGAGCGAGCATCGCGAGCACGAGCCCACAGGCAGCCGACAGGACCGCCGCGCCAAGCATCGCCGCCGCGAGTCCGACGCTGACGGACAGGAAGCCCATGATCGGCGGGTAGACGACCGAGCCGATGACGGCCGTCCCCGACAGGAACCCGCTGACCGCCGCGCTTCGAGCCGGATATCGATCGCCGGCGACGGCCATGATCAGCGGATAGATCGGCCCATATGCGAACCCGACCAGCGCGAACAACGCGATCGACGCCGGCAACCACGGCACGACGACCGCGCCGACCAAAGCAACAGCGGCGACGAGCGCGGCAAGCGCTGCGAACCGGGCATGATCGAACCGATCGCCGATCCTCGCGCTGACCAGGCGGCCGACCGTCAGGCCGCCCCACAGGAGCGCGAGCGCGGTCGTGGCCAGCCCGACCGAGGCCTGGTCCAGGAAACGGACGAGCCAGTTCGAGACGCCGACCTCGGACCCCACGTAGCACGCGATCGCGACCGCCAGTGCGATCAGCGGCAAAGCCAGCCCGATCCGCGCCGCGCCGGCCAGCGGCATCGCCACATGTCGTCCGGACGGCTGTCCCGCCATCGCCAGCAGGATCGCCAGCGGGATCGGCACGACGGCCGTCGCGGCGATGATCGACCGCCACTCGACGTCGGCCTCCAGGAGCCGGCCGACGATGAGGGGCGAAGCGAGAGCGCCCAGGCTGAAGCACAGATGGAGCAGGTTGAGCGACCGGCCGCGGCTGGTGGGGTAGAGATCGAGGATGAGGCCATTCGTCCCGCCGTCGATGGCACCGGCCCCCAGGCCGAACGGGACGGCCGACAGCAGGAAGATCGGCCAGTCCCGGGTGGATGCCATCCCGAGCAGCCCGACCGCGATGAGCACGAGTGCCGTGGGCAGGACCGTCCGCCGGCCGATCCGTTCGGTCAACAGTCCGCCGATGATCGAGCCGCCGGCATAGGCCACCGCATTCACGAAGAAGAAGATCCCGATGCCGGCGTCTGTCTGGTCAAGGTCGAGCTCGATCGACCGGATCAGCGAAGGCACCAGCAGGCCGCTCCAGCCGACCAGGGCGAGCGCGACGCAGGCGAGGATGGCGACACGGAGGTGGCGGTCGGCTGTGGGCTGATCGTGGACGGCCATGACCGAAGCATGCTAGCGGCCGGACGGACCCGTGTATCGTCCTTCCATGGCCGACCGCTCGATCAGTCCTGGTTCGGCGCCGTCCGGAGTCCTGTTGTTCATCCACGGGGCCGACGAGACCTCGGAGGGGCTGATCCGCAATGTCGCCCGGATCGAAGACCAGATCCGGTCGCGCGGCTGGGATGTCACGGTGGTCGCGCCGGAATGGCGGCGCCGCTCGGATCTTCGACTCGGGGATTGGAAGCGGGCGATCTACCGACGCGGGCGCCCGGCCCCGATGCCCGTCCCGGTCCTGAAGGCCGGGTTACGCCGCGATGTCGTCATGAAGATCGTGACGAACTACTTCGAGGATCGACGCGACGTGCTGTTCGACATGCTCGGACCGCAGCTCCTGGCCGATGTCATCGGCTACCACGCCCACCGGGCGTCGATCCTGGATGTCCTTCGAGCCGAACTGTCGCGAGCCGCGATCTCTGCGCGGGGTCGGCCCGTCCTGCCGGTCGCCCTGAGTCTTGGCGGAGTCGCCCTCATCGACCTGCTGTGTGACTGGCCCGATGCGCCGGTCGAGGCGTGCGTCACGGTCGGGTCACAGGCCCCGCTGCTCTACACGTTCGACGCCATCCCGTCCTTGCCCTACGACGAGCACGACCCGCCCGACATCCCGGTGTCGTGGCTGAACATCTACGACAGCCGGGACCTGTTGTCGTTCGTCGCCGAGCCGCTCTTCCGCAGGACCGATGGCCTCGCCAGCGTCGTCGATCTGCGGGTCAGGTCGGGCAAGGATTTCCCCGGATCCCATGGTGCGTACTGGGAGCTTCCGGCCGTCTGGGACGCGATCGCCACCGCATTCCGCTGGAGACGTGTCGAACCATTGACCGTGCGTGAGGCCCGCCGGCTGGGGTTCGAGGCCCGCCGCGCGTCGACGTCGATCGAGGCATCGCCCGCACGCTGAGTGGTGAAGCGGCCGCCGAACAGGAGCTCGGCGGCCGCGCTCCCTAGGGGTGAGCGCTGGCTGCCGCTGAAAGCAGCACGGCCAGCACGGCACCGAGGGTCATGGCCACCTGCGCAGCACGCTGCGCACGCGACAACCTCTGGACCTCCACGGTCCACCTCCTGTTCGGCAGCCCGGCTACCTGCGTGAGGCCCGTGGCTTTGCGTCCCCGCCTCGCGACGGGTTTGCCATTGTCGATCGATCCACGCCGGGGTTCGACGTTGACCGACCGCACCAGCGTAGGCCACCGATACCGACCGACGCCAGAGGCCTACTCGGGTGGGCCATGACCGTACCTCTGGCGGATCCGCAGCGGATCGGGGGTTGACATTCCGATGAGATACGCTACCGTATCGTATCGATAGTGACGTCAGACGCCGACGCTCGGTGCCGCTCTCATGGCGTTGGAGAAAACGAACATGACCGCCCTGGCCAGTCAGGCGACCGCCGACCGGATTTACGCTCGACGCTGGTGGACGCTCGGGGTCCTGTCGCTCAGTCTCGTGCTCATCGGTCTGGACAACACGGTCCTGAACGTCGCCCTGCCGACGATCCAGAGCACCTTTTCGGCGACCGCCTCCGAGTTGCAATGGATGGTCGATGCCTACGTCCTCGTCTTCGCAGGGTTGCTGCTGACCATGGGGGCCGCGGGTGATCGGTTCGGACGGGCTCGCGCCCTCCAGATCGGGCTGATCATCTTCGCCGGCGCGTCGCTGACCGCCCCACTCGCCACGGATATCACACAGCTGATCGGGATCCGGGCCGTGATGGGTCTCGGTGGGGCGTTGATCATGCCCTCGACGCTGTCGATCATCGCGAATGTCTTCCCACCGGCCGAGCGGGCCAAGGCCATCACCATCTGGGCCGGCGTGTCCGGTCTCGGGATCGGGCTTGGCCCCCTCGTCGGCGGCCTGCTCATCGAGAACTTCGACTGGAGTGCCGTCTTCCTCCTGAACGTGCCGATCGCGATCGTGGCGCTCCTCCTTGGCATCGTGTTCGTGCCCGAGAGTAAGGATCCATCCGGAGCCCGACTGGACCTGCCCGGAGCGGCCCTCTCGATCGGTGCCGTGACGGCGCTGGTCTACGGCATCATCGAGGCGCCGAGTATCGGCTGGACCGACCCGTTGATCATCGGCTCGTTCGTCGCCGCGATCGTCCTGGGCGCGCTGTTCGCCTGGCGGGAGACGCACACCTCCGAACCGATGCTGGACCTGACGCTGTTCAGGAACCCGCAATTCACGGCCGGAGCCGGCGCCATCGCCCTGACCTTCTTCGCGATGTTCGGGGTCATCTTCGGACTCACGCAGTACCTCCAGTTCGTGCTCGGCAAGTCGGCCCTGGAGGCGGGCGCGCTGCTCGTGACGCTGGCTGTCGGCATCCCGGTCGGGGCGCGGATCAGCCTGGTCGCGGTGCACCACGCCGGGACGAACCGGGTCATGGCCGGCGGCCTCATCCTGGTCGCCCTGGTCCTTGCCTCGATCATGTTGTGGACGCCCACGACCGACACCTGGATCGTGTCGCTCACGATGTTCGTCCTCGCCGTCGGGCTGGCCAACGTCATGGCACCCGGGACCGGCGCGGTCATGGCGGCTGTCCCACAGGAGAAGGCCGGGGTCGGCTCGGCCACGAACGACCTGTTCCGCCAGCTCGGCGGCGCGTTCGGGGTGGCGGTCATCGGTTCGATCATCAACACGGTCTATCGCGACCAGATGACGGGTGCGCTCGGCGGACTGCCGCCGGCCGCCGCAGATGCGGCCAGTGACTCGGTCGGGGCCGCGATGGCCATCGCCGGACAGGTCGGCGGAGCGGCCGGCGACGCACTGGCGGGCGTCGCCGGTGCCGGGTTCACCGACGCGCTCGGGATCGCCGCCGTCTTCGCCTCGCTCGTCGCGGTCGGTACGGCCATCTTCGTGTTCCGCGCGATGCCTGCGCGCGGAACGGAGTCGACCGGCTAGGCTGGCCGGGATGTCCGTCAGTGATCGACCAGACGCGGCGGCCCGTGGGCGCCCGCGCGACGCAGGCGCCGATGACCGGATCCTCGGCGCCGCTTTCCGCCAGCTCGTCGCGGTCGGTTACGGCGGGCTGTCGATGGAGTCGGTGGCTGCCGACGCCGGCGTCGCCAAGACGACTGTCTATCGTCGCTATCCGACCAAGCGCGATCTGGTTCTGGCTGCCCTGACGACGGCCGTCCCGGTCCCCCCGGCCCCTCCCGCGGATATGCCCGCCCGCGACGGCATCGACTGGTTCGTGCGGATGGCCGCGACCGCGCTCGTCGAATCGGGTGCGATCAGGATCCTTGCCACGCTGCTCGTCGAGGACCAGCGCGAGCCGGGCTTGCTCGATTCGTTCCGAGAACGCCTGGTGGCTCCGCGTCGGATGATGGTCGTGGGCCTGCTCGAGACCGGGATGGCACGCGGCGAGGTGCGGGCGGACGTGGATCCGCTGGTCGTGACGGAGCTGGTCGCGGGTGCGATCTTCGGCCATCACCTGATCCTTGGCCAGCCCGTCACCGACGAATGGATCAGCACGGTCGTCGACCACGTCTGGAGCGCCATCGAACGACGCTGACCGGATCCGAGGTCCGGTCTGGAACCGTCCCGTACCGGATCGGAAGCTGGCGCGTTTCCCTCGTCCCGGCGAGGATAGGACGATGCCGATCGCCCGACACCGTCCCCGCCTCGCTTTGCTTGCCGTCGCACTCGCCCTCGTCGTGGCGGGCCTCGGCGCGACGTCGGCCCTGGCCACGAACACGGCGGCCGCGTCGTGGACCGGCGGCATCGACCTGTATCGGTCGGGCGTGTTCACGACCCAGAAGACGTGGCGCTGGTGCACGGCCGCCGATGTCCAGATCATCCGCAACATCGTCGAGCACAGGGCCGTTCACACGAAGCGCGCCCAGAAACGCTACTTCGACTACATGCGCGACCACAACAAGTACGACATCCCTGTCTCGGACGGGGTCGATCCGGCGGGCTGGGCGGCGGGCCTGCACCACTACGTCGACGGACGCTACCAGCTGCGCGTGGACGCCAGCTTCAAGCGGGCCATCCGGTCGGCGGTGCGGAGCCTGCGCCGCTCCCGACTGCCCGTCGGGATCACCGTCGCGCACGGCAACCACGCCTGGGTCCTGACCGGCTTCACGGCCACCGCCGACCCGGCGACGACGAGCGACTTCCGGGTGACGAGCGTGCGCGTGGTGGGACCGCTATGGGGTCGGCAGAGTACGAGCTACGGCTACGACATGCGACCCGACACGAAACTGACTCGCCACCAGTTCAAAGGCTTCTTCACGGCGTGGCACTACGCCCCGATCAGGATGTCGTGGGAGGGTGCCTGGGTGTCCGTCCAGCCGATCGGTACCACCCCCTGATGGCCGACGAGCGGCCGGCTGGCCGTCGAGCCCTCGACGCGTTGCACAGCCGGGTCACGGCGGCGCGAGAGTTGGAGTTACCGGGTGCCCGGGTCCGGCGGGTGCGGCGGATGGGATCACGGCCGCTGGCCCGGCTCGACGATGTCCATCCGGCCGCCCGGCGCGCGTTACCGGTCGAGATCGGGTTGCGGACGATCGACGTCGCCGACATCGCCGGCACAGCCGTCGCGGGCGGGGACCAACGTGGGGGCGACTTCCTGCCCCTCCGACCGTTCCGTGGCAAGAATTGGCGGGCCCGCTGGCAGCGGTTGCAGAAGGCGCAGGACAGCCTCGCGGCGTTGCCCCCCATCGAGGTCGTCAAGTTCGCTGACCGGTACTGGGTCGAGGACGGCCACAATCGCGTCGCCCTGGCGCTCTACACGGGACAGGTCGGCATCGATGCAGACGTATCGGAACTGGTCCCGTCGGGCGGGACCCGGACGGAGCCACTCGGGTCGTTGACTGCCTCGGCGGCGGGCTCGAATTCCGTCAGGGCGGCGGGCGGCGGTCAACCGGCGAGCCAGGAGCTGGCCGTCGAGGATCGACTCCTGCCGAGTGAGCCAGGCGGCTCGTGACCAGGCGGTTGACCGTCGCCTGGCCGGACCCACGACCGTTCACCCAGCGCGCAGGCGCGCCGATCCGCCTGCTGGCCGTGTCGGACGAGCGCGACCCAGCCCTCGACGCGCAGATGAATCGCGAGGCACTCGGCCACATCGACGCGATCATCGGCTGCGGGGACCTGGAGCCCGCCTATCTCGGCTTTCTCGGAGACGCGTTCGAGGTTCCGGTGACCTACGTGCGCGGCAACCACGACCGCGGCGGGCAGTGGTCGAGTGCATCATCCCCGGCCCCGGAGCACCTGGTCAGTGGACGACCCTTCGGATTGTTGGGCCTCACCGTCGTCCCGCTGGAGTGGCCCGGGCTGAAGCCCGGCGTGGCGCGCCGTGACGAGTGGCGTGCATGGATGGATGTCCTGCGCGCCGGCCGAAGCCTCGGCATGCGCCGGTTGCTCGGCAAGCGATCGCCGATCCTGGTCATCAGCCACGCACCACCGCGCGGGGTCGGCGACGTGGAGGCCGATCCGTTCCATCGCGGGTTCTCCGGCTACGACTGGCTGCTGCGCCGGATCCGACCGCCGCTCTGGCTTCACGGCCACACGACACCGGCGAGCGTCACCGAGTGGCAAGTGACATCAGGACCGTCGCTGGTCGCCAACGTCACCGGATCCGTCCTGGTCGAGCTTCGGGCACCCGGATCGGAGGAAGCGGCGAGGTCAGCCGGGTAGGTCGGGTCCCGGGTCGCCACCGGCCGCGACGACGCCCAGGCGCGGCAGGAAGTGCGCCCAGCCCGCTTCATGCATCGACCGCTCGCTCGATGGCAGACCGCGATGGGTCAGGTGGACGATCGTCCCGTCGCCATCGGATTCGAGGTCGATCTCGACGGCCACCTCAGGCTCAAGAGCTATGCGGAGACCGGGACGCCCCAGCCGTTCTTCGATCTCTGACCTCGCTCGGGGTTCTGTACCCTTGGTCGATGATCAAGGCCGTGCACACCCTCATCTACTCCGATGATCCCGAGGCGACCCGGGCCTTTCTCCGCGACATCCTCGGTTGGCCGTGGGTGGCGGAACCCGGCGCGACGCCGCCGTGGCCGATCTTCAGGACCGGCCCGAGTGAACTGGGTGTCCACCCGACGTCCGGGGGCGACGGTGGCGAGGCCTACACCTACCCGCGGCATCACTCGATCTCACTGATGTGCGATGACATCACCGCGACGCGCGCCGAACTCGAGGCAAAGGGCGCGACGTTCTCCGGGGACATCACGGACTACGGGTTCGGCCTCGCGATCGATCTGGAGCTGCCCGGCGCGGGACCGATCATGCTCTACGAGCCACATCACCCTGAGGCATACGACCTGTAGTCATGCCCTCGCGACCTGCGACCCACGGCTTCGAACCTCGGCCGGCTCCGGATCTCGACACGGTCCACGACCCGGGACCCGATGGGGCAGCGCGTCGCGTGCGGGTGCTTCCCGAGGATGTCGCTGCCCAGCCCATCGCGGTTCCGGATGGCGGCACGATCCGGCTCGGGACGGCCTCCTGGACGGATCCGACGATGACTGCTCGGGGCGTGTTCTACCCGGACGCCGCGGACACAGCGGAGGAGCGACTCGGCTATTACGCGAGCCGCTTCCCGATCGTCGAGGTCGACGCCACGTATTACGCACTGCCCGCTCGCCGCACGGCCGAACTCTGGGTCGAGCGGACACCGCCCGACTTCACCTTCGATATCAAGGCCCACGCCCTGATGACCGGCCAGCCGACCGAGGTGAAGCGGTTGCCCAGGGATATCCGCGAAGCCCTGCCGGAAGGCCTCCTCGCGAAGTCGCGGATCTACGCCAAGGACCTGCCGGACGAGCTTCGCGACGAGGTCTGGGAACGCTTCGCGGACGCGCTCCAGCCACTCGCCGAAGTCGGTCAACTCGGGTCGATCCTGCTCCAGTACCCCCGCTGGGTCTTCACCAGCTCAGAGGCGCGCGACGAGATCGAGGCCGCGACCGAACGCCTGCGCGATGCGGGGTTGACCGGGGCCGTCGAGTTCCGGAATGCGAGCTGGTTCAACGACAAGAACATCGACCGGACGCTGCGGTTCCTCGGTGATCGCTCGATCCCGTTGGTGGTCGTCGATGGCCCGCAGGGCTTCAAGTCGAGTCTGCCTGCCGTCGTCACCGCCACCTCACCCGACCTTGCCATCGTTCGCTTCCACGGGCGGCGCGCGGCGACCTGGGAGGCCAGGGGCGTGCAGACGGTCGAGCGCTTCCGATACCTGTACGACACCGCCGAGCTATCGGAGTGGGCGCCGCGGGTCCGGACCATCGCCGAGCAATCGACCGACACGCATGTCCTGTTCAACAATTGCTACGCGAACTATGGATCCACGAACGCACTCGAGCTGGCCGGCCTGCTCGAAGACCTGGGTGCGGAGTCGGCAGAGCCGGTGTCGCGTGTCATACCCTGATCCGCGCTACCACGGTGATGGCGGCGAGCCGAGTGCCGCGCTTCGGCTGACCGACCATGAACCCGAGCTCCGGTACCGCAGCGGTGGGACCGTCCACTACCTCGCGACCGGCAATTCGACGAACGGCGATTCGGACTGTATCGCTGGGAGATGGCCTCGGCGCCGAGCGGGCCAAGCCCGCACTTCCACCGGACCATCTCCGAGTCCTTCTACGTGTTGTCGGGGACGGTTCGCCTGTTCGACGGGATCCACTGGATCGACGCCCGTGTCGGCGACTTCCTGTTCGTCCCGGAAGGCGGGATCCACGGATTTCGCAATAAATCCGGCTCGCCGGCATCGATGCTGCTCCTCTTTGCACCAGGGGCTCCCCGAGAGGAATACTTCGAGACGCTCGCCCGCGTCGGCGAGGGACTGGTGTTGACCGAGGAGGAGCGGGCGGCGTTCTACATCCGCCACGACACGTACTGGACCTGACCCTGAGCACGCGCGACACGTCGCTCCCTGTCGTTCGCGTTGCTCCGAAGCCCCGACGTCTCGGTTCTGATGCGCCGATACCGTGGAAGTCGATACGCTACGCGGATGCATGTCCGTCGACGCCGACTCGCCACTTCCATCCTTGCCTGCACGACCATCGGCCTGCTGGCCTGGTCTCCGGCATTCGCAGGCATCCCGATACAGTCCGGATCCGATCCCGATCAGCCGAGCGTCGCGCTCGGCACGTCCGTCTGGACCGATGGTCCACGGTTCGTGCCTGCATCGTCGAAATCGGCCCGGCAGTTCCTGTGGAGCGCTACCCAGGATGACGTCGAGCTCCCGTCGACGGTCACCTGCGGGAGCGGCGTGGTCAAGACGACCGGCGACTGGATCGTCGAGGGCGTGCACACGCTGCGCTGCAAGTTCCACGATGCGGGCAAGACGAAGGTCGGCGTTCGGGCCACCGAAGGCGGCTCGACGATCGACGGCCGCAAGCATGTCCGGGCGACGAACAGGGTGGTTTCGGTCGCCGACGGTCAGCTCGTGATCGATGGCCCGGCCGGCGACGACCAGCTGGGCGGCGCCCTGGCCACGCCCGACCTGAACGGTGACGGCAAGGCCGACATCGTCATCGGCGGTACGAGCACCTCGTACGGGCCGGGCAACGATGCCGGGTACGTCGAGGTCGTCTTCGGGCGGGCCAAAGCCGGGACCGTGGACATCGATACCCTGCCTGCGTCGAAGGGCTTCAGGATCGATGGCGCCGGGATCGACGGCTTCGGACGGTCGCTGGCGTCCGCCGGCGACATCAACGGCGACGGGCTTGATGACCTGCTGATCGGCGCGAACGGCGGGTCGGGCGGTGACGGGGTCGTGTACGTCGTCTTCGGGTCGCATTCGACCGCCGATGTCGATCTCGGCTCACTCACGCCCGATCGCGGCGCCCTGATCATGGGTCCGGACATGGCCGACGCCCGGGGTACGACCCTGGCGGGGATCGGCGATGCCAACGGCGACGGCCGCGATGACATCGTCATCGGCACGCCCGGATTCGATGGTGGCGACGGTCGGGTCGACCTGCTGTTCGGCGGGACGTCGTTCGGTGACGTCGATCTCGCTGCCTTGCCGGGGGATCGTGGCATCCACATCGACGGACCGGGTGCCAGTACGGGTACCGCCGTTGCGGGCGGCGATATCAACGGCGACGGCCTGGCCGATGTCATCATCGGCGCCCGCCTGGCCGTACATTCAAACGTGGTCGTCGTCTATGGCAGCGAGTCGCCTGTGGATGTCGACGCATCCAGCCTGTCTGTCGCCGAGGGTTTCCAGATCGGCGGCGACGAAGAAGAGTCCCTGGGAGTCCAGGCCGTTGCCGCCGGGGATATGGACGGTGACGGCTACGACGAGGTGGCCCTTTCCCATCCCACCTGGAGCGACTCGTCGAACTGGGCGATCTCCATCGTCCGTGGCGCGAAGACGAACGCATCGATCCCGGACGTCGCGAGCCCGCCGGCCCGCCTCATCAAGGTCTTCTCGCCGGACGACGAGCTTGGGCTGGACATGACCACGCTCGACTGGAACGGGGATGGCCGGGCCGACCTGCTGGTCGGTGGCGCCTATGCCGACGATAACGGTGAGGGTTCCGGGAGCGCCTACCTGGTCAAGGGCCGGACGACGTTGCACGACCTCGATCTCAACGCGTATGACTCGCGATGGTTCCGGATCGACGGCGACAACGTATTCGCGTTCGCCGGCGATGCCGTGGCCGCCGGAGACGTGACCGGTGATGGCAAGGTGGATCTGCTGGTCGGCGCACCTGGCCAGGTTGGCTGGAGCGACGATTCGACTCCCGGCCGTGTCGGCGTATTCCGGGGCACCCGGACGGATACGTCGAAGCCGTCGGTGAGTGCGCCAAAGACCTCCATCCGGGCCGGAGCGGCCCCGGACGGCGGTGACCCCATCGTTCGCGTGCGTTGGCATGGTTCGGACACCGGGAGCGGGATCGACCACTACGTCGTCAGCCAGAGCACGGCGGGCGGGCCGTGGGTCAAGGTCGCTTCGACCGCCGCGACCCACCTGGATCTCCCGCTTGCGACCGGCACCAGATACCGCTTCCGGGTACGTGCCTACGATCGCGTCGGGAACCGTTCCGGCTGGCAGGTCGGGGACAACATCCGCCTCAGTCAGCGGCATGACTCGAGCAGCCTGATCGCCTACACAGGCCTCTGGCAGGTCGATGCCGATCCGGCGTATGTGGGCGGGACGACCCACTTCGGCAGCGACCCCGGCGCCAGGGCCAGATTGACCTTCACGGGTCGGCAGATCGCCCTGGTGGCTCCGACCGGTCCGACCAGCGGGCGGGCGAAGGTCTACGTCAATGGCAAGCTCGCTGGGTCGGTCAAGCTCTATTCCGCCTCGGACCAGGCCAGCCACGTCGTGGCCAGATGGTCGTGGTCACAACCGGCCAGCCGGACGATCTCGATCCGGGTCATCGGGACGCCGGGGCACCCGCGCGTGGACATCGACGCGTTCTACATCATCCGGTAACCACGCAACCCGCCGGCTCCATCGATCGTCTGAGCTCGCTGCTCGACGGGAGAGCGGCGGCCGTCCGGTGATGCCTCAGATCCAGACGAGCCCGATCGTCAGACGTTCCCCGCGAAGCGCATCGGTCGACCGATGGTCGCTTCGCGACTCGAGGGTCGGTTCCCCCGGGCGACGGCGCAACCGTGCGGAGCGAACGGTGGGGAGATCGCGGGTTGGGTCGGCTGCCGGCGGCGCGTCCTCCTGGCGGCGGGGCTGGGGCCAGCAGCATGGACCCTCGACCGGACCCTTCTCGACGGCGGTCAGTGGTCACCCCGAGCGCCCGATCGGGCCGACTCGCGCACTACATCTCCATCGGGCTCATGAGCTGGAAGTAGTTGCCATCCGGGTCCTCGAAGGTGGCGATCGACGAACCCGGTGCTCCCTCGAATGCGTACGGCTCGGTCACGACCGTCGCACCGGCGGCCTTGAATCGGTCGAAGACTTCCTGGACGTCGGGCGTCTCGATGTTCCAGATCAGCCGGCCTGGCGCCGCATTGCGTCCCTTGACCTCCGAATGTGGGCCGACCGTGATGTAGCCAGAGCCGATCTGCCATCCGGTATAGCCGCTGTCCGAGAAGCCCGGCTCGCCGAGCACCTTCGTGTAGTACTCGACCAAGCGTGCGGGATCCTCGGACCCGATCAGGATGCTGTTGAAGTTCATCGCGCGTCCTCCTGTCGATGGGTGGGCGTCGATGGTAGTCCCACGGCGGGCAGCCCTACGACGTCATCACGTAGAACCGGAGCATGTCGAGTTCCGGCTCGTCGAGCCGCACGACGCGCTCGAACCCGGCCTCCGACGCGAGGCCTTGCATCGTGTCCTCGCGGATGACCGTCCCGATCGCCGCCGACGGTCGCTCGGTCATGACCGCCGGCAGGCAGGTGAGGATGCTGAAGCCGTAGAAGACTCGCTCGGTGGGAACCGGCCGGCGCGGTGAACCGGTCCTCCGTCTTCTCGTCGGCGATCAACGCGACGCCTTCGGGTCGCAACATGCGTTGGCGGATCCTCCCTCGTGCAAGGCCCGGTACAACCCGAGGCGGTCGCCCAGGTACACCGACATCATGCCGAACATCCCGACCGTCGCCTCGAACAATCGGCGACGAGCTCGTCAGCCGTCTTCTCCGTCGCGACAACGCCGTTCTCGATGGTCATGACCTGACCCTCCCGTCCGATACGCTGGACGCCGATAGTAGTCCCGCCACGAGCTCTATTTGACGATGTCAGGAGGTGTCGCCGTGAATCCGTGGCCGAAGGGGATCGATGCCATCACGCTGTTCGTGGAGGACCTCGCAGCGGCGAAGGCGTTCTATCTCGAAGGGTTCGGCCTGCCGTTCAACCACGGCGACTTCGATGGCCTGGAAGCCGTCGTCGCGCCAGCCATGATCGAGCACCAGGACGGTGCGAGCTCCGGGATCGATGGACTTCGAGCCCTCATCATGGAGCTGCGGACCGCCTTCCCGGACCTGTATCTGGAGATCCAGGACACCGCCACCTCGGGCGATACCACGTGGCTCCGGTTCCGCGCGACCGGCACCAATGACGGCCCGATCTGGGGCCGGCCGGCGACCGGCCGCTCCATCGACATCACCGTGATCGACATCATCCGTATTGCCGAAGGCCGCATGGTCGAGCACTGGGGCGTCGCCGATCGGCTCGCGATGCTCAAGCAGATCGGCGCCATGGGTGGGGCTCGCTCATGAGGAAAGCGCCCACCGTTCGGTGGGCGCTTTGTCGTTTCGCGAAAGGCTCAGCTGCAGCCGCTGGTGCTACCGCAATTGAGGCACTTGTAGCAGGACCCGTTGCGGACCATGATCGAGCCGCAGTCGGCGCAGCTGGGCGCGTCGGCCTGGGTCTGGAAGCTGACCTTGGTATTGCCGAGATTCAGCGTCACCGTCCCCGTGCCGCCGCCACCATTCGACGCCTTGCCATTCCCATTCGCGGCATGACCGTTCGCATGCCCATTCGTCGCAACGACCGCCAACTCCTGCCCCTTCGCCACATCAGCGGAGCTCACGGACGCCTTCGGACTGTCGTCGGTGGCCGTAGGCGGATCGATCGACAGTCCCCCGTTAGCCGCAGCGGAGGGGGCTGGCGGCGAGTCCGCCGAAAGGCCGCCGCCAGCCGATCCGGAGACGACCGCAGCGGAGCCCGGGGAGGACTCCGGGACATCCGCCACGACCGCGGTGCGATCGATGAGACCGAGATTGGCCTTGTCATCCGCCGACAGGAACCGTGAGCCGAGCCACCGGAAGATGTAGTCGACGATCGACTTGGCGATCGGGATCTCCTGGTTGCCGGTGAAGCCGCTCGGCTCGAACCGGACGTGGGCGAACTTGTTGACCAGGTCCTTGAGCGGCACGCCGTACTGGAGGGCCACGGAGATGGTCGTCGCAAGCGTGTCCATCAGGCCCGACACGGTCGAGCCTTCCTTGGCCATCTTGAGGAAGATCTCGCCGGGCTGGCCGTCGGGGTAGAGCCCGACCGTGATGTAGCCCTCGTGGCCGGCGATCTCGAACTTGTGGGTGACCGCCGAGCGCTCGGCCGGGAGCCGGCGTCGATGGGGCAGGCCGGCCTCGACCTGGGCCTTGGCGAGCTGCTTGCGGAGCTTCTCGACCTCTTCGGAGTCGATATCAGAGCCGGCGGCCGAGTCGCCGCTCTTCTTGCCGGTGCTCAGCGGCTGGCTGCGCTTGGAGTTGTCGCGATAGACCGCGATCGCCTTGAGGCCCAGCTTCCAGCCCTCGAGGTAGACCTTCTCGATCTCCTCGGCCGTGGCGGCCTCGGGCATGTTGACGGTCTTGGAGATGGCGCCGCTGATGAACGGCTGGATGGCGCCCATCATCCGGACGTGGCCCATGTAGTGGATGGACCGCTCGCCGTTGGCCGGCTTGAACGCGCAATCGAAGACCGGCAGGTGCTGTGGCTTGAGGTGCGGGGCGCCCTCGATCGTCTCGTGTTCGGTCAGGTAGGCGAGGATCTCGTCGACCTCCTCTGCGCCGTAGCCGAGCTTGCGCAGGGCGGCCGGGACGGTCTGGTTGACGATCTTGAGGAAGCCCTCGCCGACGAGCTTCTTGTACTTGATGAGCGCGATGTCAGGCTCGACCCCGGTCGTATCGCAATCCATCATGAAGGCGATCGTCCCGGTCGGGGCGAGCACGGTCACCTGGGCATTGCGGTAGCCGTTCTCCTTGCCGAGCTCGAGCGCCTCGTCGAAGACGGCCGTCGCGTTGGCGATGAGGTCCTTGGGGACACCGGCGGTCGGGATCCGATACGCGGCGTCGCGGTGCTTGGCGATGACCCGCAGGAACGGTTCGCGGTTCTCGTCATACGCCTGGAACGGGCCGCCATGGTCGCGGGCGACGATGCTCGACTGCTTGTACGCCTCGCCGTGCATGATCGCGGTCAGCGCGGCGGCAAAGTTCCGGCCCTCGTCCGAGTCGTAGGCCAGACCCCGACTCATCAGCAGCGCGCCGAGGTTGGCGTAGCCGAGGCCGAGCGGTCGGAACTTGTGACTGTTCTCCTCGATCCGGGGCGTCGGGTAACTGGCGTTGTCGACCAGGATCTCCTGCGCCGTGATCGTGACCTTGGCCGCGAACCGGTAGGCCTCGACATCGAACTCGCCGTCCGCTCCCACGAACTTCATCAGGTTGAGCGAGGCGAGATTGCACGCGGTGTCGTTTAGGAACATGTATTCCGAGCACGGGTTCGACGCGTGGATCCGGTCCGTGTTGGCCGACGTGTGCCACTCGTTGATCGTCGTGTCGTACTGGATGCCGGGGTCGCCGCACAGGTGCGCGGCGTCGGCCATCTTGCGGAAGATGTCGCGAGCCTGGTACGTGTCCATCGTCTCGTGCGGAGCGACGACCGCGTGGGTCGTCCAGGTCTTGTCCTCGACGACGGCCTTCATGAACTCGTCCGTGACCCGGACGCTGTGGTTGGCGTTCTGGAAGTAGACGCTGCCGTATGCCTCGCCGGTGAACGACGGATCGTAGCCGGCCTCGATGAGCGCCCAGGCCTTCTGCTCTTCGTGGGCCTTCGAATCGATGAATTCGAGGACGTCCGGATGACCGGCATCCAGGATGACCATCTTGGCCGCGCGACGGGTCTTGCCACCCGACTTCACGACGCCCGCGAAAGCGTCGTAGCCCTTCATGAACGAGACCGGGCCCGACGCGGTGCCGCCGCCGGCCATCTTCTCCCTGGACGAGCGGATCGTGCTCAGGTTGCTGCCCGCGCCCGACCCGAACTTGAAGAGCATGGCCTCCGTCTTGGCGAGGTCCATGATGCTCGACATCGTGTCCTGGACCGAGTTGATGAAGCACGCCGAGCACTGGGGCTTCTGCTCGATCCCGACGTTGAACCAGACCGGCGAGTTGAACGCCATCTTCTGGTGGACGAGCAGGTGGGTCAGTTCCGCCTTGAACGTCTGGAGGTCGGCGTCCGTGGCGAAGTAGCGCTGGGTCTCCGCCCAGGCGGTGATCGTGTTGACGACGCGGTCGATCAGCTGGCGGACCGACGTCTCACGTTCGGGCGTGCCGAGGTGGCCGCGGAAGTACTTGGACACGACGACGTTCGTGGCGAGCTGGCTCCAGAACTCCGGGACCTCGACGTCCTTCTGCTCGAAGACGCTCTTGCCCAATTCATTGGCGATGCCCGCGGTCCGGTACTCCCAGGTGATCTCGTCATAAGGATGAACGCCCGGGCGAGTCCAGCGACGCTCGAAGGTCAGGCCGCGGGCCGGCGTCGTCCCGTCGAGCTCGGTGCCGTCGAAGCTTGCGCCGTAGGGGCCGGCGTGGCGGTGGGGCGCCTTGGTGGTCGTGGCCTTGGCGGTCCGGGTCTTCGTGTCGACGGCGGTCGTGCCGGTCGTTCGAGCCATCTGTGTCGTTCCTCCTCGATCCCGTCATCCGTGCCGCAGCGGTAGCTGCGCACCTCACTCGTCGTCGGGTGCTCCCGAGGTGATCCTGGGGGCCGCTCACCGTCCGGCGGTCTGGCCGGCGGGGGAGCGTGTGGGCGTCTCGGTTTGATCAGGCGACCCCAAGAACGATACGCGGTCGTGTCAGCCGAGTCAACCCCAAAAACACAAGATGTTGTGGTTGCGATTCTAGCCCGAACGCTAGATGTGGTGTTTTGAGCGAATCGGCTTCATCCACGCTCGGATCGTGTTCGTCCACCCATTCGGGCCGCTCGTCCACCGCGGGGAGTGGCTTGTCCACCGCTTCATCCACAGCCTGGTTGGCGTTGTCCACCGGGGCATCTGCGGAGGCGGTGGTAGAACGACCGTTCTGTTTCGTGGCATAGCCGGGCGGCCGGCCATTGGCCAGATATGCGCCGGGCGGCTGATAGGCCAGGGGATCGCTGTCGCGCGACGTCCCGTGCCCCGACGCCACGCTGGCCTCGGTTCCCGCGCGGCCATAAGGCTCGATCTCGCCGCTCCGAATGTGCCGACCAGTCATCCGGCGAATATCTGGCCGATGTTGACCGGCGACAGAGACCGACGGACCATGACTCGGTGCGAACGACACGATCGACGGTCGCGTCGCGGCCGATCACCATCGCCTGGCTCCTGACCGTCGGGGCCGTGGCATCGTGCGCCTCGGGTCCCGACCCGTCGATGTCGGCGGCATCCCTGGTGCCGGCCACACTCACCGCGGGCGCCCCGACATCCGGCGCCGGCGCGTTCGTCCTCAGTTCGCCGTCCATCGTGGCCGGCGGGACGGTGCCCCGCGAGTCGACATGTGATGGCTCCGACCTGTCGCCCGAGCTGGCCTGGGCCGGAGCGCCGGCGGGCACGCTGGCCCTCGTGCTGCTCGTCGATGACCCCGACGCGCACGATTTCGTCCACTGGTCCGTGCTCGATCTGCCCGGTGCGTCGAACGGCGGACTGCCGGCTGGGGTCGCGCCGGACGCCGGATCGCCACAGCAGGGCCAGAACGACTTCGGTCGAGTGGGTTGGGGTGGACCCTGTCCGCCGTCCGGCACGCATCGATACCGCTTCACGCTGTTCGCGCTCGACCAGCCACTGGGCATGGCCGGCCATCCCGATGGTTCCGCAGTTCGGTCCGCGGTCGGTGCTGCGAACGTCCTCGGCCAGACGACGCTGGAAGCGATGTATTCGCGCAACTGACCCGGGTTGATCGCCGGGTAAGTGCCACGTAAGTCCGCCGCGCCAGACTCGTTGGCATGGACGACATGCGGGTCGGGACGGTCTTCCGGTCGATCCGTCAGAAACAGCGATTGCGACAGCGCGACCTCAGCGATCGATGCGGTGTCTCACAGGGCCGGATCTCGAGGATCGAGCGCGGACATCTCGACGAGCAGACGCTTGCGAGCATCAGGGCTGTCGCGTCTGCCCTCGATGTCAGGGTCGACCTCGTGCCACGCTGGCGATCGGGCGACCTTGATCGGCTCATGGCTCGCGGGCACTCGGCGCTGCACGAATCCGTCGCGCGATCGTTCAAGGACCGTTGGCCGGCCTGGGTCGTCGTCCCGGAGGCTTCATTCGCGATCTACGGCGAGCGCGGTGTCATCGACATCCTGGCGTGGCAACCCGGCCATCGAGCGTTGCTGGTCATCGAGTTGAAAACGGACATCGTCGACGTGAACGAGTTATTGGGCACGCTCGATCGTAAAGGCCGGCTGGCTCGACAGGTCGCTCTGGAGCGTGGCTGGGCCGCCGAAACCGTTTCGCGCTGGCTGATCATCGCCCCAGGCCGAACGAACCGGAGGCGGATCCATGAGCACGAGGCGATGATCCGGAACGCCTTGCCCGACGACCGTCGAGCCGCCGAAGGATGGCTGGCTGGCCCGGCCGGCACGATTGAAGCGCTGTCGTACTGGCCAGACATTCGTGGGACGACTACTCGGCCACGAGATCGACCGATACGGCGCGTTCGGGGACCATCTCGGCCGCGACCTGAGCACCAATAGGGAGATCTCGGCCCGCCCAACCCGGCCGATCTCGTGCCGAGTACGCACTGGGCGAATATCTGGCCGCGCGGGGTAAGTGCCACGTAGCGCCGGAGCCGCCGAAGGATGGGCGGCAGTCTTTGTAAAGCCTATGGACAAAGAGTCGAAGAGTCGCTAGCATCCGGATCGCCGCGGCTTTGCCAAGTCAATGGACAAAGTCGGTGGCCGGCTGGAGGAGGCCCGCTCGACCCGGATGGCGCGCACCGAATTTCCCGGCAAGGCGACGCACGCTCAGACGCGAGCCCACAACGCTGGCCTGGTGCTGCGCGCGATCTATGACCGTGGTCCGATCAGTCGAGCCGACATCGCTCGCCTGACCGGCTTGACCAGGACATCGGTCGGCGAGGTGGTCGCGGGATTGGAAGCGGACGGCCTGGCCGCAGGAGTCGGACGCGGGCCGTCCACCGGGGGCAAGGCCCCGACGCTCGTCTCGCTTGTGGACGATGCGCGCAACGTCGTGACCCTCGACCTCGGTGAGCGGGTATTCACGGCTGCGCTCCTCGACCTCCGCGGCGAGATCGTGCGTCGGACGACCCGCGACCTCGATGGCGCCGACGGGGATGCCGCTGTCAGTCTGGTGACCGACCTCATCGACGAGATCCTGGCCGGACCGCACGCGCCGATCCTCGGCATCGGGATCGGGACGCCGGGGATCGTGGGTGCCGACGGGACGATCCGCTGGGCCGTCAACCTGTCGTGGACCGACCTGCCCCTGGCGCGACTCATCGAGGATCGCTACGGGCACCCGACGATCGTCGCCAATGACAGTCGCGCGGCGGCTCTCGCCGCCTATCTCTTCAGGACCGGGGACCGGCCGGCAAACCTCGTGGCGATCAAGGTCGGCCGTGGGATCGGCGCGGGCCTCGTCCTCGGCGGCGAGCTGTTCGGTGGCGATGGCGACGGGGCCGGCGAGATCGGTCATGTCGTGGTGGAGCCCGATGGCGCGGAATGCCACTGCGGGAGGTTCGGCTGCCTCGAGACGGTGGCCAGTGCGCCCGCCATCCTCCGCGCTGCCAAGGCGGCGGGCCTCGAAGCTCGCACGCTCGAGGACGTGTCGGCGGCGGCCGCGGCCGGAGACGAGACCGCCCTGGCCGTCGTCCGTGGCGCGGGTCGGGCCCTTGGCGTGACCATCGCCAGCCTGATCGGCATCCTCGACATCCGCGAGATCGTCCTGCACGGCTCGGTGTCCGTCCTTGGTCGACCGTGGCTGGATGCGATCCGCGATGAGGCCACACGCCGCTCGCTCGGGCCGCTGGCTCGCGAGACCCGGATCGTCGACGGCGGTCTCGGCGAGGATCTGACCCTCCTGGGGGCGTGCGCCCTGTCGTTGACCCGCGAACTCGGCCTGACGGTGCGGCGATGATGACCGATCGACCTCTCCTTGTCGGCGTCGACGTTGGCGGCAGCAAGATCGCTGTTCTGGTCGTCGATGCGGACATGCGAGTCCATGCGCGCGCCGTCGTCGTGACCGATGCCCAGCCGCAGGACGAAGCGGCGGCCATCATCGCTGGCGTCGTGGAGCGGACACTCGCGACGATCGACGCCACGCTCGGGGACGTCGCGGCAGTCGGTGTCGGCGTGCCGGGTCGGGTCGATCCGACCACGGGCTCCGTCAGCCTGGCCGTCAATCTCGGGTGGTCGGATCTCGGGCTCGGGCCGGACCTCGCGGCATGTCTCGGTCGGCCTTGTGCGGTCGAGAACGATGTCCGGGCCGCGGCCCTGGGGCTGCACCGCCGGCGGGTCATCGGCGCGACCGAGGATCTCGCCTATCTGGCGGTCGGGACCGGAGTCTCGGCCGGGGTCGTCCTGGGAGGCCGCCTCCACCGCGGTGTCCGCGGCCTGGCCGGCGAGATCGGCCACGTGGTCGTCGAGCCCGACGGGCCGCGCTGCGCATGTGGCCAGGTTGGCTGCCTCGAGACGCTCGTGTCTGGATCCGGCATCGCCCGCCAGGCCAGCGAGGCCGTCCAGGCCGGCCGGCCGACGATCCTGGCCGGTCCCGGCGCCATCGTGGGCGGCCCCACGGCAGTCGACGTCTACCGAGCCGCGTCGGGTGGCGATGTCGTCGCGCTCGAGATCGCGGACGCGGTCGGGCGACGGCTGGCGTGGGCGATCCATCTGATGGTCATGACCTACGACGTCGAGCGTGTCGTGCTCGGCGGTGGGGTCAGCCATGCGGGTGCGACATTCCTCGCCCCGATCGAGCGCGAGCTTGAGCGGTTGCGTGGCTCGTCCGCGCTTGCCAGCGAGCAGTTGACTCCGGGGATCGTGGAGTCGCTGCCGCCCGGTGCCGATCCGGGTGCCTGGGGAGCGGTGGTCACCGCCGCCGACCTGGCCGGGTTCGAGGCCGGGCGATGGATGGGAGGGGGTGGGCCACGTCAGTGATCTCTGAGGCCCGCCCAGGAAACGTCAATCACCGAAGTCGAAAGGAGCCATCCAGAGTATGAGAACCCAACGGATCCTCACCCTGACCGCGCTGGTCGCGCTCATCGCAGGAGCGTGCAACGCGGCGGCCACCCCGGCGCCGACTGGAGATGCCACCGCCGCCACCACGGCAACGCCTGCCGCGTCGTCCGCGCCGGAGTCGGCGGCACCGAGCGAGTCTCCCGCGGAGGCCAGCCCGACGCCGCTGCCGGTCGACCCGGCCGAGGCGGTCATCCCGAACGTCGAGCCCGGCGCGTCGATCACCTTCTGGACGTTCTACCTGTCGCCGACCTTCGACCAGTACATCCAGGACACCATCGACCGATTCAAGCTCACCTACCCGGGTGTAGAGGTCAAATGGGAAGACCATCAGGCGACATTCCAGCAGGACCTCAATAACGCGTTCGCGGCCGGCAACGCACCCGACGTGATCAACCTTTCGGTCAGTGAGGGCTGGGTCAGCGACTATGCCGGCCAGGGTCTCCTGCTGCCGCTGACGACGACCAATGTCCCGCAATCCGTCCAGGACATCTACTTCCCTGGTCTCTGGAACGAGCAGCTGGTCGACGGCCAGAACTTCCAGTTCCCGTGGTACCAGGGCCTGAACGTGGAGTTGATCAACAAGAAGATCTACACCGACCAGGCCGGGCTCGATGTGGCCGACTTCCCGACCAAATGGACCGACCTGCCGAACCTCTGCCAGACCCTCAAGGACAAGGCGAGCACCCTGTGCGCGCTGCGCCTCACGGTCAATGACTTGCTCGCCGAGATGGTCTACGAAGGCAACGTCGACATCATCAATGACGCCGGCACGGCCTTCACGTTCAACTCGGAAGCCGGGGTCAAGTGGCTCCAGCAGTACGTCGACATGGTGGCCGCCGGCACCGTCGACAACAGCATCCTGACCACCGCCGACGACCGTGTCGGGTTGCTCCTGTTCTCCGCCGGCCAGGCGCCGTTCTACCAGACCGGTCCGAACCTCGCTCGAGAGGTCAAGGCCAACAACCCGACCCTGTATGACAACCTGGCGATGCAGCCGGCGCCCGTCGGCGAGTCCGGGGTCCTCGGCAAGGGCCTGATGTCGATCTCGGTCAACAAGTCCACCCAGTATCCGAACGCCTCCCTGGCGCTCGCCCAGTTCTTCACAAATCCCCGCAGCATGGTCCAGTTCGCCAAGCAGGTGGCGGTGTACCCATCGTCGGCCGCGGCCTACCAGGACCCGTTCTTCTCGGACGTCCCATCCGCGATCGAGGACAGCGCCCGGCCCCTGGCTGAGGGCATCATCTCGACCTATGCGGACATCGTCCCGACCGTCCCCGCCAAGAAGGACGTCAACGACATCGTCCTGAAGGCCGTCGAATCGGCCCTGTTCAACAACGTCCCAGCCCAGCAGGCGCTCGATGACGCCGTCACGGCCGCCAACAAGCTCATCAAGTAACGCCGACCTTGGATAGATCCTCGGGCCACGCGTCCTCCTGGCCCGAGCCCATGACCGGCCCGCTTCCGAACCCCCGGACGGAAGCGGGCCGGCACAGCTCCGGATGAGACGACGATGACCCGATGACCCGAAGACTCCGACCGACCCCGTACCTGTTCCTCGCGCCGGCCCTCGTGGTGCTGGCGATCTTCGTCATCTACCCGATCATCGCGGTCGTCTACTACAGCTTCACCGACTACAACATCGTCCGCCCGCCGGTCTGGGTCGGGACCGACAACTTCGAGCACCTGATCAACGACCCGACGTTCTGGCTGGCGCTCGCCCACTCCGTCGTGTACCTGATCGTCACGCCGATCCTCATCGTGCTGTCCATCGCGCTGGCCATCGTGGTCAACCGCCAGTTGCGCGGCATCCACATCTACCGGGCGCTCTATTTCGTTCCCGCGGTCAGTGGCAGCATCGCGATCGGCCTGTCGTGGCGCTGGCTCTTCGAGCGCACGGGTCTGATCAACAGCGTGCTCGAGACCCTTGGCCTGATCAACGAGCCGATCCAGTGGCTCGCCACTCCGTCCCTGACCCTGCCGATCGCCATGCTCCTGACGATCTGGGCGGGCTTCGGCTATTACGCCGTGATCTTCCTGGCAGGGCTCCAGAACATCCCCGAGGAGCTCTACGACGCCGCGCGGATCGATGGCTGCAGCGACCTCCAGAAGCATCGGCATGTCAGTCTGCCCGGACTGCGCCCTCAGATCGTGTTCGTATTCATCATCTCGAGCCTGGCCGCCCTCAAGGTCTTCGACGAGATCTACGTGCTGACCAATCGGACCGGCGGCATCCTCGACAGCGGGACGACGATGGTCTTCTACCTGTGGAAGCAGGCCTTCGTGCTGAGCCACGCCGGGTATGCGTCGGCCGTGGCCATCGCGCTGCTGGCCGTGACCCTGGTCTTCTCGGTCGTCAACGTCCGCATCCTCGAGCGCGGCCAGCAAGAGGGCGAGGCGTGAGCAACGCGGGGATGATCCAGCTTGCCGAGCCGGTCGCGACGATCCAGCGACGACGCGGCCGGCGTCGCCGACTCGCATCGAACGGCCTGTGGTACCTGCTGCTGACGGCAATCGCGGTGATCACCGTGTTCCCGTTCTTCTGGATGCTGATGACCTCGCTCAAGGGCCCGCTCGACCCGATCACGTCGGTCCCGCCACAGTTCATCCCGAGCGACCCGACCCTGGACAACTACCAGAAGGTGCTCGACGCCCTGCCGATCCCGCGGTTCTTCCTCAACAGCGTGTTCGTCGCGGTCGCGGTCGGGGCTCTCAACGTCCTCGTCGCGGCCCTGGCGGCCTACCCGCTGGCACGGATGCGGTTCCCGGGGCGTGACGCGATCTTCTACCTGCTGCTCGCGACCCTGATCGTGCCGACGCAGCTGACCTACATCCCAAGCTTCGTTCTGGCGGTCAACGTCTTCCACTACTACGACACGTTGGCGGCGTTGATCTTCCCGAACCTGGTGAGTGCCTTCAACATCTTCCTGCTGCGACAGGCGTTCCGGGGCGTGCCACGGGACCTGACCGATGCGGCCCGGGTCGATGGTGCCGGCGAACTCCGGATCTGGTGGTCGATCATGCTGCCGATCATCCGGCCCTCGCTCGCAGCCGTCGCGATCTTCACGTTCGTGACGTCGTGGAACGACTTCCTGTGGCCGTCGCTGATGCTTCACACTCGCGACGGGATGACATTGCCGGTCGGCCTGGCCGCCCTCCAGGGGTTCTTCAGCTCGGACGCGCGCGCCATCGCGGCCGGCGTCACGATGACCATCATCCCGATCCTGCTGTTCTTCGTGATCGTCCAACGCTACTTCGTGCGCGGCCTCGCAGGTGCCGTCAAGGGATGACCGAGGCGGCGATCCTGGGTCGGCTGATGATCGCCTTCGAAGGCGAGTCGGTCCCGGACCGGATCGCGCAGCGGCTGGCCGACGCGCCGCTCGCGGGAGTGAGCCTGTTCCGCGCTCACAACGTCCGATCGGCCGCGCAGGTCCGGGAGTTGACCGACGAGCTCCAGCGCCGAGCGGCAGCGTCGTCGGCACGGGCCGTCCAGCCGCGACCGCTCCTCGTCGCCGCCGACCAGGAGGGCGGCCAGCTCATCGCACTGGGCGATGAGACGACGGCGTTCGCCGGCAACATGGCGCTCGGTGCCGTCGACGACCCGGACCTCACGGAGCGGGTCGGTGCGGCGATCGGCCGGGAGGCCCGAGCGTTGGGCGTCAACGTCGTCTACGCGCCCGTCCTGGATCTGGCCACGGAACCAGGAAACCCGGCCCTTGGCATCCGCTCGTTCGGCGATGATCCAGCCGCAGTCGGTCGGCATGGAGCGGCCATGATCCGGGGACTCCAGTCGGCCGGGGTGGCCGCCACGATGAAGCACTTCCCGGGTTTGGGGGACGCCGTCCAGGACACCCACCACCGGCCCGGGATCGTCGGTGGATCCCGGGCGGACCTGGAGCGCGGACTGGCCCCGTTCCGAGCGGCAGTCGGGGCTGGGCCGCGGATGGCCATGTCGGCCCATGTGGCGGTCCCGCCGCTGACCGGGGATCCGGACCTGCCCGCGACCTTGTCACCTCGGGTCATGCGTGCGCTGCTCCGCGACGATCTCGGTTTCGACGGTGTCTCGATCAGCGACGCATTCGATATGGCCGCCCTGCACCAGGGCCTCGACCAGGCGGTCGACGTGATCGCCGCGATCCGGGCCGGGATCGACCTTCTGCTCGCGGCCGGCGACCCGGTGGCCCTGGAGCGGATCGAGCGGACCCTCGTGACGGCCACGGCCCGTGGCCTCTTCGAGCGCGACGAGCTGGAGGCCGCATCCAGGCGCATCGACCGACTTCACGAGTGGCTGGCGGAGGCGGAGCCCCAGCCCGAGCTGCAGGATGTCGGTGCCGCCCGCCATCGTTTGCTCGCCCGCGAACTGGCCACCCGAGCCCTGACCAGGATCGATCACAGGCCGGACCGCGCCGACCCTGGCGCGGTCATCGTACCGGCCGCGGCGCGTATCCTCGCCGTCATGCCGGAACCCGCGGACCTGACTCCCGCCGACACGTCCTCGTACGTGAACGCCGACCTCGGCCGTGCCCTGCGGACCCGGTTCGCCGCTGTCGAATCGGTGGTCGTGGCCGCGGAGCCGTCGACCGCGGTGATCTCGGCGCTTCGCGACCGGGCCGGCACCTTCGATGCGATCGTCGTCGGCACGATCGAGGCGCACCGACGACCTGCGCAGGCCGATCTCGTGCGCGCGCTCTCGTCATCCGGGACGACGACGACGGCCATCGCCCTGCGGACACCGTGGGACGCGACCGTCTATCCGGCCCACGTCCCGGCCGTCGCGACGTACTCGATCCTGCCCGAGTCGCTCGAGGCCCTTGCCGCGGCCCTGATCGGGGAGGTCGGACTGGACGGCCGATCGCCGGTCGCACTGCGGAGTGCGTTCGGGTGAGTCTTCGCGACGAGATCTTCGAGCAGCCGGAGGTCGCCGCGAGGTTCCTGGCCAGCCAGGCCGAGCCCGTTGCGGCGATCGCCGCATGGTTGCGCGAGCGGCCGCTGGGTCATGTGCTCATCGCCGCGCGCGGGACCTCGGACAATGCGGCGACCTATGCCCAGTACGTCCTGGGAGTCCGCCACCGGACCCCGGTCGCGTTGGGCACCCCGTCGATCGCGTCGGTCTATGGCATCGCGCCGGTCATGACCGACACATTGGTGATCGGCATCAGTCAGTCCGGCGCATCACCCGACATCGCGACGGTCCTCGCCGCGGCCCGCGCTCAGGGTGCCCCGACCATCGCCATCACGAACGAACCCGGCTCGGAGTTGACGGCCGAGGCGGATCGGACGATCGAGTTGTGCGCCGGCCCGGAACGGGCGATCGCCGCGACCAAGACGTATACGACGCAACTCCTCGCGATCGCCCTCCTGTCGGCCGCACTGACCGACGACCCGGACGATCTGGCCGCGTTGCTGGCGATCCCCGAGGCGCTCGGGCAGGTGCTGCAGCTCGAGTCCGACATCGAACGGATCGCGACGGAGCAGGCATCGACCGCGCGCGCGATCGTGTTGGCGCGCGGGTACGAGTACGCCACTGCCCGCGAGTGGGCGCTCAAGCTCAAGGAGCTCGGGCGCATCTTCGCCGATCCGTACTCAGCGGCCGACTTCCAGCATGGACCGCTGGCCCTGGTCGAGGCGGGCGTCCCGGTCCTGGCGGTGGCGCGGAGCGGCCCCACAGAACCGGATCTGGTCGATCTGCTCGGCCGTCTGCGGACCGATCTCGACGCGGCCCTGATGGTCCTTTCCGATGTGCCAGCGGCGCTTGACCTCGCACGCTGGCCGATCCGGTTGCCCGCGACGACTCCCGAGTGGCTCGGACCGATCGTGTCCATCGTCGCCGGCCAGTTGCACGCACTCCACCTCACGAGCGCCCGTGGCCTCGACCCCGAGCGCCCACGCAACCTGCACAAGGTGACGCGCACCCGGTAGCGCCAACTGGTGGGACGCGGCGGCGGCCCGCCGGCCGCGGGGCAGCCCGGCCGGGTGGCCACACGGCCGGGCTGCCGATGGGGGCCAGATATTCGTCGAGCGATCACTAGGCACAGAAATCCCGGTCGAGCGACGCGGTGCGCTTCGTTCGCACGCCTGGATTCGGCCGGGCATCCAGCCGATCGGGCTCGAAACGACCGTTTGGTTAGGCCTTGTAGTCACCCCACGAATATCTGGCCACGCGCGGCCCGCTGGCCCCGCGGCCGCGCCGCTGGCCACGCACGCCCACGCGCGGCCCGGCTGGCCACGCGGCCGCGCGCTCCCCCCGCCCCCACGATCCGGATCACGCCCGGAGCAACAACCTCGACAGGAAGGCCTGTGTGCGTGGATCCTGCGGTTGCTCGATGACCTGCTCGGGTGGTCCGGCCTCGATGAACGTCCCTTCCTCGATGAAGTAGACGCGATCCGCGGCCTCCCGAGCGAAGGCCATCTCGTGGGTCACGACGATCATCGTCGAGCCCTCGTGGGCCAGCTCTTCCATGACCAGCAGGACCTCGCCCACCAGTGTCGGGTCGAGGGCCGACGTCGGTTCGTCGAACAGCAGCACCTTCGGTTCCATGGACAGCGCTCGGGCGATGGCCACGCGCTGCTTCTGGCCACCCGACAGCCGTGACGGGTACTCGTCGCGCTTCTCGCGAAGCCCGACCTTGTCGAGATACTTCTCGGCCGTGGCGATCGCCTCGTCGCGCGGGACACCCTTGACCCGGATCGGGGCCGCGACGAGGTTGTCGATGACCTTCATGTGCGGGAAGAGGTTGAAGTCCTGGAAGACCATCTGGGCGCTGATCCGGATCTGGCGGATCTTCTTGTTGTCGGAGGAGTCATGCGGGCGGAGCGGGCTGGCCTCGACCACGACATCGTCGACGACGATCGTCCCGATGGTCGGCTCCTCGAGGAAGTTGATGCATCGGAGCAGGGTGCTCTTGCCCGACCCGGATCGGCCGATCAGGCAGATCGTCTCGCTCGGATAGACCGTCAGGCTGCAGCCCTGCAACACGTGATGGCGCCCGTAGAACTTCTCAAGGTGCTCGACCTGGACGATCGGTGTCGCGCCAGGCGGGGTGAGGTGCCCCGGTGCGGCGAACGGGTCGGTGACCGGACGCGGGCCGGACTGGCCAGCCATACCGACCGGGCCGGCCGATATCTCTTCGATCACGGGGCTCTCCGAGATGTCCATCGGGCCGGTCATCGGACCCGGTCCCCGGCGGCCATCCGCTTCTCGAGTCTGGCCTGGAAGTAGGACAGGACAAGGGTCAGGCACCAGTAGATGATCGCCGCCACGATGATCGTCTGGAAGCTCTGGCCGGTCGGCCGACCGGCGGCCTGGGCGCGCCACAGGAGTTCCTGGACGCCGATGACCGAGATCAGCGCGGTGTCCTTGGTCATCGCGATGAAATCGTTTCCGACGGCCGGGGTCACGATCCGGAACGCCTGCGGCAGCACGATCCGGCGCATCACGTCTCGTTCGGGCATGCCCAGCGACCGAGCCGCCTCGACCTGCCCGCCGGGAACGGCCTGGATGCCGGCGCGGAAGACCTCGGTCAGGTAGGCCCCGTAGTTGAATGACAGCGCGATGATCCCGGTCGGGACGGGATCGATGATGATCCCGGCGGATGGAAGGGCCAGGAAGATGAAGAAGATCTGGACGATCAACGGCGTGCCACGAACGACCGACACGTAGAGTGACGCCACGCCGTTGAACACCGGGTTCGCGGATAGTCGGCCAAGCGCCCCGAAGACCGCCAGGATCACCGCGATGAAGATCGAGATGATCGACATGAGCAACGTGTAGTACACGCCGCCGACGATGAACGGCAGCCACTCCTGCAGGAACCCGACGTTGACGCCGACCGTGGCCACGAGGAAGCCCCCGACGGCGGCCAGGATCACGATCCAGGTCACGATGAAGACGAGTCGGAACGTCGAGCGCCGCCGCCGTTGCGACGCCTCGATATCGAGGACGATCGGCGGGATCACCGCCGGCCCGGTTGCCGCCTGGACACTCATGGTTCCTCCCTCGAAAACGACCGCAGGGGCGTCCGCTCGGACGCCCCTGCTGGTGGATGGACCTGGAAGACCCTGGCGGTTACGAGGCTGGCGGGACGGTCAGATCCTCGTTGAACCATTTCATGGACATCGCCGATAGCGTGCCGTCCGAATGCATCTCTTCGATGATCGAGTTCAGCTTCTCCATGAAGTCCGTATCGTCCGGCCCGCTCTTGTCGACGGACACGGCCAGCTGCTCGGTGAAGACCGGATCACCGATCTGGACGATCGGGGTGCCGTTCTTGATCGCCTGGTCGACGGTGGTGCTGGACGACAGGAACGCTTCCGCGTCCTTCCGGCCGGCCGCGATCGCCTGGGCGCAGGCCTGGTCGGTGTCGAGTGTCTGCACCTTGACATCGGCCGGCGGCGTCGCCACCGGGCCGAGTGACTCGCTCTGGAGCGTGCCATTCAGCCAATCCTGATAGGTGGTCGCGGATCCGACGCAGACTGTCTTGCCGGCCAGGCCGTCGAGCGACGTGATGCCGGAATCGGTCGTGGCCGCCATCTGGGCCGGGGTGAAGTAGTAGGCCGGGCTGAAGTCGAGGACGTCGCGCCGCGGGACGGTGATGGTCATCGAGCCGACACTGATGTCCCAGCGGCCGGCCCACGATCCGGCAGTGATCGTGTCCCAACCGGGCGTCTCGTACTTGACCTCGACGCCGAGGCGCTTGCCGATCTCATTGGCCACGTCGATATCGAAGCCCTCGAACGTGCCGTCCGGCTTGAGGAACGACTGAGGGGCGTAGTTCGGGTCGGTCGACACGACGAGCGTGCCGGCGGTCATGACCTTGTCAAGCAGGCCACCCGGGATCGGTGTGGCCATCGCAGCTTCGGATGGACTCGGCTCCATGGCCGACGGGGCGGCCTCGGATGGCATCACGTCGGACGGGGCCGCGGCCGAAGGCGCGGTACTCGACCCGGCGCTGCTGCAGGCCGCGAACACGATGGCCGCGGTCGCGAACAGACCGAGCAGTCGCGGTCGCGAAGAGAGAACGGGATTCATCGACTCCTCCTTGCGGCGTCCGCTAGTGCGGACGGCCGCTCCATGCCGACTACGCGGAAACCCATATCTGCGCAGATTGGGCGCAGTTTGGCACGGTTTGCGCGCCGATGCGAACAGTCGCGGTGGCTGCTACAGGCCGCTGTACGCGTGCAGGCCGCTGAACCAGAGCGAGCCGGAGTAGGTGACCAGCACCATCCCAAAGCCGACGACGAGCAGGAGTGCGGCCGGCCGGCCGGCCCAAGACCGCTGGTTGCGAGCGTGCAGGTAGATCGCGTAGACGAGCCAGGTCACGAGGGCGGCCGTCTCCTTCGGGTCCCACCCCCAGTAGCGCGACCAGGCGATCGACGCCCACCACGACCCGAGGATGATCATGGTCGCGAAGATCGGGAAGCCGATGATCACGGCGCGATAGGCGACCTCGTCGAGGACCTTGTGCGAGGGCAGCCATGAGAACCGATCGGTCTGTCCCTGTGCGAGGTAGGCGACCCCGGCCGCGAAGCTCGTCGCAAAGATGCCGTAGCTGATGACCGCCATGCCGACGTGGATCGTCAGGAGCGGCGCGTTCTGGAGCGCGGGTACCAACGGTGCGATGTCCGACGGCAGGCTGCTGGCATAGAGCAGGATGGCCAGCGCCACGCCGGTGGGGATGAAGCCGATCGAGCGGATCGCGTAGCGGCGCTGGAGGAACAGGTAGCCGCCGAGCATCGAGAACGCAAAGGCCACGCTGAATTCGAACATGTTGCCCCACGGTCCGCGGCCGACGACGTAGGCGCGCAACAGCATCGACAACCCGAGCCCGATGAACCCGGCGAACGTCAGCCCGATGGCCACCCGCGACAAGGGGCTCGGCGAGGCGAAATCGTCGGGGCCGTCCGCTGCGGCACGGTCCCGTTCTTCGACGAAGGAGCCGGTCACGACACCGGCATATGCAGGCTGTCGGGCCGTGGCCAGGCTGGGTATCAGGCGCCGTCCATTGGCCAGCATCACGGCATGGCCAACGTGGGCCGCGAACCCGAGGGCGACGAGGATCACCCCGATCGAGAACAAGGAAGAGGACAGTGCGGCCACCGGAGTCAGGCCGCCGCAGCGCCGCCCGGCTTCGGGCCGGGGGTCGTTCGAACCGCTACCGCACGAGGCCTGACCTTCAGGACCAGACCGCAGTTCGTGCAGGTATCGACGATCGCGGCCCGTCCGAGCCCGCACATCGGACAGACGACGGCCAGCTCATCACGACACGTCTCGCAACGGACCGTCCCGGACGGGAAAACGAGGCCGTCGCGACGGCAATGGGGCAACCCGGGCGGAAAGACGGGTTCCCCGCCGGGACCCAGCTCGGCCATCCGGGGACCTTCCTCGAAGGTCACCTTGGTCCGTGGTTTGCGAACCAGATAGATCATGGTGCCGAGCATCAGCAACGTGAGCGCCGGCATGATCAGGCCGAACAGGATGATCAGGGGCAGCAGACCGATCAGGCCGCCCCAGTCGGGCAGCACGAAGATGGACGTCACGTCGAGGATCTGGGTCCAGATGTCGTTCAGGACGTCGACGATGTTCACGGCCGCATCCTACCAGTCCCGCCCTGTCCTGAGCCGTTGGCGCCCTTGGGCGCCTTGCGCGGATTGCCGCGTTTCGTGGTGGCGCCCCTGCCCGGTTTCCAGCCCGGTCGGTCATCGTCGGGGGAGTCGGCCGGGTCGACGACACCGACCCCCCGGGCCGGTCGCCGGTTCCCGACCGACGGGGCGGCCAATCGGCCCGAATCCAGCCGACCCAGCAGCCAGGCACAACCGGCCGTCCTCGCGCCGCGCGATCGGACCGCGTGGCGGAGGTCCCGATCGTCGGTGACGACGAGGAGGGTGGCCGTCCCATCCGCCCCGTAGAGCAGCCGGACCTGATCGACCAGGCCGATGATCACGTCGTCGGCGGTCCGCCCGCCGCTGTAGCGGACCGAGACGCCGGCCGCGATGCGTTCATTGCGGAGGCCCGGTTCCGGTGGTCCGTCGAAGAGCAGTTCGATGGCGACGCCGGCCGGGATGATCCCGCGCAGCCGGCCGATCGCGGCGGCCGCCGGTGCGCCGCCCGGCTTGCGGGTCATGGCATGGAGCAGGTTCGTCCCGTCGACCAGCAGTCGTTCCGTGGCGGCCAGTGGATCGCGATCGGCGTGGGGCATGGACCTGCATCGTACGCGCCCCGGGCCACGCCGCTACGATCGGGCAGATGGGTCTCCTGCTGCTGGTCGATCTGGACGGTGTCGTGTATCGCGGCTCCGACCCGGTGCCGGGCGTCGCCGCCGTCCTCGCCGACAGGGCGACCCGGGGCGACGACATCGTGTACGTCACCAACAACTCGATGCACTATCGAGCCGATTACCAGACCCGTCTGGCGGCGATGGGTGCGCCCGTCTCGGCGGACAACGTCGTCTCATCGGCCCGGGCGACGGCGGCCTATCTGCGGGACCACGATCAGGGGATCCGTCGTGTCCTGGTCCTCGGCGGCGGGGGACTCGAGCGCGAATTACGCGACGAAGGGTTCGATGTCGTGACCTCGGGCGCGGCCGCGACCCGGATGAGCCAGGAATCGATCGATGGCTTCGCGGCGGCCGGCGCGCCCGATGCCGTCGTCGTCGGGCTGGACCCGAACCTGACCTATGCGCGCCTCGTCGTGGCATCCGATTCCATCCGGGCCGGCGCCCATTTCATCGCCACCAACCGCGACCCGATCTACCCGACCGAACGCGGCCTGCGCCCGGGCGCCGGGTCCATCGTCATCGCCCTGGAGGCTGCCACCGGCGTCGTGCCGGTCTCGATCGGCAAGCCCGCACCGTATCTGCTGGAGGCCGCAGCACATGCCGTCGGTCGCCAGCCGGGCGAGGCGATCATGATCGGCGATGGGATCGCCACGGACCTGGCCGCGGCCCACGCCGTCGGCGCGCGCTGCATCTTCATGCTGACCGGGGTCACGACCCGGGAACAACTCGACGCCGTGCCGGTCGACCAGCAGCCGACCGCCGTTGCGGCCGACGCCGCGGAACTAGCCGAGGCTCTGGAGCGGATGACCGGGGACTGACCCGACGGCCGCCTCGACCGGGTCCCCCTCGGTCCCTTCGGGTATCGGCCACGGCTCGATCGCGGCGTCGAGCCGGTCGATGACCCGCGCGGCCCCGAGACGTTCGAGGATCTCGCGCGCAGATTCGGCGGCTGCCTGCGCCTGTGGGTCAGCAGGCCCGACCAAGGACACGAACACGATCGAGGTGAGGGCCTCGTCCCACACCAGGCCGAGATCGCGCCAGCCCGTGATCGCAAGCCGGTATCCGCTCACGGCTTTCGCCGTCTCCCCGGCGAGCGCGGCGAGGCCCGCCTCGATAGCCGTCCGGTCGACCTCGATCGCTCGTCCTCTGGCTCCGACTTCCGACAGGCGCTGGAGTGCTGCCCGGGCAAGCCCGGCATCCCTGGCCAACAGGGCCGCGTGGGCGACCCGGGGCAGGACGAACGGCGCGTTCAATCGACTGAGGTCTGCGGTCTCGAGCCAGGCGGCCGCCGCGACATCGAAGCGGCCTTCCGAGAAGGCAAGCCAGCCGAGAAGCGACGGCCCATTGCTCGAGAGGTCGCCACGCTCGATCGAGGACATCGTGTCGGCGATGCGTTTCGCCTCCATCGTCGCGATCGTCCCGCGCAGGATTTCGATCGCGACCGTCGCGACCCGCATCTGGTATTCGATCGTCGGGTCGATGTCGAGGTCGGCGAACTTCGCGTACTCACCGGCCTGCCAGTCCCAGTCGCCGGTCCGGATCGCGTCTTCGCCACCGTTGCCGATGAGCAGCCACTCGACGTCGTGTCGGCCGATGATCCGGGCGAGTTCGATGCCCTCCTTCTCGAGTTCCAATGCCGCCCGAGGGTCGCGAATGGCGAGACTCAGCGAGAGCGCCATGACCGCCCGACTTTCCCACGACGGCATCTGGCGCTCGATCGCCAGACGTCGAGCAGCTTCGACCAGGGCGAGCCCCTCGATCGGTCGGCCGACACGGGGCAGGAGATTGCCTTTGATGATCAGCGCCTCGAGCAAGGGCTCGAAGAGCTCGCGATCCTCAACGACGGGCAGGGCCCGGTCGACCGCGGCCAGGCCTTCGGCGATCCGATCCCGTCCGAAATAGGAACGGGCGAGATTGATGCGGACGACCGCGAGATCCGATTCGTCGGCATCCCCGTCGGCATCGGCGATCTCCTCCTCGAGCAGGGTGGCCGCTTCGCCCATCCTCTGGGCGGAAAGCAAGGTGTCGCTGAGCGCGGCCACCGTCGCAAGCCGGCCGGGAACGTCGCCGAGCGAGCGTCGAAGGTCGATCGCCTCGGTCAGGAACGCCTCCGCCTGGTCGGTGTGCAGCGCGTACGCTGCCGCCCGCCCGGCCTTCTCCAAGATGGCCGCCCGATCGCGCGGCTCACTCGTGACCGACAGGGCCTGTTCGAGGAACGAGATCGCGCCGACCGGCGATCCGAGGCTGACGGCCCGATCCGCCGCGGCCACCAGCGCATGGCGCGCCTGGATGGCGATGGCATCGCCCTCGGGTCTGTCCGGCGTGGCTTCCCACGCGGCGAAATAGTGTGCAGCGAGCGCGCCCGCAAGCTCATCTTCGCCGAGCGACTCGTAGAACCGCGCCGCGGCGAGGTGGCGACTCCGTCGATCACGCTTGGACAACGTCGAGTAGGCGACTTCGCGGATCAGCGCCTGGACGAAGGCATACATGCCTCGCTCCGGCGACCGGGGATCGACATCTTCGACGATGAGTTCGGCCCGGGCGAGGTCCCGCAGGCGATCGACGAGGGCTTCCTGATCCTCGCCACAAACGGCGGACAGACCCTGGAGCGTGAAGCTCTGGCCCAGGAGCGCGGCGTCCTGCAGGAGCGCACGCATCGATGGGTCGAGCCCGTCGAGGCGCGCGGCGATCAATGCGTGGAGCGATTCGGGCACCGCCAGCTCGCCGAGGTCGCCGACCGGCTCATATCGGCCGTCCGCCTCGATCAGGCGGCCTTCCGATACGAGCATCCTGATGGTTTCGACGGCATACAGCGGGATCCCGTCGGCCCTGGCGACGATCGCACGGACGGCCGATGCCGGCAGGCCCGGTGCGAGCCCGGCCAGCAGCTCGAGCATCGCCGCTTCGGTGAGCGGCTCCAGATCGAGCGCCAGGAACTGGCGCCGGCCGGCACCCCAGCCAGGGCGCCGCTCGAGCAGGTCGGGTCGGGCAAGGGTGATGATCAGGATCGGGACGCCGCGGCTCCATTCGAGCAAGTGGTCGATGAAGTCGAGCAGCCCCGCGTCGGCCCACTGCAGGTCTTCGAACAGGAGGGTCACGATCCCGGTCGAGGCCAAACGCTCGAAGAACGTGCGCCACGCGCGGAACAGCTCCTCCCGGCCGCCGCTGGGTGCCTCACCGACGCCGAGCAGGGCGAGCAACGATGGCTCGATCCAGCGCCGCTCCTCTTCCGCCGGCACGTGCTCGGCGACCATCTCGGCGACCTTGGTGCGGGTCGTTTCTGCGTCGTCGGTCTCGAGCAACCCTGCCCGCGATCGGATCATCTCCCCGAGGGCCCAGAACGTCACTCCCTCGCCGTAGGCGGGCGACCGACCGTCGTGCCACCAGACGCCTTCGACAACGCCATCGATGTACTTGAGGAATTCCCAGGCGAGACGCGACTTGCCGATGCCTCCCTGACCGGTGATCGAGACGAGACGAGCTCGTTGTTCGCGGGTCGTGGCATGGAACAGGTCCTTGAGCAGACGCAGCTCCGGGTCTCGTCCGACGAACGGAGCCTCGAGTCGATCGCTCCGGCCCATCCCCTTGCGCTTGCTCACGACGCGTTTGGCCACCCAGGCCGAGACCGGCAGTTCCTTGCCCTTGAGGACGTGTTCCCCGGCGGGCTCGAACGCGATGGCCTCGGCCGTCGCCCGCTGGGTCGCGTCGCCGACGAGGACCGTCCCCGGCTTCGCGACCGACTGGAGTCGCGACGCCGTGTTGACCAGATCTCCGGCGACCATCCCCTGGCCGACCGCCCCGAGCGTGACCGCCGCCTCTCCGGTCAGGACTCCTGCGCGGATCTGGATCCCAGGACCGAGATCACCCACGGCGTCGAGCAGTTCAAGGGCCGCGCGGACCGCTCGCTCCGCGTCGTCCTCGTGGGCGACGGGCGCGCCCCACACGGCCATCACCGCGTCGCCGATGAACTTCTCGACGTTCCCGCCGTAGCGGTCGATGACGTCCCGGGCGATATCGAAGTAGCGGGTGAGCAGCTCGCGGACCGCTTCGGCGTCGAGGCCCTCGGCCAGCGTCGTGAACCCGACCAGATCCGCGAACATCACCGTGACCATGCGTCGCTCGGCGACGGGACCCGGGTCCGCGGCTGTCGGTCGGGAAGACCCCGACGGACGCACGCCGGCGTCCGTGCCCGGCGCCTCGGCGGCCATCCGCGATCCACAGTCCCCGCAGAACCTGGCCGTCGGCACGTTGGTCGCGCCGCAGGTAGTGCAGATGACGGTGAGGCGCGTGCCGCACTCCGCGCAGAACTTGCGGCCGGGTTCGGAAGCCGCGCCGCAGGAAGGGCAGTTCACCCGCGGAATGTATCGGTTTCCGCGTCGGCTCGTACTGCGGTGTCCACGCCGAGCTCGGGGATCCCGTCTCCCCATGCGGCGAACTCGGTTTGCAGCGGGGCGATCGTCGCCTCGTCGGCGAACGCCACCTCCAGGGCGTGCCGGTCGATCGCCCACAGCTCGGGTAGCGTCAGGCCGATCGTCTCGACCGCCCCGAGATATTCCTCGGACAGGCTGATATCGGAGACCGTCGTGTCATCCGTATTGAGCGTGACCGGGACACCGGCTCGATGGAGCCGGGCCAGTGGATGCCCGGCCAGCGACGGCACGATCCCGGCCTGATAGTTGGACGTGGGGCACAGGTCGAGGCCGATCCGTCGATCGATCAGCTCCGCGCACAGGTCCGGGTCGTCGATCGTGCCCGGCCCATGGGCGATCCGTTCGGGGTCGACCGCCAGCGCGCGTCGGACCTGAGCGGCGCCACCCCATTCCCCGGCGTGGATCGTGATCCGTAGACCGCCGGCACGGGCCGCCTCGAACGCCGCGGCATGCGCGAGCGGGTCGGGAAACGCGGCTTCGGGTCCGGCCAGGTCCCAACCCACGAGTCCCTGGTCGCGAAAACCGGCCGCCGTCTCGGCCAGCTCGAGGTTGGCGGCCGGATCATGGGATCGAAGCGCCGTGCAGATCAGACGGACGATCGTTCCGTTCCGGGCGGCAGCGATCCGTGCGCCGCGACACACCGCCTCGATCCCCTCGGCCAGCGGCAGCCCACCCGCGGTATGGAGCAGGGGACCCCAGCGGATCTCCAGGTACCGAACGTTGTCGGCGGCCTTCGTCTCGACCAACTCCTCCGTGATTCGCTGGAGCGCGTCGGCGTCCTGCATCAGGGCGATCGGCAGGTCGAACGCCCGCAGCAGCTCGGCCTGAGAGGCGCACGGCATCGGGGCGATGAGCGCGTCCGACATGCCTGCCCAGTCCCGCGGCGCGTCGACCCCGCGGGTCCGAGCGAGGTCGATCGCGGTGGCGATGCGCAGGGAACCATCCAGGTGAAGATGGAGTTCGGCCTTGGGCATCGACTGCACCAGGCGCCGGAGCGGCTGGCCGGTCAGCTGGATATCCACGCCGTCGATGCTACGATTCCGCGGCCATGCCCGTCATCCTCGTCACCGGTGCCAGCGGATTCGTCGGCAGCCATCTGATCCCGGCCCTGATCGAGGCTGGACATCGGGTCGTCGCCCTCACTCGAACGCCGTCTGCCGGCGATCTGGTCATGGACCGACTGCCCGCGCCGCTGCGGGACCGCGTGGACGTCCGGATCGGCGATGTCACCCAGCCTGCCACGCTCCCGCCCGCCCTTGCCGGTATCGATGCGGTCGCCCACCTGGTGGCCATCCCGCGCGACTTCAACGGCGGGGCGGACCTGCGCCTGGTCAATACGGAGGGGACGCGGGCGATCGTCGTGGCAATGGCGACGGCCGGCGTCGGACGCCTCATCCACATGGGCGCGATGGGCGTCGAGGACGACCCGGATCTGCACTACGCGAGCTCCAAGGCCAAGGCTGAACAGATCGTCCAGGCTTCGGGCCTCGATTGGACCATCCTCAAGCCATCGCTCCAGTTCGGCGAAGGTGACGGGTTCTTCAACATCGTGGCGGGGCTTGCCCGGATATCGCCCGGATTGATGCCCGTACCCGGTGACGGCAAGGCTCGCTTCCAGCCGATCCACGCCGGCGACGTGGCGACGGTCGTCGTGCGGTCGCTTGACGACCCGGCCACGATCGGGCAGGCCTACGAGCTCGGCGGGCCGCGCTACTGGACGTATCGGGAGATCACGACCGAAGTGCTCAGGGCGCTCGGCAAGAAGCGGTTGGTCGTGCCGATGCCGGTGGTGCTGATCAGACTCGTGGCCGGCAGCGCCGAGCTCGTCCACCTCCCATTTCCCGTGGCGACGGACCAGCTCCGTCAGCTTCGTCTCGACAATATCGGGCCGCTCGACCTCATCCAGCCCACGTTCGGGTTCGCTCCACGACCCATGGAGGGCGCCCTCGGCTACCTCCGGATCCGCCAGCGCGACCAGCGACCGATCGTCGGGTGACACGGGCGGTCCGCCGCCTGGTCGGCGGCCTCGTGTGGTTTGCAGTCGTGGTCGTCATCGCCCTTGGTGCCGCCGGGATCGTGGCCGGGTTGAATCATCCGCCTGACGGATCGACCGGGAACGAAGTGACCGACGCCGGTGATGCCCAGGTGAGCCCGATGCTCGATGCGGCCGCAGCCGACCTGGCCGACCTGGCTGATCAGGTCGAATCGCTCGGCGTCGACGCCCGCACGGCACTCGCCGCGCTCAATGGCACGGACTCGAAGACGGCCGAGGAGGCGATCACGGCGGGCGACGCCCTCATGGCCGACATCCTGGCCAGGGCAGCGGCCATCCGCCACGATCTCACGGTCGTGCCCTACGTCGGGACCGCGACTGCCGGGATCCATCTCTCCGATCCCGTCATCGCTCGTCACGCGGCGCTGGTGGACGCTCTTGACGCGACCGACGGGCTCGACGATTCATGGCTGCGCCTGTCGATCGGGTCGATCGCGGCAACGCGGACGAGCGCATTCCTGGCCGAGCACGACCGACTCGTCAATCAGGCGGTGGAGCGAGGCAGGCTGGCCCGCTACGGCGACGCGATCAAGAAGATCGACGATGCGGCCAACGAGCTGGCGGGGGCACGCGACGAACGCGACCGGCTCGCGAACACCGTGGATGTGTCGGTCCTCGATGACTGGATCGGGCGCAATGCAGCCTATGACGATGCGTTGCGCGACCTGTATCGCGCGATCCCAAAGATCGGCAAGAAGGTCACGCCCAAGATCCGGGCAGCGGTCGCCGCGGAGGCTGCGGCCCGGGCGCGCCTGCCACCCGATACGCGTGGCCTGGTCCTCATCATGGCCGACATCGGGCGCGGGGGGATGAACGGAGCGGTCATCGCGATCGAGGAGGCCCGGGCGTCGCTGGCCGATGCCGTTTCGGCTGACGGCGGCTGACCGCCACGGGGGACCATCAGGCCCTGACCGACGATGCCGGGGTCTGGCTACACTTGCGGCCATTGTCCCGTCCCGCCCGGGCGCCTGACGGCGCATCGGTCGCCCCGCTTGGAGGATCCATCACCCGTGCAACTCCGTGTCGTCACTGATCGCCCGTGGGACGTGCCCGCGGATGTCCTCATCGTGCCCGTCGCAGCCAAGCCGGCCTTCGACGACGAACTCGGCGAGCTCGACCGACGGGCCGATGGCGAACTCAGCGCGCTTGTCGGGTTCGGCGAGCTGATCGGGAAGCGCTATGCCACCGCGCTGGCCGCTGGTGGCGACGTTCGCGCGCCACGGATCGTGATGGTCTGCCTTGGCGTTCCCTCGAAGCTCGACCGCGAGACGGTCGTCCGAGTGGCCGCAGCGGCCGAACGACGGTTGGCCGGACGGACCGTGAAGAAGGCTGCCGTATGGCTCGCGCCATTGGTCGAGGCCCTGGACGGCGATGTCGATGCCGTCGCCGAACTGGTCGCCCGGGGCATGGTCGAGGGCCGGTACGACCCGCGGACCATCTACCGGGACGAGGTCGAACGGGTCCCACCGACCCTCGACGAGCTGATCCTCATCGTGCCATCGTCGGCCGGGCCCGGAGTGACGGCCGCCGCGGAACGTGGCGTGATCATCGGCGAAGGCGCCGAGATCGCCCGGACCCTCTCCAATCGCGCATCCAACGACGTCAGCCCGGCCGTCCTCGCCGATGAGGCCCAGCGCCCTGGCCGAGCAGCACGGGCTATGGATCGATGTCATCGATGCCGAGCGCGCGACAGAGATGGGCATGGGCATGTTCATGGCCATCGGTCGGGGCAGCGACAACCCACCCAAGATGATCGTCATGCGCTCCGGTGCCGAGGGCCAGAAGGACGCCCTCGATCGCCACCTGGCCATCGTCGGCAAGGGCGTGTGTTTCGACTCGGGCGGGATCAGCATCAAGCCGGCCTCCCGGATGGAAGAGATGAAGATGGACAAGACCGGTGCCTGCACCGTGATCGCGGCCATCGCGACCGTTGCGAGACTGGCACCCGGGACCCCGCTGCTGGCGGTCGCCCCGGCCGTCGAGAACATGCCCGGGCCGCATTCGGCCCGGCCGGGCGACATCGTGACCGCGCTCAACGGCAAGAAAGTCGATATCACCAATACCGATGCGGAGGGCCGTCTCATCCTCGGTGACGCGATGACGTACGCGGAGCGGCTGGGCGCGACCCACCTCGTCGACGTGGCCACCCTGACCGGCGCCGTGTCGCGCGCCTTCGGGCACCTCGTGACCGGCGCGTTCGGCACCCCCCAGGTGTTCTACGACGAGGTCATGGCCGCCGCCGAGCGGGCTGGCGAGCGCTACTGGCAGATCCCGCTCATCGACGACTACGTCCAGGAGATGGACAGCTGGTACGGCGATCTCCAGAACTCGGGTTCGCCCGAGGGGTCGCTCGTCAAGAGCGGCCTGTTCCTGCGGGAATTCGTGACCAGGCCGTGGGTCCACCTCGACATCGCCGGGACGGGCTACTACCGCAAGGCGCTGCCGTTCGCACCGCGGGGAGCGACCGGCGTCTCGCACGCGACCCTGGTCGAGCTGGCACTGGCCGGCGCACAACCGGCCTGATCGGGTCAGGGTCGCAGCGATGGACCCGCTCGCCTGGCTGCTCGCAGCGGGCGGGACGATCTTCGGACTGGCGGCAGACCGGTTCGCGACGCGCTGGCCGGAACACGATGAGGAACATCCACCCGGGCGGGCCGTCGACTGGCGGACGGCGCTCGTGGCCATCGTCGGGGCACTGGCCTTCGGGCTGATCACCCTGCGCTTCGGAGGCAACGGCCTCGCGGTGCTCATCTTCGGGGCGTGGTTCGCGACGCTCGTGGTGGGTCTGGCCACGGATCTCGACCAGCGGCTGCTGCCGGATGAGCTGACCCTGCCGGTCATCCCGATCGCCCTGATCTACGCGGTGAGCGGCCAGAATCCGCTCGTCGGCTCGGAGCTCATCCCCGCCATCGCGGCGGCACTGGTCATCCCGGCCGTCCTGTACCTGCCGTCGATCCCGTTCGGCGCGGGTGCCTTCGGGATGGGCGACGTCAAGCTCCTGATCGGGGTCGGGTTGCTCCTTGGCGCCGGTCGGGCCCTGGGCACGGTCATCTTCGCGCTGATCCTCGCCGGGCTCGTGATCATCGTGCTGCTGGCGGCCCGACGGATCGGACGCCGGACCTACATCCCGTTCGGCCCGTTCTTCATCCTGGGTGCGCTCTGGGCCGTCCTCATCCGGACCTGATCCGACCGGGACCATCGGGCCACTTCGCCCCGACGACGGTGTTGACTAGACTCCGCGGGTATCATGCCCTGAGCCGGTGTCGTCCAGAGTCGTGCCACTTCGGACGGCGAACTCACCGGCGGGCATCGCCCGTCAAAGTCGACGGTCCCCCAGGCCGCCGCCGAAACGGAGTCAAGCTCGCACGATGACATCGCCTACGTGAAGCGCAACCTGACCGAACCCGCGATCAGCCCACCCAGCACGGGCTGGAGCTCGACCGCCGGTCCGGCATCGCCGCGACGCAAGTTCCGACGCCGCCTGGGAGCCACCCTGTTGCTCCTTCCGCTGGTCGTCGGCATGCTCGGCTCGCCCGCCTCGCCGCAGGGTGCCCGCGGCGATGAGCTGTCCGATGCGAAGGCCCGCCAGGAGCAGCTCAAGCGCGACGCCGCGGCCGAGAAGGCCCGGGTCGCCAGGCTGGACGCGCTCCAGGCCGGACTGGCCGCCCAGATCCGCCAGACCACCAACGAGTTGCGCGGTATCAACGTCGACTTGACCAAGGTGCGTGCCCGGATCGGCACGATGCAGGACAAGATCGACGTGATCCGGGCCGACTACAACGACCTGGTCGGGCAGCTGGCCGACCTCGATGCCGACCTCGTCGGCATCGAAGCCCGCGAGACGGCCAAGCGGACCGAGCTGGCCGACCGCAAGGCGCTCCTGGCCGAGCGCCTCCGGAGTGCCTACGACACGGACCGGACCTCGCCGCTCGAGTCCTTCCTGTCGGGTGGATCCTTCACCGACCTGATCGCCGAGATGAGCTACTACATCGACGTCGGCGAGCAGGACAAGGCCCTGGCCACCCAGATCGCCCAGGATCAGGAGACGCTCGCCACCCTCCACCAGGAGACGGTCGACACCCGGTCACGGACCGACGATCTCCGGCTTGAGACGGCAGCCCAGAAACGGGCGCTCGACGCGAGTCTGGCCGAACTCAGGGACGCCAAGGCGCAGCTCAAGGTCCTGGAGCGGCGAACGGCCGCGGCGCTGGCCGCCCAACGGCGGACGTACGCGGCCGTCCAGCGCAGCAAGGCCGCTGCCCGTGCGGCGTTCGCCGCCGCGGCGGAGGCGCAACGGAAGCTGCAGTCCAAGATCGATGCGCTCATCCGCAAGCGCGCCCAGCAGGGCAACATCCCGTCGCAGTACAACGGCACGCTGTCGTGGCCGATGAGCGGCAACGTGACCCAGGACTTCGGGTGCACCGGATTCTCCTGGGAGCCGCCGTTCGGGTCGTGCCCGCACTATCACAACGGCATCGACATCGTGGCCCCGGACGGCACGGCGGTGAAGTCGTCGGGCTCCGGGACCGTGGCCTATTGCGGTTGGAACTATGCGGACGGGCCTGACCCGGCGTGGATCGTCATCGTCGCGCACAGCACCGGTCTGCAGACCTGGTACGCGCACATGAAGCCGTCGTGTCCGGTCCGGGCCGGACACCATGTCAACCGCGGTCAGGTCATCGGCCACGAAGGCAACACCGGACACTCGACCGGCGCGCATCTCCACTGGGGCGTCCGGCTCAACAACGATTTCGTCAACCCGCGGTTGTTCCTGTAGTTCACGCGTTGACAACACCGGGTTGACCCTCCGGCTGGAGGCCCGTGCTAGCATCGTCTCGTGAAGCGGACGATGGCCGTCATCCTCGCCGGGGGCGAGGGGGAGCGCCTTTCGATCCTGTCCCAGGAACGGGCCAAGCCGGCCGTTCCGTTCGGTGGCAAGTACCGGATCATCGATTTCACGCTGTCCAATTGCGTCAACTCGGACATCGATGACGTCGTCGTCCTGACCCAGTACAACCCGCGCTCCTTGAACGACCATATCGGTCTTGGCCGGCCGTGGGATCTGGATCGCAATCGGGGCGGGGTCAAGCTCCTCCAGCCCTATATCGCCCGCGGCCGCGTCGCCGAGTGGTACCGGGGCACCGCGGACGCGGTCCTGCGCAACATGAACGTCCTCGAGCATTATCCGGCCGACACGATCGTCGTCCTGGCCGGCGACCACATCTACAAGATGGATTACCAGCCGTTCGTCGCGGCGCACCGCCGACGTCGTGCGGACGTGACCATCGCCGTCCGGCAGGTCCCCCTTGCCGAGGCGTCCCGGATGGGCATCCTCGCCCTCGATGATGGTGACCGGGTCATCGACTGGCAGGAGAAACCCAAGCAGCCCAAGAGCGACCTGGCGTCGATGGGCGTCTACGTCTTCTCCAAGAAGACGCTGCGTCGATGGCTCTCCGACGACCGGGTCGATTTCGGGGCGCACGTGATCCCGGCCATGCTCGCCGCGGACCAGCGCGTGTTCGGCTATCGCTACGGCGGCTACTGGCAGGACGTCGGCACGATCCAGTCGTTCTGGGAGACGAACATGGCTCTCCTGGACGACCTGCCGGAGCTCGACCTGTACGACAAGGGCTGGGTCATCCACACCCGTTCAGAGGAACGCGCCCCGGCCAAGGTCGGGCCGACCGCCCAGGTCCATCGCAGCCTGATCAGCCACGGCTGCGTCATCGCCGGCACGGTCGTCAACTCCGTGCTGTCACCCGGCGTCCGCGTCGATGTCGGGGCGGTCGTGCGTGATTCGATCGTGATGTTCGACTCGGTGATCCGGTCCGGCGCGGTCGTCGATCGGTCCATCCTGGACAAGGAGGTCGTGGTCGGCCCGGGTGCCATCGTCGGCGACGGGCCATACGATGACCGCCCCAACAAGCAGGAGCCCGGTCGGCTCAATACCGGGATCACGGTCGTCGGCAAGCGCGCTGTCGTGCCACGCGGGGTTCGGATCGGTCGGAACGTCAAGGTCGCCGCGGATGTCCGCGCCATCGATTACGTCGGACGGGTCGTGCGCAGCGGGGAGTCGGTCGAGATCAGACGAAACACGAAGTCCGGACGGACCCCGCATCTCGAAGCCGCCTCCGCGGAGCCCATGGCCCTCGCCGACTGACGGCTCGGACGGTCCGTCGGGGCGATCTCGGCTAGACTCCGCGGGCCATGCCATCCGCCGATCCGGGCGCACCGAGCGTGCGCCAGGCCGATGTCGAAGGCTGGCTCGCCGACCTCGGGCTGACGCCCACCGACCGAGCCGACCGTGACGGGATCACCAGCTGGGATCTCGTCCTCGACGGACGTCGCCGCTTCGACCTTCGCCTGACGATCATCCTCGATCCCGCGCTGGCGCTCATCTGCTGGGCCCATTACGCGCCGCCGATCAGCGACATGTTCCGCAAGTCGTATCGCCGGTTGCTGCGCTGGAATGACGAATTCCCGTTCGCCAAGTTCTCCATCTCGGAGGATGAGCGGCCGATCCTGGCGGTCGAGCTGCCCCTGGGCGAAGTGGATGCGGACGCCCTCGGCCTGGCCATCGCCCGGATCCTGGATCTCGCCGACGTCCTCCTCGATGAGTCGAAGGACTGGCTGTGGCTGGGTGGCCGGATGCCCGACCCCGGCGACCGGACCTCGTCCAACGCGGCGTTCCTGGATCGATATGCGGACCGGTTGGCCGAGTTGCGATCGTGATCCGGCGACTGGCGCCCCTGGCCTTCGCGCTGGTGACGGCCGGTGCCTGGCTGGTCGTACCGGGCGTCGCGACGGATGTGCGCGCTGCGACCCCGGACCTGACCTTCACCTCGGCGGCTCGATACGACGTCCAACCCGACAAGAACCGTCTCCGGGTCATCGTCGACCTGAGCCTGACGAACCATCTCAAGGACACCCGGACGAAGCGCTTCTATTTCGACCATCTCTCGATGCTGGTCGTGCCCGGCGCATCGAACCCCGCCCTGACCTGGGCCGGATCCGGACGGGCGCGGGCCAGCGTGGCCGGGTCGTCCGCGAAGGCGACCACACTGCGCCTGGACCTCGCACAACGGCTGTACAGCGGCAAGTCGGCGAGCTACCGACTCACCTTCGACGTCGTGGATCGGGGTGGCGCCAGCACGCGTACCCTCCGGATCGGCGATTCGCTCGTCCGGTTCCCGGTCTGGGCCTACGCCAGCAATGACACCCCGGGGAGTACGGTCCGGGTCGTCTTCCCAGCCGGTTTCGAGGCGTCGGTGGCCTCCGGGCGACTGCCCGGTCCGACGACCGATGCCGCCGGCCGGGCGATCTTCCAGACCGCGCGGCTCAAGACGCCCCTGACATTCTTCGCCTATCTCGTGGCGAACCGGCCCGGCGCGACGGCCTCCCGAGTGGTGAAGGCCGACGTGAGCGGCACGTCGGTCGAGACCTCGGTCGTGTCCTGGGCGGACGACCCGGCCTGGGCGAAGCGGGTCGGCAGCCTCGTCCGGCAGGCCCTGCCGCTCCTGTCAGATCGGATCGGCCTGCCCTGGCAGCGCGACGGCGGGCTCGTCTTCCGCGAAGCCCTGGGCCGATCGAGTGGCGGCTACGCCGGCCTGTACGACCCGGCCGCCGGGACCGTGGATATCGCCTTCGACGCCACAGACCCGGTCGTGATCCATGAAGCGGCCCATGCCTGGTTCGATGGGGCCCTGCTGGCCGACCGCTGGGCGGACGAGGGGTTCGCGTCGTACTACGGCCGAGCCGTCGCCTCGGCCCTCAAGGTCAAGGTCAAGCCGTCGGCGGATGTCCTGACTCCAGATTTCGAGGCCGCCCGCATCCCGCTCAACGACTGGGGCCCCGTGGGCGAGACCGACGCCGCGACCGATGACTATGCCTACGCCGCGTCGCTGGCCCTCGCCCGGGCGATCGCCGAACGAGCCGGTCCATCCGCGCTTCAGGCTGTGTGGGCCGATGCCAGCGAGCGCATCGGCGCGTACCAGCCAGCAGACGATCTCGAGACGGTGGACGGTGCCCCGGACTGGCGCGGCCTGCTGGACTTGCTCGAGGATCGGACCGGCATGTCCTTCGATGACCTGTGGCGGACGTGGGTCGCTCGTGACTCGGACCTCGATCTGCTCGACCAGCGGGCCGTTGCCCGCGATCGGTACGCGGCATTGGTCGCCACCGCCGGCGAGTGGATGCTGCCCCAGGCCATCCGTGATGCGATGCGCGCCTGGCGATTCGATGAGGCGACTTCGTTGATGCTCGACGCCCAAGCCATCCTCGACCAGCGGACGGCCATCACTGCCCGGGCGGACGCGCTGGGACTGACCGTTCCGGACACGGTCCGCCAGCGCTTCGAGCAGCCGGACGGCTTCGGCGACGCCCTGCAGGCGGCCCGCGACGAGGTAGCCGCGATCGACCGATACGAGGCTGCCGATGCCCTGCGTCCGACTTCGGGAGGGACCATCGAGGACGTGGGGCTGTGGGGCCTGACCCCGGAAGCGGACCTGGCGCAGGCGCGGACGGAGTTCGCGGCGGGCGACCTCACCGGTTCGGCTGATTCGGCGGCCGCTGCCGCCGCCGCCTGGTCCGGTGCGGCCGATGTCGGTCGCGGTCGCCTGATGAGCGTCGGTTTCCTGGCGGTGGCCGGGCTGCTGGCCTTCGTCCTTGGCGCGGCCTGGTTCCGCGGCCGTCGCGGCCGCCGCCGACCGCGGAACCGTCCATGGACGTCGCTCGACCTCGATACTTGACCCTGATGATGGGGGCAACAGGGGGTCGGATCCTGCGGCGGTCGCTTGCGGCCCTGCTGCCGGCCGTCGTCCTGCTCACGGCATTGGCGGCAGGCCCCGTCAAGGCGGCCGACGACACGCTCCGCCTCGACGTCGCCGCAACGTATCGGGTCGACCCGGAGGCCGGCGCCGTCCACGTCATCCTGGACGTTGACGCGACCAGTCTGGCCGCCGACACGCCAACCCAGATCTACTTCTACAACACGCTGCGTTTCGCGGTCCAGCCCCAGGCTCGTGGCTTCAAGGCAACGTCGGGAGACCTCGACCTGCCGGTCTCGGCCGAGGCCCGTGATGGGTTCCGGGCCGTGACCGTCACGATCCCGGACCTGTACTACAAGCAAAGCCGGAACGTGCGCCTGACGTTCGACCTGCCCAGTGGCAAACCTCGCTCGGACAGCCCCATCCGGGTCGGCCAGGCGCACGCCGATTTCGTTGCCTGGGCCTGGGGCGACCCCGGGCTGGCCGACATCCGGATCGTCGTCCCCGACCGGTTCCAGGCCGATGTCGAGGCGCAGCCGGTCGGGACCCGGGACACGATCACCTCACGGGCGGTCAACGGTCGGCTCGTCTACGGGGCGCAAGACATCTCCGACCCGGCCGGTTGGTATGCCACCGTGGATGCCTCCAACCCCGCCGCGCTGACCGACGTGGCTCTGAACCTGTCCGGCGAACGAGTCCGGATCCACGCCTGGCCCGAAGACGATGAGTGGCTCCGACGGGTCAGCCGGGTGCTGGAGTACGGCCTGCCGGGCCTGGAGCAGGCGATCGGTCTGCCCTGGCCGGTGACCGACGACCTGGGCGTGACGGAGGTGACCTCGGCCGAGATCGCCGGCTATGCCGGGATCTACGACTCGACCGACGACGAGATCCGGATCAGCGAGGAACTCGACCCGCTGGTCATCGTCCACGAGGCGTCCCATGCCTGGTTCGACGACCAGCTGTTCAAGGAGCGCTGGATCGGCGAGGGTCTGGCCGATGAGTACGCCTCCCGCGTCCTGGGCTCGAGGCCGAGCGGCACGAAGCCGGCGCCCGACCCGGTCGATCCGGGCGATGCCGCCGCGTTCCCGCTCAACGCCTGGCCGGCCCCATCGCGGGTCGATACGACGACCCAGGACAGTGAGACCTACGGCTATGACGCGTCCTGGACGGTCATCCGGGCGATCGTCCGCGACGTGACCGTGGCGCGGATGCGCGACGTGTTCGAGGCCGCCGCCCAGCGCACCGTGCCCTATGTCGGGGTCGATCCAACGGAGCGATCCGCCAGCCAGCCAGATTGGCGGCGCTTCCTCGACCTTGTCGACCAGATCGGCGGTGCCACGTCCGCCGATGAACTGGTGGCGGAGTGGGTGGCCACACCCGCGCAACGGCGCGAACTCCGGGCCAGGACGGATGCCCGCGAGACCTACGCGACGGTCGTCACGATGGGCGGTAGCTGGCTGCCCGGACCGGTCGTGCGCGAGCCCATGACCCTGTGGCATTTCGACGACGCGGAGGAGGCGATGGCCCAGGCGGAGGACGTCCTGACCGACCGCGACCGGCTGGCAAGCGCGACAGAGTCCCTGGGCTTGACCATCCCGGGTTTGCTCGAGCGCGCCTACGAAGCCGCTGGCACCATCGATGACCTGACCGCGCTCGAAGGCCTGGTGGGGGACTGGCAGGACGCAGCGGCAGCACTGGCGTCGGCCAGGAACGCCCTCGCCGACGAACGCGACCCGCTCGCCGCGATCGGCCTGGTCGAGGTGGACCCGGCGACGGGCTACGAGGACGCGCTGACGGCCTTCGCGGCCGGCGACGATGCGGGCGTCCTGGCCGGGACCGCGGCCACGATCCAGGCACTTTCGGGCGCCGAGGACGTCGGTCGTGGCCGGGCGATCGGCGTCGGTCTCATCGCGCTCCTGGTCATCGTCCTGTTCGTCGCGTTCGTCGTGGTCCGCCGCCGCCGTCGTCTCGCTGGACCGTCGCCGAGCGTCGCGGCCGCCGATCCGTACGCTACACTCGCGGCCACTCCGGACCCGCTCGATCGAGACGAGGCTGGAGCGTCAGGCGCAGAGGGGGCGGAACCGGACTGATGGGCCTGTCGCGCTCGCGGCCGTCGCACGAGATCCTGTCGGGCGACTCGGCTGACGTCTACTTCGCGCGCGCCGACGCGATCCTCGCGGAAGAGGGTCTCGATCCGCTCGTGACGATGGAGGTATTCGCCCGCCAGGAAGGGGTCCTGTGCGGGATCGAGGAGGCGCGCAACCTCCTCGGCCACGTCCTGGTCGACGCCGACCCGGCTGAGACCCGGCTGGAGGCCCTCAACGACGGCGACCGCATCAGTCCCAAGGAGGTCGTCCTCCGCATCCGGGCTCGCTATCGTCGGTTCGGGCTGTACGAGACGGCGTTCCTGGGCATGCTTGCCCAGTCGACCGGCTGGGCGACCGCAGCCCGGCAGGCGGTCGAGGCGGCGGCGCCGGATCCCGTCATCAGTTTCGGGGCACGCCATGTCCACCCCGATATCACCGACGTCCTCGACTACGCGGCCATCGTCGGCGGCTGCGTCGGCGCCTCGACACCAGCCGGAGCGCGACTCGCCGGCCTGGCCCCGACCGGGACGATGCCCCATTCGCTGGTCCTGATCTTCGGGGATACGGTAGAGGCAGCCCTCGCGTTCGACCGTCACGTCGAGCCGGACGTGCCCCGGATCGTCCTGATCGACACATTCAAGGATGAGGCTGAAGAAGCGCTCCGGGTCGCCCAGGCGCTCGGTGATCGGCTGTATGGCGTCCGCCTCGATACGCCGTCCGAGCGGGGTCGGGTCACCGCCGACCTCGTCCACGAGGTCCGGGCACGTCTCGACCAGGCGGGCTTCGGTCACGTCCAGATCACGGTCTCCGGTGGCCTGACCCCCGACCGGATCGGCTACTTCAAGGAAGCCAAGGCACCGGTCGATTCGTACGCGGTCGGGTCGTTCATCAGCGGCGCCACGCCGATCGATTTCACCGGGGACATCAAGGAGATCGACGGGCGGCCGATCGCCAAGCGCGGGCGGATCCCGGGCCTGACCGACTCACCGCGGCTCGAGGCGGTCGACCTGGCGTCGTACCGCGAGGACTGACGCCTCACTGACTCGGCGGCGACTCAGCCGAGTTCGCCGGACGCTCGGAGCCGGTCGACCAGGAGCAGGCCGACGATCGACTTTGCGTCGAGCAACTCGCCTCGTTCCGCGGCGGTGACCGCGTCTGCCCACGGGACGCGTTCCAGGATCAATCGCTCGTCCTCGTCCGGGTGGAGGCGCTCGCCGTCCGCTGGTCGCAGGTCCGTCGCGAGATAGAGGTGCATCAGTTCCTCGGCGAACCCAGGCGCCGTGTAGAACTGGCCAATGCGTCGCCAGGTCCCGGCCCGCGATCCGGTCTCCTCCTCCAGTTCCCGGCGAACGGCCACGTCCGGATCCTCGACGGACCCGTCGGCCTCGATATCGAGCGTCCCGGCCGGGATCTCGAGCAACGCCTGGCCGATGGCGACCCGCCACTGGCGGACGAGCAGGACGTGGTCCTCGTCATCGATGGCCACGACTGCCGCCGCTCCCGGATGGCCGGCGATCTCGCGCGTCGAGCGGGACCCGTCGGCGTGCTCGACGGTGTCGACCCGGAAGGTCAGGAATCGGCCGCGATGGACGACCCGCGAATCGACGACGCGCTCGACGAGATCGGCCGGGTCCGGGTCGCCGTTCAGGCGGCGACCAGATCTGGCGCGAGCGTCAGGCCCGTCTCGCCGTCGAACAGATGGAGCTTGTCGAGCGGAACGGTCAGGTTGACGATGTCGTCGGTCTTGACCCGGTGCTCGGAGCCCACGATGGCGACGATGTCGCGGTCAGCCGCGGTGACATGGAGCAGTTCCTCGTTGCCGAGGTATTCGACGACATCGGCCTTGGCCCGGAAGACCCCGACGCCCTCGCTCGCTTCGCCGATGTCGAGATGCTCGGGTCGGAAACCGGCGACCAGCGTCTTGCCGGCCTTCGGCACCGCCGCCTCGCGGTACTTGTTCGGCAACGGGATGGACCAGTCGCCCGGACCGACGAGCCGTGCCTCCGAGCCGCTGCCCTCGGCGTGGACCTCGACGAAATTCATCGACGGGCTGCCGATGAAGCCGGCGACGAACCGATTGATCGGGGTGTCATACAGCGCCTGCGGCGTGCCGACCTGCTGGAGCAGGCCCGCATCCATGACCGCGATGCGTGAGCCCATCGTCATCGCTTCGACCTGGTCGTGGGTGACGTAGACCACGGTCGTCTTGAGGCGCTGGTGGAGGCGAGCGATCTCGGCGCGCGTCTGGACGCGCAGCTTCGCATCGAGGTTGGACAGGGGCTCGTCCATCAGGAAGACGGCCGGCTCGCGGACGATGGCCCGGCCGAGCGCGACACGCTGGCGCTGGCCGCCGGACAGTTCCTTCGGCTTTCGATCGAGCAGCTTCTGGAGCTGGATCGTCTCGGCCGCTTCGTTGACCCGCCGCTCGATCTCGGCCTTGGGGACCTTGCGGAGCTTGAGCCCGAACGCCAGGTTGTCGCGGACCGACATGTGGGGGTAGAGCGCGTAGCTCTGGAAGACCATCGCGATGTCGCGGTCCTTGGGCGGGACGTCATTGACGACGCGATCGCCGATCTTGAGGGTTCCCGCGCTGATCTCCTCGAGGCCGGCGATCATCCGCAGACTGGTCGTCTTGCCGCAGCCCGATGGCCCGACCAGGACCATGAACTCCCCGTCACCGATCTCCAGGTTGAGATCCTTCACGGCCTGGAAATCGCCGTAGATCTTGTTGACGTTTTCGAACGTCACGGTCGCCATGGCGCCACCTCACCTACCGGCCATCCATCGCGGACCCATGCATCCAGCCACCGAAGCGGCGTGGACGGGCCCCGTACGTGAGCGGCTCGGGGTCGAACCATCGTAGGCCCGTCGCTACCGTGACGCAAGGGTAGGGGAGCGGCGTTGCACCGGCCGCCACGTTCCACCGGCCACAGCGTTCCGGCCAGATATTCGCCGAGCGTCTACTAGGCCGGGTACCGCCCGGTCGCGGTCTGCTGAGCGTCGGGTGCCACTCTCAGATCGGTAGGACTTGGTTCCAGGCGCCCGGTCCGAGGCTCGAAACCGCGCCTAGTAGCCATCCCGTGAATGTTTGGACCCGGGACCCACTGGCACGGGACCCACCTGGCACGGGACCCACAGCGCACACCCCGGCCCGCGCCGCTGAACGTGATCACTGCAGGGCGTCACCATATGGGACCCGATCGGGCAGGGTCCGACGCCCAGAACGTACGCCTGAGGCCCAGGGCGATCGCGATCGCGACCTCGTGGCGCGTTCCGCGGCGTTTCGGTCATGCCCAGGCCCGGCTGCGGCAGCTCGGCGGGCGGTCACCCCATCCGTCTCCGGCCGTACCCATGTGTGGGCCTCGGCGGGTCGCCCGAACAGGTATCCCTGGCCAAGCGGGACCTCGAGTCGGTCCAGGACCGCGCGCTCGGCTTCGGTCTCGATCCCCTCGGCGATGACGCGACAGTCGGTTGCGCCCGCGAAGTGGGCGAGGGCCACGATCATCGCCTGCCGAGTGAGGTCGGCGTTCACACCGCGAACGAGACCGATGTCGACCTTCACGAACTGCGGTCGGAGTTCGACGAGGTGGTTGAAGTTCGCGATACCTGCGCCCGCATCATCGACTGCAAGCCTGAGGCCCGCACCGAGCGCGACGAACGCCGACAAAAGGGTTCCGTAATCGTCGATGGCCGCGTGCTCGGTGATCTCGAGGACAACGGGTCGGGTTCGGCCGGCCAGGATCGTGCGCAGCCCGTCCGCCGCAACGATCAGTGCGGGCGAGACGTTCAGGCTGACGAAGCAGCCCGCCGGCAACGCGTCGGATGCCGCGACCGCGGCGCGCAGGGTGGCCAGCTCGAGTTCCTGTTCAAGCCCACATCCCCGGGCCTCGGCGAAGAGACCGTCCGGCGGCGTGCCGTCGCCGAACCGGGTGAGGGCTTCGTACCCAACGGCATCGCCGGTCGCCATCTCGACGATGGGCTGGAAGACCGGATGGAATGTGCCGGCCGAGATGATGTCTTCGATCCGCGACCTGGACCGGGCCGCCGCCCCGCGTATCCGGAGCGGCGCCTCCAGAAGGAGGCGAGCTGTTGGGGCGAAGGCGACAAGGGTGGGGAGATGGGCGGCCGGATCATCCCCGCCCGAAGGGTCCGTGATCTCGACGGCCAGCAACCCGATGGGTCCGCCCTCACCCGGGATCGAAGCGTAGATGGTTGCGCCGTCGACGGTAGCAGGGCCGTCGCCACTACCCAACGCGAACGGCTCGACCCAGGCTCCACCGTTCGCGCGCTCGAGCAGGTACTGGGACCGTGCCTCGGACATCGTTCCCCCGCCCTCGACGGGCGCGACCTGGTTGCCGCTCGCACCGAGGACCACGGCACGCCCCCCTTCATCGAACGCGAGAACCGATGGGGATCCCATACCCTCGAGGCTCGATATCGCGCCGGCGATCGCCTGAGCGGTTGCCTCTGGTGTCTCACCCGCCCGGAGGCCGCTCAGCGTTGCCGCGATCTGCGCACGCCGATGTGCCGCGTTCTTGAGATTCGTTTCGATCTCGCGCTGGCTGGTGACGTCGCGCTTCACCGCGACGTAGGAGGTGAGCGTCCCTCGTGCATCGACGATCGGCGTGATCGAGGCCTCCTCGATGAACGTGGATCCGTCCTTCTTGCGATTGACCAGCTCGCCCGTCCAGGTGGCACCGGACGCGAGTGTCGACCACAGGTCGGCGTAGAAGGCGGGCGGCTGGAGTCCGCTCTGGAGGATCCGTGGGTTCTGGCCGATGACCTCGGCCGCGCTGTAGCCGGTGATCCGCTCGAAGGCCGGATTGACATACAGGATGGTTGCCGCCAGATCCGTGATCTCGACCGATTCGGCCGTCTGCTCGATGGCGGTGACGAGGCGGATGCGCTCCGCATCGCCGGCATCTCGGACGGCTCGCGCACGCAGTGTCTCAACGCCGTAAGCGAGGTCCGCTGCGAGCCCCTCAAGGAGCTCGACCTCCTCGGTCAAGAAGGTGCCGATCTGGTCCGAATAGATGACCAGGGTGCCGAATGCGACGCCGCTCTCGTCGCACAGCGGGATCGCGGCGCCGGACGCGTAGCCGAGGCCGAGGGCCGTGCTACGCCACGGGGCGTAGGTCGGGTCCGTGGCGATGTCGGAAAGGACCACGGTGCGACATTCGCGGATGGACGTGCCGACGGGACCTAGCCCGCGCTCCGTGGGGTGCCAGGTCACGTTCAGCCCGGCTTGATACCCGGAACCGTACCCGGCCGAGGCCACGGGCTTGATCGTGCCGGCCTCGTCGTCCTCCCGGTATCCGACCCAGGCGTAGCGGTACGCTCCTTCCTCGACAACGACGTGGCAGATCGCCTCGAGGAGCTCGCCTTCGCTGTTCGCGTGGACGAGCGCAGCGTTCGCCGCGGTCAGCGTGCGCAGGACCCGATTGAGACGCTCCACTGCTGCTTGAGCAGCCAGACCGGCGGTGACATCGCGCGCAACGCCCTCGACGGCGATGAGTCGTCCGTCAGTGTCGAAGATCGGGTGGCTTCGCTGCTCAAGCGACACCCAGTGACCATCCACGTGTGACAGCCGGATGAGGACAGTGGCCGGCACGCCAGACTGGCCGGTCTTCGGCGCGAGCAAGTGCCTGTCGGCGGGGTGCACGAGGCGACCCATCAGGCCGGGATCCGCATAGAACTCGGCCGGGGCGCGGCCAAGCACGGTCTGGACCGACGGGCTCATGTATTCGAAGGCAGGGTCGGGGAGCACGCGGTAACGCGAGATCACGTCCGGGACGTGTTCGGCGAGGAGACGGAACCGCTGCTCATTCGCGATCATCTCGCTGACGTGCCGGGCGCGTTGCCTCTCGTGGCGGCTCAACAGGATCGCAAGCGCCGCCCCGGTCACGGCGACGAAGACCCAGGTCTTGACCGTCAATGCCGTGACGAGGATCCGTGGATCTGCGATCAGGACGCCCAGGAGTTGATCGCTCACGGCGATCCAGAGCACCGAGCCGACGCCATACGCGAGGACGATGGTCGCTGCAGACAGGCTGACGCTGCCTATCCGATCCTTAGACACGTGGAATGACTCCTGGATGGCGGATGACCTACCCAGTGTCAGTCGCGGGCGCGGGATATCGAAGGGCCTAGAAGTACCTGACGCATCCAGCACGCCGAGTGCCACCAGCAACCGATCATGGCACCCGCGCCGGGACATCGAGCCAGCCCTCGCGCAATGCGCGCGTGGCCAGCTCGGTCCGCGAGCCAACGGAGACACGTTCGAACAGGCGGGCCAGATGCGTTTCCACGGTCCGCGCACCGATCCCGAGGGTGACCCCGATCTCATCATTGCTCCGGCCCTCGGCGACGAGCCGCACGACTTCGTGCTCACGTGGCGTCAGTCGGACCGTGGACGCCGTAGGTCGAACCGTGAACGCCAGGCCACCAGATGCCACACGCTCGATGGCATCGACCAGCGCATCGAGTGGTGCGGTCTTGTGCACGAACCCGGCCGCTCCGAGTCGCAGCGCCGCATCCGCGTATTGGGGGTAGTCGTACGCGGTCAGGACGATGACGGCCGGGATCGACGACGTCCCGGACGACAGCAGGTTCAGGCCGCTGTCGGTGCCCAACCGGATATCAAGCAAGACGACATCGACGGCGGCCGGGTCGAGCAGACCCGAGGCGCGCGCAGCAGCCACCGAGCCGGCCACACCCACGACGTCCAGGCCGGATCGGGATCGAAGGACGGCCGCGGTGCCCTCGCCCACGACCGGATGGTCGTCGATGACCGCGACTCGGATCACGGCGCCCGCCAGTCGAGCTTGACGTGCGTGCCACCCGCCGGCCATCGCCGCACGTCGAGGATCGCGCCGATCGCTTCGGCTCGTTGCTGCATGTTGAGAAGGCCGTAGTGACCGGTCTGTTCGGCCGATTCCCCGGCGTCGGGTTCGATCCCGGCGCCGGCGTCGTCGATGGACAGGGATGCTCCGGTCGGCGAAGTCGAGTAGCGCACGACGATGGGCGGCCGGCCGTGCTTCACCGCATTCGACATCGCCTCCTGGGCGATGCGGAAGAACGCGAGCTCTACCTCGGACGGTGGCCGGGCCTCATCGGAACGCTCGAGACGCACCTCGCCGCCCGCCAATCGCTCGATCCGCAGGACGAGCCAGTCCAGGGCAGGCCCGACGCCGAGATCGTCGAGGATCGGCAATCGCAGGTCACCACAGATGGCACGCAACCGATCGGACACGCCCCGCGCGATGTCCGCGCCCTCGGCGTCGCCGGCACCGTCCAGGCGGTGCACGAGGAGGGTCAACTCCTGGAGCGCATCGTCGTGGATATCGGCGGCCACGCGCGCACGTTCCGCCTCGGTGGCAGCGACGACGATGTCGCGCTGGAGGGTCGCGCGCGACGCCAGGCGGGCCAGCGGACGGACCGTGAATTGACCGGCCATGAAGAGGAAGACGAGCCATAGGGCCAACGGAAAGACGTACGGGACACCATCGGTGGCGAGGGCGAAGAACGGCGTCGCACCGATCACCGCGTATTCGGTCGATTCGAGCAGTCGTCCACTGCTGATCGCGCGACCAAGCGGGGCGTCAGATCGGACAGGCCCGGCCGCCGCGAGACCGGGCACGAACGGGATGGCGCCGACCACCACCCAGCCGATGACGCCGAAATCGAGGCTCTGCCATGACCCCGGTACGAGGTGGATGGCCGCCACCGCCAGGCCCACCACGGCACACGTGGCGCTGACCAGCCCGACGGTGCGTCGTTCGTCGGGCGCGGCGACGCGTTCGATGAGTACCGAGGCGAGCGGGAGCATCGCCAGGATGACCAGGACGCTGGCCAGCGAGACAAGTGTCGGATCCAGCGTCTGATCAAGCGGCCGGACGAGGAACGGCACGGCGGTCGCGACGGCGAGCGGGATGGCGAACGGCCGCAGCGTGGGACCGGCCCGGCCACTGGCCAGCCACCACGCGAACAAGACGAGGACCAGCGTCCCGATCAGGACGGCCGGGGTGGTTCCCTGCAGCGAAGCGCTGTACCAGTCATCGTAGAGATCGACCGTCGCCCACGCTTCGGGATGGCCACGCTCCAGGTCCCATGGCTGGATCGCGGCCAGGTCCGTCACCGGGGCGGCCAGCAGGGCCACTAGCGCCGACTGATCGATCGGCGAGTCGAGCGGGACCGTCGGTTCGATCCCGCTTGGCACGAACGGAGGCTCCTCGCCGGTTTCCGGATCCGGTGTCGGGGGAGTTTCGGGGTAGATGTACTGCGGGAGCGTGACGAGCTGGACCCCGTTGACGCTGAGGACGATCATCCCCGGCCTCAGCCCGTTCTGCCAGGCTCGACTGGTGGCATCGACGTCGTCGACGACCACACGCCCATCCGTGCCCTGCACGAGTCGCGCTTCGATCGAGAAGGAGGCACCCGCGAGGACCCCGATCCCGATGGCGAGGCTCGCCCCTGCGATCGCGACCGCAGCCCAATCGCGGCGCCGACTACGGAGAGTCGGCCGGCGGATCAACGCATTCAGGCGATCCATGGGCGGAAGGTAGCAGAGGTGTCAGCGTCGGGGACATCGGGAAGATCCCGGAATGATTGCGGGGAATCACGGATAGCTTCGAACGAGAAGGCCCGCGTACCCTGCTCCAATCTCGCATGGAGTTCCAGATGTCCGGATCGCCGCTTCGCGCCGAGGGCGTCGGTCGCCGCTATGGGCGTCGTCGACCATGGGCACTTCGCGAGGTCACGGTCGAGTTCGCACCGGGCACCGTCACGGCGCTGGTCGGGCCGAACGGCGCCGGCAAGTCAACGTTGATCCGGTCGTGGATGGGTTTCGAGCGGCCGAACGAGGGTCGTGTCCTCGTGGAGGGCATCGACCCTCGACGCGATCGGGTTGGCGCGGTGTCTCGCATCGGCTACGTCCCGCAGGCGGCAGCCCTGTACCGGGATCTCACGGTCCGGGATCACCTGAGCCTCGCCCGCGTCGCCCGGCCGGCGTTCGATACGCCTTACGCTGAGGAGCGATTGGGCAGTGTCGGCGTTCGCCCCGACCGGCCGGTCGGCCAGCTGTCTGGTGGCGAACAGGCGCAGGTCGCCCTGGCGATCGCCCTGGGCACCCGATCGCCGATCCTGCTGCTCGATGAGCCTCTGGCGAGCCTGGATCCGCTGGCGCGGAGGGAGTTTCTGGCCGTCCTCGTCGACGATGTCCGCTCGACCGGCGCGACGGCCCTGTTGTCGTCGCACATCGTCACCGACGTCGAACAGGCGTGCGATCAACTCGTTGTGTTGACCCATGGCCGGCTCGCCTATCAAGCGCCGGTCGCGGATGCCCGGGCCGGCCATCGAACCGTTGCGGTCGAGGCCGATGCGCCGCCGCCCGCCGGGACCGTCGGGTTCTTCATCAACGACGACGGTCAAAAGGTCGCGCTCGTACGGTCGACTGATCCCGTCACGAAGCCGGCGACACTCGATGAGATCGTTCTCGGCTATCTGGCCGCCGGGCGGGACGCGGCGCGCATGGCGGAGGCGGAGGCGGCGTGATGCTCTCCTCGGCCCGACTCGTGCTGAAGCATCACCGCTTCGAGGTCGGTGCGGCGGTGATCCTCGGGTTGTTGGCGGCAGTCGCCGCCCTGGTGATCAGCTACCGACTGAATTCGATCGGGGTGCCCGCCGGTTGCTTCGAACAGTGGCTGGCGGGTGGCGGAGCCGAGGGTGCCGGCGACTGTGCCGGTCCGGTCCAGGCCTTTGCCACGATCAACGAGGACGAGGCCGGCAAACTGCTGGCGTTCATGGCGGTGCTGCCGTTCATCGTCGGACTGCTCGCCGGCGTCTCCATCGTCGGCCGCGAACTCGAGGCGCGAACAGCGCAGACCGCATGGGCGCTCACGCCCTCCCGTCATCGATGGCTGATCCGCCAGGTCGCGCCGATCCTTGTGGTCATGACGGTCGCCGTCGCGCTTGCCGCTGGCGCGGCGTCCGTCCTTGAGGCCACCCGCGAGCCGTGGTACCACTCGACCTTCGGCGATCTGATGCTGCACGGTTGGCCGGTCATCGGGCGCGCCCTCGCGGCCTTCTCGATCGGGCTGTTTGTCGGCGCGGTCGTCGGCCGCTCACTCCCGGCGTTGATCGTGGCCGCATTGATCTGTGTCGTCCTGCTCCTGTTCGAGGGCATGGCCCAAAACGCTTGGTACCGGGCTAATTTCGAAGTGATCGCCGATGCGGCCTCGTTGGACAACGGCTCGTTCGACGGGATCAATGGCGACTACGGTTGGCTGGATCCGGAGGGCCGCTTCGTCGGGGAGGAGATGGCATTCGAGCAGGCGCCATCCGGCGTCCGGGACTGGCGTCAATACCTGCTCGACAACGGATGGACCGCAGCGGTGCTGGGCGTCCCGTCAAGCAAGGCGGGTCAACTCGCAGCGTTGGATGCCGTGGCCTTTGCGGGTCTCGCGCTCGTGGTCGGCTTGGCGACGGTCCCGGTGGTCGATCGCCGTCGGCCGGTTTGACACTCGGGTCACGCTGGTCATCAGCGGCCCGGATGCCAGCAATGCCTGCATCGGGCGATGGACTTCAGTCGGCAGTTAGCGTCATCCCGTCGGTCGGCAGACTTCGCCCGTCAAACGCCTGTAGTACGGCCTCCATCGTCCAATGCAGTCGGACGAAGCCGGGCCGAGTTTCTGTGGGCTCGGGCGCGTCAGCGTTGAGATCCGCATCCTCGACAGGGGCGTTGAGCCACGCCTGGTATTCGGCAGCGAGGTCGAGCGTCACGACGCAGTCCGTACCGGCCTGGCACTTGGCAAGCCAGTCGCTATCGAGTGGCCTATCGGGTTGGATGGATTCGGTCTCTCCTCCCTCGAGCGAAACCGTCGAATCCCACGCGTACCGGTTGTCACTCGCCGCCTCCGGCTCGACCCTGACCGTCAGCCGCCCGACGAGCGGGAACGCGAGCGGGCCAGCGAGAGCCGCGGCAGGGACGGAGAGCTTGACGCGACGTGAGGCGCTGGGATCGTCGGTGCCGACCGTCATCGTTCCGTCGATGGTGGCAAGCATCGTAGCCGCCGCCCCATCGACGTGGCGATCGAGGTCCTCGACCACGGTCACCTCGGTGTCGATGGCCGGTTCGTCGTATCCTGCATTCACGTAGACCCCGACGGCCATCACACCATCGAGCTGCGCGAGTCCGGAGGCCGGCCGCAGTCGCGCGATCAGCGTGACCCCCTGAGTACAGCCGGCCTGGCAGCGTTCCGTCACGTTGAGCGCTCGTCCGGCGAGGGCCTCAGCGCTCGTATCGGTGACGCCGCGGCGCTCATCCGGGAGCATCGTCAGGTCGATCGCCGGGTCGTCGGCGAGCTCCGGGACTTCATCCGACTGACGGCGCCGCTCGACGCTGGCGCCGATCCTCACCTGATCGATCGCCGAATCACCGGCGGTGATGGTGATCGTAAAGTGGCGGACGGCGACCGGCTGCTCCGTCGTCAGGTGGAATTCGGACTCGCTCCCCGAGCTCACCATCGGAGTCGACTGGGAGGTCGCCATCGATGCCAACCCGGCGACGATGAGCGCCGCCGAGGCCATGGTTCGTTGACGACGAGGCGTGTCGGCGGGGGTCGTCGGGGCGGGATGGCCGGCTGTGCCGATGCACCAGGCGACCGCCAGGGCGGGCATCGCGAGGAGGTCGGATCGATCGGCCACCACGGCCACCGGGGCCAGGACCGCATCGCGGAGTGGACCGAGCGTCACGATCCACTGGGTAGCGCCCAGCGCGAGCGCGAACGCGTCAGCCCCGCCGGCTGTCGTCTTCACGACTACGAACATCAACGACGTGGCCGCGATCGACCAGGCAAGGACGGACCGCCGATGTGTACGGCCTACCGCCAGCTCCACGACCGACGCAAGAAGCAGCGGGAAGAACACCAACCCGGCGAGGTCAGAGAGTTTCCCGGTCACCGCGCCGGGCGCGACCGTTTTCAGCACATGGTCGTTGATGAGGAGGGCCGCGATCGATGCCAGCGCGATCGGGTGAACCAGCGGGCTTGGATCCGACCCGACGCGGGCGTCCCCCTGGATCAGTCACATCCATCGGCCGAGTCCGGCCGCTGTGAACTGTCGCGTGACTATCGGGCCATAGGTCGGCCCCAACGCGCTGGGTACGGTCCGTCGAGAGGATGTGGAAACCGCTTTCGCGCTGGTGCGTGATAGGGTGCGTCCGCCGGGGCCACTAAGCAGTTCGCGAAGGATGCGATCAGATGAAGCGACTCCTGCCCGTGTGGCTCGCCGCGGTCGTCGTCGGGTCCGTGCTACCCACACTGAGCCCAACGGGCGCGCTTGCGTACGGCCCAGGCACAGAGTTCGCCTACGAGATCGCCCCGAGCTCGCTCAAGCCAGCTGGAGACTCGGGGTACGAGCGGGCGTTGGGTGCGCAGCTACCCGACCCCTCGTTCCCGAACCGGGACGTGATCAGTACCGGGGCGACGGGCCTCTCGCCGATCAAGATCGAAGGCCCGTTTGGCCAAGCCGTCGAAACCGGCCTGACGTATAGCGACGCGCGGAACCTCGACTATGCCGTGGACGGGCAGCCGATATTCAGCTTCGGGCACCATGCCTTTGCTTGTGATGATGAGCGCACGACGTTCACGATTTACGACATCGCCCATGATGGGACCGGGTTGCTGTCGATCCTCGATCTCTCGTTCGATACCCGCTGTCCCGGCGGCACCGAGGGATTGGTCGGCGAACTGCGATTAACGTCCCGGCCCGGCCGCTGCGGATGATGACAGTGTCGCCCCCCCGACTGTCCCCGGCATGGAAGGACCCCGGCAACGCGGTGACCATCGGCCAATCGAGCGATCCCGTCACGGTGACCTTGACCGGCGTCGGGATGGCACCGATCACGTTCGGGACGATCGCCATGGGCGGTGTGAACCCGGACGACTGGCAGATCTCGGCGGACGGCTGTTCCGGGATCACCGTGGACGAGGATGCCACCTGCACGTTCGACGTCGCCTTCAGCCCAATCGACCACGGACTGCGCCCGGCCGAGATCGTGATCCCATCCGATTCGACGACGGGTGTTCATCGGATGAGCGTGAACGCAGCCGCGAAGGCGACGACGATCCACGACCATCGAATTGATCCCGAACCCCGTCTTTGCTCCGGAAGATCCCGTGGCGAGAGTCACCATCACGCCAGATCCTCAAGGGGGAAGTGCGTGCGCCCGCACGGGCAGCCCGCCATATGGCTATACCTGCGTACCGGTCGGACCAGGTGGCGTGACCGAGGTCAGCGGGTTCCCGATCCATCAGGGTGTGGAGGTCGCCGGCTACTTCACCGGATCCGATGATTTCGTCGGGTCGGTGAGCGAGCCGGAGACGGTGATCCAAGGGTATTCGTCGGTGGTCACGTTCACCTCATCGTCGAACCCACAGGAATCGACCAAACCGGTCACCCTGACGGCCTCCGTCGCGCGATACGACGGGTTTGGGTCGCTGACCGATGGCACGCTCACCATCCGGGACCTGACGACCGACACGATCCTCGGGACCAGGGACGTCGCGGGCGGACCCTCCCTGTCGGTCACGGTCATGCTGACCCTCGGCACCCATGAGCTGAGTGCCGACTACAGCGGACAGTCGAGCCCGACACTGATCGGAGCGTCGTCCGCGGGGATCACCCAGCAGGTGGTCCAGGACAAGGTGGTCGATCTGTCCGGAACGGGGCTCACGATGTCCAAGTTCTATCCCGTGGTCGATTCGTATCGAGACACCGTCGGGATCCACGGCACGCTCGGCGAGCCGGCCACGGTGACCATCCGGATCAAGTCGGTCGACACCGGCAAGACGGTCCGTACCGTGTCGCTTGGGGCGAAGTCGATCGGCAAGTACCAGTGGTCGTGGAACGGCCGCAACGACAAAGGGCGCGCTTCAGCCAAAGGGCCGATACACGGTCGTCCAGACGGCGGCCGACGGGAGTGGCAACGCGGCGACCGCAAGGAATACGGTCAAGCTGTCGCGCAAGTCCGTCGTATGGAAGAAGTTCACGGATACGAAGCCGGCGGCCAAGTTCCGGGCTTCCGGTGACGAGGGAGGCGAGATCTCCCCCGGGGCGAGCCGCTACAAGGACGGGCTCCGACTGAGTGCGGCTGTGGGGTCCACCTGGGCGGCCACCATCTATTCGTTCAGCCCGCCGGGTTCCTTCGCCTACCGGACCATCAAGTTCCGGGTCGTCGGTCGGACCGTGACTGGAGACAAGGCCTGGATCGGCCTGTGGGCGCCGGCCCTGGGGAGTTACCACTTTATCGACGCCTACGACGCATGGAAGCGGGCTGGGACTGCGTACGGACACGCTATTCGACCTCGGCCTTCGGCGATACACATATCCGGAACCGAAGCGTGCGAGGCATCCTGCTGGTCGCCGGTTCCGCGACGAGCGAGTCGACCTTCGATGCGGCCACGGTGAAGGTCAAGGCCGTCTACGCCGTCTGGGCACACTGACCGGGTCGATCACTTCGTGCCGGCCGATCGCGGCCGATCGCGGCCAGGCGGCCCGCCGTTCGCGGCCACATATCCGCCGGGTGACTATTGGGCCAGCGATCCAGGCGCCCCGGTCATCGAATTATCCGCGCCACGTTCAGTCCGGCACATTTTCGGATTATCAGAGCGACCCCAGGCCCAGGTCCATGCCCAGTAGCCGTCCGGTGAATATTTGACCTCGGCGCGCGCGTCCACGGCGGCCGGTCGAGCGACCCCGGGGTTGCAACCCCAGGGAGTACATTGAGAAAACTGCCGATCCGCACATCGACACCGGCCAGGAGTGTTCCTATGACCGACACCACGACAGCCGCCTTCCCCGGGTTCCAGCCCGAGGCGATCCAGTTCCTGGCTGACCTCGCCGAGAACAACTCGCGCGACTGGTTCCAGCCGCGGAAGGCCGAGTTCGAGCGACTCCTGAAGCAGCCGATGGAGCAGCTCTGCGTCGCGCTCGAGGACCTGTTTCGCGCACGGGACATCCCGCTCCACGCCGATCCAGCGAAGTCGCCCTTTCGGATCTATCGAGACGTCCGCTTTTCCAAGGACAAGCGGCCATACAAGACGGCCGTCGCGGCGAGCTTCGGCTGGGCGGGGGACGGCGAGGCGGCGGCCGGGCGCTCGCATACCGACAACGTCCACGCGAGTGGCGGCTACTTCCATCTCCAGCCCGGCGAGATCTACGTCGGTGGCGGGGTCTGGCATCCGGAGCCGAGCTGGCTCAAGGGCTTCCGCGACCGGATCGCATCCGACTTCGACGGCTTCCGCGCGATCGTCGAGGCGCCCGACTTTCGCGAGACCTTCGGGAGCGTCAGCGACGACGGCGAGTCCCTCAAGCGGGTGCCATCGGGCTATCCGCCGGACCACCCCGCGGCCGACCTCCTACGGAAGAAGAACGTGACTTTCGGGCGCCGCCTGTCCGACGCGGATGCGGAGAGTCCTGACTTGCCGTCGCTCATCGCCGATTCGTTCGCTGCCGGTACCCCGCTCCTTCGATACCTGGCGACGATTTACAAGCGGTCAAGGGCTACAGTGATGGCGGGAGGCGATTCAGGCGACGCATCGCTTCATCGGCAGCCCGCACGTCGCCTTCATCAGGCTCGAAAGGGTCACCCACTTCGATCGCCCGAGAGTGGTCGGCAGCAAGCGCCGCTTCAATCACGTTCGGCCTCATGCGCTCGAGCCGATCCACCGCGTCAGGCAGGACGCGTCCGATGAACCGCATCCACCGGCGCACGTCGTCGGCGTCGACATAGCGGAACCAGACGTCTTCATCCGGGGGATCCGGCGGATACGGGGCGAGACGAGGCGTGACCCCTGTCAGCCGCTCCGCCTGCCATTCCGGTGGCAGGGTGTCGAGTTCGGTTTCGTCGAGGGGCGACTTCGCGATCACGAGGTTCTGGATCTGCCGATGCTCCTCGCGCTCCTCATCGGTCAGGAGCGAGAGGATCCGTCCGAACGCGCCGCCGTCTTCGCCATCGAGCTCCAGCTCGCCCGTGAACCACTGATCGTCCAAGGAGCCGCGGTCCCACAGCTGGATCCGGAATCGGAGCCAACCCGACCCGATCGGGCCCGTCCACGAACGCTCGGTCTCTCGCTTCAGCCGAAGTGACGCAAGAGTCGACCTGAGCTCTTCGCGGGCGATCGCAAGCACTTCCGTTGATGCGGGAAGCAACGGCCGAAACCTCCTCCGGTTCCCCGAGAAGATTGGAGACTACTCGCAACACCCACGATGCCGCCTATGTTCGCGGCTTGCCGCGGGTCTATCGTTCGGGCGATGGCGATCGAGTTGAGCCAGTTCATCCGGGCGCCGATCGATGACGTCTTCGCCTTCTTCGACGACCCGATGAAGCCCCTGGTATTCAACGCTCACGCGGTCCGCCTCGAGGTTGTCGATGAGCAGCCGGACGGTCGGCGCACGTTCGATGTCGCGTTGCGAGCCGGGGCCGGTGAATGGGTCCAGACGATCGAGCAGGTCGTGCGCCAGCCACCCACGAGGCTGATGACCCTCAGCGGATCCTGGACCGGCGATCGCCGCGGTCGGCTCCTCACCGTCACGACCGATCGACGGTTCTCGCCCGAGGATGACGGGGCACGCGTCGATGTCACCGTCGAGACACGGCTGACTCACCCGTTACGGCATCTCCTGCAGGTGATCCGGAACTGGTTCGGGCGAGACGCCGCGCGCGCCGAGTTCGAGTGGCAACTCCAGGCCATCGCCTCACGCATCGAAGGCACCGAGGCGCCTGATCGGCCGCACCAGCACACTCCACCCGAGGCCCTTGCCCGAGCGCGTCTCGCACCGCGATCTTGTGAGCTAGCCCCGTCCGGCATCCGACTGGGGCCGGTCCACCATGTCACCGAGTTATCTGGCCACCACCGGACGGGCGCTCGGCCTCGGCGAGCAGGGACGGAGGAAGTCCGTTGACAGCACCCAGAATCTCGATGCCGATCAGGCGCCGACCCTCGTCGAAGTTGAGGACGATCATCGGCAAGTCCGGATCGGCCGGAACCGGCACGCTCAGACGAGCGCCGCCCGGCTCGATCGTCCGGAGGTAGATATATGCTGCGTCTGCGATCGAATCGTAGGTCACTCGGACCGTCGCCATCAGATCGAGCGCCTCCATACTGGGTCGCTGCGGGCCCTGACGCCGCTATTCATGCCCGCCCGATCCTACGTCTAGACCCGACGACCGGGTGCCCTTGATCAGCCCGTTCAGTCGCGGTCCTGTAGGTATCGGGGCAACGTCACGGCGAGGTCCGCCGCCACCTTGACTAGTCTCTTCTCGATCGGAGAGTGGCATTCAACATGCGCGAGTCGCTCCCGCGCTGCCACCCTTTCGGCGGCCGAGATCTGTTCACGATATGCGCGGTTCAGGTCTTCGAGTCGTGGCGTCTGGCTGCGGTCATCGATATCGGTCCAACCATTGCCGACCTTGCCAAAGATGTAGACGAAGAGCGCATCATCTCCTGGCTCGAACGCGATCGAGACTTTGCATCGTTCAGAGATGAAATCGGCAAGGTAGAGGCGGCCAGAGATCAATTCCGGCTGACGCACGAAGCCCAATGCGGCCAACATCGGCTCAAGGGCCCCGCGCATGATCCGGCTGAAGCCGTTCTCACGGACGTTGCCACTACCGGCCTCGTCATTCTTGATCATGTTCCGTTCCACCTCCCCAGGCTGGAGTAAAGAAGGGGGCCGATGTGGACGATAGTTGCCTGGCGTGTGACGTGACGACTCGCCGGATCACGCCCCCGGGCGGGACGATCCTCGAGGAGGGAGGCTGGCTGCTGGAGCACGCGATCAGCCCGGTGCCGCTGAAGGGCTGGCTGATCCTGAAACCGAAGCGGCACGTGGAGCACCTCGCAGCCCTGAACCAGGACGAGACGCTGGCGTTAGGCCCACTGATCCAGAGGATTTCGAATGCGATGATGAAGGCCCTCGAGCCCGAACGGGTCTACCTGTGCTCCTTCGGTGAGGTCGTCAAACACGTGCACCTCTATTTCGTGCCGCGATATCCCAACATGCCGGCGTCAGGTCCAGGCATCCTCGTGCAGATGGGATCGGGCGACAGCCCCTGGGCGTGTGACGACGAGACCGCCGCCGACGCCGCCTCGCGGGTCCGAGCAGAACTCGTCAAGGGCAGCTGACGCGGCACCCAACTCAAGGCTTTTGTACACCGCCGACGTACCAGTACTCGTCCACATCGCAAGGGCCAGGCGGTCGAGCGACCAGACCGGTCGCATCGAGCCACGCTTCGAGGCTCTTGCCAGCCTTCCCGAACGACCCGCCGCTGCCGCCAACGATCACGTTGTCGCCGTCGCCGACGGTGACGATCTTTCCGTCGAAGTTCTCGAACGAGACGTTGCTTTCCGCGGTATGCCAAACCGTCCGGTCGGCGGGCCAGACCAACAGGCTCCGCGTGGCACCTGTTTCGAGGACCACGCACTCCGCGGAGATGCGGACGATGCCCTCGGTGCGAGCAGTGTCAGCTCCGTCCGATGGTGGGACCACGGCAAGCGGACCCCAGTCGATGCCGGGTATCGGCGTGGTTGTCGCGGCCTCGACCTGGGAGGGGACCGGCGTCGTCGAATGCGGCGGCGCTCCCGAGACTGGTGCCAGGCGACCAACGGCGTCAGGGCTGAACCCGGCGAGATCGACGCCAGAGTAGAGGTTGACCACGGCATCCGGACCCGCGCCCACGATGACGCACACGCGGCTGCCTTCTTCGTCCCTGGGCGACGACCCGGATCCTCCGCCGATGCCCAACGGGACGACGCCGGGAGCGACGACGATGACGAACGCCGGGTCCGCCCGCTCGAGTTCCGGTGTGCGCAGCGCGGCCGGAAAGGCCGTCTGGAAGTCAGCCGCGTGCGCCAGCTCGAATACGTATTCGGCCTGGCTCGTATCGGTCAATCCGCATTGCGCGAGACGCGGGTCACCGGCGAAGGCACGGGGATCAGGTGGCATCGGCCCGCCACCCGGTCCGTTCCCCGTGGACAGGAGCCCGACTCCCGCTCCGATCGCGATGACGACGACGACGGCAACGCCGAGCCTTGCGATCAGCGAACCGCCGAATATCGAGCGTGCTCGTCGGTTTGGGATCGGCAGGCGCTGAACGAAGTCATGCACGTCGGTCGCGTCGAACCGCCCGACGCCCCGCATCCAGTCTTCCAGGCGGTCCTCAAGCGGTTCGGTCATCGACGTTCCTCCGCGGCGTAGGCCGCTCGCAATCGCTCCATCGCGTGATGGGTTCGCGATTTCACCGTCCCAGGCGGGATATCGATCAGGACGGCTGCCTCCTCGACCGGGAGGTCCCAGAAATGACGCAATGTCAGGACCAGTCGGTCCTTGGGGTCGAGACGCGCGAACGCCCGACCCAGCATCCGGGACTCGTACGCGGCGTCGAGGTCGCCACCTGGCGCGGCGATCGTCGGATCAAGCTCGACGACGTTTCGACGGCCGCGAACGCGTTTCATCGCAGTGCGAATGACCAATCGACGAAACCACGCGGGAAAGGCGTCCGGCTCTCGGAGGCGGGGCAGGCCTTGCCAAGCTGCCAGGGTCGCCTCCTGGACGACGTCGAATGCCTCGTCGCGCGAGCCCACGATGATCGCGCTGGCGCCGACGGCTGCTGCGACATATGGCTCGATGAGCGCCCGGAACGCGTCATCGTCGCCCGCGATCGCGCGAGCGACCAGTGGACTTCGACCTGTTCCGGGGCTAGGGGTGACGGACTCCATCGATGTATGAGTGTGCCCGACCGGCCGATGGGTTCAAGAATCGCGGCGAGCGGCGCTACTGGCGAATAACCTTGGATGGTTTCTTGACCTTTCCAACGTTAACCTTCAGAATGATGTCAACCTTGGAGAGTGTCCCCGAATATCCAAGGTTGGCGAGGTGCGCAGGATGCCGGAGTTCGTGAAGCGTAGGTGGGAAGCCAACCTCGCCGGGCGGTCGCGCAGAAAGCGCCAGGGCTTCACCTTCGAGGCGTTCGTTCCGGACCGGATCGCCTCAAGTGATCCACGTATCTCGTTCGAGACGTCATCGCTGATCAACGATGCCGAGATCGAGGTGGCGAAGCTCAACGAGAGCGCTTCGGTCCTGGGCTTCGAGACGCTTGGGCCGCTCTTGCTCCGGTCCGAGGCCGTTGCATCATCGCGGATCGAGAAGCTCGCGGTCAGCCAGCTGAACCTTGCCCGGGCCTTGTTCGACCCCCGCTCCGCCAAGGGCAGCGCACCCCTCGTCGCCGCGAACGTCAAGGCGATGGAGCAGGCGATCGCCATCGGTGACGGGCGCCATTCGATCCGGCTCGAAGATCTGGAAGAGATCCACGCCGTGTTGATGTCACCCGACGACGACCACGCTGGTGGAGGCTCGTTCCGCGCCGAGCAGAACTGGGTCGGGGGAAGCTCGGATAGCCCGATCGACGCCGTGTTCATCCCACCGCCACACGATCTGCTGCCCGGATTGCTCGACGACCTGATGGCCTATCTCAACCGGGAGGACTTGCCACCGATCGCGCAGGCGGCGATCGCTCACGCGCAGTTCGAGACGATCCACCCGTTCACCGACGGCAACGGTCGGGTAGGCAGGAGCCTCATTCACCTCATCCTGCGCCGTCGGGGGCTTACGCCGAAGTTCGTCCCGCCGGTGTCCGTCGTGCTCGCGACGCGACCGAACTCGTATGTGGCGGGCCTCGTGAGATTCCGAGAGGGCGACGTCGACGGCTGGCTCGCCGCGTTCGCCGGCGCCACGACACAGGCCGCCGCGATGTCGCTCGAGCTCGCTGACGCCGTACGTGATCTCCAGCTCCTATGGACAGAGGAAGCTGGCGGACCCCGCCGTGGCTCGGCGGCCGAACGCATCATCACACTCCTGCCGGCGCAGCCGATCCTCACCGCGATGACCGCCCGGACGGCTCTTGGAATAAGTCATGAGGCGGCCCGAAAGGGGCTGCTCGCCCTCGAGGCAGCGGGTGTGGTCAGAAAGATCTCGAGCGGTAACTGGGACCGAACCTACGCCGCCGTCGGCCTGTTCGAGCTGATCAGGACGTACGAGGATCACGTCAGGGGCGCGTCCATCGAGGTCGTTCGGTAAGCCACAGCCACGTGCTCCAGGACGGCACGAAAGATCGGGTGCCCCAACGACAGTTCCCAGATCGGACTTCAGACTGACATGGAGAGTCGGTTTGTGAGGGCTCTCGCGGTCTGCAATGCTGCTATGGACCGCGACCTGAGATTCGATCTGCAATGAGCCGCGAACGTGCCGACTCAACCAGCGATCCCGGAGTTCGACCTCTACGCCACGCTTGGTGTTCCGCTCGATGCCGATAGCCGGGCCATCGAAGCGGCGTGGCGCGCCGCCGTCCGAGCGAGCCACCCTGACCGAACTCCGGGCGAAGGCAATCTGGATGCAACCGGGCGAACGGCCCGTCTCAACGTCGCCCGAGAATGGTTGACCGACTCATCCAGGCGGGCTCAATACGACCAGTTGCGGCGGCCAGCGAAGGACGTCGACCTGCCGACGACCGATCCGCTCGCGCCATGGCCCGACCGACGATCACCACGAACCGTGGGCCGGCCAATATGGGTCCTTGCCGGGTTGGTCGCGCTTCTGGTGCTCGTCGCCACGGTGGTGGTCGGGATTGGAACCAGCTACGTCACGATTTCGATGTTCGCCCTGAGCCTCATCCTCGTGGTCTACTTCGGGCTGATCGGTCTCTTCGGGCGTTTCGGATGACGGACGGCGCCTCACTCGCCGACTCGCCGAAGCGCGAGTATCGACGTGTTTGGCGGCAGGCGTTCGGTGTCCTGATCGCGACCTATCTCATCGGCGTGGTCGTGCTCAGCATCTTCAGCCTGCTCGGCACACCGGCCGATTGGTGGGGAGTCGCACTATTCGTCGTGTTCGTGGCGATGACGCCACTGCTTTTCGGCTTCACCTGGCTGCTCCTGCGACGCCGGTTCTGGCCGGCGAACCAGGCGGTTCGGTGGAGCAACGGGTCGGCCAACGCGGCCTGGATGGCCCTCGACGGTGCTCCGTACCCACTCGACGCCGACGAGGCGCTGGCTCGACTCGACGGACGGGTCGGAGTTGATGTCGTCGCCATGCGCGCGTCATCGCTGGCATGGGCGAAGCGGTCGGCGGAGCAGCGCGCACTCCTCGATGGTTGGTCGCCAACCGAACCCGTTGACGTCGCACGTCGGGCGCGATCGGCCAGCACGCTTTCCCTGCTCGAGGGTGGTGCGGATGACCTTTCGGCGGCATGGACGGCCGCGTCAGTGATCCCGGATCCGGATGACAGGGCCGAACAACAGGCGATGGTCTGCCTCGAATGCGCACGACGACAAGGCAACGCTGGTGATGACCCGTTCCCGAAGTTGGTCGAGGCGCGGCGACTGCTGGGCGTCAGGGCGGCAGAGTTCGATACCGATGCGGACCAGGGTGAGATGGATCGCGCTCGTCGGTACTTCGTGGTCGGAGCATTCGTGCCGGCCGCACTCTTCGCGGTCATCGGTCTCGCGGCATGGGGCGGCCTACTCGGCTGAATCCTCATTGGTCGCATCGCCGAAGGACCATCTGATCTGAGCATGGTGGGCGAACGACGCCTCGAATCGCGACCGAGCCATCGCTGGGATATCGTCGTAGTCCTCGATCAGGACCGATACGATGACGCGGTCCAACGCGGCGGCGATCCCACCTAGGCGAGTGTGCCGGCGACTCCACGCGGCGAGGGTCACTCGCAAGCGCTCGCCGCCAAGAAGGACTGTGTACCGCAACTTCACGGGTGATACCTCAGCCAAGATCCGCCGATCGCGACCCGTCGTCGATCGTCACCCGGAAAACCCGAGATCCTCGAGTACCTCGACGCGGAAGGATAGCCCGCTGGACTGAGACACCGGACCAACGGCGTCCTTGCGTCAATGTGGGAGCCGCCTAAACTCCGCGCAATGCTTCAATTTCGCGCTGCCACCGCGTGTTCTGTCCGTGCCACTGGTCACCGAACGACTTGACGTCGTGAGGGCGGTCATCGCCATCATCCTCACCTCGCAGCTGGTGGCGTGCGGCGACCAGGTCACCCAGGTCTGTTTACTGAACCACGACGACATTCGCTACCACTTGGCGTTCATCGAAGGGCCGGGTCCGAATAATCGGATCGAGAAGGTCGTCGATCGAGGCGGCGCCCGGCTTGCTCGTTGGCTACCCGGGCGACGTCGATGGAACCGTCGAGTTGCTTGCTGAAGACTGCTCCGTCATCGGGACCGCCACTATCACGAGTGACACGACGCTGATCACCATCGACTCGGGCGTGCTTCACGCGCAGAACGACGCCATTCTCTCTGACATGCCGCCCGACACGATGAAATCCTCGAACGCCTGCCCGGGAACCTGATGATTTTTTCACTGCTGAACGGGATGCCCTCGTGACCCAGAGCTCTTCGCCGCCACTTACCCGAACTGATGCGTACTTGATGGTGGCGGTTACCGAGGCGCGCCGTTCCGGATCGATCCGCCTCGGTGACCTTATTGCGGACTACGACTACCTCGATCACTCGATCCCCACCTTTGACGATGTGAGTTTCGGACTTCGGCGGCTCCAGGCTGCCGGCTACGTCACGGTCGAAATCTGCCAACGGCGTGATCACCGTCCAGTCGACCCCAGCGGCTCGCTCGTTGTCAGCCACCATCGTGCGCAAGGGTCCAGGTGGCGTACTGGAGGGCATGGTGTCCGCGGTCGGGGCGACGCCGTATCCGGCGCTCGAGAGCGAGGACCGGAGCCTCGGACGTCTCGATGGCCTCCCACCGGCCGTTTGGACTGCCGAGGTGCGGGCGTACCACGCGTCGTGGGCCTCCGGATATTCCAGGTACCTCGTCGGGCTCGCCACAGCCTTCGCCGCTCTCGTGGCCCTGACCGCCGCGAAATGGCGCCGTCGAGGTCGGTCCTGAGATGCGGGATGGGCCGTCAAGCTGAAGACGACGAACTCCACGATGAAGTCGCCGACGCTCGTGCTAGTCGCGGCCGTCCTCGTCGGTCTCTTAGGGTGCGGTGAGCCGTCAAGGGTGTCGCCGAGTATGCCGGTCGCCTCGACACCTCCCTCTAGTGCGTCGACCGGTCTATCGTCGACGACACCGGAGCTCGATGGCCTCCCACATGGCGCCCTCGACCTCGAGGCGATGGTTCCCGACTCATTCCGCGACCAGCCGCTGATCGTCGTGAGCTACGGACCGGCAGATCTGGCGAACTCCCTGATATCGACGATCTACTTTCCCATCATTGACGCGGCTGGCGGCGATCGCTCGACGGTGGAGCTCGCCTCTGGGATCCTGTCGCGGCGGGCAGCGATCCAGGAACCGTTTCGATTCACGGTGATGTCTGTCCCTGGGAGCGACGCGACGCAGCTCGTGGAAGCGTACGTCCAGACCATCACGGCGCCGGTTTCAGTGTCGAAGGAGACGCGCGGGGGTCGACAGGTAACGCGGTTGATGTCGGCCAATCCCGAGTTCCCCGACGCCGTCTGGATCGTGTATGCGATCGACGATGTCCTATTCGACATCACAACAGCGGACGAAGCAACCGCCGATGAGTTGATCGCCCTCCTGCCCCGGTCCGGCAGCTAAGGCATACGCGTGGCACGCCATGACGGGCTCGACCTGATCGGCATCCCTAGGCCCCACTAATCAGACCTGTGATCGGCCACCACCAGAATCGCTGGGCCGACCGGCCCGCGCTACCTGGTGTTGGCGCCGCCGATCCGGACTGTCGCATGCACCAGACAATGGTCACTCGGGTGGACGCAATCCTCGCCGACGTCGATCGGAACGACCTCTGGGCTGCCGAGCACGAGGTCGAGCCGGAGCAGCCCGAAGCCGAAATCGACGAACCGCGAGCCGTACGTCCAGCCGGGACCGATGCCGACCTCGGCATGCGCGTCATGGAGACCATCGATCAGTCGGGCGAAGGCCGGTTCGGTCGGTGCCGTGTTGAAGTCGCCCATGACCAGGACCGGCGTCCCGTTCGCCAGTCGGTCGTCGATGAGACCACGGAGGAACCCCAGCTGGTCGTTCCGCTGCGCGGGGTCGTAGTCGATCGGGATGCCGCGCGCGCCGAGGGTCATGAGGGCGTGCAGGGGATGCGCGTTGATCACGTCGAGGGTCTGTCCATCGATCGACAAAGTCGCGACTTCCCGGCTCGGATCGAGGCCGGCCGAGTCCTTGACGAGTGGCCAGCGGCTCAGAAGCGCGATCCCGGTCACGCCCACCTGCGAATCGATCGTTCGATACGGGTACCGGGTCGTGAGTCCCGGGTCGGCCTCCAGGGCCAGCCCAAGCTCGAGGTCGACTTCCTGGAGCCCGACGATGTCGGCGGGATGGTCATGGAGCACGGCCACGACGGCATCCGGATCCGAGCCGGCATGGACGTTCCAGGTCACGACCTTCAGGTCGCGCCCGACCGGGTCGGCCCCACCGGTCGCCGGCAGCGACAGCCATTCACCACCGACCCTCAGTGCGAGCACGACGACGAGGCCGAGCAGACCGAGTCGCAGGATCGCCGGCTTCTTGACGACGATCGCCACCGGCAGGAGCAGCAGTCCGACCAGCGCGAGATGGACCCACAGGATGGAGACGAGCGCGAGCGGTCCGGCCTCGATGGGAACGACCATCGCCAGGGCTCCGAACGCGGCCACCGTGATCGGATAGGCGGCCAGGATCCAGATGGAAGTCGTGCGGAGCATCGGTACCGGGACGGGCGGTCACGGGTCGGCGTGACGACGAGCCCGGATCGGCCCGCCTATCCGGCCGAAGCGTCGGCTTGTGCGCGACCGCGGGGCGAGGTGAACACGAGAACGCCGATGACGACGGCGGGGAGCAGGAGCAGCAGGATCGCGCCGGCGGGCAGCGAGTAGGCGACCGTCATCGGATCTGGGAGCGACGGCTCGCAATCGGCGCAATAGGCGCCTCCCTGCGGTGTCAAGAAGGCGACGAACCACCAGAATGCGGCCATGGCGAGCACGACCGCGCTGGCGATCCGGCGGATGATCCCACCGGCGAGCCAGGTCGCGATCGTTCCCGCAACTATGGCGATGGTCGATCCGATGACCGCAAGGTCGATACCAATCGCCGTCCACGGCAGCCGACCCATCCAATAGCCGTCCATCAGGCTCTGGCTCTGGCCGGTCGACACTTCCGCCGCCGCGTTCATGAAGAGAAGGACAAGCCCGGCCGTCGCCGCCAACAGACCCGCCGCGGTGGTCCACCGCGCCACGTTCGAGATGCCGATGTGCACGGTCAGTCCCACCCTTGCGCGAACACCCACCAGTTGCCGTCAAGCTGCTCGTACTCCGCGGAGGTCCAAAGCCCTGAGTAGTTGTCTTCAGAATCCTTGGGAGTCCCGTCGGCAGAGAAGACCAACCCCCAGCGCCCAAAGCCACTGTCGTCGATGACGACCGCAACCCCATTCGCTGTGCGTTCGGCAATCCCGACGTCATAGAGTCCGACCCAACCTCGCTCGAGCGAACCACCTGCCATCACGTCCATCGCCATCTGGTCCAATGCACCTCGTGATAGTTCGAACCGGGTCCGCTTCACCACATCGGTGCGGGTGATCCCGAAGACGACGCCGAGCAGGATTGGGATCGCCAGCCACCTCGCCCAATGTGCCGCGCTCATCCGTCCACGCGATTGCCAGACCGCAAACGTGAAGCGCAACAGCCAGGTGACGCCAACGAGCAGCCAAAACAAGGCTGCCGGGATCAACGCCCCTAGCGAGGCGCGACTGTTGGCGTCGAGGGCGAGCACGATGGCCGCGAGCGTAACGACGAAGAACCAGACGCCTGGCGGCCCGATGACATCGGGCGCCTCGGGCACCGGTGGTCGTTCCGCCGTGGTCGAGGCGGACGCGCTGCTGGTCATGCTGGTCCCCTAGGCATCGGCGCGGTCATGGTCGGCCGGGCGGCCATCAAGAGCAAGGCGCCGATGGTCATCTGACGGATCGGCCGAACACCGAGTTGCGCAGCTCTAATTCATGCGCCCCAGTGCCGTCCAGACGCGCCGTAGGGTCAGACGGCTACGGGAGAATGACCAGTGTCGCTCGCCCACTCCCTGTCCCCGCGTCGAAGCGTTCGTCGGGGTCGATGCTCCACAGCAGCTCCACCGTCCCGGGCGCCACGGTCCCGGGGACCGAGTAGCGCATCTGGAACGTGGTGCTGGCACCTGGCGCCAAGGTGCCACTGCCCGCCGCGCAGTTGAGCAGGTACCGAAGCGTACCGGGGGGCTTGAGCGCCTGACCGTCGATGATCAGGCCCTCCCGGTAGGTCGGGCAAGGTGTGAGCGGGATGGGCTGCGATCCTTCGTTCGTGAGGCTCACGGTGAATGCCAGGTCTCCACCTGCCGTGGTCGTCGACGGGACGGACAGGCTGACCGCGATCGGCTGCGGACCGAAGGACGGCTCGGGAGGTTCGACCGGGACGAACGCAAAGGCCGTGAGGGTGGAATCGGCGGTCGGCGTGTCGCAGCGAGGCGTCGAGCCGATAGTTGAGTCAGGCGCACCCGGTGTCGCCACGAGAGGACTGCCACCCCCGGGGAGGGTGACCAGGAGCGATGTCACCGGGCCTGTCGGCCGACACCAGTCTTCCCACAGCAGGAACGCCCCAGCCTGTTCTCCGGGTCGCAGGAGCACTGGATCTGCGCCGCTACCCGGCTGACTGCCGGGACCAGCCTCCGTCGCAGCCTCGAAGGTGATCGGGGTGAGGATCGCGGTGTCGGATCGGAGCTGGACGAGTTGTGGGCTGCCGTCCAGCAGGCAGTCATGCTGGCTCGCATCGGTTGCGGTGATAGCGCCTGCCATCGAGCCCGTGGCCCCCTGCCAGCCGGCTGTGGCGGTGAGATCGTCGGGACCACAGACCGGCGTCCCCGGAGGGATCGCCGCCGCGGTCGGCGACGGAACCGTGGTCGGGGCCGCGCCGATCCACGGAATGGGGGCGCTGCCCGTCGGCATCGGGTATGGCTCGAAGTCGCCCTGGATCGAGACCATGCCCGAGCCATAGGCGCGGACAGCCACCCAGCGGGCCGTGTCGTCGCCAAAGAACACGACCACGTAGCCGTCCTCGCTCCCGAGGTAGATCGGGCAGAACGCGTCGAAGGGACAGTAGTGACCGACGCGGAACTCGATCCGATCGATGGCTGGATGGTCCGCTGGAAGGGCCGCGAGTGCGGCATCGATCGCGTCTCCGCATGAGAGCGCGACGCTCGGCACTGGAGCCGGCGAGACGGATTCGATTTCCGACCCCGTGCATGTGACCTTCGGCGTCGGGTCCGGAACAACGGTCGGGGAGGGCGTCGGCGAAGGCGTCGGGGGGCGTCGCCGTGGCGGTCGGGCTCGCGCTCGCGCTCGCCGACGGCGTTGGCGTCGGGTTGGCGCAGGCCGCCACGAGTAGCGCGATTCCCACGATCAGTCGCGTACGTGACGTCATCGGTTGTTTCAACTGGACCTCATGATTCTGTGACGCCGATACTGGCTCTCTGGTTACGCGTCGATCCACTGGCCCGGGCGTCCATCGTGGCGGCGCGGCGCGCGGCCTGGGGGCACGGTATGTTCCAATCCTCGCTTGGAGCTCATCAGGACCACCAGTCACGAGCGTGGATCCCCTTGGTTCGCCAGTGCGACCGATCATGGGCTGGGCGGCCATCCGAAGTGGGTCGCGAGCGCTCGGGTCGTCCATCGCGGGCCGCCTGTCCTCCATTTGGAACGCCCGATGCACCGCGGGCGGCCCGGTGGACAGACGAACCGGTCAAGTCTCCTCGGAGGCGTTTAGGCTGACCGCGATCGGTCGATGACCTTGCCCAAAAAACACACTGGAGAGAGGCGTCATGAAGTTGCTGCTCACGTCCGCCGGCATCAAGAACCCGAGCATCAACGACGCGCTGGTCGACCTGCTGGGCAAGCCGATTGCCGAGTCCAATGCCCTGTGCATCCCCACTGCGGGGTACGGGCATCCCAGGTCAGTCCTGGTGGGCATGGCGATTCATCAGCGGACGAGAACCCCGCGACCCCATGACCGAGTTGGGCTGGAAGTCTTGGGCGTGCTGGAGCTCACCGCGCTGCCGAGCATCGAGAAGAACGTTGGGTCTCCTGGGTCCGAGATGCGGACGCCCTGCTGGTGAATGGCGGCGACGCCCTGTACCTGTGCCACTGGATGCGGCAGTCGGGGCTGGCGGATCTCCTGCCGTCGCTGCGCGAGACGGTCTGGGTGGGGCTGAGCGCCGGGAGCATGGTGATGACCCCCAGCATCGGGGAGGACTTCGTCGGGTGGAAGCCGCCCACCGGTGGCGACGACACGCTCGGGCATCGTCGACTTCTCGATCTTCCCGCACCTGGATCACGAGGACCTGCCGGACAACTCCATGGCCGGCGCAGAGAAGTGGGCCGCCGGCATGCCGGTGCCCTGCTACGCGATCGACGATCAGACCGCCATCAGGGTGGTCGACGGCCCGTCGAAGTCGTCTCCGAGGGGCACTGGAGGCTATTCGCGCCTTGACGTGCGCCGACAGCCCGACCGCGGTTCGCCGCACGAACTAGCGCCAGACCTGGTACACGACCTTGACCCGGGCGCTGTAGACGTGCGCGGTCCCGAAGTTGATCGAGATCATGCCCCGCACGGTCCGTCCCTTCCGGTCGGTCGCCGGATTGCCATGCGACGACGACCATCGCCGACCGTACCCGGAGGCCACCGGCCGGAAGTGGTCGAAGCAGCCGAGGTCCCACGCCCCGGTCTTCTGCGGGCAGGACTTGAAATTTTGCATCGCCACTTCGTTCGGGGGCACCGACCTGGCCGCGTCGGAAGAGACCTGGAACGTGATCTTCTTGTAGATGACGGCGTCGGGGACCTTGAACTGATAGCCGGCGCCGGCCCAGTCGTACAGCTTCTTGGCCTGCAGGAGCGCGTAGCCGCTCGATGAGACCCGAATGCTGCCGTTGCCGTGATGCCCGGCGGCGGTCAACTTGTTGCCTGCCTTGGTGATGTACGCCGTGCGAGTGACGAGGACCTTTCGACTGAGCGTCGTGTAGGCGGTGTAGTTCTTCGTGGTCCCGGCCGCATCGGTCAGCTTCTGGACGATCCGATACCGCCCGGCCGGCAGGACGTCGCCCGACGAGGTTCGCCCCGACCAGGTCGCGTGGTAGGTGCCGGTCCCCAGCGAACGGGAGATGAGCGCGACGCGATGATCGGCCGCGTTGAAGATCCTGATCGTCACCGCGATGGGCTCGAGGCGCTTGCCCGAGAGGGTCAGGACATCGCGGTAGCCGTCCTTCATCGGGTAGAACTTGGCCAGGTCGCGGCCCACGCCCGTCGCATCGACCGGATCCGGATCGATGGTGATGTTGAACGGCGCGCTGACCGAGCCGGCGACGAGGGCATTGCCCGAGTAGGTCGCGGTGTACTCGTAGCTGCCGGCAGGGATGCTCGGGATCTCACCCATGACGCTCCTCGTGCGATACGTCCGCCCCCGGTGTCCGGCGCACCCTACGCAGCGCGTGCATCGCCTGTCAATCTGGGCGGCGCCTGGCGCGAGCACGTCCAAGCGTGCGACTCAGGCTAGGCGTGGCGTTTCGGCACCGCTGATCACCGCAGTCCGTCGATGAGGCTCGTTCGCTATGCCATCTTACGTGCTGGCTCGAAGGAGCTTGCGCCGGGGAAGAGTTGGGAAGACAATGATCGCGACGCCGACGGACATGAGCCCTCCGATGGCCGCCCGCATGACATCGCCCCCGCGGTATGGGTCGTCATTTCATGTGATCCTCGCCGATCAGTCAGGATCACAGCTGGACCCCGCCGATGGTCTGAGGGTGACCGGCAGACACATGGACCATCGAGCCCTCGATGCCGGATGACGGTCGTCGACCCCGTCTTGGTCCGTGCCGACGGGCGTGGCAGAAAGCTAGGAGCAACACCATGAGGCCGAATGGCGTGCTCGGGAAGGTGTCGGTCGTGATGGTCGCGTCACTGGTCGCCGCGTGCAGCTCGGTGGCAGCCCCGCCGAGCAGCCAGTCGGTCCTGGTCACCCCGTCCCCGTCACCGGCCTCGGCCGCGCCAGCGACGCCCCCTGCCAGCGTCCCGCCGACGCCGATCCCATCACCTTCGGCCGAGATTCTGCCCGACGACCTGGACCCCGACTTGGTTCAGGCGATCCGGCTTCGGCAGGGCTACGGCCTGCGCTACGACCTGGCCTATGTCCAGATGGTCGCCGAGGATCCGGCCGCGTCGAACCGCGGCTATGGCGTGCCGCTCTATCCCGCCGAATTCGAGGATGCGCAGTCACGCTACGAGGCGTCGAGGGCCGTCGCCCAGATCGTCAACGGCTACGCCTCAGCCCATCCCGACGAGTTCGGCGGCCTGTACATCGACGAGGCGACCCACACCGGGGTCGTGTCGCTGTGGACCGACCACCTGGCAGAGCATGCCGCAGCCATCCGCGTGGCGACCGGGCCGGACGCTCGGATCGCATTCGGTCAGGTGCGATATCCGGAGGCCGACCTGCGGGAGTTGCAGGATCAGATCGACGTCGATTGGCGCGCCGCATGGCTCACTGAGATTCCGGCGGCGTTCGAGTCGGTCGGCGTCGATATCAAGACGAACCAGCTCTTCATCGAGGTCTCAAGCGCGAACCCGGAGGCCGAAGCGATCATCGAGTCTCACTACGGCCTGGGTGACCGGCTACGGGTCGACTCTGATGGCACGGGCGTCGAGCTCATCCCGGCGGGCACGATCAAGGGACGCGTCACGCCGGTTGACGCCCTCCGTGGCCTGGAGGTCGAACTCGATTGGGTCAGCGACGACCTGGGCCATTGTGGCGGCGGCGACGTGGGGTATGGGGTCGACAGGCACGGCCGGTTCACGATCGGATGCCAGATCGGCACCTGGACGATCATCGTCATGGCCCTCGGCAACCACGATGAACGACGTGAGCTCGGACGTGGCACCGTCAAGGTCGAAGCGGACAAGACCGTGACGCTGACGATCCGCCTCGATCCCTGAGATGAGCGTGCGGAGGTCACGGACGACGAGGCTCGCGATCCTCGGGACCATCTTCGTCACGGTACTCGTCGCTGGGTGTGCCACGCGGGATCCGTCGGTCGTTCCGTCCGTCACGCCCACGCGGTCGATCGGCCCAGTGCCGACCGCCTCAGTGGCGCCGACACGGACGCTGGCGCCAGAACTAGATGTCGACGCCCTGCCACGCGCGTCGTTCGATCCGGTGAGGCTCACGGCAGTCTGTGCCCCGGAATCAGATCTCCTTCAACGGGATCCCCCGCGTCGGGCGATCTTCTGTTCGGATAGTCGCGGTGATGCCCTTTCGGTCGGCCTGGCCGCGATCCAGACTGTGGTCGATGGGCCGATCGATCGGCTCTACCTGGAGTGGCCGACCTGCCCTGCGACCGGCTGCACCGACGACGACTTCCAGACCGCAACGGTCGTCGGCTGGTCGAACGGGAACGCCTACAGCACGGTCGTAGACGCGCGCCTGCTCAGGGTGCCGGTCCCGACACCCGAAGATTCGATCGAGTGGCCTGCCTTCGGACCATCCGAGGCGCCTCCGGTCCAGCGACCGACGATCAAGAATGCACCGGCTGAGATCGCCGATCGGACCCCGTATCCGTTCTGCGGTCGGGCGGAACTCGGCGACCCCCCGGAGGTCGACGGCTGCTTCCGTGACGCCGTCCTCGCTGGTCGACCGGCCGAGATGATCGAGCGCGTCTACGGGACCGAGGGTGGGGTGATCCTACGGCTCTATCGCTTCGCGGGTCATGGCGCGATCATCGGCTACCAGCACGGAGAAGGTCGGTGGATCCGGCAGTTCGGGACCATGCTACTGAGCAACTACGAGGCGCATTGGGACATGGGACCCTGGGATCAGCCGCCCAAGGTTCTCCGATGAGACACGCCTGGATCGTGTCCGTTCTCCTGACCCTGCTCGTTGCCGCGTGTGGCGCCGAAGATCCAACGACAGTCCCGATCCGGACGGCTACGCCGCCGCCGACCAGGATGGACGCTCCGTCACCGACCGTAGGACCGAGTCCGTCAGTCGATACCGGCATCGACATGTTCACACTGCGTCGGGCGAAGTTCGATCCGGACAGGTTGACGGTCGTGTGCGGGCGGGATCGAACGAGTCTCGATCACGAGCCACCGCGCCCGTCGATCGTGTGCGGGACCAGCCGCGGCACCGCCCTGGCGGCGGGACTGGCGGCGATGGAGTCCGTCGCAGTCAAGCCGATCACGCTGCTCTATATGCAGGGCAACACCTGCCCGTCGAGCGGCTGCACCGACGAAGCGTTCCAGGTCGCCACGGTGGTCGGTTGGTCGAGGAACGGCGACGCTTACCGGACCGTCATCGATCTTAGATCGGCAACGGTGTCGACCCCGGTCCGCGAGGACTCGATCAAGTGGCCCTCGTTCGGAGCTTCGAAGGCGCCCGCCGTCCAGCGACCGACCATCAAGGCTGCACCCGCCGACGTCCTCGATCGCAGCCCGTACCCGTTCTGTGGTGTGGCCAGGCTCGAGGAGCCAAGGAGCGTGGCTCGTTGTTTCCGGGACGCGGTGCTCGATGGCCGTCCAGCTGAGATGATCCTTCACACGACCGGCGCCGAGGGGTTCCCGATGCTCGAGCTCTATCGGTTCTCGGGCAACGGCGCGGTCGTCCGCTATCGGCACGCCGAGGGTCACTGGAGCCGGACGGCCGGGACGCTCATCCTTGAGGGCCCGCCCTCGGTGTGGACAGTCGACCAGTGGAATGGCACCGTGAAGAATTTCGACTGAAGCACGGACGTCCTCATCGGGGATCAGCGAGCCCGCCAGCCGCGAACGATCACTCGGCTCGTGTGGCAACCATGACCGCCGACGAGAACGAGCGCCAGATGACGGCGGCCTCGGCGAAACCCGCCGCGATGAGCTCCGAGCGGTGCCAATCCTCGTCGGCGAAATGTTCCGCCGACGGCGGCAGGTCCCGGGCGCTTCGTTCCCTGGCCTCGGCAGCGAGATCCGGGTCGGCGAGCGTCCGCGTCCACCACTCGCTCCACGGCGAGGGCTGTCCCTCTGGCCCGGGGAGAAGCCGCCGCTCGCGATCTTGCATGTAGCCATCGACCAGGCTCCGCAGCGCAGGCGCCTGCGCGATCGGGATCCAATCGAGGTTGACGAATAGCCCGCCGGGGCGGAGCGATCGCGCGATCACCCGATAGAGCCTCGACAGGTCGTCAGGCTCGAACCAGTGGGTCGAAGCGGCGGTCACGACGGCGTCGAACCGACCGACACCATGGCGCTCGAGCCAGCCAGCATCGCGAAGGTCCGCCGGCTCGAAGGTGACCCTCGGGTCGCCGGCCCAGATCTCACGCGCGATCCGGAGCAGGACTGGATCCCGGTCGAGACCGACGACCTGGGCCGAGGGCAGGGCGTCGAGGATCCGGGCGGTCACCGCGCCACAGCCACAGGCAAGGTCGAGGACCTGAACGCCGTCACCGGGAAAGGCGGACGCGAGGACACCGGAGATCGCCTCGAGCGCATGTTCGCGATCGGGTCGGTACAGGTCCTGCTGGGCGTCCCACGTGGTTAGAAGCTGTCGCCACTTGTTCATATCCGCCCAATTCAACTAATCGGCGGGAAACCAGAAGGGCGCCCAATCGAACCCCGGCCGCTTGTACGGCGGGAGGGGATCGTGGGAGGGACACGGGCCGGCGTCGCCGGCTGGGTTCCCGTCCTGGTCGGTGAGTGGGCCGCAGATCGGCGGGCTGTACGTCCCGACGACTGGGCTCGTGTACCGCAACCCAGAGAGGAGGAACACGGCGGTGACGACGAAGACCACGAGGATCAGGCGGCTGCGCACGAACGGACGCTAACACGGCTCCCAAGCGCTCCATGGAGTCGCACAGGCGCAGTTTCTGTGCCGCTGAGCGGTCACGACCCCATAGCTGCAAAGGACTCTTGCTGATCGTCGCAGTCGAGTTGCGGACGCGACGCGGGGAGCGCCAACGCGCACCGCCGCGATAGCGACCACTGCGTCTGGACATCGCCGCACCGAGGTGTCCATGGCCACACTCGGCAGTCTCCGCGACGCACGACGCTTGCCAGGGAGACGCGACGGCGTCACCGTGACCGCGTGAGTCTTCCTGAGGAGCACTGGGTCGAGACCGACGGCTTCGGTCGTTGTCGTCTCGACGGCAATGCCCACACCTTTCCCGGCAGGATCGACGCCTGGAGCGACTCGCTCGACTGCTCCGTGACGATCTCCCGATCCGATGTCCGCGAGGCCTCTCCCTCGACCTGGGCCTGGATCGACGGATTTCTGGCCGGGAGCGAACCCGAGTTCTACGAGTTCCTCGGGATCGAGCGGCACGAAGCCGATCGACTCGATGACGACGATCACGCCTACGATCGATATCGTCGGGCGATGGCCGACTTTCGCACGTCGGGCAGCATGCCGACCGAGCTGCGAGCCCGACCGACCCTCGCTCCACCACCTGGGCTGCCGGTCGAGCCGTGGTCGGTGGCGGGTGGTCAGGTATTCGGCTGGGATGGTTCGGCCTGGGTTGCCCTCGGCCCCCAACCTGATTTCAATTCTGGCGTCATCGCCGGAACCGCCTGTGCCGAACGCGGCTACCACGACCTCGAGGGCGCCGGCGAGTCTCACCTGTACTGCACCGACTGTGGCGAGCTGATCGAGAAGGAACCGGCCGACCCGCCGGCACCGACGACACGATCGAAACGTCCATCACGTCGACGCTGATAGACGGGCCAGCATCCGGTTACGGGTCGATTCGGACGCGGCTTGTCCAGCGCGGCCGAGCCTTGACCTGCCCGAAAGGATGTTCTGGCCGGCCCGGTCGACCGTGTGGCGGCTCGTCGCCCCCATTCGGGGCATCCCAGCGTCCGGCCATGATCAACTTGGTGACCTCGCGCATCCGTTCCGCCTCATCGGCGGGCATGTTGCCCGACTTGCCCTTGCGACCGCTCATACGAGCAACCTAGCCACCCCAGGTCTGGATCGAGGTTCGACTCTGATGCCGTCACGGCGGCTTACTGGATGACGACTAGGCTGACCATCAGCACGGTCACGGCTGCTCGAATGGTCCTGTAGCGCGCGTCTCGAGCCACAATTCCTGTCCCTAGTGAGAGGCGCGATGGTAGGGCCAGTGGCTCGGCCTATCCACGACGTTTCGCCAGAGCGAGCGGACCCAACTGGCGCAGCTTGGCACCGGCAAACGCGCTCCGAGGCAAACGAGGCTGGTTCCGGTCGATCGCACGGTGTAGGCTCGCGCTCTCGCGACCCGCCGGGGGCAGCGCAGGAAGGAACCATGCCAGTCCGCTTCCGCCGCCCCGCATTCGCGGTCGTCGCCTCACTCGCGATCGCCCTCCTCGGCCTGCCCGATGTCGCGCTGGCCGCCGACACGACCCCGCCGACCGGCCACGCCGTCTACTGGAACGACTATCCCGAAGACGAGACGATCGAGTTCAAGTTCACGTTCAGCGATCCCGAGAGTGGTCTGGCGACGATCGACATCTCGTGCGACAGCGGGCCGACCGCGACCTACGCCTACGTGACCAAGCTCAGGTTCAAGGGGATGGATCCGGCCGCCGGTGGGTGCACGACCTTCGGTTCCCACGGGTTCTTTGTGCGGGTCACGAACGGCGAGGGACTGTCCACCTCGTCGTCCATCAACGGTGATACCGAGCCGGTCGTCCGGTTCGAATACCCGCTCGAGCCACGCACCGGTCAGCTGTTCACCATCCGGCCGGTCTATTCGGAGGGCTACACCCCGCCGCCGACAGCCAAGTGTCGATGGGAATTCCGCTGGGGGAGCACCGACGCGCTGCGCGACAACGATTTCGACGAGACCTTCGGCGGGATGCTCTTCGAGGGACCCGCGTCGAAGGGGTTCTGCGGGGACTGGACGTTCACCCTGCCGTGGGTGCCGGTGCCGCAATTCGAGCTCGAATTCCAGGGCCCGGCGGAGACCGTCCGATCGAGCATCTGGCCGGACCGCGAACTGATCCAGGCGACCGAGGTGGGCACCGACCGGCGGATCCGCGAGTCGAACCTGCCCATCGCCCAGATCCTGCCGAGCACCTACACGCCGATCGCCGGCGAGCCGATCACCTACACGCGCTACCTCGTCGGCGGTGCAAAGACGTGCTGCAATTCACGCTGGTACGCGTTCCTGGGTCAGGGCGAACACCCCGTCGTCTGGGAGAAATGGACCTCGGACTCGACCTTCACGTTCACGCCTCCGACCACGGGGCCGCTGTTCGTCGCGTGGGACCACGAGAACCCGGGCGATCTGCTGACCGCCTACTACGATCCGCCGGTCCGACATCGCGATCGGACACGCCCGAACACGACTCGCCCGGTCGCCAAGCTCGGCGGCGCGCCCGTCGGCTCGACCGTCCCGCTGACGCTGACCTGGAGCGGCACCGACAGCGGCTGGGGGATCGGCTCATACAAGCTGCAACAGAGCGTCGACGGCGGTCACTGGAAGACGATCGCCCTGCCTCGCCCGAAGGCGACCAGCATCGTCAGGATGGTGGCGCCGGGCGGCTCGATCCGCTACCGCGTCCGGGCCATCGACAAGGCCGGCAACCGCGGGCGCGTGGGACTACGGCCCGACGTTGAAGCCGCGGATCACCCAGGAATCGAGCGCGAAGGTCGCCTACCGCCGATCCTGGGCGAGCGTGGCCGACCCGACCGCGCTGGGCGGGACCCTGCGCGAGAGTGGCACGGCCGATGCCCGAGCCACACTCAGCTTCCTGGGCCGCGACATCGCCTGGGTCGCCGAGCGCGGGCCAGGTCACGGCAAGGCCAAGGTCTATGTCGACGGAAGCCTCGTCAAGACGGTCGACCTCGATGCGACCGCTGACCAGGCGCGGCGGATCGTCTTCACGAAGCACTGGTCGACGGCCGGGCATCACACGATCCGCATCGTCGTCAACGGGCACGGCCTCGTCGACCTCGACGCCTTCGTTCGGTTGCGCTAACGATGCGCTCACTAGGTCGCGGTGCCGAACGGAGGCACGCTGCCGAGGGTTGACGCAAGGAAACCCGGTATCTGCGCTCCGAAGTCGAATCGCACGACCTCAGGTTGGTCCGCCCATCGTGTAGTTGACTGCCCACCAACCGGCCATGATCCCAACGCAGCTTGCCAATGCCGGGATCACGATCGATAGCCTCGTGGGACCCCGACGAGCACGCATCATGCGAAGCAGCCGGTCGACGAGGAATGTCACCACGGCGATGACGATCCCCACGTACAACCATGCGCCATACCGGCTCTCACCACCGAGGCCGATCGGTGCGATGAGCAGCGCCGAGACAACGCCGCCGAGAACGACCGGATACAACACCGAAAGGCCCCGCATCCAGCGAGGGTACGCCACGCCGAGATGCGCCAGCGTTCGCCAATACGCCGGACGACTCGCAGGCGGGTATCGCACATGGCCTGTCGCCATCGCGGAATCTCGGTGTCACTGGATCATTCGGCCGAGGGATCCGGGATGGTTGCCGTCCCAGCGTATTCTCGGCTCGTGTCCGCACGTCGAACGCTGGTTTTGCTTGCGACCTGGTCCGTCGTGGTCGTCGCTCTCGTCCTGCTCTGGCCATCCGGAGTCCAAACGCCGGGATGCGCGAGCAGCGTGGGACGAGTGCCTGGTTGCGAAGACCTGCTGAACGCGATGAATGACCACGTCTGGTGGTCCCAAATTGTCCCGCTGCTGCTAGTTGTCGCAGGCGGGTATGCCCTTATCCTCGGACTGGGATTGAGGGGTTGGCGACAGCGTCATGATCCTGGCCGCGAGGCGCGCTGATACAGGACTGCGATCGCCTCGACGCTCCGGGGGCGGCATGGCGCTAGAGTCGCGCGATGATGAAGACCGAATGGACGGTCGACCGACGGGACGGGCGGCTCGTCGTGACCCGATGCGAGACGCCGTATGTGGCTGTGGCTGCTGGACCGATGGTTCCGGGTGCCCGATGCGGTCTTCGATCGCATCGAGTATCGGTTCCCGTCGACCTCGCCTGTCACCCGCGTCCCGTGCCTTCTCTACGCCCGTTGGTTCCCTCAGCTGGTCATGCGGCGCCGTTTCACCGAGTACGACGTGACCGTGGGACGTGAGGACGATTTGTAGGCTGCCGGCGCGTCGTCCACTCGACGGCGCCCTCAGCCCAGCCGGTCCAGCACGCGGGCGACGCCGGGTTGTGCGGCGAGTCGCAGGAGGCGCCGCAAGACCGAGGGCCGCATGCTCGCCACCTTGTTGGCGGCCGCGACCAACTCGTCCTCCGGGATCTCGGCGAGCGAGCCGAGGAGACGGGCCGCGGCCGCGTCGTCGAGGCGCGCGAGGACGCCGGCTAGCCGCCCGATCGCTGATGCCTCGGCATTCACCACGCCTCGCATCGCTGCGTCGAAGTCGTGTGCGAATCCCGCGAGTGCGGTGAGTCTCGCGGTCAGTACCGGGTCCTGCGCCGCGCTCGCACGGGCGCGCTCCAGAGAGGCGTCCACCAGCGGCACCACCGGCTCCGTCTCACGCTCGAGCCGTGATGCGGCGACTCGCCGGAACCACTCCCAGTCGTCGCCGACCACCATCCACGCTCGACTCGCAGGTCCGCGCTGACCTGATCGCTGGGGCGGCGCTGGCTCGATAAGACCCCAGTCCGCGCACTCCGCGAGCGCCCCAAATGCCGCCTTGTGCGAGAGCCCGAGCGCCTCGCGGAGTTCGGTTTCGGTCAGTGGTCCCCCGTGAAGCAGTAGGTACCCCTGCACCGCAGCGGTCGAGGGCGCGATACCCCATGCCGCGCCCACCCGTGCCCAGCCGGCCGCGAAGTCGCGGCGGATCGTTTCGGTGTCGTCGATGCGGTGCGGGTTGTCGGTCATCGGAATACCTGTCCCTTGACAGGAACAAGTACCTAGATGATACTTGTCCTGCGTACGGAACAAGTATTGCCGACGCACGGGGCGGTCGTCAACCCGCCGCTCGAAAAGAAGGCGATGAACGTGATGACGAAGCATGCAGTGACCGGCGCGCTCGGGTTCTCAGGACGGCACATCACATCGCGGCTGCTGGCGCGGGGCGACGCGGTCGTCAACCTCACGAATCACCCGGACCGGCCGGACCCGTTCGGCGGTGGCGTGCCCGCAGCGCCGCTCGCGTTCGATCGGCCCGAGGCGCTCGCGACATCACTGGAAGGCGTCGACACGCTCTTCAACACGTATTGGGTCCGCTTCCCGCGGGGCGCGTCGTCCCACGCCGGGGCCGTGCGCAACTCGCAGACGCTGTTCGAGGCGGCACGCTCGGCGGGCGTACGGCGGATCGTGCACGTGAGCATCGCGAACCCGGACCCCGCTTCGCGCCTGTCCTACTACCGCGGCAAGGCGCAGGTCGAGGCGGCGCTCGAAACCTCGGGCGTGTCGTACGCGATCCTTCGGCCGACGGTGCTGTTCGGCGACGAGCCCATCCTCGCCAACGCGATCGCCTGGCTGCTGCGGCGGTCGCCGGTCTTCGGGATCCCGGGTGACGGGCGGTACGGGATCCAGCCCATCAGCGTCGAGGACCTCGCGTCGCTGGCGCGTGGCGGCGGCGGCTCGTGACGATGACCTCATCTGGGATGCAGCAGGGCCCGAGATCCTGTCGTTCAACGAGATGGTGGAGGCGATCCGAGCCAGCACCGGGTCGCGTGCTCGACTCGTCCACCTGCCCGGCCCGGTGGCGCTCGCTGCCGCCGCCGTGCTGGGACGGTTCGTCGACGACACACTACTCACACGCGAGGAGCTCGAGGGGCTCAGCAGCGGGCTCCTGGTCAGCCGCGAGCTCCCGCGGGGCACGGCGCGCTTCACCGATTGGCTCGAGGAGAACGGATCGTGGCTCGGGCGGCGCTACCTCTCGGAGGTGGGCCGGCACTTCGATGACGGCGGCTGCGCGGGGGTGAGGCCGGCGCCACCCCGTCGCTCCAATGTTGGCACCAAAACGAGGCAGACTGATCTACTTGCTGCGTGGCTCGGCTGGGAACGAGCTGCCGTCGAAGAGCGCCCGGTCGCCGAGTGGTTCGCCGAGCTCAACCGTGACGGGCGCCGCCGGGTTGGCCGGACAATCCTGGCCACCCGGTCGCGTCCGGGCGACGATCGCGATCGTCACCCCTTCTGGCGCCGCGAGCACGATCGGTGCCATCAGTCGGCCCGCCATCGACTTGCCACTGGCGCACGCGACTTCGGTCGCGAGGACGGTCACGCTCGCCGCCTCCGGATCGGGCAGGCTGCTCGGGTCGATCTCCCAGGTCGCGAAGCCGAAGCCGTCCGGGAGGTCGACTCGAAGGTCGCACCGCCCGTACTCCCAGGCCTGCCAACCGCCCTGGTCGGCGATGTTCTTCACCGACACGAACCACCAGGACTCGGGTCCCGGCGCCAGGAAGTCGATACGTTCAGCGTCGACCGCGACGACCCGCCAGCGGTCGGCGGGGTAGCCCGCCGCCTCGGGTGATGCGACGAAGGCCCGCAATGCCTGGCCCGGGACGCCCTGCGCCGGCTCGGGGTGCTCCGACCCGTCGAGCGCGCTTGCCGGGAAGCTGATCTCGGCATCGGTGCCGCAGGCCAGCTGACCGGTGAGGCTCGGACCGACCGGGGAGGGGGCGGGTGACGAAGCGCCGCTCTCGACTGGTGTCGACGCCGCTTCCGGCACCGTCGGCGTGACAACGTCAGTGGCACCACAACCGGCGGCGATCATCGCGATCATCGCGATCGTGGCGATGGCGGTGACGGCCGTGCGCTGGAGGCGGTACGTCGATCTCATGCGATCACCTCGACCCGACGTTCACACTACGGTGGCGAGGCCATCGTGCCACGTCAGAAAAGTCGATCACGGGCCATCGGCGGATGAACGTTCGACCGATACGCGGTTCCATACTCTGTGACGCGGCCGGATAGGCCGCACGCCGAGGTGGCCGGCACGTGCAACGTGAGCTAGTGGAGCGGGCCAAGCAAGGGGACCAGGAGGCCTTCGGCAGTCTGGCGACACAGCACGTTGACCGATGCTATGCGATCGCGTATCGGATCCTGCGTGACCAGGGGACCGCCGAGGACGCCACGCAGCGGGCGTTCATGAGTGCCTGGCGGGACCTGCCGTCGTTGCGCGACGACGACCGCTTCGAAGCCTGGTTGTACTGGATCGTGGTCCACGCCTGCTACGTCGAGGCACGAACGCAGCGACGTTGGCACGCTCGCGTTCGGTCGCTTGCCGACCTGGCGCCCGAGCGACCCGATGTCGCGACCTCGGTCGTCGAACGGGATGCCCTCGAGAGGGCCTTTCGCGACCTGTCCCCGGAACACCGAGCCGTTGTCGTGATGCGTCACCACCTCGGGTACGAGCTGACGGAGATCGCCGCAACCCTTGGCATTCCCGAGGGGACCGCACGGTCTCGACTTCACTACGCGATCCGCACGCTGCGGGCGATCCTTGATCCCGAGGCACCAGCCGTTCTCACGAAGGAGCGCCCGGCATGATTCAACGGGAACCCGCCTCCTTCGACCCACGGATCGCGGACTGGTTTGCAGACGACCCGATCGTCGCGCCGGGTCACATCCTGCCAGCGGTCCTGACCGCCGTTCCGGCGATTCGGCAGCGAAGGTATTGGCGGCTGCCAAGGAGACGGTTCATGACGACGACCCACAAGCTCGCGATCGGGGCCGCACTCGTCCTCACCGCAATGGCGCTCGGAGCCGTGGTCGTTGGCCGGTTCCCGATGAAGGACTCGTCCGATCGGAATACCTTCACTTCAGACCGATATGGCTACTCCGTCCGCATCCCCGATGGCTGGACCGTCAAACCGGCGAAGGCCACGATCGAGTTCGAGTATCGCCGAGCGTTCCCGGAAGAGTTCGATCGCGATGCCATGGATATCTACGGGGACGGCAACGCTGATCAGATGTGGCTCGCGTCAACGGCCATCGCCGATGGGGTCGATCCAGAGGACTGGATCTACGAACATCTTCCGAGCAGGTTCCTTCCCGAAGGAGGGCAATGCGGAGCCCCGGCGGCCCAAAGTTGGAGGCTGCGCGTCATCGCGGAGCTTCAGGTCCTGCTGCGCGACATCTGTGGATACCACGATGGAGTCCTCGTCCGTGGGGATCGCCTCTACGTCATGTCGGCCCCGTCACGTGACGCTCTTGCAACCTTCCTTGCCTCGATCGAGTTCAGGCCCGGCGGCTGAGGGCATGGGCAAGGCCCGGATCAAGAAGGGAAATGGGGTGGCCTACGGGGCTCGAACCCGTAACCTTCGGAGCCACAATCCGATGCTCTGCCATTGAGCTAAGGCCACCGCGGGGACGCTTGTGAGCCACGGCAGTATAGCGGGCCGACTTCCAGGGCCTTGCCGCACCGCACCGAACTCCACTAGACCGCACCGAACACCGGCGGACCCCACCGTACCTGCCGGTACCACCAGACCGGACCGCACCTGACCATCGCACCCCGGACACAAGCGCTCACCGCTCCTACGGTTGCCAAATGTCAATTCCCTCGCGTCGGATCGCGCTCGCCGTCGCGATCATGTTCGCGGCCACCTCCGTGGTCACCCTGGCCGTCCCCGCGACAGCGGCCGCCTGGGGCTCGGGCGAATTCAGTTCGAGTTCCGAATCGGAACTGGTCAGCCTGACCAACCGCAGCCGGGCGAACGCCGGACTCAAGGCGCTCAAGGTCAATTCGAGGCTCCGCGACGTGGCGCGCTGGCGGAGCAAGGACATGATCCAACGCGACTACTTCAGCCACGACATCCCGGGCTACGGCAAGGTCTTCGACAAGCTCCACGCGATCGGCTACTGCTACAACGTCGCGGGCGAGAACATCGGCTGGAACAACTACCCCGACGCGGACGCGACCTCCGCGATCCACGGCATGTTCATGGACTCGCCCGGACACCGGTCGAACATCCTGGGCAAGGGCTACGACGTCATCGGTATCGGCGCGTACAAGGGCCCGACCGGCAAGAAGATGTGGACCGTCCTGTTCGCCGACAAGTGCGGATCGACCGGCGGCGGTGGCGGCGGTGGTGGCGGTGGTGGCGGCGATGCGAAGCCGAAGCCCAAGCCAGATCCAAAGCCGAAGCCCAAGCCCGACCCGAAACCCCCCACGCGCTCACAGCCCAAGCCGACCCCGAAACCCACCCCGAAGCCGACGCCCAAGGCGGTTCGCACGCCGGCGCCGACGCCGACGTCGACACCAGCGCCGATCCTGAGCCCGCCACAGGAGCTGGTCATCGCGCCGCCGACCCCGACACCGACGTCGACGTCGAAGCCGGCTGCTGACCCCAATTCCGCGCCGCCGATCGCGCTGCGCATCGTCGATCGAGCTCCGACCGGTGGGCTCCTCGAATCGATCGTCGGTGGCGTCACCGGCTTCTTCTTCGGAGGCTGAAAGCATGGCCATCGCCGAACCGCTCACGAACCGATTCGCGCCCGGGACCGACCCCACGGTCATCCTGGAAGCGCGTGACCTGACCAAGGTCTATCAGCTCGGCCAGACGACGACCGACGCGCTCCGCGGCGTCTCGTTGACGGTCGAGGTCGGCGAGTTCGTCGCCCTGATGGGTCCATCCGGTTCGGGCAAGTCGACCCTGCTCCAGGTCCTCGGCGGCCTCGACAGGCCGACCGCCGGCGAGGTCTTCCTCGAGGGCCGGCCGATCAGCCAGCTGAACGACGACGAGGCGACCCGGCTCCGTCGCGAGCGCACCGGGTTCGTCTTCCAGTCGTTCAACCTGATCCCGTTGCTCGATGCGTGGGAGAACGTGGCCCTGCCGTTCACCATCGCCGGCGAGGACGCCAGCCGCGGACTGCTCCGCGACCGGATCGCGCGACGTCATCGCGCTCGTCGACCTGACCGGTAAGGAGCATCACAAGCCCGACCAGCTGTCGGCGGGGGAGCAGCAGCGGGTGGCCATCGCTCGCGCGCTCGTCACCCAGCCGGCACTCCTCTTCGCCGACGAGCCCACCGGCAATCTCGACTACACGACCGGCACGGAGATCCTCGATGCGCTCTGGCGGTCCTGCGTGGAACGCGGCCAGACCGTCGTCCTCGTCACCCACAATTCGAAGGCGGCGGCCTACGCCGACCGGGTCCACGTCGTGAGTGACGGCCGGATCCTCGATTCGATCGAGCTCGGCCGACGCGACAGCCACGACGCGACGCCACTCATCGCCCGGCTCGCCCAGCTGGGCCTGTAGGACGGCCGGCTGATGGCCCTCGGGCGACTGGCCGTTCGCAGCCTGCGCGCGCGTCCGTTGCGGACGACGTCGACGATCGTCGCCGTGGCCCTCGGGGTCGCGGTCCTGTTCGCCGGCCTCGCAACGAACGCCGGCATCGAGGCCTCCATTCGGGGCACCGTCAACGAGATGGTCGGCAGATCGGATCTGCGCGTCGAAGCCTTCGGCGAGGCGGGGCTGTCACCAGGGACGATCGCGACGATCGCTGCGACACCGGGCGTCCTCACGGCCGCGCCGGAGATCCAGCGGCGGACCTATCTCCAGGGTGCGAGTGGCGATGCGATCCTGCCGCCGCCGGTCACGGTCCTTGGCATCGATCCGACCGTTGATGCCACGATCCACGATCGCGACCTCCGGTCCGGGGCCGCGTTGGTCGATCCGGGCGAGCCGTCCGCGGTCATCACCGAGCGCCTGGCCGAGCAGGACGGACTGACCCTCGGGTCGCAGATCACGATGCAGGCCGCCGGCGACCCGGTCAGCTTCCGTGTCATCGGCATCCTGGCCGGTGACGGACCGATCAACGGGGCGAACGGGCGGACCGTGATGATCCCGCTCGACCAGGCACGGGCCGTGTTCGGTCCGGTCGGCATCGATCGGGTCGACGTCGTCGTCGCGCCCGACACCGATCCGCGAGTCGTCGAGTCATCGCTCGAGCGGCGGCTCGTCAGCGAACCGTACGTCCTGTCCTCACCGCAGGACCTGGCCGCCGGTCTGCGTGCCTCCACGACCGATTTCATGCTCACGACGGGGCTCATCGCCGCGGTGGCCCTGTTCGCCGGCGCATTCCTCATCTTCAACACGTTGTCGATGACCGTATCCGAGCGCATCCGTGAGGTCGGTCTGCTTCGGGCGGCCGGCGCCAGTCGCAGCCAGGTCATGTCGTACATGCTGGCCCAGGCCCTGGTCATCGCCGTCGCCGGTTCGCTCCTTGGGCTCATGCTCGGGACGCTGCTTGCCACGGCGATGGTCGCTGCCGTGCGCACGGTCGGCTCCGTGACGCTGGAAGGCGTGGTTCTGCCGCTCGATGCGGTCGCGGTCGCCCTGGCTGTCGGTATCAGCGTGACCCTTGCCGCGGCGCTTGAGCCTGCCCGCCGAGCGAGCCGGATCCAGCCGGTCGATGCCCTACGGCCGCGGCTCGACCGGGCCTCCGGTCGCGCCCGGTTGCGCTGGCTGGCCATCGTCTTCGTGATCGTCGGGTTGGCGAGTCTCATCGTCCTGCCGCGCGCGGCCGGTGGTGGAGCCATGCTCCAGGCGGTCGTCGTGTACGGGGTGCTGCTCGTGACCACGCTTCTCATCCCGCTCATCCTGCCGCTCGTCGCCACCGTGGCCGGTCTGCCGTTCCGGCTCATCGCGAGGGTCGAGGAGCGCCTCGCCCGGAGCACGATCGGGCGCGACCCGAGCCGAACGGCCTTGACCCTGGGCAGCCTGACCGTGGGCCTGGCGATGATCGTCGCGCTGGGTGGCGTCGGCCAGCATGCCCGTGCCGCGGCCGCGGGCTGGATCGACCAGGTCATCCCGGGCGATCTCGTCCTGACCTCCATCCGCCCGGTCGCCACGGACGAGGGCGTCGAAGCCGACCTGACCGCGGCCGTGCCCGGTATCGAACGGGTCAGCGCCATCGCGACCTTCGACGTGGCAGTCGACGGCGCCCGAACCGATGCCGCGGCCGTCAGCGGCGCCGCCCTTGCCGCGGACGGGCGATTGACGTTCACCTCCGGTGATCGGGCGGCGGCCCTGGCGGCACTCGATCAGGGCGGCGCGACGATCGTGCCCGCGGCCATGGCCGACCGACTCGGACTGGCGGTCAACGACATGATCACGGTCCCGGATCGCGCGGGAAGGCCACTCGACCTGCGGGTCGTGGGCGTCGTCGAGCGATCGATCCCGGGCAGCGCCGGTGAGGCGATGCTCGTCGGCTGGGACGACGCCACGGACCGCCTTGGGGTGGCCGGCGCCGACGTGTTCGCGGTCCGGTTTGCCGCCGGTGCGCCGTCCACCGCGACGAGTTCACTCCATGCCGATGCGGCGCTCCTCGCGCTGCAGGTCGTCCCACTCAGCGAGATCGAGGGCGCCATCAGCGTCGCGCTCGAGCGGATCTTCGGGCTATTCGATGCCCTGGCGGTCGTGGCCATCTTGATCGCGGCGCTGGGCATCGCCAATACGCTGTCGATGAACGTCCTGGAGCGGGTTCGAGAACTCGGGATCCTGCGCGCGGCCGGGATGAGTCGCCGGCAGGTCTGGCGCTCGGTCGTTGTCGAGGCCGGCGTCCTGGGGCTGGCCGGCGCCCTGCTGGGGATCGCTGTCGGTCTGGTCATCGGCGCGGTCATGGTCGCGGCGACGGGTGGCAGCGTGGACCTTGCGACCGGGATCCCGTGGGCCGTGATCGTCCTCGCCCTCGTCATCGGAGTCGTGGTCGCCATGCTGGCAGCGGCCTATCCGGCCCGGATCGCGAGCCGCCTGTCGATCGTCCGAGCGGTCCAGTACGAGTGACCGGATGCTAGACTCCGGCCGTCAGGTCGCCGCCCTTGGCGACCCCGGATCGGAGTCCCGATGACGCTCGCCATCCCGCGGCTCGACCGCAGCACGACAGAGGACCACGGCCTCACCATCGCCGACTTCCTGGTCCCGATCCGCGTCGGCGAGCGCGTCAACACCCGGGTCCGTGACCTGACGCTCGTGCTGGCCGGGGCATTCTTCGTCTATCTGACGGCCCTCATCGTCATCCCCGTCCCGGGTTCGCCGGTCCCGATCACCGGCCAGACCTTCGGCGTCCTGCTCGTCGGAGCGTCGCTTGGGCTGCGGCGCGGATTCTTCGCGGTGTCGCTCTACGTGCTGCTGGGTGTCGTCGGGCTGCCGTTCTTCGCCGAGCATAAAGGTGGTCTTGAGGTCATCTGGGGTGCGACCGGCGGATATCTCGTGGGGTTCGTCGTGGCGGCGGCGGTCGTCGGTCGACTCGCCGAGCTCGGCTGGGACCGGCGGATCGGCGGTGCGCTCGGAGCGATGCTGGTCGGCAGCGTGATCATCTACGCCATCGGGTTGCCATGGCTCATGGCCGTCACCGGGTTCAGCCTCACCGAAACGCTCGACAAGGGCCTGTACCCGTATCTGATCGGGGATGCGCTCAAGCTGGTCCTGGCCGCGGCGATCTTCCCGGCCGCCTGGTGGCTCGTGGGGCGACGCCCGGACGACCGCTGACGGTCGGCGCATCTGACGACGGGTTGTACGGCCCGACGTCCATCGCGTGGCGGCTCGATCGCGAGGCCATGCTGCTCCTGGGCGCCGGCCCGTTGGCCCTGCTCATGCAACTGGCGCATCCGGCCGTCGCCGCGGGCGTCGGTGAGCACTCCGATTTTCGCGTCGATCCCTGGAGCCGCCTGGCCGGCACGTTGCGGAGCTACCTGACGATCGTGTACGGGTCGACGAGCGCGGCACGGGCCGAGATCCGGCGGCTCAACCGGCTGCATTCCGGGATCACCGGGCCGGGGTATTCGGCCCGTGATCCGGAGCTGAGCCTGTGGGTCCACGCGACGCTCATCGAATCGACGATGCGGACCTACGATGCCTGGCTCGCTCCGCTCGGCCCGGCTGAACGTGCAGCGTTCTACCTGGAGACGCGACCGATCGGGCGGGCGTTCGGGATCCCGGAGACGATGCTGCCGGCCGATGTGGCGGCGTTCGAGCGGTACGTGGCGGGCATGCTGGGTCCGGGCGGCCCGGTCAAGGTCTCGCCGCTCGGCCGCGAACTGGCGACGGTCGTGCTCAACCCGCCGCTGGGTCCGCTCCATCCCGCACTCGCATGGGTCCCGGCAGCGGCGGTCGGCTGGACGTTGTGGCCATCGATCGGGCTGCTGCCACCCTCGCTGCGCGATGACTTCGGGCTTCGATGGGGTCGTCGCGAGCGACTGGTCTCGGCGTGGCTGGTGACGGCCTGGCAGGCGTGGCGACCGTTGCTGCCTCGGGAGTTCCGGCAGATGCCGCAGGCGCTCGCCGCGGACCGGCGGACGGCCCGGGACGGTCGGGCGGCGGCCCGGGACGATCAGCCCGGTCAGTAGAGCCGCGGGAAACGGTCGGCGAACAGGCGTCGACCGAGGTCGATCGGCGTTGCGGCATCGAGGGCATCGAGCAGCGTGGACGTTCGGACCAGGTGGTTGCGGTTGGTCGCGATGTAGCCACGGAGCGCCGTCCAGAAGCGTTTCGAACCCATCGTCGTGCGGGCGTCGTTGAGCAGGTTGCCGCCCTGGATGTAGATCCGCTCGTAGTAGCACGCGGCCGAGTAGTCGTAGATCGACCGGTCAAGTCGACCGACTGCGCATCGACTCCCACGTCGAAGCTTCAGCACGGATCGCGCCGCGAAGTCGGCGGCCGCCTCGTCGGTGAACGGTTCGTGCGCCTGGTCGCTGCCGACGAGCCCGTAGAACCATTGATGGGCCGTTTCGTGGGCGGCGAGGTAGCGCAGGTTTGCGGCGGCGACCCCGGTCGGGATCCAGACGAGACCGGGCGATTCCATCCCGTAGCCGCCGGCGGACTGGACGACCTTGAACGTCGCGTGCGGGTAGTCGCCGAGCTTGGTCTCGAGCGCATCGAAGGCGTCCGCAGCGGCATCGAGCATCGCCGCGCCTGGAGCGCCCGGCCGGTAGTAGACCCGGACGACCGTGTCGCGGACCGTGCGCGACTTCGTCCGGTAGTCCTTCGCCGCGGTCACCGTGAAGTCGCGGACGTCGGTGGCCTGGAAGGTCTGGCGGAGGCCGTCGGAGCTGACCGCGATCCGGCGTCCGGACGTCGCCAGGACGAGCTTGCGCGAGGTTGTGATCCGGACGGTGACCGATGGGCTCGACGGGGTCATGAACGGGTCGCCGTGGTTGGGTCGCTCGAATGGGGTGCGCCGGCTGACCCACGGCACCCAGCGGTAGAGGTCGAGGACCCCGTTCGTCCGGGTGAATAGCCAGTTCGAACCGGCCAGGCCGTGGCGAAGGGTCGCGCGGTAGGTCACCTGGACCGTGGTCGTGGCACCGGCCGCCAGGTTCCGCCCGAGGGGGACGATGATGGTCTGGCCGTGGACGTCGGCCTTGGCTGGGGTGCCGTCGACTCGGACCGATGTGAGCGTCATCGCACCGAGTTTGGCGGCGATCGTGTTGAGTTCGATGCGATCGATCGGGGTGCTCGAGGTGTTGCGGATGACTCGCCGTGCTGGCGACCCGGATCCGGCGGGCCTTCCAGGCAAGCTTCAGGTCGACGTCGTAGGTCGCCTCGAGGTATGGGCTTGAGCGGTTGACCGTTCCGGCGGCGGTGGGCACGTCGATCTCCGACGGCTCGGCGGTCTCGGTCGGGTATGCCGCGGCAGACATCGGCAGCGCGAGCCCGACGAGGACGACGACCAGGCAGCCGATGACGATCCCGGGCCTGTACATCGACCGATGCTACCCCGCGTAGACTCCGAGGGGTGTCGACCGAACTCGCCGCTGACCCGCTCATCGCCGCGATCGGCGCTCGTGTCCCGACCGTCCGGCTGCTGACCGAGCCGATCGATCGCGAAGGCTATCGCTACGACGAGACGGCCTATCTTCGGGCCGGGCTGCCGCGGGCGGTCGCCCTGCCGACGACGACCGAGGAAGTCGCCGAACTCGTCCGGATCGCCGCGGAATATGCGCATCCCGGTCGTGCCGCGCGGCGCCGGGACGGGGTTGTCCGGCGGTGCCGCGGGGATCGAGGGCGCGCTGACCATCGCCTTCACGGCCATGGATCGGATCATCGAGATCGATCGCGAGAACCTCGTGGCGGTCGTCCAGCCCGGGGTCATCAATGCGCACCTGAAGGCCGCGGTCGCCGAGGCCGGCCTGTTCTATCCGCCCGACCCGGCGAGCTTCGAGATGTGCTCGATCGGCGGCAACCTTGGGACGAACGCCGGCGGCTTGTGCTGCGTCAAGTACGGTCAAACGCGCGATTCGGTCGTGTCGCTCGAGGTCGTGATGGCCGATGGGACCGTCATCAGGACCGGCGGCCGGAATGTGAAGGACGTCGCCGGCTATTCGCTGACCCACCTGTTCGTGGGCAGCCAGGGCACACTCGCGATCACGACCGAGGCGACACTGAAGTTGCGTCCGGCGCCGCCACCGCGACTCACGATGCTGGCCTTCTTCCCGACGCTCGAGTCGGCGGGGGAGGCGGTCGCCGGGATCGCCGCGGCCGGGCTGTCGCCGGTCACCCTCGAGTTGCTCGACCAGTTCACGATCGCAGCCGTCGACGACATGAATGATCTGGGGCTCGACCGGACCGCGGCCGCCATGCTGATGATCGAGTCCGACATGCCGGGCGTGGCGGCCGTCGCCGAGCTGGAGGCGGCCGAGGCGGCGTGTCGGGCCGCCGGCGCGACGGATGTCGTCCGTGCCGCCGACGCGCAAGAGGCGGATTGGCTGCGCCAGGCGCGTCGGGCGGCGCACTACGCGCTCGAACGGCTCGGCGAAGTCCGGATGGAGGACGTGGGCGTGCCCCGGGCCCGGGTGCCGGAGATGCTTCGCGCCATCGAAAGCATCGCCGCCCGCCACGAGGTCCGGATCGGCACGTTCGGGCATGCCGGGGACGGGAACCTCCACCCCGACCTGGTGTTCGAGCGCGGCGACCCGCTGGCCGAGGCCAAGACCGAGGCCGTCAAGAAGGATCTCTATCAGGCGGCCCTCGACCTCGGCGGCACCGTGACCGGCGAGCACGGCATCGGCAGCGCCCGCCGCGAGTGGCTCGAGATCCAGCGTGGGGCTGAGGCGGTCAAGGTGATGCGCGCCATCAAGACGGCCCTCGACCCGCTCGGGATCCTGAACCCCGGGCGCGTGCTGTAGGCGGACGAGGGTGGGCCGGCCGCCCCCGCACCCATCTCGCACCCTTCCCGCACCTTCCCGCACTCTTCCCGCGCGGACGCGTCTCAGGCACGCACAAGTGGGACGAGCGAGCGTGGCCGACCCGCGGATCCTGCAGAAAACGCCGGAATCGGCGAGGCGCCAGGCTCGTTCGTGCCTGAACCGCGTTTGTGACACGCGGCCGGGAGGGTCTCGCGCGCCGGACGCCCGTCCCAGTGCGCCGGGCGCGCCGGCCGCGCCCACCCCACCCGCCGCCGCCACCCCACCCGCCGCCGCCACCCCACCCGCCGCTCACGGCCGACGCCCGCGAACGCGTGGCAGACACGCACAGATCTCACGAATGAGCGTGGCCGACCCGCGGATCCTGCAGAAACCGCTGGATTCGACGCGGCGCCATGCTCGTTCGTGCGAGAACCGCGTTTGTGACACGCGCCCGCGAGTCTCTGGAGTCTTCGAGCCAAGCCCCAGGTGAGGCACCCGTGCTTGACTGCTCGCCATGTCGGTGGCCGTCACATTCGCACGGTCGTGTCGCGATCAGCGACGGCGGCTTCGACTGACCCAGGACGAACTGGGCCAACGCGTTGGCGTCACACGCGGACACATCGCAAACATCGAACTCGGAAGGTCGGACCCGTCGCTCGAGCTGATGGAGCGGATCGCCACAGCGCTCGACCTGGAGATCGATCTCGTGGCTCGACCGCCGATCGTGGTCGGTGCCGAACGCCAACGCGACCTTGTGCATGCCAGGTGCTCGGGATATGCCGATCGGCGGTTTCGCGGACTCGGCTGGCTCACCGCTCGGGAAGTCGAGATCGTCCAGGGACGCTGGCACGGCTGGATCGATCTTCTTGCATTGGACCCGGGTACCGGCGTCCTCATCGTGGTCGAGATCAAGACCCAGATCGCCGACGTCGGAGCCCTCGAGCGGCAGGTCGGCTGGTACGAGCGGTCGGCGTTTCGGGTCGCCCGTGCGAATGGCTGGCAGCCGCGCAGGGTCGTGGCCTGGGTCCTTGCCCTGGCCAGCGAGGAAGTCGAAGCGACCCTCCGATCCAATCGAGAACTGCTCGCTGGTGCGTTCCCGGCACGCGCTCGTCAGATGCGTGGCCTCCTCGAACGGGTCGACGAACCGGTCGCGGGACGCGGTCTCGCCCTCATCGACCCGACGATCAGGCGGTCGGCGTGGCTCCTGCCGTCGCGGCTCGAAGGGCGGCGATCACCGCCGCCATTCCTGGGCTACGCGGATGCGGCCCGGCGACTCGGTGGAGACGCGTCGCCGCGGCTGTGACCGTTTGGCGTGTGTGACCTGCGCGTGCGAGATGAGTTGTCGCCCTGATCCGAATTGGCGCTCTGATCCGGATAGGTGACGGCACGTAGGAGTTGTTGTCCGCGAGGCGGGTGCTTGGTTTGCGTGTCAGGGACGCACTCGACAAATGAACGAGCATGGCCGACCTGCGGAATCCTGCAGAACGTGTCGGAATCGGGGAGGGGTCACGCGTGTTCGTACAGGATCCGCGGCCGTGACACGCGCTGGGCCGAACCCATGTTGCAGTCGAGGTTCGCGTGCGGCGACCGACCCTCACCCCAAGATCGGGTCCTTCACCAAGCGGAAGAGGATGAAGCCGGGTTCCGTCGTCAGCCTCGCGTACGTTTCCGGATGACGTGCGGCCATTTCCGGCTGCGGGAGGGGTTCGACGAGCCGCTCGATGACGAAGCCGGCCTCTGCGAATTCGGCAGTCAGCTTCGTGAGTGGCATCCGCCATGCGGTGATCTCCCAGCCCTTGCTCCAGGTCTCCGTCACGGCATCGACGGCAAAGTAGGAGCCACCGAGCCGGTGCCAGTCTGCGGCCGGATGATGCGTGCTGATGACGAGGGCGCCATCCGGGGCGAGTACCCGCCGGATCTCGGTCAGGAATGCCACGCGGTCGTTGACGTAGTGGTAGACGAGGGCGGCGAGGGCGACATCGATGCTGGCATCCTCGACCCACCCGAACGGTTCCTCCAAGGAGTGGACCCGAAGATCGGCCGCATCGCCGACCCTGGCCTCCGCGAGCGCGATCATCCGGGCCGAGGCATCGCAGCCCGACACCGTCGCGCCCCGATCGACTAGCGTGGCGATGTAGAACCCCGGTCCGCACCCGACATCCAGGACCCGCTTGCCCCGCACGTCGCCAATGAGTTCGAGCATGGCGGGCCGGTCGTAGAGCGCGTTGTATGGCGCGGTGGAAGCGTGCTCCTCGTAATCGGTGGCGAATGCGTCGTACTGGGTTGGCTCGGGAGCGGGCATCGCACAGATTCTAGATCGAGCCCGCGGCCGTCGCGGGATGCGTGTCAGGGACGCACTCGACAAACGAACGAGCATGACCGACCCGCAGATCCTGCAGAACGTGTCGGAATCGGGGAGGGGTCACGCGTGTTCGTTCGGGATTCGCGTCTGTGACACGCGCGGCGGAATGTGGAGCGAGGGAAGGCGGCAGACCTTGGCTCACGCCTCAGACCTTGGCTCACGCTCAGACGCGAGCCGCGAGTTGAGGCTGGACAATTCGTCTCGAGTCAGGGGCCGCATCGCCGCGGCTTCGTCCGGTGGCTCTTCCGGGAGCACATAGATGTCGAATCTAGGGTTGCTCCAAGTTCGGCGATGGCCGCGCCATGCTCAGGCAAACCTGCACGAGCGGTCCCTGCGCCTGTCGGCAGTAGATGGCCGCCTCGACCCCGGCATCGTGCTCCTTCCCAAGCGCACATAAGGGCGCTCCAGCCTGGCCGGAGTCGGTCCAGGAGACCTTCGAGGTGGTCAGACGAAATGCGTCGACGGCGAACGAGGCGGCACTATCGACCAGCACGAACGCTTCCCAAGGAGTGGACCGGACGAACGCAGCGTCGCCGCACCCGGCCGCGAGTCGATCTCCGGAGCTCGCCGCCGGAATCGTCGCGCGTCAATCCGGTTGCGCGGTGATCTGACATCGGCGTCGAAGTCAGCCCGGAAAGCACATACCAAGACGTATCGAGCTGCGTCCCGCGCGTGTGGCGTTTTGGGCGGGAGCTGGTCCGTCATAGCACCACTCTCGACTTGGCTGGGACGTTGGGTCAAGCCGATCCGACCAACGGCGCCGGTCGCGTGTCAGGGACGCACTCGACAAACGAACGAGCATGACCGACCCGCAGATCCTGCAGATCGTGTCGGAATCGGGGAGGGGTCACGCGTGTTCGTTCGGGATTCGCGTCTGTGACACGCGCCCGGTGGGAATCGGCGAAGGCGCGCGGCCTTGACAGGGTCCGTACCCGACCGGATGATGCACGGATCGTGTCTGCACATCTGTTCGGTACAAACGTGCGCCGCGTGCGCGGCCGTAGCGGTGGCCACCACTCGTGAACGACCTCGAGACACTGGTCCGTGCCAGCCGGCTGTACTACGAGTTGGGTGAGACGCAGAGCACGATCGCCGAGCAGCTCGGGGTCACTCGGCCGCAGGTATCGCGGCTTCTGAAACGCGCCCGGGCGGAAGGGATCGTCGAGATCCGGATCGTGGACCGCACGACAGCCGACAGTCCGGCCACCGCGACCCTGCGCGACAAATTCGAGCTCGATGCGGTCCACCTCGCGCCGTCCCTGGCCGGCCCGGAAGACCTGACCCGGCGGATGGTCGGTCGCCTGGGGGCCGAAGTCCTGCGAGGCGTGATCCGTCCCGGCGCCACGGTCGGGATCGGCGACGGGGCATCGGTGGCGGCCGTCGCCGCGGCCCTGGAACAGACCTCGATCCCCGTCGCGATCACCGTCGTGCCGCTATGCGGCGGCTACTGGTCGACAGGCCAGGATCGGGAACCGTACCGGCGGGTCGCGGATGCGCTCGACGGCCAGGCGCGTGGGCTCATGGCGCCCGGCCTCGTCGACGATGCGGCGACGCGCAAGGCTCTCGTCGCGCACGCGGGCGTCCGTGCGATCGTCGAGGTCTGGGACCGGATGGATGTCGCGGTGTTCGGGATCGGGGGGCCGGTCTGGAGCGCCGCCGAGCTCGGGCCGGGCCTGGACCAGGAGCTCGATGCCGCGGGGGCGGTCGGCGAGATCCTCATCGCCCCGTTCGACCTCGACGGCCGGTTCGTGTGCGCGGGCCTGCGCAAGCGGGTGATCGCCTTCGATGCACGTGAGCTGGGCCGCGTCCCGACGTCGATCGGCGTGGCGTCGGGCACGAGCAAGGTCCAGCCGATCCTCGGTGCGCTCCGGTCGGGCGTCGTCCGGACGCTCGTGACCGATGTCGAGACGGCAGAGGCCGTCGTCGCCCTCGACCAGGCCGGCCGATGAGTCCGCAGACGCCCATCGTCCTGGGGCTCGACCTTGGCACGACCGAGGTCAAGGCCGGGCTGATCGACCTTGACGGCCGACTGATCGGCCTCGCCCGGAGTGGGTATGCGCTCGACGTGAGCGGCGGTCACGGCTGGGCGGAACAGGATCCGGGCGCCTGGTGGTCGGCCGTCGTGAGTGCCGTTCGCGGGGTGCACGTTCCCGACGGTCACGTGGTGACCGCCATCGGGCTAGACGGCCACGGACCGACGCTCGTCCCCATCGATCACCGGGGCGAGGCGACACGGCCGGCTATCACGTTCCTCGACAGCCGAGCGGCGGACGAGGCGGTGGAGCTCGGACACGCCACCGGGGTTCGCGGCTGGGCGCTCGGCGGCCTGCCCGCTGCGCTCTGGGTCGAGCGCCGCGAGCCGGACGTCGCCCGAGCCACGACCTGGTACCTGACAACCTGGGAGTACCTCGCGTTCCGGCTGACCGGGATCGCCGCCAGCCCGCGCGTCCCGGACCAGCTCGTCCCGGACCCGGCCCTCGTGACGGCGGCCGGCATCCCCTCGGCCAAGCTTCCTCCACCGACGCAGACCGGCGCCATCGTCGGACCGCTGGACGATGCCGCTGCGGAGGCCCTCGGGCTGCGACCCGGGGTCCCGGTCGTGGGCGGCACGGTCGACGCCTTCGCCAGCTATCTGGGGGCGGGCCTGCTGGAGCCCGGCGACGCCTACGATCCGGGCGGGTCGGCGGGTGGTTTCGGGGTGTATTGGGACCGACCCATCGAGGTCGCCGGTGGGTTCGTGACCCCGGCGCCCCTCGCCGGCCGGTACAGCGTGGGGGCCGCGATGGCCGCGACCGGCCGGGCGCTGGACTGGTATCGCGACGACATCCTGGGTGGCACGATCACGACCGATGCCCTGCTCGCGGAAGCCGCGGCGACGCCACCGGGCTCGGATGGTCTCGTCTTCCTGCCCTACCTGGCCGGTGAGCGGTCGCCGATCTGGGACCCCGATGCTCGCGGGGTGCTCGCCGGTTTGACCCTGGGTCACGGCCGGGGCCACGTCGCCCGGGCCATCGTCGAGGCGTCCGCGCTCGCCATCCGCCACGTCGCCGAGCCGATGCTCGCCGCCGGCGTCACCGTCACCGAGATGCGAGTCTGCGGGGGACCGGCCCGGAGCGCGTTCTGGAACGCCGTCAAGGCCGATGTCACGGGCTTCCCGGTCGCCGTCCCCGCCGTCCTCGAGACGGCCGTCCTCGGCTCGGCCATCCTGGCCGCGGTCGGGATCGGGGCGTACCCTGAGCTCCCCGCAGCGATCGCGGCGATGACCCGCATCGAGACCCGGATCCTGCCGCGGGCAGAACTCCGCCCGACGTACGACCGTCTGTTCGATGCGTATCGCGCCATCTACCCGGCGACTGCCCCGATCCTCCGGCCGCTGTTGCCCGACCGGATCGCGCCGTGACGACCGGCGCCGCGGGTGCGATCGGCGTGCACGGCCTTTCCTTCAACTTCGCGGATCGCAGCGGGGCGGCCCTGCCGGTCCTGGCTGGTCTTGACCTGGACATCCCGGCCGGTGGGATCGTCGCGCTGATCGGCCCCAACGGGTGCGGCAAGTCGACCCTGCTCCGCCTCCTCGCGGGGCTGCTCCGACCGGCCACGGGCGAGGCCCGCCTCGACGGCGCCATCATCACCGGTCCGGACCCGCGGATCGGACTCGTCTTCCAGGAACCGCGGCTGCTGCCGTGGCGTTCGGCGGCCGACAACGTCACCTACCCGCTCGAACTGGCCGGCTGGGACGAGCCTCGCCAGGCGGCGCGGCGTGCCGATCTGGTCCAGCTCGTCGGCATCGATCCGGCCGTCATGGCGGCGCGTCCGGCCGAGCTGTCGGGCGGGACTCGCCAGCGGGTCGCGCTCGCGCGGGCACTGGCCCTCGAGCCCACCGTCCTGCTCCTCGACGAACCATTCAGCGCCCTCGACGCGCTGACCCGCGAACGGTTCGATCTCGAGATCCTGCGGCTCTGGGAGCGGGCCGCGACGACCATCGTGCTCGTCACCCACAGCATCCCCGAGGCGATCATGATCGCCGACCGGGTCATCGTCCTGTCGCCGCGTCCGGGCCGGGTCGTGGCCGATATCCCGATCGACATCGCCCGGCCACGGTCGATCGCCGACCTCGACGCGGCGGCCGTATCGGAGGCGTCGCGCCGGATCCGGGCGCATCTCGAGACGCCCGTTGACGTCGCGGAGACCGCCTCGTGACCCGCTCGACGTGGTTCCCGGTGGCGGCCGCGTTCGTGGTCTTCGTGCTCGTCTGGAAGGTCATCGTGGTGGTCAGCGGGTTGCCGCCGTTCATCCTGCCGGGCCCGGATCTGGTGGCGGGCCGGTTCGTCGGTGCCTGGCTCGACGGCACGGTCTGGCCACATTTCGCGACGACCATGGTCGAGATCGCCCTGGGCTTCGTCGTCGGGGCGATGCTTGCGGTGATGGTCGGCTACGCGCTCGCCCGAAGCACCCTGTTCGAGCGCCTCGCCTCGCCCTACCTCGTCGCCGCCCAGGCCATCCCGATCCTGGTGCTCGCCCCGCTGCTCGTCCTGTGGTTCGGGTCCGGGCTGCTCAGCAAGGTCGTCATCTGCGCATTGATCGTGTTCTTCCCGGTCGCCATCGCGACCATGGTCGGGATCCGGTCGGTCGATCCGCGGCTCATCGAACTCGGTCGAAGCCTGCGGGCCACGCCCCGGCAGATCCTGGCCACGATCGAGGTCCCGGCCGCCCTGCCAAGCATCTTCGGTGGCCTTCGGGTCGGGGTCACCCTGGCCGTGGTCGGGGCGGTGGTCGGCGAGTGGGCCGGTGCCAGCAACGGCCTGGCCGTGCTGATCAATCTCGCTCGAGGTTCGCTGTTCGATATCCCGTTGATGTTCGCGACGCTCGTGACGATCGCGCTCATCGGGATCGTCCTGTATCTCGTCGTCGTCCTCGCCGAGCATCGATTCGTCGGCGCCCGCTAGCTCATCACCCACATCGGAGGTCTTCGTGTCATCGCTTCGTCGCCCCGCCGTCCGGATCATCGCCATCCTGTTCGGCGTCAGCCTGTTGGCCGGCTGCGGGGCAGCGGCCAGCCCGACCCCGGCGCCCGCCACCAAGCTCGTCGTGGGGCTGGGTTACATCCCGAGCGTCCAGTTCGCCCAGTTCTACCTCGCCCAGCAAGAAGGCCTGTACGAGCGGGCCGGGCTCGACGTCGAGTTCCAGAACAAGATCGACCCGGACCTCATCACTCTTGTCGGCCAGGGCGCGATCGACGTCGGGATCGGCGATGGCACGAGCGTCATCCCGGCGGCCAGCAACGCCATCCCGATCCAGTACGTCGCCACGATCTATGGCAAGTTCCCGAACGTCGTGTTCGCCAAGGCGTCGTCCGGGATCACCAGCGCGGCCGATCTCAAGGGCAAGAAGATCGGGACGCCCGGTCGCTACGGTTCGGGCTGGATCATGCTCCAGGCGTTGCTCGACTCGGCCGGCCTGACGACCGACGACGTGGAGATCGTCGAATACCCGGACTTCACCCAGGAGGCGGCGGTCGAGCAGGGCGCCGTGGACGCGGCCACCGGGTTCGCCAACAACGAGCCGGTCCAGCTCGAACTCCACGGTCAGCCCGCGGTCGTCCTGCGCATCGATGACATCACGCCGTTGCCCGGCCCCGGTCTCGTTGCAGCGCGCGACACGATCGATGCCAAGGGTGACGCGATCGCCGCGTTCATCGCGGCCACGCTCCAGGCGATGAACGAGATCAAGGAGGACCCGCAGCGGGGTCTCGATGCCGCGGTCAAGGCCGTCCCGGAGCTCGCCTCGGCGACCGGCCAGTCGGAGGTTCTGGCGGCCACCATCGATTCATGGACGGGTCCGGCCCAGACGACCGGCGGGCTGGGCGCCATCGATCGCGAGGGCTGGTCGAAGTCGATCGACTACCTCGGCACGCTTGGGCTGCTGAACCACGCCGTGACCGCGGATGAGGTCGTTCGTGATGACCTCTTGCCGGTCCCGGACTGAGCACGCTCAGCTGAGCACGCGGAAATCGGGTAAGATGGAAGCCCCCCGGCCGCCGACCGCGTTCGCGCAAACGTCGGTGCTGCCATTCGCAGGAGATCGTGTGAACAGTCGCCCACCTGTCAAGCCCACCACGGTCGAACCGTTCAAGCACGTCATCGACGAGTACAAGCATCAGGCGCAGACCATCACCTGCACGTGCGGTTGGCACGGCAGTTCTGCCGCCCAGGATCGCGGCGGTTCGGAATGGACCGCCCACCTGTTCGAGGTCCGCGGCAAGAAACGCTGACCCGAGCCGGCCGGCCACCCACGACCCGGATCGATCGATCCGGGTCGAACCATGCCCCGAGCGATCGTGGCCGGGACCGTCCCTGCTAGCCTGACGCGATGGACCTGCCGAGCGCGCCGTTCGCGATCCGGGCCCGCCTCCTGACGCCACTGGCTGCCGGCGGGATCCGGCACGAGATCGACGGGCTGGTCGTCGTCGACGCGGCCGGATCGCTGGCCTTCGTGGGTGCCGCGGCGGATCGGCCGGCTGAGGCAGATGCCGCGCTCGACATTCGGCCATGGGTGATCCTGCCCGGGATGATCGATCTCCACGCACACCTGCCGCAGGTCCCCAACGCCGGCGTCGGGTATGGGCAGGACCTGCTGGCATGGCTCGATCGGTTGACCTTCCCGACCGAGCGATCGTGGGCCGATCCGGCCGTGCCGGAGCGGCTTGCGCCGGCCATCTTCCGCTCGTTCGCGGCGGCCGGGACGACGACGATCGTGGCCTACGGGGTCGTCTATGCCGCGGCCATGGATGCGGCCTTCGCGGCGGCCGAGCGGCACGGTATCCGGGCCATCCTCGGCAAGGTGATGATGGACCGCGGGACGTACGACGACGAGATCGACCCGACGACCATCCTGGACCGCACCTTGCGCGAATCGGCCGATCTGATCGAGCGCTGGCACGGCGCCGCCGACGGCCTCCTGGGCTATGCGGTGACGCCACGTTTCGCGGTGAGCTGTACGGCCGACCTGCTTCGTGAATCCGCGACCCTGGCACGCGCGACGGGCACTTGGTGGCAATCGCATCTCGCAGAGGATCCCTTCGAGATCGATGCGGTCAAGCGCGAGTTCCCGGAAGCGCGCGACTATGTCGACGTGTACGAACGGGCTGGCGGGCTCGGCCCGCGGACCGTCCTCGCCCACGCCATCCACCTCTCGGACGACGAGCTCGGGCGGCTGGTCGAGTCGGGCACGAACATCGCGCACTGCCCGGCGTCGAACCTGTTCCTCGGCGCCGGCGTCATGCCCCTGGCGCGATATCGGGGCGCCGGGCTGCCGATCGGGCTCGGCTCGGACATCTCCGGCGGTCCGGACGCCTCGATCTTCTCGGTCATGCGCGCCGGCGCCTACGCCCAGATGGCCCGTCGCTCGCTGGTGGGGGATGAGGGGCCGATCCTCGAGCCGCTCGACTGGCTGCGGGCCGGGACACTCGACGGTGCGCGAGCGCTGGGCCTCGACGATGTGACCGGTTCACTCGAGGTCGGCAAGGAGGCCGACCTGATCGCCATCGACCCCCGGCGAGTGACCCCGCTGACGGGCGAGCCGGTCGACGCCGATCCGACTGACCTGATGAGCCGGCTCATCTTCCGGCCGCATCCGGACATGGTCCGGGCCGCCTGGGTGCGCGGCCGAGCGCTCGAGGGACCGGGTTCGTCGTGATCGACCATGCCGACCTGGTGATCCGCGGCGGGACGATCGTCGATGGAACGGGCGTTCCGGGACGGGTCGGGACCGTGGCCGTGGTCGACGGCAGGATCCACGTTCTGGCGGTCGACGCCGACGTCGTGCGGGCAGGCCAGGTCATCGATGCCACCGGCAAGGTCGTTGCGCCTGGGTTCATCGATCTCCACAGCCACGGCGGGCTGATGATCCTGGCCGACCCTCGCCACGAGCCCAAGGTCCGGCAGGGCGTGACGACCGAGCTCGTGGGGGTCGATGGCAACGGGTTCGCGCCGTTCCTGCGACGCGAGGACCTGGAGGCGTTCGTCCATCTCGATTCCGGGCTCGATGGGCGCCCCGACCTCGACTATGACTGGACCTCGGTCGACTCGTACCTTGCCCGCTACGACGGGACGGTCAGCCTCAACATCGCGACGCTCGTCGGGAACTCGCAGCTCCGGATCGCGGCGCTTGGCTGGGACGATGTGGCGGTCGACGATCTGGCCCTCGATCGCATGGCCGGGTTGCTGCGCGACGGGATGGCCGAGGGCGCGTTCGGGCTGAGTTCCGGTCTGGACTATCCACCCGGCGCATTCGCGACGACCGGCGAGCTGGCCACGCTCAGTCGGGCCGCAGGTCAAGCCGGCGGGTTCTACCACAGCCATGTCCGGTACGGTCTGGGCGATCGCTACCTCGACCCGTTCCGCGAGGCGATCGAGATCGGGCGCCGGGCCGGGGCGCCGGCGCACATCACCCACTTCTACCACCGGGCGACGTTTCCCGGTGGACCGGAGCCGATGCTGGCACTCGTCGACGAGGCCCGCGCCGCGGGTCACGACGTGACCTTCGACACGTATCCGTACGAATGGGCCTCGACCCGGCTGCTTATCCAGTTGCCGCTCTGGGTCCAGGCCGGCGGCCCGGGACCGCTCAAGATCCGTCTGGCCGATCGCGCGGCGCGGGATCGCATCCGCACGGAGTTCGCGGCGCGCGGTGCGTCGTATGCCAGTGCGGCCGGGTGGGCGGACGTGCGGCTGGGGGCCTTCCGCACGCCTGAGAACCTTCGCTGGGAGAGCCGGACGGTGGCCGACGTCATGACCGAGACCGGCCACGACGCGCTCGACGTCATCTGTGACTTGTTGCTGGCGGAGGACCTCGGCGTGAGCCAGGTGACGAGCGGACCAGCACCCGACAGCCTGCCGCTGTTCGTCGCCCACCCGGTCGGGATGGTCGGCACGGACAGCACGTTCCTCGGCGAGAAGCCGAGTCCGCGGACGTATGGAAGCTTCCCCCGGATCCTCGGTCAGTTCGTCCGGGACGAGGCGCTCCTCAGCCTCGAGGAGGCCGTCCGCAAGATGACCTCGGCACCGGCCGCCCGGCTCGGCCTGCGCGATCGCGGCGTCATCCGTGACGGCGCCGTGGCCGATCTCGTCGTCTTCGACCCGGCGACCGTCCGGTCCATGGCGACGTATGACGATCCGCGCCGCTACCCGGTCGGCATCGACGAGGTCGTCGTGGCGGGGGTGCGGGTGGTGGCCGACGGCATCCACACCGGCGCGACGCCGGGGCGCGGCCTGCGCCACGGCCGAGACTGACCCGGCGATCGCGCCTCGGCCCTCGATGCGCCTGAAACACGCGCTTTTCGCATGAACACGCTCGGCAGGTGCCGAGAAATGACGATCTCTGTCCGAAATCGACGTCGGCCACGCTCATTCGTGGCGATCGCGTTGCTGTAGGACGCATCCAGAGGCTCGGGAGGGCCGGCCACGCTCATTCGTGGCGATCGCGTTGCTGTAGGACGCATCCAGAGGCTCGGGAGGGCCGGCCACGCTCATTCGTTGCGATCGCGTTGCTGTGGGACGCATCCAGAGGCTCGGTGCCCGGCCGTGCCTGAGGTCCCAAAGCCTAGACCGGGAAGGGCGAGCCCTCTGTATCCGGCATGGACGGTCCGCCGCCGCCGACATCAAGATCGCTCGAGCGCCGGGCGCTGCGGCGCAACTCGGTGAACATCCGCTCCTGGGCCACCGCGGCGGCATCGATCAGGGTCGTGTCCGCGGCCGGGCTTGCCCAGCCCATCGCCAGCTCGAGCGCGACCGCGCCGGCTTCGAGCCACAGTTCGCAGGCGTTGCGGACCCGTTCGACGTAGTTCACCGCCTCGACCTCGCCGGTCTCGGGCAGGAGGACCCCGAACCGGCCGGTGTCCAGGCGAGCGACGTAATCGGCGGCGCGGGCGTTCCGGCGCATCGCGTCGGCGACGGCCGGCAGCACACGGTCGCCGGCCTCGCGGCCGAGCGAGTTGACCAGCCGGTCGAAGCCACCGAGCTCGACGATGACGACCGTCGCCGGCCGTCCATAGCGATGGTTCCGGGCATCCTCGTCGAGGATGATCCGGTTCCACTCCGCTGCGACGAGCAGCCCGGTCAGTGGATCGGTCCGGCTCGTCGGCGACGGGGTCTCGATCGGCATCGGGCTGAAGTAGCCGCGTGAACCGGCGATCGGGCGCTCGGGCACTTCGGCCCATCGCGGGCTGTCGTTCCGCTCGTGGCGGCGTCGCAGCAACGACCGGATCAGCACGATGGCAAGCAGGATCAGGTTGGCGGCGACGAGGACGATGAGCAGGATCAGGACGTTGTCGTTCATGCCGTCCGTGTTAGCTGGATGAAGCCCCGGGATGGATGATGAAGGAGCACCACGGACCGCGGACTATACCGGGCCGGGGTGGCTTGTGGCCCTGTTTCCGGCTCGACCGCGGACCATTTCCCGGTGCCGAACCGCACCGAACGGTGGGGTCCGCCGGGGTCTGGTCCGGACTGCTGCAGAGAGCGAGCTGATCCGTCCATCGACCGATCCTGCCTTCCCGCACGGTCGTCTGCCATGGCCCGATGGTCACGGCCCGGGTGATAGAGTCACGGGCGATGGAGGATGCTCCGTGCCCGACCTGACGAGCCGGATCGCCGCGCCTGGTCCGCTTGTCGTGTCGCCGGGCAGCGTCATCCCCGGACGGGCGCGCACCGCCCAGCCGCTGCGCCGGGAAGGCCCCGCGAAGCTCACCGGGACGGCCAGGTACGCCGATGATCTGGTGTTCCCAGGGGCCTGGTTCGGAGCGACCATCCGGTCGACCGATGCGCATGCACGGTTGGTGGCGATCGATCCGGACCCGGGCTTCGACTGGTCGATCGTCGTCCTCGTGACCGCGACCGACATCCCCGGCGACAACGTCGTCAGCTCGATCAAGGCGGACCAGCCGATCCTCGTGCCGGTCGGTGGCGAGATCCAGCATCACGCCGAACCGCTGGCCTTGATCGCGGCCCCGGACCGGGCCACGCTTCGCGCCGCTCGGGCCGCCCTCCGGATCACGACCGAGCCGCTGCCCGCGACATTCGATCCGCTCGTCTCCGAGCACGTGTTCGCGGCCTATGAGCTGGCGACTGGCGAGCCGGACCGGGCGTTCGCCGCCGCCGACCTGGTCCTCGAGGGCGAATATCGGGTCGGTCACCAGGAGCAGTTGTACATCGAGAACAACGCGATGATCGCGGTCCCGACCGGCGACGGGGGAGTCACAGTCCACGGTTCGCTCCAATGCCCGTTCTACGTCCACACCGCGCTCAAGCGCGGACTCGCGATGGACGACCGGCAGGCCCGGGTCGTCCAGGCGGAGACGGGCGGCGGGTTCGGGGGCAAGGAGGAGTACCCGTCGATGATCGCGCTGCATGCGGCGCTCCTCGCGGGCAAAGCCGAGCGCCCGGTCCGGATGATCTACGACCGCCACGAGGACCTGGCCGCCACGACCAAGCGGCACCCGGCCATCGTTCGACACCGGACAGCGGTGAGTCACGACGGCCGACTGCTGGCCCAGGACATCGAGGTCATCATGGACGGGGGCGCCTACTGCACCCTGACCCCGGTCGTCCTGTCACGCGGCGCGATCCACGCCGGCGGCCCGTATCGCTGTCCGAATGTCCGGATCCGCGCCCGGGCGACCCGGACCAACACGCCGCCCAACGGCGCATTCCGCGGGTTCGGAGCGCCACAGACCGAGTTCGCCGCGGAGACCCACCTGAACCGGATCGCCGAGGCGCTCCAGATCAGCCCGCTCGAGATCCGACGCCGGAACGTCTACCACCTCGGCGACACGACACCGACCGGCCAGGTCCTGCGGACCAGCGTGGCCGGTGAGGAGGTGCTTGAGCGTGCCGCGGAGGCCGGCGAATTCGAGCGCCTGCGGGCTCGCCATCGGCGCGATCGTGCCGGCCGCGCGGGATCCGGGTCCATCCCGGGTTCACCGCTGCGGACGGAGCGAACGAGGCTGGCCTCGGGTGTCGGGCTGGCGCTGGCCTGGCATGGCGCCGGGTTCACCGGCTCCGGCGAGGTCAAGCTCGCCTCGGTCGCCTCGCTCGAGCTGACCGCAGAAGGCGCCATCACCATCCTGGTCGCCTCGACCGAGATGGGTCAGGGCACGAAGACCATCTTCCCGCAGCTCGTCGCCGACACCCTGGGGGTGGCCGATGACGCGGTCGAGATCGCGCCCCAGGACACCGCGTACGTGCCCGATTCCGGCCCGACCGTCGCGTCGCGGACGGCCATGGTCGTCGGTGGCCTCTTGATCCAGGCGGCGCAGCGCATGCGGACCGAGGTCGAAGCGGCCACGGGCGGTCCGTTCGCCTCCACCTATCGTGACTACGTGCTGGCCAGCGGCCCGCTCCGGATCGACCAGAAGTTCGAGCCGTATCCGGGCGTCGGGTTCGATGACGAGACGTATCGCGGCGACGCGTATCCGGCGTTCGGCTGGGCCGCCTGCGTGGCGAGTGTCGAGGTCGATCTCGACACCGGCGAAGTCCATGTCCGCGACGTCGTCGCCGCCGACGACATCGGCCGGGTCATCCATCGGGTGCTGGCCGAGGGCCAGGTCGAGGGCGGCACGCTCCAGGCGGTCGGCTACGCCACGATCGAGGAGATCAAGCTGCGCGACGGTCGCTACCTCAACGACCGCCTTGCCACGTACATCATCCCGACCGCGCTCGATGCGCCGAGGATCACGACGATCCTGGTCGAGGCGCCCTTCGACGGCGTGCCCCACGGGGCGAAGGGAGTGGGCGAACTGCCGATGGACGTCGGTGCCCCGGCGGTCATCGCCGCCATCGCCGATGCGACGGGAGTCTGGATCGGAGACCTCCCGGCCAGCCCGGAACGGATCCTGGCCGCGATGGCCGGTGTTCCCGGGGCCGCGCCGCTCCGGCCCGGCGCCTCCGAACCGGCGGCCGCAGGCTGATGCCCGTCTATCGGTTCGTGGTCAACGACGGCCCCGTGGAAGTCGATGTGCCCGGGATGCGGCGGCTGCTCGACGTGCTTCGCGAGGACCTGGCGTTGACCGGCACGAAGGAAGGCTGCGGCGAGGGCGAATGCGGCGCCTGCACCGTCCTGCTCGATGGCGTCCCGGTGGATGCCTGTCTCGTCCCCGTCTGCCAGGTCGATGATCATGCGGTGGCCACCGTCGAGGGCCTGGCCGATCCCGGACTCTCCCCGGACGCACCGGTCACCCTTGACCCATTGCAGGCCGCGTTCCTGTCGACCGGCGGCGCACAGTGCGGGATCTGCACGCCGGGCATGCTCATGGCAGCCCGGGCCTACCTCGACGCGGGTGGCGGACCGGACGATGCGGCGATCCGCGAGGCCATCGCCGGCAACCTGTGCCGGTGTACCGGGTACACCAAGATCGTCGAGGCGATCGCGCTCGCCGCGACGCATGCAGCAGACGCCTGATCGTGTTCGAGCCACCGGTCGACAGCCCGCGCGACCTGACCGAGGCGTATGCGTTCATCGCCGATGGCCAGGTCCGACCGATCGCGGGCGGGACGGACCTGATGGTCGCCCTGAGTGGCGAACTCGGGCCGCCGCCGACCCGGATCCTGGACCTGTGGCGGCTCGACGAGTTGCGTGGGATCAATCTCGATGGCGACGCGGTCACCCTCGGGGCGCTGACGACCTACACGGAGATCCGCTGGTCGGCGCTGTGCAACGAGCATCTCCCCGTGCTGGTCGAGGCGGCCGCGACGATCGGCGCGGCCCAGATCCAGAACCGCGGGACGCTGGGCGGCAACGTGGCCAACGCATCACCGGCCGGTGACACCCTGCCGATCCTGCTGGCCGCCGATGCGGAGTTCGTGGTCGGCTCGGTCCGAGGCGAACGGACGATCGCCGCAGCGGCATTCTGGCCGTCGTACCGGCAGACGGCGATGGCTGCAGATGAGTTACTGGTGCGGATCCGGATCCCGCTGATGGCCGGTCGCGAGATGCGCTTCCGCAAGGTCGGCACGCGACGGGCGCAGTCGATCAGCAAGGTCGTGCTGGCGCTCGGTTGGCGTGCCGGCGAACCGGCCGACCCGCGTCTTGCCGCGACGCCGTGGCGCGACGTCCGGCTGGCCCTCGGGTCCGTGGCCGCGACACCCATCCGGGCGACCGCCACGGAAGCCGCGCTCGAGGGCCGCCCGCCCACGCCAGAGACGGCCGATCTCGCCGCGGAGACCCTGGCGGCCGAGATCCATCCCATCGACGACGTCCGCTCGACCGCCGGCTATCGTCGGGTCGTGGCCGCGCGCGTCCTGCACCGGCTGGTGCGCGAGGCAGGCGGCTGGTGACCACTGAAGGCCGTGCCCGCTTGTCGATCGATGACCTCGACGTCGTCGCACCGGGTGCGTTCGCGGCCGCCGTCGCACCCTTGTTCGAGGGCGCCCGGGCCTTTCTCGGCCGGCTCGCGGTGGCCCGACCCTTCGGGTCCGTCGAGGCGATGTTCCGTGCCGCCCGAGGCATCGCGCACGCGATGCCGCTCGACGAGCAGATCGAGTTGATCGACGCCCACCCACGGCTCGGAGCGCCGCCGGCCACGGTCTCGGAATCGTCGTTTCGCGAGCAGGGCTATGGAGATGAGGCCCCGTCGCCAGCGGTTGCGGATGGTGCCTCGACCGAGGCGGAGCTGGCCCGCCTCAACACGGCCTACGAATCGCGTTTCGGCTTCCGCTATTGCGTCTTCGTCGCCGGCCGACCTCGGGCCGACCTCGTGGCCGGCCTGGCCGCCGCACTCGAGGCGGATCGTGACGCCGAGATCCATCGCGCGCTCGAAGCGGTGATCGACATCGCCGCGGACCGCTATGCGAGGATGACGACGTGATCGAACTCGGGGCCAATCGGTACGGCAAGGCGGCCATCCGCGTGGTTCGCGTGGTGCGTGGTGCAGACGGTGACCGACTTCGAGACCTGACCGTCGCGATCGCGCTCGAAGGCGGTTTCGAACGAGCCCACACGGACGGCGACAATTCGCAGGTCATCGCCACCGACACGATGAAGAACACCGCCTACGCTTTTGCCAAGGACCATCTCGATGGCGCCCTGGAGGCGTACGGCCGGGCGTTGGCCGAGCATTTCGCCACGACCCCCCAGGTCGATCTCGCCACGGTGAACATCAAGGGCCACCATTGGGCCCAGATCGACGTCGCTGGCCGACCCTCGCCGGACGCGTTCGTCCGTGGCGGGGAGGGGACCCGTATCGCCACGGTTTCGGCGACCCGGGGCGGGACGACGGTCGAGGCCGGCGTCGAGGACCTCATCGTCCTCAAGACGACCCGCTCGTCATTCCGCGGCTTTCCCCGTGATCGCTACACGACGCTGGCCGAGACCGACGATCGGCTGCTGGCGACCAGGATCACCGCGATCTGGCGCTACGGCGCCCCCGATCTCGACTACGACGCGACGTTCCTCGCGGTCCGGACGACGCTGCTCGAGGTGTTCGCCGATCACGACAGTGCATCTGTCCAGGAGTCGATCTGGATCATGGCCCGGGCGATCCTGGAACGACACGACGAGATCGAAGAGGTCCGGATGGTCCTTCCGAACCTCCATCACTGGCAGGTCGACCTGTCGCCGTTCGGCCTGAGCAACGACGGCGAGGTCTATGTGGCCACGCCCGAGCCATACGGGATCATCGAGGCGACCGTTCGGCGCGGCGAGGCCTGATGGCGAGCGACGGCGCGACCGACCTGCCCACCGGCGTCGAACTTCGGCGCGACGCCGTCCCGGGTTCCGAACGCATCCTGACGCCCGGCGCGCTCGCATTCGTCGCCGACCTGCAGCGACGGTTCGGCCCGAGTCGCATCGACCTCATCGAGCGACGTCAGGATCGACAGGTAGAGCTCGATGCCGGAGTCCGGCCCGACTTCCTGATCGCCACGCGGGAGATCCGCGAATCGGACTGGACGGTCGCGCCGGCGCCAGCTGACCTGAACGACCGACGGGTGGAGATCACCGGACCGGCCGAACCAAAGATGATGATCAATGCCCTGAATTCCGGTGCCCGGGTGTTCATGGCAGACCTCGAGGATTCGCTGTCGCCGACGTGGGCCAACGTCGTCGGCGCTCAGGCGGCCCTGGCCGATGCGGTCCGCGGGTCGCTGGCGTTCGATTCGCCCGAGGGCAAGGCCTATCGGGTCGGGGACCAGGCGGCGACGCTGGTCGTCCGACCGCGGGGCTGGCACCTTGTCGAGTCCGGGATGCTGGTGGACGGGGCGCCCGTGTCGGCGAGCCTGTTCGACTTCGGGTTGTACCTGTTCCATTGCGGCGCGGCAGCCCTCGAGCGGGGGAGTGGCCCGTACTTCTACCTGGCCAAGCTCGAGTCGCACCACGAGGCGAGGCTCTGGAACGAGGTATTCGTCCAGGGCCAGGTCGAGCTCGGGATCCCGCGCGGCTCGATCCGGGCGACGGTCCTGATCGAGACGATCCTCGCCGCGTTCGAGATGGACGAGATCCTGTACGAACTCCGAGAGCATGCCGCGGGGCTCAACGCCGGCCGCTGGGACTACCTGTTCAGCGGCATCAAGAAGTTGCGTGCCTGGCCCGACCTGTCGGTCCCGGACCGGGCCCAGCTCACGATGACGGTCCCGTTCATGCGCGCCTACACGGATCTACTCGTTCGGACCTGTCATCGGCGCGGCGCGCACGCCATCGGCGGGATGGCCGCGTTCATCCCGAACCGGCGCGACCCGGCCGTCACCGAGGTGGCGCTGGCGAAGGTGCGCGACGACAAGGAACGGGAGAGCCGCGACGGCTTCGACGGGACCTGGGTCGCGCACCCGGATCTCGTCCCCGTCGCGATGGCCGTCTTCGACGACGTGCTCGGCGATCGGTCGCATCAGAAGTCGGTCATGCGCGATGGCGTATCTGTGGCCGCGACCGACCTGCTCGACCTTACGGTCCCGGGTGGCGCCGTGACCGAGGCCGGCGTTCGGGCCAACATCCGGGTCGCCCTCGCCTACCTCGACTCGTGGCTGCGCGGGACCGGTGCGGCCGCCATCGACAACCTCATGGAGGATGCGGCCACGGCCGAGATCGCTCGTTCGCAGTTGTGGTTCTGGCGAAGCCGCGGTGTCGTCCTCGAGGACGGGCGGGTCTTCGATGCCGCGGCCTACGAAGCCATCAGGGATGAAGAGCTGGCGAAGCTGGGTGGGGTGGGGGAGGGACGGTTGACCGAGGCAGTCGAGCTGCTCGACCGGCTGGTCCTCGACGACGCGTTCGCCGAGTTCCTGACCCTGCGCGCCTACTCGATGCTCGAGTGAGCGGCGTCAGCGTGGCGTCGGCCGCCCGAACCCTTCTCAGAAGGGCGCGCGTGTCGGCCAGTGGCGAAGCCGCATCGGCCAGATATTCGCCAGGCGACGACTAGGCACGCTTCGGGACGTCCGCAGTCACCCATCCGGCCCGCTGACGCACGGATCAAGACGCCATCGAGCCGTTCGGGTCCGTCTTCGCCCGAAACTTGGGACTAGGACTCAAGGGGCGAATATCTGGCCAAGTCCGCCGTGCGTGCCGCAGCGGGCCTTCAATCCGACAGCGTTCGTCCGACGAACGCGCCCGCGCCACGTTGCCCGACGAACCGGCCGTCGCGGACGACCGCCGCACCGCGCACGAACACATCGCGTACCGCGCCGTCCACGGCGAGCCCTTCATAGGGCGTGTAATCGCTCGTGTGGTGAAGGTCCGCGGCGTGGATGGCACGCCGGGCGGCGGGATCGAACAACACCAGATCGGCGTCCCGTCCGACCTCGATCGCGCCTTTCGCCGCCATCCCGAACCGGGAGGCAGGGGCCGTTGCCAGGAGGTCGACCATCCGCTCCAAGGTGATCCGGCCTTTCGCAACGCCCTCGCTGTACAGGAGCGTCAGCAGGGTCTCGATGCCGGGGGCTCCGTTGCTGATCCGGTCGAATGGCACGCCACTCGCCGGCCTCGGCCTTCTCCGTGTCGCGCCGGTCCGGGACGTGGTCGGTGGCGACAAGATCGAGCGTGCCGTCGGCCAGCCCTTCCCACAGCGCGTCACGGTCCGCCGCTGACCGAAGCGGCGGCGAGATGACGAAGCACGCACACGCGACGGGATCGGGCTCGGCGTATGCATCGTCGGTCAGGACCAGGTAGTGCGGGCAAGTCTCGGCCGAGACCCGGACCCCGGCCGCCCTGGCCCGACGCACTTCGTCAAGGGCCGCCGCCGACGAGAGGTGGACGATGTGGATCGGTGCGTCGGCCATCCGGGCGAACGCCAGCGCCCGGGCCGTCGCCACGGCTTCGACATACGGCGGACGCGTCGAGGCATGGAACCGCGGGGCGACATCGCCGCGCTCGATCGCGCCCGCCACTGCCGCATCGAGCAGGACCGGGTCCTCGCAGTGGACCTGGAGCATCCCGCCGTGCCGGCCCATGACCCGCATGGCCTCGAACAATCGCTCATCGGTCAGCCGGAAGTCGAAGACCATGAACGCCTTGGACGTGGCAACGCCCGCATCGATGGTGGCGGGCAGCTCGGCCACGGCGTCGTCGGCACGCCCGCTGATGGCCAGGCTCAGCCCGTAGTCGATCGCACTGTCGTGTTCCGTCGTCGCTCGCCATTCGTGGACACCGGTCCGCAGCGAGCGCTCTGCGGCCGGCGATGAGCCGGTCCCCGGGTTGTTGAACGACAGGAAGGTCGTCGTCCCGCCGAATGCCGCCGCCACCGAATCGGTGAAGAACCGATCCGGCTGAGCATCCGAGGCGACCCGGGTGTGGGTGTGGACGTCGATCGCACCGGGCAGGACGAGGAGCCCGGTCGCATCGATCCGGTCACGCGCCCCGTCCGCCAGCCCGCCAAGGTCGGCCTCGATGGCGCCGATCCGTCCGCCGCGAACGGCGATATCGGCCCGCCGGGGACCGCCTGCCCGGACGACCGTGCCGCCGGTGACGACGAGGTCCGCCCTGTCCACCATCCCGGCAGGATACCCGCGAGCCGTCAGCCGACCGGCGTCTCCGCGAGTACCGACAGGAGGACCGGGTCGACGCCTGCGAAGTAGTCCTCGGATGACGGGACGATCCGCAGCCGCGGCCGGATGGTGATCCGGTCGTCGTCGGCCGTGCTCTTCTCCCAGTACCGACTGGCGATGTACACGGTCTGGTTGCCATACGGGAGCTGGATCGCCCGGACGTCGCCGTACAGGTTCGGACTGCCACCCATCGGCTCACCGACGAACTCCGCATCCGTGTTCTGCTCGATGGTCGTGGCGAAATTGGCCGCCGCCGAGAACGTCAGCCGGCCGATGAGCAGGGTCAGCCGGCCGGGTCGGTCGATGGCGGGATCCTGGAGGACCGACAGCAACCGGCCGTACGTCCCGTTGTCGCCACCGCCGTTATTACGCAGGTCGACCACGACCTGATCCACGTCCCCTTGTTTGGCGCGGGCCAGGATCTCATCGGCGACGTTGTCGATCCCGTGCACGACTTCGTTGTACTGGACGTAGAGGGTCTTCGAACTTGCGAGATAGGTCCACCACAGCGGGGTATCGATGTCGCGCAACAACAACATGTCCGGCCGGCTGGGGAGCTGGAGCGGGACCCCACCGTGCCAGGCGACGTCGTCGGCGGCGGGGATCGGCGCGATATCTGCGGAATATTCCCGCCCGTTCCTGTCGACCAGGTCGAACGTGGCCGGCCCGACCGCGTCCTGGATGCCGAGGCCTGTCAGCAGTTCGCTGACCCGCATGTAGAGCGGCGCGTAGGCGAGCAGGTTGGACGGATTGTCGCGCGGCGAGAGCGGCTCGACGAGGGCCATGACGTCATCGATGGGCCGGTCGTTGATGGCCACGATGCGCGACCCGATCAGGGCCTCGTACGGAGCCCTGGCGTCGGTGATGACCATCCCGTCGCGGAACTGCCACACGCGGATCGGGAACTCGTGGGTGCCACTGTCCGGAGTGAACGGGAACATGCCCGTGTGGCCCTCACGTCCGGCCCAGCCGGGCATCGCAGCGAGGCGAACCAGTTCGACCACGACCTGATCGTCGGTCAGGGTCGGGATCCTGGCCTTGACGGCGTCGCTCGCGGCGACGTACGTGTCGCGCGACATCCCGTGCCAGGGGTTCGGATGGATCTGCTCGCGGGCCGTCAGCAGCCGGTCGACATCGGCTCGCCAGCCGTCGTCGCGTGACAGCGTCGGCGTGGGTTCGGCGGTCGGAGGGGGAGTGGTCGTCGCACTCGGTGCCGGCGAACGGGTCGAGGACGATGGCAGTACGGCCGCCGAGGCGCCGTCGCTCGGCGTGGGCGGTGTGGTGGAACCACAACCCCCGACGAGAACGAGCACGGCCGCCAGCACGACCGTGGTGAGCGAACGGCGGGCACGACGGCGATCGGTCACCCGGTGGCCGCCATGGAGTCGGCGTTCAGCATCGACTCGGCCGAGGCGGCAGCGTCGGCGATGGCGCGAAGCACGGACCGCGCCCTGGTCTCATCGATGCGGAGGGCCTGCTCGAAGCCACGGTTGGCATGCTCGAATGCGCGACTGGCAGCTCGATGGACCGCCAGACCGTCGTGGGTCAGGGCAAGCTCGTACGACCGTCGGTCCGAGGGGACGACAGTCCGGATGGCATGGCCACGATCGAGCATGGCCCGAACGTAGTGCGACATGGTGGTCGGCGGCATCCCCACCCGTCGGGCGAGTTCGCTCGGCGTCTGCGGGCCTTCATCGAACAGGACGCTGTAGACCGCGTATTCGTCGGGTCGGAGCTCGACATCGGCCATCGCCCGACCGACCAGCGTCCGCACGCGTTGTTCCGTAGCGAACAGGTCGAACAGGAGCGACAGACGAGATCCAGGCGGGGCCGGCGTGCGGGTGTGGGCTGGCATGGGCAGATGATACCAGATGGTAGTAATTCTCGCGGGACCCCTCGGTCCGACGGGGCCGGCCGCCTCGCGTGGTCTCACCTGGCGCCGCGGAACGAGGCCTCGACCGCACGATCGGCGCCTGGCGCCCATTGCGGCTGCCGAACCGCCGACGGCGTGGCCGATCGAACGGGCGGCGGGCTTCGACCCTTTCGATCGGCGCCAGGCGCCCGTAATGACCGCCGAACGGTCGTCGGAGCGGCCGATTTGGACCGTTGGACCAAGATTCGGTCGAATCTCCGGCGCCTGACGACGATCCGACCGGCGAAGGAAAACCTGAGCGGCCGACCGCGGTCCCGAAGGTCGGTACAACCATGGGGCGCCGACGCGAGCGCAGCCGTTGATCGGTCCGACGGGGCCGATCGGCCACGGCTCCTCAGTCGACCTCCCGGATCGAGATCGCCTGGGCGCCCTCCCACAGGCAACGGCGACCCATCTCCCGGAGTCGATCGCCCCAACCCTCGTCGGGGATGACCGAGGCGAAATGGTTGGCCGCCAGTGGCCCGACCTTGGACGCCGTCGAGCATCCGCCGTACGGGAAGAAGATCTCGCACTCGCTGATGCCGCCCGGGTAGATCGCCAGGTCGCCCGGCGCCGGGTGCGAGGTGTGGTTCTCGTAGTCCAGACCCGGCCGGAAGTCACCGAACGGGATCCAGGTCGACTCGCCGGTCCAGCGGCAGTGGATCAGGTGCGACTCGATCGGCAGCATCTGCCGGATCGCCTCGATGGTGCGCGGGGCGGCGGGCTCCCAGCGAGCGCTAAAGTGGAGGTCGCCGACGACGATCTGCAAGGTAGCCATCCACGGAGGATAGCGTGGCCCAGGACGCGAGCAAGGCAGCGCCGACCATCTCGACCCACGTCCTGGACACGGCGCGAGGGGTCCCGGCCGCCGGCATTCGAGTCACCCTCTACAAACTGGTCGACGACGGCCGGCCGGTGCGGCTGACCCAGGCCCTGACGGACGTGGACGGACGCATCGGGGACCTGCTGGAGCGACCCCTGACGACGGGCGATTATCGACTCGAATTCGGGCTCGAGCGGGGCGGCTTCTTCGAGCGATCTGAGCGTCGATATCCACATCGCCGATGCCTCGCGCAGCCATCATGTTCCGATGCTGCTCTCGCCGTACTCGATGACGACCTACCGGGGATCCTGACAGGCTAGCTGTCACGGGCCGGTCGCAGGATCGGCGCATGCAAGCGACATTGCGACCGATCACCCCTCTCCCGCACGCGGCCGACGCGGACTCAGGCCCGCGCGTCCGCATCGACGGCGATCGGATCACCATCGACCGGCTGATCCTTCGCGACCAGACACTGGCGGCATTCATGGAGGAGCGGCCGATCGGCGATCGAGCGGACGTTGTCGAACGCGCCATGCGGATCGGGCTCATCGCACTCCAGGACGCCGGCGTGACGGTCAATGTCGATGTCGTTCGGTCCGAGTTCGAGAAGCTGATGCGCCAGGCTGAAACGGTCAACGAGAAGGCCGCCCAGGCACTCGAGTCGACCTTGCGCACGAACTTCGCCGACGGCGACGGACGCCTGCCTCGGACGCTGGAGAAGTTCCTCGGCGACCGTGGTGCCTTGCGCTCCATGGTGGACGAACTCTTCGACGAATCGAAACGTGACAGCGCGATCGGGCGGATCGGCTCGATGCTCGAGCGCTACTTCGACGGCGACACGTCCAAGCTCGCCACGCTGCTCGACCCGACCCGGCTGCATTCGCCGATGCACCAATTCCGCCAGGAGATGACCGACGGGTTCCGCTCGCTCGAGGAGCGGCTCGTGGCCATCGAGGCAGCGGCCGCCGCTCGAGGTGCAGAACGGGCTCGCTCCACCGCCAAGGGCGGCGACTTCGAGGACCTGCTCGAGGCGATGCTGGGCGAGCTGGCCCGGGGGGCCGGCGACCTGCTCGACCGGACCGGGACCGAGGCCGGATCGGTCCTGAAATCGAAGAAGGGCGACTTCGTGCTCACGCTGGACCCGCGGGTCGCCCACGGCAGCGATGTCAGGGTCGTCATCGAGGCCAAGGACCGGCCGATGTCCATGCGGGCCATGCGCGAGGAATTGCGTGAGGCGCGGGAGAATCGCGGCGCAGCCGTGGCCCTGGTGGTCTTCAGTGAGGCTCACGCGCCGAGCGGGATCGCACCGTTCAGCCTGGTCGGCGATGACGTCTACTGCGTGATCGATCCCGACGCGCCGGAGCCGGCATCGCTGGAGGCCGCGGTCCGTCTGGCCAGATTGCTCGCCCTCGCGTCACTTGTCGAACACGAGGTGGAAGTCGATGCGGTGGCCATCGCCACGGCCCTGACTTCCGTTCGCGAGCACCTCGAGGTCGTTCGCAACCTGAAGACCCAGTTGACCTCGATCTCGAACGCGACGAAGGCAGTCTGGAGCGGTCTGGACACGATGCGCTCGAACATCCTGGCCCGGGTCGCGGAGGCAGAGTCGGAACTCCAGGCGGGTCGCCGGTAGGGCTACCAAGGCCCCGGACCGCCGACCTACACGAAGGGGGACCAAGGGGCCGGTTGGCCGATTCGCGTCGGGGGGTCATCCTTGTCCGGTGCACCGACGCATCGCGCCCTTGCTGTTCGCCCTGCTGATCGCCGCTCCGGTCGTTGGTTCGGTGAGCGCCGCCGAACCTGCAGCGACCATCGCCCCGGAGCCGACTCAGACGCCCGACCCGACCGTGGCCCCCAGCCCGGAGCCGATCGTCGCACCGAGCCCGGATCCGACCGACGAGGCAACGCCCGCGCCGTCCCCGGTGGCGGAGACACCAACGCCCGGGTCGAGCGATCCGCCATTCACCGCCGAACCCGTGCCCGCCGGCGCGCCCAGCATCACCGATCGGTACATCGTCATGTTCCGCGATGGCACGGACACGAAGGCCCAGCTGACCCGGATCCGCCAACGAGACGGCGTCAAGGTCGATCATCGGTTCGGACAGACGTTCCGGGGGTTCTCGGCCAAGCTTGATGCCGTCCAGAAGCGTGACATCCAGGCCGACCCCAACGTGCTGGCCGTCGTGCCCGACGGGATCGTCCAACTGACGCAGACGATCCCGACCGGCGTATCCCGGATCGGCGGAAAGTCGAGTGACATCGCGTCGATCGACGGCAACGATGAGCGGGTCGATGCGGACGTGGCGATCGTCGACACCGGGATCGCCACTGCCCATCCGGATCTCAACGTCGCCGGCGGCTACAACTGTTCGACATCGGACTCGACGGCCTGGCGCGACAAGAACGGTCACGGCACCCACGTGGCGGGGATCGTCGGGGCGCTCGACAACAGCTATGGCGTGGTCGGCGTCGCGCCGGGCGCTCGCACATGGGCGGTCAAGATCCTCAACGACGACGGTTACGGCCTGATCTCGTGGTATGTCTGCGGCCTGGACTGGATCCTGGCCCAACGGGATCCCAACGACGCCTCGCGGCCGCTGTTCGAGGCCGTCAACATGAGCGTCACGAAGTCGGGCTCGGACGACCACGACTGCGGCTACACGAAGCGCGACGTCCTGCACCAGGCGATCTGCCGGGTCGTGGCCGGTGGGATCACCGTGGTCGCGGCCGCGGCGAACGACAGCCACAGCGCGTCGAGGAACATCCCGGCCAGCTACAACGAGGTCATCACCGTGTCTGCGCTGGCGGATACGGATGGCAAGCCGGGCGGCCTGGGCGGCAACGCCTGCTATTCGTGGGGCGGCTACGACAAGGACGACACCTTCGCCAACTTCAGCAACTACGGTGGTGACGTCGACCTGATCGCGCCCGGCAAGTGCATCCTGTCGACGTACGCGCCGACGGGCTACGCCACGCTGTCCGGGACCTCCATGGCCGCCCCGACCGTGGCCGGTGCGGTGGCCTTGTACAAGTCCAGTCGGCCGTACGCGACGCCGGCCGAGGTCAAGGAAGCACTGATCTATCTTGGCAACTTCGGTTGGAAGACCTCGACCGACCCGGATTCGACCCACGAACCGCTGCTCGACGTGTCGCGCCTCGGAAACCTCGGGACGTTCTCCCTGAGCCCGGTCTCGACCACGCCGACGGTCGAGGGTGCGACCGTCACCACCGTCCCCTTCAAGATCAACCGAAGCGACACCTTCTTCGAGCGGGTCAAGCTGTCTGTGACGTCCGTGCCGTCGGGCTGGGGCGCGACGATGGCCACGACCAGCCTGATGGGCTGGTCCGCGAACTCCGGATCGATCAAGGTGACCGTTCCGGCCGGTGCGGCGCAGGGGTCGTACACGATCGGCATCAGAGGCACGAACCAGGGTCGGACGGCAACGACGAACGTCACCGTCCGGGTCGTCAAGGACGATCCGACCGCACAGCCACCGACCGCGTCGTTCGTGCCGGATGTCCAGATGGGCCTCGGCTCGATGCGCGTCCGAGTCGCGTGGCCTGCCGCCACCGACCCGAGCAGCGGTATCGACGGATACGAAGTCCAGCGCAAGATCGGGAGCGGTTCCTGGTCGTCGACGATCAGTCGGCCGGCGTCCGACCGCAACGTCACCTATGACGTCGGCTACGACACGGATACCACGTTCCGGGTTCGCGCCCAGGACGCGGCCGGCAACTGGAGCAGCTGGGCGGTGGCCTCGAGCGTCGTGCGGATCAATCCGGTCGATGACCGCAGCGGCCTGGTCACGAGCGCCGGGAAGTGGCACGAGTACAGCGCCTCGACGGGCTGGAAGGGGACGGTGACCGGTTCCGCACACCACTCGGCAAGCCTCAGCCTCACGTTCAGCGGCAAGGCCATCGCGGTCATCGCCCCGAAGAGCACACACCGGGGCAAGGTCGCCGTGTACATCGATGGCAGCTACGTCGGGCAGGTCAAGATGAAGGCCAGTCCGTCGCAGCGCCGGCACGTCATCTTCACGAGAACGTTCTCGTCGAGCGGCACGCATACCATCAAGCTCATGCCGGCCGGTACCGGCAAGCACCCGCAATTCCGCCTTGATGCGTTCGCCGTCCTGAAGTAGGTCGCTGCGAGGCCTCGCTTGCGCGGGTGCGCTATGGTGGCCGTCCCGAACGCCCGGACCGGGAGATCCGTGGCCCTCGGGTGAACACCGAAAAGGATGCGGACATGGCGCGTGCGATGTGGAAGGGGGCCATCCAGTTCGGGCTGGTCACGATCCCGATCAAGCTCTACCTGGCGACCGAGTCCAAGGGCATCAGCTTCAACATGCTCCACAAGACGGACCTGTCGCGGATCCAGATGAAGGTCTGGTGCCCGGTCGAGGATGAGCCCATCTCACGCTCGGACACGGTCAAGGGCTTCGAATACGCGCCCGGCGAGTACGTGGTCATCACCGACGAGGATCTCGAGAACGTCCCGCTCAAGACCGTGCGCTCGATCGAGATCGAGCAATTCACCAAGGCCCAGCGCGACGACGCCGCGGTCCGGTTCGTCAAGAGTGCCTACTACGTGGAGCCGGACAAGGTCGGCCGCAAGGCGTTCAACCTCCTCAAGTCGGTCCTCGAGGAGGATGGCCTGACCGCCATCTGCAAGGTCGTCATCAAGGACCGCGAGGCGCTGGCCGCCCTCGATCCATTCGGCGACACGATGCTGATGACCACCCTCCACTGGCCGGACGAGATCCGATCGGTCGGCGAGCTCGACCTCGGTGACGAGGCGTACGAGTTCAAGCCCGCGGAGCTGGCCATGGCCAAGCAGCTCGTGTCGGCGATGACCGGCGAGTTCGATCCGTCCCAGTACAAGGACGAGTACCGCGAGGCGCTCGAATCGATCATCGAAGCCAAGGTCCAGGGCAAGGAGACCGTCGCGGTCGAGGCGCCCGAGGAGAGCAGCAACCTGATCGACCTCATGGCCGCCCTCGAGGCATCGGTCAGCGCCGCCAAGACGGCGCGCGAGACGAGTGCCACGAAACCGGTCTCGGTCGCCGAGGTCAAGGAAGCGAAGGAGGCCAAGGCAGCGAAGGCGGCCGCCGCGTCGAAGACGAGTACTCGCTCGAAGAAGCCGGCTGCCACCAAGGCCCAGGCCGAAGCCGACGACGAAGCCGCCAAGCCGGCCCGCAAACGCAAGTCAGCCTAGGCGGCCACGCGACCCGGCGGGGCCGCGGTTGGACCCCCGGTCGGACCCCGGAACCTGGCATAACTTTCATCCCCGGACCGCTATGCCACTTCGCCCGCGGTTTCGGGCGACTCCCGGGTCGAAAACCTGCCGAATCCCGAGGCAGCCACGCTCAGATCCTCGGACTGACCGTCGTTGCTCGACCGATTCGACCTTCGGATGTGACATAGCGGTCCGCACATGACCGTTATGCCAGGTTGTCGGGTTGGCCTGGATACGCTCAGTAGGGCCGCGCGGCGAGGATCCCGCCATCGACGACCAGGTTCTGGCCGGTGATCCAGCGCGCGGCCGGTGACGCGAGGAACAGGCATGCGTCCGCGATGTCCTCCGGTTCGCCCAGCCGGCCGAGCGGGACGCGGCTGAGCCAACGCTCGACGCCGTCCGGCCACGCTTCTTCGATGCCGGCCTTGTGGATGAGCCCGGGCGACACGGCGTTGACCCGGATCCCGAACGGCCCGAGTTCTTGGGCGCACGAGCGAGTGAACGCGAGGACCGCGGCCTTCGCGCTGTTGTAGTGGCTGTGGTCGGTGGCCGGGTTGGTGGCCGAGATCGAGCCGATATTGACGATCGCTCCGCCGCCCCGTTCGCGCATCTCGCGGGCAGCCGATCGGGTACACACGAACATCGATTCCAGGTTGTCCCGGAACATGGCCTGCCATTCGGTCACCGAGATCTCGGCGAGCGCGTGGAGTGGGAAGTTCTGACCGGCGTTGTTGACCAGGATATCGACCGGTCCGAACCGCTCATGTGTCTCCCGGAACAAGTTCTCGGCGCCAGTCTCCTCGTCCAGCTCCGCACCGACAGCGATCGCCGTCCCAGAGGATCGCTCGATGGCCGCGACCACCTCGTCGGCCGCTTCGCGACCTCGGCGGTAGTGGACGACGACGCTAGCCCCGGCGGCCGCGAACCGGGTCGCGATCCCCGCCCCGATGCCCTGCGAGGCCCCAGTGACGATGGCCACGCGCCCGGTCAGGTCCAGCAGGTCGCGCGGTAGCGGTGGTGTCGTGCTCATCTGCAGCGAAGTATGGCCCGCCCGGCCCGCGGCCCATCGCCCGCCCGGCCCGCGCCACGCCCGCCCCGCCCGCGACCGCCCGCGCCGCGCTGGCACACTGACGGCCTGATGCCACTCGAGGAATACCGTCGCAAGCGGGACTTCGCGCAGACCCCGGAACCGGCGCCGGTCGACGCGACCGCGGCCCGAGGTCAGACCGGCCGGTTCGTGATCCAGCGCCACAGAGCCAGCCGACTCCACTACGACTTCCGGCTCGAGATCGCGGGCGTCCTCGTTTCGTGGGCCGTCCCCAAGGGTCTGACGCTGGATCCAGACCTGCGGCGAATGGCGGTCCACGTCGAGGATCACCCGATCGAGTACTTCGACTTCGAGGGCGTCATCCCATCAAAGCAGTACGGCGCCGGCGACGTCATCGTCTGGGACTGGGGAACCTGGGAGCCGGAGGCGCCCACCCTCGATCCTCGCAAGGGAGTCGAGGACGGCGAGCTCAAGTTCGAACTCCACGGCCAGAAGGTCAACGGCCGGTTCACGATCGTCCGAACCAGCGGCCGCAAACGGAAGGGCGACGATCCGGCCGCCCGCGCGTTCGAGGACGACCAGGGCGACCAGTGGCTGCTGATCAAGAAACGCGACGCGGTGGCGGTGAAGGGCTGGGACGCCGAGGACCACCCCGAGAGCGTCAAGACCGGTCGGACCAACGACGATGTCAAGGCCGATCGCGACGCCCTGTGGATCGGTGCCGCACCGGCCGCAGCGGCCGAGATCGACCTGACCGGCGCCGTCGAGGCCGCGATGCCCCAGCGCATCGAACCGATGCTCGCGACGCTCGCTGCCAAACCGTTCAGCGACGAGAAGTGGCTGTTCGAGATCAAGTGGGACGGCTACCGCGTCCAGGCCGTGGTGGCTGATGGCAAGGTCCGCCTGTGGACGCGCAGTCTCAAGGATGCCGAGACGTACTTTCCGAAGCTGCTCACGCCGCCGACCTGGATCGATGCCCGCCAGGCCATCGTCGATGGCGAAGTCGTAGCCCTCGATGACGACGGTCGGCCCGACTTCGGTCTGCTCCAGGAGCGCCTGGGCGATCGTGCCGCCAAGGGACTCATCTTCCAGGCGTTCGATCTGCTCTACCTCGATGGTCGGTCGCTGGTCGATGTCGCCCTTGAGGACCGCAAGCGGTTGCTCAAGAGCGTGCTCCGGCCGCACCCGCGCGTCCGCTTCGCGGCCCACGTCGACGGCGAAGGCAAGGCGTTCTATGCGGCCGCCGAGGCCCAGGGCCTGGAAGGGATGGTCGCCAAGCTTCGGCGATCCCGCTACGAACCCGGTCGTCGCTCGAGCTCGTGGCTCAAGATCAAGATCCGGCCGGAGCAGGAACTCGTGGTCGGCGGCTGGACGCCAGGTGAGGGCCGGGCGAAGGACCTTGGCGCCGTCGCGGTCGGCGTGTACGAAGACGGACGGCTTCGCTTCGCCGGCAAGGTCGGGTCCGGCTTCGACACCCGTACCCGGCGCGTCGTCCTTGACCGACTGGCCACGCTTGAAACCGACACGCCCGCGTTCGATCCGGCACCGTCGCGCGACCATCGAGGGCGTTGGGGCGGCGACCTGCGGGATATCCACTGGGTCCGCCCCGAGATGGTGATCCGCGCCGAACTTGGCGGCTGGTCGCGCGATGGGATGGTCCGCCAGGCGGCGTTCAAGGGCATCGAGGAAGGCCGCGATCCGACGACGGTCACCCGTGAACGAGCCGTCACGACCACAACCGCCATCCGCGACGCTGAAGCTGCGTCACTGCTTATCGAGGTCGAGATGCCCAAGAAGACGAACGCCGCTCCCACATTCCCGTGGACCGCGACCGACGACGAGCTCGCGGCCCTCGATGCCCTGGGCAAGGAAGGCGTCTGGACACTGGGTGGCAACGAGCTCAAGTTGACCAACCTCGACAAGCCGCTGTTCGAAGCCGATCCGCCGGTGACGAAACGCGAACTCATCCGCTACTTCGCCAGGATCGCACCGGCGATGCTGACCCACCTCGACGGTCGGCCGCTCAACCTCCAGCGGTTTCCGAACGGCGCCGGCTCCCCCGGGTTCTGGCAGAAGGACATCCCGGCGACCGCCCCGACCTGGCTGACCCGCTGGCACGAGACGGGGGTCGATGGCCGTGAGGATCGCGATGCCAACGACCACCTCATCGCCGACCGTGCCGCGACGCTCGCCTGGCTCGGCAACCAGGCCAGCTTCGAGATCCACGCCTGGACCGGGCGACTGCCCGATCCGTGGCGGCCGACGTTCGCCTACATCGACATCGACCCGGGCGAGCAGACGACCTGGGACGAGACGCTCGTCCTGGCCCGGCTGTATCGGACCGCGCTCGGCCACCTCGGCGTCCGCGGCTATCCCAAGACGACCGGCAAACGCGGCATCCAGGTCTGGATCCCGGTCGAACCGCGCTACGACTTCTCGGAAACGAGCGCCTGGGTCGAGCGCATCTCGCGGGCCATCGGTGCGACCGTGCCCGACCTGGTCTCCTGGGAGTGGGCGAAGGGAGCCCGGAAGGGGCGTGCCCGGCTCGACTACACCCAGAACGCCAGCATCAAGACGCTCGTCGCGCCGTACGCGGTCAGGCCGGCGGCCGGTGCTCCGGTCTCTGCACCCATCGCCTGGGACGAGTTGGACGATCCGGCGTTGCGGCCCGACCGCTGGACCATCCGCGACATCGTGGAGCGGGTGGCCGACAAGGGTGACCTCTTCGCCGCGGCCCAGACCGACGCGCAGGTGCTGCCGACCCTCTGAGGCGTGTCAGTACGCCGGCTGGAGTCCCGGGAACATCGGGAAGTCACGGATGTTCAGGGTCGCCAGCGTGCCACCGAGGTCGATCGTCGTGGCGGCGATGACAAGGTCGACGATGCCCAGTCGGTGCGATCCACGGTATGGCGCCCCGAGTCGACCGGCCTGGTCTGCGATGACGGGCGTGACGTCCCGCCACGCGATCCCGGCGAGGAGTCCGCTGATCCGCGACTCCTCACCTTCACGGGATCCGAGGAACAGCTCAGCTCGGACGAGGACGGAACTCCAGAGAACTCCGTCCTCGGCCGCCTGCTCGAGGAACCGGATGGCCGGGTGCCGGCCGCGGAGCGCGTCGACCAGGACGGTCGTGTCAACGATGGTCAGTGTCACGCGCTTCGGATCCGTAGTCGGGATAGACCCGTTCGAGCCGGCGCCGATCCGCTTCGCGGGTCGACTCGTGGATCGTGTCGAGGTCAGTGTGATCTGCCCACATGCCAGCGACGTCGCGCAAGGTCGCCCTGAAGGCTCCGGCATCCCAATCCGGTGCGAGGTACCGCTCGACCGCCTCCCGGATCAGGTGGGACCGGGTCGTCCCGAGTTCCAGGGCTCGCCGGTCGAGTTCCTCGGTCTGACGCTGATCGAGGTAGATCTGGGTCCGTTCCATGACGATGTATGCATACATCGTCACCGCGTCGGCGTCAAGATGGCAGGATGACGCCGATGCAAGACGACACGATCCAGCTCCGCCAGCCGGCCGACGATGTCGCCGCGCTGCGGGCGTTCATCAAGCCGGCCATCACCGCGTTCGCCGACGACAACAGTGACGCCCAATTCGAGTCCGACCGACAGACGTGGGAAGTCGATCGGCTGGTCGGCGCCGTCGACGGTGAGACGTGGGTCGGAGCATCGGGCATCCAATCGCTCCAGTTGACCGTGCCGGGCGGCGAGGTCCGAGCCGCGGGGATCACCGGAGTCGGCGTGGCGCCCAGCCATCGCCGGCGCGGGATCCTCACCAGGATGATGCGCTGGATGCTGGACCAGGCCGCCGAACGGGGCGAGCCCGTCGCCATCCTGCATGCCTCGGAAGGCGCCATCTACCCACACTTCGGATTCGGGATGGCCACGCTCCAGGGTCGATTCGAAGCGGAGACCCAGTACCTCCGGTTCCTCAAGGCGGCGCCGCCACTCGGGCGCACGAGGCTGGTCGATGTCGACGAGGGGATGCAGATCATCCCCGCCATCTATGACCAGGTTCGGTTGGGCCGACCGGGTGAGATCTCCCGAAACCCGGCGAAATGGCGCCACGGAATGCTGGCCGACGATGCGTTCCGCCGCGGTGAACTCGGCCCGAAGTCGGTCGTCGTCCTCGAAGTCGGCGGCGAGCCGCGTGGCTTCGCGATCTATCGGGTCAAGCAGGGTTGGGACGAGCGCGGATCGAAATACATGGTCACCGTCATGGAGGTGACAGGCCTCGATCTGGCCGCCGAGCGTGCTCTGTGGGAGTGGCTCGCCGGCATCGACCTCGTGACCCGCATCCAGGCCTGGCGGACGGCCGTGCCCCACCAGCTGGCACTGCAGGTGGAGGACGTCAACCGCCTCGGGATCACGGTCGGTGACGGGATCTATCTCCGGGTCATCGATCTCGCGGCCGCGCTCGAGGCTCGATCGTATGCCGGTTCTGGATCGCTGACGCTCGAGGTGACCGACACGTTCATCCCGGCCAATGGCGGTCGGTGGCGCCTGGACGTACAAGACGGTGCCGGGAGTGTTTCCGCCACGACCGACGACCCCGACCTCGTGCTCGATATCTCGGACGTTGCCGTCATCTACCTCGGCGCGTTCACGTTCAGCGATCTCGCCCGAGCCGGCCGAGCCACCGAATGCCGTGCCGGCGCCATCGCCGACGCCGACCGACTATTCACGACGCGTCTCCCAGCCTGGTGCTCGACCCCGTTCTGAAATTGCGGGTGTTTGTCGATCGACGATCGACGCGGATCGTGGCAGTGTCGGGCGTGGGATACGCCAGTCGCCGGTGGGCACTCAACCTCGTGATCTACGCGCGCGGCCAGGAGTTGCGTGAGGAGATCGTCGAAGGCTTGCCCAAGATCCTGCGGCTCGTCCTCGAGGACGTTGAGCTACAGCCGGGCGACTCCGAAGTCGTTGCGAACGCCGTCATCGGCGACATCGACGGCTCGGTCGTGCACATGACCGTCGGCTGGTTCACCCTCGACGAACTCGCCGACCGATACCCGGGCCTCGGCCTCGCCTGGTAGTACGGAACGAGCGCGGTTGGGTCACCTACAACTGGATGGTTTGTCGCTGAGGCGGGCGATACCATGCCAACGGCGTCATTCAACTTGCCGAGATGGGCTCGGAACGAGTCTGGAGCACGCGTGCGGTTCGTTGTCCTTACATCGAAGCCCGACAGTGGATATTTCGATACGTCTAGGTCGTATGAGTATCCACGGCGATATCAGCGCCACCTGGCCCCATTGGCGGCCGGAGAACCGATGATTGCGATCTTGTACGGCCCCGATGACGAGAAGGGCCGGCGCATGGCCTACGTTGGCTGGGCGGCGTTGAAAGGCGAGCCCACTGCGAGCCCCCGACTTACGGCCCGCGGCGAGTCGCAATGGGTGGTCGAGTACGTGGATGACATCCAATACTTCCCCAACCCCGTTCCGTTTCGATTCCTCGGGGAACCGATGGAGCGGTTCGTTCGAGAGTGGCACGACGGTACTCCAGACATGCGTGGACGCTCGGTCAGGAGTCTGGACGATGACGACGCGAGACGGATCCTGGAGCTTGGCTACGCCGGGAGCGTCGGCGACATGAGCGACTACGACGCGTCGGACGCAAACCCTGTCCTAGAGGTTGCCGAGCGCACAAAGCGGCTGGTTGCCGCCGTGAGCCGCGACGCGAGGTTTCGGCGGGACGTGATGAAGGCGTATGACTACACATGCGCGATCACAGGACTAAGCGCGGGGTCTGACTCAAAGCGTCGAGCCGCCCGGTTGCTTGACGCAGCGCACATCCGGCCAGTTGGCGATTTGGGCGTCGATATCGTTACGAACGGGCTTTCGCTTACGCCGACGGTTCACCGTCTGTTTGATGAGGGCCTTGTTTCGGTGCGTTGGGTGCAGGATTCCCTGCAGCTGGCAGTCTCACCCTTCCTTGATGCACGCATGATCAACGCTCCGGAACGAGGAACCACGATCAGGCTTGAGCCTGACGCCCCCCTGATCCTTCCGTTGGATCACGATGATTGGCCCAACCGCACGCTCGTCAGATATCACCAAACGAATGTCTTCAAAGGACCCGAGTCCCTCGTCTCGTAGCAGAATCCGATAGGTTCGCGGGATCCGCCTCGGTAGGGCAGCGCTACCGAGGATGTGAGCTTTATCCGTAGAAGGACCCTTCGCTCTAACGAAGCGGGACGACGCCGATGAGGACTTCGAGGGTTGATTGCGAAAGCGATGTCCTGGTGATGAGGAGGGCCACGTCGTCACGCCCCGGCCAGTTCGGATCACAGATCCGGAGCGTGACGTTATCGCCGTCGACGGTGTAGGCGTAGGCGAGGACCTGATGGCTCTGCGTGAGCGCCCACGGGCTCAGGCCCTGGTGGCGCACCAGGCCGACCATCGCCAGGCGGCCGGCATCGATGTCTGCCCGGATCCTCGGCCATTCGATATCGCGCGACCGACGGAGGGCCTCGGCCGGGGACAGGGAGCCCATCCGCCAGAACTTGATCGGCGTCCGGAGCCAGTCGAGCGACTGGACCTGTCGCCGGACCAGGGCCTGGAAGAGCGGTGTCCCGTTGGTCGGCGCCACGGTGTCTGTCGGCATGGCCAGTCCGGCTTCGAACCGTTCACGCACGTACCAGCTCATCCCGCCGCACAGCCCGGCCGAGGCGTCACCGATGCCGATCCAGCGTGGATCGATCGGTCCGAACATCAACGTCGGTCCAGGTGGGAACCGGTTGGCGAAGCGAAGGCCGTGGGTGCTTGGCAGGAACCCCGGGACCGCATTCGACTCGACCATCGCCGCCCGAGTCTACGCCTTGACCGACCATGATAATCGACTATCATGATGGACTATGAGAACCGTGACGGCGATGGACATGCGCAAGCGGCTGGGGGAGATCCTCGACGCGGCCTCGGCCGGTGAACGGATCCTCATCGAACGCGACCACCGACCGCTCGCGTATCTCGTTTCGGTCGAAGCGGGCGACCGGCTCGACCCGGATCGCGACGCGCAGATCGCTGAACGACTGGATGCGCTGGAGCGCCTGCGCGCGCACGGTCGAGCGATGCGCGAGCTGCATCCTCCCCCTGACGATGGCTTGACCGACGCGGAATGGCTGCGCCAGGAGCACGATCGGCGAGCGGACCAGATCGCTGACGCGGCGAGCTCGACTCAGCTCGAATGAAGGCGACATCGCGCGTCGTCATCGACGCTTCAGTTGCGATCGCCATCGCCCGCGACGAGCCGACGGCATCGAGCGCCCTGCGGGCGATCGAGGAACTCATCCAACAGGGCGTCAGGCCCGCGGTTCCCTCTCATTTCTGGCTGGAGGTGGTCAACTCGTTGTCGCGGCGGCATCGTTGGCCCGGGTCGGAGATCCTTGGGGCGATCCACCAGCTCGATCGTCTGGGGATCGACACGGTCGACCTGGACCGAGCTTCTGTCGTCCTTGTGATCGACGTTGCCGAGCGACACGGACTGTCTGCGTACGACGCTGCCTACCTGGCGTTGGCCGCTTCCCTGGATGCCCCCCTGGCGACCCTGGACAACGCCATGCGTCGTGCATCAGGCGCGCGTGCACTCGACCTCAACGGCCACGGTCTCGATGAAACGCCCGCCTTGTATGAACATGAGGTCACGTGGCCGGACTACAAGGGCGCGTCCGCCTACCTGGCCCGGTTGCGCCACGAGGCGCGGGTGGGGACTGGCGCCGGACGACTACCATCGACCTGACCATGAGTGATCGCGTGAGTGCCGGGGTCCTGCTCTATCGCCGGGTGGACGGGCCGGACCACGGCATCGAAGTCCTGCTCGCGCACCCCGGCGGACCGTTCTTCGAAGACCGCGACCTGGGCGACTGGACGATCCCCAAAGGTGAGCCCAACGGTTCGGACGAGCCGTTGCGGACGGCCGCCTGGCGCGAGTTCGCCGAGGAGACCGGGACCTCGATCCACGCGGAGTCTGCGGCGATCACCCTGGGCTCCATCGTCCAGAAGGGTGGCAAGACCGTCCACGCCTGGGCGGTCGAAGGTGACCTGGATCCGGACGATGCGGACTCGGAGACGTTCGAGATGGAATGGCCGCCGAGGTCCGGCCGTCGCGCCCGCTTCCCGGAGATCGACCGGGTCGCCTGGTTCGACCCCATCGAGGCGCGCAGGCACATCAAGGACAGCCAGGTACCGTTCATCGACCGTCTCGAGGCGACCCTCCTCGAGTAGAGCGTCTACTCGGCGGCGGCCGCCGTGACGGTGATCCGGACGAGGGTCGGGCTGACCCCGGTCGCGATGAGTGACCCCTCATCCGGCGTGACGACATCGAGGACCAGGAGGTAGTCGCCGGGCGCCGTTGGGGCGGTGACCTCGAGGGTCGCCTCTGCGGTCGCGCCGGGAGCCAGGCCGATGGGCAGATCAGCACTGGTGGTCTGCTGCGAGGGATCGGCGGGCAGCTCGGCGCCGACCGTCAGTGGCACCCAGCGACCGACGATCGTCGCGACCTTGGCGGGGATGAAGCCCGACGTGTTGGAGACCGGCGGGATGGCCGCGGCGCCCCAGGCGGTCTTGCCCAGGTTGGCGACACGAACGCCGAGATCGGCGACGCCGCCGGCCGTCAGCTGGGCCGTCTGGACCGCGCTGATGGTGCCGTCGAAATCACCGGTGACCCGGACGATGAGCGAGGGCAGCAGCGCCTGGGTCGCCGCGTCATAGGCGACCCCGTCCCCGTCATGGAGTGAGATCGTCAGGCGGTAGCGGCCCGGTGTCATCGGCAGCGCGACGGGCACGACCACCTGCTTCTTGGCGAACTTCACCGAGGCGGGGGCCACGACATCGCCGAGCTGCTCCGCGACCACCAGGCCAAGGTCGTCGGGTGGAGCATCGAGTCTGGGTGTCGCGTCCGGCTCGTCCTGGGCCGTGACCGGGGTCCCGGGATCCGCGTCCGTGTCTGTGACGGTCGCCACCGGGGCCGGCCGGTGTCGTCCGGTCTTGCTGCCATCGGGGACCGCACTCGGGTCCGGATCCGCTGAGGCCGCCGGCGCCTCGGACGGAATGGGTTCCGGTGCGACCTCCGCCGCCGGTTCCACGGGCACGACCTGGACGTCGATCGGATCCCAGCGGACACTGGCCTGGACCCCGTTCGGGATGGCGGTCCGATCCTTGATCTTGAACGGGACGTCCAGACGCGCGCCAGTCCCGGCCGCAGGCAGGTCACGGAAGGCGGGCGTTCCGAGTCGGATGCCGGAACTCGCCAGGCTTGGCTGGAGCGCGATCGTGGCCGATCCCGGTGACCGGTGGGCAGAGCCGGCCGCGCCGGCCAGGACGTCCGCCGACGCCAGGCCGGTCCGCATCACGATGGACCGACTGTAGCCGGACGATGCCGTCTCGGTGTCCATCTGGGCGACATAGCCCGGGCTGCGCGAGCTTTCGAAGGCGACCCGATGGCCGTTGGCGCTGGGCGCGTTGGTCCACGCCCCCTGGATGGACCGCCCGCCGGCGAGGATGGCCCGGACCATGTACGACGGGCTGTCGTACGCTTCCGCGACGACGGCTGCCGCGCCGGCCCGGATGAACCCGGCTGCGTAGTTGTCGACGCGCTGGCGCGCCTGGTCGAACGTTCCGACCGGGAGCCCGGGCTCGGTCAGGCCGCTCGCATAACAGAGGTGGTTGAGCAGCACCACCGCGTTCTTGGCGAGCTTGACCTGCGATCCCACGAATGACTCGCCGAAGTACTGGTGCGACGTATCGCCGCTGCCGGCGCTGGGGTTCAAGCCGAACCCGTTCTGGGTGGGCGGGAAGAGATCGTCGCGATACCGGCTGGGCCAGCCGTTGCCGTGGCCCATGTACACGACCAGGGAGGCGCCGTTGAGCGCGGCCTTGACGGCGGGCCAGGTTGCGTTCGGGGAGTAGATCTCGACCACGTCGGGCGTGTACTGGCGGGCGACTGCCGCCGCGGCGCGGGCCTGTGCTCGATAGCCATCGGTCGCCGCGCCGGCCGGTCCGACGACGAAGACGACCTTCGGGACGGCCTTGCCGTCCGAGGCGCCCGGCGACGCGGCGAACGTGGCCGGCGCGAGAACGCCGACCGCGAACAGGGCCGCGACGATGGCAACGCTGAGTCGTCTCACGACAGAGGGCAGTCTCCGTGTGGGGCCCGAGGATACGCCCGAACCATCCAGCCGACCATACCCAAGCGCGCTCATCCGCCCGTTACCCGACGGTTGCGGTGCGACGGCGCACCGCCGCCTGTTCGGTCCTGGCCGCGTACCATCGGGACGTGTCCAACCGACTGGCGGGCGAGACGAGTCCGTACCTCCTCCAGCACGCGAACAACCCGGTCGACTGGTATCCATGGGGGCCCGACGCCCTGGACGCCGCCCGGTCGCTCGACCGGCCGATCTTCCTGAGCATCGGGTACGCGGCCTGTCACTGGTGTCACGTCATGGAGCGCGAGTCGTTCGAGCACGAGCCCCTCGCCCGCTACCTGAACGAGCATTTCGTGTCGATCAAGGTCGACCGCGAGGAGCGGCCCGACCTTGATCAGGTCTACATGGCGGCGGTCCAGTCGATGACCGGCGGCGGGGGTTGGCCGATGTCGGTGTTCCTGACCCCGGACGGGCGGCCGTTCTACGGCGGCACCTACTTTCCCAACGAACCGCGGCACGGGATGCCGTCGTTCCATCAGGTCCTGGAAGGGGTCGATCGAGCCTGGCGCGAGCAACGGACCGAAGTCGAGGCCGCCGGTACGCGGTTGGTCGATGGCCTGATCGCCCAGAGCCGGCTCGATGGCGGCACGGAGGATCCGACGGCCGAGCTTCTGGCGTCCGCGACCGACGCCCTCGAAGCTGCCTTCGACCCGGTCAACGGCGGCTGGGGTCGAGCGCCCAAGTTCCCCCAGCCGATGACCATCGAGTTCGAGTTGCGACGCCATCAGGCGACCGGCGATCCGCGGCCGCTGGCGATCGCCCGGCGGTCGCTGGATGCCATGGCTGACGGCGGCCTCCACGACCAGCTCGGCGGCGGGTTCCATCGATATTCGACCGACGCCTACTGGCTGGTGCCCCATTTCGAACAGATGCTGTACGACAACGCCCAGCTCGCCCGGGTGTATATCCACGCCTGGTCGCTGACCGACGACGATCGCTACCGAGCGGTCGCCCAGGGCACGCTCGACTACATGATCCGGGAGCTGACCACGACCGACGGCGCATTCGCCGCCAGCCAGGACGCCGACACGGACGGCATCGAGGGTCTGACGTTCACCTGGCGAGCGCCGGAGATCCGCGAGGTGCTGGGCGATGCCGCACCGATCTTCGGGGCCGCCTATGGCGTGGTGGAAGGGGGCAACTGGGAGGGCGTGACCGTGCTCAGCCGGGTGGCCTCTGATGCCGACCTTGCGGTCACGTTCGATCTCGACCCGGACGAGGTCCGGAGCCGCCTGGCCGATGCCCGCGAGCGGCTTCTCGCGCGCCGCGCCACCCGGCCTCAACCGGCCCGCGACGACAAAGCGCTGGCCGCCTGGAACGGGCTGGCCATCGCGGCCCTCGCCGATGCCGCCGCGGCGCTCGAAGCCACGGATCCGGGCGCCGCGGCCCGCTATCTGGCCGCGGCCCGGCGGGCGGCATCGGCCATCACCGGCGGGCTGCTCGGGCCGGACGGCGCGCTCGGCCGGTCCTGGAAGGACGGTCGATCGGTCGGTCACGGAGTGCTCGAGGACTACACGCATCTCGCGGACGGACTCCTCTCACTCTATGAGTCGTCGTTCGACGCCGAAGCGTTCACTCTTGCCCGGACGCTGATGGACCGCGTGCTCGAGCGGTTCGCCGACCCGGCTGGCGGCTTCTTCGACACAGCGGACGATCACGAGCGTTTGGTGACCCGTCCGAAAGACGTCCAGGACAACGCCACGCCGTCCGGCAATGCGATGGCGGCGCGGGTCCTGCTCCGGTTGGCCGCATGGACCGGAGAGGGCCGCTATCGCGAGGCGGCGGAGCAGGCGATCCGGACGGTCGTCCCGTTCCTGGCCCGGTATCCCAGTGGCTTCGCCTACTGGCTGTGCGCCGCGGACCTGTCGCTGGCGTCCGTCGTCGAAGTCGCGCTGGTGGGTGATCGGGACGACCCCGCCATGAAGGCCCTGATCATGGAGGTCCGGCGCGGGTACCGGCCCGACCGGGTCGTGGCACTGGGCAGCGCCGGGGAGATCGCGAGCAGCCCCGTGGCGTTGCTCCATGATCGAGTGACAGTGGATGGCCGGTCGACGGCCTACGTCTGCCGCGATTTCGTCTGCCGGTTGCCCGTCACCGATCCGCTGGCGCTACGCCAGGAGCTGGTTCGATGACATTCGAATCACCCGAAACGGAAGCGGTCGAGATCCGGCCGGCTGCGACCGTCATCCTGATGCGACAGGGGGCGGCCGGACCGGAGGTCCTGTTGACCGTCCGTCCATCGACGATGGCCTTTGCGGCCGGGATGCACGTCTTCCCTGGGGGGCGGGTCGATCCGGCCGACAGCGATCCGCGACTTGCCGCGCGTTCCGCCCGGAGTCCGGCCGACGCCGCGACCTCGCTCGGCGGTGACCTCGGCCCGGAGTCAGCACTTGCCGCCTATGTCGCTGCCGTCCGTGAACTGTTCGAGGAGGCCGGCGTCCTGCTGGCCGACCATGCGGCATCGCCGGCGACGATCGCTGCGGCCCGGACCGCCCTGCTGCGCGGCGAGACGACCATGGCATCGGTCGCCGACGACCTCGACCTGCGGCTCCGGACCGATCGCCTGATCCCGATCTCGCGCTGGGTGACCCCGCGGGGGATGGCTCGTCGAATTCGATGCCAGGTTCTTCGTCGCAGCCCTTCCGGATGGTGTCGATGTGTCGTTCGAGGGTGACGAGGTCGCGTCGCACGAGTGGATCCGTCCGGGCGACGGGCTCCGCGCGATGGCCGACGGTCGAATAGACATGTGGCTGCCGACCAGCACCTCGCTCCAGCAGCTCGAGCAGGCCAGGTCCATCGAGGACGTCGCCACCCGGATGACGCCGCAGGCACTGGGCAGGATCGAGGTGGAGGCCATCTCGCCGGAGATCACCCGGATCGTCATGCCGGCGGCGGCGGGTGTGGCCGGCCAACCGATCTCGTCGTATCTCATCGGGCGGCAGCGCTTCGTCGTCGTCGATCCGGGCGATCCCTCCGAGTCGGCGCTGGAGCAGGTCCTGGGCCTGGTCCGCGAGCGCGATGGGACACTCGAGGCGGTCGTGCTGACCCACGTGGATGCCGGACACGCCGCGGGTGCCCAGGGCCTCGCGGACCGGGTTTCCATCCCGGTCCTGGTCGGTCCCGGCGGCGGCCGCCCGCTCCCATATCCGGTCCGCGAGCTGGCCGACCGCGAACGCCTGGCGTGGTCGGACGTCCCGATCCAGGCGATCCACGCGGCCGGACCGCGACCCGATCACGTGGCCCTGATCGTGGGCGGCGGGCGGTTCGTCCTCAGCGGCGACCTCGGCGGGGTCCGGGGGGCACGCTCCATCCCCGGTCCGCGCGACGAGGCGGCCTGGCAGGCGTCGATGGCGCTGCTCCAGACCCTCGCACCGGATGCTCCCTGGCTGGCCGGCCACCCATCGCGATGAGGCGGTCCGGGTCCCTGATCGTGGTCGTGCTCGTCCTCATCGGGCTGGCCATCGCCGACGTGACCTGGTATCTGGTCAACCAACCGCCGCCGGCCGACGGCTCGATCACCGATCTCATCGACTACGTGTTCGAGCTGATCCCGGCCGTCGTGGCGATCCTGCTGCCCGCGGTCCTGCTGCTCCGGCATCCGGATGCGGCCCGACGGGCGCCCATCCTGCTGTTCGGGGCGCTGCTGTACGCAGCGGTCCAGGGATTGGTCATCCTCAACGCGCAACTCGAAGACATCTTCATCACCCTGACCCCACCGGATGCGGACCTGCCGTTCCTCATCCCGTCGGCGACCGTGTTCAACGTCTTCCTCAGCCTCGTGACGGCGTTCGCCGTCGGCTATCTCGCTGTCGGGCTGGCCAACGCCCGGCAGAACGAGGAAATGGGCCAGTCGGTCGGCTTGGTCACCGCCGCCTTCGTCCCGATCGCCGCGATCTTCGCGACCATCGTGGGCACGGTCGCGGTCGCCGAGATCGATCTCGGCGACGCGCCGATGTCGCCGACCCTGTTCCTGTATCTCGCCACCTCGGTCGTCCTGGGCATCATCCGGATGGCGGTCTGGGCCTACCTCCTGGCAGTAGCGACTCGCGGGGCAGCCGCGCTCGAGAGGCCACGGCTCGGCTGGGGGCTGGCCGCCGTCGCAGCGGGGCTGGTCATCGTCGCACTGGCGATGGTCAATCTTGGCGGCGTCATCTCGCTGGCGGACCCCACGGTGAATTCGGTGTACGGGTACGCCATCGTGCTGGCCTACGGGCTGGGCCACATCGCCTTGTTCGTGGCGTTCGCGATCGGATTGCCGGCCCTTGGTGATGATGGGTCGGAGGCCGAGGACGTCGGGACCCCGGCAGGGCGCGCACGATCGCGTCGGCTGCGGGCGTCAGGCCCGGTCCGTCGGTAGCGCCGCCCCCAGGTTTCTGAGGAAGTTCAGGCCTTCGTCGACCTGCTCGATGGGCGCGTATGGCCCCGGCATCAGGAAACAGGGTCGGCCGGCCAGCGCGACGCCTGGCAACTGCCCCCACGTCTCCTCGAGTCGGCGTCCGGCGGCAATGGCGGCGGCACGCTTGTAGATGAACACGACTGCGGCCGGTCGCCAGATCGCGACCTTCTGCCAGAGCGGGCCGACCCCGGCGGTCAACGCGGCATCGGTCGCTTCGTCGCGGGCCGTCGGGAGTTTGATCAGGTCGGTGATGCCGTGGCCCGCCATGACGAGTGCGTCGTCGGCCGCTTCGAGTGCCGTTCCGGTCGGGATGATCGTTGCGGTGATGAGCCGTCGCCAGAAGGTCCGGCCGAGTCGGCCCTGGTGATAGTGGCCCGCCTCCACACTGACCGGGGACGGGTTCAGGCCGACGAACAGGAGGCGGTCACGAAGGGGTGGCAGGTCGGCCAGCGTCTCGACCTGTGCCCCATCGACCTCGAGCGTCTGCCGGTGTGAGCCAGGCCCGGGTCGGCGCGTCAGCGCCTCGATGTCGTCCGTGGGTCTCAGGCCGGTCGGTCCGAGTCGCCCTCGGACGGTGCGTCTTCGCTGGAGGTTCGAGCCTGGATCTCCGCCTGGGCCTTGCCCGCCTCGGTCTTTGCCTCGCGAACGCCTCGACCGAGCGCCTCGCCGATCTTGGGCATCGTCTTCGGTCCGCGCACGACGAAGACCACCACGAGGACGATGATGAGCACGATCAGCAGGTCCATGCCGGGCATGGTACCCCGCGGGTCTCAGCGCGGTCGACGGGCGACCGGGATCACGAGGCGCAACGACGTGTGGGTCGCGGAGAACGAGGCGACCTTGTTGTCGACGAGGCCGGCCGCTTTCGCCGCGTCGATGACCTCCACGTCGCGCAATGTCGCGAGCTTGCCCTTGCGCGAGACGACCCAGATCGCTCCGTTCGGCCGGATCCTCGTGGCGAGCGCCTCCAGTGGCGCGAGGGCATCGGTCGAGTCGGCACCGAGCAGCACGATGTCGGTGTCCGGTTCGGGCCAGCCCTCGGTGACATCGGACGTCCGCTCCGCGATCAGCGCCCGGATCTCCGCGTCGTCGACATCGATCAGCGCGACCCGCATCCCCGGACGGAGGCCGAGCTTGTCCAGCAGCGGCGTGGTGTAGACCCGTTCCATCGCCGGTATCGTGCCATGACGTGGAACCTGAACGAGCGACGATGGCGACCGGCGAACTCCACGGGCTCGCCGCGTGTCTCGGTTCGCGCCTGGCATCAAGCGAGCCGGCCCGGTGGGGTGATTCCGGAGCGACCTTTCGGATCACTCTTGCCAACGGCCGGGTCGTGGCGGCTCGCCGATCTGCCGGACCCAATGCGCTCGCGACCGCCGAACGTCTCGCGAGCACGATGCGCGGCCTCGGTGCCACCGGGCTTCCGGTCCCGTCACCCGAGATCTTCGCGACCACTCATGCGGTCTGGTTGGTCAGCTCGTGGGTCGAGGGCGAGACCGGCGCGGAATGGCTGGACGTGCCGGCGCGGGCGCGCGTCCTCGCTGGCCGCATGGGTTCGCTGGCGCGACAGCTTCGCGAGCTGGATCCGGACACCGCCGGTGTTGGCCCCGGATGCCTGGCGGCGGACGCTGGCGCGGCTCGATTGACCGTCGACCTCGCGTCGGTGGCAGGATCGATCTCGGCTGCCGCGGAAGCATCGGTCGGTGCGGCGATCGAGCGAGTCGCAGCGGACACATCGACGATGCCGGTCTTCGTCCACGGCGATCTCGCCCCCGTCAACGTCGTCATGGGCCCTGACGGTGCGGTCCGGGCACTGCTCGATCTCGAGCACTCCGGGCTTGGGTCACCGCTGGCGGACACGGCCTGGTGGGGATGGGTCGTCCGCCATCATCATCCCGTGGCGTGGACCACGACGTGGCCCGTCTTCTGCGCCGCCGCCGCGGTGGATCCGGAAGGGCAGCGCGACCGGATCCATGCCCTGATCCAGTGCCAGCTCCTCGACAGAGCCGCTGCCGCGGAGGGGCCGGTAGTCCGCCAGCGCTGGCTCGGGAGTCTCGAGGAGGCCGCCGGCTGGGGGAGGGGAGGTCAGGCGACGTAGGCGATCGTCTGCGGGCCTTCGGGAAGGACGCAGACCCGGGCGCCTGGGTCGTCTCGGAGGAGCCGCTCGAGCGTCTCGGTCACGTCGTCGATCGGCTCGAGATGTGCGGCTCGGACTTCATCGTCGGTCAGGCCGTCGGTCCGGACCAGCACGTTCGCCTTGCCCTGGATGCGCGCCTGGATCTGGACCTGCCATTGGTCGGCGACCGTGACGTCTGATGCCCCGATCCGGGTGAGCAGTTCGGTCGGCGACGCACTCTCGTGCAGGAGTCGGCCGTACGACCCGTGATCGGGCAATCCGTCACGACATTCGGCCGCGACGATGATCGTCCCGCTGGCTCGCACGATCTCCGCCGCGGCGGACATGCCCTTGACCGATTGATACAGGTTCTGGTCGAGGGGATAGCCGCTGTTCGACGTGATGACGATGTCGAACGGGGCATCCACTGGCTGCATCGCGACTTGCCGTGCCGCTGCGCAGGCGGCCGCATGCATGGCCAGGATCTCTCCTCCGAAGGCCTCGACGATCCGTTGCGAATCGTCGAGGAGCACGTCCAACGCGAAGTCGACCCCGGTCGCGGTCGCGATGGCACGGACCGCGTCATGGACCGGGTTGCCCTCGATGACGCCCCACGTCGCGCGCGGGTCACCGATCCGCCGAGCGTTGTGGAGCTCCAGCGTCGTCTCCAGCCCGGCCAGTCCCGGGGCAACCATCTTCGGTCCGCCGCTGAACCCGGCGAAGAAATGCGGTTCGACGAACCCGGTGGTCAGCCGCAAGTCGGCCTCGACCCATTCACGTGCCAGCCGAACCGGGACGTCCCCGACCAGTCCCAGGTCGACCAGCCCATCCGCTTTCCGTGCGTCGTGATCCTCGACGCGCCAGGTCGACATGACGGCTTCGCCGAGCATGGCCAGGCGCTCGTCCGATGTGCTCGCCCGGTGGGTCCCCGTGGCGATCAGCACGACCACGTCGTCTGGCCGGATCACGCCATCGACGACGGCCATGATCGCCTCGAGCATCAACGCCCGTGGTTGGGGCCGGGTCACGTCGCAGACCGAAATGGCCAGCCGTTGTCCTGGTCGAATGATGTCGCGCAGCGGTGGGCCAGCCACCGGTCGCTCGAGAGCGTCGTGCAGGGTCGCTTGAGGGTCAGCAGCAGCCGGCCGTGGGCGTGGGGTGATGACCGTCGCCGAGGTCGGGACCTGGATCTCCATCCCGGTCGTTCCGTACGCAAGCCTGACCGGGCGACGGTCGCCTCGCGGCGTCACGCAGTCACGCCGGCCAGTCGGGTCAGGAGCCGCATCGGCCGCTCATTTGGACCCGCGCACCCCACCATCCACGAAGATCCCGGATCCCAGCACGAACCTGGATTCGTCCGAGGCGAGGAAGAGCGCGGCAGCCGCCACGTCCTCGGGCTGGCCGAGGTCGCCCGTCAGTTGGCGCTGCTTGAGCAATTCGAGGCCGGCGACCGGGTCGTCATAGCTGTCCCGCAGGAACCGATCGACGAATGGCGTGTGGATCGTCCCTGGCAAGAGCGCGTTGACCCGGATCCCGTTCGCCGCATAGTCGGCTTGCATCTGGCGAGTCAGGGCCAGGACCGCGCCCTTCGACGCCGCATATGACGCGCGGTCAGCCAGGCCGATCTCAGCGATGGTCGACGACATGTTGATGATCGAGCCACGACCCGCCTCGATCATCGCGGGAAGGACCGCGCGAGCGACCAGGAAGACGCCCCGAACATTGACCGCGATGACTCGGTCCCACAGGTCGACCGACGTTTCGTGGAGCTTGCCAACGCCGGCGATACCCGCGTTATTGAAGAGGACGTCGATCCGCCCGAACCGGGCCAGGACCTCGCGAGCGAGCCGTTCGCAATCATCGGGATCGGTCACATCGACCGTGAACGCGGCGGCAGTCCCCGACGCGATGGACTCTACCGTCGCGGCTGCAGCGGACCCATCGATATCCGCCACCGCCACTTGGGCGCCTTCCGTCGCGAACGCGATGGCCGTGGCCCGCCCGATGCCCGATCCGGCGCCGGTGATCAGGCAGATCTTGCCGGCTAGCCGGTCGGTCACGATCCAACCCCGGCCGGTTCCTTGGACCAGGCCAAACCATCCGGATATGCGTAGCGCTCGAGCGAAGCAGATCTCATGGTGATGCTGTACCCCGGGGCGGTGGGCACGACGTAGCGGCCGTCCCTGACGATCGCCCGACTCGACGACACGCTCGTCGAGTGAGCCGCTGACCGCGATGTAGTCGAAGATCGCAAGATGCTGGACATGTTCACACAGACCGACTCCGCCGACTTGAGCGTCACGGAACGTGCGGCGATCACGGGCGGGACCGCCACGCTGGACTACCGACCCCAGGGACATCTCCGTTTGACCCATGCGCAGGCGGGTATCGTGCGTCCATGCTCCTCGTCTATGGGCCTGCGTCGACATCCTATGACTTCGGCCCGGGCCATCCCCTGACGCCCCGTCGGTTCGGGCCGGGCATCGACCTGCTCCGGTCGGTCGGAGCCGAGCCGGGGCTGGCGCCCGAACCCGCGACCGACGCAGAACTGCTGTGGTGTCACGCCGAGCGTTACCTCGGTGTCGTCAAGCGCTTGTCCGCGGATCCATCAGGAATGCCCGAGGCCGGCATCTCGTCGGGTGGCGACGTCCCACCGTTCGCCGGCATGCATGAGGCTGGGGCGATGGTCGCGGGTGGTTCGCTCCGTGCGGTGGAAGCCGTGCTGGCCGGAGACGTCGAGCATGCGTTCCACCCGGGCGGTGGCCTCCATCACGCGATGCCGGCTCGGGCCTCCGGGTTCTGCATCTACGACGACCCGGCCCTGGCCATCGCCCGGGCCCGCCGCGACGGCCTGCGAGTCCTGTACGTCGACTTCGACGTCCACCACGGCGACGGCGTCGAAGCGATCCACCGGGATGACCCGGGGGTCCTGACGGTGTCGTTCCACGAGACGGGTCGATACCTGTTCCCGGGGACAGGGTCGATCGACGAGATGGGGGAGGGGACGGCCGCCGGCACGGTGATCAACGTGCCGATGGAGCCGGGGACCGGGGAGACGGCCTGGCTGGCGGCAGTCCGCTCCATCCTGCCCGAGGTGGCTGCCGCGTTCGGGCCCGACCTGATCGTCTCCCAGCACGGCTCGGATTCGCACGCCTGGGATCCGCTGGCCCACCTGCGGGTCACCACGACCGCGATGGGCGAGGCGGCCCGGCTGGTCGACCAGATCGCCCATCAGTTCGCGAGCGGACGCTGGCTGGCGACCGGTGGCGGCGGATACGACGCATACCGAGTGGTGCCCCGGGCCTGGAGTCTGGTCTGGCTGGCCGGTACGCACCGCGAGGTCCCGGCCGCGACGTCTTCGGCCTGGCGCGAGCGATGGACGGCGGAGGCCGCACGTTACGGCCAGGCGCCACTCCCCGGGCGATTCGAGGATGACCCGAATGCCGGGCTAACCATCGACCCGTCGCAGATCGCGGCCGAGATGGCTTCGGCCGAGACGGCGGCGCTGGTGCGACAGCTGGTGGTGCCGCGGCTGCTGCGGGTCGCCAGAGACAGCGGCTGGTGGGACCCGTTGACCACGAGGGCCGGGGGCGAGCCGATGGGCGAAGCGCCGGCGCCGGCCGGGAACGCCAGCCCGACGATCATCGGGTCGCTTGGCGCTGCCGCCTGGGGACGGCTGGCGCTGGCCGCCCGGGTCATCCCGCCGGCCGATGCTTCGGCCGCCCACGGACTCGTGGCCGCGGGCCTGACGGACGGCCTGCTGGTGACCGGCGCCGTCGTTGGATCGACGGTCGTCGGGATCGCGCTGTCGCACCACACCGAGGACGGGGGCGGCCGACGATTGCTGTCGCTCGGGGTCGCACCGGGATGGCGTCGCCGAGGTCTGGCACGACACCTGCTGGCCGCCCACGTGGAGGCGGCCGGGATCGACCGTGAGGACGAACTCGAGGTCGAGGTGTCGGTCGCCGAGCGAGATCCGTTCGATCCGATCGATGTGGGGGTGCGGCGTGCGATCGCACGGCGTCTCCTCGTCGCGATGGATGACACCGGGTCGTCCCGATGAGCCAAGGGTTCGACGGCTTGTCGGCCAGTGACATCGTCGACGTGCGCCTGCTCGAGGTATTGCGCGTCGGCGGGTGCCCGATCTGTGTCGTGCGGGCTCGCTCGGAGCGGGCGACACTGGCTGCGATCATCAGCGAGCGCGTGCTGGACATCGGCTTCCGCGCCGAGTTGGAGCGGACCCAGGGGTTCTGCCCGCGACATGCCGCCGAACTCGTCGACACGGATCGGCGTGAGACGGGCGGCATCCTGGGGGCGTCCATCCTGCTCGGCGCGATCCTCGATCGACGCACGGTCAATCTGGCTGCTGCCGTCGGGTCTGGCGCCAGGACGGTCCGGTCCCGGATCCGCGCGGCTCGCCGCCGACCACCGTGCGTCGCCTGCAGCCAGGGGTCGACCGCGGTCGAAACGGCCCTCGCTCGCCTCGCCGAGCGGTCGCGGGATGCCGACTGGGCCGCCGTCCTTGGCGGGGCAGGCTTGTGCCTGGATGACTTCCTCGCCCTCTGGGATGCGGCCGCATCTGAGCGGGCGTTCGACCGAGTCGCCGCGGCGCAGCTCGAACGGTTCGCCGACGTCCGCCGTCGTCTGGAGGGCTACGCCCAGCATTCCAGCCACGATCGCCGGCACTTGTTGACCGATGACGAGCGGACGGCGGCAGACGAAGCGGCACGGGTGCTCAGAGGCGATCTGCCGACGGGCTGACACAGAACAGAACATCCGGTCGAAATCGGCCCGGACGGTTACACTAGCGAGTCCATGGTCGCGCTCGCTCCCGTCTTGGACCCGCTCGCACCCTTTTCGCCGGCCGTCCGCGACTGGTTTCGTTCGAGTTTCGAGGCCCCCACGGACGCGCAGGCAGCCGGCTGGGCGGCGATCTCGAGCGGCCGGCACACCCTGATCCATGCCCCGACCGGCAGCGGCAAGACCTTGGCGGCGTTCCTGTGGTGCCTGGATCGCCTCGCCACCCAGCCGAGTCCGACACCGAGCCGCGAGCGACCAGGGACCGTCCGCGTGCTGTACGTCTCCCCGCTCAAGGCGCTCACCTACGACATCGAGCGCAACCTCCGCGCGCCGCTGACCGGGATCGCCCATGCGACGTCCCGGCTCGGCTTGGAACCGCCGCACATCTCCGTCGCCAGCCGGACCGGCGACACCCCGACCGAGGATCGACGCCAGATCGCCCGCCACCCGCCGGACATCCTGATCACGACTCCTGAATCGCTGTACCTGATGCTGACCAGCGCGGCGCGCGAGGTCCTGCGCGGCGTCGAGCACGTGATCGTCGACGAGGTCCATGCGATCGCGGGCAGCAAGCGCGGCGCACACCTGGCCCTGAGCCTCGAGCGGCTCGACGCCCTTCGATCGCCCGGCCTGGCCCCGGCCCAGCGGATCGGCCTGTCCGCGACACAACGGCCGCTCGACACCATCGCCCGGTTCCTCGGCGGGATCGGTCCCGAGCGCGACGTCGCGATCGTCGATGCCGGAACGCGCAAGCCGCTCGACCTCGAGGTCGTCGTGCCGGTGGAGGACATGTCCGCACTTGGCGAGGTCCTGCCGCCCGACGAACAGCCTGGCGGGCCAGCAGGGCGCGGTGATCTCCGGACGAGCATCTGGCCGGCCATCCACCCGCGCATCCTGGAACTGATCCGGGCGCATCGCAGCACGATCGTCTTCACCAACAGCCGTCGGCTTTCGGAGCGGCTGGCCCAGCGCCTCAACGAGCTGGCGGGAGAGGAACTCGTCCGGGCTCACCACGGCAGCATCGCCCGCGAACAGCGCCTCGAGATCGAGGAGGGTCTCAAGGCTGGCCGGCTTCCGGCCATCGTCGCGACCTCCAGCCTCGAACTGGGCATCGATATGGGCGCCGTCGATCTGGTCATCCAGGTCGAGAGTCCCACGAGCGTCGCGCGCGGCCTGCAGCGGGTCGGTCGAGCCGGCCATCAGGTCGGGGCGCCCAGCAAGGGCGTGATCTTCCCGAAATACCGCGGTGACCTGCTCGAATGCGCCATCGTCACGCGGCGGATGCACGAGGGTGCCATCGAGACGACCCACCTGCCGCGTAACCCGCTCGATGTCCTCGCCCAGCAACTGGTCGCGATGACGGTCATGGACGGCTGGTCCGTGGACGAGCTGCTCGCGCTCGCGAACCGGGCAGCCCCGTTCGAGACGCTCACCCGCGAGGTGCTGGAGGGCGTGCTGGGCATGCTCGCCGGTGCCTATCCGTCGGACGAGTTCGCGGAGCTGAAACCACGAGTCATCTGGGACCGGGTGACCGACCGGATCGAGGGCCGGCGTGATGCCAGGGTCGTGGCGGTCACGAGTGGCGGCACGATCCCGGATCGAGGCATGTTCGGCGTGTTCATGGTCGGCGAGGCCGGGACGCCGGGTCGTCGCGTCGGGGAACTCGACGAGGAGATGGTCTACGAATTGCGGGCCGGGATGCACGGTGACGTCATCGTCCTCGGCGCCAGCAGCTGGCGGGTCGAGGAGATCGGCCATGACCGGGTGACGGTCAGCCCGGCGCCCGGCGTGCCGGGCAAGCTGCCGTTCTGGCATGGCGACGCCGTCGGCCGGCCCGTGGAGCTGGGTCGTGCGCTGGGGGCCTTCGTGCGCGAGCTCGAGCACGACCTGGACCGCGGTGCGAAGGGGCGCGGGGCCGCCACCGACCGCCTGCGCGAGACGCACGACCTCGACGAGCGTGCGGCCGACAACCTGCTCGCCTATCTCGAGGACGAACGCGCAGCGACCAGCGCCCTGCCGACTGATCGGCGGATCGTCGTGGAACGGTTCCGGGATGAGCTCGGTGACTGGCGGATCTGCCTCCTGACGCCGTTCGGAGGACGGGTCCACGCGCCCTGGGCACTCGCCGTCGAGGCCCGCATCGCTGAACGCCTGGGGCTGGACGTCCAGACCATCTGGTCGGACGACGGGATCGCCATCCGGCTGCCGGAGGGGGACGCGCCGCTCGACGGCATCGAGGCGCTCCTGTTTCCCGAGGCGGACGAAGTCGAGGATCTCGTCGTCGGCCAGCTCGCGACGTCGGCCCTGTTCGCGAGTCGATTCCGCGAGAACGCGGGTCGGGCGCTGCTGCTGCCGAGGCGACGACCCGGGACCCGGACCCCGCTCTGGCAGCAACGCCAACGCGCCGCCGACCTGCTGGCCGTGGCCTCGCGCTACGGGTCGTTCCCGATCCTGGTCGAGACGTACCGAGAGTGCCTGTCCGACGTCTTCGATCTGCCGGGTCTCCGGGAGATCCTGGCCGGCGTCGCCGGCCGCGAGATCGCGGTCCATGGCATCGAGACCGCAGCCGCCTCGCCATTCGCATCGAGCCTGATGTTCGACTACGTCGCCGCCTACATGTACGACGGTGATACGCCCCTGGCCGAACGTCGGGCCGGCGCCCTGACCCTCGATCGCGATCTGCTCCGGGAGCTGCTTGGTCAGGAGGAACTCCGCGAACTGCTCGATCCGGACGCGCTGGCCGATCTGGAGCTGAGCCTCCAGGCCCTCACCGACGATCGCCGGGCGACGACCATCGATGGCGTCCACGACCTTCTCCGCCGGCTGGGCGACCTGTCGTCGGTCGAGGTCGCTGCCCGAGTGGAGGGTGGCGCCGACATCTCCGATGCGTGGCTCGACGAGTTGGCGGCTGCCCGTCGGGTCGTCGGGGCGAGGATCGCCGGTGAGGACCGTTGGATGGCCATCGAAGACGTCGCGCGCTATCGGGATGGGGTCGGGATCGCGCCGCCGGTCGGCGTCCCGGCGGCCTTCCTCGGCCCGGCCACCGGTGCTCTCGAAGGGCTGCTGGCCCGGTTCGCCCGGACGCATGGACCGTTCCTCAGCCCGGAAGCGGCGAACCGCTGGGGGCTGCCGGTGGGTGTCGTCGGGGACGCGCTGGAACGACTGCTCGCCGGCGGCTCACTGCTGCGCGGGGAGTTCCGACCGGGCGGTGCCGAGCGCGAGTGGTGCGACCCGGAGGTGCTTCGGCTCCTCCGTCGACGCTCACTGGCCCGGTTGCGTCACGAGGTCGAACCGGTCGATCCGGCGGCGCTCGCCCGATTTCTCCCCGAATGGCACGGCGTGGGTTCGGTCGGTGCCCAGCATCCGGTCCTGCGGGGGACGGCAGCCCTCGAACGGCTGGCAGAGGTCGTCGAGCGACTGGCCGGATTGCCCATCCCGGCATCCGTCCTCGAGCGCGATGTGCTTCCGGCGAGGATCCCGGGCTACCAGCCGCGCCTGCTCGATGAACTCGGTGCGCTCGGTGAGGTGAGCTGGGTCGGGCGTGGGAGTCTGGGTCGGGACGACGGCCGGATCGTCCTCGTCCGACCAGGGCGCGACATCCTCCGCCCGATCGGCCTTCCGGATGGTGTGGACTCGCCGACCGGAGCCCGCCACGTCGCGATCCGCGAGCATCTCGCAGCCCGCGGGGCATCGTTCTACCGGGAGGTGTTCGCGGCCGCGGGGGGTGGTCCGGATCGCGAGATCCTCGACGCGCTGTGGGACCTGGTCTGGGCAGGCGAGGTCACGAACGACACCTTCGCGCCGCTGCGAGCCCTGCGCTGGAAGCGAACCGCCGGTTCGCCGCGCGGGCGCGGGCGTCCGGGCCGGCTCACGGCGCTCGGCCCACCCGAGGCCGCCGGCCGCTGGTCACTGGTCGTCCAGGACTCGTCGGTCAGCGCGACCGAACGCGTGCACGCCCAGAGTCTGGCCCTGCTCGAGCGCCACGGGATCCTGACCCGCGAAGCCGTGGCCGCTGAGGGCATCGGCGGCGGGTTCGCCGGGGTCTATCCGGTCCTGCGCGCGATGGAGGACGCCGGACGCGTCCGTCGCGGGTACTTCGTCGATGGCCTCGGAGCGGCCCAGTTCGCCCTGGCCGGTGCGCTGGATCGACTGCGGGCCGTCCGCGAGCCCAGCGAGCCGGTCGCGTCGGGCCAGGTCCAGCTCCTGGCCGCTGCCGACCCGGCCAACCCGTATGGCGCGGCACTGGCCTGGCCGCGACGGGGGGATGGCGATCGGCGACCACTCCAGCGCGCGGCAGGAGCGTATGTGGTGCTCGTCGATGGACTGGCGGCGCTGTACCTCGAGCGCGGCGGGACGACGCTCCAGACCCTGCCGCCGGCAGACGACGCGGCCACCGCCACGACTGCGGCCAGGGGGCTCCGCGCGCTCATCGCGGACGGTCGGACCCGCGAGCTGCTCATCCGCAAGATCGATGGCGAGGACGTCGCCGCCTCGGGATTCCGGCCGATCCTGCTCGAGGCCGGGTTCGCGCCCGGGTATCGAGGGCTCGTCATGCGTGTCGAGCATCCGGTCGGGCTCAAGCCGGGGCCGGCCCGATGAGCACGAACGCACGGAACGCACGCGGCGACCGCCATGCTGCCGACCGCCACGACGTCATCCGGGTCCAGGGTGCCCGCGAGAACAACCTGAAAGACATCAGCCTGGAGATCCCCAAGCGCAGGCTGACCGTGTTCACCGGCGTCTCCGGCTCGGGCAAGAGCTCGCTGGTCTTCGACACCATCGCGGCCGAATCGCAGCGCATGATCAACGAGACCTACAGCGCCTTCGTCCAGGGCTTCATGCCGACGCTGGCCCGACCGGACGTCGACGTCCTCGATGGGCTGACGACGGCCATCATCGTCGACCAGGAGCGGATGGGCGCCAATGCCCGATCGACCGTCGGCACGGCGACCGATGCGAACGCGCTGCTGCGCCTGCTCTTCAGCCGCATCGGACAGCCCCACATCGGGCCGCCGACGGCCTACTCGTTCAACGTTCCGCAGCGCAAGGCCAGCGGGGCGATGACCGTCGACCGCGGCAAGGGCGAGCGGATCGTCGTCCGTGACGCCATCTACCACGGCGGGATGTGCCCGCGCTGCGAGGGTATGGGCTCGATCTCCGATGTGGACCTGACCCAGCTCTACGACGACACGAAGTCCCTGGGCGGGGGCGCACTCAAGGTCCCCGGCTACAGCATGGACGGATGGTGGGGGCGCATCTTCGCCGGCGTCGGCTTCGATATGGCCAAGCCCATCCGCGAGTTCACCCCGACCGAGCTCGACGACCTCCTCAACAAGGAGCCGACCAAGATCAAGGTCGAGGGCGTCAACCTCACCTACGAAGGACTGATCCCGCGGATGCAGAAGTCGATGCTCTCAAAGGACATCGACACCCTCCAACCGCACGTCCGTGCCTTCGTCGAGCGTGCCGTGACCTTCACCGCCTGCCCGGAGTGCGGCGGCACGCGTCTCAACGCGCCGGCGCGTTCGTCGAAGATCGCCGGGATCAACATCGCCGATGCCTGCGCGATGCAGATCGACGATCTCGCCGAGTGGCTGCGCGGGCTGGCCGAGCCGTCGGTCGCCCCGCTGATCGCCGGCCTCCAGCACATCTTCGACTCGTTCGTCGAGATCGGACTTGGCTATCTGTCGCTCGATCGCCCGTCCGGGACGTTGTCTGGCGGCGAGTCGCAGCGCACCCGGATGATCCGTCATCTCGGCTCGTCGCTGACCGACGTCACGTATGTCTTCGATGAGCCGACGATCGGTCTGCACCCGCATGACATCGACCGGATGAACGGCCTGCTGGTGCGGCTCCGCGACAAGGGCAACACGGTGCTCGTCGTCGAGCACAAGCCCGAGGTCATCGATATCGCCGACCACGTCGTCGACCTGGGACCGGGCGCCGGAGATGGGGGTGGTGAGGTGGTCTTCGAGGGCACGGTCAAGGGTTTGCGGGCAAGCCCCACGCTGACCGGGCGGCACCTGGACGACCGCGCGTCACTGAAGTCTTCGACGCGATCCGCGACCGGGAGCCTCGAGGTCCGGGCCGCCAGCACGAACAACCTTCAGGACATCGATGTCGATATCCCCCTTGGCGTCCTCGTGGTCCTGACCGGGGTGGCCGGTTCGGGCAAGAGTTCGCTCGTGGACGACTCGATCGCTGGTCGAGATGGCGTCGTCACGATCGACCAGGGCGCGATCAAGGGTTCACGACGGAGTAATCCGGCGACCTACACCGGGCTGCTTGACCCGATCCGGACGGCCTTCGCGAAGGCCAACGGCGTGAAACCGGCCCTGTTCAGCGCGAATTCCGAAGGTGCCTGCCAGACCTGCAATGGCGCCGGCGTCATCTATACGGAGCTCGGGTTCATGGATACGGTGGCGACCACCTGCGAGGACTGCGCGGGCAAGCGCTACGAGCCATCCGTCCTGGACTACCACCTCGGTGGGCGAGACATCAGCGAGGTGCTCGCGATGTCGGCCGATGAGGCGGAGGCATTCTTTGCTGCGGGTGAGGCGCGCACGCCGGCGGCGCACACGATCCTGCGACGGTTCATCGACGTCGGGCTCGGCTATGTGCGGCTCGGCCAGCCGCTACCGACCCTGTCGGGCGGGGAGCGACAGCGACTCAAACTGGCCACCCACATCGGCGCGAAGGGCGGTGTCTACGTACTCGATGAGCCGACCAGCGGCCTGCACCTCGCCGACGTTCGACAGCTGCTCGCTCTGCTCGACCGGCTCGTGGACGCCGGCAAGTCGGTCATCGTCATCGAGCACCACCAGGCCGTGATGGCCCACGCCGACTGGATCATCGACCTCGGTCCAGGCGCCGGCCGGGACGGCGGCCGGATCGTCTTCGAGGGCACACCAGCGGAACTGGTCGAGGCGCGCTCCACGCTCACCGGCGAGTACCTTGCCGCCTACGTCGGCAGCTGAAACTTCGTTGATTGCCTGAGGGCGACTCGCTCTTCCGGATGGCAGCTGGACTGCGGCCGCACCTCGTCGGGCGGACGATCATCGCGGCGCGAGCCAACGGCCCAGGTCCGGTGCCCCAAGTCTGGCGGATCATCGGCCGGACGGTCACTGATGTCGATCCGCTCGGCAAGAACCTCCTCATCCGCCTTGACGGTGGCCTCGAGATCCGGACGCATCTCAAGATGAACGGGTCGTGGCACCGTTATCGGCCGGGCGATGGGTGGCGCCGTCCGGCGAGTCGTGCCCGGCTCGTCCTCGAAGTCGACGGTTCCGTCGTCGTCTGCTTCGACGCGCCGGTCGTCGAATTGCTGGAACAGCGGACCGAGGCGCTTCATCCTTCGCTGGGCCGGCTGGGACCGGACCTGCTCGGGTCAGCGTTCGATCCAGACGCTGCGATCGCGCGCCTTCAAGACGAGGCCCGAGCGAGGATGGAGATCGGGACGGCACTCCTCGACCAGCGCGCCCTGGCGGGGATCGGCAACGTGTACAAGAGCGAGATCCTCTGGCTCGAGCGTGTCTCGCCGTTCGCGCTCGCTATCGCACTCGACCGGGCGACGATCGCCCGGCTGGTCGCGACCGCCCGACGCCTGCTCCTGGCCAACGTCTCTGACCGGCGCGGACCGAACCGGGTCACCACAGCCGGAGACTCTCGAGCCGCGGGTCCGCTGTATGTCTACCGCCGGACCGGCCGCCCATGCCGGCGCTGCCGGACGCCGATCCAGTCAGTCCGCCAGGGCTCGGACCTCCCGCGGATGACCTACTGGTGCCCCGCCTGTCAGGGCGATGGCCAATCGGGTCCGTCGGGTCGGTCAGCCGGGCGCCAGTCCCCTGATGCCCGTCCAGGCGTCGACGAGCCAGCCGCGCCAGGTTGACGGCCTGACGATGTCCCAGGGATCGGCCCGTCGATAGAGCCACGGGACGGCAGCCCACAGATAGACCAGGAAATCGAGTCGGATGGGTCGTGCTCCGAACCCGAAGAGCGCCTGTAGCTGGACGATGGTGAGCGGCAGGGTGATCACGCTCAGGCCGACGGATACGGCCAGCCAGACCAGACCCCATCGTTTCGCTCGACCCGGCAGGATCGGCCAGAAGATCGCCGGGACCCACTTCATCCAGGTCGCCAGCGCCCATAACAGGCCGCCCAGGCGTGGACCGGTGAATTGGGCCGCCCAGAGCATGAGCGTCAACTGCAGGTTGATGTTGCCGGTGTCCAGATTGGCCCCCAGCGGGAAGGCCAGCAGCGCGACGATGACCGCGGTCGTCAAGGGTCGTCGTCGATAGGCCCAGTGGATCGTCCACAGGAAGAGCAGGATCGTCCCGACTCGCCAGATGAACCAGGCGACATCCCACGGCAGGACGGCCCACGGCGCGAACATCGGGAGCATCCACGGCGCGTACACGTAGGGCAGGAACGGCCCGACCGGGTGATACGGGTCCCCGCCGTTCAGCCACAGCCGGACGCCAGCCCAATACGCGCGAGCGTCCGCGCCGCCCGCTTCACCACGCGCGATCAGGCCGGACAGGATGGCGGCGAAGGTCAGGCTCAGGATCAGGATCGCCGCGATCCGGCGTGGGTCGTGGAGGCGTGAGATCTCGCGGCGGATGGCGCGCCTGAAGACACCGGCCCGCCGACGGGTCCCCCGATCGACGTGATCGGACAGGTCGACCACGATGCGCCCGCGCCCGCGAGCAGTGCCGGGGACGGGCTGCAGGCCCGGAGGAGGCTCCGAAGCACTCATCTTTCGGGCATTCTCGCACGGGGGTCGGAGTCCGGTCGTGCCGCCCCGCTATACTCCGCCGAACATGGCCGATGGAACCGTCATCATCATCGGCGGTGCCGAAGACAAGGTTCGCGATCGCGTCATCCTGAGTCGATTCGTCGACCTGGCCGGGGGCGAGAACGCGACCGTCGCCGTCATCAGCACCGCCTCGTCGCTCGGCCTCGAAGCCGGAGAGCGGTATCGGGCCGTGTTCGGCGAGCTGGGCGTGACGCGTGTCCGGCCCCTCCACGCAGTGACCCGCCCGCAGGCGAACGATGACTCCGCGGTCGCCGCCGTCCAGGATGCGACCGGCGTGTTCCTGACCGGCGGCAATCAGCTCCGCCTGTCATCGACCATCGGTGGCACCCGGCTTGCCGATGCGATCCTCGATCGGTTCCAGGACGGCGCGGTCGTCGCCGGTACGTCGGCCGGGGCGTCGGCGATGTCGAGTCACATGATCGCCTTCGGTGCCTCCGGAGCGACCCCGAAACACCGGATGGCCCAGATCGCGGCCGGTCTTGGGGTCCTCCCCGGGGTGATCGTCGACCAGCATTTCCAGCAACGAAACCGGCTCGGCCGGCTGCTCAGCCTGATCGCCCAGAACCCGAGCCTGCTTGGTCTCGGTGTCGATGAGGACACCGCCGGCGTGGTCGGACCCGACCACGTCATGGAGGTCATCGGCCGTGGCTCGATCACCGTCGTGGACGGTTCGCGTTCCGAGACCGATGCCTGGGAGGTTCACGGGCACCGGCCACTCATGATCAGCGGCGTCGTGCTGCACTCGATGCCGTCGGGCTACCGTTTTGACCTACGCCATCGCGAGCGCATCGTGACCCCCAATCTGCACGCGCTGCCGGGTGGCGAGATCGCGTCCAGCTAGCGCCGCCGGTCTTCGACCGACAGAGGAGGACAACCGTGGCTGACACCGTGGCCGGCGCCCCGTCCGCTCCGCGAACGAAGCGGAGCAGTCGGTCGAAGCCCGCGCCGTCGGCGGCCCCGGCTCCAACCCTCCGGATCCTGGAGACCCGCGTCCTGCGCGGCCCGAACTACTGGGCGCGTGAACCGGTCATCCGGCTCCTCGTGGACCTCGGCGTCCTCGAGGAGTACCCGTCCAACCTGTTGCCGAACTTCACCGACGCCCTGGTCGCGCTGTTGCCGACGCTCGAAGATCACGCCTGCTCGCTGGGCCGGCGGGGCGGGTTCATCACCAGACTGCGTGAAGGGACATGGGTCGGCCATATCGCCGAGCACGTCGCGCTCGAGTTCCAGAACCTGGCCGGCACGGACGTTCGCCATGGCAAGACCCGCTCGGCCGGTCCCAAGGGCCAGTACAACTGCATCTTCGAATACCGCGAGGAGGCGGTCGGCCTGGAAGCCGGCCGGATGGCCGTCGCCCTCGTCAACCACCTGGTCGCGCCGGACGACCCGGAGGTCTTCTTCGATTTCGCCTCGGAACTCGAGCGGCTCATCCGGTTGGCCGAGCGGCAGGCCTTCGGGCCGTCCACACAGGCGCTTATCGATGAGGCGGTCAGCCGCGACATCCCGTTCTTCCGGCTTGACCGGCACTCACTCGTCCAGTTCGGTCACGGCGTCTACCAGCAGCGGATCCGGGCGACGATGACCTCGCAGACATCGGCCATCGGGGTCGACATCGCATCGGACAAGAGCCTTACCAACCGATTGCTCGATTCGGCTGGGCTGCCGGTGCCTCGGGCCGATGTCGTCGATACCGAAGAGGCAGCGGTCGCGGTCGCCCGACGGCTCGGGTTTCCGTGCGTGGTCAAGCCGCTCGACGGCAACCACGGCCGCGGTGTCCATCTCGACCTCCGCTCGGAGGATGCGGTCCGGGCGGCCTTCCACGGCGCCCTGTCACAGAGCCGCGGCGGTGATGTCGTCATCGAGACGTATGTCGCGGGCAATGACTACCGATGCCTGGTGATCGGTGGCAAGGTCGCGGCCATCGCGGAACGCGTTCCCGCATCGGTCACCGGCGACGGCGAACACACCGTTCGCGAATTGGTCGATATCGCCAATGCTGATCCGCGCCGCGGCATCGGCCACGAGAAGGTGCTGACTCGGATCAACCTCGACGACGCCGCCGAGGAACTGGTCAAGGCCCAGGGACACGAGCTGGATGGCATCCCGGCCGAGGGCGCCTGGGTCAAGCTCGCCCTGACCGGCAACATGTCCACCGGCGGCACGTCGATCGACCGCACCATCGAGGCGCACCCCGACAACGTCGAGATCGCGGAGACGGCGGCCCTCATCGTCGGACTCGACGTCGCCGGCATCGACTTCATCTGTCCGGACATCACCGAGCCGGTTCGCGAGACCGGGGGCGCGATCGTGGAGGTCAACGCAGCCCCCGGCTTCCGGATGCATACCCATCCGACCGAGGGCGAACCGCAGTACGTGGCCCGGCCCGTGCTCGACTCGCTGTTCCCCGCGGGGTCGTCGGCCCGCATCCCGATCCTGGCCGTGACCGGCACCAATGGCAAGACCACCACGGTCCGGATGATCGCCCACATCCTGAAGCTGATGGGCCGTCGCGTGGGGATGACCTCCACCGACGGGATCGTGGTCGACGGCCGGCTGATCAAGAAGGGCGACATGTCCGGGCCGAGGTCGGCCCAGATGGTCCTCCAGAACCCGACCGTCGACACTGCCGTCTTCGAAGTCGCCCGGGGCGGGATCCTGCGCGAAGGGCTCGGCTACGACCGCAACGATGTCGCCGTCGTGACCAATGTGACCGGCGATCATCTGGGACTCGGTGGCATCGATTCCATCGGCCAGCTGGCCAATGTCAAGGGCGTGGTGGTCGAAGCCGTGCCCCGCTCGGGCACGGCTGTCCTGAACGCCGACGACAACCTGGTGTACCGGATGGGCCGCCATTGTGCGGGACGCGTCGTCCTGTTCAGCATGGCCACCGCCAAGGGCGAAGACGGCTACGACCGTGTCGACGGCCACACGTCGCGCGGCGGCGCGGCGTTCCGAGTCGAGGCCTCGAACGAGGGCGAGCTCATCGTGTTGCGCCTCGGATCGCGGACGATGCCGGTCCTCTATACGCACCTCATCCCGGCGACCTTCGGCGGTCGGGCGCGCATGAACGTTGCCAACGCGCTGGCCGCCGCCGCGGCGGCCTGGGCAGCCGGGGCGCATCTGCATGATATCCGTCAGGGCCTCCGGACCTTCTCGACCTCGTTCTTCCAGGCGCCTGGACGCCTCAACCTCATCGATGTCGGCGGGGTGCGCGTCGTGATCGACTACTGCCACAACGTCGACGGGATGCGCCAGCTGGCCGATTTCGTCGGCCGGATGATGGTCGAGGCGCCGACGAAATCAGGTCGCATCGGGGCGGCCGCCACCGGCTCGCGGTCCGGCCGCGCGATCGGGGTCATCGGTATCCCGGGCGACCGGCGTGACGACGACCAGCGCCAGTACGGGGCGATCGCCGCGAGTGCGTTCGACGAGATCATCGTCCGCGAGGACAAGAATCTTCGGGGGCGGGCACCCGGCGAGACTGCCGTCAACGTGATCGAAGGCGTCCGCGAGGCCAAGGCCGACGGGTCGGCGGTCGTCGGCCGCGCCGAGAAGATGCTCGACGAGATGACCGCGGTTCGGGCCGCCCTGCGCCGGGCCATCCCGGGCGATCTCGTGGTGTGCTGCGTGGACGATGCGATCGGCGTGTACCGAGCGGCCATCGCAGCCGCCGGAACGACCGGCGGCGGATCGGCCTTCGCCGATCCCGGCGAGCTCGAAGCGCCCGAGGGGTAGGGCAGGGGCTCGGACGGGCCACGACGCGGCGCCCGACACGGCGCCATGCCGATCTGTGGCCAGACATTCGGCACGTGGCTTATTCGGCCCGCGTTCCGCGTTCACGTGCCCGGCACGACCGCAGTTCACGTTCCGCTGGTGACGCCCGGGATCCGATCCACGTGCAGATCGGCGATCGGCCGCGGCCCAACAGTCACCCGGCAGATATCTGGCCAATGGGTTTGCCAGCGGCCGCGGCCGATCGCTCCGCGACCGTGCCGCCGCGTACCGTCCCGGCCCGCCGGGCTGACACCTCGGTCGACTGTCAACCGCGCCGCGGACGCCCCTGCAACCTCGGGACCAGTTCGGCCAGCTCGCTCGCCACGTCGATCGGCCGGGCGCCCATCTGATCAAGCAACGCGAACACGCCATCACGGTCCTCATGGCACATCAGGACGATGACCCGCGGCGAATCCGGCCGTGCTCCGTGTGCGCCACCCCCGGCCGCTCCGTTCAATTCGGCCCGCAATGCATCGGTCTCACTGTCGTAGATCGGTACGTCTGCTGCGTCAACGCCGCCGGCCACCACGCCGACCATGATCTCGCCCACGACCGACTCCGGCGTCCGGCCGCGCAGGTACCGAAGCGTCTGCTTGATCGCGACGCGCTGAGCGCGCTCGGCGGCGATCCGACCGATCCCGCGCAGGGTGTCGTCCGGACGGTCGCCCGCGGTCCCGATGATGGCGGTGATCGGAGCGGCGCGGCCGGCGGCCCCCGCGGCGATCCCCTGGGCGACGTCGAGCACGGCCCCGACCCCCGCCTCGTTGTGGGCGAAGTCGACGATCACGGTGCGCGCCCCGATCCGAAACAGGTTCAGCCGTCCGGGTGATCGCTCGGCGCTCGGCGCGAAGTCGTGCAAGCCCTCGCGGACCTGGTCGATCGTGGCCCCGAGCCCTCGAGCGCCGCCCGCCGCCGCCAGCGCGTTGGCGACGTTGTGGCGAGCCAGCCCACCGATCGTGATCGGGATATCGGCGACGTCGATGACCCGCGTCTCCGTTTCGCCGTCCGCTTCGATGACCACACCCTCGCGAACGAGGTACGCCCGCCCGCCACGATCCCGATGGCGACGGAGCGGAGCCGACGCATCGCCAAGCAAGGTGAACAATGCGACGTTCGCCTGGACCCGGCGAGCGACGGCCGCGACCAGGACATCGTCGGCGTTGAGGACGACCCAGCCGTCAGGACGGGTGATCCGACAGACGGTCGCCTTGACCTCGGCGAGTTCCGGAAGCGTGTGGATCCCCTGCAGGTCGAGATGATCGGATGACACGTTGGTCAGGACGCTCGCGTCGTTCGACTCGTAGCCCATCCCGCGCAAGACGATGCCGCCCCGGGCGGTCTCGAGGACGGCGACATCGATGTCCCGCCGGCCGAGGATCTGATGAGCGCCGCCTGGCCCGGTCCAGTCACCCGGATCGATCATCCGCTCGTCGACCAGCACGCCATCCGACGTCGTCGTTCCGACGTGTCGGCCGGCCAGCAGCAGGATGTGACTGATCATCCGGGTCACGGTGCTCTTGCCGTTGGTGCCGGAGATCGAAACGATCGGGACGCGCCGATCGGCGTCACGCACCCATTCGGGCGGAGTCACCCGCGCCTCGTCGATCCGTTCGCGCCAGCGCGCCAGCGCTCGCTCCTGGCTGCCGGTCAGATGCGCGGTCCGCGACGGCGAGACGTCACGGCCGGCCAGCGCCAGAGCCGCCTCCGATATGGTCTGGGCGCGTTCCGCGCCAAGCCACGGAAAGGTGATGATCCAGTGGCCTGGATCCGACGATCGATGGACCGCCAGACCGCCCCGGCCCTCGCCGTGATCGGCGCGTAGTCGCCGGATCCAGCTGACCACGGCAGCCACACTGTCCGGCCGTTCCCGGGAGGGGACGTCCGCACCGAGCTGGACAAGCGCGTGACGCGCCGGATCGCGCTGGCCGTACCAGGTCCGCCGCCGGCCGAGGGCGAGTTCGACCTTGACCACCGGCTCCAGCCGATAGACGTTGGGGCCCTCGAACAGACGCGTCTCGACCAGTCGCACGGTCACGGCAGGATAGCAAGCCCGCGGCCGCTAGACTGAGCGTCATGACCACGCCGGCGTCCGCTGCGGCCATCCCGTCCGTATCCGAACTCGAGGCATTGCGGAGGGCCGTCGGTGCCGACCTGCCGAGTTTCCTGGCCGATCTCGAGATGCTCGTGAACATCGATTGCGGGAGCTATACGCCGACGGGCGTCGATGAGGTCGGCCGCTGGGTCGCCGCATTCCTGGCCGAACTCGGTGCCGAGGTCGAAACCCGGCCCGACCCGGCCGGCCGACTGGGCGCCACGGTGGTCGGCGTGTTCAACGGGTCGACCGATGGACCGCGGATCCTGCTCATCGGGCATATGGACACGGTCTTCGACCCCGGAACGGTCGCCCAACGACCATTCCGGATCGACGACGGGATCGCCTACGGGCCGGGTGTCACCGACATGAAATCCGGGCTCCTGGCGGGCCTGTACGCACTCAAGGCGATCATCGGTCTGCGCGGTGGCCTGCCGTTCGAGCGAGTCGTGTTCATCGCCAACCCGGATGAGGAGATCGGCTCGCCGACATCAAGCCCGCACATCCGGGCTGCCGCCGGGGACAGCGATGTCGCACTCGTCCTCGAATGCGCCCGTGCCAATGGCGACATCGTCTCGGCCCGCAAGGGCATGATGGATCTCCGCCTGACCGTGAACGGTCGGGCCGCGCACGCGGGCGTGGAGCCCGAGAAGGGTCGCAGCGCGATCCTGGAGGCGGCCCGTATCGTGACCTCGCTGCACGCCCTCAACGGCCGCTGGCCGGGGGTCACGGTCAACGTCGGGTTGATCGATGGCGGGACCCGACCCAATGTCGTCGCCGCGACCTGTCTGCTCGAGGTCGACGTTCGGGCGACGACGCGCGAGGCGCTCGAGACCGTCGGGACGGAGATCGGACGGATCGTCGAAGACGGCGGCGTTGAGGACACCACGGTGGAGACGGAGATCATCTCGCGCTGGTGGCCGATGGAGCGGCTCGAGCGGAGTGGTCGACTGGTCGAACAGGCGAAGGCCGTGGCCGCAGGATCGGGTTTCGCCATCGCGGATACCTCGACAGGCGGGGCGTCCGACGCCAATACGACGGCCGGGTTGGGTGTCCCGACGCTGGATGGCCTGGGGCCGATCGGTGGCAACGACCATGCCCCGGGCGAATACCTGGAGATCGAGTCGATCGTGCCCCGGACGACGCTTCTGGCCGGCCTGCTGCTCGCGATCGCGGCAGATCAGGAGATCCATGGCTGGCGGGTCGATGATGGCGCCGCGCACTGACCCCGGCTCGACCGACCGTCTCCGGATCTCGTCGGGCGGCCCGTGGGAGGTGGCGGCCGCCTACAGTCGGGCCATCGTGGTGGGTGATTCGTGCTGGGTCGCCGGCACGACCGATGCCGGGCCCGACGGTCACCCGATGCATCCCGGTGACATCGCCGGCCAGGCTCGAGCCGCGTTCGCCATCATCAGCGCGGCCCTCTCGGACGCAGGCTTCAAGCTTTCCGACGTGGTCCGGACCCGGATGTTCGTGACCGATATCGAGCGCTCAGCCGAAGTCACCGCCGTCCACGGCGAGCTCTTCGCGCAGATCCGGCCGGCTGCCACGCTGGTCGAGGTCAGCCGCCTGATCGACCCCGGGCTGCTCATCGAGATCGAGGTCGAAGCCCGCCGCTGATCGTCTCCGAGTGTCCGGATCCGCCTAGGCGGGGATCTCGGCCAGTCCGGCGGCCCGGGCGATCGCGACGATGGCGACGGCCGCGATGAGACCGAGCAGCAGGTTGCCCCGACGCGCCACGATCACGAGGCTGACCATCACCGCGATCCACTCGATCCCGACCCGGAACGAGGGCACGTCGTCGTCGCCGACCACGACCATGACGCTGACGGCCGCCAGACCGGCCAGGACGGCCGGACCGACCAGCTGAAGATAGTCCAGCCAGATCCGGGGCAATCGATCGAGGCCGGGCGCCAGCAGCCCGACCGCCCGAGCGGGGTAGGTCACCGCGAACATGAGCACCGCCAGCAGCACGAGATGTCCGGTCATCGTGGGTCGCCTTGGTCGTCGAGTCGCGCACGTGGCACGATCAAGCCCAGGGCCGGGCCGATGACCCCACCGGCCACGATGCCGACCGCCGGGCTGGTCAGCAGCGAGACGGCGACCGCGACGGCCGCGCCGCCGATGGCGGCGACCAGTTCGCGACGGCCGGTGACCAGCCCGACGGCGAGTCCGATCATCGCAGCCGGAAAGATGACGTCGATCCCGAGGCGGCCAGGCTCGGGGATCTGTGCCCCGAGCACCACCCCGGCCAGCGTGGCCAGGTTCCAGGGGATGAACACGACCCCGATGGCAGCGATCCAGTAGCCACGCTCGTCCGCCCGGCCCAGGCGCCGGAAGTGGCTGATGGTGAGCGCGAACGACTCATCGGTCAGGACATGGGCCATCACCGCTCGACGGGTCGCCGGCACCTCCCGGAGCCAGGGCGACAGCGCGGCCGAGTACAGCAGGTGGCGCGCGTTCAGGAGAGCGGTCAGGACGATGATGCCGGGCCACGCCAGGCCGCTGGCGACATACCCGACGGCGGCGAATTGGGCGGCGCCGGCGAATGCGATCATGCTCATCGCCATGGCGTCGACGACCGAGAATCCGGCCTTGCTGGCCGACAGGCCGAAGACGAACCCGAACCCGATCGCCGAGATGGCGATGCCGGTCCCGTCGGCGACCAGTCGACGGCGACTGGCCTGAAGTGCTGGATCGATCGCCGCGGTCAGCGCAGGAAGGACTTGCCGCAGGTCCCGTCGCAGATCACGAAGACGGCATGCTTGTCGGCGGCGTATCCGGCCGTGTGGAGCAACCCCGGGCAGCCTGCCGTGGGGCACTTCCAGACCCACCACCGGTCGTTCTGGTCGAGCGGCGTGGTCGCGGTCGCGAGCGTCCCCGCCAGGTCCTCCCGGGCGGCGATGAGCGTCGCCACGGCGCTCGCCCGCTGGGCTTCGGTCTCGCTCGTGTACGGGTAGTTCTGGCCGACGTTCGAGGTCATCGCCGCGAGTATCGCACGGGCCGTCGCGACCTCGTCAGACGCCCACGGCCGGATCTGGCGTCCGGGCATCGGCAGCGCCGATCTCGTGCTCCTGCGCCCGCAGCCGCGACAGCGGGATGAGCGCGACTGCCAGCAGCAGTGCGGTGGCGACGAGCATCCCGTCTACGCCGCGCCAATCGGCCGCCAGGCCGCCGATCAGGCTCCCGATGATCTGGCCGATGGCCAGGAAGACCGAGTACAGGCCCATGATCGCGCCTCGGTCGTGGGGGAAGCGCTCGGAGATATCGGCCAGGAGACCGAGCGCCGCCGGAGTCGCCCCGGCCAGCACGAACAACCCCGTGCCGGCCGTGGCCAGGGCCGCGACGAGGATCACGGCCGGGAGCGCGCCCGAATGATTGACGACGAGTGCCGCGCCGACCATCACCCCGCCACCGATGATGCCGTAGAGCAGGATCGTCGTCCGCCGCATGGCCTTGAAACGGTTGCCCCAGTACAGCAGCCCGGCGCCGAACAGGGCGGCGATGACGATGGCCGCGATCGTGATCTGGTTCGCATCGAAGCCGGCCATCAGGACCTGGTTCGGGAAGTTCGGGTTCGGCTGGGAGAACTGGAACAGTGACTGGCTGAACCACAGTCCGATGCTGGCGTTGACCGCGATCCAGGTCGGCGCCAGGAGGAGCACATGGGCGGACCTGACCAAGGCCAGGTAGCGGCCCAACCCGACGTGGGGCGCGCTGATCGCGTCGGCATCGCCTGACGGATCGGCGACACCTCGCCAGTAGATCACGAAGGAGATGGCATAGATCCCCGCGTTGAGGAAGAAGGCGGTCGGCCCGATGGCTTCGAACAGCTTCGGGGCGATGATGAACCCGACGCCCAGGCCGGCCAGCGTGGCGCCTTCGAACCGGGCCGCAGTCTTGCCCCGCAGAACCTCGTTGCCGGCCGTCGCGAGGGCGATGAAGCCGAGGATGGACGGGACGCTGGCGGCCGTCGAGGCCCCTTCCAGCAGGCGGGTCGCGCCGAGGAGAGGCAGACTCGTCGCGAGTCCGGTGAGGACCACGGCGATGCCGCCGAAGATCGGGCCGTAGAGCATGACCCGGTGATGACCGATGCGGTCGGACAGGATCCCGAACAGCGGCGACAGGACCAGCTCGCTGAGGTAGAAGATCGCCGCGAACACACCGACCGCCAGGGCGTCGACCTCCGGACCGCCATGGGCCGGCAGATCGGCCAGGTACAGACCCAGCATCGCGCCCGTCAAACCGGTGCTGAACCGCAGGGTGAAGGTGCCGAACAGTACGAATCGGAGGGACCGTTCCATCGCGTCCGATCGTATCCGGTCCGTCTGCGCTGGACCCGGCCCGTATCATTCCCGCAACGCCCGGCAGCCCAGTGCAGGAGGAAGCCTTGAGCGGCACCGCGATCTTCACGGATTCCGCGTCGGACCTGGATCCGGTCCAGGCGGCCGCAGCGGGGATCCGGATCGTCCCCCTCCTGGTGAACTTCGGGGCCGAGAGCTACAAGGCCGGGGTAGACCTGTCAACGGCCGAGTTCTGGGACCGGATGACCGCCCCCGACGCGCCATTCCCCACCACGGCCGCGTCATCGCCGGGTGACTTCAAGACCGCGTACGAGGCGGCGTTCGCCGACGGTGCCGATGCGGTCGTGTCGGTCCACGTCGCGGGCAGCCTGTCGGGCACGATCAAGAGCGCCCAGATCGCCCGGGACATGTTGCCCGATCGGGAGATCCATGTCGTCGACTCCCTCGGGGCGTCGATGAGCGAGGGGATCCTCGCCCGGTTGGCCGTCGAACTTGCGGCTGACGGCCGGGCGCCGGCGGATATCGCGGCGACGCTCGAGTCGCGGGCCGGTGACATGCGCATCTACCTCAGCCTCGAGACCCTCGACTACCTCAAGAAGGGCGGCCGGATCAGCGGTGCCCAGGCGGCGATCGGGACCCTGCTGTCGGTCAAGCCGATCATCCGGGTCAAGGATGGCATCGTCGACACGGTCGACCGCGTGCGGACTCGATCGAAGGCGAGGGAGCGCCTGATCGAGCTGATCTGCGAACGACCGATCGAGCGACTGGCCATCCTGCACACGATGAGTCCGGATGTCGAGGCGTTCCGCGACGAGGTCCTGGCACGGGCGCCCGGTGGACTCGACCTTGATGCCGTCACGATCGACCTGGTCGGCGCCTCGGTCGGGCCGCACATCGGACCGGGCTGTGTCGGGGCGGCCATCCTGTACCGCGCCTAGCATTGCGAGATGGTTGCAGGGACATTGCCGAGCGGTACCATCGAGTAGGCGAAGATGGGCGGTCTGCGGCTATACTTCGACTCGGCTGAGAGCCCCGTGGGGTCATCCGGGAGACGACCCAGACCGACGGCGATCGGGTGATCGCCCGACACGTGAGGACACCCGTCAGATGACCACCGAGCACGTCGCTGCGCGCATCAATGCGTGGGAAGTCGCTCAGCGACAGTTCGATCTGGCCGCCGACCGGCTCGGCCTGGATGAGGGCATGCGCCTCGTCCTGCGAGAGCCGAGACGCGAGTTCACCGTTCATTTCCCGGTCCATATGGACGATGGATCCGTCCAGGTCTTCACCGGCTACCGGGTCCAGCACAACCTCGGTCGCGGTCCGGCCAAGGGCGGCATCCGCTACCACCAGAACGTTTCCCTCGACGAGGTCAAGGCCCTGGCGATGTGGATGACCTGGAAGTGTGCCGTGGTCGGCATCCCGTACGGTGGCGGCAAGGGCGGGGTCATCGTCGACCCCAAGCAGCTCAGCCAGAAGGAGGTCGAAGGTCTCACTCGGCGGTTCTTCACCGAGATCGAGGTCCTGGTCGGCCCCGAAAAGGACATCCCGGCGCCGGATGTCAACACCAACTCTCAGATCATGGCCTGGATGATGGACACCTACTCGATGCACGCCGGCTATACGGTCCCGGGCGTGGTCACCGGCAAGCCGATCAGCCTGGGTGGCTCGGAAGGTCGCAACGAGGCGACGGCACGGGGCTGCGTGTACACGATCGTCGAGGCCGCCCGTCACCTCGGCCTCGACTTGACCACTGCCCGAGTCGCCGTCCAGGGGTTCGGCAATGCGGGCTCGATCGCCGCCCGACTGATGGTCGATGAGCGCTCCACTGTCGTGGCCGTATCCGATTCGACCGGTGGGATCCATGACCCGTCCGGCCTCGACATCGCCAAGGTCATCGCCTGGAAGGGCGAGCACGGAACGGTCCAGGGCTTCCCGGGCGCGACGGACATCACCAACGCGGAGGTCCTTGAGGTGGACTGCGACGTCCTGATCCCGGCCGCCCTCGAAAACCAGATCACGTCGCGCAACGCCGGGAACATCAAGGCCCGTCTTGTCGCCGAAGCGGCCAACGGGCCGACCACGCCCGACGCTGACGAGATCCTGTTCCGGAACGGGGTGTTCCTGATCCCCGACATCCTGTGCAACGCGGGCGGCGTCACGGTCAGCTACTTCGAGTGGGTCCAGGACCTGAATCGCGATCACTGGAGCGAGACCGTCGTCAACGCCAAGCTCAAGGAGATCATGGTCAAGGCCTTCGGCGAGACACTCGCCGTGGCCGTGCGGGATTCGGTCAACATGCGCACTGCGGCCTACCTTCTGGCCGTCAAGCGCGTCGCCGACGCGATGGAATTGCGCGGGCTGTACCCGTAGGCCGAGGTCCGGCCTCGAACCGCCGAGCTCCGATGATAGAGTTCCGGACATGCTCGACCACGAAGAGAAGTTCCTGTTCAAGGAGGAGATCCTCCACCTGACCAACGCCGTGGCCGAGCCCGGCGTGCTGGACAACGTGGAGGATCTGCTGACCGACGTCATCACCAGCCCGCGCTTCGATTCCGAAGTGTTCACCCTGGAGCGAAGCCTGCAGGTGATGCTCGGGCCGCGAGCGGGGACGACCCTGGTCGGCCTGCTGACGGTCGCGCCCGAGGTGTTCGACGAGGTCGCGGAGGTCCGCATCCCGTCCGAGGTCCACGAGCGCCTTGTCGCGTGGCGGGCCAGGTTTGGCCTGGCCATCGACAACGCGCTGAACTTCCTCAACAACCCCGATGGCATCCAGGGTCACAACTTCGCGACGCAGGTCGCGCATGTCGACGATCGGCGCGTCCTGCAGGGTCGACTGACGCTGGTCCGGTACAACAACGAGCCACAGTTCTTCGTCGCCGATGCCAGCGTCTTCCTTGCCCTCGTGGCCGACATCATGGAACGCCTCGGGCCGTATCTCGAGCCGGATGCGGTCGAGGCCGAGACCCTGGTTCGCCTCCGCGACGCGATCCAGCTCATCGAGCGCAAGACCGCCAGCCGCGACTGAGCGGCGCCGGCCGATGCGCCAGGTCTACCTCGCCGCCACCGGCCAGAACCGGGGCAAGACCACCGTCAGCCTGGGCGTCCTGGACGGGTTCCAGCGGCGAGGGTTATCGGCCAGCTTCCTCAAACCGGTCGGCCAGCGGACCGTCATCGAGGATGGCGAGCCCGCCGATGAAGATGCGGTGCTCATGAAACAGGTCTTCGGGCTGCGTGAACCGCTCAGCCAGATGAGCCCGGTCCACATCCCCCGAGGCTTCACCCAGGCCTACATCGAAGGCGACGTCGTGGCCGATCTGCCGGCCCGGATCCGGGCCGCCCACGGCGCATTCGCGAACCGCGACATCCTGCTCATCGAGGGCACCGGTCATGCCGGGGTCGGAGCGGTGATCGGCTTGTCCAACGCCGCGGTCGCATCGATGCTCGGGGCTCCGGCGGTCATCGTGTCCGAGGGCGGAGTGGGCCGCCCAATCGACGAGATCGTGCTGAACGCGGCGCTGTTCGAGCGAGAAGGGGTGAAGGTGGCCGGCGCCATCGTCAACAAGGTCGACCTGGACGCCAAGCCCGGCCTGGCCCGGACGCTCGAACGCGGTCTCGAGCGCCACGCCATCCCGTTGCTGGGGGTTCTGCCCTACCGGCCCATCCTCTCGAACCCGACCCTGGCGATGGTCGTGGAGGGACTCCATGGCGAAACGATCCATCCCGGCCCGAACCTCGACCTGGTCATCGGCGGGATCGCCATCGGAGCCATGGAGCCCGAGCACATGCTCCAGCGGATCGGTCCGCGCAGCCTGGTCATCGTGCCGGGCGATCGGGCTGATGTCATCGCCGCGATCGTCGGGGCACGTGAGGATAAATCGGACGGCGGGCATGGCGCCCTCGGACTGCTGTTGTCGGGCGGTTATCACCTTGATCACGACATCCTTGCCGCGATCCGGGCTGCCAACCTGTTCGCGATGCACGTCCCCGACGACACCTACCAGGTCGCCTCGGATCTTCACGACCTGTTGGTCAAGACCCACCCGGCCGATGCCGGCAAGATCGCCGAGATCAAGGCCCTGCTCTGGGAATACCTGTTCATCGATCGTGTGCTGGACGTGGCCGAGGAGGCCCGCTTCGACTGATCGGCGGACCGCCCACCGCGGCGGACGCTCAGTCGAGCAGTTCGTTGTCGATGAGACGGGTCGAGCCGAAGCTGACGGCCAGCGACAGCAACGCCGGCCCATCGATCCGATCGAGTTCGGCCAGGGTCGTCGCGTCCGCGACCGAAACATAGTCCGGGCTCGCCAACGGTTCGCGCGTCAGGGTCTCCCACATCGCGTCGCGGAGTCGATCGCCCGAGCGCTCACCGGCGTCCCAACGAGCTCGAGCGGCGGTGAGCGCACGGTGCACGACTGGCGCCGCCGCCCGTTCGGCGGGCGACAGATGGACATTGCGAGAGGACAGCGCCAGGCCGTCGGGTTCGCGAACGGTCGGGCAGGCGATGACCTCGGTCGAGATGGCCAGATCGCGCGCCATCTGGCGGATGACCATGACCTGCTGCGCGTCCTTCTGCCCGAAATACGCATGGTCCGCGCCGACCAGGTCGAACAGGATGGCCACCACCGTGGCGACCCCGTCGAAGTGGCCGGGGCGAGCCGCACCCTCGAGCGGCTGCGCGACGGCGCCGACCGAGATCAGCGTGTCGAAGCCGGGCGGATAGATCTCCGCGACCTCCGGGGCAAAGACGAGATCGATGCCTTCGGATGCGCAGATGGCGATATCACGTGCTTCGTTGCGCGGGTACTGCTGGTAGTCGCTGGCGACGTCGAACTGGCGCGGGTTGATGAAGATGGTCACGACCGTGGTCGCGTCGGCGGCTCGCGCCCGCTGCATCAGGGCCCGGTGACCGTCATGCAGCCAGCCCATGGTCGGCACGACGCCGAGCGGACGCTGCACCCCGGCCAGGGCTGCCCGAAGCTCGGCTCGGGTCCGGACGACCGCGGTCAAGCGGTCAAGCGACGGATGGTCACAGGTCCCGATCGAGCGGGATGCCACCGACCGGGATCGAATCGGTCGGGCGGTCCGGTGTCCCGCGGCCGAGGACGTCGTCCAGGACGCTGTCGTCCATCCGGACGGTCTGTTCGGGGCCCGGGAAGGTGCCGGCCGTCACGTCGGCCGCGTACGCGGCCGCGGCTTCGCGGATCTGCTCTCGAACGCGGACGTACGGCCGGGCGTGCTTCGGGATGAAGTCGCCGAGGCCGATCAGGTCGGTGATGATCTGGACCTGGCCGCTGCAGCCAGCGCCGGCGCCGATCCCGATGGTCGGGACGTGGAGCCGCTCGGTGATCGCGGCGGCCAGCTGCTCGGGGACGAGTTCCAGGACCATCGAGAACGCCCCCGCCTCCTGGACCGCCAGCGCGTCGGCGATGAGCGCGCGAGCCTGGTCTCGCGTCCTGCCCTGGACCTTGACCTTGCCGGCGGCGTTGATCGATTGCGGGGTCAGGCCGATATGGCCCATGACCGGGATCCCGGCGCGAACCAGCGCCTCGATGACCCGAGCGGTACGGACCCCGCCTTCGACCTTGACGGCCTGGGCGCCGGCCTCGCGCAGGAAGATGCCGGCGTTGTCGAGCGCCTCGTCCGGTGTCGAATATGACAGGAACGGCATGTCGCCGACGATCAATGCCCGACTGCTGCCACGCACGACGGCCTTGGTGTGGTGGACCATCTCGGCCATCGTGACCCGGACCGTCGTCTCGTAGCCCAGGACGACCTGCCCGAGCGAATCCCCGACAAGGATGATCGGAATGCCGGCTTCGTCGATGACCTGCGCCGTCGGGTAGTCGTAGGCGGTGAGCATCGGGATGCGCTGGCCGTCGGCATACATCCGGGCGATATCGGCGACCGTGATGCGCCGGATGGTCTCGGCTGTGGCGCTCATGCTGGTTCCCCCTGGGGCTCGGTTACCCGGTCAGTCTGCGCGGCTGCGTCGCGCGCGTCCAGCGCGACCGCCACCCGGTCCAGTACTGCGTCGGCGACAGCGCGCTTCGACTGGAGCGGGAAGTCGGTGCGGGTGCCATCGGCGCTCAGGATGGTCACACGGTTCGTGTCCGTCCCGAACCCCGATCCACGTTCGGCAACGTCATTGGCCACGAGCAAGTCGATGCCCTTGCGCGCGAGTTTGTCAGCCACCCGGTCGAATGAACCGGTCTCGGCGGCGAAACCGACCAGATACGGCCGTGGAGTCAGCGGTCGTCGGGTGGTGGCACCGTCGCTGTCGAGGCCGTGGGCGATCCGTGCGATCTCAGCGACGAGGTCAGGCGTCGCTTCCAGTTCGAGCCGAAGGCCGGCGTCGCGGGCCAGCTTCGTCCCGGCCGTCACGACAGGTCTGAAATCGGATACGGCCGCGGCCATGATCAAGGCGTCGAACCCGGCAGATCCGTTCGGTCTTTCGGTCTGGGTCGCCCGGAGCAGGGCGGCCCTGAGTTCGGCGGTCAATTCGACATGCACGATGGTCGCGTCGGTGGGCAGCGGGACGGCCACGTCGGCCGCGATGATCGTCACGGTCGCGCCACGATCCAGCGCGGCCTCGGCGAGCGCGACCCCCATCCGGCCGGTCGAGCGATTGCCGATGAAGCGGACCGGATCGATCGCCTCGCGCGTGCCGCCCGCGGTGACGATGAGGTGTCGGCCGGACAGGTCGGCATCGTGAACGGCGTTGACCACGGGCGGCCGGCCGGCCGGATCGGCGACCCGGATCGGGCGATCCGCGAGGACGTCGACGATCGCGTCGACGATGGTCTTGAGCTCGGCGAGCCGCCCCACTCCGGTCTGCCCTGACGCCAGGGGCCCGCTCGCCGGGTCGACGATCGTGTACCCGAAGGAACGGAGTCGCGCGACGTTGGCAACGGTCGCCGGGTGCGTCCACATGTCACCGTCCATGGCCGGGCCTACGATGACCGGCGCGGACGTGGCCAGACAGGCGGCCGTCACCACGTCACCCGACAGACCCGCCGCCATCCCGGCCATCCAATGGGCGGTCGCCGGCGCGACGACGATCGCATCCGCGCTGTCGCCGAGGACGATATGGCCGATCCGACCATCGGGCAGCAGGTCGAGGACATCGACCTCGACCGGGTGTTCGGACAGTGCGGCAAAGGACAGAGGCCCGACGAAATGGGCTGCCGATGGAGTCAACAGGACCGCGACATCGGCCCCTTCGGCGCGGAGGAGGCGGAGCAGTTCGACCGCCTTGTACGCGGCGACCGAACCGGTGACGCCGAGCCCGATGAGGCGTCCTGCCAGCCGGCGCTCTGGCGGCGTCACGCTGGGTCCGGTCATGCCAGGCCCAGGCGGAGCGGTTCCCCGCCGGCGACCTCCGCCGACATGATCGCCAGGCCTTTCAGGGTCAGATCCGGGTCGATGGCATCGATGCCCGCGAGGTCGGTGGCCCAGGGTGCCGCCGACAGGCCGCCCGTCAGGATCGCCCGGACCACGGTCGGCTCCACGTCATTCGCGTCCGCGAGTTCCAGCCGGATCCGGGCCAACAGCCCGGCGACGAGTGCCTGATAGCCGAATATCGTGCCGGACTGCATGGCCGTCACCGTATCCCGGCCGATCGCCTGGTCGGGAACGTGCAGCTCGATCCGCGGCAGCCTGGCGGTCCGGGCGGCGAGGGCGTCGAGCCCCAGTTCCAGGCCGGGCGCGATGGCGCCACCGACGTATGCGCCGTCCGCGGCCACGCAGTCGAATGTCGTCGCGGTCCCGAAGTCGACGACGACCGCGGGGGTTCCGTACAGCCGGGCGGCCGCCAGCGCGTTGACCAGTCGGTCCGGTCCGACCTCGCTGGGCCGATCGACCCGGATCGCCAGCGGGACCGTCCCCGCTTTCGCGACGAGCAACGGTCGAGCGTGCCGGTCGGCGATCGACTCCACGGCGCTGGTCAGGGCCGGCACGACCGATGCCAGCGCGACGGAATCCACATCGTCGATCCCGATGCCATCGAGTCGCAGCAGCGAGTCGATGAGGAGTTCGACTTCGTCCACTGTGGCTCGACCGTTCGTCATCGCCCGGCGCCCACCGATGAACGCTCCGCTCCGAAAGAGCCCGGTCGTGATGTTCGTGTTGCCGATATCGATGGCCAGCAGCATGCCGAGGATGATACGCGGGGGCCACACCGGGCCACATCGGTGCGGTACCATCGCGTCCGTGGTGGCCAGCCCGCAGCATGCCAAGTTCTTCGTCAACGACGGGGTCGTGACAAGCCGGACGGACATGCTCCATCTGCTTCGGCCGTTGCTCAAACAGACGGTCAGTTACCGCTACCTGCGTGGTCGAGAGGTGGTCTCCCACGGCACCGGCTGGGTGGAGCGGATCGTGGTCGACGCCGATGACACCTCCACATTCTTCACGCCGCTCGCGATCACGTTGAATATCGATTCCTTCGAGCATCTCGAATTCGAGACGCGGCCGGACCAGTTGCTGGTCTACACGCTCGTCCAGGGCGATGAGCGGGTCGTCCTCGAATTCGCTCCGATCGGTCCTGACGCCGTCGATGGCTCGCCATTCGCCACCCGACAACTCACCTTCGACACCAGCGAGTTCGTCCAGATGGAGTTGCTCGGCCTCGAAGCCCACGAGGACGAGTAGCGGATCCGGAACACGATCATCAGCACGCCGGCGTCCTGATCGGTCGTTCCGACCGCTACCACGACCCCTGACTTTCGCGGTGCCCCGGAACCCCCAGCCGGGGCACCGCGTTCAATCCGGTACCATCGCCTGCGATGTTCGAACGGACTGCACTGCCCGATGGGCCCCGCGTGATCAGCGCCCGGCTACCGGCAGCCCGCTCCGTATCGATCGCCGCCTACGTGCGGGCCGGGTCCCGGTCAGAGGTGCCTGGCCAGATCGGCGTCGCCCATTTCATGGAACACATCACGTTCAAGGGCACGGCCGCATATCCGACCACGCGGGCGATCAGCGAGGCCATCGAAGGCGTGGGTGGCTCGTTCAATGCCGCGACGGATCGCGAGTCGACGGTCTACTGGGTCCGCGTGCCCAGGCGCGAATTCGATCGAGCCATGGATGTCGTCGGGGAGCTCATCGTTCGGCCACGCCTCACAGACCACGACATCGATGGTGAGCGGACCGTGATCATCGAGGAGATCCGGTCGTATCTGGACGATCCGTCCGAGTACTGCCAGATCCTGTTCCAGACCGCGATGTTCGGGGACGGTCCGTTGGGTCGCGAGATCTGTGGCGACGAGGCCGATATCCGGGCACTTCCCGCTACAGCCGTTCGCGAGTTCTGGCGGTCGACCTATCGGCCGAGCAACGTCGTCGTTGCCATCGCCGGAGACCTGGCCCACGACGACGCCGCAGCCCTCGCTGACTCAGCGTTCGGACGCGGCGCCGGCACGGTCGCGACGACGGCCCCGGCTCCGACCCTGCCGGCCGGCGATCGTGTCCGCACCGGGCGACGGGCCACCAGTCAGGCCCAGATCTGCCTCGGTGTCCCGGCCCTCCGACGCGACCACCCGGACGCCTGGACGCTGGCCGTCCTCAACGCCGTCCTCGGCGACGGCATGAGCAGCCGGCTGTTCCTGTCGCTCCGCGAGGATCTCGGGCTCGCATACGACATCTCGTCGGGTCTGGTCGACTACGCCGACGCCGGCGCACTCGAGGTGTCGGCCGGGATCGATCCGGCCGGCATGTCCGCCGCGATCGACGCCATCCTGGTCGAACTGGCGAAGTTGCGCGACGGACTCGTCCCCGACCAGGAGCTCGGCAAGGCGAAGCGATACCTGGCCGGCGGCCTCGAGTTGCGCATGGACGATACCCGCCACGTCGCGTCGTGGATCGGCGGCCAGGAGGCCCTCCATGACCGCGTCCTTACCCTCGATGAGGCGCTGACGGCCGTGGCCGCGGTCAACGCCGCCGATGTCCGGCGGCTGGCCGCCGCGCTGTTCCAGGATGACGCCCTCCGGCTCGCAGTGGTTGCACCAGCGCGCTACCTGAAGGGTCTCGAGACCCGGCTCAGGCTTCCGGCATGACGACCGACGTCGATCCGCCGATGCCTCCGGAGGTGCCAGTGCGTCCGATCGAGATGGTCCTCGCGCACGCCCACCTTCGACTCGGTCTGCTGCCGTTGGCGCGCGCCGAACTGGAGATGGCGGCGGCGCGAGACGGTCTTGATCCGCCTGGCCTGGTCGATCTGGCCGAGGTCCGCTGGCGGAGCGGCGACCTTGCCGCGGCCGGACGAGCGGCGGGCAACGCGATCGACCGCGGTGCAGTGGATCCGTTGGCCTGGGTCATCGCCTCCGAGGCTGCCGCCGCCGACGGACGTACCGGTGACGCTCGACGATACGCGACGCAGGTCCTCGCGTCCGGTCCGGAGTCGATCGACCGGATCTTCGCCGGGATGCCACGCTCCACGATCTGGCCGCCGGACGCTCATGAGCCGCTGCCGTTGTCTCCGACTCTGTTCGATCGCGCCGCCGATCCTCGGCCGCAGCCAGGTGCGCCCGCGGCATCCGAGGACCCGGTGAGGCCCAGCGTCTCAGGTGATCCACACGCAGCGCCGATGACCCTCGGGCTCTGGGCCGGAGACGAGGCGGCCGATCCTGCAGCGGCCACCCTGCCCGACCCCGCGGAGGCGTTCGATTCTGGTCGTACGGCGCTTGTCGAGGGTGCGTTCGACGAGGCCGCGTTCCATCTGGGCCTGGCCCTGCGACTTGCCCCGGCGTTGGCGCCGGCGGTCCTGGAGGTGACCGATGGGGCGCGGGCCAGGAGTCTGATCGTCGTTCGTGGCGATGCGTATCGGATGGCCGGCCATGAACCAGAGGCGCGCCAGGCGTATGCCGTCGCCGCGCGTGGTGGGCTGCCCGAGCGACGCTCGAGGGTCCGGGTCAAGGCGTTGCCATCCGCGGTCGAGATGACTGCCGTGTTACGGCCGGCCGAACCGGGCGACGCGATCGAGGAGACACCGGCCGCCATCGACGAAGGCACGCTTGCACTCGGCCCACCGGCCGGGCTCGAACCCGGTTCGGAGGCCGAGCCCCCCGCCGAGGCTGGGCCGCCCACCGCCGAGGCTGAACCCCTCGTTGCCGAGGCCGAGCCCCCCGCCGCCGAGGCCGAGCCCCTCGTTGCCGAGGCCGGGGCCCCCGCCGCCGAGGCCGAGCCCGAGCCGGACCCGGAGCCCGGATCGGAAGCCGATGCTGAGTCAGATCCGACCGACGAGCGACTTTGACGAGGCCGGGTCGCATGGCCTGCCCCAGTCCGCCCGTGCCAATCCGATACAATCCGGCCCGTCCACACTGAACCCATACCCAAGGTAGACATGTCAGATACCCAGCGGACCCTCGTTCTGGTCAAGCCCGATGGCGTCCAGCGTCAGCTCGTCGGCCGCATCCTGGCGCGATACGAGGCGCGCGGCCTCAAGCTGGTCGGTCTCAAGCTCGTTCACGTCGATCGTTCACTCGCCGAGCGCCACTACGCGGTCCATCGAGAAAAGCCATTCTTCTCCGGCCTGGTCGACTTCATCATCTCGGGTCCGCTCGTCGCCCTTGCCCTGGACGGTCCGAACGCCATCGCCGTCGTCCGCGCCATCAATGGCGCGACCCGTCCGCACGAAGCGGCGCCCGGGACGATCAGAGGCGACTTCGCGCTCGAGACCGCCCAGAACATCGTTCACGCGTCGGACAGCCCGGAATCGGCCGCGGGCGAACTTGCGATGTGGTTCGATCAGGCTGAATTGCTTGAATACGAGCGCGATGTCGACCGCTGGGTCATCGACCCGAACGGCTAGGCTGCTCGAGACTACGGCGTCAGGGAGGCATCCGGAGCGGATCGCTCCAGTCCGGGCGGTCGTTCGGCGGCTGCCGTCGGGCTCCCGATCACACCGGCCGAGATCGCGACGGCCGCGCCGGCCAGGACGACCGCGACCGCAGCGGCCGTGAACGCTCGATTGAGACGGGCCGTCGTTCGTGCCCATGCGAGCAGGTCGGTTCGGTCCGGCGGTGGGATCCGGGGCCGCCAGTCATCAACGGGCCGGACGACCTGATCCGTCTGCTGCATGCCCACGACCAACAACCGGCCGTAGTAGGCGATCGGCGCCAGTGTGCAGAGCAGGATCAACGTGGCGAGCGGTCCGCCGATCGCCAGGTTGACGATGTCGGCCCGAGCGTCGAATGCTGCCCAGCCCGGGACGCCGACGCTGGCCCCGATGATCGCGACGAGGACGACCGCGAGGATCGGTGAGCGACGAGCCCAGCCTTGGAGATCGTCCAGGCTGCCGGTCCAGAACCCGACCCGGACCCCGGAGGCCCAGGCCGCGAACGCGCAGCGCGTGGCGATGAACACAAGGATCCAGGTCCGAGTCGGGGCCCACGCGGCCGGGTCGAGCGCGACGAGGGCGAGGATGACCAAACCGGCATCGGCCACGATCGAATAGCCGAGGACGTGCTCGATGTCGTCCTGGACGAATGCGGCCAGCCCAGCCAGCACGATCGATCCCACCGCCAGCGCGAGGACGATCACGCGGGCCGGTCCGACCTCCGCCATCGAAAGCGACGCGGTCTGGTCGACCCAGGCCGATGCCAGCAGGGCGAGCGAGGCCGGGGCGAGGGCCGTCAACAGGGGCAAGATCGTCTCGGGAACGGTGTCGGCGACCCGGGCCGCCCAGTGATGGAACGGGATCACGCCGAACCGCATCGCGACGGCGGCAGCAAAGCCGATGTACGCCAACCCGAGCACGGTCGGCGTCGCCACAAGTTCGCTCGGGTCCCAACCGAACCAGGCGGTGGCCGCCAGGCTCAGGACGCCGGCCAGCACGACGATCCGCGCTTCTCGGATGCCGACGATGGCTCCGGTCAGGCCGCCGTCCGGTGCCACCGTCACCAGGACCCCGAACAGTCCGCCGGCGGTCGCCGCGATGACAGCGGCCTGCGGGTCGCGCAGGCCGAGGGTCAACGCGCTGGTCGCGAGGACGGCCATCGTCATCGCCGACGCGTCACGACGCGTCCCGGCGATCATCCCGGAGAGCCCGAGGCCGAGGCCGACGACGGACCCGAGGATGAGGAACTCGCGCGCGTAGGCGGTCGTGGCGATCCCACTGCTGGCGATCCGAGCGACCTGGTCGGGCTCGATGGCCAGTGCGGCCACGGTGGTCGCGACCAGACCGGCGATCCCGACCACGGCTGCTGGGCGCTTCCAGCGTCGAAGGGCGACGGTCAAGGCGGCGCCGACGAGGGCGACCGCGACGAACGTGACCAGGCTCATACGGGATCGGGCCGTGGGTCTGGTCGCACCGGTTCCGCCAGTCCAGTCGGTTCGCCCGACCGGGCCGCGACGATGAGGATCGCGGTGGCGCCACCGAGTGTGGCGACCAGCCCACCGGTGAGAAGCTGCTCGAACGGATCCGCCGGCCCGTACAGGCTCGCCGAGATCAGGAGGGCCCCGGTCAGAAGGAGGCTCAGGCCGACGCCGATGCGCAGGATGTCACGGCCGGTCAGGACGGGCACGAGCGCGAGTGCTCCCAACGCGAAACCGGCCGCCGTCGCGGAAGCCGGTCCGCCGGCCGGCGCATAGACCCCGTGGATCCCGTACCCGACGGCCGCCGCCGCGACCGCCAGGAAGACTTCGGTCGGCCACCCGACGAGCGAACCAGTGGACCCCGACCGGTCTCCACGGGTCGCCACCCAGAGGAGGTAGGCAGCCAGGACACCACCGACCAGTCGAGCGGCGAGTCCGATGGGATCGGGGATCGGGTCGGACTCCGTCGGCGACAGGATCAGGGCGACGGTCAGGCCGAGGATGACCGTCCTGGCGTTGTGTGCCGACACGGCGATGACGGCTCCGGCGACGACCGCGAGCGCGACCCCTGCCAGGGCCGGGTTCACGGTGAAAGACTCATGGCGTCGTCGGGGCCAGCTCCTCGTAGGTCGGGGTCGGGAGGATCCCGAATCCGTCGAGAGGCCAGTAGCGCAGCCAGGCACGACCGATGACCTGCTCGTCGGGGACCGGGCCGAACGTCCGTGAGTCAGCCGAGTTCGCTCGATGGTCGCCCATCAGGAATAGTTCGCCCGCCGGGATGACCCAGCGATGCTGGTCGCCCTGGACCGTCGTCGGTTGGGGCGGATCGCCCGGGTGGACGGCGAACAGGTAGGGTTCTTCGATCTTCGTGCCATTGATGAGGACGTCGCCGTCGCGGATCTCGACGGTATCGCCGCCAAGCCCGATGACTCGCTTGATGAACGGCGTGTCATCGGCCTGGACCCAGTCGGCGGGTGGCTTGAAGACCACGATGTCACCCCGGCTGTAGGCATCGACCCGTGGCGTGATCTTGTCGACCAGCACGTATTGATCGGGCTCCAGCGTGTGCTCCATCGATTGCTGCTGGACCTTGTACGGCTGGGCGATGAACGTCTGGATGACGAAGAAGATGATGAGGGTGAGGACGAGCGTCTCGACGATCTCGAAGAGACACCCGAAGATCGGTCGTCGGGTCACAAGCGGGCAGTATAGGGGCTGACCCCGGGGACCGCCGCTGCCCGGACCGAGCGTCGTCCGAATACGCGCCAGCGGCGTTTGACCCGCGTTCTCGCGCCTTGCTACACTCGCCGCCGGTCTGATGGGTCTTGCCCCGGATCGGATCCCGAAGAGACCCCAGCCGACACTCTCCCTGGCCCGACGTCCGCGTGGTGCGCCGTGCGTGCCCTCGTTGGAGCATCATCGACCCGCCCATCTCCAGGAGGACCCCTAGACCCTGATGGACGCCAGTTCCCTTCAGCTGATCATCCTGCCGGCGGGCATCATCGCCATCCTGTTCGCCCTGTATCTCGCCCGCGACGTGCTGGCCCGCGACACCGGCACGGAAGCGATGCAGGACGTGGCCGGGACCATCTACGAGGGTGCGGTCGCCTTCCTCCGTCGCCAATACACGACGATCGCCATCCTGGCCGTGGTCGGGGCGGTGGTCATCGGCATCGTCATCGGGATCGTCGAGTCGGCCGAGGTCGCAGACGTCCCGAAGCTCGCCGGCCTGCCCATCGGGGTCATGACCGGGATCGCGTTCATCGTGGGTGCCGCGTGCTCGATGGCATCAGGCATCATCGGCATGCTCATCAGCGTCAAGGCCAACGTGCGGACCGCGTCAGCGGCCCGGCGCAGCCTCGTCGAGGCGGTCCAGGTCGCGATGCGTGGCGGCGCCGTCTCAGGCTTCCTGGTCGTCGCACTCTCCCTCCTGGGCGTGTGGGGGATCTTCACCGCCTATTCGACGTTCATCGGCGATGTCACGGTCGCGGAGGCGCCCTTCCTGATCGTCGGGTTCGGGTTCGGGGCCTCGTTCGTGGCCCTCTTCGCTCAGCTCGGCGGCGGTATCTACACGAAGGCCGCCGATGTCGGCTCCGACCTCGTGGGCAAGGTCGAGAAGGGCATCCCGGAGGACGATCCCCGGAACGCGGGCGTGGTCGCGGACCTGGTCGGCGACAACGTGGGCGACTGCGCGGGTCGTGGCGCTGACCTGTTCGAATCGACCGCCGCCGAGAACATCGGGGCCATGATCCTGGGCGTCGGCGTGTATGCCATCGCGGTCACCGCCGGCTGGCCGAACCCGCAGGCCTGGATCTTCTTCCCGCTCGTCGTTCGCGCATTCGGACTGCTCGCCACGATCGTGGCGATCTTCTTCGTCCGGGGCAAGGAAGACGAGAACCCCATGAACATGCTCAACCGGGGCTACTGGGTGACCACCCTCTTGTCCGTGGTGGGGTTGGCGATCACGACCGCGGTCATGATGGATACCAACGGCCAGACGGGCAACGGCGGGTTCCCGACCTGGGTGTATTTCTTCGCTGCCGGTCTTGTCGGCCTGGCGACCAGCGTCGCCTTCGTGTACATCACGCAGTACTACACGGCGGGCTCGTACCGTCCGGTCCGTGAGATCGCCGAAGCATCCAAGACCGGCCCGGCGACGAACATCATCGCGGGCACCGCGATCGGCTTCGAGACGACCGCGGTGACGGCGATCACGATCGCAATCGCCCTGTTCGCGAGCCACTGGCTGGGCGATCAGGCGAACCTCGAGTCCTCGACCGGCGTCAACGTCGGCGGGATCTTCGGGACCGCGGTCGCAACGATGGGCATGCTCATGACGACGGCCTACATCCTGGCCATGGACACGTTCGGCCCGATCACCGACAACGCCGGGGGTATCGCCGAATTCAGCCGGATCGAGGAAGGCGCCCGCGAGATCACCGATCGTCTCGACGCCGTCGGCAACACCACCAAGGCCCTCACGAAGGGCTACGCGATCGCGTCGGCGTCGCTCGCCGCGTTCCTGTTGTTCAGCGCCTACATCGACAAGATCAACCTCATCCAGGGCCGCCGCATCGACGCCGGCGTGCCCGGTGCGGAACTGCTCAATTCGGTCAACCTGGCCAACGTCAACGTGTTCATCGCCGCGATGCTCGCCGCGACGCTGGTCTACTTCTTCAGCTCACTCGCGATCCGCGCCGTCGGTACCACGGCACAGACGATCATCGTCGAGGTCCGCCGCCAGTTCCGAGAGATGCCCGGGATCATGGACTACACCCAGCGTCCCGATTACGCACGCGTCGTCGACATCACGACCGCGGCGGCGCTTCGCCAGATGATCCTGCCCGGGGTCGTCGCGGTGGCTACACCGATCGCCATCGGGGTCATCCTGGGGTTCGAGGCAGTGGCCGGAATGCTGATGGTCGGCACCATCGGTGGCGTGTTGCTGGCGACCGTTCTCAACAATGGCGGCGGCGCCTGGGACAACGCCAAGAAGTACATCGAGTCAGGCAACCTCAAGGACGACGATGGCAACGTCCTGGGCAAGGGTTCCGACGCGCACGCGGCCGCCGTGGTGGGCGACACGGTCGGTGACCCGTTCAAGGACACGGCCGGTCCGTCATTGCATGTCCTGGTCAAGCTGCTCGCGACGATCTCGCTGGTCCTTGCCCCGCTCTTCATCCGCTAGAGGTCGGGACGGGCGCCGCGGCCCGAAACTGGAATCCTTATGGACCCCGTCCTCCAGGCGCTGATCATGGGCATCGTGCAGGGGCTCACCGAGTTCCTGCCGATCTCGTCGTCCGGGCACCTCATCGTCGTCCCGTTCCTGTTCGGGTGGACGGATCCGTTCATCACCTCGCTGGCGTTCAGCGTGATGCTCCATATCGGCACGCTCGCGGCGCTGCTCGTCTACTTCCGGGCCGACTGGGTCCGATTGGTTCCGGCTGGCCTTGCCGCGATCCGTGACCGGTCGTTGCGGGCCGACCCGGATCGCCGGCTTGCCTGGCTGCTCATCGCCGCGACGATCCCCGCGGCCCTGGCGGGCTACCTGCTCAGCGACCTGATCGAGACCGCCTTCCGGGATGTGGGCCTGGTCGTGGTCACGCTGGTGGTTGGGGCGGCCATCCTGTGGGCCGCCGACCGATGGGGTGGCCGGACCAAGGGTGTCGAGGATGTGACGTTCCCGATCGCGGGAGCCATCGGAGCGGCCCAGGCGCTCGCCCTGGTCCCCGGTATCAGTCGATCCGGGATCAGCATCTCTGCGTCCCGGCTGGCCGGGCTCGATCGGGAGGCGGCCGCTCGGTTCTCCTTCCTGATGGCGACACCGATCACTGCGGGAGCTGCGATCTTCGAGTTTCGCAAACTTGTGACCGGGGAAGCGGCGGTTTCGGTGGAACTCGGGCCGCTGCTGGTCGGGATGGCGGCGGCCTTCATCGCCGGGATGATCGCGATCGGGTTCCTGCTGCGATACCTGCGTACTCGAACGCTGACGATCTTCGTGATCTATCGGCTGGTCCTCGCCGTGGTCATCCTGATCGCCCTCCAGCGCTAGCCGTTTCCGGACGCGAACGCCACCATGGAAGTCATGAAGCGACACCGCCAACGGGCGATCCGAGACCTTGTCGCTGCACGTCCCATCCGCACGCAACAGGGGCTGGCGATCGCGCTCCGCGCGCTCGGGTTCCAGGCTACCCAGGCGACCATCTCCCGCGACGTCCGGGAACTGGGCCTGATCAAGGTCGACCGCGACGGCAGTCCGGCCTATGCGCTTTCGCCACGCCAGGTCGAGTCCGAGGCGTCAGGCGAGGATCGGCTCCGCAGACTCCTGACCGACCTGCCGATCGAGATCCGCGAAGCCGGCTCCATGCTCATCCTGCGCACGTTGCCGGGCTCGGCCCATGCCATCGCCGCAGCGCTCGACCGCGCCCGCTGGCCTGAGGTCGTCGGGTCCATCGCCGGCGACGACACGGTCTTCGTCGCGTTCTCCGGTCGGGCCGCATCGCACCGGATCCGGGCGCGTCTGGACGATCTCGCGGGCCGGTCGGGGCAGGGCTGACCCGGGCCGTCGCTGCGGGCGATGGCTTTGACACGCTCCGCCTCGGCGACTACCATTCGCACCCGGTTCGGAACTTCAGGCGCGCGGCTCGACCCGCAGCATGCCTGGAGTTCTTTCCTTTATCGAAGACCGCCCAGCCCGGTCTGCCCACCACCCGACCAAGCACTGCGGGGGCCGTGACTGTGAACAACAAACCCACCTATCTTTCCAAGGATGGCCTGGAGAAGCTCCGCCTGGAACTCGACGAGATGACCTCGGTCAAGCGTCCTGAGGTCGCCAACCGGATCCACGATGCCAAGGAGCATGGCGACCTGTCGGAGAATGCCGAGTATGAGGACGCCAAGAACGAGCAGGCATTCGTCGAGGGCCGGATCCAGACCCTGGAGGCGTTGATCAAGAACGCCACGATCATCGACGAGAACCACTCGACCGACCATGTCCAGATCGGCTCGACCGTCGCGGTCGAGAGCCCCGATGGCAAGGAGGCGTTCACGATCGTCGGGTCCGCCGAGGCCAGGCCGGCCGAGGGTCGGATCTCCAACGAGAGCCCCGTCGGCCGCGCCCTTCTGGGCAAGAAGAAAGGCGAGAAGGTCGTGGTCAAGGTTCCGGCCGGAGACTTCACCTACAAGATCGTCGGGATCAGCTAGGTCCGGGGAGGGCCTATGGACTGGGCGGACGAACTCGCCGCACGGGTCGACGGCCCGCAGGTCGTCAACAATTCGAAGACCCCTTCGGGGACGGTCCATGTGGGCAGCCTGCGTGGCCCGGTCATCCTCGACGCGATCGTCCGCGCGCTGCGCGCGGCCGGGCTCGAGACGAGCCTCCTGTACGGGGTCGATGATCTCGATCCGATGGACGCCCAGGCGCTGCTGACCCCGGACGCCATCGAGCGCGAGATGGGTCGTCCGCTGGCGCACGTCCCGGATCCGGTCGGGGATTGCCACGAGAGCTACGCCCGCCATTTCGCCGGGATCTTCATCGACATCTTCGACGGGCTCGGGGTCCACCCGGATCGCTACTACTGGATGAGCGACATCTATCCGACCGGGCAGATGGACCCGTTCATCCGCCTCGCCCTGGATCGGGCGGCGACCGTCCGCGACATCTACCGGCGAGTCGCAAACGTCCAGCATCCGGACACCTGGCATCCCATCGGTGTCATCTGTCCGACCTGCGGCAAGGTCGGCACGACGATCGTCACCGAGTGGGATGGTAGCCGGGTCTTCTTCGAATGCCGGGCGGATCTGGTCGATTGGGCGACGGGTTGCGGCAGCTCGGGCTGGATCAGCCCGTTCGGTGGGGCGGCGAAATTGCCATGGAACCTCGAGTGGGCCGCACAGTGGTCGCTGTTCGGGGTCACGATCGAGCCCGGCGGCAAGGACCTGTCGACGGCCGGTGGCTCCCGAGATCGGAGCGATGCGATCGCCCGTGAGGTGTTCGAGCGCGAACCGCCGCTCAACGTCGCCTACGAATTCCTCAACATCGGCGGCAAGAAGATGTCGACCTCCAAAGGTCGGGGTGCGGCCGCCCACACGATCGCCGAAGTCATCCCGCCCGAACAGCTCCGTTTCCTGTTCCTCCGACCGCGCCCGAACCAGGCCATCGAATTCGTCCCGGACGGGACCGATGCGATCCCGCGCCTCTTCGACGAGTTCGACCAATTCGCGGAAGCCACAGCTGGGCACGAGGTGAAGGGCGAGATCTCGCCCGGGTTCGAGGCGACATTCCGCTATTCGCTGCTGGATCCGGCTGCCGATGTCGAGTCCGAGGCCGCCGCCTATCGGCCGGCGTTCGCCCACCTGGCCCTGCTCGCCCAGATCCCGGGCGTCGATGTGAACGGACGCGTCGCAATAGAGAAGGGGAGTGCGCTGAGCGCCAGGGAGACGGCCATCCTGGAAGAGCGACTGCGGGCGGCCCGAGCCTGGCTTGAGCAGTACGCGCCGGATCGAGCCCGTCTGGCGGTCCGGCGCGATGCCTTGCCGGCCGAGGCCGCAGCGATCGAGCCCGACCAACGGACCTTCCTGGCTTCGCTCGCCGAATCGGCGGAGAGTGACGTGCCAGCCGGTGGCGATGCCTGGCAGGCGAAGATCTTCGAGATCGCGACGGGACTCGGCCTGACCGCGGGTCGGGCGTTCGCTGCCGTGTATCTCGCGTTCCTGGGGCGGACCAACGGGCCCCGCGCGGGCTGGCTGCTGGCCAGCCTGGAGCCATCGTTCGTGATCGAACGACTTCGCGCCGGCTCAGGCGACGACCGATGAGTGTCGGGCTGCAGCGTCTTCGCGACGATCCGGACACGATCCGTGAGGGCGCGGTCCGCAAGGGCGAGGACCCGGCCCTGGTCGACCGGGCGATCGAGTCCGACGCGGAGCGGCGCCGGCTGCTCGCCGAGACCGAGTCGTTCAAGGCGGACCGAAATGCCGTCTCCAGGCAGATCGGCGAGGCGATCAAGGCCGGTGCCGCACCAGATGGCCCGGAGGTGGCCGATCTGCGGGCCGCATCGACGACAGCCGGTGAGCGGATCACGGAACTGGACGCGGCCCTCGCGGAGGTCGAGGCCCAGCTCGACGACCTGCTGCTGCGCATCCCGAACCCGCCCGACCCCGACATCCCGGTCGGTGGCGAAGAAGCCAACGTCACGGTTCGCGTGTGGGGCGAGATGCTTCCCCGCGACCAGCCCTTCGTCGGCGAGGTCGGTGCGGATGCCCCGCCGGATGGGCCGACGTGGACGCGCAAACCACACTGGGAACTCGGCGAGGCACTGGACATCATCGACAACGCCCGGGGCGCGAAGATCGCAGGTTCGGGTTTCCCGGTCTACAAGGGCGCCGGGTCTGCGCTGCAGCGAGGTCTCATCAACTGGTTCCTCGATGTCCACACCCGGGAGAACGGGATGACCGAGGTCTGGCCGCCGGCCGTCGTCAACACCGCAAGCGCCACGGGGACCGGCCAGATCCCGGACAAGGAAGACCAGATGTACGTCGTGACGCGCGACGATCTGTATCTCGTCCCGACCGCCGAAGTCCCGGTCACGAACCTGCACCGCGACGAGATCCTCGAGGCGGAACAGCTGCCCATCCGGTATGCGGCCTACTCGCCTTGCTTCCGACGCGAGGCCGGAGCGGCCGGCAAGGACACCCGAGGTATCCTGCGCGTCCATCAGTTCGACAAGGTCGAGATGGTCCTGTTCGAACGCCCCGAGGACTCCGAGGCAGCCCTCGAGTGGATGACCGAGCGGGCCGAGATCCTCCTCCAGCGGCTGGGCCTGGCCTATCGGGTCCTGCTGATGAGCACCCGGGAGATGGGGTTCACCCAGGCGCGCAAGTACGACCTGGAAGTCTGGGCGCCGGGAGCGGAGCGCTGGCTCGAAGTCAGCTCCTGCTCGAACTTCCGCGACTTCCAGGCGCGTCGGATGGCCATCCGCTACCGGCCCGAGCCCGGCGCGAAGCCGGAGCTGGTCCACACCCTCAACGGTTCTGGTCTGGCCCTTGCCCGTATCGTCGCCGCATTGCTCGAAACCTACCAGGAGCCGGACGGGACGGTCAGCGTGCCGGAGGTGCTCCAGGGCTACCTCGGGCGCGCTACCATCGCCTGAGGCCACCACCAGACGGTTCGCACCCAAGGAGCGAGACGATGTCAGACGCCACGATCGCGCAGACCGGTCGTTCCGGGGCGGATCCGGTCCCGGCGCTCGAACTCGCGACGCCCGGCTCCAGGCTGGTCGCCTACATCCTCGACCTGTTGGTCCAGTTCGTCATCGTCCTGCTGCTCGGTGGCCTCGCGTTGATGCTCGGCGCCATCTCCTTCCTGCTCTCGCTCATCCCGGCCATCGCGATCATCGCGGTCTCGATCGGCTATTTCCCGTACTTCTGGTCGAAGAGCGGGCAGACCCCCGGGATGGCGGCGATGAAGATCAAGGTCGTCCGCGAGGCGGACGGCGCCGACCTCACGGTCGGTGGGGCGATCCTGCGGTTCATCGGCCTGCTGATCGCGATCGCAGTCATCTACATCGGGCTGCTCTGGATCTTCGTCGACCGTCGACGGCGCTGCTGGCAGGATCTGCTCGCCGGGACCATCGTCGTCGCGCTGCCGCCGCCCGCCTACACATCCTGACGGGGTCGGGCTCGCGATATCCTTGCCGCCGGAGAGGTGGCCGAGCGGTTGAAGGCGGCGCTCTTGAAAAGCGTTGAATCGCAAGATTCCGTGGGTTCGAATCCCACCCTCTCCGCCAGCTCGGACGGGTGGCTGGACGGGTGGCGATGGTGGGCTCGGGTCGCGCGCCGGGGCGGTGAAGGAGCCGGGTTCCGGGGATCGAGCAGGATCTCGGACAGCGCGTGTCAGGGGCGCGAAACCCTGATGAACCTGCACGACGAGACCGCGGATCCGACGGTTCCTGTCGATATCGGGGCATCGTCGAGCCTGTTCGTATGAAAACCGCGTGCCACAGCAACGCCGACTTCCCGTTCGCGTCGACCGATCCGGCGCTGCTCCGCTGCACCCGATGTCCACCCGGGTGGGCCGCCACTTGACGCACGGGCGGACGGCTGGCCATACTCCGCGGACATCACGAACAGGTGGGCTGTGAACGGGACGAGTACCCGTCGCACGTCGATCCAGAGATCCGGCGGTCGGTGCGAGCCGGAGCGACGACGATGAGGGAATGGCCCCGGGAGCCTCCGGACCGAACGCGGGGCGGCGTGAGCCGCCGACGTCAGTAGGCTCCGGCGCAGAGCGCCAGCGATATCGGGCAGCGCCGATCGGTCACGGTGGTGATATGGACACCAGCGGGCCCCGTCGGTCAGCAAGAGTGCGGCATCGCCGAATGAGGGTGGCACCGCGGAAGGCACGACCTTTCGTCCCGAGACGAAACGGTCGTTCTTGATTCTCCGAGGCGCCAAACCGATGACGACAGCCGATCCGATCAGCCTGACCCAGGCCCAGCGCCTGGCGGCCAACGCCGACACCGTCCTGCTCAGGGCGACGCGTCCGGCCGACCTCGAGACGCCGATCGGGGCCTTCCTCCGGCTCGACGACGGAGGCCCTGCCTATCTGCTCGAATTGGTCGAGGGCGGGGAACGTTTGGGACGCTACTCCTTCTTCGGCGTCGGACCGCGCCGTCTGCTCGAGGTCAGCGACGGCATGGCCAGGACACAGACCCGGCCCGTGACCGAGCCGAGCTATTCACCCGACCTGCCGATCGACAGCCGGCCGATGAGCGACCCACTGGCTGCCATCCGGGCCTTCGTCCCGCGTCGACGCGTCCAACCGACCGAAGGCATGCCCCGCTTCACCGGCGGCGCCGTCGGAGCGCTGGCCTACGACGCGATCTCCGCCTTCGAGTCGTCCGTGCCGCTGCCCGACGCTGATCCCGTCGGCGCGCCGATGGCGACCTTCATCGAGACCGACCTCGTCCTCGTCTTCGACCATCTCACGCACACCCTGTCGGCCATCGCGTCGCTCCACACCGATGCGCCCGATCTCGAAGGGCGCTATCGCATCGCCGAGACCGCCATCTTCGAAGCCCTCGAGCGGACGGCCCGACCGAGCGCGGCGGAACTGGCGCCCGCGCCGGGCCGATCGGAACCGCGCGAGGGCCGCCCGTCGCTCGCCGGCCCGATCGAGACGAGCCTCGGACGGGAGGCCTACATCCGGGCGGTGGAGACGGCCAAGGACGCGATCGCGGCCGGTGAGGCCATCCAGGTCGTCCTCGCCCGCCGCCAATCGTTCGAGCTGCCGACGGATCCAGCCACCGGCCAGAGACTCGATGGCATCGGGCTCTATCGGGCGCTCCGACGTGTGAATCCGAGCCCGTACCTGTTCTTCACCCGGACGCCGACATTGGAGGTCGTCGGTGCGTCACCTGAATTGCTGCTCCAGGTCGAGGGCGACCGGCTGACGACCCACCCGATCGCCGGGACGCGGCCGCGCGGCATGGACGCCCGCGAGGATGCCTTGCTCGCCGAGGAACTCCAGGCCGATCCCAAGGAGCGCGCCGAGCACGTCATGCTCGTGGACCTCGGTCGCAACGACCTGGGCCGGAGTGCTCGACCGGGAACGGTGACGGTCAGCAAGTACATGGAGGTCGAGCGCTACAGTCACGTCCTCCACCTCGTCTCGCACGTGGAGGCGCGCCTTCGTCCGGATCTCGACGCACTGGACGCGCTGCGTGCCGTGTTCCCGGCAGGGACGTTGTCGGGCGCGCCCAAGATCCGGGCGATGCAGCTCATCGCCGCCGCCGAGCGAGAACGTCGTGGACTGTATGGCGGAGCGGTCGGGTATCTCGGCTACGACGGCAATCTCGATACGGCCATCACCATCCGGAGCGCCGTCCTGAAGGACGGCCAGGCTCACATCCACACGGGTGCGGGGATCGTCGCCGGCTCCATCCCGGAGCGCGAATTCGAGGAGACCGAGCATAAGGCCGCCGCCCTCCGGCGGGCCATCGAGATGGCCGCCGGCATCGCCGAGCCGCCACGTCCGGAGGTCGCCGTCCGGCCATGATCCTCGTCATCGACAACTACGACAGCTTCACGTTCAACCTGGTCCAGGCGCTACAGGCCGCGGGTGCCGACGTCCGTGTCGTTCGCAACGACGCGCTCGACCTGGATGCCGTGCGGTCGATGGCCGACGACCCGGGCGAAGCCATGCGCGGGATCGTCATCTCGCCCGGACCGGGCGATCCTGCGGCTGCCGGCATCTCGGTGGGGTCGGTCGGGATCGCGGCTGACCGGGGTCTGCCGCTGCTCGGCGTCTGCCTCGGGATGCAATCGATGGCCGCCGCGTTCGGTGCCAGCATCGTTCGGGCACCCACGTTGGTCCATGGCGAGGCCACCGAGGTCACGCACGACGGTGCCGGCCTGCTGGAGGGTATGCCGCCGTCGTTCATGGCCGCCCGATATCACTCGCTTGCCGTCGATCCGTCGACGCTCCCCCCGGAGTTGCGGGTGACCGCGATGAGCGAGGTCGACCGAGTCGTGATGGGCATCCGTCACGAGACGCTCCCGCTCGAAGGCGTCCAGTTCCATCCCGAATCAGTGCTGACCCCCCAAGGTCCGCACCTGCTCGCCAACTTCCTCCGCCAGGCCGGCGAAGGGGAAGCGTCGCGACTCGACGATGCATCGGGGACGTTCGCGACCGCTGGCCTGGTCGAACCTGATGACCTTGTCGCGGGAACGGCCCGATGAGCGACAAGGTCCGGGCCGCCCTGGTCCGGATCGTCGACGGCGGCTCGTTGTCGGTCGACGAGGCACGCGACGCGATGGGTGCGGTCATGGACGGCGAGGCGACGCCGGCCCAGCTGGCCGCGCTCCTGATGGGTCTCCGGATGCGCGGCGAGACGGTCGATGAGCTGGCCGGGTTCGCGACGGCGATGCGGGATCGGGTGGTTCGGGTCCGAGCGCCAGATGGGGCGGTCGATATCGTCGGGACGGGTGGCGACGGCAGCGGCACGTTCAACATCTCGACGACGGCCGCCCTCGTCGCGGCGGCCGCCGGCGTACCCGTCGCCAAGCACGGCAATCGGGCGATCACCTCGAGGGCCGGGTCGGCGGACGTGCTCGACGCCCTGGGCGTCCGGATCGACCATGACGCGTCGTCGGCAGAGGCGGCACTGCAGGACATCGGTTTCGCGTTCCTGTTCGCGCCGAGGTTCCACCCCGCGATGCGTCATGCCGGGCCGACCCGGGGCGAGATCGGGGTCCGGACGGCGTTCAACCTGCTCGGCCCACTGACCAACCCGGCCGGGACCCGTCGGCAGCTGCTCGGGATCGGCGATCCGCTCGCGGCCGAGCGGATGGCCGAGGTCGTCCTCCGGCTCGGAACGGACCGGACGTTCGTCATCCATGGCGAGGGCGTCGATGAGCTGCCGCTCGACGGGAGCGGCGTGCTGTATGTCATCGCCGACGACAAGATCGAGCGGCATGTCGTCGACGCCGGCGCGCTCGGTTTCAAGCGCGCCGCGACGTCCAGGCTCGCCGGTGGGTCGCCCGAGGAGAATGCCCGCCTGACTGAAGCCGTGCTGCACGGCGAACCTGGGATCCGGCGCGATGTCGTGCTCCTCAACGCAGGCGCGGCATTGCTGGTCGCCGGCATCGTCGATCAGCTCGAGGAGGGGATCGAGCGCGCGGCCCTGACCATCGACGCCGGCCTGGGCATGGGACTGCTCGAAGCGCTGCGGATGGAGCGTCGGTCAGCGGAGGCGCTGTCGGATGTGGCGGAGGGTCGCTCGTGACCGTGGTTGGCGACATCGCCGAGCGACGCCGGATCGACGTTCTGGCCGAGGCAGCGGCCGCTGGTCCGGCATCGATCGAGGCGGCCCTGCGCGCGGCGCCGGCCGCTCGGCCCATCGTGGATCGACTTGCCGCGCCAGGGCTGCACATCATCGCCGAGATCAAGCGGGCGTCCCCGTCGGCCGGGCGGATCGCCGCCGCCGGAGAGGACATCGTGGCCCGGGCGCGATCGTACGAGGCGGGCGGTGCGGTGGCGATCTCGGTCCTGTGCGAACCGCATCGGTTCGGCGGGTCGGTCGACGATCTGCGGGCCGTCCGGGCTGTGGTCTCCGTGCCGGTCCTGGCCAAGGATTTCGTGGTCGAGGAGGTGCAGCTGTCGTTGCTCCGGGCAGCCGGCGCCGACCTCGTCCTGTTGTTGGCAGTCCTGCATCCTGCCCGGCGCCTCGCTCGGCTGGTCGATCGAGCCCTGTCGATCGGCCTGGAGCCCCTCGTCGAGGTCCACGATGCGCGAGAGATCGAACGAGCGCTGGCGACCCGCGCCCGATTGATCGGCATCAACAACCGCGACCTGCGCAGTCTCGCCGTGGACGTCGATCTGGCTGGCCGGATGCGTGATTCGGTGCCTGACGACCGGCTGGTCATCGCCGAGTCCGGGGTTCGCGAACCAGTCACCGTGGCTCGCTGGCGGGCCCTCGGGTTCGACGGCGCCCTGGTCGGCGAGGCGCTCGTCCGCTCGGATGACCCGGCGGCGACGACGCGGTCGTTCGTCGCTGCGGGACGTCAGCCGGACGATCCGGCGAATGTCGCTCGTCGGCCGATGGTCAAGATCTGCGGCGTGACCGATCCAGGCGGAGTCCATGCGGCGATCGCCGCCGGGGCCGATGCCATCGGGTTGAATTTCGTCCCCGGCACACCCCGCGAGTTGGGGCTTGACGAGGCGGCCGCTCTGGCCTGCCTGATCCGGTCCGTCGCGATCGGCCCGCGCCGCCCGCTGATCGTGGCGATCACCGCCGATGCCAGTACCGCGCAGATCTCCCGGATCGAGCAGGCGGTCGATCCCGACATCATCCAGTTGAGTGGCGATGAACCCGTCGTCAAGGCCCGGGCGATCGGACGGCGAACCTGGAAGGTCCTCCACCTGCCCGTCACCGAGCCGACCGATGTCGCGGCCGCCGCGGCCGCCGTCATATCCCGCGGTCAGGCATTCATCGCGGGTGGCGTGGAACGGATCCTGCTCGATACGGCCGGCGGTCCTCATCCGGGCGGTACCGGTACCCGATCGTCGGAGCCGTTGGCCGCGGCGATCGCCCGGGGATTGCCGGTCACCCTGGCCGGAGGGCTGCGCCCGGATACGGTGGCTGATGCGCTCCGTTCCGTCCCGGCGACCGGTGTCGATGTCGCGTCGGGGGTGGAGGCGCTCACCGCGCCGGGATCGCGCCCGACCAAGGATCCACTCCGGGTCGCGCTGTTCGCGAAACGGGCCAAGGCTGCCCGTGACGACCGACCCAACCTGGCCTTCGGCCCGGCGCCCGTCCACGCCGGACTGCTCGAGGCCGACGCCGCCGGGCGCTGGGGACTCGAGGGCGACTTCGGGGGACGGTACGTGCCCGAGACGCTGATGGCCGCGCTCGAGCAACTGGAGGCCGCGTACGCCGGCCTGCGCCAGGATCCGGTCTTCTGGGCAGAGCTGCGTGAGCTCCTTGCCGATTTCGCCGGCCGTCCGACACCGCTGTACCGGGCCGACCGATTGGCCGCCGCCGTGCGCGCCGAGGCGATCCGACTGGTGGGCGCCCGTCCGGGTCGGCGAGCCACGAGCACGCCGGGCCTGCGTCTGTACCTCAAGCGCGAAGACCTCGCCCATACCGGTGCGCACAAGATCAACAACGCGCTCGGCCAGGCGCTCCTGACCCGTCGACTCGGCAAGACGCGGGTCATCGCCGAGACGGGGGCCGGACAGCACGGCGTCGCGACCGCGACCGCCTGTGCCCTGCTCGATCTGCCGTGCGTCGTGTACATGGGCGCCGAGGACATCGAGCGGCAGGGCCCGAACGTGCTCCGGATGCGTGCTCTGGGCGCCGAGGTCCGATCGGTCACGTCGGGGACGGCCACGCTCAAGGACGCGGTCAACGAGGCGATGCGCGACTGGGTGACGAACGTCCGGGACACCCACTACGTTCTGGGCTCGGCGATGGGTCCGCACCCGTACCCGACGATCGTGCGCGACCTGCAGCGACGGATCGGTGATGAGGCGGCCGCCCAGCATCTTGATGTCGAAGGCCGGTTGCCGGACCTTGCCGTGGCCTGCGTCGGGGGCGGGTCCAACGCGATCGGGCTGTTGTCCCGGTTCATCGGCGAGCCCGGCGTTCGACTTGTCGCCGTGGAGGCCGCCGGCGACGGCATCGAGACCGGCCGGCATGCCGCGGCGATCCTGGGCGGGACCCCGGGCATCCTCCATGGGTCGCGGTCGCTGATGCTCCAGGATGCGGACGGACAGGTCATCGAAGCCCATTCGGCGTCGGCCGGTCTCGACTACCCGGGCATCGGCCCGCAGCTCGCGGCACTCGCCGAAGCCGGCCGGATCGACGTCGCCGCCGCGACGGATCGCGAGGCCGTCGCCGCGATGAAGACCACGACCCGGCTCGAGGGAATCCTGCCCGCGCTCGAGACGGCACACGCGATCGCGGCCCTGCCGGGATTGCTGGCCAGCATCGGTTCGACGGGCGAGTCAGCTCGTGACCCGGTGTCGATCCTCCTCGGCTTCTCCGGCCGCGGCGACAAGGACCTGGCGGCGCTCGAACGGTTCGCCGATGTCGAGCCGTGGCCGGCCGCCCGGTGAAGCCGGCCACGTCGCCGGACATGGCAGCGGTCGGCACCGATGGCACCGCGGGCGCGGGCCGCATCGGCGCCGCGTTCGCCCGGGCGCGCAAGGACGGGCGTGGCGCGCTCATCCCGTACGTCGTCGCGGGCTTTCCGGATGCCGATACGAGCCTCGAGATCGCGCTCGCCGCAGTGGATGCCGGCGCCGACTTGCTCGAGGTCGGGTTGCCCTATTCCGACCCCCTGGCCGACGGCGCGACGCTCCAGAGAGCGTCGGGAATCGCGATCGGCGCGGGCGCCACGCTGGACCGGTCGTTGCGACTGATCGAGCGGATCGGGGCGGCCCGGCCGGATCTCCCGCTCGTCCCGATGGGCTACGCCAATCAGGTGATCGGTGGCGGTGACGGCGGCGCGATCGCGACGCGTCTGGCCAACGCCGGCGCGGCTGGCCTGATCGTGGCCGACCTGACACCCGATGAAGGAGGGCCGTTCGAAGCGGTCGCCCGCTCCGCCGGCCTGGCCGTCGTGTATCTCGTCGCCCCGACCACGTCGCCGGCCCGTCGGGCCGCGGTCGCCGCGCGGAGTGGCGGGTTCCTCTACTGCGTGTCCCTGGTAGGCGTGACGGGCGCCCGGTCATCGTTGCCGGCGAGCGTCGGCAAACTGATCCGGGATGTCCATGCCGTCTCGCCCGTGCCGGTCGCGGTCGGCTTTGGCGTGAGTCGACCCAGCCAGGTTCGTTCGCTCGTCCGGGCCGGTGCCGACGGCGTCATCGTGGCCTCGGCGCTCGTCGATGCGCTGGGACCCGACGGACGCGATATCGCATCGCTGGCCCGTCTCGTGCGCGGGCTTCGGGCGGCCACCGCGATCTGATACGTCGCAGGTACGTCAGAGATACGTGACAACCAAGTGCAGCCTGCGATGGTCTGGCCATGCGAACGACCGGCCTCCGGGCAACCACCGATCTCGTCCACCAGCTGCTCAGGGTGACGAGCGATGCCGCTCACGAGTCGCGCGACCTCCGGCGCGCCGTGAAGCGGATGCCGAAGCCGATGCCCTGGGATTGGGCCGCTCCGCGCCTGGTCCCGTTCCTGGCCGGGCCATCTTTCGAGACGCCCGGGCAGGCGCTCGTTCGGATCCGATCGGACATCGGACCGATGGTCCAGTTCGGCGTCGACCTGGGCGGGGTGTTCGTGTACGTCGATGAGCCGGTCGCCCGACGCTGGGAGTGCAGCCCACAGCAGCTCATGGATCGGGCGATGCGAAATCTGCGGACCTGGAGCGGTCGCATCCGGGAGCAGCAGATCCAGGTCGGGGTCATGAGTGGCCGGCCGATCCGGCTGCTCCAGGATCGACCGCGCTGGGCCAGCTCCATCGTCCTGGTGCCAGACGAGGCGTTCCGGCTGTTCGGCGACCACGACCAGATCCTGGGGACACCTCAGGCATCGTGCCTGGTCAGCCTGCCGATCGATACCCCACCGCCGATCGTGGCAGACATCCTGGTCGATTTCGAGCGCAGCGCCAGACTCTCGCTCTGGCTCGATCCCTTCGTCGTCATCGACCGGCGGATCTCCTGGACCAATGATTTCGAGGCGGAGGATTTCGCCGACTAGGCGCCTGGCCCGCTCCGCCCGTGGTGGCCGTCCACCGGGCCGAACAGGCTGCCCAGATGGGCCGCCTCGATCGGCCGGGGAGTATCGATCAGCCCGGCGGCGACCGCCGCGTCGCCGATGATGTCGGGCGCCGAGCGACCAGCCGCCCGCAGGTCACGCACGGACGTGTCGCCATCGGCCTTTGACAGCTTCAAGCCGTCAGCGCGTCGCACCAGGCGGTGATGCGCGAACGTCGCAGGACTCGGGCGTCCCAGGACCCGACCCAGACGGATCTGGGCGGCCGTCGAGCCGAGCAGATCGCGCCCGCGGATCACGACGTCGATGTCCTGGCGCTGGTCATCGATCACGACGGAGAAGAGGTATGTCCAGTTGCCGGCGCGATCGCGGATCACCGCGTCTCCATGGGCTGCGACTTCATCCGAGCATGGCCCGACGAGCGTGTCCATCCACGACTCGGAACCCCCGCCGAGGGCCACTCGGAGCGTCGGGCCGGCGTCGCCGCGCTGGCGGCAGCCACCCGGGCAACCGGGGCCTCGCCAGGGCGCCCCGTGCGCATCCGCCCATCGCGCGAAGCTCGATCGCGAACAATCGCAGGCATAGACGAGGCCCTGGCGATCGAGATCGGCGTGGGCGGCTTTGTACGGCGTGGGGTCATCGGTCTGGCGCACCGGTCCTTCGTCGGGGGCGAAGCCGAGCCAGGCGAGGTCCTCCACGATCGCCGCCTCGTACCCGGTGCGTGCCCGCTGTCGGTCGTGATCCTCGATCCTGAGCAGGACGGCTCCGCCGCCGGCTCGAGCCATCCCCCACACGAAGACCGCGTTGGCGACGTGCCCCAGGTGGAGGTAGCCAGTCGGAGCCGGCGCGAATCGCGTCCGCCCGGCCACCCCGGCGATCGTCACGGGGCGGGCGACCCAGAGGTGACCGCTTCGGGCGTGGGGCTCGGAGCGGACGTGTACACGACCGTCGGGACGACCCGCAGTTCGAGTTCGACCGGCATCCCGAGGGCCGCATCCAGGTCGGACTGCAGCGCCACCGGGTCCGGCGGGTCGCCAGGGCCCGCGACCGACACGTCGACCCGTCCGCTGGTCACGCTGATGTCGACGATCTCGAACTCGGGGACGGGTGCCAGCCAGTCGGTCACGGCCTGGGTGGCCACCTCCGTCTGGTTCGCGGCGATGATGGCCTGTCGCCCACCGATCGTGAGCGGGATGAGCAGGAGGATCCCGGCCACCGCGAATGTCGCGAACAGGCCGCGCGTGCGTTCCGCGTTCCGGAGCAGCTGGTTGATCGGGACCACGCCGACGAGCACGAACACGAGCGACGCGGCCAGGACGATCGACACGAAGTTGGTCGTGAACAGCAGCAGCGCGCCGGCGGCCAGCGACCATTCGCCGTAACTCAGCAGGATCCCGGCCGTGCCGAGAGGCGGGACCAGCGCGATGGCGATCGCGACACCCGGCAGGGAGTCGGCGACCTTGGCGTTCGATGCCGCGTATGCGCCGGCGGCGCCGGCCGCCAGGGCCACGATCAGGTCGAGGATGGCTGGTGAGGTCCGGGCGAGGATCTCGTTGTTGCCGACGGCGCCGACGGAGGGTCCGACCCAACTCCCCATCACGACGCCGATCAGCACGGTCAGCACGATCCCGAACGCGGCGACGATCAGGCACCGGATCATCCGGGCCGGGCGTCCGGTGACGATGCCGACCGCGATCCCGACGATCGGCCCCATGAGTGGGGCGATGATCATCGCCCCGATGATGCTCGCGACCGAATCGCTGATCAGCCCCGCACAGGCGATGATCGAGGCGAGGACCAGCAGGATCGTGAACCGGCCCAGGCGGTCCGTGTCAGCCGGGTCGTAGTCATAGGCATCGAGGATCGCGTCCCGGTGTTCCTGCCCGATGTCGCGGCGACGGAGCCAGCGTCCGATGACTTCGGCCACGCCGATCGTCGCTTCCTGCCCTCGCATGCGCTCGGTGTGGTGCTGATAGAGCCCGACGAGGGCGACCGACCCGACCGTGATCCACCCGATCGATGCGAGCAGGATCGCGATGTTCAGAACGACGCCGGGGATCGTGAGCAGGACCAGGGCGACGGCAAGCGCCAGCGCCGCCCGGATGGCACGCACGCCGCGCAGCCCGGGGGTCGAGGCCTTGAACGCGCCCCAGCCGTCCACGGCGGCCGCCGCCGCCAGGCCGACCGCGATGAGGCCACCTTCGAACTCCGATCTGCCGAACCAGGCGATGACCAGGGCGAGGCCGAGGCCGATCCCCGCCGCGACGCGGACCCGACGGCCGCCATGCCAGACACCCGCGACGTCGGGATCGGGCGCCGCTGGGACGATCGCCAATTCGAGGAAGCTGGCGACGATCAGCGCCGAGCCCAGGACGAGCGGCGCGAGGTCCGGCCGGAACAGGGACAGGCCGCCGGCAGCGATGCCCAGGACGCTCCGGACAAAGGTGACTTCCCGCCACCTCGCGTCCACAGGACGGTCGCTAGGCTTCGTCGTCACCGCCCGACCTCGCCGCCAGTCGGTCGCGGGTCTCCAGGGCTCGGGTCGCGCTGATCAGGCGGCGGTAGAGGGCCAGCAGGTCCGCCTGCGGCATCGGTCCACTGTTGGCCATGGTCACGCGCAGGAGGACTTCACGCTCGCGTTCCCGGTCGCGGATGGCGCGCCGACCGAGAGATGCCTTTTCCCGGCCGGTCCGGCGAGCGAGTTCTGCGCGCTCGTTGAGGAGGCCCACGATCCGGCGGTCCAGGGCGTCGATCCGGTGGCGCAGTCGCCGGAGTTCGGCCGTCTCGAGGGGACGGTCAGCCATGATCCGGGCCGCTTCGGCGGGCGATCGACTCCAGGGCGAGCTGGTAGCCGCGGGCGCCGTGGCCGACGATCGATTCGAGCGCGATGTCCTGGAGGAAGTTGACCTGGCGAAACGGCTCACGGCTAGCCGGGTCCGACAGGTGGACCTCGATGAACGGTCGGGCGACGGCCAGCAGGGCGTCGCGCAGGGCCACGCTCGTGTGGGTCAATCCAGCAGCATTCACGATGGCGATGTCGTAGTCGCGTCGGTGCAGACGATCGATCAGGGCTCCTTCGTGGTTGGATTGATAGAAGTCGATGGCCAGCCCGAGTTCGACGGCCCGTGCCGCCATCGCCGCGTGGATCTCATCGAGCGTTGCGTGGCCGTAGATCTCGGGCTCTCGCGACCCGAGCAGGTTGAGGTTCGGTCCCTGGAGGACCAGGACCGCCGTCACCGGGGACTCCCTGCCGGTGCGGCCAGCACCGTCGCCGCGGCACGCTCGACGGTCGCCGCGTCGACATCGTCGCGGACGACGATCCCGTCGGCGGTCGGCAGGACCCACCGCTGTCGACCAGCCAGTCGCTTCTTGTCGACCGGCAGGTGGGCCATCACCGACTCGAGCGGGTAGGGAAGCGGGTCCCGGGCGAGCCCGACGCGGTCCAGTGATCGCTCGATCCGCCGGGCGCGTTCGGGCGGCGTGACTCCGACCTCGAGGCCGATCCGGGTCGCCGCCCGGAGGCCGTACGCGACCGCTTCGCCGTGGAGCAGGTCGCGGTATCCGCCGGCGGCCTCGAATGCGTGGCCCAGCGTGTGGCCGAGGTTGAGGGCGATCCTTCCGGTCGCGGTGCCCTGTTCGCGCTCATCGGCGATCACGACCTCGACCTTGGCCCAACCGGCCCGCTCCACGACTTCCGCGACCGCCCCACGTTCGAATGCCGCATCGTCTCCGGTGCCGATCGCGACGCCCTCCGACTCGAGAAGCTCGAACAGTCGCTCGTCGCCGAGCACGGCCATCTTGACGGCCTCGCCGAGGGCGGCTGTCAGGTGCCGTCGCGGCAGTGTTCGCAGGAACGCAAGGTCGATGACGATGGCCTCGGGCTGGTGGAAGGCTCCGATGAGGTTCTTGCCGTCGGGCAGGTCGACCCCGGTCTTGCCACCGATCGATGAATCGACCTGGGCGACCAACGTGGTCGGAACCTGGATGAAGCGGATGCCACGGAGATAGATCGCGGCCAGGAACCCGGCCGCGTCACCGAGCGCGCCGCCGCCCAGCGCGACGAGGACGCCCGACCGATCCAGCCCCAGCCCGACAAGTTCGCGGGCCGCTGCCTCCACGACCTCCAGCCGCTTGGCGGCCTCGCCTTCTGGCAGCAGGACGTGCTCGACCGCCACGCCGCGCTCACGCAACGCGGCCACGAATCGTTCACCGTGGATGTCCCAGACGACCGGCTCGCTGATGACCACCGTCCGCGGCTGCGCCATCCGGTGCAGTTCGGCGGCCACACCGGCCGCGGCGATGTCCTCACCCAGCCGGTACCGGCCGATCGGCGTGGTCGAACGGAGCAGGGTCGTTCCGGCGGGTACCTCGGTCGAGATCGTGGCCAATCGCTCCTCGACCGCGTCGACGACGCCGCGGACCTCGGCGATCCCCGACTGATGGATGTCGGCCGCGGCATAGAAGCGCTGGCGTCGCAGACCCAGGTCGCGGATCGTCCCGATCGGATCCCGCGAGGAAACCAGGGGTCGGACATGTGGCGACCGGCGCAGCCGCTGGGCCAGGACCTCAGGCCGTCCGTCCAGCCAGATCGATCGCCGGCCGCGGAACAGCGTCCACCGGTTGCGTGGATCGATGACCGCCCCGCCGCCGGTGGAGATCACCCGCCTGACATCGATGGCCGGATCGGCCGGACCAAGATCGGCGATGGTGGCCCGTTCGAGGGCCCGGAACACCGCCTCGCCATCCGCTTCGAAGATCTCCGGGATCGAGCGACCGTCGGCCGCTTCGATCCGTTCGTCGAGGTCGATGAACGACGCGCCGTGGCGGTGGGCCAGGCGACGACCGACGACGCTCTTCCCACTTCCGGGCAGGCCCACGATCACGACGTCCATGGTCGATCAGTCGTCGCCGCCGGAGCCGGCCTCGTCGGTACCGGTCAGTCCGTGCGGGGCGTCGGCGGTCGGGGTCGAAAGGTGGCCCACGATGGGGGGTCGACGACCGCCGGCGATCGGGGCCTCGGGCGTCGCCTCGATCCGGGCACGATAGGTCGCCAACGACGCTCGGACGTCGTCGAGGGTATCGCCGCCGAACTTCTCGATGATCGATGCGGCCAGAGTCAGCATGACCATCGCCTCGGCGACGACCCCGGCGGCCGGCACGACACTGATGTCGCTGCGCTCGTAGTGGGCCTTGTCGACGGCCTCTCCGGTGATCAGGTCGGCCGACGGAAGCGGACGGGCGAGCGTGGAGATGGGCTTGACGGCGCCGCGCACGACAAGGGGCTCGCCGTTCGTGACCCCGCCGGTCAGTCCACCGGCGTTGTTGGTGCGGTGCACCCAACGCCCGTCGTCCGCCCGTCCCTCGATCACGTCGTGGACAGCAGAGCCGAAGCGGCGGGTCTGCTCGAAGCCCAGGCCGAACTCGACGCCCTTGACGATGTTGATGCTCATGACTGCGGCCGCGATGGCGCCATCGAGGCGTCGATCCCAGTGGACGTACGAACCGAGGCCGATCGGCAGTCCGTGGACCACGACCTCGAACACCCCACCGACCGTGTCGCCGGCCGATCTGGCCTCGTCGATCCGGGCGATCATCGCCTCCTCGGCAGCCGGGTCCGGGCAGCGCAATGGTGATGCATCGGCCTCATCACGCGGGCGCGTGCAGTTCGACGGATCCACGGCGATGCCGCCGACTTCCGCGCTGAACGACCACGTCTCGATCCCGAGTTCCCCCAGGAACGCCCGGGCCACGCCACCGGCGGCCACCCGCGCGGCCGTCTCGCGCGCCGACGCGCGCTCGAGCACGTTTCGGACATCATTGAAACCGTACTTGAGGGCGCCGGCGAGGTCGGCATGACCCGGCCGGACACGAGTGACCGGTGTGGCCCGCTTGTTGCCGTCCGTCGCCGCGTCACGCAGCGCGGCCGCCGCCGCTTCGTCAAGTGGCTCCACCGCCATCACCTGCGTCCAGTTCTCCCAGTCCCGGTTCCGGACCAGGAGCAGGATCGGCGAGCCGAGCGTCGTCCCATGACGGACGCCGGCCAGGATCTCAGCCCGATCCTGTTCGATCGCCTGTCGCGCACCGCGTCCATATCCGCGCTGGCGGCGGGCGAGGTCGACGGCGAGGGCATCCGCCGTCAGGGTCAATCCGGCCGGCACGCCTTCGATCGTCACGCCCAGCGCAGGTCCGTGCGATTCACCGGCCGTCAGGTATCGGAACGCCGCCATCGTCGAGTGAGTCCCAGCCGGTCCGTCAGCTCGGGTCAGTCCGCAGCGCCCGAAGGCGCCGCGACGTCGTCCGCCATGGCACCGGTCGGCTCGCCCTCGGCTGAGCGGACGCCGCCGTCGCGGGCGCTGGCCAGACGCTCGCGCATCAGCTCGAGCGGTGCCGTCTGGCCGGTCCACAGGGTGAATGCCGCGGCACCCTGGTGCAGCAGCATCAGTTCCCCATCGGCGACCGATGCGCCGGCCGCCGCCGCGTCGCGCAGGAGGCGGGTCCGGGCGTAGATGAGGTCGAGGACGAGCAGGTCGCCGTGCAGGACTTCGGCTGGGATCGGGCTGTCGTCCGAGGTCAGGCCGATCGAGGTCGCGTTGACCAGGACCTTGGTCTTGGCCAGTTCCGATTCGATGATCGAATCGTGCCAGGGCATCGCCCGAAGTTCCATGTGGGCGGCGCTCCGGCCGAAGTGCTTGACGAGACCCTCGGCTCGATGGAGATGCCGATTGAACACCACGATCCGCTGGAAGCCCTCCGTGATCAGGCCGTACACGACGGCTCGCGCGCCGCCGCCCGCTCCGAGGACCACCGCGTGACGGGGCATCTTCTGCTTGCCCACGAGATGATCCAGGGCGACCTTGAAGCCGGGCACGTCGGTGTTATGCCCGATCAGGCGTCTGCCTTCCCGGGTGATGGTGTTGACCGCGCCCGTGACGTGCGCCTCGTCCGTGGAGCGATCGACCATGGGCACGACCCGCTCCTTGTGCGGGATCGTGACATTGGCCCCGAGGTAATCGTCCTCGCGCAGGCTGCCGACCGCATCGGCCAGCTCCATCGGCGTTCGATCCCACGCTTCGTACGTCGCGTCGATCCCGGCCGAATCGAAGGCCGCCTGCTGCATCGCAGCGGACAGCGAATGGGCGACCGGGTGCCCGATGAGGACCACGCGCTTCGTCATGCTCGCAACCTTTCCAGGTCATCGAAGAACGTCGGATAGGAGATGGACGCGGTTTCCGGCCGACCGATGGAGGTGATCCCGGAGGCCAGTAACCCGGCGATCGCAAAGGTCATGACCAGCCGGTGATCCTCGCGGCCGTCGATCTCGGCGCCTCGCAACGGCCGACCCCCGGCGATCGACAGATCATCACCGTCGACTTCGACCCTGGCCCCCATCGCCCGCAATGCGACCGCCGTCCCGTCAAGCCGGTCGGATTCCTTCGCGCGCAACTCGCCGGCCCCGCGGATGAACGTGGTTCCGTTCGCCGTCGCGGCGGCCAGGCACAGGATCGGGATCTCGTCGATCGCCGCGGCCACATCGCGCGGACCCAGATCGATCGCGTGCAACGACGCTGACCGGACGCGCAAGTCCGCCGCCGGCTCGCCGCTCTCATCGTCGGCTCGGCCGGCCTCGGCGGACAGTGGCCGTTCCTCGATATCGGCGCCCATGGAGCGAAGGATGTCGATGACCGCGCGTCGGGTGGGATTGACGCCGACATTCCGGATGGTCAAGTCTGCGTCGGGGTGGATCGATCCGGCGACGAGCCAGAACGCGGCCGCGGACACGTCGCCTGCCACCCGCTCGGTCACCGCTTGCACCGACATCCCTCCTTCTAGCGTCCACGCGACGGACCCGTCGGCCCCATCGGTGCGGTCGACCGGGATGCCTCGAGATCGGAGCATCCGCTCGGTGTGGTCCCGGGTCGCCACCGCTTCGCGGACCGTGGTCCGACCATCGGCTCGCAGACCCGCCAGCAGGATCGCCGACTTCACCTGCGCACTCGGGACGGCCGTCGTGTGGTCGATCGCCCGCAGCGGAAACCGCCCGACCACCGTCACCGGCGGGAGGGAATCGCCGTGCCGACCGTGAAGGTCGGCGCCCATCGAACGGAGCGGTTCGATGATACGAGCGACCGGACGTCGGCGCAACGAATCGTCGCCATCGAGGGTGGTGGTGAGCGGCAGTCCGGCGACGACACCGCTGAGCAGGCGAAGACTCGTTCCCGAGTTTCCGCAGTCGATGATCTGCCCGGGATCCGACAGGCCGTCCACACCGGGCGAACCAACGACGTAGTCGACGGTCACCCCGTTGCCCGGCAGGCGCTCCACCATGGCACCGAGCACGCCGATCGCGTGTGCGGTCGATCGGACATCGGCTCCGTCGCCGGCGCCGTGAACGTAGCTCGTTCCGCTCGCCAGGGCGGCCAGGATCAGGGCTCGGTGGCTGATCGACTTGTCGCCGGGCAAGTGGAGTTCACCGCGCAGTCGGCTGGCCGGGCGGATCTCGGCAGATGGCGTTCCAGGAAGGGACGTGGCGTTCATCGTTCAGCCGGCCGAGGCGTAGACCGGCCGGACCTGAGCGTGGAGTGGGACGATCGCGGCCATCAGGTCCCGGAACTGGTCGAGGGTGAGTTGCTGCTCCGCGTCGGACAGGGCCGAATCCGGGTCCGGGTGGACTTCGACCATCACCCCGTCCGCGCCGACCGCGACCCCGCCCAGGGCGAGCGGCTTGACCAGCCAGCGCTTGCCGGTGGCGTGGCTCGGATCGACGATGACGGGCAGATGGGTCAACCGCCGCAGGAGCGGCACGGCCGCCAGGTCCATCGTGTTGCGCATCGACGTCTCGAACGTCCGGATGCCCCGCTCGCACAGGATCACATTGGGGTTGCCTGAGCTGACGATGTACTCCGCGGCCATCAGGAACTCCTCGACGGTGGCGCCGTAGCCGCGCTTGAGCATGACCGGTCGGGCGACCCGTCCCACGTCACGCAGCAGCGAGTAGTTCTGCATGTTGCGCGTCCCGATCTGGAGGATGTCGGCGTACTCGGCGACGATATCGACCTGGCTCGGCTCCATGACCTCGGTGATGATCGGCAGGCCGGTCCGGTCGCGCGCCTCGGCCAGGAACCGAAGTCCCTGGATACCCAGGCCCTGGAACGCATAGGGCGAGGTCCTCGGCTTGAACGCCCCGCCCCTGAGGATGGTCGCGCCGGCCGCGCTGACGGCGTCGGCCGTCTCGAACAGTTGATCGCGACTCTCGACCGAGCATGGGCCGGCCATCATCGTCAGCGATCCGTCGCCGATGACCGCGTCGAGTACGGTGATGACGGTCGCTTCTGGATGGAACTCGCGCGAGGCGAGCTTGTACGGCCGGTTGATCGGCGTGACCGACGCGACCCCGGGCAGGCGTTCGAACTGCTCGATGAGCAGCGGCCGCCTCGCGCCGATCTCGCCGACGACGGCGACCGTGGTCCGGCCGTCGCTGACGTGGTCGAACGGGGTCAGGCCCTCGGCCAGGATCCGACTCTTCACGCCGAGGATCTCGGCTTCGCTCGCTCCGTCGGTCATCACGACGAACATCGCGCTGGTCACTCCTCAATGGGTCGCCCGCACAAAACAAAAAAGCAGAGGTCTCGCCTCTGCTTCGTTTGCCCGGCACGACCCGTGCCCCGCGGTCTCAGCGACCGGGAGGCGTCATGCCGGGCATCGAAAGTAGAAGTAGTGCGTCATGTGCGTGTCCGGACGGTATCCACTGGCGCGCTGCCTGTCAACGCGGCTCGCTCCTGTTCGGCCCGGGCGATGATCGCCTCGACGACGTCGCCCTTGGCATCGGCATAGTGCTGGACGTAGTCCCAGTCGCGGGCCGCCAGATCGCGCTTCGTTCGCTCGTAGAGCAACCGCTCGTCGTCGTGGGTTCGAAGGCGATCCCGGAACGCGATCATCCGCTCGATCTCAGGGCACCCGGTGCTGAAGGTATGGATCTGGGTGCGAGGCGGTTCGCGGATGAACATCCGGTGCTGGAACCAATCTGGTTCGCGGATCCGCAACACATAGCCGCCGTCTTGCATGTCCGGGACGTAGGCCGGCTCATCGGCCGAGTCGTCGACGATGAGGAGCATATCGATGATCGGCTTGGCAGCGAGTCCGGGTACCGACGTCGACCCCACGTGCTCGAGCAGGCGGACCCGGTCAGCCAACAGGTCCCGCACGCGAGACGCCTCGATCTCGAAGGCCACCGGCCAGCCAGGGTCGTAGTCAGCCAGCCGGACCGGACCGTCCAGCCGGGTCGGTTCGCCGATCGTCGCCGCCCGCATCTCGGCCTCCGGGGTCGGGCGGCTGGCCGACGACGAGTGCTCGTCACTCATATGCGTCGAGCTGGCCCTCCGCCTGGAACAGATTGAGGCCGCTGTCGATGAGATCGACGATGCGTTGCAACTTCGTTTCCTCCTCGACCTGCTCGGCGATGAACCACTGGAGGAACTGGAAGCCGCGATGGTCATCGGCGGACCTGGCGATCGTCGCGGCGCGGTCGAACTGGCCGGCCACGGTCCGTTCCGAGTCGAGGGCCCGGCGGGCCGCAGCAGCGGGCGAGTCGAATCGGGTCGACGTGGCCTTCAGCGCCGGCAGGTCGAAGTCGACCTCGTTGTCGACCAGGAAGTCGATGATCTTCTGCGCATGCTGGGCTTCCTCGATCGACTGTCGTCGGAAGAGCTGCCCCCAGCGGTCCAGGCTCTGGCGCTCGAAGTAGATCGAGATCGCCAGATAGAGCTGGTGGGCGGCCAGTTCGTGGCCGATCTGGGCGATCAGGAGCTTGCGCAGGTCGGGGGTCAACATGTCGGGCTCCTTGGGTCTGGGTCGGTCAGATGCCATGATAGGATTCCGGCCGCTGTCGCGACGGAGAGGTCGCATAGAGGTCTAGTGCAGCGGTTTGCTAAACCGCCATGTGGGGTAACCTGCATCGAGGGTTCGAATCCCTCCCTCTCCGCCAGTCCCGCCAGCATCGTGCGCCCGTAGCTCAGTGGATAGAGCGTTAGGTTGCGGACCTAAAGGTCGTGGGTTCGAGTCCCGCCGGGCGCGCCACATCCCGATCGACCGAGAGTCAGGATGATCGGGATGCAGGGCATACGCGCAGGCACGCCTCGACCGCGGAGTCATCCAATGGCCTGGTCGTCGCCGGGCTGACCCTCGGCAGCTGGCCGACCGGTCACGGCTCTCGCCGGTCCGTGAGTCATCAACGGAATACAAGAATTGCAGCGTGTTGAACAAGCAACTACCCGCAGGCGTGGCCCGGAAGGGGTCTCACGCCAAGGTCAGCGGCCACGGCCGAGATCTGCGGCCGCGAACGCCCGGCTCGACACGAGTTGTACAACGCGAACAAGAAGGGCGACCGCGACGGCGATGGTCGTGGCCTGTGAAAAGCACTGACCCACCGGTGGCCCATCCATCGAGGCAGACTGCCGTGTCGGACCGACGGGTCGTCGTCCGGGTCGATCCGTTCAACGCAGAGGCGCCGCTGGCGGCCCTCGCGACCCCGATCACCCCGACCGAGGACTTCTACGTCCGGAGCAATTTCCCGGTCCCGGACCAGGATCCCGACGCTTGGACGCTGACCATCCATGGGCTTGTCGACCGGCCGCAGGTCGTCACCCTCGCGGATCTGGGGTCCTCGACCAAACGGACGATCACCTGCACGCTCGAATGCGCCGGTAACAACCGGACTCGGCTCGAACCGGCCACGGAGGGAGAGCCATGGGGCATCGGCGCCATCAGCACCGCCGAATTCACGGGCGTCCCGCTGGTCCACATCCTCGACCAGGCTGGCATCCTTCCCGGCGCCGTCGAGATCCGCTTCGAGGGAGCGGACCACGGATCCGTACGGGGTCGGCAGGGCCAGATCCACTTCGAGCGCTCACTCCCGATCGACGTCGCACGGGATGACGACGTGCTCATCGCGGTCGAGATGAACGGCAGCCCGTTGACGGCCGAACACGGCGCTCCTGCACGATTGCTCGTTCCCGGCTGGTATGGCATGGCATCGGTCAAGTGGCTGCATCGGATCGAGGTCATCGATCGCCCGCTCGACGCCTATTTCCAGACGGACCGATATCGATATCACCCGGGCCACGCGACGGGCGACGGTCCGGCCGGCCCGGTCACCACGATGCGGGTCAACTCGATGATCACCAGTCACGCGTCCGGAGCGGAGATCTCGGCGGGGGACCACGTCATCACTGGGGCGGCCTGGTCGGGTCTTGATCCGGTCGCGTCCGTCGAGGTCAGCATCGATGCCGGGCCATGGTCGCCGGCCGAACTCGATGGCAGCGCGGGTCGGTTCGCGTGGCGTCGCTGGCATCATCGCTGGGCCGCTGCCGCCGCCGGCCGGCATTCGCTGCGGAGTCGCGCGACCGACACCGCCGGCAACATCCAGCCCGGTCGATCGGACTGGAACCGTCTCGGCTATGGCAACAACGCGATCGCGGAAACGGAAGTGACCGTGCGACCGGGGCGTTGACTCGATGACGACGCTGGTCGACGTTCCGATCCGGTTCGACATCCCAGACGGGGTGACCCACGCGCCGATGATCGACGTCCGCATCGGCGGCGTCGAGGCCCGCCTCATCCTTGACACGGGGTCGACCGATCACGTCCTGACCATCGACCTCGTCCGCCAGGCGGGTCTGCCGGCTGTTCCGGGCGAGGCCGGCACAGATCATGCCGGGGCGTCCGTCGAGTCCTGGACCGTCGGCGACGTTCCAGTGACCATCGACGGCGCCGGTTTCGACCTCCACGACGTCGTCGCGATCGACGGTCCGGCGCCGTTCGCGGGCTGGCGCATCGGTGGCTTTCTCAGCCCGCAGCATCTCCACCCGGCCGCGACGGCCGTCATCGATCTTGTCGCTGATCGGCTGATCGTCGTCGACCGTCCGATCGACCCGTGGCCTCGCGATCGCTACCCCGACCTCACGGTGCTCGACCTGGAGCGGTCCCTCGACGAGGCAACGCCGGTCATCCAGGCCGCCATCGATCCCTTCCCGGTCGTCCCGACGATGCTCAACACCGGCGGCCGCGGTACCGAGTTCGCCGCGTGGGCCGTGCCGGGGCTGCGCGGTCGGACCGATCCGGAGCCCGGCCACGGTGTCGGCGGGGCCGCGGTCGTGGGCACGACGGTGGAGGATCGAGCGCTCCTCGTGGACGGCACGCGGCACCCGATCGACCGCCTGCTTGTCCGCGACCGGATCGAGGCGCTCGGCGGGCTGATCGGGATGGACGTCCTCCGCGGGACGGTCCTGGTCGTCTCGGCCGATCGAGGCCGCCGGGTCCGCTGGCTCGTGCCCGCCGATCGGCGCTGAAGGTTCGTCAGGTCCGCGTGGCCAGGGCACGTCCTGCTACGCTTTCAGGAACCACACACGAGGTCGCCTGTGTCATCGTCGAACCCCGATCTCCGACGTCTCGGTCTTGTCGCTGGGGTCGCCATCCTGCTGGCCGGCCTGCTGGCCGTACCGGCCGCGGCAGCCAATACGTCGGTCACCGGTTCGCTGACATTTCGCGAGAGGATCAGTCTGAGCCCGACGGCCGTGGCGATCGTGACGATCGTCGATACGACCGCGGATCCGTCGGCCGGTGCAGTCATCGGCCAGCAGCGGATCGACGGTCCGACTTCCGTGCCGATCGACTTCTCCGTGCTCGTCGATGCTGATGCGATCGACCAGCGGCATTCGTACGCGCTGTTCGCCACGATCTCCGACGGTGCCAATGTATGGCAGAACCGGTTCGGCGAACCGATCATCACCGGCGGTCCGACCAAGGGCATCGACCTGACCCTGACCGCGGTCCCGCCGGATCTCCCGGCGGCGGTCACGGGCTCGTTCGTCCCACCTCGCTCAGCCGTGCTCGGCCCATCGACGGTCGTCATCGCGGCGTTGATCAAGGTCGAGACCGGGACACTCGTCGCCCGACAGGTTCGCCCGGTCAGCGCGCCGGCCGACCTTGGATTTTCGATCGGATTCGACCCGACCCTGATCGACCCCGCTGCGACCTACGTCGTCAAAGGCGGTCTCGTGGACGGAGCGAACGTCTGGCAGAACCGGGACGGGGTCAGCGCCATCAATGATGGGCAAGCCGCCAGCGACCTGAGCGTGTCGGTGACGGCCGCTCCAACGGGCCTGCCCGTCGTGACCCCGAACCCGACGGCAACCCCCACCGCCAAGCCGACAGCCGAACCGACCGGGTCTGCGACGCCGGAACCGACCCCGTCCCCGACTCCCGAACCCACCGCGACGCCGACCCCGGAGCCGACGGCGACGCCTGAACCGACCGCCAGCCCGACGCCTGAGCCGACCGCCAGCCCGACCCCCACGCCGTCCGGGGCGCCGAGCCCATCGCCGATCACCGGCCCCGTCACCGGTTCGCTGACGTTCCGAGAGCCACACGCGCTGACCGGTGATGCCTTCGCGGTCATCGCGCTCGTGCGCGGGACGAAGCGCGCCGATCAAAGCTCGATCGTGGCGTCGGAGATCGACCGCGCCATCTCGTCCGTGCCGGTCGATTTCCGTCTCACGTTCGACTCGGCCGATATCGATCCCGACAAGACGTACACCATCCAGGCGACCATCGTCGATGGGCCGGACGCGTGGGTCACCGGCCAGGGCATCAAGGTGCTGACCAAGGGGAACCCGTCCGATGTCGACATCACCCTGACCTATCGACCCGACCTCCTGAAGGCGGACGTCACCGGCAAGATCAGTGCGGTCGGCCTTGAGCCGTCGGGCGATTCGTACGCGATGGCCGTATTGGTTGATCCGAGCACCGGCGACTCCCTGGGCATCGATGTCCAGACCATCACCGACGGTCTTCCGGTCGGGTTCGCCATCCCATTCGCCTTGACCGACATCCAGCCGACCGAGGACTACGTCGTGACGGCCGAGATCGGCGATCAGGGAACGATCTGGCGCAACACGGCCGGTGTCCCGGTCATCACCAAGGGCAATCCCAAGACGGACGTGACGGTCGTCGTCACCGAAGTCGCGGTCGCCAGTCCGACCCCGGCACCGACCGCAAGCCCGACGCCGACCCCGGTGCCGACCGCCAGTCCGACTCCGCCGCCCGCGCCCACAAGGACCGGCAGCGGCTCGCTCCTGGCTATCATCGTGCTGATCGTCATCGTCATCGCGGTCGTCGCCTTCTTCATCGCTCGCGGCCGGCGAGACACCTCGGATGGGCCGCCCGACTCGAGCGGACCCGCACCGACCGATGGCGCCCCCGCCGATGTGCCGCCGGCCACGCCGCCCGCCGCCGATCCACCATCCGCCCCGCCACCCGGGTCGGCTCCTTCGTCGTGACCGCCGAGCCGGCCCCCGACGGCAGCCGAGTCGCGTTTCTCGGACTCGGGACGATGGGATCGCCGATGGCCGCCAATCTGGTCAGGGCGGGCCACCGGCTGACCGGCTGGAACCGGACGCCGGGGCGCGGCGCCGAACTCGTCGACCTGGGTGTCGTCATGGCGGCCACGCCGGCCCTCGCGGTGGCCGAGGCCGACATCGTCGTGCTGTGCGTGTCGGATACGCCGGACGTCGAAGCCGTCCTGTTCGGTCCGGATGGTGTCGTCGAGGGTGCCCGGCCGGGCACCCTCATCATCGACTGCTCGACGATCGCACCGTCGGGGAGCTGGGACTTCGCGGCCAGGCTGGCGGGATCCGACCTGCACATGGTCGACGCACCGGTCTCGGGCGGCAGTGAAGGGGCGCGCGATGCGACCCTGGCGATCTTCGTGGGCGGCGACCCGGCCGATGTCGAGCGGGCGCGACCGATCCTGTCCGCGGTCGGGCGGACCATCACCCACGTCGGGCCGATCGGTGCCGGTCAGGCGGTGAAAGCGGTCAACCAGGTGATCCTGGCCGGTACCTACCTGGGTGTCGCCGAGGGGATCGTGCTGGCGATCAAGGCGGGCCTCGATGTCGAGCAGGTCGTGGACGCGCTCGGTGGCGGCGCCGCCCAGAGCTGGGTCCTGGCGAATCGGAGCGGGCGCATGCTCGAAAACGAGTACCCGCTGGGGTTCAAGGTCGAGCTCCATCGAAAGGACCTGGCCATCGCGATGGGCCTCGCGGAACGAGTCGGGGTCGTCCTTCCGGTGGCCGCCCTGGCCGCCCAACTCGAGACGGGATTGATCACCGGCGGCCACGGAGATGACGACATGTCCGCGGTCGCGCGCTCGATCCGGGCCTTGTCGGGCCTCGAGTCCTGACCCGCATCCGACCCGGCTGCGAGGACCGTCAGTCGAGGCCGACCAGCAGCATCGGATCACCCAGCTTGCCGTCGTAGCGAGGTCGGAAGCGCCCGACGTTGTACATCACGGGGACGTCGACCTTCCTCGGCCCGAGGGATGGATCGGGCAAGGCAGTGTGCGCGTACTTGCCGTCCTGGATCGCCACCATCCGTCCGGTGGTCCCGCCCTCGACGAGGTCCATCGCGACGTTGGCGAAGGTCGTGGCGACCATCGAGTCGATCGAATCGGGTTCACCGCTGCGCAGGTCGTAGGTCAGTTCCGAGGCGAGGGTCTCGATGCCCGTCCGTTCGCGAAGTTCGGCCGCCAGCGCCTCCCCGACATTGGCCTTGTGGCGATGGCCGAACGCGTCGGCGCCCCCTACATCGGTCATCTGCGCACCGCGCCAGATGGCCCCCTCGGCGGTGATGACGAACGCGTAATGGCTGGGGTTCGCGGCGTGGTCCGCCGCCAGCAGTTCGGCGAGCGCGTCGAGATCGTAGGGTGCCTCGGGGATGACGCATCGGGCCGACGTGACATAGGCGGTGTACAAGGCGGAGAAGCCGGCGTCGCGTCCGAAGATCCGGAAGACCCCGATCCGCTCATGGCTGCCGAGCGTCGTCCGCTGCCGATTGATGGCCTCCTTGGCCCGGGTGATGGCGGTGGAGAAGCCGATGCAGTACTCGGTCCCCTGAACGTCATTGTCCATCGTCTTGGGGATGGCCACGAGCGGCACGCCAGCGTTGACCAGTACCTGCGAGTACGACAGCGTATCGTCGCCACCGATCGTCACCAGCACGTCGACACCGAGATCGGACAGGTTGTCGAGGACGCGCGGGGTGAGGTCGTACAGCCCATCGGACGTTGCGAACCGGACCAGCTCGTCCTGGGCCATCCATCCGGGCAGGCCCTCCGTGCGCATCTTGCGTGGATTGGTGCGCGACGTATGCAGGATGGTCCCCCCGGTCCGCTCGATCGTCCGCGTGTTCGTCCGATCCAGGGGCAGCACGTAGGTGGGGTCAGACTCACGGCCCGGGCGCAGATGGGTCAGGCCTTCCCAGCCACGGCGGATCCCGACGACCGCATAGCCCACTTCGGTCGCACGGTACACGACGCTCTTGATGACGGCATTCAGACCGGGCACGTCGCCGCCACCGGTCAGGACCGCGATTCGTTTCGGATCACCCATCGGCGGACATGCTACCGCCACCGGCCCGGACGGCAGGGTTGCGATACGGCACCGACAGCCCGCCGAAGGGCGGTTCCGGTATGACCCGTCTGCTAGCATCGCCGCCATGAACTACGAGCTGTTCATGGACGAGGCGCTGGAGGAAGCGAAACTCGCCCTCGCCCGTGGCGAGTTGCCGATCGCTGCGGTCGCCGTGGTGGACGAGGCGATGGTCGTCCGCGCCCACGACCGCGTCCAGGAGACGAATGATCCGACCGCGCATGCCGTCATCGTGGCCCTTCGAGAGACCGCCCGGAAGCTCGGATCGGTCCGGCTCGCCGATGCGACCATCTTCGCGACCCAGGAGCCGTGCTCGATGTGCGTCGGCGCGATCCTCGAGAGCGATATCGAGGCGCTGGTATTCGCAGTCGCGGACCCGATCGACGGGGCTGCGGGGACGGTCATCCAGCTGGCCCAGCACCCGGCATTGCGACGCCGGGTGAAGGTCGTCAGCGGCATTCGCCAGGAACAGGCACAGGCACTCTTCAGCCCGCTTGTCGCCACCTGACCTGAGCTGGCGGTCGGTCGAACCGGCCCCGTTTGGTATCCTGTCCTCGGAGAGGTGTCCGAGTGGTTGATGGTGCCGCTCTCGAAAAGCGGTGTGCGAAAGCACCGCGGGTTCGAATCCCGCCCTCTCCGCCACATTCTTCGATCTGACGGTCCCTGACCGCGTCAGCGCCCTACGCTCACGCACCTTCGGGTGTGGTCGCGACGGTGCTCGGCGCCGCCTTGCCAGGATCTGCCACCTCGAGGGACTGGCGATCCGTGGCTCGCCTGGAGAGGTCGCCTAGTGGACTATGGCGCCGCACTGGAAATGCGGTTTGGGGCAACCCATCGCGGGTTCGAATCCCGCCCTCTCCGCCACCGCGCATGATCGAGCCCAGCGACATCCTCGCCCTTGACTTGGGTGAGTTCCGGTTCGCCGTTGACGAGCCACTGGCCGGCCAGGTCGGCGTCGTCGTGGCCTACGCGATCCGTCACCGAGACGGCGTCCTGCTGTTCGATACTGGGTTCGGGTTCGGGAACGCCGAGCTCGATGCCTACTACCGGATCCAGGCCCGGACGATCGGCAACGCGCTGGCCGATGTCGGCCTGGCCGTGTCCGATGTCAGCGCGGTGGTGAACTGCCACCTGCACGTCGACCATGCGGGCCAGAACCGGAGCTTTCCGGGCGTCCCGATCTTCGTCCAGCAAACCGAATGGCAGATCGCCCACTCGACCGACCACACCATCCTCGAGTGGATCGATTTCGACGGTGCCGACTACCGGTTGATCGCCGGCGACCATGAACCGGTCGAGGGGATCCGGGTGGTGCCCACCCCGGGCCATACGCCGGGTCATCAGTCGATCGTCATCCAGACCACGGCCGGACTGGTGATCCTGGCCGGGCAGGCCGTCTACTCAGCCGGGGAATGGGTCGACGACGGGACACCGCGCGAGGGTCGTTCGCGGGCGCCGGACGGACCGGCCTACGATCGATCGATCGAGCGGCTGCGATCGCTCGACCCGGTCACCGTTCGGTTCGCCCACGACCGTACGACGTGGACGGCTCGCTGAGCCGCCGATCCAGCCGGCCCTGCTATCCTTCAGTGGCCGTGCTAGGCGGGGAACTAGCGGTGCCCTGTACCTGCAATCCGCTCCAGCAGGGCTGAATCCCCTCTCGAGGTCTCCGTTCTCGAACGCCGCCCGACGACGCGACGTTGAGGACCGGGTCCCGCGCAGCGGCGAACCGCGAACCGTGTCAGGTCCGGAAGGAAGCAGCACTAAGCGATCATCGTCGGGTGCCGCGGAACGGCCTGGTCCGAGCCGCTCGTCATGGTGGGCACGGGTGCGTCCAGGTCGACGGAGGGTGCACGGCATATCACCTTCGCCGCCTGCCACCGACCGGAGGACCCGCCACGCCGACCGTGCCGCACCAGGCGCTCTACCGCCGCTGGCGAGCCCAGACCTTCGCCGAGATGGTCGGCCAGCAGGCCGTCGTCGAGACCCTTCGTAACGCCGTCCGAACGGATCGCGTCAGCCACGCCGTCCTGTTCGTCGGTCCGCGTGGGACAGGCAAGACCTCGCTGGCGCGGATCCTGGCCAAGGCCGTCAACTGCACGGACCTGCAGGATGGCGATGCCTGCGACCGATGCCCGTCGTGCGTCTCGATCCGCGAGGGCACCACGCTCGACCTGGTCGAGATCGATGCGGCCAGCAATCGCGGCATCGACGACGTCCGCGGACTCCGCGAGCGACTCGCCTATCCGCCGGGCCAGCTCCGCCGCAAGGTGTATATCCTCGACGAGGCCCATCAGATCACCGCGCCCGCCTGGAATGCGCTCCTCAAATCCATCGAGGAGCCGCCCGATTTCGTGATCTTCATGTTCGCCTCGACCGAGCCGTCGGCCTTCCCAGCCGCCATCCTGTCCCGAGTCCAGCGGTTCGATGTCAGGCGCCTGACCGTCGCCGAGATCGAAGGCAAGCTCGGCAGGATCCTGGAGGCGGACGGCCGATCGGCCGATCCGGCCGCCATCGGGCTTGTCGCCCGGGCTGCCGCCGGCGGCATGCGCGACGCGGAATCGATGCTCGACCAGCTGCTGTCGGCCGCACCCGACCGGATCGACGAAGCGACGGTCCGCGACCTGCTCGGCCTGGCTGATGCCGAGGTCGTCGACGCCTTCGTCGACCATCTGGTCCGGGCCGATGGCGCCGCTGGGGTGGCGCTCCTCGATGCGCTCGAGGAGCGCGGCCGCGACCTCCGCGCCTTGCTCGACCAGGCTGTCGAGTCCATCCGCAGCGGGCTGGTCGCAGACCTCGGCGAGCCTGGCCTCAGGGGCCATGATGCGGCGGAGTTGGCCGGGGCCGGCCGCCGGTTGGCCGCGATCGACCCGAACCGTGCCGGCATCGGCGGCCTCCGGTTCCAGCTCGAATTGGCGATGTTCGGCGCGGAGCCGCCGGCAACGCGGCCAGCCGCGCCGATCCGTCCCGAAGTGAGATCGCCGGCCTCCATCCCAGCCGGATCACCGGGGTCGACTGCGAAGCTGCACGCACCGCCAACGGTCCGCCAGACGGAGCAGCCGGTCCAGCCCGTCGATACCGGGGACGCCGTCGATACCACCGACGCCATCGAGACGCGAGAGCCTGGCGAGACACCGCCGCCTGCGACCGCGCCGTCGCCGCCTGCGACGGCGGCACCGCTGACGACGAGCACGACCCAGGCGCCGGCGCCTTCGCCTGCGGGGGCGACGGACCTGGACGGACTGCTCGCGGCCTGGCCGTCCATCGTCAGCCAGCTGAGCGCCCATCCGCCGACCAAGCCGCTCATCGTGGCTTGCCGGCCGGTGGCCGTCGATGGGTCCATCGTGACCCTCGGCTTTCCAGAGGAGCAGGCGTTCCTCAAGGACGCCGCCGAGCGTCGCAAGGCCGCCATCGAATCAGGCATCTCGACCGTCCTCGGGCGCCCGGTGTCAGTGCGCTGCGTCGTGGCCAACATCGAGGTCCCGCCCTCGGGACCCGACGATCTGGTCGCCGAGGCGCGACGGATCTTCGCCGAGGAACTGACCGATGTCGGCGAGGTCAGCTGACCTCCGGCGCGACGATGCTGCAGCCAAGGGCCGGTTGGGGCAGACTGACCCGACGAGATGAGGAGAGGAGAGCATCCATGGGGATGGCCAATCTGCAACGCATGGCGCAGCAGATGCAGCAGGAGATGCTGCGGATCCAGACCGAGCTTGAGACGACGATGATCGACGGCTCGGCCGGCGGTGGCGTCGTCAGCGCGATCGTGACCGGGAAGCAGGAGTTGGTCAGCGTCACCATCGATCCGTCCGCCGTCGATCCGAGCGACGTCGACATGCTCCAGGACCTGGTCGTGGCCGCAGTCAATGACGCGCTCAGAAGCTCTCGGGAGCTGGCCGAGCAGAAGATGGCCGCGGTCACCGGCGGGCTGCGCCTGCCGGGGATGTAGGCCGGGCCGCCAGGATGGCCGATCCCGTCATCGAGCCGGTCGCCCGGTTGATCGAATCGTTCGCACGCCTGCCCGGGATCGGTCCCAAGACCGCGCAGCGCCTGACCTTCCACCTCCTGCGTGCCCAGGACGTGGAGGCTCGGACGCTGGCGGCTGCGCTCATCGACGTTCGCGACCGGGTCGTGTTCTGCGAGCGCTGCTTCAACATCAGCGACGCGCCGCTCTGCCCGATCTGCCGCAACCCGGGTCGGGATACCACCCGATTGTGCGTCGTGGAAGAGCCGCTTGACGTCCTGGCCCTGGAGCGGACCGGCGAGTTCAAGGGGCTCTACCACGTCCTGAACGGCGCGATCTCGCCGATCGACGGAATCGGACCGGAACGGCTGCGCATCCGCGAGTTACTGGAACGAGCGGACGCGGCCGCCCGCGAGGGTCAGCCA
>CAVRGM010000004.1:367500-708981 GCA_963720715.1 uncultured Chloroflexia bacterium
GAGGGATCCGGCGAAATTGAAGTACCTGTGAAGATGCAGGTTACCCGCGGCAGGGCAAAAAGACCCCGTGGAGCTTTACTGCACCCTGACATTGGATTGGGGTTCAGCTTGTGTAGGATAGGTGGGAGGCTTTGAAGCTGGGGCGCTAGCCTCGGTGGAGCCGCCGTTGAAATACCACCCTTGCTGGATTTCGTTTCTAACCGCGACCCGTGATCCGGGCGCGGAACAGTGTCAGGCGGGCAGTTTGACTGGGGCGGTCGCCTCCTAAAGTGTAACGGAGGCGCCCAAAGGTTCCCTCAGGCTGAATGGAAACCAGCCGAAGAGTGCAAAGGCATAAGGGAGCTTGACTGCGAGACCTACAAGTCGAGCAGAGACGAAAGTCGGGCTTAGTGATCTGGTACCTCCGAGTGGAAGGGGTATCACTCAACGGATAAAAGCTACCCCGGGGATAACAGGCTGATGGTGCCCAAGAGTTCACATCGACGGCACCGTTTGGCACCTCGATGTCGGCTCGTCGCATCCTGGGGCGGAAGTACGTCCCAAGGGTTTGGCTGTTCGCCAATTAAAGCGGCACGCGAGCTGGGTTCAGAACGTCGTGAGACAGTTCGGTCTCTATCCGCCGTGGGCGTAGGGAACTTGAGAGGAGTTGCTCCTAGTACGAGAGGACCGGAGTGAACGAACCGCTGGTGTGCCAGTTGTCCCGCCAGGGGCATCGCTGGGTAGCTATGTTCGGTCGGGATAAGCGCTGAAAGCATCTAAGTGCGAAGCTCGCCTCGAGATGAGGTTCCCCACCGGGTCAACCGGGTAAGACCGCAGGGAGACCACCTGTTTGATAGGCCGCATGTGGAAGTCCGGTGACGGATGAAGCTGAGCGGTACTAACGGTCGAGGGCTTGACCTCTTCAGCAACTGACCAGGGGTCGGTGGCTGGGGGGATCGTGATCAGATCCCATCTGACTATTCGAGATCGAAGAACCATTCCGGCGCCCCGCCAGGTCCATCGCGACCGGGCGTCGAGCCGCTGCCGAAACCATCCAGACGCAGCAGATCCCGGTGACTCTAGCGGAGAGGCCACACCCGTTCCCATCCCGAACACGGAAGTTAAGCTCTCCAGCGCCGAAGATACTGAGAGGGCAGCCTTTCGGGAAAATAGGTCGTCGCCGGGATCTTTGCGTTTCCGGCCGGATCGGGGACCGGGCCGGTCGAACGCCGTTGGCTCGCCCGGCCGCTATCCTGTGCCGCTATGACCATGGCCGATCCAACGCGCTCGATCGCGCCCGACGTCGACGCTCCGAAACCCGGCCCCGGGACTTCCGCAGCGGTCGACCTTGCGCGCATCGTCGTCTGCCCATATCTGATCTCGTCAGATGGCTCGTGGCGAAGCGCGACCGCGGTTCGCGACCATCGCTGCTGGGCCGTCGCCCCGCCCGCCCAACTGGCGACCGAGAAACAGCGGCGTCTGTGCCTGACCCCGGAGCATGTCGGCTGCGCCACGTTCGAGGCCGCCCAGGCGACGCGGGTCGCGGCCCACGACCGCGATCCGGGCCGTACGCGGCCAGTCGCCCGGACCATCCCGGTCGTGCTGGATCACGGTCGGCTGGCGGCGCTGCCGGCCCTCACGATGGATAGACGGTCCGGGCAGACCGTGCTGATCGGTCTTCTCGCGGTCGCGTTCGCGGCCCTGATCCTTGGCCGGCTGACCGGCGCAGCCGTTCCTGGTGCGAGCGACGCTCCCTCGAGCACTTCGTCCGCGCCCCCATCGCTCGGGGCGTCCGCGCCCGTCGCGACGCCGGTCCCGACCGCCCATCCCGGGGCCTCCTCCAGCGTCGGTCCGGTCGCCTCAGACCCGGCAGCTTCGACCCCACCCGTGACCGGGTCCAGGACGTACAAGGTCAAGGCCGGCGACACCCTGGTTGGGATCGCGGCGAAGTTCGAGACGACGCCGAAGAAGATCAGGAAGCTCAATGGCCTGACGGCGCGATCGACGCTCAAGGTCGGGCAGGTCCTGCAGATCCCGTAGGCTCGGGCATCCGCACGCCTGTGGGTCAGTGCTGGCAGCCCCGGCAGTACGACGTGATGAATCCGCCCGCCCGGACCTCGGTGATGCGGGTCCCGCAGCGCGGGCACGCCTGGCCACCCTTGTCGTGGACGGCCAGGAAGTCGCGGACCTGGCGCTCGAAGGTCGGCGGGACCCGAAGCCGCAGGGTCTTGATGGCATCGGCCAGTGTCGATCGAGTCGCCGTGTAGAGCCCCACGATCTCTTCGTCAGCCAGACTGGATCGCTTCCGGAACGGCAGGAGTCGGGCTGCGTGCAGGATCTCATCGCTGTACGCGTTTCCGATACCGGCGACGAACGCCTGGTTCCGGAGCAGGTTCTTGAGCTCGCCGGGGTGCCGCCGGATGCGATCCTGCCACCTGTCCAGGGTCAACGCAGGATCGTCAGCATCGGGTCCCTGATCGGGCTCGCCGAGGCCGGGCACGACCCGACCCGACCCCGCCGGGACAAGGTAGACCTTACCCATCTGGGTCGGATCCCGATACCGGACCTCGGGGTCCGCGTCATCAGAAGGCCCCCAGGCGGCGTCCGTGGTCCACGCCGCGGCGTCCGACGGGCCGCTTGACCGGTGCCCGAAGCGCATGACCACCGCGGTCTTGGTGGGTCGCTTGTCGTTGTTGCCGGCCAGCTGGAATCGACCAGTCAGCATCGGGTTGACCACGACGGCGTCGCGGTCCAGATCCATGATCATGAACTTGCCGCGGCGACGGATCGACGTGACCCGCTGATCGACCAGCGCATCCAGCTCGGCGGGCGTGCCTCGGACCGCGAGCGGCCCGGGTGCTTCCGCCCTGGTCACGGGCCGACCTGCAAGGGCGGCATGAAGGGCCTCGGCGACCACGGTCAGATCGGGCAATTCGGGCACGGCGCGGCGATTGTAGCCTCCGGAAGGCGTGTGCTAGACTCTCCCGGCCCCAAGAGGCAGGACAGCTGAAGAGCGCTGGACAAGCCATCGACGCAGGAGGAGCGGACCGCGGAGTAGGGAACCACGGACCACCTGATCGCATCGGAGTCGGCTTGAGCATCGCTCGAGCCGATCGTGATTCTCGGGCGCAAATCCATAATCAGGAGAGACCACCACCTTGACCGAAGAGCAGTCGGGCGGGACCACGCCGGAGCCGGAGGCCACCACCGCCGTCGCCGATCAGCCCACCGAAGACACCGTCGCGGCGGTCGCCGTCGCCGACGAGCCCGCCACCATTCCCGCTGAACCGGAGCCGACCGCAGCATCCGCCGACGCCGCCGAGCCAGCACCGGCCGACGCCGCCGAACCGGAGCCGACCGCGGCACCTGCCGACGCCGCCGAGCCACCGGCCGACGAGCCGATCGAGGGGCCCGCGACCAGCGAGGATCCCGCATCCGACGCGGTCGAACCGGAGGACGGGGCGGACGAGGTCGATACGGCCGACGCGCCTGCGGCCAGCGACGAGGACGAGGAGCCGGAAGAGCCGGCACCGCCCCGCGAACTCGGCCCGGAACCGACGACGATGGAAGAGCTCCTGGCCGAACAGGACACCGATATCAAGAGCTTCAAGCACGGCGATGTCGTCGAGGGTCAGGTGGTCCGCATCGACAAGGACGAGATCCTCGTCGACATCGGCGCCAAGAGCGAAGGTGTGGTCAGTAACCGAGAGCTGTTCGGTCGCCACGGCGAGAGCCAGCCGGCCCTGGCCATCGGCGACACGGTCCTCGTCTATGTGCTCCAGCCCGAATCACCGGAAGGCCACGTCGTCCTGTCGCTCCGTCGAGCCGGTCTCGAACGCAAGTGGCGCGCGATGCAGGAGCAATTCGAAGCCGGGGTCATCATCGAGGCACCGGTCATCGACCACAACAAGGGCGGGCTCATCGTCGATTGCGGCATCCGCGGCTTCGTGCCGATCAGCCAGATCGTCGACTTCCCGCGCCGCCCGCAGAACGATCAGCCGCGCGACGCCGCCCAGGAGATCGCCGAGAAGCTGATGCCGTTCGTCGGCCGCAAGCTCCGGCTCAAGATCCTCGAGGTCAACCGCAAGGCCAACCGTTTGATCCTGTCGGAGAAGGTCGCCCTCTACGAGGAGCGCCGCGAGAAGCGCGACGAGCTGTTCAGCAGCCTGCAGGTCGGCCAGAAGGTCACCGGCACGGTGCGCTCGATCGCGCCGTTCGGCGTGTTCATCGATCTTGGTGGGATCGACGGGCTGGTCCACAAGAGCGAGCTGTCCTGGAACAAGGTCAACAACCCCGAGGCCGGCTACGAGGTCGGTGAGGAGGTCGAGGCCGAGGTCATCGACATCAACCATGAGCGCGGCCGGATCAGTCTGTCGATCCGTCGCTTGCAGCCCGATCCGTGGCACTCGACCGTCGCCGATTTCAATGTCGGGGACATCATCGACGGCACCGTCACGAAGCTCGTCAACTTCGGTGCGTTCGTGCGGGTCCGGGACGGTCTTGAAGGCCTGATCCATATCAGCGAGTTGTCGCATCAGCGCGTCGCCCACCCGGGTGACGTCGTCCACGAAGGCCAGACCCTCAAGCTCAAGATCATCTCGCTCGACAGCGAGCGACATCGCCTGGGCCTGAGTCTCAAGCAGGCCGAGGAACCGCCCGCCCGACCAGCCGTCGAAGCCGGAGCCCCCGGTGCGACCGGCCCGAGTAGCGGAAGCGGTTCGCCGCGGTCCGAACGGCGTCCACGCCCGGAGCGAAGCTACTCGATGTCAGATGCGGTCCAGGAACCCGAGGGTGGCATCGACAATACGCTCGCGTCTGCCTTCGCCCAGGTCCGCCAGCAACTTGCGGCTGCCGAGGTCGACGAGGTCGTGGAGACCGTCGCAGCGGACGAAGCGGCCGAGGAGGCCGTGGCTGCCGAAGCGATCGAGGAGATCGTCGAGACGGTCGCCGCTGACGAGGCTGCCGAGGAATCGGCCGCCGCCGAAGCGATCGAGGAGATCGTCGAGACCGTCGCAGCGGACGAAGCGGCCGAGGAGGCCGTTGCCGCCGACACGATCGAGGCGATCGTCGAGACCGTGGCCGCCGACGAAGCTGCCCTGGAGACGGCTGCCGGCCAGGAGATCGACCGCCTCGAAGATGCGGCCGATGCGAATGAAGCGAACGAGCCGGCAGCGACAGAGGCCGCGGTCGACGTCGTCGAGACCGTCGCGGTCCTCGAGGAGGCCGAGGAGACCGTGGCTGCCGAAGAGATCGAGGCCATCGTCGAGACGGTCGCCGCTGACGAGGCTGCCGAGGAATCGGCCGCCGCCGAAACGATCGAGGAGATCGTCGAGACCGTCGCAGCGGACGAAGCGGCCGAGGAGACGGTGGCTGCCGAAGCGATCGAGGAGATCGTCGAGACGGTCGCCGCCGACGAAGCCGCCGAGGAGGAAGTCGCCGCCGAGACGATCGAGGAGATCGCCAAGGAGACGATGGAGGCCAACACCGAAGGCTGACCCGCCGCCAGCCAGAAGGACGACCCGTCGGTCACCGGCGGGTCGTTTCGATTTCTTAGTCGCTCGGATGCATCCACGGACCGCAGCGGGACGTTCCTATGGCTAGGACCGCCCGTACGTCCGTCCTCGGGTCGCGGGCGCTAGATGTCGTGCTAGCATGGCCGAGGCGCCGCTTCCGTGGCGCCAGAAGGGAACAGGCGTTCGACTCGATGGATCGCTTCGACAAGTTCACGGATCGCGCGCGCAAGGTCCTGACGCTGGCTCAGGACGAGGCGCAGCGGTTCAACCACAACTACATCGGCACGGAGCATCTCCTGCTTGGTCTCGTGCGCGAGGGCGAAGGCGTGGCCGCGCGTGTCCTCGAGAACATGAATGTCGAGCTGCCCAAGGTCCGGACCGCTGTCGAGTTCATCATCGGTCGGGGTGATCGGCCGGTGGTCGGCGAGGTCGGTCTGACCCCACGAGCGAAGCGGGTCATCGAGCTCGCGATCGACGAGGCGCGCCGCCTCGGCCACAACTACATCGGCACTGAGCATCTGCTTCTTGGCCTCGTCCGCGAGGGCGAAGGGATCGCGGCCGGTGTCCTCGAGTCCCTGGGGGTCAACCTCGACAAGGTCCGGCACGAAGTCATCCGGGTCCTGTCGCAGAGCTCGTCGGCCGGCCCGACACCGGAAACGAAGCGGGCCAGCAAGACCCCGACCGTCGACCAGCTCGGCATCAACCTGACCGATGCGGCACGGGCCGGCAAGCTCGATCCGGTCATCGGCCGGGAGAAGGAGATCGAGCGGGTCATCCAGATCCTGGGTCGCAAGACCAAGAACAACCCGGCCCTCATCGGCGAGCCTGGCGTCGGCAAGACCGCCATCGCGGAAGGCCTCGCGCACCGCATCGTCGCGGGCGACGTCCCGGACATCCTGCTCAACAAGCGCGTCCTGACCCTGGACATCGGCTCGCTCGTCGCCGGCACGAAGTACCGCGGCGAGTTCGAGGAGCGCCTGAAGAAGATCATCGAGGAGCTCCGGAACACGAACGACGCCGTCCTGTTCATCGACGAGCTCCACACGCTGGTGGGCGCCGGGGCGGCGGAGGGCGCCATCGACGCCGCCAATATCCTGAAGCCGCCGCTGTCGCGCGGGGAACTCCAGTGCATCGGCGCGACCACGCTCGACGAATACCGCAAATACATCGAGCGCGACGCGGCCCTGGAACGACGGTTCCAGCCGGTCATGGTGGAGGAGCCGACACTCGAGCAGACCATCGAGATCCTGCTCGGCATCCGCGAGCGCTACGAGGAGCACCACAAGGTCACGATCACCGATGAAGCGGTCAAGGCCGCCGCGGACCTGTCCATCCGCTATATCACGGACCGGCATCTGCCGGACAAGGCCATCGATCTCATCGACGAGGCGGCCTCACGAGTCCGGCTCCGCCATGCTTCGGCCCCGCCGGCACTGCGCGAGGCGCAGAAGGAGCTCGAGCGGATCACCAAGGAGAAGGACGCGGCGATCAACAACCAGGAATACGAGGAAGCGGCCACCCTGCGCGAAGCGGAGGCGACCGCGCGCGAGGGCGTCGATGCCCAGCGGGCTGAGTGGCAGTCTCAGGTGTCGGGTGATCAGCCCACCGTCGACGAGGAGGAGATCGCCCAGGTCGTCGCGATGTGGACGGGCATCCCGGTCACTCGCATCGCCCAGGAGGAGTCCGAGCGATTGCTCAAGATGGAGGAGGTCCTCCACGGTCGGGTCATCGGCCAGGAGGAGGCCATCGGGATCGTCTCCAAGGCCGTCCGTCGGGCCCGCGCCGGCCTCAAGGATCCGAAGCGACCGATCGGCTCGTTCATCTTCCTGGGACCGACCGGCGTCGGCAAGACCGAACTGGCCAAGGCCCTTGCCGAGTTCATGTTCGGGAGCGAGGACGCGCTCATCAAGATCGACATGAGCGAGTTCATGGAGCGCCACAACGTCAGTCGCCTGGTCGGCGCGCCTCCCGGATACGTCGGCTTCGACGAGGGTGGACAGCTGACCGAGGCGGTCCGCCGCAAGAACTTCTGCGTCGTCCTCCTCGATGAAGTCGAGAAGGCCCATCCCGAGGTCTTCAACATCCTCCTGCAGATCCTCGAGGACGGCCACCTCTCCGATGCCAAGGGCCGTCGAGTCGACTTCCGGAACGCGATCATCATCATGACCTCGAACCTCGGCGCGAAGCAGCTCCAGACGAACTCGAGCCTGGGCTTCCGGGTGATGGGTTCGACCGAGGCCAACCGGGCCGAGAGTTCGTATGAGCTCATGAAAGAGAAGGTCGCCGCCGAACTCAAGCAGAGCTTCCGGCCGGAATTCCTCAACCGCATCGACGCGACCGTCGTGTTCCGGTCGCTGACCATCGACGAGATCGCCCAGATCGTTGACCTGATGCTTGCGCGGGTGCGCGACCAGCTCCGCGCGCAGCAGATGCAGCTCGAGGTGACCCCGGCGGCCAAGGACCACATCATCAAGCTCGGCTACGACGTTGCCTACGGCGCCCGACCGCTTCGCCGGGTCATCCAGAACATGGTCGAGGATGTTCTCGCCGAACACCTCCTGCTCGGCAAGTACGAGCCGGGTTCCACCATCGTCGTCGATCGAGACCCCGAAGCGGGCCTGGACATCCGCCTGGCCGAGCCGCGCACGCCGGTCGAGGCGCGGTGAGCCGCGCCGCCAGTCCCGCGGCCTAGTCGTGACGCGGCCGAAGAGCCGCTTCGTCTGTCAGTCCTGCGCGGAGTCCTTCCTGCGCTGGGAAGGCCAGTGTCCGGCCTGTGGCGAGTGGAACTCACTGGTCGAGACCGTCGTCCACGAGACCTCGCGCGCCGAACGCCAGATGGCTCGAGCGGGGCCGCCCGGCGACGCTCCGGTCGGCCTTGGATCGATCTCGGACGGCGACGTCGTCCGGGTCCGGACCGGCATCGACGAACTCGATCGCGTGCTGGGGGGCGGTCTGGTACCCGGCTCGTTGATCCTCGTCGGTGGTGAGCCGGGGATCGGCAAGTCGACGCTGCTGCTCCAGGCCGCAGCCAGCTTGACCCACGGATCGGCGGCCGCCAGACGGGTCCTGTACGCGACCGGCGAGGAATCGCCGGCGCAGGTCCGGCTCCGGGCGGATCGGCTCGGGCTCCTGACCGGTCCGGCATCGGACTCGGTCCGGGTCCTGGCCGAACATGATGTCGACCGGATCGCCGCGGTCGCCCGTGACGAGCGACCGGATGTCGTGGTCGTCGACTCCATCCAGACCGCCACGGTCGATGCCCTCGATGGAGCGGCCGGCAGCGTCGGACAGGTGCGCGAATCGACCCTCCATCTGATGGACCTGGCCAAACGCGACGGGATCGCGGTGATCCTTGTCGGCCACGTCACCAAGGACGGTTCGATCGCGGGCCCGAAGACGCTCGAGCATCTGGTCGATGCGGTGATCGGGCTGGAAGGAGAGCGATACGCGGCGTTGCGCCTCCTCCGGGCAACCAAGAACCGGTTCGGGTCGACTGACGAGGTCGGCGTCTTCGAGATGGCCGATACCGGCTTGCGCCAGGTGGCCGATCCGGCCCGGGCTTTCCTGTCCGAGAGTCGTGGCGCCGCCCCCGGGAGCGTGATCGCGCCGACGCTCGAAGGTAGCCGACCGTTGCTCGTCGAGGTTCAGGCCCTGGTCAACCCGACCGGCTTCGGCAACCCGTCGCGACGAGCCAGCGGGCTTGACCCGAACCGACTGAACCTGTTGATCGCCGTGCTCGGGCGCCGAGCCGGCATCGGTCTCGGCAGCCACGATGTCTACGCCAACCTCGCCGGCGGTCTGTCCGTCGCCGAACCGGCCATCGATCTGCCGCTCGCGCTCGCCCTGGCGTCCTCGGTTCGCGACCGGGCCGTCCCCTCGGGGACGGTGGCGATCGGGGAAGTCGGTCTGCTGGGCGAGCTCCGGAGCGTGGTCGGCCTCGAGCGACGACTCAAGGAAGCGGCGAGGCTCGGGTTCACGACGGCGATCGTCCCGCGGCTGCCGAGCGACTCGCCCGTCGCGCGGATCGAAGGTCTTCGCGTCGTCGAGGTCGAAACCATCCGGGATGCCGTCGCTGTCACGCTTCCGGATCGCCCGCTGCCTCATGGCGACGCGGTCCCGGCGATGCTAGGCTGACCGTCCGTCTGGCCCGGATGGGTCCAGCCTTGTCGGTCGGTGCCTGAGGAAACCGCTTGATCCGTTACATCCGTGTCCTGGGCGCCGCTCTGGGCGCCGCGATCGGTCTGGCCATCGCCGCGTCCGGCAACGGCCTGTTCGCCGGCAACGACTACATGGGCGCGCTGCTGGCCGCCTGGGTCGTCGCCTGGGTCGTCGTCGGGTTCGCGATCCTGCCGTATCTCACGATCGTGCCCGCCCAGTGGCTGATCCGTCAGGTCGAGGGCTTGTCGACGGCCGAATTCGTGGCGGCCGTGATCGGCTTGCTGATCGGGCTGGTGATGGGCCTGCTCCTCAGCCTGCCCCTTTCTCGGATCGACCCCCCGTGGGGGACGTGGCTGCCGCTCGGCGTCTCGGTCCTGTTCGGTCTGGGCATGCTCGGCCTCACGGTGGCCAAGCGTAAGGACCTGCTCATCGCCGCCCAGGCGGTCGGTTTCCTGCGCGCGGCCGGCCCGGACCATGGAGCGGCCGCCGTGGGCGATCCGCGGATCGTCGTCGACACCAGCGCCATCATCGATGGCCGTATCGCGGAGATCGTCGAATCAGGCTTCATCTACGGCACCCTCGTGATCCCGCGCTTCGTGCTCGACGAACTGCAGCACATCGCGGACAGCTCGGACACGCTTCGCCGCAATCGCGGCCGGCGCGGCCTCGAGATCCTCAACCGGATGCAGAAGGAACCCGGCACGCCGGTCGAGATCGTCGAGGACGACGTGCCCGAGATCGCCGAGGTCGATGCCAAGCTCGTGGCGCTCGCCCTGGCGCGGAGCCGGGTCATCCTGACCAACGATTTCAACCTCAATCGGGTGGCCGAGTTGCAGGGCGTCCGGGTCATGAACATCAACTCGCTGGCCAATGCGGTGAAGCCGGCCGTCCTGCCCGGGGAGGAACTCAAGGTCCGGGTCATCCAGGAGGGCAAGGAGGCCGGCCAGGGCGTCGGGTTCCTTGACGACGGCACCATGATCGTCATCGAGGGTGGCGCCCGATACATCGATCGCGAGCTCGACGTCTCGGTGACCCGGGTCCTCCAGACAGTGGCCGGTCGGATGATCTTCGCCCAGCCGCACCTCGATTGAGTCGGGCAGGCGCCGTGCGGGCGGACATGATCGTGGTCGCGGCCGGACGATCGACCCGGATGGCCGGTATCGACAAGCTGTCGACCGAGGTCGCCGGGCAGCCATTGCTGGCCTGGACGCTGCGTGCCGTCGCCCGGGCACAGTCGATCGAACGGATCATCGTCGTCGGCGCCGCCGACCGGCGGGATGCGATCGCCGCGGCCCCGTGGCTGCCGGACAAGGTGCTCGACGTGGTCAGCGGCAGCGACCGTCGCCAGAGGTCCGTCCATGCCGGTCTCGTGGCCTTCGATCGAAGCGATCCGGATGAGCACGGGGTCGTCCTGGTCCATGACGCCGCCCGGCCGCTCGTCGAACCCGAACTGGTCGATGCCGTCGCGGCGGCGACCGTCGAATATGGCGCCGCAGTCCCGATCGTGCCCGTCGCGGAGACACTCAAGCGGATCGATGGGGATCGCGTCGGCGCGACCGTCGACCGGACCGACCTGGGCGCCGCCCAGACCCCACAGGGCGTTCGACGCGACCTGCTCCGTGCCGCGTGGGCGGCCTTCCCGCCGGACGGTCCCCGCACGTTCACGGATGAGGCCGCCCTGCTCGAGGCGTGCGAGATCCCGGTCCACGTCGTGACCGGCGACCCGGCGAACCTGAAGGTCACGCTTCCCGGAGACCTGTCCCGGGTGGCCGCGACGTTGACCGTCAGGGCACCGAGTCGGATGGGCATCGGCCAGGACAGCCATCCGTTCGGTCCCGGTCGACCGCTGATGCTGGGTGGCGTGGAGATCCCCGGGGCGCCCCGATTGCTCGGGCACTCCGATGGCGACGCGGTCCTCCATGCACTGGCCGATGCGTTGCTCGGGGCGGCCGGTTTGGGCGACCTCGGCCGGCTGTTCCCGGCCGACGATCGAACCCCGCGTGGCATCGCCGGGTCGACGCTCGTCGAGGAAGTGGTCCGGCAGCTCGGGATCATCGGCTGGCGACCGGCGACCGTCGACCTGACCGTGATCGCCGCTCGCCCGCGTCTCGGGCCATGGCTGGACGCGATGCGTGACCGGATCGGGTCCCTGCTCGACCTCGACCCGGTGGCCGTCAACGTGAAGGCCTCCAGCGGGAATCTCGACGGACCCGAGGGTGCCGGGCGGTCGATCTCCGTCCTCGCGCTGGCGACGGTCGAGTCGTTCGGGCCGTGATCCGCCTGCACGACACGTTGTCCGGGGCGACGCGGCCGCTCGTTCCGCTCACGCCGGGTCAGGTTGGTGTCTATTCGTGCGGACCAACGGTCTATGGCCCGGCCCATATCGGCAACTTCAGGACGTTCCTGGCCGCCGACCTGCTGGTCCGATACCTGCGTTGGCGCGGCCTGACCGTTCGTTGGGTGATGAACATCACCGACGTCGACGACAAGATCATCCGCGGGGCAGCGGCGACGGGCGAGACCATCGAGACCGTGGCCGATCGGTACATCGCCACGTTCCAGATGGATGCCGCGACGCTGCGCATGACGATGCCCGACGTGCTGCCTCGGGCGACCGGTCACATCGATGAGATCGTGACTTTGATCGGGACGCTGCTCGAGCGCGGCAATGCGTACCGGACCGATGACGGATCGATCTTCTTCCGGATCGCGTCGTGGCCGGCCTACGGGCGTCTGGCCCGCCTCGACCCGGAAGGATTGCGCGTCGGCGAACGGGTGGAGGCCGACGATTATGGCAAGGACGACATCCGCGACTTCGCACTCTGGAAGGCGGCCAAGCCCGGCGAACCCGTCTGGGAGACCGCCCTCGGCCCGGGCCGACCCGGGTGGCACATCGAGTGCTCGGCGATGAGCATGACCCACCTCGGCCCGTCCTTCGACATCCATACCGGTGGGGTCGACCTCATCTTTCCACACCATGAGGATGAGATCGCCCAGAGCGAGGCGGCGACGGGTGTGACCTTCGTCGGAACGTGGCTGCACAGCGCCCATCTCCGGATGGCCGGCGCGAAGATGGCGAAATCGACCGGCAACATCTCGCGCGTCGCCGAACTCGTCGCGGCCGGGATCTCGCCCCGAGCACTGCGACTGGCCCTCATCTCGGTCCACTACCGGGCCAGCCTCAACCATTCCGATGCATCGCTGGCGGCGGCCGGTGCCACCATCGACCGACTCGACGCCGTGGTCGCGGCCCTGCACACGTACCGCGCGCCGGATGTCGTCGACGACCCGAGCCTGGCCGCCCATCTGTCGGCCGCCAGGCTCGCGTTCACCGAGGCGCTCGATGACGATCTGAATATCTCCGCAGCCCTGGGCGTGCTCTTCGCGACTGTCCGTGAACTCAACCGTCGGATCGAGCGCCGCTCACTATCGACCACGGACGCTGGGCGCGTGCTCCGGGCACTCGAGGACCTAGATCAGGTCCTCGGCCTGCTCCCGGATCATGCGTCCACCCTCGAGCCCGACTTGCAGGCGCTCCTCGATGAGCGCGCGACCGCTCGTGCCGCCCACGACTTCGCCGCGTCGGACCGGCTGCGGGAGGTGCTGGCCGACCGGGGCATCCAGGTCGAGGACACGCGCGACGGACAACGCTGGCGCAGGAGCGAGGGATCCGATCGTGGCTGATCACGAGGATCATCGGGGCGACCGGAAACCGAAACCGGCCGCCAGAGGAGCGAGATCCGGTCCTCGACCAGGCGACAAGCGGCAGCCGGGGGCTGACCGAGGCAAGCCCGGGCAGAGCGGCCATGGTGGCTCGGCTGGACCACGACCTGCCGGGCGCGGTGGACCGGGCCAGCCGGCCGACTACCGCCCGCGGACACGCGGCCCCTGGATCCCCGATGGCCCGCGACGCGGGTCACAGCAAGGCCCGCGACAGGGCCCACCCGACGCGACGGGCGGTCGCTCACCCGAGCGGGGCGGGCAGCCCCAGGGCCAACTGCCCCGGGATCGGTCGGATCAGCGGGCAGGACCGCCACGCGGACGGCCCGACCGACCGCCTTTCCGACCGGGCGACCAGCGGTCCGACCGGCCGCCCTGGCGGCCGCCCGTCCGGCCCGGCGAGAGCTCGTTCCGACCCGGTCAGCGTCGTCCCGCGGACTTCGGGTCCCGACCCGGGACCGAGCGCGGCGCGTGGCCGCGGCCGTTTCCGGCGCTGCCGTCGCCGGACCTCCTCGGCTCCGACGAGGCGCTCATCGCTGGACGGCGACCGGTCGAGGAGGTCTTCGCGGCGGGCCGGGGGGTCCGTCGACTCCTCGTCGTCCCGCATCGACGTCACGCCCTCGAACAGCTCGTTCTGCACGCGACCAGACTTCGGATCCCCATCGTCGAGGTCGAGGGCGGATCGCTGACGTCGATCGCCGGATTCGACGGCCATCAGGGGGTGGCCGTCGTGGTCGAGCCTCGGACATTCGCCGCGATCGACGACATCCTGGCCCGTGCCGAAGCGCGCGGCGAGCCGCCCTTCGTCCTCGTCCTCGATTCACTCGAAGACCCGCAGAACGTCGGGACGCTGCTGCGCAGCGCCGAGGCGGCCGGGGTCCATGGCGTCCTGTTCCCGACCCGTCGGCAGGCGCCCCTGTCGCCGGCAGCGGTGAAGGCGTCAGCCGGGGCGACGGAGCACCTGCTGTTGTGCCCGGTGGACGACCTGGCCCAGTCCCTCGCCGACCTTCACGCGCACGGCCTGCGCATCGCCGGTGCCGAGGCCGAGGCGCCGCTGACCGCCCGCCAGACCGACTTGCGCGGGCCACTGGTCATCGTCGTCGGAAGCGAGGGCCAGGGCCTCGGCCCCGTCGTCCGGCGACGCTGTGACGTGCTGATGCGGATCCCGATGCGTGGCGCGATCGGATCCCTCAATGCCGCGGTCGCCGGATCGATCCTGTTGTTCGAAGCGGTCGCCCAGCGGGACGTGATTCGAGCGGTCGGCGTCGGGACGCCTGACGGCATCGTTTCGGAGACGGTCGTCGCGCCGTCGATCGCGCCGGCACCGCCCGCCGCGCCGGCACCGCCTGCCGAGGTCGCCGAGACGGCCGACCACGACCTGTTGCCTGGCGAGACCGCCAAGCCGGTCAAGCCGGCCAAAGCCGTCAAACCGGCCAAGCCCGTCAAGCTCGATGCCTCGCCGGGCGCGTCGAAACGAGGTCAGCGGGTGGCGCGTGTCACAGACGCGAACGATTGATGAACACGCACGACCGGGCCCCGGATCCGACCTTCCCGGTCGATTCCGGAACATGAACGAGCGTGTTCGTCACAGAACCGCGTGTCACAGCAACGCCGGCCGCGCACGGACGTAGGCCCGGCCACGGGGCCAGTTCCAGCCGGCCCGGATCGGGACGATCGAGCGCTCGGCGCCTTTCTCCGGCACCGCTCCGATCCGGCCACGCTTGACCCATCGGGCCGCCGGGCCATATCATTCCCCGGCGCCGGAAGGGTCATCTGCGGTATGGCCCTGCCTGTCGTGCCGACGTAGCTCAATTGGTAGAGCAGCGGTTTTGTAAACCGCAGGTTCCGGGTTCGAGTCCCGTCGTCGGCTCCAGAGCGAACAGATCCGGGGTAGCGGATCACCCGGGGCCGCAGTCCCGCTGGGGTGCCGCTGCCACAGTGGGTAGGTTGAGCAGGTGGTGAGCTCCGCTGGCTGTAGACCAGCCGCCTTCGGCTGTGGGGGTTCGATTCCCTCCCTGCCCACCAATACAGCGCACGTCATCGGTCCCGGGCCCACATAGCTCAGCTGGCAGAGCACTTCCTTGGTAAGGAAGAGGTCATCGGTTCGAGTCCGATTGTGGGCTCCATGCCCAGGCGGCCTTGCAGCCCCTGAAAGAAACATAGCGGCGAAGCCGCGCCTCGTAAGGAGTGAAACGGTCTCGTGGCCAAGAAGAAGTTCGAGCGCAACAAGCCGCACGTCAATATCGGCACGATCGGCCACATCGACCATGGCAAGACGAGCCTGACCGCGGCCATCACCAAGTACCTCGCCCTCAAGGGCGAGGCGGAGTACCGCGCCTTCGATTCGATCGACAACGCACCCGAGGAGCGCGAGCGCGGGATCACCATCGCCATCGCCCACGTCGAGTACGAGACCGATGCCCGCCACTACGCCCACGTCGACTGCCCCGGGCACGCCGACTACATCAAGAACATGATCACCGGGGCCGCCCAGATGGACGGCGCCATCCTGGTCGTGGCCGCGACCGATGGCCCGATGCCCCAGACCCGCGAGCACATCCTGCTGGCCCGCCAGGTCGAGGTCCCGTTCATCGTCGTCTTCCTCAACAAGGTCGACATGGTCGACGACCCGGAACTGCTCGACCTGGTCGAGCTCGAGGTCCGCGAGCTGCTCAGCAAGTACAACTTCCCGGGTGACGACATCCCGGTCATCCGGGGCAGCGCGCTGAAGGCCCTCGAGGCCGGCGACGACAAGGACGATCCGGCCTACGCGCCCATCCAGGAGCTGATGGACGCGGTCGACAGCTATATCCCGACACCCGAGCGCGATGTCGACAAGCCGTTCCTGATGCCGGTCGAGGATGTCTTCGGGATCAAGGGCCGGGGCACGGTCGCGACCGGCCGGATCGAGCGCGGCATCGTCAAGGTCGGCGACGAGGTCGAGCTGGTCGGGGTCAAGGCCACCCGCAAGATCGTGGTCACCGGCGTCGAGATGTTCAAGAAGCTGCTCGATCAGGGTCAGGCCGGCGACAACGTGGGCTGCCTCATCCGGGGCATCGAGCGGGAGGAGATCGAGCGCGGCCAGGTCCTGGCCAAGACCGGCTCGGTCAAGCCCCACACCAAGTTCACCGCCCAGGTCTACGTCCTGACCAAGGAGGAGGGTGGCCGCCATACCCCGTTCTACAACGGCTACCGGCCCCAGTTCTACCTGCGCACGACCGACGTGACCGGGGCCATCGGGCTGCCCGACGGGGCCGAGATGATCATGCCCGGCGACAACGTCGAGATGAGCGTCGAACTGATCACCCCGATCGCCATCGAGATCGGCCAGCGCTTCGCCATCCGCGAGGGTGGCCGGACCGTCGGTGCCGGCGCCATCGTCACCATCGCCGAGTAGGGAAGACATGGCAAGAGTCGAAGCGCGTCCGACGATCCAGCTGGCTTGCACCGAGTGCAAGGAGCGGACGTACACGACGCGCAAGAACAAGAAGAACGACCCGAACCGCCTGGAGCTCCAGAAATACTGTCCACGCTGCCGACGGCATACACTTCACCGAGAGGCGAAGTAAGGCAGGCCGGCCCCACAGGGGTGTAGCTCAATTGGCAGAGCACTGGTCTCCAAAACCAGCGGTTGTAGGTTCGAGTCCTATCGCCCCTGCCACTTCGATCCCGTAGCCCGAGAGAAGAACGACAGACGTGACCCGCATCCGAACCTATTTCGACGAAGTCTGGTCAGAACTCCGCAAGGTCTCCTGGCCGACGCGCGAACATGTCCGGAACCTGACGGTCCTGGTCTTCGCGATCAGCCTGGTGGTCGGGGTCTATATCGCGTTCTGGGACGCCGTCTTCCAGAACATCATCGCGTTCATCGCGGGCTAGGGGCGGACGATGACTGAGACGACGATCGAAACGAAGGCCGAGAAGCGCTGGTACGTCATCCACACGTATTCGGGCTACGAGAACAAGGTCAAGGCCAATCTCGAGCATCGGATCGAGTCGATGGGCATGGAGGACAAGATCTTCCAGGTCCTGGTCCCGATGGAGGACGAGATCGAGATCCGCCAGGGTCAGCGGCATACCGTCCAGAAGAAGGTCTACCCGGGCTACGTCCTGGTCGAGATGATCCTCGACCCGGACAGCTGGTTCGTCGTGCGAAACACCCCGGGCGTGACCAGCTTCGTCGGTGGCGCCAACATCCCGGGTGTTCGAAGCGAGCCCATCCCGCTCGACGAGACCGAAGTCAAACAGATCCTGCGGCACATGGGCGTGGAAACGCCGAAGTACCGCGTCGCATTCACCAAGGGCCAGAGTGTCCGGGTCACCGACGGACCGTTCGCTGAGTTCATCGGCACGGTCGACGAGGTCAACCCGGAGCGCAACAAGGTCAAGGTCCTGGTGAGCATCTTCGGCCGCGAGACCCCGGTCGAACTCGACTTCCTGCAAGTCGAGAAGCTCTAAGAAAGGAACCGAGAACCCCTGTGGCCAAGAAGATCCGCATCGTCCTGACCCTGCAGCTGCCGGCCGGCAAGGCGACCCCCGCCCCGCCTGTCGGAACGGCGCTCGGCCCGCACGGCATCAACATCGTCGAGTTCACGAAGTCCTACAACGAGAAGACCGCCGACAAGACCGGTCAGATCATCCCGGCCCAGATCACGATCTTCGAGGACCGTTCGTTCTCGTTCGTGCTGAAGACGCCTCCCGCCGCTGACCTGCTGCGCAAGGCGGCCGGCGTCGACAAGGGTGCGATGACGGCCCGACGCGAAACGGTCGGACGAGTCACCCGTGAGCAGGTCCGCGAGATCGCCGGGATCAAGATGGCCGACCTCAACGCCAATGACGTCGAGGCGGCGATGCGTCAGATCGAGGGCACCGCCCGGAGCATGGGCATCGAGGTCGTCGGCTAGCTGGACCCCACTGCGCGCCGGCGGCGCCGATCTCGCCGGAACGTTCACCCCGCGACAAGGGGGAGGTCGGGTCGATCCCGACCGCCAGGAGGAGATCGCACATGGCACACGGCAAGAAGTATTCCGAGGCGGCCAAGCTGGTCGATCACGAGCAGGTCTACGGACCGCTCGAGGCGGCTGAGTTGGCCAAGCAGACCACGTACGTCGCATTCGACGCGACGATCGAAGCGCACCTTCGACTCGGGGTCGATCCCCGACACGCCGACCAGATGGTCCGCGGTACCGTGGTCCTTCCGCACGGCACCGGAAAGGTCGTCCGGGTCGCCGTCTTCGCCCAGGGCGAAAAGGCCCAGGAGGCGCTGCGTGCCGGCGCCGATGAGGTCGGTGGCGACGATCTGGTCAAGAAGATCGAAGCCGGATGGCTCGAGTTCGACGTCGCGATCGCCACGCCCGACTCGATGGGCATGGTCGGCAAGCTCGGCAAGATCCTCGGCCGGCGCGGTCTGATGCCGAACCCGAAGGCCGGGACGATCACGTTCGACGTCGATCGCGCGGTCCGCGAGGTCAAGGGCGGTCGGGTCGAGTTCCGGGTCGACAAGAGCGCCATCGTCCATGCGCCGGTCGGCAAGAGCAGTTTCGAGCCCGGAGCCCTGGTCGACAACATGGCCGCCCTGGTCGACGCGATCAATCGGGCCAGGCCGGCCGGCTCCAAGGGTCAGTACATCAAAGGCCTGACGATCGCCAGCACGATGGGTCCCGGGATCCGGGTCGACGTGCCGGCCGTCCTCGCCGCAGCGGTCGCCTGACCGCGATATCCCGCGGCCGGCGGATCGCCGGCTGACTACACGTCGTGGCGGCCGAGAGGCGCGTCACACCGACGATACAGACGAAACCGCCGCAGACAGCCTGCGCCCGCGGATCGCCGCCGACCGGTGTCGACGACGATCGGGGCTTGATCCGACGGACCGGATCGGTCGTTGTGCCCCACGTGGGAAAGCGACCGGGGACGCCGCCGAGCACGCCGAGGCAGACGCGCTGCTCCACCGCGAGGTGGGACGCGCTCCTGCGAGTGGGGGACGTCGCAGGGGCCAGCCCGGATCGGGAGCGATCCGGCATCCCGCCGCCGCACGCCGGTCGCGTGCCGAATGCAAGGAGCACGCATATGCCGACAGAGGCCAAACGAGAGACGGTCGCTGAGCTGCGCGAGGAACTCGCCAACGCTCGGACGCTGATCGTCTCCGAGTATCGGGGCCTCAAGGTGAAGGAGATCGCCGAGATCCGGCGCGCCCTGCGCAAGCAGGATGTGACCTACCGGGTCATCAAGAATCGGCTGATGCGGATCGCCGCCGAGGATTCGGTCGGCGAAGCGCTGAGTCCGATGCTCATCGGCCCGACCGCGATCGCATTCGGGACGGACGAGTCGGCCACGGCAAAGGCCGTGCTCGACGCGACGAAGCCGTACGCCCGGGTGGTTCGGATCACCGGCGCCGTGCTCGGCGACCGAGCGATCGGTGCCGACGACGTGACTCGCCTGGCTGCTCTGCCACCGCGTGACGTCCTGCTGGCCAAGCTGGCCGGTGGGATGCAGGCCCCGATGGGCACGCTCGCCGGGCTATTCACGGCCCCGCTCCGCAATCTGGGGTACGCCCTCCAGCAGGTCGCCGACCAGAAGGCGTCGCAAGCCGACACCCAGGCATGACCCCCACCCGACCCGTGATCCTGATCGACACACACGACTCAAAGGAGAACACACCATGGCTGTCCTGACCCAGGACGATCTGCTCGAAGCGATCGACAAGATGACCGTCCTCGAGCTGTCCGAATTCATCAAGCGCTTCGAGGAGCGCTACGGCGTCACCGCCGCCGCCCCGGCGGCCGCCGCTGCCGCCCCGGCCGCTGCCGGCGGTGCCGCGGAGGCCTCGGCGTCGCCGGAGGAGCAGACCGAGTTCAGCGTCACCCTGACCGAGATCGGGCCGAACAAGATCCCCGTCATCAAGGTCGTCCGCGAACTGACCGGTCTCGGCCTCAAGGAGGCCAAGGACCTCGTCGACGCGGCACCAAAGGCCATCAAGGAGGGCGTCACCAAGGACGAGGCGGAGAAGATCAAGGCCGCCCTCGAGGAGCAGGGTGGCAAGGCCGAGATCAAGTAGCCGGCCAGGGGCGGCGCCGCGTCGCGCCGCCCCTGGCAGCCGTCCCGCGCAGCCGCCACCGACCGGGTTGCGAGTCGGATCCGCCCATTACCATCTTTGAGGGCATTTGACAAGATGCGAAATCGCGGTATCCTACTCCTTCTGTGAGCCCGGCCTCTCTTTCCCCCTCTTACCTCCGTCAAGGAGTGGTGCTTCATGCTGTCTGCTGAGTCTTCGACTCGCGCCCGGACGCCGTCCGGTCGGATCTCGTACGCCCACATCGATCGCAAGGTCGATGGCATCAGCTACGAGAAGTTCGAGATCCCCAACCTGATCGAACTCCAGCTCGACTCGTTCGCCTGGTTCATCGACAAGGGTCTGCGCGATCTGTTCGACGAGATCAGCCCGATCAAGGACTTCACCGGCAAGGTCATGGAACTTGCCTTCCTGGACTACGAGTTCGGCGACCCGAAGTACTCCGAAGAGGAGTGCCGGACCAAGGACCTGACCTTCAGCAAGCCGCTCTACATCAACGTCGAGCTCCTGATCAAGGAGACGGGCGAGATCCAGCGCCAGCGCGTGTACATGGGCGACTACCCGTGGATGACCGACCAGGGCACGTTCGTCATCAACGGCGCCGAGCGGGTCGTGGTCAGCCAGCTGGTCCGCTCCCCGGGCGTCTATTACAGCGAGACGGAGGATCCGGCATCGGGCCGGATGCTGTTCAGCGCCAAGGTCATCCCGAACCGTGGCGCCTGGCTCGAGTTCGAGACCAACAACAAGGACCAGCTCTGGGTCAAGGTGGACCGCAAGCGCAAGATCGCCGCGACGACGCTCCTGCGGGCGGTCGGGTACGAAGAGAACGACGCGATCGCCGCCCTGTTCAGCCCGGTCGACATCGACCCTGAGCATCCGTTCATCGCGGCGACCCTGGACAAGGACCTGACCCATACCCAGGCCGAGGCGCTGATCGAGGTCTACAAGAAGCTGCGCCCGGGCGACCCGCCCACCGGCGACAACGCGCGCCAGCTCGTCGAGAGCCTGTTCTTCAACTTCCGGCGCTACGACCTTGGTCGAGTGGGCCGCTACAAGTTCAACAAGAAACTCGACCCGGTCGCCGCTCGCCTCGACATCGAGTTGCCCCGCGAGGGTCGGACGATCACCCGCGAGGACATCGCGGCCATCGTCGGCCAGCTCATCGAATGCAACCGGGGGCTGCACCCGAAGGACGACATCGACCATCTTGGCAACCGTCGCATCCGGGCCAATGGCGAGCTGATCCAGAACGCGTTCCGGATCGGACTGCTCCGCATGGAGCGGGTGGTCCGTGAGCGGATGACCATCCAGGAACTGGACAAGGCCACCCCGAACGCGCTTATCAACATCCGACCGGTCGTGGCGGCGATGAAGGAATTCTTCGGCGGCAGCCAGCTCAGCCAGTTCATGGACCAGACCAACCCGCTCGCGGAGCTGACAAGCAAGCGACGCCTCTCGGCCCTTGGGCCGGGTGGTCTGTCGCGCGAACGGGCCGGCTTCGACGTTCGTGACGTCCACCACAGCCATTACGGGCGGATCTGCCCGATCGAGACGCCGGAAGGTCCGAACATCGGCCTGATCGGCTCGCTCGCGACCTATGGCCGGATCAACAGTTACGGCTTCATCGAGACGCCGTATCGGCGGGTCAAGCGGACGGTCAGCTTCGATGACCCGGATCTCGGCCGCTTCGAGGCCGGCGCGGACCTGGTGACAAAGACCGGAAGCGTCGTCCTGAAGGCCGGTAAGCCGCTTGACGCGGCGGCCATCGCCGAGCTCAAGAAGCAGAAGGCCCGGGCGTTCCCGGTCCGACCTGTCGTGACCGACGAGATCCACTACATGCCGGCCGACGAGGAAGAGGAGCACGTCGTCGCGCAGGCCAACGCGCCGCTCGACGATGAGGGCCACTTCACCGCCGAACGCATCCCGTCACGCTATCGGGACACGTTCCCGGAGGCGCGCGCGAGCCAGATCGAATACATGGACGTGTCGCCCAAGCAGGTCGTCTCGGTCGCCACGGCGCTGATCCCGTTCCTCGAGCATGACGACGCCAACCGGGCCCTCATGGGTTCGAACATGCAGCGCCAGGCGGTCCCCCTCCTGGAGCCCGAATCACCCATCGTCGGGACCGGGATGGAGGAGCGCGCCGCCCGCGACTCGGGCCAGGTCCTCGTTGCGAAGCGGGGCGGGCTGGTCACCAGCGTGACCGCCGAGCGGATCCACATCGAGACCGATGCCGGAGAGCTCGACGAGCACAAGCTGCTCAAGTTCGTCCGCAGCAACCAGGGCACCTGCATCAACCAGCGCCCCATCGTCAACGTCGGGGACCGGGTGGCCGATGGCCAGCCGCTGGCTGACTCGAGTTCGACCGAACTCGGCGAGCTCGCCCTCGGGCGGAACATCCTCGTCGCGTTCATGAGCTGGGAGGGTGGCAACTACGAGGATGCCATCGTCATCAGCGATCGACTCGTGCGCGATGACCTGTTCACCAGTATCCACATCGAGAAGCACGAGATGGAGTCCCGCGACACCAAGCTCGGGCCCGAGGAGATCACCCGCGACATCCCGAATGTCGGCGAGGAATTGCTCAAGGACCTCGATGAGGAGGGCATCGTCTATATCGGTGCCGAGGTCCGCCCCGGCGATATCCTGGTCGGCAAGATCACGCCCAAGGGCGAGACCGAGCTGACCGCCGAGGAGCGCCTCCTGCGGGCGATCTTCGGTGAGAAGGCCCGCGAGGTGAAGGACAGCTCGCTGCGCCTGCCCCACGGCGAGCGGGGCAAGGTCGTCGAGGTTCGCGAGTTCCGTCGAGAGCTGAACGATGATCTCCAGCCGGGCGTGAATCGCCTGGTCCGGGTGTCGGTCGCCCAGAAGCGCAAGATCAGCGTCGGCGACAAGATGGCCGGCCGCCACGGCAACAAGGGCGTCATCGCCAAGATCCTGCCGGCCGAGGACATGCCCTTCCTGCCGGATGGGACCCCGGTCGACATCATCCTCAACCCGCTCGGCGTGCCGAGCCGGATGAACATCGGCCAGATCCTCGAGACCCACCTCGGCTGGGCGCTCCACGCCAAGGGACTGAAGGCGGCCACGGCGGTCTTCGACGGGGCGACCGAGCATGACATCCGTCGCGAGCTGACCGAAGCCGGATTGCCCGATGACGGCAAGACCGAGCTTCGAGACGGACGCACCGGCGAGCTGTTCGATCGACGGATCACCGTCGGCTACATCTACATGCTCAAGCTCCATCACCTTGTCGAGGACAAGATCCACGCCCGATCGACCGGCCCGTACAGCCTGATCACCCAGCAGCCGCTCGGTGGTAAGGCGCAGTTCGGCGGCCAGCGTTTCGGCGAGATGGAGGTATGGGCACTGGAGGCCTATGGCGCGGCCAACATCCTCCAGGAGTTGCTGACCGTGAAGTCGGACGACGTCCTTGGGCGCGTCCAGACCTACGAAGCCATCGTCAAGGGCGAGGAGATCCAGCCACCGCGCGTGCCGGAATCCTTCAAGGTCCTGATCAAGGAACTTCGCAGCCTCGGTCTCAATGCCGAGATCCTCGACCCGAATGAAGAGGAGATCCCACTCGCGGAGGACGATGCCTCCGGATACCTGTTGCCCGATCTCGGCGGGATCAATCTCGCCGGGTTCGAGGACTGACCGTCCTGTCTCTGAACCTGTCCCCGACCCGACTCGCACGGGTTCGCGTCATGGCCGACGCGTGCCTGCCTGCTCACGGTCCGCATCGCGCTGCCGAGCCAGACGGCGGCGCGGAGGAGAACCATGCTCGAAGTCAATAACTTCAGCGCGATCCGCATCTCGCTCGCCAGCCCGGACCAGATCCGGGAGTGGTCGAAGGGTGAAGTCACGAAGCCCGAGACCATCAACTACCGGACGCTCAAGCCGGAGAAGGATGGCCTGTTCGACGAGCGCATCTTCGGCCCGACCAAGGACTGGGAATGCTATTGCGGTAAGTACAAGCGGATCCGCTACAAGGGCATCATCTGCGACAAGTGCGGCGTCGAGGTCACGCGATCAAAGGTCCGACGCGAGCGGATGGGCCACATCCAGCTGGCCAGTCCCGTCAGCCACATCTGGTATTTCAAGGGAACGCCGAGCCGCCTCGGGATCCTGCTTGACATCAGCCCGCGCAACCTCGAACGGATCCTGTATTTCGCGCTGTTCATCGTCACCCACGTCGATGAGGATGCGCGCAAGCGCGCCCTCGCCGCGCTCGAGGAAGAGGCCGAGGGTCGCGGCGGAAAGGCCGGCGAGTCGCTGGCCGCCCGCGAGGACGAGCTGCGCGCCGAACTCGATCGGACCAAGGATGAGCTGACCGCCGAACTGGCCCGCACGAAGGCGGACCTGGAAGCCCAGCGAGCCACCCGGACCGAGGAGATCGCCGTCCTCGCCCAGGCCACCCAGGCAGCCCTGGCCGAGCTCAAGACGGGCGTTGCCGAGGCGACCATCGCCTTCGAGCCGACCGGCGAGGTCGTGGTCGCCGCCGGCGACAAGGGCGGCAAGGAAGCGACGGCCCGACTGCGCAAGATCGTCGGCGAATACACCGAGCAGGTGAACGCGGATCTGCAGCAGCGCGAGGCCGACGAGGCGCGTGCCGTCGACCAGAAGGTGGAAGACCTGAAGGCAGCCATGGACGACACGCTCCGCCACGAGCGCGAGCAGCTCCAGGAGCAGGCCCAGGGCACAAAGGATGAGCTGCGCAAGCTGCGCGACGAGCTCGAGTCACTCAAGCCGATGCAAACGCTCGGCGAGCTCGAGTACCGCAACCTCGATGAGCGCTACGGCGCGGGCGCCAAGGGTGGCCGCGTGTTCGGCGCCGGGATGGGTGCCGAAGCGGTCCGCGAGATCATCAGCCGGATGGATCTCGAGGAATTGGCCCGGTCGCTCCATGTCGAGGTTCGGACCAGCTCCGGCCAGCGTCGCAAGAAGGCGATCAAGCGTCTCCGCCTGATCGAGGCCTTCCGCCGGTCCGGGACACGGCCGGACTGGATGATCCTGTCGGTCCTGCCGGTGATCCCGCCGGACCTCCGTCCGATGGTCCAGCTCGATGGCGGGCGCTTCGCCACATCCGACCTCAACGATCTGTACCGCCGGGTCATCAACCGAAACAATCGGCTCAAGCGACTGCTCGAGCTGGGGGCCCCGGAGATCATCATCCGCAACGAGAAGCGGATGCTCCAGGAGGCATGCGACGCCCTCATCGACAACGGCCGCCGCGGCCGAGCGATCGCGGGCACCGGCAATCATCGACTGAAGTCGCTGTCCGACATGCTCAAGGGCAAGCAGGGCCGGTTCCGCCAGAACCTGCTCGGCAAGCGAGTCGACTATTCGGGTCGCTCCGTCATCGTGGTCGGCCCGGAGCTCAAGCTCCATCAGTGCGGCCTGCCCAAGAAGATGGCCCTCGAGCTGTTCAAGCCATTCGTCATGCGCCAACTGGTCGAGAAGGGCTTCGCCCACAACATCAAGAGCGCCAAGCGCATCGTCGAGCGCGTCCGACCCGAGGTCTGGGATGTCCTCGAAGAGGTCATCAAGGATCATCCGGTCCTGCTCAACCGCGCCCCGACCCTCCACCGCCTGGGCATCCAGGCATTCATGCCGGTCCTCGTCGAGGGCTCGGCCATCCAGATCCACCCCCTCGTTTGCACCGCCTTCAACGCGGACTTCGACGGTGACCAGATGGCGGTCCACGTGCCGCTCTCCACGGCCGCCCAGGAAGAAGCCCGGGTGATGATGTTGTCGACGGCCAATCTGCTGTCGCCGGCCGACGGCAGCCCGGTGGTGGCGCCGACCCAGGACATGGTCCTGGGCTGCTACTACCTGACCATGGACGCGGAGGTCATCAAGGGCAAGAAGGGCCAGCGGGTCCGGATCTTCGCCAGCGAGGATGACGCGATCCTGGGGTATCGGCTGCGGGAGAAGACCGGAGCCACGCTCCACGAACTGGTCGACGTCGAAGTCAAGACCTGGGACGCGGAGACGGAGTCGCTCCGTCTGGAGCGGCGCCGGACGACCATCGGCCGGGTGATCTTCAACCAGATCCTGCCCGACGCGCTCCGGTTCCACGACACGGTCATGCGCCGGGTCGACCTCAAGGAACTGGTCGACATCTGCTACCGCCAGCTCGGTCCCGAGGAGACAGCCCACCTCGTCGATGGCATCAAGAGCGTCGGCTTCGAATTCGCGACCCGTGGCGGGATGACCATCGGCCTGTTCGATATCGAGATCCCGTCCGACAAGCCGGCACGCCTCGACGCGGCCGACGAATTGGTCGCCGCCATCGACAAGCAGTTCCAACGCGGCCTCATCACCGAGGACGAGCGCTACGAGCAGGTCGTCGGCGTCTGGCAGGAGACCAGCTCGGAGATGTCCGAGAAGATGATGCAGTCGCTCGACCCGAATGGCCCCGTCACCATGATGACCGCGTCCGGGGCCCGCGGGAACAAGGGCAATATCGGCCAGCTCGGCGCGATGCGTGGCCTGATGGCCGATCCATCAGGCCGCATCATCGATGTCCCGGTCCGGAGCAACTTCCGGGAAGGGATGACCGTCCTCGAGTATTTCATCTCGACCCACGGCGCCCGAAAGGGTCTGGCCGACACCGCGTTGCGGACCGCCGACTCGGGCTACCTGACCCGTCGTCTGGTCGATGTCGCCCAGGATGTCATCACTCGCGAGGAGGATTGCGGCACCGAAGAGGGCAGCTGGATCATCCGGAGCGAGTCGAGCGACGAGAAGGGCGCGTTCCAGAAGCGTCTGGTCGGTCGCCTCGCGGCTGCGCCGCTGCCCGACCCCACGGTCCCCACGAAGAAGGGCAAGGAACCGACACTCCTCGTCGATCGCAACGAGCTGATCATGGAGGAAGCGGCGATCCGCATCGATGCCGCCGGCGTCGATGAGGTCCTCGTCCGATCGCCCTTGACCTGCGAAGCTCGTCACGGCGTCTGCCGGGCTTGCTACGGCCGAAACCTCGCCACCGGCGAGATGGTCGCCGCCGGTGAGGCCGTCGGGATCATCGCGGCCCAGTCGATCGGTGAGCCTGGCACCCAGCTGACGATGCGGACGTTCCACACCGGTGGCGTCGCCGCCGGAGTGGACATCACCGCCGGTCTGCCACGAGTCGAGGAACTGTTCGAAGCCCGGATCCCGAAGGGCAAGGCCGAGATCAGCCATATCGACGGTATCGTCGAGATCGTCCGCGGCGACGGCCCGACCAAGGTCAAGGTCGTGTCACGGGAGGTCTATGACACGGCGCTTGGTCTGACCGACGGCGTCGAGATGCTCGCCGCCCCGGGTGACGCCGTGACCCTCGGGCAGGTCGTCGCCCGCTCCGAGAACGACGGCACCACCGTCGATGTCGCCGCCCCGGTGGGAGGCTTCCTGGTCAAGGCCGACGACGGGCTCGTCATCCGTGCCGAGGACATCGTCGAGCGCGAATACCTCATCCCGCACAACGCCAAGATCCTGGTCGAGAACGGCGCCGAGATCCGTGCTGGCGACGCCATCACGGACGGACCGATCAACCCGCAGGAATACCTCGACACGCGTGGCAAGGACGCCGTCCAGCGCTACCTCGTCAAGGAAGTCCAGAAGGTCTACAAGAGCCAGGGCGTGACGATCAACGACAAGCACATCGAGATCATCGTCCGGCAGATGCTCCGCAAGGTCCGCATCGACCAGCCCGGTGATGTCGACCTGCTCCCGACGGAGCTGGTCGACCGGCTCGAATTCGAGGAGCACAACAATCGCGTCCTGGCCGAAGGCGGCGAGCCGGCGACGGCCCAGACCGTGCTGCTGGGCGTGACCAAGGCATCGCTCAATACCTCCAGCTTCCTCGCGGCGGCGTCGTTCCAGGAGACCACCCGGGTGCTGACCGAGGCCGCCATCAACGGCGCCAAGGACCACCTGATCGGGCTCAAGGAGAACGTCATCATCGGCAAGCTCATCCCGGCCGGGACGGGTGCGCCGGCGAACGTGGCCGCCCGCAAGGAGCGGGAGCGGCGAGCCGCTCTCGAGGCACTGGCCGGCGAGGCGCTCGACGACCTGGGGAGCGAGTTCAACCCGTTCCTCGAGGAAGGCGGCAGTCGCCCGGCCGACGACGACGCGGCGAACCTGGCCCTGGCGGCCACCATCGCCGGGGCCGATGAGGAACCCGAGAGCGCCGACTCGATCGGCAGTGAGGGGACCGACGACGGGGCAGGGAAGCCGGGCTACAACCCGTTCCTCGACGACGCCGAACTCGCCAAGTCGACCGAGGAGGCCTGACCGGGCCGGGATCCGGGGCGCGGAAGCAGGGGAGCGGCACGGCGAAGGCCGCGCCGCGACTTCAGGGCTCGTCGCGCCCCCAGACGCGGATCCGCGACGAACACGCATGCGTGGTGCTCGGATCCGACAGATCCTGTCGATCCCAGGACACGGGCCTTCGGGTTCGTGCGAAAACCGCTCCTGACACGCACGTCGGTGCGCTGACCGGAGTTTCGATCCAGGGGCTCGTCGGCGACGGATGGCGGTCTGTCCGGACGGACCGCCGCGGTGGTCCCAGCAGGCGTCTTTCACGTTTGACACGCGCTTCGAGCCGCTGCTAGACTTCGCGTTCGTGGCCTCGGGAGGGGTCCGCCTTCGGCGCGTGCGCCGGGGACCAGATCATGACCCCAGACTGACCGCTCCGTCGACCGCCGACGGACCGGCGGCGACGCCCGACCGGCCCCGGTCGGCGACGACCGAACCGACCATCGACCCGACCCGAAAGGAAGCGACTCTGTGCCGACGATCAGCCAGCTCGTCCGCCATGGCCGCCAGCGCAAGATCTCCAAGATCAAGGCGCCGGCCATGCGCAAGAACTGGAATAGCCTGCGCCAGCGGCAGGTGTCGATCCCGGGCGCCCCGCAGAAGCGCGGGGTCTGTCTCCAGGTCCGGACGATGACCCCCAAGAAGCCGAACTCCGCGTTGCGCAAGATCGCCCGCGTGCGCCTGACCAACCAGATGGAGGTCACCGCCTACATCCCGGGCATCGGTCACAACCTGCAGGAGCACTCGGTCGTCCTCGTCCGCGGCGGCCGGGTCAAGGACCTCCCGTCGGTCAAGTACCACATCATCCGTGGCACGCTCGATGCCGCAGGCGTCCGTGACCGCAAGCAGGGTCGCAGCAAGTACGGTGCGAAGTCGGCCGGCAAGGCGGGGATCCGCTAGATGCCGCGTCGTACGAGCATCCCCCGCAAGTCGAAATACGAGACCATCCCGGCCAACCGGATGACCGCCCGCTTCTCGGCCAAGCTGATGAAGGGCGGGAAGCAGAACCTCGCCGAGCGGATCCTCCGTCAGGCGCTCGCCCGCGCCGAGGCCCAGGCCGGTCGACCCGGCCTCGAGATCCTCGAGGCGGCGATGCGCAACGCGACGCCCATCATCGAGGTCAAGCCGCGTCGCGTCGGCGGCGCCACCTACCAGGTCCCGGTCGAGATCCGGGGCGATCGCCGCATGTCACTCGGTGTCCGCTGGCTCGTCCAGTCGGCCCGCAAGCGCAACGGCAAGAGCATGAGCGAAAAACTCGCCTCCGAACTCGTGGACGCCATGAACGGCCTCGGGGCGGCGGTGAAGCGACGAGAAGACACGCACAAGATGGCGGAGGCCAACCGGGCCTTCAGCCATTTCAAGTGGTAAGAGCGGGAGCGTAGGCAGACCGTGGCACGACAGGTTCCGCTCGCAAGAACGCGGAACATCGGGATCATCGCGCATATCGACGCCGGCAAGACGACCGTCACCGAGCGGATCCTCTTCTACACGAAGAAGATCTACAAGCTCGGTGAGGTCCATGAGGGCGCGGCCACGATGGACTGGATGCCCCAGGAGCAGGAACGGGGGATCACCATCACGGCCGCCGCCACGACGGCGTTCTGGGGCGACCACCGCATCAACATCATCGATACGCCCGGGCACGTGGACTTCACGGTCGAGGTCGAACGCAGCCTCAGGGTGCTCGACGGGGCAGTCGTCGTGTTCGATGGCGTCGCCGGTGTCGAGCCGCAGTCCGAGACGGTCTGGCGACAGGCCGATCGCTACGGCGTCCCGCGCTTCTGTTTCATCAACAAGCTCGACCGGACGGGTGCCGACTTCTGGCGTTGCGTCGACTCGATCAAGGACCGCCTCGGTGCGAACGCCGTGCCGATCCAGATCCCGATCGGTCGCGAAGACCAGTTCCAGGGCGTCATCGATCTCGTCGAGATGAAGGCCATCTACTACCGCGATGACCTCGGCAACAACATCGACGTCGTGGACATCCCGGCCGAGCTGGCTGCCGAGGCTGAGAAGCACCGACACGTCCTCATCGAGGCCGTTGCCGAGATGGATGACGAACTCACCCACAAGTACCTCGAGGGCGAGGAGCTGACCGTCGCCGAGATCAAGCGCGGGCTCCGGCTCGGGACGTTGACGACCCGGATCATCCCGGTCCTGACCGGCTCGGCGCTCAAGAACAAGGGCGTCCAGAAGATGCTCGACGCGGTCGTCGACTACCTGCCCTCGCCCCTCGACGTGCCGCCGATGATCGGGGTCGATCCGCGGACCGGTGGAGACCTCCTGCGCACGCCGGATGACACCGAGCCATTCAGCGCGCTGGCCTTCAAGATCGCGGCTGACCCGTTCGTCGGCAAGCTGGCATTCTTCCGGGTCTATTCCGGGACGCTCAAGGCCGGCTCGTACGTGCTGAACCCGACCAAGGGCAAGAAGGAGCGGATCGGCCGGATCCTTCAGATGCACGCCAATCACCGCGAGGAGATCGACCAGGTCTATGCCGGTGACATCGCCGCCGCCGTCGGGCTCAAGGAGACCTTCACCGGTGACACGCTGACGGATCCGGAGCACCCGGTGCTGCTCGAGTCGATGACCTTCCCCGAGCCGGTGATCGAGGTCAAGATCGAGCCCAAGACGAAGGCGGACCAGGACAAGCTCGCGCTCGCGCTCCAGCGACTCGCCGAAGAGGACCCGACGTTCCGGGTCAAGACCGATCCCGAGACCGCCGAGACGCTCATCGCCGGCATGGGCGAGCTGCACCTCGATGTCCTGGTCGACCGCATGATCCGGGAGTTCAAGGTCGCCGCCAACATCGGCAAGCCCCAGGTCTCCTATCGCGAGACCATCCGACGAGCTGCCGAGGGGAACGGCCGGTTCGTCCGCCAGACCGGCGGTAAGGGCCAGTACGGCCATGCCGTCATCAAGCTCGAGCCGGCCGAGAAGGGTGCCGGCTATGAGTTCATCGACAAGATCGTCGGCGGGACCATCCCGCGCGAATACATCAAGCCGGTCGACCAGGGCATCCGCGAGACGCTGGCGACGGGGATCTATGCCGGTTTCCCGGTGGTCGACGTCAAGGTGACCCTGTTCGACGGGTCCTACCACGACGTGGACTCGTCCGAGATGGCGTTCAAGATCGCCGGATCCATGGCGGTCAAGGACGCCTTCGCCAAGGCGGATCCGGCCATCCTCGAGCCGATCATGCGGGTCGAGGTGACGATGCCCGAGGAATTCATGGGCGACGTCATCGGCGACCTCAACAGCCGCCGCGGGCAGATCGAAGGGATGGAATCACGAGGCACGACCCAGGTCGTCCGATCCTTCGTCCCGCTCGCCCAGATGTTCGGCTACGTCACCGATCTGCGGAGCATGACCCAGGGTCGAGCGACGTCGTCGATGGAGTTCAGTCACTACGCCGAGGTGCCGGGCAACCTTGCCTCGGAACTCGTCCAGAAGTCCAAGGTCTAGCAGGAAGCCGGGAGCAGCCAGATGGCCAAGAAGAAGTTCGAGCGCAACAAGCCGCACGTCAATATCGGCACGATCGGCCACATCGACCATGGCAAGACGAGCCTGACCGCGGCCATCACCAAGTACCTCGCCCTCAAGGGCGAGGCGGAGTACCGCGCCTTCGATTCGATCGACAACGCACCCGAGGAGCGCGAGCGCGGGATCACCATCGCCATCGCCCACGTCGAGTACGAGACCGATGCCCGCCACTACGCCCACGTCGACTGCCCCGGGCACGCCGACTACATCAAGAACATGATCACCGGGGCCGCCCAGATGGACGGCGCCATCCTGGTCGTGGCCGCGACCGATGGCCCGATGCCCCAGACCCGCGAGCACATCCTGCTGGCCCGCCAGGTCGAGGTCCCGTTCATCGTCGTCTTCCTCAACAAGGTCGACATGGTCGACGACCCGGAACTGCTCGACCTGGTCGAGCTCGAGGTCCGCGAGCTGCTCAGCAAGTACAACTTCCCGGGTGACGACATCCCGGTCATCCGGGGCAGCGCGCTGAAGGCCCTCGAGGCCGGCGACGACAAGGACGATCCGGCCTACGCGCCCATCCAGGAGCTGATGGACGCGGTCGACAGCTATATCCCGACACCCGAGCGCGATGTCGACAAGCCGTTCCTGATGCCGGTCGAGGATGTCTTCGGGATCAAGGGCCGGGGCACGGTCGCGACCGGCCGGATCGAGCGCGGCATCGTCAAGGTCGGCGACGAGGTCGAGCTGGTCGGGGTCAAGGCCACCCGCAAGATCGTGGTCACCGGCGTCGAGATGTTCAAGAAGCTGCTCGATCAGGGTCAGGCCGGCGACAACGTGGGCTGCCTCATCCGGGGCATCGAGCGGGAGGAGATCGAGCGCGGCCAGGTCCTGGCCAAGACCGGCTCGGTCAAGCCCCACACCAAGTTCACCGCCCAGGTCTACGTCCTGACCAAGGAGGAGGGTGGCCGCCATACCCCGTTCTACAACGGCTACCGGCCCCAGTTCTACCTGCGCACGACCGACGTGACCGGGGCCATCGGGCTGCCCGACGGGGCCGAGATGATCATGCCCGGCGACAACGTCGAGATGAGCGTCGAACTGATCACCCCGATCGCCATCGAGATCGGCCAGCGCTTCGCCATCCGCGAGGGTGGCCGGACCGTCGGTGCCGGCGCCATCGTCACCATCGCCGAGTAGGGAAGACATGGCAAAGCAGCGGATCAGGATCCGCCTCAAGGCGTACGACCATCGACTGCTCGATCAGTCGGCGGCCCAGATCGTGGAGACGGCACAACGCACCGGCGCTGACGTCGTCGGTCCCGTGCCGCTCCCGACCCGGATCGAGAAGTTCACGGTCATCCGCTCGCCGTTCATCGACAAGGACAGTCGAGAGCAGTTCGAGATCCGCACCCACAAGCGGCTCGTCGACATCCTCGACCCGTCGTCCAAGACGGTGGACGCCCTGATGCGACTCTCGCTGGCAGCGGGTGTCGACATCGAGATCAAGATGTGATGAACGTCGGATTGATCGGTCGCAAGGTCGGCATGACCCAGGTCTTCCAGGACGACGGCACGATGGTCGCCGTATCGGTGCTCGTCATCGAGCCCAACACGGTCACCCGGCTGCGAACCCCCGAACGTGATGGCTACAGCGCCGTCCAGCTCGGCACGGACGTCACGAAGAAGCTGAGCAAGCCGGAGGCCGGCCAGCTCAAGGACCTGCCCCAGGTCGGGACGATCCGGGAGTTCCGGGTCGACAGCATCGCAGACGTGACCGTCGGTCAGACGTTCTCGATCGACGACCTGTTCGCCGCGGGCGATCTGGTCGACGTGACCGGGGTGTCAAAGGGCAAGGGCTTTGCCGGACACATCAAGCGCCACAACTTCCACCGCGGTCCGAAGACCCACGGTTCGGACCATCACCGGGCGCCCGGGTCGATCGGGCCGGGGACCACGCCGGGTCGCGTCTATCGCGGCCTCAAGATGGCTGGTCACATGGGTGATGAGCGGGTGACCATCAAGAAGGTCCGCGTCGTGCGAACCGATGCCGAGCGCAACCTGTTGCTGGTCAAGGGCAGCCTGCCCGGTGCTCGCGGCGGGCTCATCCTCGTGAAGAAGGCCTGACCGATGCCACAGACGGATCTGTTCGACAAGACCGGCAAGACGGTCGGCAGCGTGGATCTCAGCGACGAGTTGTTCGACGCGCCGATCAATGCGGCCGTCCTCCACCAGGTCGTGATCGCCCAGCTGGCCGGTCGCCGGACCGGCACCCACGACACGAAGACCCGCGGTGAAGTCCGTGGCGGTGGCAAGAAACCGTACCGCCAGAAGGGCACCGGCCGGGCGCGCCAGGGCACGACCAGTGCCCCGCACTATCGCGGCGGTGGGGCGGTCTTCGGCCCGCACCCGCGATCCTACGAGCAGCGCCTGCCGCGCAAGATGAAGCGGCTGGCCCTTCGTGGGGCGCTGACTGCCAAGTTCGGCGACGAGGCGATCAAGGTCATCGACACATTCGGACTCGATGCTGTCCGGACACGCGACCTGGTCGCAGTGTTGGGCGCGCTCGAAGCCAATGGCCGAGTCCTGCTCGTCGCGCCAGGGCGGGACGAGAAGCTCGAGTTGTCGGCCCGCAACCTGCCCACGGTCGAGATCATCCTGGCCGATTCGCTCAACGTGGTGGACCTCCTCAATGCCGACGTGGTGCTCATCGAGCAGCCGTCTCTGGCCCGCATGCAGGAGGTGTACGCATGAGCGTCCTGACCGCTCCCGAGATCATCCTGCGTCCGGTCATCAGTGAGAAGTCGATCGATGAATCAGGCCGCGGCAAGTACACCTTCGCCGTCCATGACGACGCCAACAAGATCCAGATCAAGGCGGCGATCGAGGAGCTCTACAAGAAGGAGAACGTGACCGTCGTGTCGGTCAACGTCCTGACGACCAAGGCCAAGGAGAAGCGTCGCGGCAGCCGTCGCGGACGGACCGTGGGCTACACAACGGCCTGGCGGAAGGCCATCGTCACCCTGGCGCCCGGCCAGAAGATCGAATTCTTCGAGGGGGTCTGACCGATGCCGCTTCGCAGTTACAAGGCCACCTCACCCGGGCTTCGCCAGATGACTCGCTCGACCTTCGAGGAGATCACCACCAAGCAGCCCCACAAGCCGCTGCTCGAACCGCAGGTCCGTGGGTCCGGGCGCAACAATGCCGGTCGCCTGACGGTCCGCCATCGCGGTGGCGGCGAGAAGCAGCACTACCGCAAGATCGACTTCAAGCGCGACAAGTTCAGCGTGCCGGCCCGTCTGGCCACCATCGAATACGATCCCAACCGGTCGGCCAGGATCGGGCTGCTCCACTATCGCGACGGCGAGAAGCGGTACATGCTCCTGCCCCACGGTCTGAAGGTCGGTGACGTGGTCGTCGCCGGGCCCGAGGCCGAGGCGCGCGTCGGGAACGCGCTGCCGCTGGCCAACATCCCACTCGGCACGACCATCCACAACATCGAGCTCGTTCCGGGCAAGGGCGGTCAGATCGTCCGCTCGGCCGGGGTCTCCGCCCAGCTCCTGGCCAAGGAAGGCGAGTTCGCGACCGTCCGCCTGCCGTCCGGTGAGATGCGCCGCGTACCGATGCGCTGCATGGCCACGGTCGGCCAGGTCAGCAACCTCGATCACGAGAACCAGAACCTCGGCAAGGCCGGGCGCGCGCGGCACATGGGCCAGCGGCCCGAGGTCAGAGGCGTCGTCATGAACCCGCGCGACCATCCGCATGGTGGTGGCGAAGGCAAGTCGCCGACCGGCATGCCACCCAAGACGCCGTGGGGCAAGCCCGCCATGGGCTATCGCACCCGACGGTCCAAGACGACCGGACGGCTCATCGTCCGATCACGGCATCGCAAGTAGTAGGGAGGAGGTAACCGATGTCCCGCTCGATCAAGAAGGGCCCGTTCGTCGAGGCCCGACTCCTTGGCCGCATCGAAGCCATGAACAAGCGCAACGAAAAGAAGGTCGTCAAGTCGTGGTCGCGCGCGTCGGTCATCTTTCCGACGTTCATCGGCCACACCATCGCGGTCTACAACGGCAAGAAGCACATCCCGGTCTACGTGACCGAGAACATGGTCGGCCATCGACTCGGTGAGTTCAGTCCCACCCGCAACTACCGCGGGCACGGCAAGCACACCGACCGATCGACGGCGTTGAAGTAGGTGCCGACCGTGCGTGTCTCCGCCACCGCCAGATACCTCCGGGCCTCGACCCGCAAGACCCGTCTCGTGACCGAGGCGATCAAGGGCAAGCCGGTCGAAGAGGCCGCCGCCCTGCTGCGGTTCATGCCCCAGAAGGCGGCCGCCGACGTGGCTCGCGTCCTCAAGAGCGCGACGGCCAACGCCGAGAACAACCACAACCTGTCGGCTGAGGACCTGTTCATCGCCGACGCCATCGCCGACGAGGGTCCGACCATCAAGCGGTTCCAGCCTCGAGCCCAGGGTCGGGCGTTCCCGATCCACAAGCCCATGACCCACATCACCATCATCGTCGCGGACCAGGAGGCCTGACATGGGACACAAGGTCCATCCGTACGGCTTCCGGCTCGGTGTCTCGCGCACCTGGACCGCGAAGTGGTACGCCGACAACAAGGAATACACCGCCTCCCTCCAGGAGGACATCAAGATCCGGGCGCTCATCGACAAGCGCCTGGCCAATGCCAGCGTCAGCGGGGTCGAGATCGAGCGCGGGATCAACCACGTGACGGTGACCATCCATACGGCCAAGCCGGGCATCGTCATCGGCAAGGGCGGCGCCAACGTCGAGGTCCTGCGTCAGCAGATCGGTGCGCTGACCACCCGCAAGGTCAAGCTTGAGATCAAGGAGATCCGCCAGCCCGAACTGGATGCCTACCTGGTGGCGATGAACATCGCGGGCCAGCTGAGCCGTCGGATCGCCTTCAAGAAGGCGATGAAGCAGGCCATCCAGCGATCGATGAAGGCCGGTGCGAAGGGCGTCAAGATCGCCGTCGCCGGTCGCCTCGGCGGATCCGAGATGGGCCGTCGCGAATGGGACAAGGAAGGTCGCATCCCGCTCGGCACGCTGCGTGCAGATATCAGCTATGGCCAGGTCCATGCCCACACGACCTACGGTCGGATCGGGGTCAAGGTCTGGATCTACCGCGGCGACATCACCCCGGAGCGGGCCGCGCGCGATGCCGGCGTCCCGACCGCCATCGGGACGGGGGTCTGACCGGTGTTGATGCCGAAACGAGTCAAGCACCGCAAGGTCATGCGTGGACGGATGTCCGGCATGGCCAAGGGCGGCCACACGGTCGCCTTCGGTGAATACGGATTGGCCACCCAGGAACCGGCCTGGATCACCAGTCGCCAGATCGAGGCGGCCCGGCGGGCGATGACTCGCTCGGTCAAGCGTGGCGGCAAGATCTGGATCCGGGTCTTCCCCGACAAGCCCGCCACGAAGAAGCCGGCCGAGACCCGGATGGGTTCCGGCAAGGGCGCACCGGATCATTGGGTCGCGGTCGTCAAGCCCGGCCGGATCCTGTTCGAGATGGCCGGTGTCGACCATGACTCGGCCGTCGAGGCGATGCGCCTGGCCAGCCACAAGCTGCCGGTCGCGACCCGAGTGGTCGTCCGCGAGTCGGCCAAGGAGGCGAACTGATGGACATCGAGAAGGTTCGCCAGATGTCCGACCCTGAACTCGACGCCGCCCTCAAGGAGGCCAAGCAGGACCTGTGGGGGGCACGTTTCGCGCTATCGACGCGCCAACTCAAGGACTACAGCACCATCCCGCAAACGCGGCGAACGATCGCACGGATCCTGACCGTCCAGCGTGAGCGAGGAGCTCAGCCGGCCGGTGCCCGGGAGATCACGCGATGACAGGAGCAGAAACCCAGGTGCAAGGCAAGCGCAAGACCAAGGTCGGGCGCGTCGTCAGCGACCGGATGGACAAGACGATCGTCGTGTCCGTCGAGCGGCTGGCGCGCCATCGGCTGTACAAGCGGGTCATCCGCTTGAGCACGAAATTCAAGGCGCACGACGAGACCAATGACGCACGGATCGGCGACACCGTCCTCATCGAGGAATCTCGACCGTTGTCGGCGACCAAGCGCTGGCGACTGGTTTCGGTCGTCCAGCGCGCCGGTGACCACGGCCTGCCCGGTGAGGTCGTGACCGACGAGGCCGCGACATCTGAGGCGATCCATTCCGCCGCGCATCCGGGACGGACCCGCGAGGGCGATGGCGAGACCGACCCGGCCGGAGCTGCGGCGCCCGAGGCCGATGCCTCGACCGTCGATGCCCCGGCCGCCGAGGAGGTCGCGCAGTGATCCAGTCCCAGACCCGTCTGAAGGTCGCCGACAACACCGGCGCCAGGACGATCCAGTGCATCCGGGTGATGGGTCGGTCGCTCAAGACCGACGCCGGCGTCGGCGACGTCATCGTGGCAAGCGTCAAGCAGGCCATCCCAAATGCCGCGGTCAAGAAGGGCGACGTCGTCCGTGCCGTCATCGTTCGAACCGCCAAGGAGTACGGCCGCCCCGACGGCAGCTACATCCGGTTCGACGAGAACGCCGCGGTGCTCATCAACAACCAGGGCAACCCGCGCGGGACACGGATCTTCGGGCCTGTCGCCCGGGAACTGCGTGACCGCAACTACATGAAGATCGTGTCCCTCGCGCCGGAGGTGCTGTGATGGCGACCCGAGCGGTCAAGCCGCGCTCGCCCAAGGTGCCCGAGATCCGCAAGGGCGACACCGTCGTGGTCCTCGCCGGCAAGGATGCCGGCAAGCGCGGCACGGTCGACCGGGTCATCCGCCGGACCGCCGCGCCGTCTTCGGCCCGGAGCGTCTTCCGGCGTGGATCGCCGGCCGGAGGCACGTTCGTCGTCGTCGACGGGCTCAACATCGCCAAGCGCCACACCAAGCCGCGTCAGACCGCGGGCACGAACGATCGTGTCCCGAAGATGCAGCAGGGCGGGATCCTTGAGATCGCTCAGCCGCTGCCGGTCAGCCGGGTCATGCTCGTGTGCACGAGTTGCGCCAAACCGACCCGGATCGCCCATGCGACGCTCGACACCGGTCGACGGATCCGGGTGTGTCGGCATTGTGGCGAGCAGCTGGAGGTGAAGGCATGACCAGTCGCCTTCACGAACGGTACTCGGCCGAGGTGGCGCCCGCGCTGCACAAGCAGTTCGAATACGCCAATCCGATGGAGATCCCGCGGCTGTCCAAGATCGTGGTGAACATCGGTCTTGGTGAGGCGCTATCGAACGCCAAGGCGCTCGATGCGGCGCTTGGCGACCTGACCATCATCACCGGCCAGAAGCCGATCGTGACCAAAGCCAAGCGGTCGATCGCCCAATTCCGTGTTCGGACGGGCAACTCGATCGGGGCCAAGGTGACCCTCCGCGGTGAGCGGATGTGGGACTTCATGGACCGGCTGACCACGATGGCCCTGCCCCGGATCCGCGACTTCCGCGGCATCCCGGGCAAGTCCTTCGACGGCCGGGGTAACTACTCACTCGGGCTCCGGGAGCAACTCGCCTTCCCGGAGATCGACTACGACAAGGTGGACCGTCTCCGCGGGCTGGAGATCAGCATCGTGACGACGGCGAAGACCGACGAGGAATCGAAGAAGCTTCTCGAACTCCTCGGCATGCCCTTCGCCTCGTAGGCGTGGGGAGGGAGACACATGGCTAAGAAATCGATGATCGCAAAGGCGAAGCGAACCCCGAAACACAAGGTGCGCGCGTATCACCGCTGCACCGTGTGCGGACGACCGCGCGCCTTCATCCGGCGCTTCGCACTGTGCCGCATCTGTTTCCGGGAACGGGCCCTCCTGGGCGAGTTGCCGGGCGTCACCAAGTCGAGCTGGTAGGGACCGAATGAACATCTCCGATCCCATCGCGGACATGCTCACTCGAGTTCGGAACGCGTCGCGGGCACGGCACACCGAGGTCGTCGTCCCGGCATCCCGGACGAAGCGAGAGATCGCCCGCATCCTGAAGTCCGAGGGCTTCATCGCCGACGTGACCGAGGAGAAGGACGGCCCGACCGCGGTCCTTCGGATCACCCTCAAGTACGTCGACGGGAAGGTCCCCGTGGTGTCCGGTCTCAAGCGGATCAGCAAGCCCGGTCTCCGGGTGTACGCCCGCAAGACCGACATCCCGCGAGTCCTTGGCGGCCTGGGCATCGTCATCGTCAGCACGAGCCAGGGGATCATGACCGGTCAGCAGGCGCGTCAGGCGCAGCTGGGCGGCGAAGTCCTCGCGTTCGTCTGGTAGGGGGCTGACATGTCACGCATCGGACGCCTGCCCATCACCATCCCGTCGGGGGTCGACGTGACCATCGACGGCCGCCTCGTGACCGTGACCGGACCGAAGGGCAGCCTGAGTCGGACCCTCCATCCGGACATGACCGTCCGACGTGAGGACGGGACCCTGGTCGTCACCCGGCCGACCGAACAGAAGACCCATCGCCAGCTCCACGGCCTGACCCGGACCCTGGTCAACAACATGGTCGTCGGGGTGACCGACGGCTACCGCAAGGGCCTCGAGATCACGGGGGTCGGCTATCGTGCGGCGCTCACCGGGCGGAAGCTGACCCTCAACCTAGGCTACAGCCACCCGATCGAGATCGAGCCGCCCGACGGCATCAGCTTCGAGGTGGAGAACCCGACGCGTCTGGCCGTCGTCGGCATCGACAAGGAGCTCGTCGGCCAGGTGGCCGCCCAGGTCCGTTCGACCCGCAAGCCCGAGCCCTACAAGGGCAAGGGCGTGCGCTATGCCGGTGAGTACATCCGCCGGAAGGCCGGCAAGGCTGGCAAGATCGGCGGCAAGAAATGACCCAGGTAACGACTCGGGGCGCCGCCCGACGCAAGCGCCACACCCGGATCCGTCTGCATCTGGCCGGGTCCGACGGGCGCCCACGCCTCGCGGTCTTCCGCAGTCTCAACCATATCTACGCGCAGGTGATCGACGATGCGTCGGGCACGACGCTGGCCGCTGCCTCGACCGTCGAGAAGGAGCTCAAGGGTTCCGACAAGACGAAATCGGAGGAGGCTGCCGCGGTCGGTCGGCTCGTCGCCCAGCGGGCCAAGGCGGCCGGGGTCGACCGGGTCGTCTTCGATCGTGCCGGGTTCCGGTACCACGGGCGGGTCAAGTCCCTCGCCGATGCCGCCCGCGAAGCCGGCCTCGAATTCTGATCGGAAGGAGCCCCCGTGGCACGAATCGACCCTAGCAAGCTCGCGCTCGAGGAGCGCGTCGTCCAGATCAATCGAGTCGCCAAGGTCGTCAAGGGCGGCCGGCGCTTCAGCTTCAGCGCGGTCGTCGTCGTCGGCGACGGCGCCGGCCACGTCGGTGTCGGCATCGGCAAGGCCGGTGAGGTCCCGGAGTCGATCCGCAAGGGTGTCGAGGACGCCAAGAAGAATCTCATCCGGATCCCGATGGTCGGCACCACGATCCCGCACGAGGTCCAGGTGGTATATGGCGCCAGCAGCGTGCTCCTCAAGCCCGCCTCGCAGGGCACCGGCGTCATCGCCGGCGGTTCGGTCCGGGCCGTTCTTGAGGCCGTCGGCGTTCGAGACATCCTGTCCAAGATCCATGGTTCGACGAACCCGGTCAATGTGACTCGGGCGACCATCGAGGCGCTTCGGAGCCTCCACTCGGCGGAGGAGCTCGGCGCCCGTCGTGGCGTCAAGCTGGTCAGCCGGATCGCCGGCCAGCCGGCGCCGGTCGCCGCGGAGGTGTCCGGTGGCCGGTAAGCTCAAGGTGACCCAGGTCAAGAGCACGATCAGCCATATCGCGCGCAATCGGGCCACCGTTCGTGCGCTCGGGCTGCGCGGGATCGGCAGCACCAGCATCATCACCGACAACCCCGCCACGCGCGGGATGGTCCGCCAGGTTCGCTTCCTCGTCAGCGTCGAAGAGATCGCTGAGACGAGCGGCCCCGAGACCGGAGAGACCCGATGAAACTGCACGATCTGAAACCCGCGGACGGTTCGCGCAAGAAGCGGATGCGGGTCGGTCGCGGGATCGCGGCCGGCAAGGGCAAGACGGCCGGCCGAGGCACGAAGGGCCAGAAGGCACGCGCCGGCGGCTCGATCCCACCGTGGTTCGAGGGTGGCCAAACGCCGCTCCACGTCCGGATCCCCAAGCTGCGTGGCTTCAAGAACCGGTTCAAGATCGAGTACGAAGTCGTGAACGTCGGGGCCATCGGCGCCCTGGCCGAACGCGGTGCTTTCGAGGTCGAGGGCGACAAGAAGGCGACCGGCAAAGCCGCCCCACTGACGGTCAATCAGGACATCCTGCGTGCTGTCGGCCTGGTCCGGACCTTGAACAAGCCACTCAAGATCCTGGGCGCCGGCGAACTGACGGTTCCGCTGTTCGTCGTGGCTGATGCGTTCACGGCATCGGCTCGTGCCAAGATCGAGGCGGCCGGTGGCAGCGTCAATGTCCTGGAGATTCCGACCACGCCGCTGATCGCCCTCGGCGTCGACGCTCCGGCAGATCCCGAGTCGAGCGCGGCCCCCGAGGCAAGCGCGGCCGATGCCGCGCCCGAGCCACCCAAACGGCCCAAGTCGAAGAAGGCCAAGGCGACGGGCACGACCGACGACGACCTGCCGGTCGCGGTCGCCGACGCCGAGCCGACCGTCGTCCACGAGGCAGACGCGCCGTCCGGCGACGAGGCAGACGCGCCGTCCGGCGACGACGCCTGACCCGTGTTCGAATCGCTCCTCAACGCCTTTCGCGCGCCGGACATCCGGCGAAGGATCCTGTACGTCCTTGGCCTGCTGATCGTCTTCCGGCTGCTGGCATCGGTGCCGATCCCGGGTGTCGACAAGGCGCAGCTCCAGATCTTCGTCCAGGGCAACGCGCTGGCCGGTCTGCTCGATCTGTTCTCGGGCGGCGGACTATCGCATTTCTCCGTCGTCGCCCTCGGGATGAACCCGTACATCAACGCGTCGATCATCATGCAGTTGATGACCGGCGTCGTGCCATCGCTCCAGGCCCTGAGTCGTGAGGGCGAATTCGGTCGCAACAAGATCAACCAGTACACCCGCTACGCGACCGTCCCGCTGGCCATCCTGCAGGCCTACGGCGTCCTGGCCCTGCTGAATTCGCAGTCGGTCCTGACCGGCTCGTTCGACCTGTCCAGCTTCGAGACGCTGACCCAGATCGCCACCCTGACCGCGGGCGCGATCGTCCTGATGTGGATCGGCGAGCTGATCACCGAACGCGGGATCGGCAATGGCATCAGCTTCATCATCTTCGCCGGCATCGTGAGTCGGGCGCCGGGAGCGTTGAACTCGTTCCGGCTCAATCCCAACATCGGTCTGGCGGTCGCCTTCGCGATCGTGGCCATCGCCGCTGTCGGGGTGATCATCTACATCCAGGAGGGCCAGCGCCGGATCCCGATCCAGTACGCGAGTCGTGTCCGTGGTCGGCGCATGTATTCCGGTGGCCAGACGTTCCTGCCCCTGCGCGTCAACCAGGCCGGTGTCATCCCGATCATCTTCGCGGTCAGCATCCTGCTCTTCCCGCATCAGCTTGCGACCTACTTCTCGACTTCGGACATCCCCATCGTGAAGGGCATCTCCGAGTTCATCGTGACCGTCTTCAGCTCGACCTCGCCGTTGTACATCGTCATGTACTTCTTGCTGACGATGGGTTTCACGTACTTCTACACGGCATTCACCTTCAAACCGGACGAGACGGCCGAGCAGCTGCGCAAGAACGGCGGGTTCATCCCGGGTATCCGCCCCGGTCGACCGACCCAGGACTACCTGTCGCGGGTGGTCACCCGGATCACCTTCGCCGGTGCCCTGTTCCTGGCCATCGTGGCCGTGTCACCATCGGTCGTCGCGCTCGCCGTCCCCGACCTGGCCACGCTGGGCCTTGGTGGCACGAGTCTGCTCATCGTGGTGTCGGTCGTGGTCGAGACGATGAAGCAGATCGAAGCCCAGCTGATGATGCGCAACTACGAAGGCTTCATCCGGTGAGCATTGAGGGATGGGCCGCCGAGACGGTCCGATGACGGTCATCGTCCTGCTTGGCGCCCCGGGCGCCGGGAAGGGCACGCAGGCGCCGGTCCTCGCCGAGCTGTTGCAGATCCCGGTCCTGGCCTCTGGCGACTTGCTGCGGTCGGCCGTGGCGGCCGGGTCGCCGCTCGGTCGTGAGGCCGATCGGTTCATGAGCCGCGGCCGGCTGGTGCCGGATGAGACCATCGTCCGCGTCTTTCTCGATCGACTCGACGGGGCCGACGCGGCCGAAGGCGCCATCCTCGACGGGTTCCCGCGGACCAAGGTCCAGGCCGAGGCTCTCGACCGGGCGCTGGCCGATGCCGGGCGACGCGTCGAGATCGCCGGATACATCGATGTTCCCCTCGAGGACCTGGTCAGGCGGATGGCCGACCGGCGCATCTGCGCCGCCAACGGCCACGTCTACAACCTGGCCTCGAATCCACCCGCGGTCGACGGCCTGTGCGATCTCGACGGCTCTGAACTCGGCCTGCGGGCCGACGACGAGGAGGCGACCGTGCGAGCGAGGATGGCCGAGCAGGTCCCACCGCTGCTCGAGGTCGTCGACCATTACCGCGAGCTGGGCGTCCTGCGAACCGTCGACGGCCGGGCCTCGATCGAGGCCGTGACCGACGAGTTGCTGGCGGCCGTCCGGTCGCTTGGAGCATGACCGGATGGTGACTCGCAAGTCCCGCGCCGAAGTCGAGCGGATGCGTCGCGCCGGGCGGCTGGTCGGCGAGGTCCTCGACCTCTTGGCGGCTGAGCTTCACCCGGGCGTCTCCACGGCCCGCCTCGACACGCTGGCCGAGACCCACATCCGGGCCGCCGGTGCGATCCCGTCGTTCAAGGGCTATCCCGGCGTCAACCCGCGCGTCCCGTTCCCGGCCAGCGTGTGCATCTCGATCGATGATGAGATCGTCCACGGCATCCCCGGCGAGCGAACCATCCGTGATGGGCAGATCGTCTCGATCGACGCCGGAGCGATCCTCGACGGCTGGCACGGTGATGCCGCCCGGACATTCTTCGTCGGCCAGCCGCCGCCACGAGTGCTGGAGCTCATCGACATGACCCGCGAAGCGATGCTGGCAGGCATCGCCGCGGCCGTTCCCGGCAACCACATCGACGACATCTCGGCCGCGGTCGAAGCCGTCGCGAGGCGCGCCGATCTGGGGGTCATCCGGCAGTTCGTCGGGCACGGGATCGGAACGTCCATGCACGAGGAGCCACAGGTCCCCAACTACCGGACCGGACGCCCGGGCCGAAAGCTGGAAGCCGGCCTGTGCCTGGCCATCGAGCCGATGTTCACGCTCGGCGGTCATGACACGAGGATCCTGCCTGACGACTGGACCGTCGTCACCGCTGACGGGTCGATGGCAGCCCATTTCGAGCATTCGATCGCGATCACCGACGACGGTCCGCTGATCCTGACGGCAGCATGACCGACCGGTTGCCGGGATCGGTCAACTTTGATACGCTACGCGTTCGTGTGTCGGCCCGGTCGGGCCGACACTGTGCGTGAGAAAGGGAAGCACACAAGCCTGTGGCCAAGCGAGATGCGATCGAAGTGGAGGGAACGGTCATCGAGCCGCTTCCGAACACCCAGTTCGCGGTCGAGTTGGAGAACGGCCACCGGGTGCTCGCCCACATCAGCGGCAAGCTGCGCATGAACTTCATCCGCATCCTGCCCGGTGATCGTGTCCGTGTCGAGTTGTCGCCCTATGACCTCAGCCGCGGTCGGATCACTTACCGGCTCAAGTGATGCAACCAGACAGAAAACCGAGGATCCGTTGAAAGTCAGAGCTTCCGTCAAGGCGCGCTGCGATAACTGCAAGGTCATCCGTCGCCACGGCACCGTGATGGTCATCTGCACCAACCCGAAGCACAAGCAGCGGCAGGGGTAACCGATGGCACGTATCGCCGGCGTGGACATCCCACGCGAGAAACGCGTGGAGATCGCCCTTACCTACGTCTTCGGGATCGGCCTGCCGACCAGCCAGAAGATCCTCGCCCAGACGAACGTCAATCCGGACACCCGGGTCCGCGACCTGACCGAAGAGCAGGTCAATCGCCTGCGTGAACTCATCGATCGGCGCTACAAGGTCGAAGGCGATCTTCGCCGCGAGGTCGCGCTCAACATCAAGCGCCTGATCGAGATCGGCTCATATCGGGGCGTGCGCCATCGCCGCAACCTTCCGGTCCGAGGGCAGCGGACCAAGACCAACGCTCGCCAGCGTCGCGGACCGAAGAAGACGGTCGGCGTGCGGCGCAAGAAGTGACGAGGGGCTGACCAGCTATGGCAGAACGCAAGCGAGCGGTCAAGACGCGTCGGCGCGAGAAGAAGAACGTGCCTCAGGGCCACGTTCATATCCAGGCGACGTTCAACAACACGATCATCACCATCACCGACCTCAACGGCGCGGTCATCAGCTGGGGTTCGGCCGGGGTGGCCGGCTTCAAGGGCTCGCGCAAGAGCACCCCGTATGCAGCCGCCCTGTCGGCCGATGGGGCCGCCAAGCGGGCGATGGAGCACGGCATGCGCCAGGTCGAGGTCTACGTCAAGGGACCGGGCGCTGGTCGAGAGCAGGCCGTCCGGTCACTTCAGGCGGCCGGACTGGAAGTCAGCGCCATCACCGACGTCACCCCGATCCCGCACAACGGTTGCCGCCCGCCCAAGCGGCGCCGAGTCTAAGAGCTCGAGGACCCATGGCCCGTTACACCGCATCCGTCTGCCGCCTCTGCCGTCGGGAGGGCGCCAAGCTCTTCCTGAAGGGCAGCCGCTGCTATTCCAAGAAATGCTCGTTCGAGCGCCGACCGACGCCACCCGGCCAGCACGGCGTCCGCCGCCGCAAGGTCGGCGAGTACGGCCTGCAGCTGCGTGAGAAGCAGAAGGTCCGGCGAACCTATGGCGTCCTCGAACGACAGTTCCGGAACTACTTCATCGACGCGGAGAATCAACCCGGGGTGACCGGCGAGAATCTGCTCCGCTCGCTCGAGCTGCGGCTGGACAACGTCGTGTATCGCTTGGGCATCGCATCATCGCGGGCGCAGGCTCGTCACTTCGTCGGCCATGGTCATCTCCAGGTCAACGGCCGGCCCACGAACATCGCGTCCTACCAGCTCAAGGCAGGGGATCGGATCGAGGTTCGCGAGTCCCATCGCACGCGCGAGCCGTTCAAGATCGCCAAGGAGACCCTCCGCTCGCACCAGGCGCCGGAGTGGTTGACGATGGACCCCGCCAGCCTGTCCGGTGCCGTCATCGCGCCGCCATCCCGCGACCAGATGCCGCTCGATCTCAACGAGCAGCTCGTGGTCGAGTACTACTCGAGGTAAGCCGCACCCATGATCGAACTGGACAGCCCGCAGATCGAGCCCGTCGAGGAAGTCGGAACGTACGCCAAGTACGAGGCCGGCCCGCTCCAGGCCGGATACGGCGTGACGCTCGGCAACGCGCTCCGGCGCGTCCTCCTGTCGTCGCTCGAAGGGGCGGCCGTCACCAGTATCCAGATCCGCGATATCTATCAGGAATTCTCGACGATCCCGGGCGTCAAGGAAGACGTCACCCAGATCGTCCTCAACGTCAAGAAGCTCCGGCTCAAGAGCTACGCCGCCCATCCGGTCCAGCTCCGGCTGATCAAGAGTGGTGCCGGCGCCGTGACCGCCGCGGACATCGCCGAATCGGCCGACGTGGAGATCGTCAATCCGGATCTTGTCCTGATGACCCTCGATACCGACGACGTGACCATCGAACTCGACCTGACGGTCGAGCGAGGGGTCGGCTACCTGGGCGCCGAACGGGCGGAGGCATTGCCGATCGGCGTCATCGCGGTGGACGCCATCTTCACCCCGGTCCGCAAGATCAACTACTGGGTCGAGAGCATGCGGGTCGGTCAGATGACCAACTACGACAAGCTGACGATCGAGATCGAGACGGACGGGACGATCGGTCCCGAAGAAGCCCTGAGCCGCTCGGCTGAGATCCTGGTCAATCAGTTCCGGCCGTTCGTGACGGTCGGCATGCCGGCGGTCCCGACCGCGCCGGTGACCGGCGTCGCGGCCTTGCCGGCGAACATGCTCGACATGCCGATCGAGGAGCTCGATCTGCCGATGCGCGCCTACAACTCGCTCAAGCGCAACAACATCGTCAAGGTCGGCCAGCTGCTCCAGCTCAAGGACGAAGACCTGCTGCGGATGCGCAACTTCGGCAAGAAGTCGCTCGACGAGATGAAGGAGCGCCTGCGGATGCGCGGCTTCATCATCCCCGAGACGGATATCGAAGGCCTCGACGGGCTCGACGACATCGAGGCCGACGAGCCGTTCGACGACGGGGCGGAGGACTGACCGTGGCCCATCGGATCGGTGGCCGCAAGCTCAGTCGCAAGCAGGGGCCGCGCCTCAGCCTGTTCAAGAACCTGACCGTGTCGGTCATCCGGTACGAGCGGGTCAAGACGACCGAGGCGAAGGCCAAGGAGATCAGCGGGCGGGTCGAGAAGGTCATCACCCTGGCCAAGCGCGGGGATCTCTCGGCTCGCCGGGCGGTCGTCGCCCAGTTCCCGAACGAGCCGCTGGTCGTCTCCAAGCTGTTCGACGAGATCGCCCCGAAATATGCGGATCGATCGTCCGGCTTCACCCGGATCGTCCGTCTCGGCCAGCGGCGCGGTGACGCCGCGGTGATCGTCCAGATCGAACTGGTGTGAGCGGCACTGCGCTGCGCTCGCGCTGACCACATGACAGGCGCCCGAGAGGGTGTCGCCCGGCGCTTTCGCGCCAGGGTCGAATATGACGGAACGGACTTTGCCGGTTTCCAGGTCAACCCTGGCAAGCGCACGGTCCAGGGGGTCCTGGAGACCGCTCTCGCCCGCCTTGATGGCGGGATCGTCGGCCGGGTCGACGGAGCGGGCCGGACGGACGCCGGGGTACACGCCACGGGTCAGGTGATCGGGTTCACCTATCACGGACCACGGGTCGCGACGGAGTTGGAACAAGCGCTCGATGCGCTGCTTCCACCGGATGTCGCGGTCCACGACGTGCGACCAGCGGCTGCCGGGTTCAACCCTCGCTATGCGGCGCGGTATCGGGAATACCGCTACACCGTCTGGAACGGGCCGCGCCGTCCGCTTCGCGAGCGCGATGCACTCGGGATCCGGGCCCCGCTCGATACCGCCGCGATGGCGCGGGCCGGGTCGGCCTTCATCGGCCGGCACGACTTCAGCGCCTTCGGGGCAGCGGGCCGAACGTCGGTCCGGACCATCATGATGGTCCGGGTCAGGCGGGCAGGCAGGCTGGTGACGATCGACGTCCGAGCCGACGCCTTCCTGCGCGGGATGGTCCGTCGGATGGTGGCCGCCCTTCTGGAGGTCGGCCTCGGACAGACGGAAGAGACTGCGGTCCGGTCGGCACTTGCCGGCGATGGACCGGCCTTCGGCGGGGCAGCCGCCCCGGCCAAGGGGTTATGTCTCAGGCGAGTCGCTCTCGGGCGACCGCCTGGACGATCGAACGGAGAAGACGAAGAACGATGAACGCGAAGACCTATTCGGTCCGAGAGGGTGACATCGACCGACGCTGGTACGTCGTCGACGCGACGGACGAGACGCTCGGCCGGCTCGCTTCGCGCATCGCCCACGTCCTCGAGGGCAAGCACAAGCCAAGCTATCAACCGAACCTCGACTCGGGCGACCACGTGATCGTCCTCAATGCCGGCCGGATCGCGGTCACCAGCGGCAAGCTGGAAACCAAGCTCTATCGCCGGCACAGTGGCTACCCGCACGGTCTCAAGGAAGAGACACTCGGCCACCTCCTCGAGCGCCGACCGGAGGAAGTCATCCGTCGCGCCGTCAAGGGGATGCTGCCCCACAATCGCCTCGGCACCCAGCAGCTCCGCAAGCTGAAGGTCTATCCGGGGTCGGACCATCCGCATCAGGCCCAGCGGCCTGAGCCGCTCGCCTGATCAGGAGCCTGATGACATGACCATCCCATCGTTCTATTCCGGGACCGGCCGCCGCAAGACGGCGATCGCCCGCGTCCGGCTGCTGCCGGGCGAAGGCGAGATCATCGTCAACGGTCGGACCCTCGACGAGCATTTCGGGAATGCCGTCAACGAAACCGACTTGCGGATGCCGTTCCGGGTGACCGGGACGGAGGGTCGCTTCAACGTGATGATCAAGGTCGAGGGCGGCGGCGTGACCGGTCAGGCCGGGGCGATCCGCCATGGCATCGCCCGGGCGCTGCTGGAGCTTGATCCCGAGACCAATCGCCTTCCGCTCCGACAGGCTGGCCTGCTGACCCGTGACCCTCGGATGAAGGAACGCAAGAAGTACGGCCTCAAGCGAGCCCGGAAGGCACCCCAGTACACGAAGCGCTGACCGACGCCGCGCCGACGTGGACCGCTCGATGACCGCGGCCGGGTCGTTGCGGGGCCGCGACCTGCTGAGCGTCGCCGATCTGTCGGCCGCCGAGGTCGGGCAGGTCTTCGAGACGGCTGCGCGCCTCAAGTCCGAGTACCGCGACACCCGACGTCACGCATCGCCGCCGTTGCCCGGTGCCACCCTGGCGATGCTCTTCCAGAAGCCGAGCCTGCGGACCCGGGTCACGTTCGAGGCGGGCATGGCCCAGCTTGGCGGGCATGCCATCTACCTGACCCATGACGTCGTCCTTGGGGCGCGCGAGAGTGTTCGCGACGTCGCCCGAAATCTGGAACGGTTCGTCGACGGGATCGTCGTCCGGACGGGTCCTCACGAGGTCGCGATGGAGCTGGCCAGCCAGGCCGGGGTCCCGGTCATCAACGGCCTCACCCTGCGGGAGCATCCGTGCCAGGCGCTGGCCGACGTATTCACGATGCAGGAGCATTTCGGGCGCCTGGAGGGCCTTGTCGTCGCATTCATCGGCGACGGCAACAACGTGTACCACTCCCTCGCCCTGCTCGGCGGCGCTCTCGGGATGGAAGTCCGCCTGGCCCATCCGCCCGGCTACGGTCCGAACGAGCGGATCGTGATGCGAGCAACGGATATCGCCCTGGCCGGCGGCGGACGGCTGCGCTTCGGCAACGACCCGTCCGAGGCCGTCCAGGGTGCGGCAGTCGTCTACACCGACGCGTGGACGTCGATGGGTCAGGAGGCGGAGACGGAGGAGCGTCGAGACGCCTTCGCCGGTTTCACCGTCGACGATGCACTCCTGGATCTGGCCGGCCCCGAGGCGGTGGCGATGCATTGCCAGCCGGCCCACCGGGGTGAGGAGATCAGCGCCGCGGTCATGGATGGAACGCGTACCCTCATCTGGGAACAGTCGGAGAACCGATTGCACATCCAGAAGGCGCTGCTGGTAGAGCTGCTGCGAGGCTGACCGGACGATGACCGACACCCCACTTGAACGCTACAGGGAGGCGCTCCAGCGCGGCCACATGGCGGCCCTTCGCGGGCGACTGGATGCCGCCGCGGCCGCGTATCGCGAAGCCGCGGCGATCGCGCCAGACCGAAGCCTGCCGTACGTCGGGCTCGGTGGCGTGCTCGTCCGGCTGGGCCGGTCCGAGGATTCGCTTCGCGCCTACACGGCGGCGCTCGACCGATCGCCCAACGATGAGGGAGCGCTCCGAGGCCGCGCGGACGTGCTCACGGCACTTGGCCGTCGTGCCGAGGCCGCGGACGTCCTCGACCAGCTGGCCGAGTCGCTCGAGCGGGAAGGGCGGCCAGCGGAGGCCTGTGACGCGGCCTGCCGGGCACTCGAACTGGCGGAATCGCGCGGTCGCCGTCGCCTGGTCGAGCGGCTCTCGGCGGCATTGCGGGCGATGGATCCGGGCGACCCGGCGGTGGTCCAGGCCCTCCAACGGGCCGCGGACGCACTCGGCTCCGTGCCGACGCTGCTCGCCCTGGACACCGCCGTGGACGGGCCTGGACCGACCCCCGCGGCGCCACCCGACCCGGCCGCGTTGACCCTCGCCGTCGAGGAGGCCCTCGAGGCGGGCGACCTCGATGAAGCCCGGCGTCGGGCACTCGTCGCCGGCCAGGCGCACCGTCGCGTCGGACAGTTCCACGCCGCGATGGACGCCTGTTATCAGGCTCTGGCGATCATGCCGGCGGATCCGGACATCCACCTGCTGCTGGCCGAGCTCTACCTCGACCGCGGCTGGCGCGGTCCGGCAGCCGACAAACTGGTGTTGCTCGGCCGCCTCTCGAAGCTGACTGGTGACGGCGCCACGCGGGGACGATTGTGCTACCTGGCCGCGGCGAAGTTCCCGGACGACCCACGGTTGGCTGCCATCTGCGCCTGAGCAGTCGCACCCTGTCGACCGATCCGGGGCGCGGGCGCTGCGATGCTAGACTCGGATGCGATGCCCCTGCTCGGCTCGATCCTCGATCAGATCCATCCGACGACGATCGTCGACATCGGGATCACGGCGCTCCTGATCTATTGGCTGTTCTCGTTGATCCGCGGGACTCGAGCCGTCCGTCTGGTGATCGGGGTCAGCGTCCTGGTCCTCGTATACGGCCTGGCCGTCCTGTTCGATCTGCGATTGCTGACCCGGATCGTCGAGACCGGCGCGGTCGTGGGCCTGTTCGCCATCGTGGTCATCTTCCAGCCGGAATTGCGTCGAGCGCTCGAACAGATCGGTCGGGTCGGATCGTTCAGCTGGTTGCTGTCGCCGGCCGAGTCGCGAGTCGTCGAGCACGTCGCCACGGAGGTCGCCCGCGCGTCGGCGGAGATGTCGGTCGACGGTCACGGAGCGCTCATCGTCCTCCAGCGCGAGACGGGCCTGGAAGAGGTCGCCGAGACCGGCGTGATGATCCACGGTGAAGTCTCGGCCGACCTGCTGCGGACCATCTTCATGCCGCGCTCTGCCTTGCACGATGGCGCGGTCATCATCCACGACGATCTGATCGTGGCCGCCGGTGCGTTGTTGCCGCTGGCCGAGACATCGATCCATACGGAACGGTTCGGGACGCGCCATCGCGCTGCACTCGGGATCGCCGAACAGACCGATGCCGTCGTCGTCGTGGTCTCCGAGGAGAACGGCCAGATCAGCCTCGTGGAGCGAAGTCGGATCGTCCGCAACCTGACCGAGGCGGGACTCGCCCGGGCGATCCGGACGCTGCTCGACCCGGCGGGAGGCCGGCGGACCCCGTTCGGGCGGCGATCGGGGACCAACCCGACGCGCGATGGCCGCTCGTTCCTGCTGGGCGACCTCGGGCGCATCGTCGGGCGGTCCGCCGCGGCACCGCCCAAGGCGGCTACGTCGAGCGTGTCGGCCGTCCCGACCGCCTCCACCGCCAGCGGCACGGCGTCGGCCGACCCGACGTCGGCAGCGGATGATCGCGCGACCAGCAGCTCAAGCCAGCGGTGAAAGGGATCCTCGGACGGATCGTCCACAATTGGCCGCTCAAGCTCGCGGCGGTCGGCCTGGCCACGTTGCTGTACGGCGGTCTGGCACTGTCCCAGAACACGCAGACGTACCCGGGCGATATCCCGGTCCATCCCATCAACGAGCCACCGGACGTGTTCGTCCTGAGCCCGCCGTCCCATGTCACCGAGGTGCGCTACTTCGCGCCGACCGGGGTGTCGGTCGCGGCCAGCACGTTCATCGCCACGATCGATCTCGCGAACTACGGCGATGCCGTCGGTGTCGTCAGCGTCCCGATCGAGCTCAGCACGCCCGATTCCCGGGTGCGGATCCTCGGGTTCGAGCCCACCTTCGCGGTCATCGAACTCGACCAGCTCAAGGATCTGGCCGGCGTGCCGGTCCAGGTCGCGCATGGCGACGTCCCCGATGGGCTGACGCTGGGCAAGACGACCGTCGATCCCGAAACGGTCACGATCTCCGGCGCTGCCTCGCTCGTGGCGAGGGTCGATTCGGTCCGGGCGGACGTGATCATCGGTACGTCGGGCATCGACGTCGATGAGGATGCGACGCTGACGCCGGTCGACAAGCTGGGCAACCCGGTCCGGCCGCTCGAGGTCTCACCGGCGACCGCGCGTGTCCAGATCCAGGTCTTCTCCGACCAGCAGAGCCGCACCCTGCCGGTCAATCCGGTCGTCACCGGCAACCCGGCCGCCGGATTCGCGGTCGGGTCGCTCACCGTGAAACCGCAGGTCGTCCTGGTCACCGGAGATGCCGACCAGCTGGCCGAGTTGACCAGCGTCGACACCCGACCGATCTCGCTGGCTGGGGTATCCGAGGATGAGACCGTCGAAGTCGAACTGGCGTTGCCCGACGAAGTGGTCGCCGTCGAGGACAGCACGGTCACGGTGACCATCACGATCCGGCCGGTGACCGCCACGCGGACCTTCGATTCCGGCCTGCGCCTCGTTGGCACCGACAACCGATGGACGTACAGCCTGTCGGTCGACCGCGTCCTCGCGACGATCGGCGGGTCGACTGCCGATCTCGATCGACTGGAAGGAGCGACCCTGGTCATGGATATCGACGTGACCGGATTGGCACCCGGCGAGCACGACGTCGCGGTCACGGCCGATCTTCCGGCTGGCACGACACTGGTCGCGGTGAGTCCGCCAAGCGTGACCGTGACCATCGTCGGGCCTGGACCATCGGCGACGCCAGCCGCGGACGGCCAGCCGTCGGCCTCGCCGACGACGGCTGGCGGCTGACGGCCATGTCCCGACTGTTCGGCACCGATGGCATCCGGGGCGTCGCCAACCTCGATCTGAAGCCGACGCTGGCCTACGCACTCGGCCGTGCGGTCGCGCAACGACTCGGTGGCGACAGAGCGATCGTCGTCGGCCAGGACACCCGCCGGTCGGGCGACATGTTCGTCGCAGCGATCACCGCCGGGGCGACCAGCCTGGGGACCGACGTGCACGTCGTCGGGGTCGTGCCGACGCCCGCCCTGGCGTACATCACCGGGCAGGGACCCTTCGCGGCCGGCATCATGGTTTCGGCATCGCACAATCCGGCGACCGACAACGGGCTCAAGGTCCTCGACGAGCACGGTCTCAAGCTCGACGACGCGCTGGAGAACGAGCTCGAGGCGCTCATCTGGCGTACGGAGGAGCTGCCTGGTCGCCCGAATGACGAGATCGGCCGGGTCGTCGGGGCCGCGGCGCGGCTGGATGACTACCTGGCCCACCGGCTTGCCCTGGCGGTCGGGATCGACGCGGCGGGCCTGCGGCTCATCCTCGATGCGGCGAACGGTTCCGGGTCGGTCGTCGGCCCCAAGATCCTGGCCGCGACCGGCGCGGAGGTCCAGGTCATCCATGCCGAACCCGACGGCTCGAACATCAACGTCAGGTCGGGCGCCACAGATCCCGCGTCGCTGGCGAGCGCCGTCCAGTCGTCCGGAGTCGATGCCGGCTTCGCGCTCGATGGCGACGCGGATCGTCTGATCGCGGTCGATGCCACAGGAACGGTCGTGGACGGGGACCAGATCCTCGGTATCCTCGCCCTGGACCGACTGAGCCGCGGCGCGTTGACGGGTGGTGCGCTGGTCGTCTCCGTCCTGTCGAACGGCGGGCTCCAGACCGTGGTCGAGGCCGCCGGCGGGGAGGTCGTCAGGACGCCGGTCGGCGACAAGTACATCCTCGAAGGGATGCAGGTCTCCGGGGCGGTCCTCGGTGGCGAGAAGAGCGGGCACGTCATCGTTCTCGAGCACACCACATCGGGCGATGGGGTCGTGACCGCCCTTGAGGTCCTGCGGGTCATGGCCCGACGGCGAGCGACGCTGGCCGACCTGGCAGCCGAGATCCCGATGCTGCCACAGCAACAACGGGCGGTGAGGGCTCGCCACAAGGACCAATGGGAGGGGGACCCGGTCCTCCAGGCCGCCATCGCAGAGGCCACCGATCGACTCGGGACCCAGGGACGGATCCTGGTCCGTCCGTCCGGCACGGAACCGGCCCTGCGGGTGATGGTCGAGGGGCCCGACGCAACCCTCGTCGAGGACCTGGCAGACGCGCTCGCGACGCTTGCCGGAGAGCGGCTAGACTAGCCGCGGTGCCCAACTGTCGGAGTCACCATCGCCTGCCCGTCGAGGGCCAGGGGCACCAACGGAGGACCTGACGGGATGTGCGGCATCGTCGGCTATACGGGTCCCCGTGAGGCCGGCCCCATCCTGCTCGAGGGGCTTCGGCGACTCGAATATCGCGGCTACGATTCGGCCGGGATCGCGCTCATCGATGACGCGGGCGACCTGTTCGTCGAGAAGCGGGCGGGCAAGCTCGTCAACCTCCGCACGGCGATCGCGGGGCGGACGCCGAGGGCCGCGATCGGTCTGGCCCACACGCGCTGGGCGACCCACGGTCGTCCGAACGACCTGAACGCCCATCCCCATCGCGATTGCACCGGCCGGATCACGGTCATCCACAACGGCATCATCGAGAACTTCCGTGAATTGCGCGCGGAACTCGAAGCCGAAGGCCATACTCTCGCCTCGGAGACGGATACGGAGGCGATCGCCCATCTCGTGGAGGCCGCGTACCACGGCGATCTCGCCGAAGCGGTCCGGGTCACGCTCCGCCGACTCGATGGCGCCTACGCGATCGCGGTCATGCACAGCGCCGAGCCCGATCGGTTGGTCGGCGCTCGCAAGGACGTCCCGCTCGTGGTCGGGCTTGGCGACGATGAAACGTTCCTCGCTTCGGACGTTGCCGCGATCCTGGCCCACACCGATCGGATCATCTTCCTCGAAGACGGCGACGTCGCCGACCTGCGCCCATCGGGCGTGACGATCACCGATCGGGCGGGCGAGCCCCTCGAGCGGCTCGTGACCGTCATCGACTGGACGCCGGAGACCGCGGAAAAGGGCGGCTACGAACATTTCATGCTGAAGGAGATCCACGAGCAGCCCATCTCGCTCAGTCAATCCATCGCCGGTCGGGTCGGTCGCGATGACCGGATCATGGTCGACGAGCTGGCCGGACTCGAGTCGGTGTTGGCGGGCGTCAACAGGGTCGAGTTGATCGCCTGCGGCAGCGCCTTCTATGCCGCCCAGATCGGCGCCACCGCACTCCAGGACTGGACCGGGCTCCCGGCACGCGCCGCGATCGGTTCGGAATTCCGATACGCCCCACCACCCCTCGATGAACGGACTCTGGTGATCGCCGTCACCCAGTCGGGCGAGACCGCCGATACGATCGCGCCGACCCGGCTGGCTCGGCAGCGTGGATGTCCGGTCATCGCGGTGACGAACACGGTCGGCTCCGCGATCACGCGCGAGGCCAACGCGGTCCTGTTCCTGCAGGCCGGGCCGGAGATCGCCGTGGCCGCATCCAAGACGTTCGTGACCCAGGTCACGACCCTCATCGTGCTGGCCGCCGCCATCGCCAAGATCCGCGGGTCATTGGCGGCTGCCGACGAGCTGGCGCTCGGATCGGCTCTCCGGGCGTTGCCGGCGGCGGCGGCACGGGCCCTCGAGACGGCGTCTGCTGCCGCGCCGGCGCTGGCGCACCGGTACGTGGATTCACGTGGCTTCATGTTCGTGGGTCGCGGCCCGACCTATCCGGTCGCCCTGGAAGGCGCCCTGAAACTCAAGGAGATCAGCTATGTCCACGCCGAGGGCTATGCCGCCGGCGAGTTGAAGCACGGTCCGATCTCCCTGCTCGACGCTCAGTGTCCGCTCGTGGCGATCGCGACCCGGTCGCCGGTCTACGACAAGGTCATCAGCAACGTGATGGAAGGTCGAGCCCGCGATGCCCGGGTCATCGCCGTCGCGACCGAGGGCGACACCGGCATGGCGAACGTCGCGGACGACATCTTCTGGGTGCCCGATACCCACACGGCACTCAGCCCGGTGCTGGCCATCATCCCGCTCCAGCTCTTCGCCTACCACATCGCCGTGGCCCGGGGCACCGACGTCGATCAGCCGCGCAACCTGGCCAAATCCGTCACGGTCGAATAGGTCGCCAGCCGATGGCCGAAGGGTTCGACGAGGACATGGACGGGCCACCGCCAGGTCTCGTTCCGCCCGGGACGACCGAGCTCGGGATCGACATCATCAAGGTGGACCGGATCCGGGCGTCGCTCGAACGCTTCGGTGATCGGTTCACGCGGCGCGTCCTGACCGACGAGGAGCGTCGATACGTCCGGGATCGGCCGGAGACCATGGCCGGGCGGTGGGCTGCCAAGGAGGCTGTCTCGAAGGTCCTCGGTCTGGGCGTTCGGGGGATCGGCTGGCGCGACATCGAGATCGAGCGGCTCCCGACCGGCCAACCTCACGTTCGCCTGCATGGACGGGCTGCGACCCGCGCCGAACAGTTGGGGATGGGCCGGGTGGCCGTCTCGATCTCCCACGAATCCGACTACGCGGTCGCGGTGGCGTTCGGCGTGCGCACGAGCGGCGGCCGGTACGTCTTCCCGCCCGATATCGATGACCGCCTCGATGACCGTGAGCGGCAGATCCTGGCCCGTATCGAACGACTCCGGGCGATGGCGGTGGCCGGTGGCGTCGAGTCCGCGGCCAGCGACGCGCCACCCGCGGCCCTGCCTGGATCGGATCGCGGTGCGATCGATGGCTGAGCGCGGGTCGGTCGGGTTCGGCCGTCGGGAGGGGACTCCGGATACCCGACGAACGGCCGAGGACGGTCCCTTCCCGGTCGGCGCCGTCGTGCTCGACGAGGCCGTCGCGTCGAGTCTCCTCCCGGATCGACCGGCGCGCGGCCACAAGGGGTCGTTCGGCAAACTGCTGGTCATCGCGGGGTCGCTCGACTATGCCGGAGCGCCCCTGCTCGTGTGCCGGGCCGCGGCCCGGGCCGGAGTCGGGTTGGTGACCCTGGCCGTCCCCGAGTCACTCCAGCCCCTGTTCGCCGCCAAGGTCGTCGAGGCGACGACGATGGGCCTGCCCGAGGATGATGTCGAGGAGGTCGATCCGGAACGGGCGCTGGCACGGATCCTCGATCACGAGCACGACGCCATCGTCCTCGGTCCGGGGCTCAGGCCGGGCCTGGCCACGACCGAGCTTGTCGGGTCGCTGCTGGTCCTCCCGACCGAACGGGATGTCGCGCCCATCGTCCTCGATGCCGAGGCGCTCCGGGCGATGGCCACCATGGACGCCTGGTGGCAGGGCGATCTCCGCCCTGCCGTGCTGACCCCGCACGTCGGGGAGTTTGCGCGCCTGCGCGCGGGCAGTGGCGATCACCCGGCCGATGACGGCGACCTCGACGGTGACGACGACGCCCGCCTCGCGGCGGCCCGTTCTGCCGCGGACTCGTGGGGCACGGTCGTGGTCCTCAAGGGAGCTCGCACGATCATCGCCGAGCCTGGCGGCGCTGCAGCCGTCGCTCCATTCGTCAATCCGGCGATGGCGACCGGTGGGACGGGTGACGTCCTGGCCGGGACGGTGGGCTCGCTGCTCGCGCAGGGTCTGACCCCATACGCGGCCGCTCGGCTGGGAGTCTACCTGCATGGTCTGGCGGGTGACCGTGGTCGTGAACACTTCGGTGATGCCGGGATGCTCGCGTCGGATCTGCCCGACTCGCTGGCGATCGCCCGGAAACGACTGGCGGTCCTTGCCGAGCGACAGGCGGTCGGCCGGCGCCTCGGGTTCGCGCCCCGGACGGCAGTCGACGTTCGGCCGGACCCGAGCTGAATCCGCCGCGGTGACCGAGACACCGCCGCGGCGTCGGCCGATCGAGCGGCGCCTGGCCGATGCCGGCCTGCCCGCCGTGTCCAGGACGGCGTGGCTGGAGATCGATCTGGACGCCCTGGCCGGAAACCTGGACCTGGTCCGCGATCTCGTCGGGCCGTCGATCCGGGTCTGGCCGGTCGTGAAGGCCGACGCGTATGGCCACGGCGCGATCCCGATCGCCCTTGCGCTCGAGGGGGCCGGTGCCGACGGCTTCTGTGTCGCCGCCATGGACGAGGCACTGGAGTTGCGTGGCGGCGGCGTCCGCGGTCCGATCCTCGTGCTCTACCCGGTCCCGCCAGCGTTCGTCGGTGAGGCGGCCAGGCTGGCCATCGCCGTCTCGGTGGGCGACGTGCAGGCACTCGGGCATACGCTCCGGGCGGCAGCTGCGACAGCCGTCGGTTCGGGCCACTCGCTCGACATCCATCTGGAGATCGAGACCGGTCTCGGGCGGGGAGGCCTGCCCGTCGCCGATGTCACTGCCGCCGCCAGCCTCGTCGCGTCTGCGACGGGCGCGCGGCTGGCCGGCCTGTGGACCCACTTCCAGGCTGTCGAGGACGCCCGACCGACCGCCAGCCAGGTGGCGCGCTTCGACGAGGCGGTGGCGGCCGTCCGGACGGCGGGCCTCGAGCTACCCGTGCGGCATGTCGCCGCCAGTGCGGCGATCATCACCGACGGGCTGCTCGCCCACGATGCGGTCCGGCCGGGATTGGCCGTGTACGGGTTGTTGCCGGACGAACTGTCCGGCATGGCCGTGGATGCACGGGTGGTCAGCCGCCTCCGTCCGGTTCTTTCGCTCATGGCCCGACCGGTGCGGGTCCTCGATCTGCCAGCAGGCTGGGGGATCAGCTACGGCCCGACATTCCGGACGGCTCGGCCGAGCCGCATCGCGACCCTGCCCCTCGGCTATGGCGACGGCTGGTCGCGCCGCCTCTCGAACCGGGCCAGCGCCCTCGTCCGCGGGGTCCCGGTCCCGCTCGTTGGCAACGTCGCGATGGACGCGGTCATGGCCGACGTGACCGACGTGCCGGGCCCACCTGTCGACGATCAGGACGAGTTCGTCCTGATCGGAAGACAGGGGTCAGCGCGCATCACCGTTGCCACGGTGGCGCAGGCGAGCACCACCAATGCCTGGGAGGTGGTGACGAGCCTGTCCCACCGGTTGCCTCGGGTGTACCATGCCGCCTCGGGCCCGGTCGGTCTGCGGACCTTGACCGGGCGGAGGGGGTAGACGTGGCCCGGATCGAACTGTGGAACGGCGATATCTGTGACCTGGAGGTCGACGCCATCGTGAACGCGGCAAACTTGTCGCTCTGGATGTCGACCGGGGTCGGCGGCGCCCTCAAGCGGGCCGGCGGGGACACGATCGAATTCGCAGCCGTCCGCCAGGCCCCGGTCCCGCTCGGTGGCGCCGTCGTCACGCCCGCCGGTCGTTTGGCCGCCAAGTGGGTCATCCATGCGGTATCGCTCGATCGCGAGCGCCGGACGAGCGGACCCATCATCGAGGCGGCGGTCCGGAGCGCGATGGCGCGGGCCCGGGAGATCGGCGCCATCAGCCTCGCCTTTCCCGCGCTGGGCACCGGCGTCGGAGGGTACCCGCTTGACGAGGCGGCCAGGATCACGGTCGATACCGTTCGGACCGAGCTGGACGATAGTCCGACGATCGAGCACGTCATCTTCGCCTTGCGTGGTGCCGCCGCATACCATGCGTTCGCGGCCGTCCTGCAACCCGCACCCGGCGCCATCGAGATGGCTCCGTGAGCCTGCCGTACGAAGTCATCGAGGACCAGCGCGATGAGCTGGTCGAGCTGGTCGCCCGAGAGATCCAGCTCCGCGGTCTGGCCGGACCGGCCGTCCATTTCCTCGAGGCCAGTCGGCCCTATCGCACGTTGGGGGCCGACGCGATGCTCTTCTTCGACCCGGTCCTGGTCGGCGTGTTCGGTGGCGACCTGGCCTCCGCGAGCGAGATCATGGCCGATGAGACCGGGATCGAGTTGCTCATCGCCCGTCTCGAGTCGTCCGACGACGACATGATCTGGGACGCCTGACCCGAGCGTTCCGACCCGTCCCAAGGTCCGGCCGGGTAGCATGACCGCGTGACGAGCGAGCCCCGAGCCTTCCTCGCCCTCGACACGGGCGCCGCCACGATCGCCGGTGCGCTGGTCGGGCACGTTGCCGGGCGGTGGCGCCTGATCAATTCGATCGCGATGCCCGTCGGTGCCGACCTCGATGCCGTCATCACGGTCCTGGGCGACCGGGCCATCGATGCCGACCCCTCGCTGGCGACGGCGCTCGACCTGCGTCGCGGTGGGGCGGTCGACTTGCCCCGGCTCGAAGTGGTCAGTCAGTCGCCCCGGCGACTCGCTGTCGTCGCGACCTCGGAACGCGGCCTGGGCATGCTCGTGGCGTCGGCGGCACGGAGCGGTTGGGATGTCGTGTCCGGCAGCGCCGAGTCGCTCGATCCGTTGGCCATGACCACGCTCCTGCTTGACCGGGACGTCGACGCGATCCTCGTCGGTGCGGCAGATCCGCCGGCCGTCGACGAACGGCGTGGCCTCGGCGAGCTGGCGGCCCTGGTCGCGGCTGTCGCCCGGCGTCGCCCGGAGTCGCTGGTGATCCTGGCTGGCGGGATGAGCGACCATCTGCCCGCATTCGAGGATCCCGAGCATCGGTCGGGAGAGATCGTCCTCGCGCCGGCGGCGCGCCGTGGTGAACCGGCCGGACCGTTGGCCGAGCTGCTCCTTGAGTTGGCGTTGCCGGCATCAAATTCGCGCCGTGCACTCGGCCCGGCTGGGGCAGCACTGGCCGAGATCTTCGATCGGCGGGTCGATATCGTCGAGATCGGGTTCGACGCCGGGACGCGCGTATCCGCGATCCCGGCCGCCGGTGGGGGCCCGGTCGTCGTCGATGTCGCGGTCGTCCCAGCCGCTGCCCTCGTGCATCCCGAACCCGACGACGGGGTCGTCGACCGTGTCGGGGCGTGGTCGACCTGGGGGGCCGATCGTCACCGCCTGCGAGACCGGCTGCGCGAGCTCCGGATCTCGCCGTGGAGTGATCTGTCTGCTGACGGGATCACGTTGCGGATGGCGTCGGCCAGGGCGGCGCTCGGTCGGCTGGCGGATCGGACCGGCGAGTGGGACGAGCGGCCACCGGCCGATCTGATCGTGGCCAGTGGCGGCGTGTGGGCGGTGGGCCCGCCACCGGCCGCCGCCCTGGCCATCGCCGATGTGCTGCGTCGACCGGGAACGAGTCAATTCGCCCTCGATCATGCTCGATTGCTGGCCCCACTCGGATCGATCCCCGATCCCGCGGAGCGCCGAGCGATGATCGCCGACCTGGCCGACGACCTAATGGTCCCCCTCGGCACGTACGTGACTCCCGCCGGAACGCGCGTCGGCCGAAGCGCAGGATCGGTCGTCCTGCGGGTCGGCGAAGGTCAGGTGACCCACGAGTTGTCGCCGGGCGGCCTGAGCCTGGTCGGCCTGGCGCCGGGGGCGTCGGCCGTGGCCGAATTCCGGTTCCGCGACACCGTCCGCCTGGGCGCCCGCGGTCGCCACTTCGTGATCGACGTGACCGGCGGCCTTGGCGGTCTGGTGGTCGATCTCCGCGACGTCCCGTTGCGGTTGCCAGATCGCGCCGACCTGCGTGGCGAGCTCCTCGAGTCGTGGCAGGCCGCGATCACCGCGGGTGAGCCGGCATGACCGCGCCGGATGTCCGTCTCGTGCCAGCGCGACGCCTGGTCCACTCGCCGGTCGACGCCACGTTCCGCCTGTCGCCCGGCGATCGGCCGATCGTCAGCACCGGCGATTCGGTCGTGGTCGGTGCCCCGATCGCCGAGCGGTTGCGGGATCCGCGGCTGGACGAGCGTGACGTCCCGCCGAGCCCGGTCGAGCCACGGCCCGGCGCGCGGTGGCTCGGTCGCTCGCGGCGCGGCGAGGAGAACGGACCGAGCGGGGAGTACCTGTTCGAATGGGGCGGTCGCTGGCGGGTGGCCGGAAGCGACATCGCCGATCCGCTGGAGACACCGTTCGCCGGGATCGTCCGTGAGGTCAGACCGGGCACCGCGATCGTGATCCGAGCGGCCGGCCGGGGTATCCACGGCGTCGTCGCGCTCGGTGGCCCGACGCGCGGTCGGTTGCAGGCCGGCGCGGAAGGTGAGCTTCGGGCGGGCGGTCTCGATGTCGGATCCGCCGGAACGATCCTCGTGGTCGGGGCTCGGGTCGATGCAGAAACCCTGACCCGCGCTCATGCGATGGGTGTCCGGGGGATCATCGTCGCCGGCCTGTCAAGCAAGGACCGGCGCGACTTCCTGGCTTCTGAGGCCCGCCAACGGGCTGCCCTTCACCGGTTGCCATCGTTCGCCGTGCTCGTCCTCGACGGAGCGGTGCGACGTCCCCTGTCGGGCGCGATCCAGGCGATCCTCGGCACGCTCGTCGGTCATCAGGTCGCGATCGTGACCGACCCGCCGATGCTCGTCTTCGACCAGCCGAGTCTGATCCTCGAACCACCACCGATCGATCTCGTCAGGGTCCGTGCCGGTGCGCTGGCGGGCCGCGAGGGTCGGTTCATGGCCGCGGTCGGTCCACGTCGCTTCCCCGGTGGCGCCCATCTCGAGTCCGCCGTCATCTTGCTGCCGGACGGGACGGAGGCTGCGGTCCCGCTGGCTGACCTCGAGCGGTTCGTCTGAGCCAGATGCCTTCCGCCACTCGCAGCGAACGACAATTCGTCAGCGCCGATCCGGCGGCGACGAGCGAGCTCGGCCGCGCTCTGGCCGCCGTTGCCAGACCGGGCGATGTCGTCTGCCTGTGGGGCGACCTTGGCGCCGGTAAGACCCACCTGGCCAAGGCATTCGGGGCCGGGCTCGGCGTCGCCGAGACGATCACCTCGCCGAGCTTCATCCTGATGGCCGAGTATCAAGGTCGGCTGCCGATGTTCCACCTGGACCTGTATCGGTTGGCGGACGCCAGCGATGCTTTGGTCGGTGGATTGATCGACGATCGGCAATCGGCGGGCGTGACCGTCATCGAGTGGCCGGATCGACTCGGCGCGGCGCTCCCGGCCGCGCGGCTTGATGTCCTGATCGACGGATCGGGCGACGAGCCCAGGGTCCTGACCGTTCGGGCGATCGGACCAGCCATGGTCCGATACCTTGAGGTCGTTCATGAAGCGTGATGGGGTCATCCTGGCCATCGACACGGCAACGACCCGAGTCACGGTCGCCCTGGGCGCTGCGGACGGGACGCCGCTGGACGTGACCACCTGGCCCGCCGATTATCGCCACGGCGAGACGCTGTTGCCGGCGATCCACGATGTGCTCGAGCGATTCGACATCGCGCGCTCCCGCCTGACCGCTGTCGTGGTCGGGACCGGGCCGGGTGCGTTCACCGGGCTGCGCGTCGGCATCGCCACGGCAAAGGGCCTCGTCCATGCGCTCGGGATCCCGATCGTCGGGATCTCCACCGCGGACGCGATCCTCGCGGCGGCGCCAGCCCGATCGGTCCTGTTGCTCCCGGCCGGGCCATCCGATCGACTCGTCGCCCGGCGGGACAGCCTCGCCGTGCTCCTCCCCGCCGGCATCGATCCAGACCTCGGTCGGGGCGAGACACTCGTCGCCGTCGACCTGGCTGGGCGTGCCCCGGAGGATGCCCTCAGCAGGGGCGAGACCGCCCGGGATGCGCTGGGTGGCACCCTGCTGGCGCTCGGGGCCGCAGCCTGGGCTGCCGGTGCGGTCGATGACGTCGCCGCGCTCGTGCCCGACTACGTGACACTGCCACGCGGCGTCCAGCAGGTGTCGGGGGAGGTCGCATGGTCGCACGACCGCCCGTGATCCTGCGCATCGAACCGATGCAGGTCGACGACCTGCCGGCTGTCCACGCCATCGAGGCGGTCAGTTTCGACGCACCGTGGCCGCCCGAGGCCTACCGCAACGACCTCGAGACGAACCGGCTCGCCCAGTATCTCGTCGCCAAGGTCGGCGACGAGGTGGCGGCCTTCGGCGGCATGTGGCTGATGGTCGATGAGGGGCACATCATCACCTTCGCGGTCCACCCGGCCTGGCGCCGCCAGAAGGTCGGGCAAGCCCTGTTGCTGGCCTTCCTGGACCTGGCCGGCGACCGAGGCGCCCACGAGGCGACGCTCGAGGTCCGATTGTCGAACCTGCCGGCCCGCCGGCTGTACGAGAAGTTCGGTTTTCGGCCGGTCGGGCTGCGGCCGCGCTACTACACCGACAACGGCGAGGACGCCTTGATCATGACCACCGATCCTCTGGCCGACGCCGGGATGCGTGAGCGGATCGCTCGCCTGCGGGCGGCCATCGATGCCGCCCCGGCGCCGACCCGGCGGATCGAGCCTTGAGTGGTCGGCTGATCCTGTCGATCGAGTCGTCGTGCGATGAGACCAGTATCGCGGTGATCGAAGACGGCTGGCTCATCCGCTCGAACGTGGTCGCCTCCCAGGTCGCCCTTCACGCGCCATCGGGCGGGATCGTCCCCGAGGTCGCCGCCCGGGCCCACCTGCGCTGGATCGTGCCCGTCCTCGATGAGGCCTGGCGGGATGCCGACGCCTCGTGGGATGACATCGAGGCGGTCGCGGTGACCTACGGGCCCGGGCTCGCCGGCTCGCTCCTGGTGGGCGTCAACTTCGCCAAGGCGCTCGCCTGGGTCCACGAGCGCCCACTCGTCGGGGTCAACCATCTCGAGGGCCACATCTATGCCGCCTGGTTGCGTGATCCGGGCGAAGCGGACCGGTCCGACCCGATCTTCCCGCTGGTCGCCGTGGTCGTCTCGGGCGGCCACACGTTCATCGCCGAGATGCGCGACCACCTCACGTATCGCCTCCTCGGGACGACCCTCGATGACGCTGCCGGCGAGGCCTTCGACAAGGTCGGCCGGTTGCTCGGCCTCGGCTATCCGGGCGGTCCGGCGATCGGACGGGCGGCGGAAGCGGCCGCACGCCACGATCGGACCTTCCCGAGGGCCTGGCTGGGTGATTCGTACGACCTGAGCTTTTCCGGCCTCAAGACGGCGGCTCGCCGGATCATCGTCGAGGCAAGGGCGGACGCGGGTCTCAACGATGATCCTGACGCCTCGCTCCCAGGCGATATCGTCGCTGACCTTGCCTGGGGCTTTCAGGATGCGGTCGTCGACGTCCTCGTGACGAAGGCGATCCGGGCCGCCGAAGCGATCGGCGCCCGGTCGATCGTGCTGGGCGGGGGGGTCGCGGCGAATGGGGCGCTTCGGTCGAGGCTGGCCGGCGAGGCCGATGCCCGCGCGATCCCGCTGATCGTGCCACGCCCGGGACTGTGCACGGACAACGGGGCGATGATCGGGGCGGCGGGCGCGCGACGGTTCGCCGCGGGCGACCGTTCCGGGTTGGATCTCGACGCAAGACCGTCCCTGCCGCTGGCCTCCCGGTGACGGAACGGGCCGCTTCGCGCGTGCGGGTCGACGCCGAGTCGGTCCGGGCCACGCTCAGGGCGGCCGGGCTGCGGCCTCGACACGGCCTCTCCCAGAATTTCCTGGCCGACACCGACGTGCTCGACGCGATCCTGGCGGAGGCCGTTCCCGGGCCGGGACGAGGGGTCCTCGAGATCGGACCCGGTCTGGGGCTCCTGACGGCCGGCCTGCTCGCCTCGGGGGCTGCTGTCACGGCGGTCGAGCTCGATCGAGGCCTGGCAGACTTCCTGCGTGATCGGTTCGGCGAGGAACATGCCCTGCGACTGATCGAGGGCGACGCGCTGGATCAGGACCTGGTCCGGCTCGTGGAGCCTCCGTACGATGTCGTGGCCAACCTGCCCTACCACATCACCAGCCCGATCCTGCACGCCCTGCTCGGCACCCCGCCCCGACCGGAGCGCCTCGTCCTGATGGTCCAGCGCGAGGTCGCGGCCCGGATCGCGGCCCCGCCCGGGAAGATGAGCTACCTGTCAGTGTTCGTCCAGTACCACGCCCATGTCCGGATCGCGCTGCACGTGCCGGCGACCGCCTTCGAGCCCGAGCCCGCGGTCGAGTCGGCGGTCATCGTCGTCGAACCGTTCGATGCGGACGACCGGCTCGACCCCGAGACCGAGGACGAGCTGTGGCGGCTGGTGCAGGCTGCGTTCCGCGAACGTCGCAAGATGATCCATAACGTGCTGAGCCGGCAACTCCCGGTCGATGCCGGGCGGGTCGAGGCGGCGCTCGAGACGGCCGGCATCGCACCCGACCGGCGCCCGCAGACGCTCGCGGTCGGGGAGTGGTTGGCCCTGCGCGACGCACTCGGCCCGATCGGGCCAGACGGTCGCGGGCGCCGGGTGGCCGGGTGACCCGGGTCAGCGTGGACCCATTGCGCCGGCTCACCCCGGTCGTACGGCTCGCCCCGGCCAAACTCAACCTGACCCTGGCCGTGACCGCCCGTCGCGATGACGGGTATCACACGCTCCATTCGGTGTTCGTGCCATTGGCCCTGGCGGATCGCCTGAGTCTTGCCCCGGTCGGTGGGGATCGGGACACGCTCCATGTCACGGGCCTCGATGCCGGGCCGGTGGCGGACAACCTCGTGTTTCGGGCATTGAGCGCCGCTCGCGCCGCGGTCGGTGGTGGCTGGCCCGGCGGGCCCGCTCCGACACCGGCTTTGGCCGTCCGGCTGGACAAGCGGATCCCGGTAGCGGCCGGCCTGGCCGGCGGTTCATCCGATGCCGCCGCGACGCTCGACGGTGCGCTCGAAGCCTGGGGCGCCGAGCTCGACGACGACGTCGCCCACGCGACGGCCGCGAGGATCGGCTCCGACGTGCCCTTCTTCCGGGCCGGTGGTCCGGCTCTCGTCGAGGGCCGGGGTGAGCAGGTCGCTCCACTCCACGGGCTTCGTGGCGCGCCCGGCGTCGTCCTGATCACCCCGCTGATCCCCGTCTCGACGACCGACGTGTTCGCTGCGTTCGACGCGATCCGCCATCAGGGCGACGGCGCCGTGCGCCTCTCCTCCGCCCACCTGGCCGAGGAACTCCGGTCCGGTCTTGGCGCCTCGGATCTGGCGCTGCGGGCGGGTGTCCTCGCCTCCGCCAACGACCTCCTGCCGGCGGCCGCGCTCGTCGTGCCCGAGCTCATCCCGTTCAAACGAGCCGTCAGCCGGCGCCTCGGACGTCCGATCGGCCTGTCCGGCTCCGGGCCGACCCTGTGGGCGCTCTATCCTTCGGAGGAGGAGGCCGTCGGCGCGGCCGCGGTGGTCCGAGGCGCCTTGCGCGACGGCGGACTCATCGCCCCGGGCGCCGGCGAGCCATCGATCATCGCGACGGCCATCGTGGGCCACCGGCAGGAGGGAGATCCAGCATGACCCGTCAACGCATCTCGACCAACGGCGCCCCCGCTGCCATCGGACCGTACAGCCAGGCCATCGTCGTCGACGGCTTCCTGTTCAGTGCCGGGCAAGCGGCATTCGACCCGGCGACCGGCGCCGTCGTCGAAGGCGGCATCGAGCCCGAGACCGAACGGGTCATGGCCAATCTCAGCGCCGTGCTCGATGCGGCCGGTGCCTCCTGGCACGACGTCGTCAAGACCACGATCTTCCTGACCGACATGAGCGACTTCGCGACCGTCAACACGATCTATGGTCGATTCGTCGGTGACCCACCGCCCGCCCGCTCGACGGTCGGGGTCGCTGCTCTCCCGAAGGGCGCAAGGGTCGAGATCGAGGTCGTCGCGCGGCTCGTCGATTGACACCCCTGAGTGGACGACCCTACGATGCGCCGACCCACTGATGACAGCTGATCCCCCCGCGCCGGGCCTCGATCGGGCCGCGAGCGACCATCGCTCCGTGACCGCCGCCCGACCGCGATGCCCCTCGTGAACCCCCCGAGTCCGACGCCGAACCACGGCACGGTCGCCATCGTGCTGGCAGCCGGTCTTGGAACGCGGATGAAGTCGTCCGTGCCCAAAGTCCTCCACCCGCTGTGCGGTCGGCCGATGCTGGCGTACGTCCTCGACGCCTGGGCAAGCACCGCGGACGGCGCCGCCGGGGGGCGACCGGTCGTCGTCTTCTCGCCGGCCGTCGCGGCGATCATCGACGCATTCGAGGACGAGGCCGTCTTCGCCCTGCAGGACGAGCCGCGGGGGACCGGCCACGCTGTCAACGCCGGCCTCGCGATCGTCCACGCCGAGGCCGCGGAGATCCTCGTCCTGTCGGGCGATGTGCCGCTGGTGACAGGCGCGGACCTGGAAGCGGTCGTGGCCGCCCGGCGCGAGGACGACGCGGCGATCGCCCTGGCCAGTGTCTTCGCGGCAGAACCGGCCCAGCTCGGGCGCGTCGTGCGCAGCGAGTTCGGGACGGTCGAACGGATCGCCGAGGCGAAAGACGCGACGGACGAGGAGCTGGCGGGGAACGAGACGAACGCGGGGATCTACGCCTTCGATGCCGACTGGCTGCGGCGAAGGATCGGGGCCCTGAACCCGTCGGCGGCGACCGGCGAGCTGTACCTGACCGACCTCGTCCGGCTGGCGCGCGAGGATGGCCGGATCGTGACTGCGGTCGCGTTCGAGGACGATGGCCGCTTCGACGGCATCAACGATCGCTCGCAGCTTGCCGCGGCCGAGTGGAGCCTTCGGGTCCGGCTCAACGAGGCCCATATGCGGAACGGCGTCACGATGCGTGATCCATCCACGGTCTATCTGGACTGGTCCGTCGACCTGAGCCCGGACGTGACCCTCGAGCCGAACGTCATCCTGCGCGGTGCGACGTCGGTCGGCGAGGGCAGCGTCATCGGCGCCGGGAGCCAGCTGATCGACGCGAAGGTCGGGACCGGCGCCCGGATCTGGGCGAGCATCATCGAATCCTCGGTCGTCGAGGACGGGGCGACGATCGGACCGATGAGTCACCTCCGACCCGGGAGCGTCGTCGGGCCGGGCGCGGAGGTCGGAAACTTCGCGGAACTGAAGAAGGCACACCTTGGTGCGGGCTCGAAACAGCATCATATGAGCTATCTCGGCGATGCCGAGGTCGGCCAGGGCGTGAACATCGGCGCGGGCACGATCACGGCCAATTACGACGGCGCGGCCAAGCACCCCACCACGATCGGCGATGGTGCGTTCATCGGCGTCGATACGATGATCGTCGCGCCACGGGTGATCGGCGCGGGCGCCAGGACCGGCGCAGGCGCGGTCGTGACCCGCGATGTCCCGGCCGGCAAGCTGGCGGTCGGCGTCCCGGCGCGCATCCGCGAACCTCGCCCGAAACCGCCGCCCGAGGCGACCGACGCATAGATGGACACCATCATCCAGCTCCTGGTCATCGTCTTCCTGACGTTCCTCGAGGCCATCTTCGTCGCCAGCGAGATCGCACTGGTGACCGTCAGGCGGACCCGCATCGAGCAACTCGTCGACGAGGGCGATCAGGGAGCGCGTCGGGTCAAGCGGTTGATCGCACAGCCGGGCCGGTTCCTGGCGGTGACCCAGATCGGTCTGACGTTCATCGGCTTCCTGGCTTCGGCCTACGCCGCAGTCAACCTGACGACCAGCCTGACGACGTTCTTCGAGTCGACTGGCATCCCGGTCCTGTCGACGTCGCCCGAGGCGATCGCCCTGGTCGTCGTGACTCTGTTGCTCAGCCTGTTCACGATCGTCTTCGGCGAGCTCGTCCCCAAGAGCCTGGCCCTCGCCCACACCGAGGCGTATGCGCTCCGGCTGAGCCGGTTCATCGGGTTCATGCTTCGCGTGCTCGGCCCGCTCGTCACGGTCCTCGCCGCGATCACGACCGGCATCTCGCGGATGCTGGGCGCCGGCGACCAGGCCGAGGGCGTGATGAGCACGGAGGAACTCAAGATCCTGGTCGAGCGGGGTGGCGAACAGGGCATCCTCGAGGCCGAAGAGGAGCAGATGATCCACGCGGTGATCGAGCTCGGCCAGCAGCGCGTCCACGAGGTCATGGTCCCGCGGACGTCGATGGTCAGCCTGCCGGCCAGCGCATCCATGGACGAGGTCATCGACAAGGTCATCGAGGAGGGCCACAGCCGTATCCCGGTCTTTGAAGAGTCGATCGACGAGATCATCGGGATCCTGTACGCCAAGGATCTCCTGCCGTTCCTGAAGGGGTCCGCCGGGGATCGACCGGCCGTCCGCTCGCTCCTGCGGCCACCGGTGTTCATCCCCGAATCGATGAGCGTGGACGACCTGCTCCACGAGTTCCAGCGGCGCAAGGTCCATATCGCCATCGTCCTCGACGAGTACGGCGGGACCGCCGGCCTGGCCACCATCGAGGACCTGCTCGAGGAGATCGTCGGGGAGATCCAGGACGAGTACGACGTCGAAGAGCCGCTCATCGTCCGGCTGTCCGACGATGAGGTCCGGATCGATGGTCGGGTCGATGTCGACGACCTGGAGGACATCTTCGATACCAAACTCGGTCTCGAGGACGCTGACGAGTACGACACGGTCGGGGGCCTCATCTATCACCGGATCGGCGGAGTCCCGAAGCCCGGCGACCAGATCGAGGTCGATGGCCTGACACTGACGGTCGAGACGACCGACGGCCGCCGGGTGGGCAAGGTCCTGGCTGTTCGGGACCGAGATCGGCTGGCCCCGGAGGATGACGAGTCCGACCGCTAGCGACGGTCCGACGCCGCGTCAGGCGCTGATGACCGAGACGATGATCTCCTCCAGGCGTGCCCTCGCCTCGGCCCGGACCACGCCGGCGGCATCGAGTTCGGCGAGTGCTTCATCGCGGTAGCGGCGAGCCTGGTCGCGGGTGTATTCCCGCGCGCCGGTCCGATCGAGGATGGCGATGACATCGGCGATCGCTTCGGGGCTGGGATCGCCGTCGGCGTAGATGGCCGCGAGTCGTTCGCGGTCCTCGAGCCCGGCGTGTTCGCCCGCGTAGATGACCGGCAACGTCTTCTTGCGGTTCGCGATGTCGGTCGGCTCCTTGCCGGTCGTCTGTACCGGGCCCCAGATCCCCAGCAGGTCGTCATTGAGCTGGAAGGCCAGCCCGAGCGCCCAGCCGAACCCTCGATAGCGGGCGATGACCTGATCGTCTTCCGTCGCCAGCACGGCCCCGGCTTCGATCGAGGCGGCGATCAGGGCCGCCGTCTTCCGGCCGATCATGTCGAAGTACAGGTCGACGCTGCCGAGATCTGGCGAGGCGCTGACCGCGATGTCGATGTACTGGCCCTCGCACAAGGCCAGGCACGTCTCGTCGTACAGCCGCATCAATCGAAGCACGGTGCGGTCGGAGAAGCCGAGGTCGGTCAATCGGTGCAGGGCGATCCGGGACAAGCTGAACAGGGCGTCGCCGGTGTTGATCGCCTGTGGGACACCGTGGATCGTCCACAGGGTGGGGCGGTGGCGGCGCTCGACATCGCCGTCCTCGATGTCATCGTGGACGAGGCTGAAGTTGTGACCGAGCTCCACGGCGGCCGCGCCGGGTAAGGCGCGCTGGTGCTCGCCGGTGATGCTGGCGTACGCGAGGAGTCCCAGGAGCGGTCGCATCCGCTTGCCGCCCGATGCGCCGGAGCCGTCAAGCGCGAGGTGGTAGCGGACCATCTCATACAGGCCATGGGTCGAGGGATCCCGGTCCCGCACGAGACGCACGATCTCGCCTTCGGTGTCGGCGAGGAGTGCCGCGAGATCGATGTCCGGTGGGGCGCTGGTCATCCTGCCCGAAGTGTACCTGAAACGTGCGCTGCATAAGTAGCCTGATTAAGACGCCGGCGCGGGGGACGCGTCCGCCCCGGCGTCTGGCAGGTGGTACGGCGCCAGAGCCGGTTCGGATCAATCGGTTCGGTGGTACCGTCGCAGCGATGCCCATCCCGCGCCGATACACGACTGATGCGATCGTCCTGTCCCGGTTCGACCTCGGGGAGGCCGACCGCGTCCTGACCCTCATCACCCCGACCGGCGGCAAGCTCAAGGCCATCGCCAAGGGTGTCCGTCGCCCGACGTCACGACTCGGTGGCAGCCTGGAGCCGTTCGCGGAATTGACGGTTGCGCTGGCCCGCGGCCGGACGTTCGACGTCGTCACCCAGGTCAGCGTCGGACATGCCTGGCTCAATCTGCGGGATTCGCTCGAGTCCGCTGCCACGGCCTGGTATCTGGCCGAGCTCGCCGATCGCTCGCTCGAGGAGCGGCACGCCGCTGAACCCCTGTATGCGCTGCTCCGACGCGCCTATGAACTGCTCGACGCGGGGATGGCGCCGGGTCGTGTCGCCCGCTGGTACGAGATGCATCTGCTCGACGAACTCGGCCAGCGACCCGAGGTCGACCGCTGTGTGGAATGTGACCGGATGCTCGACGCCGATGAGCGCTATCGCTGGGTACCCGCGCTGGGCGGCGTGCTGTGTCAGCGCTGCCCGGGACCGGCCCACGAACGCGTCGGCATCTCGCTCGATGCCCTCAAGTTGCTCAAGGCGTACCAGCGCCTTGATATCGAGGCGATCGCCGCGCTCCGCCTGGTTGCAGGCGCGGAACGCGAGATCGAGGCCGCGATGCGCGAGTTCATGCGGACGGCGCTGGAGCGCGATGCCCGCTCGCTGGCCTTCCTCGACGAGGTCCGGATGCCGATCCGGACCAGCCAGGCGTCGTGGTGAGCGCGACCCGGCGGGTGGCGGCCGTGGGCGTGGGTGCCGTCGCCGCCACGGCCCTGACCCTCGGAGCCAGGGCCGGAGGCCGGGCGATGGCAAGACGGACCGAGGCTCGACTGTGTCAGACCACCGCCCAACCGCCGTATGTCGCCTCCGATCGGGCGCTGGCATTGCATGCGCGTCTGTGGGTCGCCGACATGCACGCCGATTCGCTCCTTTGGGGCCGCGATCTGCTCCGTCGTTCGACGTACGGCCAGGTCGACGTCCCGCGCCTCATCGAGGGCAACGTCGCGCTCCAGGTCTTCGCGGCCACCACCAAGTCACCGCGCCACCTGAACATCGAGCGCAACGACGATCGATCCGATGACGTCATCCTGGTCGCGCTCGCGCTGGGCTGGCCGCCGTCGACCTGGCGCCACCTCCTGCCGCGGGCACTTCACCTCGCCTCGCGCGCCGACCACTTCGCGGCGCGGTCAGAAGGCGCGTTCCGAGTCATCCGAACGAAGGCGGATCTCGAGGCATACGAGGCGGCGCGACGCGACGATCCGCGCCTGACTGCCGGCCTGCTTTCGATCGAGGGCGCGCACGCGCTCGATGGCGACCCGTCCAACGTGGACGTGGTTGCCGATGCCGGGTTTCGGATGATGTCGCCGAGCCACTTCTTCGACAACGCGTTCGGCGGCTCGGCCCACGGTCTCGAGAAGGGCGGCTTGACGGCTGCGGGGATCGAGATGGTCCGGCGGATGGAGGGCCGCGGGATGATCGTCGACGTCGCCCACGCTTCCGCGGCCACGATCGACGACATCCTGGCGATGGCCGCGCGGCCGGTCGTCGCCTCGCATACCGGCGTTCGGGGCATCGCCGACAACGCACGCAACCTGACCGACGAGCAGGTCCGGCGGATCGCTGGGACGGGCGGCGTCGTCGGGATCGGGTTCTGGCCGACGGCCTGTGGCGGCGACGACGCTGCGGCCATCGTCCGGTCGGTTCGCTACACGGTGGATCTCGCCGGCGTCGAACACGTCGGGCTGGGATCCGACTTCGACGGCGCGGTCCCGGTCCCGTTCGATGCGACCGGGCTGGTACTCCTGACCGATGCCCTGCTCGGCGCCGGGTTCGACGACGACTCGATCGCCCGGATCATGGGTGGCAACGTCCGCCGCCTGCTTGGCGACGTCCTGCCAGTCAGATGAGCGGAGCGATCAGCGCGGCCGCGCGCGCCGCGCCGTCCGATTCCACTGGCTTGTATTCGACCCGACGGTCGATCTCGTCGGCGATCGCCTCGGCGATGACCTCCGGTGGCGAGGCGTCATAGTCCATGTACCTCCCGGCACGATAGCGATCGAGCCGATGACGGACGTGCCGGTTTTGCTCGAAGTGATCCCGTAACGGGAAATAGAGGAACGGGCGGCGGGCGGCCGCGAGTTCCATGGTGGTGGTCAGCCCGCCCTGGACGACGGCCAGGTCGCACGCGGCGAGATGACGATACAGATCGGGCACGAACGCGCGGACCTCTACACCGACCGGAGCGGCGAGCCCCGCTGGGTCGATCCGCGGGCCGGCGACCGCGATCAGCCGCAGGCCGGCGACACGCCTGGCTGCGTCCGGGTAGCTTTCGATGACCCGGCGCAGGAGCGCCTCGCCGACACCAGACCCGCCGACCGTGACGATGACGACTCGCTCGTCCGGGTGATAGCCGAGATCGCGACGGAGTGTCTCGCGGGTCTCGATCAACGGGATCGGGTCGAACCCGGTCACATAGCCGCTGAAGGCGTAGTGACGCTCGGTCCACTCGCGGATCGACGGCAGGCCCGGACCGAAGTCGTCGGTCACGATGTCGTCAGGCTCGCCGACGAAGATCGCCCGGTCGCGGATGCGGGGGAAGCGCTCCACGTGCTCGATCATCTCGGCGTTGTAGTCGGCAGTCAGGAACGCTTCCCGCTCGCCGCCCGAAGGCATCGGCAGCCAGCCCACGAAGTCGGTCATCCAGGCGAATGCCGTCCGCTTGAGTTCCGGATTCTCGTGGAGGAAATGGTCGATGTCCCAGGCCTCGTCGCCGATGACCAGGTCGTACTCGCCACCCTCGACGGCGTCGAGGAAGACCATGAAGTTGGCGACGAGGATCTCGTCCATCCGGCGGATGGCCTGGAAGGCGTTGAGGTCGTGCTCGGATGACTCAGCCGTGATGTGCGCGGATTCCGAGGCGAGTTCTGCGCTCAACGGGTGGATCCGCTCGCCGCGACTTTCGAGGACCGAGGTGACCGGCGTCTGAGCGAGCCAGTCGATCTCGAGGTCGGGCCGGAGGACGCGGAGCTCGTCGGCGATGGCCAGGTCGCGCTGGGCGTGACCGAGACCGATCGGCGACGAGATGTAGAGCGCCCGACGTCGACGGGTGAGCGCGCGGGTCCAGGTCGGGGCCGTCGCTGCCGGGGCCGCCGGGACGGCGGGGGTCACGGGCCGGTCCCCTCGATGGATCGGATGAAGTCGCGGATCAGCAGGTTGACAGAGACCGGGTCGCGGGCACTCGGGATGTGGCCGCTGCCCGCGGCCATCGCCAGCCGGGCGCTCGCGATGGCACCCGCGAGGGCGATGCCCCGCCCAGGTCCGGTCACTGCGTCGGAATCGCCCTGGATCACCAGGGTCGGACAGGCGATCCGCCGGCAGAGCGCTTCGGTCGTCGCCGCATCGAGTCCGTCGGACTCCTGCGTCAGGGTCAGGCCGTCTGGGCCGATCTCCGTACCCCAGCCGACAGCGTCCTCGATCTGCTTGGTCGAGTGTGGTTCGGTGAAGCATTCCCCGAAGAAGAAGTCCAGGAAGGCCGGATACTCTCGTCGCCAGGCATGCCGGTTGTACAGGTCCCAGCCCTCACGGGTCGGTGGCATGTCATCGAACCCGGTGGTACGGCGGACGGGGCCTTCACCAAGCGAGACCGACGGAGCGATGAAGACGAGGCCCGCCACCCGCTCGGGATGTTCGGCAGCGAGGAGCAGGGAGCGCTGCGCCCCCAGCGACAGCGACACGACAACGACGCGATCCGTCGTCGTCGCGTCTAGCGTCGCCAGCAGGTCGCCGGCCAGTGCCGCCTCCGAATAGGCGTCTGCGGTCCGCGGTCGATCCGACCGGCCATTGCCTCTCGGATCCACGGTGAGGACGCGATGTCGACGGGCGAAGTCGGGCACCTGGGGCTTCCAGATCCGGGAGTGGACGATGGACCAGGTCGGGGCGAACAGGATCGCCGGCGCGCCCTCGCCGAACTGCTCCCAGAACGATCGGACGCCGTCACGCTCGATGAACCCGGTCCGGTCGGGCTGTCGGGCACGACCCGGGTCCACCCGCGCCGGTGCGTCAGAGGACGGCCGTCCCATGCCCGTCGTCTTCGGGGTCCGTCGTGATCTGACGCAGGATGGCGCCGACCTTTCTGAGCGCTGAGCGGATCGGCAGTGTCGATTCGGCGACGCCCAGCAGGATCAATTCCTCGGCCCCGAGAAACGGGGTGCCCATCAACGCGGCGACCTCCTCCGGTGTGAATGGTCCAAGGTCGTGGCCGCGCCGATGTTCGTCGCGGGCGACATCGGCCAGGACCCGATACCAGCCACCGAGCAGCTCGCGCACGGCCGCGGCGACCTGGGGATCCGACCAGCCGGCGGCGATCATCTCTTGAAGGATCCGGACATAGCCCGACGTCAGGTCGGCGTCGAGGTAGTCGCAGGCTCGATCCCAGCGCACCCAAAGTGGTTCCGGCGCATCGAACATCTCGCGCTGGCGATCCAGGAGTCGCTCCGTCTCCGCCCGAAGGACGGCCAGGATCAGACCCTGCTTGCTGCGGTAGTGGTAGTGGATCTGGCTGAGGGGGACTTCGGCGAGTTCAGCCACACGGCGGGTGGACAGATTCGCGTAGCCATCGGCCAGCAGCAGACCCCGGGCCGCGGCGATGATCCGATCGCGCGTATCCGAGGTGGCTCGATCACGACGTTCCGCCCTGGTCTGTGGTTCGATCGTCGGCTCGTCTGTCACGCGTCGAGGATACGGCCCGCGACTCACGAGGCGACAGCGTAGAGGGCGGCCAGGATGAGCACGACACCCAGTGGGTGGCTGATCCGCCGGCCGTTCGGCAGGTTCTTTTCGGCCGCCGTGACGGCCCCGAGCACGAACATCAGGCCCAGGCTGCCCATCCCGACCCCGAACATCACCAGCATGAGCGACCAACAGCAGCCGACGCAGAAGGCCCCGTGCGCGATGCCCATCGTGAACGCCTCGCGACGTTCGGACGTGCCCTGCCACCGGTTCATCACGAAACCCAGCGGACTGCGACAGGCATCCAGACAGCGGTCGCGCAATGGGCTGAACTGCCACAGGCCGGCCGTCGCGAGCGTCGTGGCGATGATGATCTCGGGATGGTCGGCCAACCAGGGCAGGCGATCCACGGCCGCGTGCACACCCCGGTCGGCGATCCAGGCCGCCAGGCCGAACAGGCTCCAGATCGCGAGATAGCCGAGGATCAGCAGCGCGATGAGCCGTCCCGGCCGTCGCCGACGTCCGACGAGCGCGCCGAAGGTCAGGACCAGCGGCGTGCTGGACGGCAGCATCATCGCCACGATCATCAGCAGCCAGCCCAGCGAGAACAGGATCGCGGTCAGGGGCAGGCTGCCGAAGTCGCCATCGTGGCCGAGGTAGGCGGCGTACGGCGATGACTGCCACGACCACAGCGCCACCCACGCGGCGGCGGCCAGGCCGACGAGCAGGCCGGCCAGGATGGCCCGGTCGCGTCGCGGGGAGCGGAGGTGGGTCGGGGCGAACATCGTTGCCTCCGAGGTCGTCGGCGTCGTCAGGCCGCGAAGCGGAAATGACCCTGGAGGGCGTTGTTGCCCTGCATGTCGACGTCCGGCAAGCCGTGCCCCTTCCCGATGCGCGTGAAGTGATCTGACTTCGCGACGAACACGGGCGAACCCGGGATCGTCGAAAAGACGCTCTCGGCCAGGACGGTCGGGTTGCCGGTCGCGCCGGTGAACGGGACGATCTCGGCGTCGGAGATGTCGCCGATCGCGAATCGACCCCGGCCACCCTCGACGGTGAACGTGATCGGCACGCGCTCGACCGAGACCACTTCGCCGATGAGACCGGCAAGATCCGCGATCGCACCGCCAAGCTGACCGGTGAAGACTTTGAGCAGGGCAGCCTGCTGGTCGTCCGAGGCCTCGTCATCGACGAAGACCGCAGCCTTCCACGATTGGGGTGTGAGGACGTTCCCCGGGATGTGAACGGAAAGGGCGACCGTGCGACCGGTGACGTCGGTCCCCTCGATGGTTCCGGCATCGATCCGCCAGGCGAGCGTGGAATCACAGGTCCCGCCGTCAGGATCCTCGCCGATCCAGCATGGGCAGAGCACGTTGCAGGTGCACACTTCCAGAAGTTTGCCTTCGATCTCGTAGGCCATGTTCGGTCCTCCAGGCAGAGGGACGTGTCGGTCGGTTGACCGACATCGGTCAGTCGACCGAATCTACACGACCGGGGCTTGATGTCAAGCCCCGCATCGCTGTCTGGTAGCATCGCCCGACGCTCATGACCGATGCATCCACGCTCCCGGCCGCACACGACGTCGCCCCTGCCGTCCCTGACCTCGAGACGATCGTGTCGCTCAGCAAGCGGCGGGGCTTCATCTTCCCGTCGAGCGAGATCTACGGGGGCATCAACGCGGTCTGGGACTACGGCCCGCTGGGCGTCGAGCTGAAGAACAACGTCAAGCGGGCGTGGTGGCGGTCGATGGTCCAGGAGCGCGACGACATCGTCGGCCTGGATGCCGGGATCCTGATGCATCCGGAGGTCTGGGTGACGTCAGGGCACGTGGGATCGTTCAGTGACCCACTGGTGGAATGCGCCACGGATCACCGCCGCTTCCGCCTTGATGAGCTACCCGGTGCCGAGCACCTGACAGCCACCGAGCTGCAGGACCCGACGATCGTCGAGCGGCTCGGACTCAAGTGCCCCGTCGACGGCGGTCCGCTGTCGGCACCGCGCCGCTTCAACCTCATGTTCAAGACCTTCATGGGGCCGGTCGAGGAGGAGGCCTCGGTCATCTACCTCCGGCCGGAGACGGCTCAGGGGTCGTACGTCAACTTCAAGAACGTCCAGCAGTCCTCACGAAAGAAGCTGCCATTCGGGATCGCCCAGATCGGCAAGTCGTTCCGGAACGAGATCAGCCCCGGAAACTTCGTCTTCCGGATGCGCGAATTCGAGCAGATGGAGATGCAGTACTTCGTCCGACCGGCGGCCGCCGCCGCTGCCGCCTTCGATGAATGGTTGCCGCGCCGACACGCCTGGTACGAGCAGTACGGTGTGACGCCGGCCAGGCTCCGTCTGCGCGAGCATGCGCCCGATGAACTGGCCCACTACGCCAAGAAGGCCGTCGACGTCGAGTATCGGTTCCCGTTCGGGTGGAAGGAATTGGAGGGCGTGCACAACCGGGGCGATTTCGACCTGTCACGCCATGGCGAGGCTTCTGGGGAGAAGCTCGAGTATTTCGATCAAGCGACCGATGAGCATGTGATCCCATGGGTCGTCGAAACGGCGGCGGGTGCGGATCGGGCGGCCTTCACGTTCCTCATCGACGCCTACCGCGAAGAGGAGGTCCGAGGCGAGAAGCGGGTCTCACTGGCCCTCCATCCGGACCTCGCCCCGTACAAGGTCGCGGTCCTGCCCCTGCTGAAGAAGCGACCCGAGATCGTCGAGCTCTGCCACAGGATCAAGGACGACCTGAAACGTCACATGATGGCGGTCTACGACGACACGGCCGCGATCGGCAAGCTGTATCGCCGGCAGGACGAGATCGGCACGCCGTGGTGCGTCACCGTCGACGTCGATTCGCTCGATGACGGGGCCGTGACCGTGCGCGATCGAGACACGATGACCCAGGCACGGATCCCCGTCGAGGGCGTGACCCGGCTGATCCTGGACCGACTGGACGCCGCTCGCGCAGGCTGAGGCGAGGACCATCACCCGGCAACGCCCAGGCTACTGGTCGGCGTTGGCCTCTGCGGCGTCGATGGCGGCCGCCAGGTCTGCGCCGGCCACGCCCCGCGGTTCCTTGCCCTTCGGCCAGTACAGTTCCTTGTGGACCTGGTCCTCGGGATAGCCACGGTCGAGCAGGGTCGCCTCGGCGGCGAGGATCATGTCCGGGTTGCCGCAGATGTAGGCGATCGAATCGTCGGGCGACAGATCCAACTCGTCGAGGACCGGCCCGAGGATGGTCTCGACGCGTCCGGTTCGTCCCATCCAGCTCACATTCCGGGGATCCGTGACCCGTGAAACGGTCGGTACATACGTGACCGGGTATTCGCCTGTCGACGCCCAGGACTCCACGATCGAGCGGTAGCCGAGCTCGTCCTGGTAGGACACGCCGTTGAGGAACACGACCCGGCGCGGCCGACCGTCGATCAGCAGTTGGCGCATCATCGCCACGAACGGGGCGTTGCCAGTGCCCGATGAGATGAAGACATGGGTCCGATCGTCGTCGGGTTGGAGCATGAACTTGCCCTTCGGCCCGATCATCCGCATCGAGTGGCCGACGGGGAGTCGCCAGAGCAATGGGGTGAACGTTCCGCCCTGGACCAGGCGGACGTAGAACTCATAGCCGTCCGAGCCGGCGACCGCCGGAGCCGATGCCACCGAATACGGCCGTTGCACGATCCGGCCGTCGACCATGACCCCGATGGTCATGTACTGGCCCGCCTCGAACGGCGTCGGATCGCCATCGAACCGGACCCAGAAATAGGCCAGTGATTCAGACGCATCCACTCGCCGGACGAGCCGGGCGTTGTACTGCGGAGCCGCGGCATCGATGACGCGCGGATCGTCGGCGGGGTCGAGCATCGTGGGTCGGACCTCCTTGAATGGTCACCACGATGGTAGCGACATCCGAGGAGGCCCGACCTGGACTTGTCGTGGATCAGACGTCGAATGGCAGTCCGCGGCAGGAGACTCGCGGGTTCCAGTCTGCGAACAGTCCGTTCGGGTTCTGCTTCCAGATCCACGCATGGATCTCGTAGAAATCGGGCAGGTCGTAGGCGTTCGGCGCCGTGATCAGCGACAGTCTCTTGCCGAACAGGCGCGGCGGTGCAGCGCCGTTCGCCTCGTGCCAGGCGTCCTTGAGCACGATGTACTCGGCGGCCACGAGTGCATAACCACCCCCGGCCCGTGGCGCGTAGACGAGCGCTTCCGGTCGAAGCTTGTCGAGTGTCGGGTCGCCGACCAGGTCGCCTTTGACGTAGTGCTGGCCCATGCCACCCACACCCGGGTTCTGGGCGCAGCCCTTGACCGTTCCGTAGCCGGCGGCGATCGCGACGTCCAGGTTGTGGAACGCTGCGGTCGCCGCCTTCACGTGGGGCAGCTTCCGGCCATTGCCGTTGTCGCCGGCCGTCGCCACGGCGGTCCCGAGCATGCCGACCATCGCCACCAAGGCGATCGACGCGATGAGTGGGCCTCGTATCGTTCGCATCCGGACCTCCTCTTCCTGTCACCGTCCGACCGGACGGCATCCTCGTCTGAGAGTCGATCCAACAAAACGGGCCGTCATCGGTCGAATGACCGATGACCCGGACTGACGCCGACCTACAATGCGAGGACGATGCCGACGCTCGCGACCGTCCAGTGCCCGATCCTCGTCGGACGGGACCACCTGCTCGACCTGGCTGGTGCCGCGCTCGATCACGCATCCGCCGGCCACGGCAGTACGTTCCTCGTATCGGGCGAGGCTGGGATCGGCAAGACCCGTCTGATCCGCGCCATCGGTCGGAAGGCGTCCGCTTGCGGCTTCCACTGGATCCAGGGAGACCTGGCTCCCCAGGATAGCGATGTGCCGTTGGCAGTCCTGCGCGACCTATTCCGGACCATGCGCCTGACCCCGGAGCTGGCGGACCTCGGTGATGCCCTGCTTGACCGAGCGGATCGGGCCGTCGCTGACGGCGATACCTACAGCCGGGCACTGATCGTCGACCTCGTGGACCGGATGCGGTCCCGGCTGGACCTGCCGACACTGCTCGTGTTCGAGGACCTCCAATGGGCCGACGATCTCAGCCTCGAGGCGATCGCCGAGCTGGCCCGCGCCATCGTCGACCTGCCGATCCTGGTCGTCGGGACGTATCGCCGAGACGAGACGCCGCCGGGTACGCCGCTACGCGAGTGGCGGGCTCGACTGCTGACCCAGCGACGCGCCGAGGAGATTCGCCTCGAGCGATTGACCCTGGACGAGACGGCGACCGTCACGACCCTGCTCCTGGCAACGGGTCTGCCGGTCCCCCGCGACATCGCGCAGGCTGTCCATGAGCGTTCGGACGGCCTGCCGCTCCACATCGAGGAACTCATCGCGTCGGCACGACAGCATGAGCCCGTCGATGTTGCCGCGATCCGCGGTGCCCTCGTCCCCGACACGATCGAGGACGCCGTCCTCGCTCGAGCTGCCCGTCGCTCCGCCGGGGCGTTGGCCGTGGCGCAGGCCGGCGCGGTCCTCGGGCGCTGCTTCGTGCCGTCGGTCCTGGCCGGCGTGATGGATCGCCCGGTGACCGAGCTGGAGCCTGCGCTCCAGGAACTGGTCGACCATGGGTTCCTGTACGACTTCGGCACGGTCGATGCGGGTTACTACGACTTCCGCCACCAGCTCCTGCGCGATGCGCTGTATCGAAGCACGCCGGAGCCGGACCGGCGTCGCTATCACGCTCGCGCCGGCGAATTCGGGGCCACGCTCGAGGGCGCGTCCGAAGTCCATGCTTCACTCCACTACGAGCGCGCCGGCCTTCGCGAGGAGGCGTATCGAGCGGCCCGTGCCGGTGCCGAGGATGCGGTCCGGCTGTCGGCCCACCGAGAGGCATTCGAGTTGTTCCGCCGCGCCGTCCGTAACCTGCCGGCCGGGATCGCCGACCTCGAGCGGGCCGAGCTACTTGATCGGTACACGACGGAGGCGGCCGCCATCGAGGAGAACGATCTGGCCGAGGAGATGGCGTGGACCGCCCGCGATGCGTACCTGGCCGCCGGCCATCCGGCCCGGGCGGCCCTGGTCATCTGCTCCGTCCTCACCATCTGGCGACGGATGGGACGCTCTCTGACCGCGCGCGAAGCCCTGATCGTCCAAACGGAATCAGAACTGGAACGTGTCCCATCCGGGCCAGATCGGGATGAGGCCGCTGAGTCGCTTGCGTTCGATCGGCTGGTCTATGAGGTGGATGCCGTCCTGGTCGATGCGGCACGAGCGACCGCCGCGGACCTGATCGGATCGATCCGCGAGCCCGATGACGACGGTCTGGCAGCCGCCGTCGGGACCCGACTGGCGATGATCGACGTCCTGTCGGGCGATCCCGAGGCGGGGCTGGCGGCCTTGTCCCGTCTGGCGGCCGAAGCCCAGGATGCTGGTCAGGAAGAAATCGGCGTGACCGCTTATCGCGACGCGGCGGTATTCGCCACCCGGGTGATGGCCTACGAGCAGGCGACCGAGAACCTCGCTGCAGGGCTCGAATACGCCGACTCGATCCAGCAGTCCCACTGTGCCCACATCATGGCCGCGCTGACCGCCGAGGTCGATTGGGCGACGGGTCGGTGGGACGTCGCGACTCGTACCGGCGAACAGGCGATCGCCGACCGCGGTTGCCGCCGAGCCCCGGCCATGGCCCGCTGGGCGGTCGGCTATGTCGCCCTCGGGCGAGGTCAGTTCGAACGAGCGCGGAATCTGCTCGACGAGGCATGCCGAATTCGGCGACGAGAGCGAGATGCTCGAGTGGCGGTTGCCGCCAGCCTGGGGTCTTGCCGAGGTCGAGCTGCTCGACGGCGATCCGGCCGCGGCGGTCGCCCTGTGCGAGGACGCGCTGGGGTCATTGACCCGGACGGGCGAGCGCGCCCTGCTCGCGATGTTCATCGTCACCGGCGTCCGCGCCTACCAGGCAACGGGTCGGCCGGCCGAGGCCGAGCGGTGGCTCGCCCGCTGTGCTGCCCATCTCGCCGCGACGCCGGCACTCGGTCGGGCGGCACTGGCCCACGGTGCCGGCCTGACCGCGCTCGCCGCGGGTTCGACCGGGACGGCACGGACCTCGTTCGAGGCAGCGATCGAAGGCTGGGATCGGCACGGTCGGACATGGGAAGGGCAATGGGCTCGGCTGGACCTGGCCACCTGTCTCATCCGATCGAATCGCTTCGCGGCGGCCGTCGCCCTGGCGTCACAGGTCCGCGAGACTGCCGCCAGGCTGGCCAGCCCGAGCCTCCTGGCCCGCGCCGACGAAGCGGTCCGTCACGGGCGTGGACGCGTCGTCGCGGACGAGCCCTGGCGCCCCCTCACGAGTCGCGAATTCGAGGTCGCCCGGCTGATCGCCGAGGGCAACACGAACGCCGAGATCGCGGCGGCCCTGGGGATCGCGCCGAAGACGGCGTCCGCCCATGTCGAGCACATCCTGGCCAAGCTGGGGGCCGCGCGACGGGCGGAGATCGCCAGCTGGGCCAGCCAGGTCAGCGTCGCCGCCGGCTGATCGGATCGCCTGGACACCGACCCGCAACCCGGCCGGCGGCGGGCGCAACGGTACAATCGAGGTCCACGCCCCGACTTCGACTGCGGCCCGCTCGACGGCCGCCCCCGTCCGGAGGAACCGATCGATGACCGCGACTGCCTCATCTGCCGCCGACCGTGCTCACGTTGCCGCCAAGCGGTACATCTTCGCCTGGGGTGGGGGACACGCTGAAGGCGATTCGACGATGCGCGACCTGCTTGGTGGCAAAGGCGCCGGACTGGCCGAGATGACCAACGCCGGGCTTCCCGTGCCGCCCGGCTTCACCATCACGACGGAAGCCTGCAACGACTACTTCACGGCTGGCCAGGCGCTGCCCGACGGGCTCTGGGACGACGTGCTCGAGGCGGTCAAGGAGGTCGAGGTCCAGGCCGGCAAACGGTTCGGGGACGCGGCAGATCCACTTCTCGTCTCGGTCCGCTCCGGGGCCAAGTTCTCCATGCCCGGGATGATGGATACGGTCCTCAACCTCGGCCTGAACGAGGACACCCTGCATGGTCTCATCAAGTTGACCGGCAACGAGCGCTTCGGCTGGGATGCCTATCGACGGTTCATCCAGATGTTCGGTCGGATCGTGATGGACGTGAAGGGCGAACGGTTCGACCATGCGTTGGACGCGGCCAAGGACGCCCGCGGCGTCGAGCAGGACACCGAGCTCACGGCGGACGACCTGCGCGTCCTGGTCGATGCATTCAAGACGATCGTCCACGACGACACGGGCCGCGAATTCCCGACCGATCCGTATGAGCAGCTCGATCTCGCGATCAAGGCCGTGTTCGCCAGCTGGTTCGGCAAGCGAGCCGTCGACTATCGGAACAACCAGAAGATCGCTCACGACCTGGGCACCGCGGTCAACGTGGTCACGATGGTCTTCGGCAACATGGGCGACGACTCCGGGACCGGTGTCGCGTTCACCCGCGACCCGAATACCGGTGAAAAGGTCCTGTTCGGCGAATACCTGACCAACGCCCAGGGAGAGGACGTGGTCGCCGGTATCCGGACCGCCCCGAAGATCAGTCAGATGGCGACCGACATGCCCGCCGTCTATACCGAGTTCCAGCGGATCGGCGAACAGCTCGAACGCCACTATCGCGATGTCCAGGACCTCGAATTCACCATCGAGCGCGGAAAGCTATACATGCTTCAGACGCGGAACGCCAAGCGGACTGCCGCGGCGGCGGTCAAGATCGCCACCGACCTGGTGGCCGAAGGCGTCATCAGTCGTGAGGAGGCGTTGGCTCGGATCGAGCCCGCCCATGTCGACCAACTGTTGCGCGACCAGTTCGATCCTGCGGCCCGGGCCGAGGCGACCCGGATCGCCAAGGGTCTCAATGCGTCACCCGGCGCGGCCGTGGGACGCGCCGTCTTCGACGCCGACACCGCGGTCGAGTGGGTCGCCCAGGGCGAGCGGGTGGTCCTCGTCCGGATCGAGACGTCGCCCGACGATTTCCATGGGATGGCCGTCGCCCAGGGAATCCTGACCGCCCGTGGTGGAGCGACGAGTCACGCTGCGGTGGTCGCGCGGCAGATCGGCAAGCCGTGCGTGGCGGGATGCCACGAATTGAGCATCGACTATGGCGCCGGAACGGCCACCGCGAACGGGGTGACCTTCTCCCAGGGCGACCAGATCAGCCTGGACGGAGCGACCGGAGACGTCTTCGTCGGGGCGCTGCCGACCGTCTCGGCCCGGTTCGAGGACCAGCCGGAACTGCAGACCGTACTGGGCTGGGCCGATGCGGTCCGTCGGATGGAGGTCTGGACGAACGCCGACAAGCCGGAGGAAGCCGCGCTCGCCCGGAGTTATGGCGCGCAGGGGATCGGACTGTGCCGGACGGAACACATGTTCCGCGAAGGGGATCGGCTGGAGATCGTGCGGGGCGCCATCCTCGTCGCCGACGTGGCGACCCGGGCCAAGGCAAAGACCGCGGCCGGAGGCAGCCTGACGAGCGAGGAATCCGAAGCCGTCGCGATCTTCGATGCGGCGATGGGCAAGCTGGAGACACTCCAGCGGGGCGACTTCGAAGGCATCTTCCGGGCGATGGACGGCCTGCCCGTCGTCATCCGACTGATCGACCCGCCGCTCCATGAGTTCCTCCCAAACCTCGAAGACCAGCTGGTCAAGGTCACGCGGGCCGAGGCCGCCGGTGGCGCGTCCGAGGAGGACAAGGTCCTGCTGGCCACGATCAAGCGCCTGCATGAACAGAACCCGATGCTTGGCCTGCGCGGCTGCCGGTTGGGCCTGATGATCCCGGACTTCGTCAAGGTCCAGACCCGGGCCATCCTCAATGCGCTCATCGCGGTCAAGGCATCCGGGGGTCATCCAAAGGCCAAGATCATGATCCCGCTGGTCGGCCACGTGAACGAGTTGAAGGCGACAAAGGACCTCCTGGAGGCTGAGGCGAAGGCCGTCGAGGCCGCCGCCGGCGTCCAGGTCGAGTACGTCTTCGGCACGATGATCGAGGTGCCGCGCGGCGCGCTGACGGCCGACGAGATCGCCCGTCACGCGGCGTTCTTCAGCTTCGGCACCAACGACCTGACCCAGATGACATTCGGCTACAGCCGGGATGATGCCGAGGGCGGTTTCCTGCTCAAGTATGTCGAAGACGGCATCCTGCCGGTCAATCCGTTCCAGACCCTCGACGACGCCGTGGCCGGGCTGATGCGGACCGCGGTCGAGAAGGGACGCGCCACGCGCCCGGACATCGAGCTTGGCATCTGCGGTGAACACGGGGGTGACCCCGAGTCGATCCACAAGTGCGAGCAGATCGGTCTCGACTACGTCTCGTGCTCGCCGTTCCGCGTCCCGGTCGCACGACTGGCCGCCGCCCAGGCCGTGCTGGCCGGAGCCGAACGCGACAAGTAGCAAGGGCACGGCTCCGGCCGCCTGAACGTGGTTCCGACGGGCACCAGCGAGCACGATCTGCCGTTTGACGCTTTCGGTCCGGTGGGTGATGGTACGAAGGTCCTCCTCCATCCGTCTTCGGGCACATTCATCGATGTCATCCAACCGGCTCGGACGGCGGCTCGTTGCCGCATTCCTGCTCGTCGCCACCGGCCTTCCGTTCCAGGCGCTCCCGGTCGCCGCCGACTCGGGCGCGACCGTGCCTTCGGGTTTCTCCGATGAGCTGCTGATCAGCGGCCTCAGCCGTCCCATGGCGGTCGTCTTCGCGCCGAACGGCAATGTCTTCGTCGCCGAGAAGAGCGGGCGGATCCTCGTCTACTCGAACCTCAATGACACGACCCCGACGGTGTTCGCTGACCTGAACACCAACGTCCACAACTACTGGGACCGCGGGCTGATGGGTCTCGCGGTCGACCCGCAGTACCCGACCCGCCCGTACGTCTACGTCCTGTACGCCTACAACCACATCCTGGGAGACGGGTCGTCGGCCCCGCGCTGGCCCTCCACGGGCGGTAACCCGCTCGACGACAGCTGTCCGACTCCCCCGGGGCCGACGACCGACGGCTGCACCATCTCCGGCCGCCTGTCCCGGCTGACCTCGAGCGGCGGGGTCTGGAACGGCACGGAGACGGTGCTGATCGAGGATTGGTGTCAACAGTGGCCCAGCCACTCCGTGGGCACCCTGATGTTCGGACCCGAGGGCGCCCTGTATGTCTCCGGCGGTGACGGAGCGTCGTTCAGCGGGCTGGACTACGGCCAGCTCGGCGGCACCCAGGAGGGTGAACGCCGACGCCGGTCAATCCATGCGGCGACCCGCCTGGGGTCGGCGTCGCTCCGAGCTTGCCCTCGGCCGAGGGCGGGGCACTCCGAAGCCAGGACATCCGGACGCGGAGCGGCAGCGATCCGGTCGGGCTCGATGGCACGATCCTGCGGGTCGATCCGGACACCGGGGCCGGCTGGTCGACGAACGCCAACCATGCCGACAGCGACGCCAACGCCCGGCGGATCATCGGCTACGGATTGCGCAACCCGTACCGGTTCACGATCCGGCCCGGGACGGATGACGTCTGGCTCGGCGACGTCGGTTTCTCGACCTGGGAGGAGCTGGACAAGCTGCCCAATCCGGCCGCGAACCCATTGAACTTCGGCTGGCCCTGCTGGGAGGGCAGCGCGACGCTGCCACTCTATAGCGACATCGGGCTATCGATGTGCGATTCACTGAGTGCCGGCTCGGTCACCCTGCCGACCTTCAAGTACAACCACGGCTCCGAGGTGGTCAACGGTGACGGCTGCGGCACCGGCAGCTCGTCGATCTCGGGGCTCGCCTTCCTGTCGAACTCGAGCGGCTATCCGAACAGCTTCGACGGCGCCCTGTTCATGGCCGATTACTCGCGGAAATGCATCTGGGTCCTGCCGGCCGGGTCCGGCGGAGAGCCGGATGTCTCGGCGCGATCGCTGTTCGCGAACCTCCACCGGTCCGGCGGCGGGACTGGCGGGGCGGTGTACCTGACCACCGGACCGAACGGTGACCTCGTCTACGCCGACTACGATCGCGGTGAGATCAGGCGGATCCACTACTACGCCGGCAATTCCCCGCCGGTCGCCAGCTTCACGGCGACACCGTCGTCTGGACCGGCCCCATTGTCGGTCGCCTTCGATGCGAGCGCCTCGAGCGATCCCGATGGCGATGCCCTGACGTACGCCTGGGACCTCGATGGGGACGGGCAGTACGACGACGCCACCGGCAAGACCACGTCACACGTCTACGACAGCAGCGGCGACGTCGCCGTGGGGCTCCGTGTGAGCGACCCGACTCCGGCGACAGCGACGACGACGCGGACGGTCTCGGTGGGGAATTCGCCGCCAAGCGTGCACATCACCGAGCCGCCAGGCTCGTTGACCTGGAAAGTCGGTGATTCCATCGACTTCTCGGCGACCGGTACGGACACCCAGGACGGCTCCCTGCCCGCGTCCGCATTCACCTGGCAGCTCGACATGGAGCACTGCCCGAGCAACTGCCACACCCATCACATCCAGACGTTCACCGGGGTCAAGTCCGGATCGTTCGATGCCCCCGATCACGAATACCCATCGCACCTGAAGCTGAGCGTGACCGTCACCGACAGCGGCGGGCTGACCGATACCGACCTCGTGGAGTTGTACCCGAAGACGGGCACCGTGGCCGCGCAGACCTCGCCCGGCGGGATCCCCATCACGGTCGGGCCCTCGACCGGTGCGCCGCCCCCGGCCATGACCGGTATCGTCGGGTCCCAGATCAGCGTCTCGGCCCCGGCGACTGCGGTCCTCGGCGAGGATGAGTGGAGCTTCGATTCCTGGTCGGACGGAGGCTCACGGACGCATGCGGTGCCGGTCGTCGGCGGGGCGACGACGGTGACCGCGGACTACACGAAGACCGGCTCTGCCGATGCGGCCGGGACCTGCTCCGCGGCGTCCGCGCCGACCGTCCCGAGCGGCATCTGGCGGACCGGCACGTTCAAGGCCGACGACGACGTCGACTGGTATCGCTTCAAACTCAGCCATACGAAGCGCGTCCGGGTCGTGCTCGGTGACCTGTCCGGGACGGGTCGGCTGGCGCTGTACAAGGGCTGCTCCACGCTGCTCGCCGTGTCTGACCGGGCAGGGAGTGGCGCCGAACAGATCATCCGCAAGCTCGACCCGGGCACGTATGCGATCCGCCTCAGCGGCAGCACCAGCAGCGAGGACCATGCCGTCCTGATCAAGAAGATCCCAAGCGGCGTGCGGGTGCTGACGTCGGACCGCCAGACCGATGGCGACACGCTCCGCCTCGTCGGCGAGGTCTACAACAACACGTCGGGAACGGTCGGGCCGGTCGACGTCACCGCTCGGCTCTACGATTCCGGCGGTGGGCTCCTGGCGACCCGGACCGCGCGGGTCAAGCTCAAGTTCGTGAAGTCACACACCCGTGCCCCGTTCGAGATCAACGGTTCGTTGCCGGCGGGCTTCGACCATCTGTCATGGAGCGTCAGCGCCCCGACGACGTCGAAGAAGGTCGTCAAGCCGAAGGTCGCGATCGCCACGTCGGGGCCTGACGGTGACGGCCACTGGGTCATGAGCGGGACCGTGACGAACACCAAGTCGTCGACGATCAAGCACCTGCGCTTCGCGTTGTCGCTGTATGACGCGCGTGGCGACGTCATCGATGTGGTCCGGGCGCATGTCGGCACCCGGACCCTGCGCCCGGGCCGATCGACCACGTTCAGCGCCACCTTCCCGAGGACCGATGTCTCGCCCGACCGGATCTACAGCCGGGGCATGGGGGTACGCTGAACACGCGCCCGCCACATCGCGTCGTGGTGGTCGGCGGTGGCTTTGCCGGGCTGTATGCGACACGCCGACTCGGGATCGATCCCGAGGTCCGGCTGACCCTCGTCGATCGGCGGAACTTCCACCTGTTCCAACCGCTCTTGTACCAGGTCGCGACCGGCGCCCTTTCACCCGGCGACATCGCGCAACCACTCCGTTCGATCCTGCGCAAGCAGAAGAACGCGACGGTGATCCTGGGTGAGGCGCTCGGGATCGACCCGGTGCAGCGAGTCGTCGAGCTGGCGGATGGCGGTCCGATCCCGTACGACACCCTCATCGTCGCGACGGGTGCACATCACACCTATTTCGATCACCCCGAGTGGGCGACGATCGCGCCGGGCCTCAAGACGGTCGAGGACGCGATCGAGATCCGGCGCCGGATCCTGATCGCCTTCGAAGCGGCTGAACGGGAGGCCGACCCCACCCGCCGGCGAGCCTGGATGACGTTCGTCCTGGTCGGCGGTGGACCGACCGGCGTGGAGCTGGCCGGAGCCCTGGGCGAGATCTCGCGCGACACGCTCAAACGTGATTTCCGGGCCATCCGGCCGAGCGAGTCGAAGGTCATCCTGCTCGAGGCGCTCGACCGCATCCTGCCGACCTATCCGGTGAAGCAGTCCGCCTCCGCGAAACGGCAGCTCGAGCACCTTGGCGTGGACGTCCGGACCGGTTCGCGGGTCGTCGATCTCGATGCCGACGGCGTCCAGGTGTCAGGCTCGGATGGTTCGACCGAAACGATCGCCGCTCGTACGGTCCTCTGGTCGGCGGGCGTCCTGACCGCGCGGTTCGGACGTGCCGTGGCGGCCGCGACCGGCGCCCAGACCGATCGGTCCGGGCGGATCATCGTCGAACGTGACCTGACCATCGCGGGGCACCCCGAGATCTTCGTCGTCGGCGACGCGGCGGTCCAACCCTGGAAGACCGGGAAACCGACCCCAGGCGTCGCCCAGGGGGCGATCCAGGGCGGCAGCTACGCGGCCCGCGTCATCCGCCGCCGGATCCTCGACCGACCATACGATCCGTTCCGGTACAGCGATCACGGCGACGTCGCCGTGATCGGTCGGCGCGCAGGCGTCACGAACATCGGCTGGATGGGACCGCTCGGCCAGCAGGGCGGGTTCATCGCCTGGGCGCTGTGGCTCGGCATCCACATCACGTACCTGATCGGCTTTTCCAACCGGCTGGTCATCCTGATCCGCTGGGCATGGACCTTCCTGACCCACGGTCGCGGGATGCGGCTCATCACCGGGACGCCCCTGCTGCCACCGATCGTCGAACCGGAGCCGCCATCCGAACAACCGATGGCGTCAGTCGATGACGCTCGGAGCGGCGAGGGGGCCGACTGAAGGCTTCCTCCGCGAGCCGCGCCAAGGGCAGTTCCTCGGGTGTCAGGGCGTCGGCGTGACGAACAGGAACAAGTGCGAGAAGTCGTTGTTGTTCCACACATAGTCGATGCCGATCTCGGGTCGTTCCGGCAGGCTTCCCCAGTCCGGTAGCACGACCTGGGGGGCCGGTTCGTATAGCGTGTCGAGTAGCTGCTGAGCCGGGTCGTGCGGGATGACGAATCGGGTCGAGGTCCCATCTCCGACGTCGACGACGGCATAGGCATACGACGGCGGATTCGCGAGCAGCGGCGCGAGATCGACCACCAGGATGTCCGACGTTCCGGTCATGCCGGCGTCAGCCTGCCACGTGAACGGGGTGCTGCGGGTCAATCGGACCGGCAGCGTCATCGGGAGATCCGTGTTCCTCGGGTTGACGATGCCCTTGCCGTCATAGCGCACGGTCAGGCTGTTGATGAGTAACGCGAGGGTGTCTCGAGCGTCGTTCCGGCACGACTTGTCGCTGGTCGGGCAACGCAGTCTGAGCGCCCCCTCGAACGGGGTATCGCTCTTGTCGCCGAGGGCCATCTTGAAGGGTGCGGGGGTGGGCGATGGCGTCGGTCCGGCGTCGGTACTTGCTGATGGGTCGATCGAGGCCTCGACCGATGGCGTCGGCGACAAGGTCGGTGTTGCGGTTTCGGTCGGAGCTGAAGATTCCGTCGCCCCAGTCTTCGGTGTCCCGCCGCCCGTCACCAGGGGCACGGCGATGAGCGCGACGATCGCGAGGACGGCGATCCCGGCGATCGGTGGCAGCCACGATGGAAGGATCGGTCCCTGCAGCAGCGTGGCTCGCAGGGCGACCGGGGATGCCTTCCCGGCTCGGACCTCGACATCGAACGGATGAGACTGCTTGCTCCCGAGCAGGAACGTGTCCTTGGTGGTCGCTCGAACGGACACCTCACCCCGTTCGCCCGGCCCGACGACGAGGCGCTGCGGTGCCACCTCGAAGGCGACGAGCCGGTCTGGGTCGCTCGCATTGACAACGACCTCGACCGGCGTGTTGCCGGCGTTCTCGATCGTGACATCGTGGCGACCGGTGCGGCTGCCTCGCGAGGTCGCCGGAACGATCCCAGCGGATGTCTCGGTGAATGGACCGATGGTCACGCGGCCCTCTTCGACGACGGCGCCGGGCGGGTTTGCAGCGGGCACGACCCGGACGCCGTACGGCAGCGTCCCGGCTCGTGGCGTCGATGCGCGTGGCGGTGAGAAGGTGATCTGGGCTTCGCCGTCCTTGCCCGGGAAAAGCGACAAGGAGGCCGGTCGTACGGTGGCCCAGCTGGCTGTCGGTCCGACGACGGTCAGGTCGAATTGGTCGACCGTCGACCCCGTGTTACGGACGCGGATGGTGGTCGTCCCCTGGCCGCCGGGTTCGACCGAGACGTTGCTGGGTTCGAGAGTTGCGAGTGTCGCCATGGCGGGGAGTCTAGCGCGCCGCTACACTCGGGTCGACCGCTGCGTCGCGATCGGTTTCGCACCAGCGACGAGTCGCGCGAGGGACGGGCTTGATCGTTTGCAAGGTCTGCGGCTTCGATAACGAATTGGGGGCCCAGTTCTGTGGTTCGTGCGGCAGTTTCCTTGAGTGGACCGGGGAATCGACCGAGTCGACGGCCCAGCCGCCATCAACCGACTCGACCGCGACAACGGAGCGGATCGAGCCCATCGTCGCCCCGGAACCTGTCGTCTCCCAGCCCGCTCTGGATGGCATCAGCTGCCCGAACTGCGGGACACTCAACGACCGAGATCGGGTCTACTGTCGTCATTGCGCCACCGAGCTGGCGCCAGTGGCCACGCCGCCGGTCATCGCCGGATCGTCAAGCGGCCAGGGTGGGGGTCGATTCATCCCGTTCATCGTCGCCGGGGTCGTGATCGCTCTGCTGCTCGCCGGAGCGGTCTTCGTCGTCGGCGGTGGCCTCGGCCGAGATGATGGGACGGCCAATGCGTCGCCGAGCCCGACGACCCAGGCCAGCGCATCGGACGTACCCAGCCCGACGGCCACGGCGGAGTCGACGTCGACGTCGACTCCGCCACCGTCACCGACCCCTCGACCGGACCCAGCCGGGAAGATCGCCTGGTCAAGCGGTTCCAACGGGAATTACGAGATCGTGACATCGAAACCGGACGGATCAAACATCGTCCATGTCTTCGAGATCGCCGGTGATGACGTCCAGCCGGCGTGGTCGCCAGATGGCAAGCGGATCGCGTTTGCGTCCGCCCGTGGGATCCGCATCGTCGACGCGAAGGATGGCGGCAATGCCGTCCAATTCAGTCACCATGATGAGCTCGATCGGTCGCCCGTGTTCTCGCCCGATGGAAAGGTCATCGCGTTCTCGAGTAGTCGTGACGGTGATCCGGAGATCGTGCTGCGCGATGTCGGCGGGACGAATCTCATCAACCTGACGAATGACCCAGGAGTCGATGACGACCCGGATTGGTCAGCCGCCAACGACCTGATCGCCTTCACCTCGGATCGTGATGGCGATCCGGATATCTGGACGATGCGCCCCAACGGCAAGAAGCTGACCAAACTGACCGGGGCCGAGGGCGTTGACGACCACCCGGTCTGGTCACCGGATGGGGCGACGATCGCCTTCACGAGTGACCGCGACGGCACTCCGTTCATCTACCTGATGAACGCGGATGGGACGGATGTGCGTCGTCTCACCGCCGGCAAGGACACGGAACGCTACGCAACGTGGTCCCCGGACGGGCTCTATATCGCGTACCGAGTCGGCACAGGCCCGATGACCAGGATCGTCGTCGTGTCAGTCGACGATGGGGTCGTCTATGCCGACTTCGCCGAGCGCGATCGGTCAGCGGCATTCCCTCGCTGGCACTGATCCCAGTGGACGTGTCCGGTCGCGACAGTACCTTCTCCGCTTCAGACTGACCCGAATCGACGGGTACCGAGCCCGGTCGAGGCTTGCCCGGGCGGGCGCCGCGGTGGCACGATAAGACGGCTCGCCGGCCAGGCATCGTCGACGAGTCGCGGGGGACTTGGTATTGCCCGATGGCGACGATTCCAGACGGTCGGTCCGCCCGACCAACGAGCGGACGACCCCGGTCGTCGCGGCGAAAGTGCGTGTCCCGCCCGCGTCGGCGCTCCGTCGCGAACGGCTCGAGGCCGTGCTTCAGACGATCTGGGCGCACCGCCTGGGCGTCGTGGTCGCGCCGGCGGGATCGGGCAAGACGACGCTCCTCGCGGCGTTCGCATCCGCCGCCGACGTTCCGGTCGCCTGGTATCGCGCCGATACGTGGGATGCCGAAGAGACCGACATCCTGCGACATCTCGAGGCCACACTGACGGGATCGCTGACGGGACTCCCGGGCGGCTGGACCAGCGTGTCGAGCGCGGCGGCTGCCCTTGATCGGTGGGGAGGCGGACGCGCCCTATTGGTGATCGACGACATCCACGCGCTCGAAGACACCCCGGCCGAACGGATGCTCGAGCGCTTCATCGAATACGCGCCAGCCTGGCTGGCGGTCCTCGTCGGGTCGCGCGTGGCGCCAGGGCTCAATCTGCCTCGCCTCCGAGTTGCTGGCCAGTTGCTCGAGATCGGACCAGAGGAGCTGCGTTTTCGCGCCTGGGAGGTCGAGCGCCTCTTCCGAGACCACTATGGACACCCGGTCCCGCCGGATGATGTCGCGATCCTCGCCCGTCGCACCGAGGGATGGGCCGCCGGCCTGCAGCTCTTCCACCTTGCGACTCGTGACAAACCAGCCGATGAACGACGTCGGATCCTGTCGGCGGCTGGATCCGGTAGCCGGTTGCTCCGCGAATACCTGACCTGGAATGTCATGGCCGGGTTGCCCGAGGAACTCCGCGGATTCCTCGTGGACACCTGTGTCCTCGGCCGGCTCAGCGGCGATCTATGCGACCGGCTGCTCCAACGAACGGGGAGCGCGGCGTTGCTCGATGAACTCTTTCGGCGCCGCATCTTCACGGTCGAACTGGACGCAGCCGATGGGTCGTATCGGTACCACGAGGTGCTCCGGTCGCACTTGGATCGGATGCTCGTCGAAGAGGTCGGTGAGGATGCCGCCCGCGACCGATATCGGGCAGCCGGCGAGCTTATGGCGGCAGCCGGCGCGACCGCGGAAGCGCTCGGCGCCTTCAGTCGGGCCGAGGATTGGGACGCGGTCCGACGGCTGCTGGGCGGTCACGGTGAACGGCTCGCGGCGAGGGGTTCCGAGTGGCTTGACGATCTGCCGGTCGCGGTCATCCGACATGAACCCTGGCTCGAACTGGCGATCGCCAGGAAGGCCCGCGCCGAAGGGCGATGGCAGGATGCGGTCGATGCGTACGAACGAGCTGAGGCCGGCTTCGGTGCGACCCGGATCTCGAATGTCTGTCACGACGAACGACAGACGGTGCGAGCCTGGCTCGATCCCGTCCCGAAGGTGTCGCCCCCGTCCGATTGGGCCCGGATCCTGCGCTTCGGCCTGGTTCGCGACCCGATGCGGTCGAATCCGGATAGCGACCGCCAAGATGTCGTGCCGGCGTCCTTCCTGCGAGGACTGCTGACCCTCGCCGCCGGAGATGTCATCGCCGCTCGGCGAGACCTTGCCGCCGCACTCGCATCGTTCGAGGATCGCTCGGTCCTGAAAGTCGCGGCCGCCATCGGTCTCGGCGTCGCCCGCTTGCTTGCTGGCGACCGCGGAGGGATCGCGGACCTTGATCGGGCCGAGGAGATGGCCGAACGGGTCGCTTCGCCCTGGCTCGGGCGGCTGGCGCGATCCGCGAGCCGGCTGGGCGCCCTAGCTGCCGGTCCCGTCGATTCGGACGAATCGGTGCCCCCCACTGGGGTCGATGACCCATGGGGCCGCGCGATCCTGGCCTTGATCGAGGCCTGGGAGCCGGGCCTTGGGCCTTCTCCAGGGTCGGCCGCCATCGGACCCGGCGAGCGGCGCGCCAGAGCCGGCGCACGTGCAGCGACGGCTTTTCACGAACTGGATTCCGCCGCGCTCGAGTGTTGGGCGCGCGCGCTCGGTGCACTCGGACTGGCCGAGGCTGAACATGCCGAGGCCTTCGAAACTGCTCTCCGCGCCGATGCGCTGGCGCGCGCGACGAAGATCCCCGGCGCTCGGCTGATCGCGCAGCTGGCGCTCGAACGAGCGGATCCGTCGCACGGCAGCACCCATGCTGAACTCGCGGCCGCCATCCGTTCTGGGATCGCATTGGTCGACCCTCCATCCGCCGAACGTTCGATGCGGCGACGACCGTCGATCGTTCCTTCATCGGGTCAGCTTGCAGCAGGCGGGGATCCGGTCATGTTCCAACTCTTTGGCGGGTTCGAGATGTCACAAGCCGGTCGAGTGATCCCGATCGATGGGATCCGGCCACGGGCGAGGTCGTTGCTTCGATTTCTCGCCGCCCGGGCGGGGACACCGGTCCACCGTGAAGTCATCACTGCGGCTCTGTGGCCGGACGCGGACCCGACTGCGGCGGCCAGAGGTCTGCAGGTGGCGATATCAGCCGTCCGTGGCCTCTTCGTGGCCGACCTTGGACCGGATGCCGCGAGGTCGATCTCGCGTGATGGCGACGCATATCGCCTCGCCGTCCCACTGGAAACCGTCGACATCAGACGGTTTGATCGATACTTGGCAGAAGCGCGGCTGGCCCGCGGTCGTGGTACCGCTTCCGTCCCATCATTCGGTCAGGCCCTTGCGCTGTACGTCGGCGATCTGCTTCCCGAGGATGGACCCGAGGAGTGGGTCGTGGAGGCACGAGACGGATATCGGACGCTGGCTGTCAAGGCAAGCCAGGAGGCGGCCGAGGCCGCCCTGGTCGAAGGCGAAATCCGGATGTCGATCGAATTCTGCCGGTCCGGGCTTGCCATCGACCGATATCACGATCCGCTTTGGCGGCTGCTCATCGAAGCGCGACGAAGGGTCGGCGACATCGGCGCGGCCGATCGCGACCGTCGCGAGTACGAGGCCATGCTGAACGAGCTGGGCCTGCCCGCGAGCCACGCGCTCATCGGAACCTGAAGAACTCGAGCTCGGACAATGCCATCGGCGTCCCTGCCGGACCATTCGTGCTGAGCACGCTGACGACGACTTCGGAGACCCCGTTCGCATCGATCGTGAATTCCTGTGGCTTGTGGTCGTCGACCAGGTCGATGTCCTTCGCCGAACCGTCAGGAAACGTAAAGCGAAGCGTTGCTGGTCGACGCTGATCGACGAAGCCCGTACCGCTGCCGTTGTGGACGATCACCGCGCCAAGATCGATGGGTTCCTGGAATGTCAGCGTGATCGATGGTGTCTCCTCGTCGGAACGCCAGTCGGTGTTCGAAAAGGTATCGATCACTTTCCCCGGACCATGGTCTTCGATCTGACTCGTCGCGCCGGCCGTGACTGGATGCACGATGTCCAACGAAGGCGAGATCATCCGCTGGACTCGCTGCGCGATCCCGGATCCGGTATCGACGACTGACTGGCGGACATCGGGAAGCGCGAGCATGGCGATCGCGCCGACCAGGAGCGCGAGAACGATCAATCCGATGAAGATGGTCGTTGGTTTGATCCCGGAGTCCGCGTCGCCCCCCTGCCGCATCGACTCAGGTCGGTCTCCGGCTTCTGGCGCCTTGGCCTCCTTGGGCGCGAAGAGCCTTCGCCACCATGAGGGTCGTGCGGCCACCTGGATCGCGGCCGCGGCCAGGCTCGTTCCGCATTTCCGGCAGAAGCGGCGGCTTGGATCATTCGCCTCGCGGCAATTCGAGCAGATCAGGTCGCCCGGCTGGGCAACCCGGACCACGGCGGCTCGCGCGGGCGGGGCTGCGCGGGGCGAGGCAGGCGGGGACGCCGTGGGTTGTCGAGCCGCGGGTTGCATGGCTGACGCCGCGGCGGTCGATCGGCCCGGGGACGTGCCCACGCTCGCGTTCTCGGGTGCTCGAGTGCCGGGACGCTGTGCCGGTGGCTGATCGACGGGAGGCATCGCCCGGTGCGGCGTGGCGACGATGATGACCTCGGGTTCCGGGTCAGGTTCGGAACCTGCCGTGGATCGAGGCTCCTGGTCACCTGGTGTCGGTGCCTCGACGACGGCCGACGTTCGCACCGGCGTTGTCGCCGGCGGCTGGGTCGGGCCCGGGTCGACCCTTTTATCGGCGTGAGGCGGAACTGGTGAGCCGTCGACGTCATCTGGTCGAAGGGTCGGGTCATCAGGGGCGGCATCGCCGGTGACTTCCGGGATCGTCGTGGCGATCTTGTGTGATGGACCGCCGCGTCGTCTCGCAGCTCGGGCCGCCGCCGCCGGCTTCGGCGCAGGCTCTGGTGCAGGTGCAGGCTCTGGCTCGGGCTCAGGTGCCGGCTCTGGCTCTGGCTCAGGTGCCGGCTCTGGCTCTGGTTCTGGCTCAGGCGCCGGCTCTGGCTCTGGTGCAGGCGCAGGCTCCGGCGCTGGCTCAGGCTCCGGCGCTGGCTCTGGTTCTGGCTCAGGCTCAGGCTCCGGCGCTGGCTCTGGTTCAGGTTCGGGCTCAGGCTCCGGCGCAGGTTCGGGCTCAGGCTCCGGCGCAGGTTCCGGTGCCGGCGGCGGCCCTGGTTCCGGCGCGGGTTCAGGTTCGGGCTCAGGCACTGGCCCAGGTTCGGGCTCTGGTTCAGGCGCCGCGGGCGGCTCTGGCCGCGGTGACGGCGGGGTCGCAGTACCCGCCGTGTCGACTGGCTCGCCGGTCCACTCGAGGAACTGGCCGCACCCCGGGCAGAACCCGTTGGGGTCGTCCGAAACGGTGCCGCATTCTCTGCAGCGGATCATGTCGCCTTCTCCGTTGCCGATCGATCCTTCCCGCCGGATCGGTGCCAGCATGCCGACGCGACGCGGTCGATCGGCGCTCCGGCGGGTCCCTCAGTATGCGGCCACCGTCCGAGTCACGTGGCGGATCGGCGTCCCGTGGCCTTGGCGATCTCGACGCGGTGCCCGACATGGGCAGGCTTCGCGGTGGCCACCAGTGCGTCAAGACGGGCCGGGTCGATCGCCTTTGGGTCATCCACCGTCACCCGCACGACGAGCAGTGGCGCTGCGTTCCCAGGCAGGTCCCCGCCGGGGTCGACTGACCACGCCGTCCCCCCGTTCTCGGTGATCTCGACCGAGCCGCCGGTGTGGATCTCGACCTGCCGGGCCAACCCCGCTGCCGTCCCTCGAAAACGGTAGAGGTCCACCGCGTGGGCGACCGCATCCCGCCGCCGTTCCAGGCTCCACGTTTCGTCGATGCTGATGCCTACCCAGACACTCAGCCAGTCGAGGAAATCCCCGGGAGTCAGGTGCGGGTCCAGATACGAATCGAAGTCCTCGAGGGTGTTGAAGACGGGAGCCAGGACCTCGTCGAGGGCCGTCAGCATGGCCTGGGCGAACTGGTCATCCTGGTAGACAGCGGGCAATGCGGCACCCAGCGGATATGGACTGATCAACCCCGGGACGGCGCCGCGCACGTCAGGCGCCCTCGACCAGGACCTGGTGCTCGTAACTGAACACGAGCGCGTGCGGTTCCAACTCCAGCCGCTGCGTCTGCTGGCCACGCTGGCCGGTGACGGGGTCCGCTCCGAAAAGACGAGCGTCCTCGATGAATTCGGTGCCGCGCAAGGCTTGCAGGACCGAATAGATCTCACCGATGTTGACCGGTCGACCGAATGGCCAACCGCCTCCTTCCGGCCCTCCGGTGATCGGATCGAAGTATTCGTAGAGCGCCCGGAGGGCCGCGTCCTGGAGCCTGGTCGGGTTCTGGCGAGGGCGTGCTTGCAGCTTGGCCACGACCGTGACGCCTCGATAGATCGGCGGCTCTACGATCACTCGTGTCCCGATGACCCGGCCCACCTCGAGACGATCCGTGATCTTCTGCAGGGTCTCCTCACTCGGGACGAGTTGGTCGAACCGGAGCCAACCTTCCCGGGCCCCAACGGACGGCACGACCAAGACCCGGACCGATCCGGCGTCGGCTCCATCCCCGGCAGCAACAGCGCGGATGCGCGCGACCTCCGGCGCCACCTCCTGGGCGAGATACGCGTAGTCCTCGGTCGTCACGGCGCGGTCGCGCGTCCGGAGTGCGATCGGACCCCGAACCTTGGCATTCTCGAGGTCCTCGCCGTCCACACCGCCCGATGCCGCCCGCCGGTTCTCGACCCGCGCGACGAACGGTATCGACGACTTGAGCACCGTCAGGGCACGCGCGGATACGTTGCCTTTCCGGCCGCCACCGGTCCGATAGGTACGCATCCGCAGGCGAGCGTTCTTCGGCGGGACTGCCCCGAAATTCCGCAGTCGCCCGTCGGCCTGGCGGACTGAGGGTCCGAGACGGACCTGTCCCGCGCTGATGTCGAGGGCGAAGTGCCGATCCTCTGGGCCGCTGTCCGAAAAGTCGGCGACCTCGGTCCATTCCTCCCAGCCGTCCGCCGCCGCGATCTCGAGGATCGCAGGATCGTCGCCCGGAACGACCGGACGCCGCTTGAGATCGAACCGTTGTCCGGCGATCCCCTGGGACACGCCGAGCTCCTCATCGCTGACGAACTCGGCGTTGACCGCTTCGACCGTGCCTCCGACCGTGATCGCCGCGAGTCCGGTGATACTCGGCGACGCGCTGTAGCCGGGCTGGTCGTTCGCCAGCTCGGTCACCCTGGCGCGCAGCCAGCCGGCCCGGTGCTTGGAGATGACCGAGGTCGTGTGCGACCTCGGCACGTGCAGCACGACATCGCCATCACGGTTGAGTCCACCAGTCGAATCCGAATCGAGTTCGCACGCTGTCCATCCCTCGCCATCCCAAGCCTCCCATTCGAGTGGTGGGTTGGTCGGATCGACACCCACGCCCTCGATGTGGCATTTGAAGCGAAGGCGCACGGCATTCGACGGGACGGCTTCGGACAGTCCGACGTAGAGGGCATCTCCGGGGGCCGGGACCTCCTGGAATCCATACAGGCCGCCGCCCTTCTCGAGGGCGGCCCATTGGTCTCGATACGTCTTCCCGTCGATCATCGAGCCGAGTTCCAACAGCGACGCCGGGATGATGGGCAGGTCGTCGGTCGTCGCGAATGCGATCGCCTCATCCGTCTCGGTCCGGACCGTCGCGACCTGCGTCCCCGCCGGGATGGTGACCGTGTCAGGCTGCGGAGCGGTCAGCCACAGGGTCACCTGGGTCCTCGCCGCCGTCGGCGGGAAGAGACTGACCCCGATCAGCTCGAGGAACTTGACGTAATTCCGGTCCGGCACCCGATTGAGCCGATAGACGACCTGGTCGGTCATCCACGCGAACAACTCGATCAAGGTGACGCCCGGGTCGGACACGTTGTGGTCGGTCCATTCCGGGCAGCGTTGCTGCACGAGCCGCTTCGCATCGTCGACCAGGTCCTGGAACCGGCGATCATCAAGGTTGGGAACGGGAAGGGCCATCATTCAGCTCCGTTGGGGATCACGTAGAACGGGAATACGAGGTTCCGGCGGTCATTCGTCCGCCGGATGCTGTATCGCACGTCGACATACAGGACGGTCTGGTCGACGGCGTCAAAACTGACCAGCACCTCGTGGACGTCGATCCGCGGCTCCCAACGCCGCAGGGACCGCTGGACCTCGGCGGAGATGGCGTTCGCCGTCGCTCCGTCCGCCGAACCGAAGATGAAATCCGCGATCCTGCAGCCGAACTCCGGCCGCATCGGACGCTCACCCGGAGAGGTGCCCAGGATGAGCCGGATCGCCTCCTCGATCTCCCGCTCTCGACCGACCAGCGCGATACCGCCGGTGGCGTCCGTCCGCAAGGGGAACGCCCAGCCTCGGCCGATGAACTCCTCACTCATCCCGACGACTCATCCGACCGTCACGTCAGCCACGGTCGATACGGCCGTGCCAGGCACCTGCATGCACATCATCACCTGCGATTGCGTGGTCGCAAGCGGCTTGCCACCGATCGTCACGGTGGGCGCGCCGCTCATCACCATCCCTTTCTGGAGTGTCGGGACGACGAATGGGTCGCTAGCGTGCAATCCGACGTGGGGCGGGGTGTTGAAGCCCGACGAGCCGACCACCGCGACGGCTTTGCCCCCGATCGTGACGGTCGCGTCGAGCCCGCTCAGGAGCGGCGCTGAGAAGGGGAGCGGTGCCGGCGAGGGCATGGGCGCGCCGGACGGGCTGGGAACCTGGTGAACAGCACACTGCCCCTGGATCTTGTCGCCCATGACGAGCGGTTGGGCCATCGGATCCGCTCCTCCTAGTTGATCGCCACGGTGGCGCCCTTGATCTTCATCGGGCCGGTTGCCTCCAGCTCGACGCTGCTGCCGGCGTTGAGCTTCACGCCGGCGTTGACCTTGATCTCGAGCGTGTCGGCCTCGATCAGCAACTTCCCGCCGGCCACGACGTGGAGTTCGTTCTTCGTTTCGTTGAGCGACACCTTGTACTCGCCGTTGGCGCTGAGCATCGCGATCCCTGCCTCGTCGTCACCGTCGAAGAAGATGAGCTGATGGCCCTGACGCGAGACGAAGCCCGACCGCTTCACCATGCCCGCATCGAACAACCCGTCACCAAGCGGGGCCCGATCTCTCCCATTCCAGAGGCCGCCCAAGACGATCGGATGCGACACATCGCCGTGGACGAAGCCGACGACGACCTCGTCGCCGACCTGGGGGATCCAGACCAGCCCGGCGCCGTCGCCGGCGCCCGGCATCGCCACCCGCGCCCAGGTCGATTTCGACCTCGTCGCCGAGCCATGGATAGCTCAGCTTGACCCGGCCGTGCGTCTGCGGATCATCGTTGTCGGTCACCAATGCGACCGCCAGCCCCGCCATCCGGGAGGTCTCGTGACTGGTGCCGCCGGGCAGACCATTGGCGACCAAACCATGCAGCGACCGATCCTGCCGGCCGCTGAATTCCAGGTGCGTCCGGTAGGAGCCCGCCCCGAACTCGTGTCGTGTCGCGCTGATCACCCACTTGCCCTCGAGTGCGGGGTCGACATCGCTGATGCTTACGGCGACACCGGCCTTGAGGGACGCCGAGCCGATGGCCACGGCCGTGGCCTCGTAGGCGGCGCTCCCGACCTGCTGGGCCTTCGCGGTGGCGAGGGCATCAGCCGCTTCTTGCCCGTCAACAGGTCGATCCACGACGGTCAGCGTGCCGCCACCGACCTTGGCCGCGAGTCCCGCCGGGGAGGGCGATCCCGGCAGCTCGGCATTGGTCGCGGTCACATCGGCCCGGCCGATCACCGCCTCTTTGCGCTCAGGGTCCCAGCCGCGCACCTTGACCTCGGTCACCTGGGCGACGGCGCTGACCCGAGCCCGGAACTCGAGCAGGTTCTGGTTCCAAACGAGTCGGTCCGGTCGCTGGCTGGCAAGATCCCCGGCTGGCGGTCCGGACGTTGACTCGACGGGCCGCTTGAACCGCAGCGTATCGCCCTCGACTCGACATTCGAAGCCCGTGCGTCGGGCGACCCCGTAGAGGAAGTCCATGTCGCTTGAGTTGGCCTGGATGACGTGTTCGACCGTCCCGACGGTTTCGTCCACGTCGGCTTGGAGCCCGGCGTCGCTGGCGATCTGTTTGGCGATGTCCGAGTACTTGACGTTCTGGAACGTCGTCGTCTTGCGCCCGGAGGTGAGCCGGTGCGACAGGTCGTAGCCGCGGACCACCGCCCGCGAGCCGAGGCTGTCGTAATCCGCCTCGATCCCGGTCACCTCGCCGGCCATCAACTCCTCTGGTGCGTCGGCACGGAGCGCCGTCGTCGAGATCCGGACCCTGACGCCGACCTCGAACCCGGCTCTCGACAGGATGTCCCGGTCCGGATCGCGAAACACGAGCGTGAACATGTCGGGCATCGCCAGTCGATCGACCACGAGCGCACTCTCGAGTTGAGCATCGATATCGGGTGGCAGCTCAGATCCGGCGACCTCGACGATCCGCGAGATCGCCGGCGGCGCGTCGGCTCGCACGGCCAATCCGGAGATCTCGATCGGCATCAGGGTCCCTCAGGATCCACGCGCCGCATCGGCCACGCTCGGGATGAGCAGGGTCGTGCCGGCGGGTAGTCGGAATGGATCGTCGATCCCGTTGAGTTCGGCGATGGCTCGCCAGTAGGCCGGCCTGCCGAGTTCGCTGAAGGCGACCGATTGCAGCGTCTCGCCTTCGATCACCTCGTGCGTTCGGCGGCTATTGGCCGCGTGGGAGGTCGGGTTCTGTCCACCGAATTGTTCGGCCTGGCCCTCGATCGTGATGTCCACCTTCGCCTGGACCGGCGTCCCGTCCTTGCGGAAGATCGTGTAGTTGACCTGGACCTGTTTGAGGAACCCGGAGAAATCGTTGAGCTGCGGATTGCCACCCCACTGGAACTTGACAAGCGGCGGACAAGGCTTCCCGGCATCGAGCGAACTCTTGGTCGGCTTGGTCCAGGCGAGCAGGGTCGTGATCCTGGGCGTCACATCGCCCTGCGCCGATGCGAAGTCATCGAAGAACAGCTGCGTGGTAAGCGTCATGGCATTCGTCCCGCCGAATTCGGGGGTACCGCCAGCGGCGCTCGGGGTGCGATTGCGGGTGACGTTGAGCGTCTGGCTCAAGCGATACTCGGTCGGGTTGAACATGCACTCGACTTCGGTGTCGCCGTCGGGCTTGTTGCTCCCGACGACGACCACCTTGGCCTTGTCGGGCTTGATGAAACCGAGAGCCTCACCGGCCGCACTGGCTAGGGAGCCGGCCCCACTCATCACCATGGCAGCGCCCTCACAGGACCATGTTCGCGGTGCGAACGGCCGCCAGACCGGTTCCGAGCCCGCCCAACCCGATGATCTGCTCGTAGGCGACCTCGAGCGTCTCCATGGCGATGGCGTTGCCAAGGATGTCGAGGGTCGGGCCGGTCCACTTGACCGGGATGCAGCCGGCCAGGTTCCAGGTGCTGATCTCTTCGCCGGCCGAACTGAGGGCGGTGATCGCCATCGTCTGCGGCACGAGCTTGACCATCGCACTCTGGACCCACATCGAGAGGTACATCGAGTTCGAATCGACCGGCCGGCTCAGGCGCAGATTCGTGTATTTGGCCGGCCCCAGCAGCTTGTGCATGTAGCCGTTGACCCCTCCCTCCCGGTACTCCGTCAGCTGGTATTCGAACCCAAGACCCTCGATCTTGTTCCAGATGCCGAGTGGCAGGACGCCATCGATGATGCATTTGTAGACGATGCTCAGCGCCGGGTCGGGCATGTCACTCCTCAGTTGTTATCGAACGCCAGGCCCTTGGCCTCGCGCTCGTAGATGTACTCGTGCCGCAGGCGGTTGCGGAATCGCCCGAACAATGCTCTGGCAAGCTCGTCGAGCTCGTCCTCGGAGTGGCCCGCGGCCGCCTCGGTCGGGGCCGGCGGGGCGGCGCCATCCACCCGCTGCACGACCGCCGACATCGTCGGCCCGATCGTGCTTTCCGAGTCCGTCCGTCCCGGAGACGACGCCTCGCCGCCGGCGTGAGCTGGCGGTGTTCGCGGTTCGGGAGCCGCGACGATCGACCCGGACATGGGCGCGACGACGGCAGGCACGGCCGAGACCGGCGTTCGAGCGACGACCATCGTGCCTGCGTCCGGCGGGGTTCGAAGTCCGCCCAAGCCGGCCACCGGTCGACGAGGCGGCGACGGCTGGATCGAGACCGCACGATCGACCGTCTCATCCGATGACCCAGGCAACGCCGCGTCCGCTTGGAGCCGAGCCGGCCCGCCGGCCGAGGGACCTGCGTCGTCGGACCGCTGCCCCGACGCGTCCTGGGTCCTGTGGCGAGTGGTCTGGAGGGTGATGGACTGTCGCCCGACAAGCGGTCGACGTTGAGTGGCGCGGTCGGTGCCGCTCCACGTCCCGCCCGTTCCGCCCAGCGCGGGTTGCGACGGCGGCGTCATCGTTCGATCGTTCGCGGGCGCAGCCCGGGTCGTCTGCACCGCCGACGCGCCCGGCCGCCCGACCGGATTGGACGGGCTCGACGATCCCGAGCGTCGTCGTTGATCGGTAGCGCCCACGACGGTCAGGACCGGGAAACCACGATGCGGCGGGGCCTGATCCGACCCCGCGACGCCCGATGGGCCGGTGGGCGCCGACGGCTCCGTTCGTGACGAGGCACCGGCCGATGAGAGAGCGAAGTCATCATCGAGCGGTCGTCGCTGGACGATGGGCGTCGCTCCGTCGGGTCCGGACGAGGCCGCCACGTTCCGTGTCGTCGCGCGCATCCCGCGGCCGATGGTCGGACCGATCGCGCTCGGGGGGACCGACGGCAATGGGGCGCCGAACCCGACCCTAGCGGCGGAGCGCGACCCGTGCGGGATGGCGGGGCCTGCGATCGGAGACGATCTCGACGCCGATGCTGACGACGACGCGGGCACGTCGGGAGCAGGCCCAGACTGGGCCGCCGTGCGACTCACGAGCGGTCGCGAACCCGGCAGGACCGGCCGGGCGGTCGGCGTCGGGATCCGTGCCGTCGTCAGCGGCTCGACTGGAGGTCGAGCCATGGCGCTCACGGGCACGATCCCAAGCGACCGAACCGGCCACGAGTTCGGAGTGAGCGGAGCGTCCGCTGTAAACGGTGAGCCCTCGGGCGATCGCGCGGGCGATCCCGCGGGCATCGATCCGTCGGTCCCTCGGGCGGGCGGATCCGGTACGGTCTTCGCCTCCGGTGTCGAGGGGAACTCGCCGGCATCGTCAGGAACCTGACTTCGCTGCACGGAGGTGCGTCGGCCCGATGTCGCACGCGGTGCCAAGGCGCTGTCGGAGGTCAGGGTCGGAACGCTGTGGATCGGTACGACCACTGAGCCGGCGGGTGCCAGATCGCTGATGTCGTGACCGAGTGGCTCGATGATCGGGGGCATCGGCCGGACGCCCGGGGCGGCGGCGAGGAACGGGCGCGTCGGGGCAACGAGGGGCGGATCGGCGATGACCCGATCGATCGGCGCCATGGACGCCCAGCCTTCGGCCGGCGTCGGAAGACGCTGGACGGGCGTGTCGCTCACACCCGTGTGCGGCAGCGTCGCAGCGCCGACGACTGCCTCGGGGGCCGGGTCGTTGGATCGGCGGAACGGCCAGGGCAGGCGCACGGGATGTCAGACCTCCTCGGAGATGCGCCGATTGAGATGCCCGATCTCGTCGACGAAGCGCTGCCTGAGCGGATGCTCCAGGTCGAGGATCGTCTCGAGGGGCCAATGCAGGTGGTAGGCGACGTACGCGACCTCTTCGAACAGGCGATCCGTCGCGTACGTCACGATTCCCCCAGGCGCTGCTCACCCGCCATGTCGACCGTGAAGCTGTGTTCGCATTCGGGGCACGTCACGCTGGCCTGCGTGTGTCCTTCCTGGTTGATCCGGCGGTAAAGGTCCTGGAGGAAGGCCAGATCCGAAGCGAACAGGCCCTCGATGACCCCCGTGTGTACCTGCGGCAGGGAGCCCAATCGCGTGATGACACGCGAAAGGAGCAGGACCGTCAGATATGCCTCGTTCTCCCGAACCCGAGGATCTCGCTGCGGGATGATCTCGTCGCGTGCAGTAGCCAGACGCATGACGCCGTCGCGGTGGATGGCGCCGCCGCTGTCGACATAGCCGCGCGGCAGGACGAACGTGAATTCCGTATGCAGCCCATCCGTCGCTTCCGGGGAACGGGCAGCGGATTGCTCGGCTCGAGCCGCGAGGGTCATCGTGGGTCAGCCCTTGATCAGGGTTTCGCAGGCCAGCGTCGCTTCCTCGATCTGGACGCCACTGGCCGTCGCCCCGCCCTCGGACAGACTGATCTTCGAAACCATCGCATTCGTGAAGTTGTAGCGAAGGACCTCCTCGCCGAGCGTGTTCATCAGGATCGCCGAGCCGTTCCGGCGGTCAGGCGTTCCCTGCATCACCGCCGTGTGCCAGTCCCACAGTTCGGTCGCGCCGGTGAGGCCGCGCTTGAGCGTGATCGTTGGCGTCTTCGGCTTTCCTGGAAGCTTGCCGATGGTGATCTTTCCCTGGTCATTGACGAATGGGTTGTCGACGATCTCGACCTCACTCGAGACGCCCGAGACGGAGGTGAAGTTGGCGACGACGCCGACGCCGTCGATATCGAGCAGGACATTCCCCTGGAGGAGGGGATCGGCCGTTGGCATGTGAGTCTCCCTTCGAGCGGTCGGTCAGCGGTCATTTGTGGATCGGACGGTCGATCTATTCCTCGACGGTCGCCCCACCAGAGAATTGGGCGATCCGGAAGACGACGAACTCCGCCGGTTTGACCGGTGCGATCCCGATGTCGACCACGAGTTGACCGGCATCGCGAGTCTCGGGCGGGTTGTTTTCCGCATCGCACTTGACGAAGAACGCCTGATCCGGTGTCGCGCCGAACAGGGCACCGTCGCTCCAGACACGCAGCAGGAACGCATTGACGGTGCGCTTGACTCGGCCCCACAGGCGCTGGTCGTTGGGTTCGAATACGACCCACTGCGTGCCTTCGAAGATCGATTCCTCGACGTAGTTGAAGAATCGACGCACGTTGAGGTAACGCCACGCTGGGTCGCTTGAAAGAGTCCGTGCGCCCCACACCCGGATGCCCCTGCCCGGGAACGCCCGGATGCAGTTGATGCCCGACGGGTTGAGCTGGTCGTGCTCGCCTTTGGTCAGATTGAGCTCGAGCGAGATCGCACCCCGGATGATCTCGTTGGCCGGTGCCTTGTGGACGCCGCGGGTGTCATCGCTGCGCGCCCAGACGCCGGCGACGTGGCCGCTCGGCGGGACGTGGATCGCCTGACCGGAGAGCGGATCGAAGACCTTGATCCAGGGCCAGTACAGGGTTGCGTACTTCGAATCGTAGCCCGCCTTGTCGATCCGCCATTCCTTGACCTGCTGGGCGTTGAGGCCTGGAGGCGCGTCGAGGATGGCGACCCGATCGCCCATCAACTCGCAGTGGGCGATCATCGCGAGCTGGACCGCCTGGACGCCTTCCAGATCGATGGCGCCCTGCTGGTACACGGACATCAGGTCGGGAACGCTGAGCATCGTCACTTCATCGACGGCCTCGAGCCCCGCGAACCCGGTCCGATCCGCCGAGTCGCCGACATAGTCGTCGGGCGTCACCCGGACCGGGACACTGGCGCCGCCGCCGGCGAGACTGACGTTGCCGGTCGCCGGCACGCGTTCGGCGACGCTGGCGCTGCCGACCTCTTCGATGGTGATGTACTCGCTTTGGGCCTTGATGACGGTGACGACATTCGACTTGCCCTTGCTGGTGGACAGGTTGTCGAAGGTCTCGATCGGCTTGCCGCCGCGATTGACCACGATCTTGAACGAGTTTTCGGCCGTCTCCGACGACGGCGCGACCTCTACGCTGATCTCGTTGCCGGCCGGACCGGCCTCGATCGACGAGACGCGGTAGGTCACGGTGTCCTTTTCCTTGCCGCTGGGGAGTTCGGCCGTCGCGGTCGGCATCGACCCACCGGCCCCGATCCGGACGACGTAGGCGGCCCCGCCGCCGCCGAGGAAGTAGCCGTAGACGGCGTGGGCGAGATACGAACCCTCGATGAACTCGCCGAAGGTCTGGGTGAACTGGCTCCAGTTCGTCACCAGCGTGGGTGCATTGGCGGGGCCACGCGCGGCCAGGCCGACGAATGCGGCGACGGCCGTGCCGACCCCTTCGATGGGTCGGGATCCGGCCTCGACCTCCTCGACATAGACGCCGGGCGAAAGATACTGCGGCATGCGGAGCCCCTTCTCTACGGAACAGTTCCGGACTCGGCGACCGTCGCACCGTCCGCGAGCGTCGACAAGGTTCGTCCGGACAGGCGCCCGGGCCGGCCTGTCGCCCGAACGGGCAAACCGATCTGCCCCGTTGACTGCCCCGCGTGGAGTGGTCGCCGGCGGGCCATCCACAGACGATCGCCGGGATGATCCATGACGTTGATCAGCTCCTTGAGGAGATCGTGCGACGCGACGCCCTGAACGGCTCGTCCGTCGAACTCGTCTTCGATGCCCCGACAAGGGATTGGGTCGCGCGGCGAAACGCGCCGGCGGTCGACCTCTATCTCTACGACATCCGCGAGGATCTCGATCGACGCGTGCCCGCCTGGGAGGACATGACCGAAGGCCAGCGGGTGACCGATCGGCGTCAGCCGCCGCGTCGGTATCGGCTCGCCTACCTCGTGACCGCCTGGACCCAGCGCCCCGAGGACGAACACCGGCTGCTCTCCTCGCTCCTGTCCTGCTTCATCCGGAACGCGATGATCAAGGTCACCGACCTCGGCGGATCGCTTGCGGAGGCGGACCTGCCCGTCTATATCGACGTGGCACAACCTCCGACGCAGGACCGCTCGCTGGCCGATGTCTGGTCGGCGCTTGGCGGCGAGTTGAAGCCGTCGCTCGATGTCGTCGTCACCGCACCCTTGGTCGTCGGTCGGAGTGCTCCCTTTGGGCCACCGGTCCTGGAAGGCCCCCTCGTCGGTATGTCCGCGCCCGGCGGGGCCGACGAAACGGTCGCAGCACCGTCCGGGCGGGGCGATCGCCCGCCAGAACCAGAGCCCCTGCCGGACGAGCTCGTTCCGCCCGGCATGGGAACGGGCGAACCGGGCCTGGCCCTGCGCGTCCGCGGCCTCCGGACCCGATGACCGTGGCACCGGAGGGTGCCGTTCTCCCCGATCGAACGTCGGGCGAGGCATCGGTCGCCCATCTGCTCGCGCGCCTCGGCGTCGTCGAATCGCGAGTGCGGGCTGCCGTCGATCGACGTCGCGCCGATGACGCCGACCCGAACGACCGCTTTCGCGGGCTGTACATCTCCGAGGCACAGGTCGATGGCCTGTTCGCCGGCGTGACCGGTCCGTGGATCCCGGAGACGGCCGGCGTGGCCGCCGCGGAATCCCTGGCCCGAGTCGAGGCCGATGCGGACGAGGCGATCCGTTCGGGTGCCGACCTTCGGCTTCGGCGGCTGGCGGACGCCTTCGTGCTCGATGCCTTCGATATCGAGCTCCTGCTCATCGCCCTCGCCCCGGATCTGGACCCGCGCTTCGAGCGACTGTACGGATACCTGCATGACGACGTCTCGCGCCGGCGGGCGAGCACCGGGTTGGCCCTCGAGTTGTGCGGCGCGGGCGCCGTGTCTGGGGCATCGAACGGGCGAGCGCGACTCGGCCCACTCGGGCGGCTGGTTGCCGGCGGACTGCTCGTCGTCGAGGAACCCGAGCGCCCGTTCCTGACGCGCTCCTTGCGCGTTCCGGATCGCATCACCGCACATCTGCTCGGCGATGACACGCCGGATCCGTTGATCGCTCCGCTTCTGGCGGCGTCGCCGCCGACGGAGATCGGGGACGTCGCCCTGCTGGCGAGGGCGCTCGCTGGATCCGTCCCGCTCGTCTACATCCGTGAGCGTCCGGGCGCATCGGGCAGCTCGCTGGCGCGCGCAGCGCTGGCAGCCATCGGGAAAGCAGCCGTCGAACTTGATCTCGGACGGATCGGACCGGGCGACGACGCGCGATCGATCGCCGCCGCCGCAGCCCGAGAGGTTCGACTGCGTGGTGCCGGGCTCATCGTCGGTCCGATCGAGCCGTTGATCGACCTCGGAGCGGCTGCGGTACGTGCCTTTGCCGAAGCGAGTCCAGGATCGGTCCTCGTCGGCGCCCGTGCCTGGGATCCGACGTGGTCCCGACGGCCACCCTTGCTCATTGACGCGCCCGTCTCGACCGTCGCCGAGCGACACGCGCTTTGGCTCGCATCGCTCGAGGGTGGTCCCCCGGACGGGTTCGATCCGGCCATCGTGACCCTCGCCTTCCGGCTCACCCCTGATCAGATCGGGCGCGCAGCGGAGGCCGCGCAACGGGCCTCCGACGCCGCGCGCCGGCCGGTCACCGTCGACGACATCTCGGCCGGGGCACGCGCCCAGAACGCGGCCGGACTCGAGCGACTGGCTCGTCGGATCCAGCCGGGCGTCGGCTGGGACGATCTGGTCCTGCCAGAGTCAGTCCGGGCCCAGCTGCTCGAGTTGACCGCGCGCGCTCGCCATCGCGAGACCGTGCTCGGCCTGTGGGGGATGGGTCGAAAGATGGCTCGGGGAGCCGGCATCACCGCCCTGTTCGCCGGCGATTCGGGGACCGGCAAGACGATGTCGGCCGAGGTCCTGGCGGCTGAACTCGGCTTCGACCTCTATGTCATCGACCTGTCGACCGTGGTCGACAAATATATCGGCGAAACAGAGAAGAACCTCGACCGGATCTTCACCGAGGCCGATCGAGTCAATGGTGTGCTCCTGTTCGACGAAGCGGACGCCCTGTTCGGCAAGCGTTCGGAGGTGAAAGACGCCCGTGATCGTTACGCCAATGTCGAGGTTGCCTACCTGTTGCAGCGGATGGAGGCCTTCGATGGTGTGGCGATCCTGACAACGAACCTGCGGACGAATGTCGACGATGCCTTCACCCGTCGCCTGGATGCGATCATCGACTTCCCGATGCCCGAGGAGGACGACCGCCGTCGGCTGTGGGAAGCAAACCTGCCCACGATCGTCCCGCGCGAGGTCGGGATCGACCTGGACTTCCTTGCCCGGCGGTTCAAATTGTCGGGCGGGAACATCCGCAACGTCTGCGTTTCGGCCGCCTATCTCGCGGCTGCGGAGGATCGTCCGATCGCGATGATCGACCTCATCCACGGCACGGAGACGGAGTACCTGAAGCTCGGCCGCCTCACGGTCGAGGCCGAGTTCGGACCGTATCTGGGGCTGACCCGGGCAGCGGCCGGATGATCGAGACCAAGGATCGCGACAAGGTCCGCCCGTCAGACCGGTCGCTGCCAGCGCCGGAAACGACCCCGTCGGGGCCTGGATCCACGGCCGTCGGGCCTGCCCACGTCGACGGCACTGCGGCCGCGAATCCCGCCAACCTGCTCCGCCTCCAGCAGACGGCCGGGAACGCCGCCGTGGCCCAGCTGGTCAAGAAGACGATCAAGAAGGAGCCCGAATCCCACAAGATCGGTGACGAGTCGGTCGACGAGCACAAGGTCGCTGACGAGTCGGTCGACGAGCACAAGGTCGCTGACGCGTCGGTCGACGAGCACAAGGTCGGCGCGGAGGCCGAAGGCGGGACCGGCGGGGCCGTCGCCAGCGTGGTCGCATCGGTCGCAGAGGGCGCCTCGGCGGGCGGGCCTGCGGCCGCCGGGGTCGGCCTGGCCGTGCTCGGGCCCGGTTCAGCGGTCGGCGCCGCAGCGTCAGGGGTGGGCACGATCGGCGAGGTTTTCGGAAAGGTCGTCGGACAGGCGGCAGCCGGAACGTCAGGCAAGAAGGCCGGTGGTGCAGCCGGCGGTGCGCGACATGGCGGCGCAGGAGGCGGTGGTGGTGGCGGCGGAGGCGGCGGCGGTGGCGCTGGCGGAGGCGGGAGCCCGGAGGTGGCCCCGGCCATGCCCGAAGTCGGCCAACTCGCTGGCGAGGACCTGGCCGACGAGCCCGAGATCGAGTCCAGCCACAAGTCAGAACCCGCGGCCCCCGCCGGTGAGGGTGTCGCCGCCGCCGCCGGCGGCATCGACGGGGCGCAACGAACGGCAGAGACGCCGGTCAGCGGGATCCTCGACACGATCCTCGACACGGCCAAATCGGCCCTCCGTGGGCTGGCCAGCCGCGCCGGTTCCGCAGTTCGGGGTGCGGCGACGACGGTCCGAACCACGGTCGCCGGGATGATCGAGGGGGCGCGAGCGCTGGCCACCACCGCGACATCGTCGATCGCCGAGATGGCCAAGGGGCTTGCCGGCACCGTGGTGTCCGGGATCCGAAGCGTCGCGAACGGCATCAAGGAGGGCGCGCGCGCGGCGGTGACCGGCGCCCTCGGTCGGCTCAAGGGGATGATCGGTTCGCTTGCCGGACCGGTCCGCGCGGCGATCTCGGCGGTCCTGAGTGGGGGCGGTGGGCTCATCCCGGCCGTCGCCGGCACATTGGGACGCGCGCTCGGTTCCGCGTTCGGCGGGCTGCCGGCGCGGATCAATCGCTATACGGCCGAGTTGATCGGCCTGGTGGCGGCGGGATCGGGCCGCATCGGCGCCCTGATCGAGCGGGCCAGTGGCTGGGTCTCGGACAAGGTTTCGTCCGTGTCCGAACTGCTCCTGCGAGCCGTCGGGTGGGTGTCCGGACATATCGAGACGCTGCTCGGGCAGGTCGGGTCGTGGGTTTCCGCCTTGCCCGCGATCGTCCGGACCGCCGTCGGTTGGCTCGTCGACCGGATCCTGGCCCTCGCTCGTACGGTCATCGGCGCGGTACGGCGGGCGACCGAATCGTGGATCGACGCGGTGACCCGGGTCATCCTCCAGATCCTTGAGCGTCTGCGGACGTTCATCGAGGCCGGTCTCGCCCGGATCACCGCATGGATCATCGGAAGGATCCTGGCCATCCAGCGGAAGCTCCTCAGGCTGCTATCCGCCATCGAACGGGTCAGGGCATGGTTGGTCCGGGCGATCCAGACTCGGGTCCAGCGCGTCATCGCCGCGATCTCGGCCCGGATCAATCGGGCCATCGTCGACCTCGTCGTCAGGCTCATCGGCCCACAGCTCCGCGCCGCCGTGGAGCAGACGCGTCTGGCTTTCCCGAACGGGATGCCGGCCCCCGCCGAGATCGCCGACGCCGCGAAGAAGGCGGGGGATCAGGTCTCGGCGAAGGACGAACGGGGCATCCTGGATGGGCTGCTTCGGCCAGAGGGCGACCATATCGGGATCTCCATCGCGGCCAGCGGCAGCCTCGGCGAGGCACTCGGCGTGGGTGGCGCCGTCGGCTGCAGCCTGGATGCGGTCTTCGACTATCGACGGAACGAAGTCGGTTTCTTCGTCACGCCGCAGGTCAGCGGCCAGGTCAACGTCGGCGAAGTCGGCGCAAAGGGGTTCCTCAACGTGGGCCGATCGTGGGGCACCGTCGGCTCGTTCGGCGACCCGAACGCAGATGTCCTCAATTCGTGGGGTGGCTGGTCGACGGGTCTGACCTACGGTGCCCAGGCGTCGGTCGCCGAGGGTTTCGGTGGCGGGATCCAGACCGGCGGCACGATCTATCGCAGCGGCTCGTACAACCTTGGGCCGGGCAAGGGTTTCAGCTACACCCCGCTCGGAGCGGGGACGCGGACGGAACCGGGGCAGCCGATCCCCACTCAGGACCAGCCCGGTACGCCGGGCACCCAGGACGCCTTTCACATGGGCGAGGTCCGGTTCCCGACCGGAGTCGGCGATGTCGGCGGCGCGCAGCCGGCCGCCGGTCCGATCCTCGACGCGGCGGCGCGGGTCGCCCGCGACTATCCGCACGGACATACCGGGGCACAGGTGACCCGGGTCACCGTCACCGGCGAGGCGAGCCCGCCGTGGCGTCATCCGCGTCATGGGTTGACGCCCGATCAGGAGAATCAGGGCCTCTCGCAGCAGCGCGCCGATGGTGTCGCCGGCGCCCTAGGCAGTCGCCTCCCGGAGGCCCCGATCGCCCCGGTCGCCATCGGGTCGCGGGGCGCCACCGGCACCGGGATCGATCGCGCTGACCCGGCGCCGGAGCGCCAACGAGCGCTGATCACCGGAGAGGCCAGCATCCCCGGGACGCCAGACACCACGACCGGTGGTGGCACGACACCGCCGACGACCGTCCCGAACAAGTTCGACGTCGATCCATCGATCCCGAATCCGTTCACCAGCGAGAAGGCCGCCTGGGGTTGGGACACGAACCTCGGGGTCGGCGCCGGCGGCGGTGCGGAGGCGCAGGTCGGCGTCTACGGAGGGATCACGACCGGATACGCGTTCCCGATCGGCAAGGCCCAATTCAGCCCCTTCACGATGAAGCTCATCCGGATCGCGGTCGGACTGTACAAGCTCGTCAACGACGTCATCAGCGGCAGTCCGCTGGCGTTCATCCGCGATGCCGTGGCCCTTGGTGTCTGGGGTGTCCAAGAACTCGTGGGTGATTCGATCACCACCGCCGTCCTCGACTGGGCCATCCCGATGCCGGCTGGCACGGGTGCGGCATGAGCGATCAAGATGGAATGGCGATGCACGATCAGCCGCCCAAGGGCAACCCTCCGATCCTGCTCGATATCGACTACGCCGGCGAGGCAGCTCGGTCGCTGAGTGCCCCGGCGTCGATCGAGGACGGGCAGCTCGTCCTGCATGGTGGGGGACCGGGGACGATCGCCGGTCATCCGTTCAGTGACGATTCGTATCGGGACGTCATCATCGATACTCGGATCGGGATCATCGCGGGTGATGGGGCGGACCTTGTCGGGGTCTTCCTCCGGCAGTCAGCCCCCCGTACCTACGTCGTCGCCGCCTTCTCGCCGGCAGGCCGTGTCTATGTCGCCACCGTTGACGGCGACGGCCACCCGGTCGTCGAAGGTACCCTCGACCCGGTCATCCCGTTCATGCGCGGGATCGGGGAGTTCAATCGGGTGACGATCGTCGCTTTCGGGCCGAGCCTGGTCGTCGTCGTCAACGGCAGCGTGCTGGCCCACCTCGCTGTCGACGCGAAGTATGCCGCTGGAAGTGCCGGACTCTTCCTCCAGCAAGGCCCGACATCGACCGAGCCGCGGGCGGCGGCTCGATGGGTCCAGGTCCGGGCCGTGCTCGTCGACCAGTCCTGAATCTCGTCCGGCCCTCCCGCCGTGGCGAACCCACAGCCAGGCCACACAGTCGCAGAGGAGAACGTGATGCGTGACTTCGATCCACAACGGGAGCTCGGCCCAGCGAAGGTGAAAACACCCGCCCCGAATCCAGCCGACCAGCGCGCTGATGCCCGCGACACGGGCGACGCCACGGCATCCGGCATCGGCGGCGACGCCGCCGCATTGTTGCGGCTCCAGCGCAGCGTGGGCAACGCGGGCGTTGTCCAGATGCTGGGCGAGGACGAGGCGGCCGCCGCCTCGCCGGTCCACGATATCGTCGGCAAGGGTGGCGGAGCGCCGCTGGAAGCCGGAACCAGGTCTGCGATGGAACGACAGTTCGGCCAGGATTTCGGCGATGTGAAGGTCCACACGGACGACCGTGCGTCGGCCTCTGCGGCGTCCGTCGGAGCGAACGCCTATACGGTCGGCAACGAGATCGTCTTTCGAGCCGGCCACTACGACACGTCGTCGGCGACCGGACAGCGGACCATCGCCCACGAGCTGACCCACGTGGTCCAGCAGCGGAGTGGACCCGTGGATGGCAGCGATGCCCCGGGTGGCATCCGCCTGAGCGATCCGGGCGACCGTTTCGAACGCGCGGCCGACCAGACGGCCTCCAGCGTCGTTGACGCGACGGCGCAGACGAGTCCCTCCGAGACGACCCAGAGCCTGCCCGATACGGTCCAGCGGGACAGCGACGGGGAGGAAGAGGAGATACTGCTCTGAACCTGGCCGGGCGTGGGCTGGCAGCGGCTCGCTGACGCTAGATCAGGCCCTCACGGATGGCGTAGGCAACCGCGTGGGCGCGGTTCCGAAGTTCGAGACGAACGGTCACGTCGTGGATGATGTTCTTGACGGTCCGTTCCGAGTAGAACAACCGACGACCGACCTCGGCCGTGTCGCAGCCCTGGGCCAGCAGGCGCAGGACGGCGGTCTCTCGCTCGGTCAGACCGGAAAAGGTGAGTCCTCGAGGCGCCAGAACCTGGCGCTGTAGTTGGCCGACCGACCGAAGGAGGCGTCCGAGGAGATCAGGTGAGAGCGTGCCGTCACCGGCCGCGGCGGACCGCACCGCCGTCGACAGGTTGCCGGCCGTGGCTTCACTGCGACGCAGGACACCGGAGGCGCCGGCCTCGATGGCTGCGAGCAGATCGCGATCGTCGACGCGTGATACGAGCAGGATGATCCGGGTGATCCCACGACTGCGCATGGTCCGGAGCTGGACAGCGACATCGTCGCTCATCGCATCGGCGACCACCAGAGCGACGGCGTCGGTGAGAGCGTCGTCCTCGTCGGTGATGACCAACTCCCTGGCCCGCCGCAGTTGGCTGACAAGTCCGGCGCGTGAGAGCGGGTCGCCAGCGCAGACGACGACGCTGATCGGGTCTCTGAACGGAACTGGCTCGGCGACCATCGGCTTCCCTCCACCGGCGCGCGCTCGGCCCATCGCAACACGTCCGGACGATGGTCCGATGACCGTACCGCCCAACCCTTTTCGTCCACTCAACGTGGGCTCAACGGCCGCACCGTCGGGCAGTCGATCCGCCCGTTCGGGCAAGGCACGAGGTAGACAGCTTTCGTAGACTCGACTCGTGGGAGCATCGATCACGCTGACCGTCGCAGCCGTCGAGGTCCAACCAGGTGGCGAGGCGGGCCTCGAGTTCAAGCTTCGGAACACGGGCACCGTCGTCGATGAGTTCTCGTTGGTCGTCCTCGGCGAGGCTGCCGGGTGGGCCGCCGCAGAGCCGCCCACCATCTCGCTCTTTCCTGGTGCCGAACAGGTCGGACGGGTCGCCTTCCGTCCTCCTCGGTCTTCGGCCGTCCCGGCGGGGCCGATGCCCTTCGGTCTGCACGCCCGATCACGAGAGGATCCCGACGGGTCGACGGTAGAGGAGGGCGTCATCCAGGTCGGCCCATTCGCCGACCCATTCGCCGAACTCGTCCCGCGTACGTCGCGCGGAAGTCTGTCGGCACGGCACGATCTGGCGGTCGACAACCGCGGCAACACCCGCCTCGATGCCGAATTGGAGGCCTCCGATGCGGATCGGCTGCTCCGATTCGACGTGCGGCCACCCGGTCTTGTCGTCGAACCAGGGATGGCCGGCTTCGCTCGGGTCGATGTCAAGCCGGCCAAACGATTCTGGCGTGGCACGCCGCAGACCCGGCCATTCCAGCTCGTCATTCGTTCCGGCGGCGCGCCCGCCGTCACTCTCGATGGCACGCTTGTCCAGGAAGCGATCCTGCCACCCTGGCTCGGACGGGCCGTGGCGGCGATCGTCGGCCTGCTGATCCTGGCCATGGCGGCGTGGCTGCTGTTCCTCAAGCCGTCGATCGAATCGGCCGTGTCCGAAGCGGTGGCCTCGCCGATCGCGGAACTGCGTGGTGATGTGAATTCGGCCCTGGATGCGGCCGGGCTGCCGACGATGGGCCCTGCCGGGGGGACCGAGTCAGGCGCCAGCTCGCCGCCGACGCCGACTCCCGATCCGGGGGCGAGCCCGACGGCGACTGGCGCGCCCGAACCGCCGACCATCGTCGGTCTTGGTAGCCCGATCGACGGAAGACTCGTGGACGGGTCGGCGCCTTTCGCCCCGGATGGGACCCTGTTCATCACCGACCTCGTGTTCTCGAACCCGAATGGTCACCAGGGCACGCTGACGCTGCAGCGTGACGTCACGGACCTTCTCGAGCTCAGACTCGAGAACTTCCGGGACCTCGATTTCCACTTCGTCACGCCGATCGTCGTCCCGGCCGGATCGAATCTGAACATGACCCTCGTCTGCACGGATGCCGGATCGTGTGACCCGGCCGTCCTGTATTCCGGGTACCTGCGGCCATAGTGGTCAACGGCTCCCGACGCCCGCGCCGTGCCGCGATGGCCGCGGGCATGGTCCTGATCCTCGCACTGGCCAGCGTCCGGCCCGCCAGCGCGACCATCGACCCCGACGATCCGTCGGGTCGGGCGCCGATTCCCGCCGCCGTCGATGCGCCCCGCGGCTCGACCAGCCTCATCTCGCGGAGACGCAATGGCGATTTCGCGAAGGGCGCCTCCGGGCAGCCGGCGATATCGTCAAGTGGCCGTTGGGTCGCCTATGCCTCTGACGCGCCGAACATCGTGGCCGACGATGGCAATGGGACGTTTGATGTCTTCGTCCGCGATCGACGAAGCGGTACGACGATCCGTCTGCCTGGGCCGGGTGGGGTGCCACTGCCGTCGGGGACCGCCGCCATCGATCCATCGATCGCCGCAGATGGCTCGGTGGTCGCGTTCACGATCCGCCCGTCCACATCGGCGGCCCTCCTCGCGGCCCCAGTCTCGCCGTATGTCGTCGCGTGGGTTCGCAGGACCGGCGTGACCGAGGTCGTCTCCGTGGCCCAGGACGGGAAACTCGCCCGGGGTAGCGGGGAAGCGTCGGTGTCGGGCGATGGGCGGTTCGTCGCGTACAGCTCGGTTTGGCCATCCGGTCGGCTCGACGTGAACGACGTGTCGGACGTATTCGTCCGGGACCGTACCGCCAGGACCACGACCCTGGTTTCGAGGATCCCGGCCGGTGGCCCAGGCGATGCCGCGAGTCGTGCCCCGGCGATCTCGGCCGATGGCCGGATCGTCGTCTTCGCCTCGGGGGCCTCGAATCTCGTGAGTCGCGACGACAACGGCCAGATCGACATCTTTGCTCGGGACCTCACGGCCGGCACGACGTCGCTCGTAAGTGTGGCTCCCGGTGGCTCGTCGGACGGGTCGTCCGCGGACCCGGCCACTTCGGCCGACGGGCGGTACGTCGCCTTCGAATCGACCGCATCGAACCTGACACCGGGCGTGCCACCAGGCATCCGTGCCGTCTTCGTGCGTGATCGGATCGCCGGAACGACGACCCTCGCCTCCGCGACCGGGACTGGCGAGGCATCGATCGGGGAGAGCGGCCAGGCGTCGATCAGCGGGAGCGGCAGGATCGTCGCCTTCGCCTCCACGGCGCCGGATCTCGTCGCCCTGGGTCCAGGCTTCGTGGATGCGGCCGTGATCCGGGGCCGGACGGAGGTCTATGCCCACGACATGATCTCGGGCGAGACGATCCGGATCTCGGAGGCCGTCGACGGCGGCCCGGGCGGCAGCGCCAGTGTCACGCCGGTGATGGGCGGCGATGGTCGGTTCGTCGCCTTCGCGTCGACCTCGGATCGCATGATCCGGGGCGACGACAACAAGGCCGGCGACGTCTTCCTGCGCGACCTGCCTCCGGTCGCGGTGATCGAACCGGCCACCATCGACTTCGGCTGGCGGAGCATCGGCGCGACCGGCCCACCGGAGACCATCACGTTCGGCAATGATGGCTGGGGCCCGCTGACTGGTCTCGGCTCCACCGTGACGGGCGCTGCCGCGGGGGACTACTCGGTCGTCGTCGACGGCTGTGCCGGACGGCTGCTCTACCGATCGGACCGCTGCCTGGTGTCGGTCAGTTTCGATCCCACCGCCTCAGGTCGGCGGAACGGGTCGCTCCGGATCGATCACTCGACGGCGACTTCGCCGGGTTCGGTCCGACTCACGGGCCGAGCGTCCCTCGCGACGATCGATCTCGACCCGCCGCTCGGCCCGCCCGGGATCGTGACCGTCGTCGACGGATCGGGCTTTCCCCCGAACACGGAGGTCCATCTCGCCTGGAGTCGCGGGATCAGTGGCTGGCTGCCGCCGATCGTCACCGATGCCTCGGGGGCGTTCACGGTCGGAATGCTCGTGTTCCATAACGACGTCGTCGGCGAACGTGACCTCGTTGTCGGCCCCGTGGTGGGCGCATCGTTCCCGGCATTCGGGACGCAGTTCCTGGTCGTGACCGCGGGGAATCAGCCTCCCCGCTTCACCGGGGAATCACCACTCGACGGCGGTCTCCCACCGCTCGTCATGCGACGATGATCTGTCGAGTCGTCGCTCCGCGACGGACCGCTTCGAAGGCCGACTCGAGGTCATCGAGGCCGATCCGTCGGTCGATGAGTCGCTCGATCGGCAGTCGACCGGCCAGGTGCAGGTCGGCATATCGAGGAAAGTCGATCGCCGGGTCGGCGAAGCCGTAGTTCGAGCCGAGGATCCGGCGACTGCCGTCGACGAACGGATAGACCGCGAACGTCGCCCGCTCATCGGCCCGGCTGAGGCCGATCAGGACGACCGTCCCGCCGAGCGGGGATGCCTCGATCGCGAGTTCGATCGTTTCGATGCGGCCGATCGCTTCGAACACGAAATCCGGGCCACCATCGGTCAGGTCGCGCAGCCGTCCGATGGTCGATTCGCGGTCGGGGCCTGCGAGCAGGCCGTCGGTCGCGCCGATCGTCCCGGCAAGGTCCAGCTTCGCGGCAACGCGGTCGATCGCGATGATCCGTGATGCGCCGGCCAGGACCGCACCCATCACCACCGACAGGCCCACCCCACCGAGTCCGATGACCGCGACGCTCGCGCCAGGCGGGACCTCGGCCGTCTTGAGGACCGCTCCGACGCCGGTGGAGACGCAGCACCCGATGAGGGCCGCGACGCCAGGATCGACCCCGTCGGGCAGCGCGACCGCGGCCGCGGCCGGAACCACGGTCAGGCCGGCCATCGTGGCGATGCCGCAGTACGACCGGATCGCCTCGCCCGCCTCGGTCCGGAAGACGGTCGCGCCGTCGGGCATCGCGTGCCGGAACGACGAGGACGCGAGACAGGCCCACGGGCGCTCGGCCCGGCATGAGCGGCACTGGCCACACGGGACCAACCACGACAGCACGACCGGCTGGCCGACATCAAGGTCGCCGACTCCAGGACCGATCGCCTCGATGACGCCGGCGCCCTCGTGTCCAAGCACGATCGGGGTCGGTCGCGGCCACGCTCCGTCGCGAACGTGCAGGTCCGAGTGACAGACCCCGGCTGCAAGGACCCGGACGCGGACCTCGCCGACTCGCGGATCGGCGACCTCGAGCTCCTCCACGGTCGTCGCCCGGCCTCGCTCGCGCAGGACCGCCGCCCTGGTCGGAGTCACGTGGCGATCGACCGCCGACGCTCGACCCGATGAGCGGGACGATAGGGGACATAGTCGGGCCACCACATCGCCCGGTCGATGACCGTATCGATGGCCACGTCCGGGTCGAGCGCGGCCGAGCCGCTGTCCCTCGCTTCCTGCGCGACGACGATGGCGATCGCCCGGGTGACGCGGCGCAGATCATCGACCGGCGGGTAGATCGCGCCGCTGGCGAGCTGCGCGTCGGTAACGGCATCGGCCAGGGTCCGGGCCGCCAGCAGGAACATCCGGTCGGTGATGACCCTCGCTTCGGCGGCGACGGCACCCAGCCCGACGCCTGGGAAGATGAACACGTTGTTGGCCTGGCCGATGACCCGGCGCTGTCCGTCGACGTCGACCGCGTCGAACGGGGAGCCGGTTGCCACCAGCGCGCGCCCATCAGTCCAGCGGAGGACCTCGAGCGGTGTCGCCTCGGCCACCGAGGTCGGGTTCGACAGCGGCAGGACGATCGGTCGTGCATCCGCCGCGGCGAGGGCCCGGAGGACCGGTTCAGCGAACGTGCCCCCGACGCCGGTCGTCCCGACCAGGACCGCTGGCCGCACCCGCTCGATCGTCTCGACGAGGCCCGGATACTCCGTGCTGAACCCATACCCGGCGAACGATCCGGCCGGCAATGCCAGTTCGCGCTTGGTCGGGTCGAGGTCCTCGCGGCGATCGTGGACCTGGCCGCGCGAATCGACCATGACAAGGGCGCGCCGAGCGTCGGCGTCCGACATCCCTGCATCCAGCATGGCGAGTCGCAGCAGGCGCCCGATCCCGATCCCGGCCGCGCCGGCTCCGACCAGGACGACCCGCGTATCTGCCAGGGTCGTCCTGCGTTCCCGGATCCCGGCCAACACGCCACCGAGGACCACGGCGGCCGTCCCCTGGATGTCGTCGTTGAACGACGGCACCCGGTCGTGATACCGGTCCAGGATCCGCAGCGCGTTGGCCTGCTTCAGGTCCTCCCACTGGATGACGCAGCCCGGCCAGACGTTCGCGACGCCATCGACGAACGCTTCCACCAGGTCGTCATAGGCCGGTCCGCGCAGACGAGGGTGGCGATACCCGAGATACAGCGGGTCATCCAGGAGTGCCGGATTGTCCGTGCCGACATCGAGCGAGACCGGCAGAGTCAACGCCGGGTGGAGTCCACTGGCGCCGGTATACAGCGCGAGCTTGCCGATCGGGATGGCCATCCCTCCGGCGCCCTGGTCGCCGAGACCCAGGATCCGTTCGTTGTCCGTCACGACGATCAGTCGGACGTCTTCGTACGGACCCTGACGCAACAACCTCGGGATCCGGTCTCGATCGTCGGGTGTGATCCAGGTGCCGCGCGTCCGCCGGATGATGTGGCTGAACTCTTCGCACGCTCGGCCGACGGTCGGGGTGTACACGATCGGCAGGAACTCCTCGAGATGGTCCGCGAGCAGGCGGTAGAAAAGGGTCGCATTGCGATCCTGGAGTGCGGCCAGCCCGATGTACCGCTCGAGCGGGTCGTCCTTCCGGCGCAGGTGCTCCAACTCGAGGTCGACCTGCTCGGTGATGGTCAGGACCCGGTCGGGCAGCAGGCCGCGAAGCCCGAACGCCTCGCGTTCGGCCGTACTGAATGCGAGGTCCTTGGTCAACAGCCGGCTGCCAAGGAGGGCCGGTCCGGTCAGGCCCACCTCGGCCTCCCGGCCGGCGGCGATGTCCTCGAACGGCGCGGGCAGGGGTCGCACCCGGCGAGCATAGCCGGGACGGCCGAGGCTCAGTCGGTGACGACCAGGCGCCCGACCATGCCGTAGGCCTCGTGTCCGGGCAGGTGGCAGATGTACAGGTAGGTCCCTGGCGTCCGGAAGGTCACGGTCGTGACCCGGCTCGTTCCGGCCGGGATCGTGACCTCCGTGGGTCGCGAGGCGTGGATCGGTTCCGTGCCCGTCCGATGTCGCTCGTGGACCGCCGCGTCCCCGACGATCCACTCGTGGTCGATCGGGTCATCGTTGCGCAGGATGATGGTGACCGGCGATCCGGCCGGCACCCTGATCTCGGGTTGCACGTAGTGCGAATAGTGGATGTCGATCTCGGTCGTGATCGGGCCGAGGCTCGAGGGACTCGCCCAGGCCGCCGCAACACCGGCCAGCCCGATGGCCAGGGCGACCCCGGCGACCAGGGTTCGCCGTCCCGCCCGCACAGGCCGGGTCATCCCTCGCGTCGACCGACCGGAGGCGACGACCGGTGTCGGCCGAGCAGCAGGACGCCGCCCGTGCCGGCGAGGGTCAGCACGATCCCGAGCGCGAACCGCAGCGTCGAACCCGACCGATCGGTGGTGACATCGGCAAGGGTGTCGCTCAGATCCAGCCCGGCCATGACCCGGGACGGAGCCTGCCCACCGGAGGCATCGATGGCCAGGTCGAAGGTGAGCTGTGACGCCTCGGCATCGACCCGGACCTTGGTCAGCCAGCCGTCGGACGGCACCCAGGCCATCCCTCGATCGGATCGCAGGTCGTCGAGCAGGCTCTGGCTGGCGGGTGCGCTGTGGGTCAGCTCCAGCCCGTTGTCGCCGGTCGGGATGGGCAGGAGGGTGGGCCGACGGTCATCGAGCAGGTAGACATCCGCTTGGACTGGCTCCTCGGCGACCTTGCCGAGGGCCAGGATCCGGAGCGGGACCCACGGATTGTCGGTCGGGATGGTGATATGGACCGGCGTCCCGTCGCCGATCGCCTCGCCGCGTTCGGCGGCCGCGTCGGCATCGAAGACGGCGGCGAGGAAGATGGGCGACCGCTGCGCATAGAAGTCGAGGACCTCCGGGGAATCCGGCGGCAGGCGGAAGCCATGCTCGGTCGCCCACTGGCCGACGGCTGCAGATCCACCGCGAAGGACGGTGATATCGAGGGCATCGATGCGCACCTTCATGAGTTCCTCGGCCGTGTCTCGAGCGGCGCCGGCAGCCGCCAGGAACAGGGCTTCGGGGACCGGGTCCGTTTCGCGGATCAGTCGCTGAAGGGTCCAATCGCCGCCTTTCTCGACGCTCGAGGGGATCCCCGGGAGCGGCGTCAGCGACCCGAACGCCCCGCCGCCCCCGGCGAACTGGAATGCCGTGATGTAGTGCTCTTCGCCGTCGTGGTAGGCGGCCAGGGTCGTCGTTCGAAGGAGGTTGACCGCCCCGTTCGGACCGATCAGGCCACCGCATGCGAAGGTGGGTGCCACGGCCAGTGCGGCGATGACCAGGGCGGCGGCCGCGGCGGTGCCAGTCCTTCGGATCGAGCGGATCATCTTCGATCTCCCCCTGCTACCGGTCACGATCGAGGGCCGGTCTTGTTGCGGGTCAAGACTCCGCTCATGGCAGGCGGGTTCCCCGGGCCTCCGAGTCGGGCCGGTCCTGCGCGGTCGTAGTCCGTTCCGGTAGGTGACAGGCTGCACCGATGTCTGCGAGGCTTGTGTCATGACCCGCCGACCCCTTGCGTTCGCGTTGCCGCTCGTCATCGGTGTGTCGCTATCGATCGTGCCGGTCGTGGGCGCCGCAGATTTTCCGGACAAGGATTCGGGCTATCACACATATCCCGAGATGGTTCAGGAGATCGAGGCCATCGCGGCGGCGCACTCCGACATCGTGGCCCTGTCGTCGATCGGGACCAGCTACAACGGGCGCGACCTGTGGATCGCCAAGGTGTCGGATGATGTGGCCACGGATGAACCCGAGCCGGAAGTCCTGTTCGATGCCCTCCACCACGCCCGGGAGCATCTGTCGCTCGAACAGAACCTGGCGATCCTCCACTGGCTGACCGACGGGTATGGCACCGATAGCCAGGTCACGGACCTGGTCGATACCCGCGAGATCTGGATCATCCTGGCGGTCAACCCCGATGGCGCCCAGTACGACCTGACCGGGTCACCCTACCGCGCCTGGCGCAAGAATCGCCAGCCGAACCCGGGATCGTCCGCGATCGGCACCGACCTCAACCGGAACTATGGCTACCACTGGGGTTGCTGTGGCGGTTCGTCGGGGAGGCCGGGGTCCGACACCTACCGCGGTCCGAGTGCCTTCTCGGCGCCCGAGACGCGTGCCGTCCGCGACTTCATCGCCAGCCGCCGGGTCGGCGGTCGCCAACAGATCAAGACCGCGATCACGTTCCACACGGCCGGTGAACAGATCCTCTGGCCGTACGGATATACGAAGCAGGCCGTGCCGAGCGACATGACCGCCGCCGATCACCGGGCGCTGGTCGCTCTGGGCAGGAAGATGGCGACGACCAACGGCTATACGGCGATGCAGTCGAGCAGCCTCTACGTGACCGACGGTGACGAGATCGACTGGGCCTATGGGGTCGAGCACGTGTTCATGTATACGTTCGAGCTGTACCCGAGTCACGCCAAGGTGAGTTCGACCAAGCGCTTCTACCCGGCCGATGAACAGATCGGGCCGCAAACGGAGCGCAACCGGGCGGCCATCCTGATGCTGATCGACGCGGCCGGCTGTCCGTACAAGCTGGCCGGGACCGCGCACGCGAACTGCGGGCCGCTCTATGACACGTTCGAGACGGCCGGCGGCTGGACGGTCGACCCGGATGGGACCGATAGCGCGACCGCCGGAACGTGGCAACGAGCCGATCCGAAGGCCACCCCGCGACAGGCCGGCCGCGTGCCGTCCGGCTCGAGGGCCCTCGTGACCGGTGCCAAGGCGGGGCCGAAGGTGCGCTCGTACGACCTCGATGGTGGCACGACGAGCGTTCGTTCACCGGCCGTCCACCTGCCCGACCCGGCCGGCAAGCTGACGTTCCGCTACTACTTCTCGCACAGCGCCGATGCCACGGCCAAGGACTCGTTCCGGGCCTATGTCGAGGCACAGGATGGGACCCGAACGTTGGTCCACGAGGAGCTCGGCGCAGCCCACAAGGATCTGCCCGCCTGGTCGAAGGTATCGGTATCGATGACGCCCTGGGCCGGCCAGACCATCCGGATCGTCTTCGTGGCCACCGACGGTGGGCACGCGAGCGCCATCGAATCCGCCGTCGACGACGTCCGGATCAAGCGCCCGTAGGCGGCAACCAGACCGAAAAGGCCGTCCCTGTCCGCGGTTCGGATGTGACGCCGATCTCGCCGCCGTGGGCCGTGACCAGCTGGCGGGCGATCGCCAGGCCGAGCCCGGAACCGCCCGATCCATCGCCCGTGACGAACCGGTCGAAGACATGGGGCAGGAGCGCCGGGTCGATGCCGCTGCCCGTGTCCCGGACGACGATCCGGACCCCGCCCCGATCGTCCGGCAGGCATTCGACCGTCACCCGACCGGCCGGCGGCGTGTGCCGGATGGCGTTGGCGACCAGGTTCGAGAGCACCTCCCGGATCCGCACCGGATCGACGTCGAGGATCGGCAGGTCGGCCTCGATCCTGGCGCCGATCTCGACGCCCGCCGAGCTTGCCGACGGCTCGAACGAGCGGACCACCTCACTGGACAGGACCTCGATATCGGTCGGTTCCGGATGGAGGGTCAGGGTTCCGGCCTCGGACAGGGCGAGCGTCCGCAGGTCGTCGATGAGCCGGCCAAGGACCCGCGTCTCGTCAAGCGCGAGCCTGAGGTGGACGGGATCGGCCGGGTAGACACCGTCGATGATCGCTTCGATGTTCCCCTGGACGACGGTCAGCGGCGTCCGCAATTCGTGGCTGATATCGGCGAGCAGCGTCCGTCGCTGGCGCTCGTCGGTCTCCAGCCGCTGGGTCATCGTGTCGAACGCCTCGGTCAATTGGCTGACGACGCGGAGGCCGCCGGTGGAGCGCCCTCTGGGGTCCACCCGGGCGGAGTAGTCGCCGCGCTCCACGCGCTGGCTGGCGTCGACCAGTGCATCAAGCGTGCGAGCGGTCAGGAACAGGGTCCGGCCGAGTCCGACCACGACGGCAACGACCAGCCCGAGTGCCACGAGCCCGGGGATCGGCCCCAACTGGGACACGACGATGGCCATCCCGGACACGAGTGATCCGATGACGAACAGGAACAACAGCGCGAAGACGCATCCGAACGACCGTCGGCCAGCCCATCGCGGTCGACGGTGCTCGCCGTCGACAAGCTCCGCCATCCGTCGTTGACGCCAGGCATCCGGCGATATCGGGCCTCCTCCGGACCAGGGTCCCCGGGAGCCTGGTGGGCGTCGAGGTCGGGTCACTCGCCGGCGTCCCGATCGTCTGTGAAGCGATACCCGACGCCATAGGCGGTCAGCACGTAGCGTGGTCGGCGCGGATCGGGTTCGATCTTGCGCCGAAGATTCTTGACGTGGGAGTCGATCGCTCGTTCGTACGACTCGAAGGCGACCCCGCGGATCGCATCGAGGAGCTGGGCCCTGGTGAAGATCCGACCGGGGCGGGCCGCAAGCGTGGCCAGCAATCGGAATTCGGTCGTGGTCAGGTCGACCACGGCCCCGGCGACCTCCGCGCGCATCCGCGGCAGATCGAGGACGATATCGTCCGCGCGGACGACTTCGGCCGCTTCGGGCGGGCGTTCCGAGCGCCGAAGGACGGCTCGCACGCGGGCGACGAGCTCTCGTGGGCTGAATGGCTTGGTCAAGTAGTCGTCCGCACCGAGTTCCAGACCGAGGAGCTTGTCGAACTCATCGTCGCGGGCGGTCACCATCACGATCGGGACGGACGATCCCCGCCGAACCTCGCGGGTGAGATCCAGGCCGTCGAGTCCGGGCAGGCCGAGGTCGAGGACGATCAGGTCCGGTCGGCGCGTTCGGATCGTGGCCAGGGCGGCATCCCCGGCGTGTTCGATCAGCACGGCAAAACCGGCGTGCTCGAGGTAGTCACGGGCAAGCGTCGCGATCTTCGGCTCGTCGTCGACGACCAGGATGGTCTTCATGGCTCGCATCGTAGTCGTCCAGGCGCCTCGGACGGACCCGTCACGAGGCGCCTTCGGCTGGACATGCCTGGGATCAGACGACCCTGGCGGAGATCAGGTCGGCTCGTCCCCGAACGGTGGAGCCTCGCTGGTCGGCTCGCTCGTGCTCTCGTGCGACTGGCGGTGCCACGTGTCGAACGTATCGTGCGCTCGCGCTTCCCAGGGGGATCGGCCTTGACCGTCCCAGGGACCGTGACCGGCGCCCCAGGATCGGCCCGGGCCCCAACCGTCGCGATGACTCCTGCCCCGGAAGAATACGGCTCTGAGAAGGGCCAGCACGATGAACACGAAGAACAGTGTCGCGAACAGGCTGAAGAACCCGAACCCGAATCCGGCGCCATGCCAGCCGAAGCCGTAGGCGGGAACGACGACCGGGGCGACGACGGTCCCGTTCGTGGCGGTCGTGATGGCTGTGTCGAGACCGGCCTGGTAGGCGGTCGTCGCGATGACTCCACCTCCGATGGCCAGGACGACGATGAGCAGGATGGCAGCGAAGAAACGCATCGGTGATCAAGACCCCTTGTCTCGGATGGTCGGGGCCCGATCTGGGCCCCCGTCGAGGTCATCGTCGGGCCACCGTATGGAGCGGATGTGGAGGCCGGATGGCGAGGTCGGGCGGCCGACGCGAGACCGCGGCCCTCGCACGATATTGACAGTGCAACGTAGCACTGGCATAATCGGGCCATGCCTGATGACCAGCGGTATTCGCTGACCGAACTCGCCGACCTTGCCGGGGTGACGCCGCGAACCGTCCGCTACTACCTCAGTCAGGGTCTGCTGCCCGCCGTCGGGCAGTCAGGCCCCGGCGCCAAGTACGACGACACGCATCTCGCCCGACTCCGGCTGATCCGGCGGCTCCAGGCGGAACACCTCCCGTTGGCCGAGATCCGGCGCCGGACGAGCGACCTCGATGAGGACGAGATCCGGGATCTGGTCGGCGGTGGATCTCCACCGCCGCCGAGTGATTCAGCGCTGGACTACCTCCGTTCCGTCCTCGGCGACGGGTCGGCGACGTCGGCCGGACCGGCGGTCCTCGCTCGAACCATCGCCGACCCACGACAGCCCTCGGTGGCGCGACGACCGGCCGGACGACCCTCGGTCCTGCCGCCGCCGGCCGTGTCACTCGTCCATCGGCAGTCATGCGGGCGGTCGCTCGCAGTGGGATCGCATCGCCTTGACCACCGACATCGAACTCCATATCCGACGGCCCCTGGATCGGGCCGACATCAAGCTGGTCGATCGCCTCGTTGCGATCGCCCGAGAACTCCTCGAGGAGGAACGACCATGACCCACGCACCCACCACCACCTTCGAAGTCCGCCAGGATCGGCGGCTTATCAGGACGACCTCGCACAGCCGTCGCTACCTGCTGGCTCGCGTGGTTGCCCCGAACGCTCCGGTCGCCCGCGAACGGTCTGCCGTAAACCTGGCGATCGTCCTTGATCGGTCCGGATCGATGTCCGGCCCGAAACTCGACGTCGCCAAGGCTGCGGTCAGCGAAGCGATCGGCCGCCTGCAGCCGCAGGACCGTTTCAGTGTCGTCACCTACGACGATCGGATCGACATCGTGATCGCCTCGACGCCGGCGTCGGGGGAGGCTCGTCGCGGTGCGCTGGCGCGACTTTCGACCATCGAGGCAAGAGGCAGCACCAACCTGGGTGAAGGGTGGTTGCGCGGTTGCGAGCAGGTTGCCGAGCACCTGACCGATGGCGGCGTCGATCGCTGCCTGCTGCTGACCGATGGACTGGCCAATGCCGGGATCACGGATCCGGATGAACTCGCGGGGCACGCGCACGCGCTGCGTGCGCGTGGCATCTCGACCTCGACGTTCGGGGTCGGCAACGACTTCGATGAGCGTCTGCTCCAGCAGCTGGCCGACGCCGGCGGCGGACACTTCTACTACATCGCGGATGCACCCCAGATCCGCGACGCGATCTCCTCCGAGGTGGGCGAGACGCTGGCTGTCGTCGCCAGGGACGTCGCCCTCGAGGTGACCGCCAGGGACGACGTCCGGGTCGAGCCATTGAGCCCGTATCCGGCCGAGACGGTCGCCAACCGGACGAGCATCGTCCTGGGCGATCTGATCTCCGGGCAGGTCGTCGAGGTCGTCCTGCGCGTCGCCTTCCCGTATGGACAGGACGACCAGGAGACCGGTGCGATCGTCGCCCTGACCGACCGCGACGGCGTCTTCGCGCCCGGAGGGCTGGCCGGCATCGAGCCGGTCCGTCTGCGCTGGGTCTACGCCTCCGGCCCCGCCAACGATCTACAGGAGCGCGACGATCAAGTCGACCGGTCGGTCGCCGAGGCGTTCGCGGCTCGCGCGCGCCAGGAGGCCGTCCGGCGCAATCGCGACGGAGATTTCGGGTCGGCCCGCTCCGCGTTGCGGGGCACCGCAGACCGGATCCGCTCGTACGCGGGCACGGATGCCGAGATGGTCGGCCTGGTCGCCGCGCTCGAGAACGAGGCCATGGTGATGTCGGCGCCGATGCCTGAGCCGATGCGAAAGGCGGCGTATTTCCGGAGCGCCAATGTGCTCCACAGTCGCGACGCCACAGGCCGGTCCAGGCGTACGGGCTGACTCATCGGCCTTGCTCTGGCCTGTATAGTCCGCACCGAGGGTCGTCCGCTCACGTCTGCCTGTGCCCGGCGGCGGACGCCGAGAGGGCTGTGGAGGGTTTGATGTCACTCGAAGGGATCATCGTCGGCCTGCTGGCGATCGGGATCGGCCTGGCCTGGGCATTCTACGGATTGAAGCTGTTCGCGATCCTGCTCCCGTTATGGGCGTTCATCTTCGGTCTGACAGCCGGTGCCCAGTGGGCCCAGGATGTCTTCGGAGAGCCCGGCGTGTTTGGAACGACGCTGTCATGGGGCATCGGGATCGTGTTCGGACTGGTCCTCGCAGCGATCTCGTACCTCTGGTACTACGCCGCGATCGTCCTGCTGGCGGGGGCCGTCGGGTATGCGCTGGCCGTCGGCCTGTTCGTTGCCCTCGGCACCGGCACGGGCATCATCGTCGTGATCATCGGGCTGATCGTCGGCGCGGTATTCGCGATCGGCGCCTTCATGCTCGGTGTCCCGATCCTGCTGGTCATGGTCTTCTCGGCCCTCAGCGGGGCAGTGGCCGCCGTCAACGGCGTCTTCATCCTGTTCGGCCAGATCAAGGTCAGCGAGCTGGGCGGCGGCCTGTTCGGTTCCCTCTTCCACAACGGGATCGTGGCGACTGTTGCATTCATCGTGCTGGCCGTCGTTGCGCTGATGTACCAGATCCGCGACGTCGGATCGTCGATCCAGACCGTCGATCGCAGTTCGTACCGCTACTAGCCGGAGACCTTGGAACCGCGGTCGCTCGTCGCCGCCATCGATCAGGGGACGACGAGCAGCCGCTGCATCCTGTTCGACCGGGCCGGTCAGCCGGTCGCCGGCCATCAGCTTGAGCATGCCCAGATCACGCCCCGGCCGGGCTGGGTCGAGCACGATGCCGAGGAGATCCTCGACCGCGTCCGGACCTGTATCCGGGTCGCGTTGCGTGACGCAGGCACCGACGCGCGCGCCCTGGTGGCTGTCGGGATCAGTGATCAACGCGAGACGACCGTCGTCTGGTCGCGCAGGACCGGGCGACCGATCCAACACGCGATCGTCTGGCAGGACACCCGGACGGCCGATGCCGGACGACACCTGGCCGAGGCCGACCAAGCCGGTGTGGACCGGTTTCGCGTCCTGACCGGCCTGCCCATCTCGACCTATTCTTCAGCGCTCAAGCTGGCCTGGATCCTCGAGGACGGTGGACCCGATGTGCGGGCGGCCGCCGAGGCCGGCGAACTGCTGTTCGGGACCATCGACAGCTGGCTCATCTGGCACCTGACCGGCGGTATCGATGGCGGCGTCCACGTCACCGACGTCACCAACGGGTCCCGGACCATGCTCATGGGCCTCGAGTCCCTCGGCTGGGAGCCGGCCATCCTCGAGGAGATCGGGATCCCCGCGGCGATGCTCCCCGAGATCCGGTCCTCGTCCGAGGTGTATGGGCAGGGGGTCGGCGATCTGGTTGGTGTGCCCATCGCCGGCGATCTTGGCGATCAGCAGGCCGCCCTCTTCGGCCAGACCTGTTTCGAGCCGGGCCAGATCAAGTGCACCTACGGGACCGGTTGTTTCATGCTCATGCACACCGGGGAGCGGCCCGTTCAGTCCGCCCACGGCCTGATCACGACGGTGGCCGCGCGATTGGGCCAAGGCCGCGCGACGTACGCGCTCGAGGGTTCGGTAGCCGTCGCCGGCTCGCTGATCCAGTGGCTGCGCGACGACCTCGGGATCATCGCCGATCCCTCGGAGGTCGAGACACTCGCCCGGAGCGTGCCCGATTCGGGTGACGTGGTGTTCGTGCCGGCGTTCTCCGGGCTGTTCGCTCCTCACTGGCGAAGCGATGCACGCGGGATCATCGCGGGGCTCACGCGCTACACCACGCGAGCCCATATCGCCCGGGCGGCGCTCGAATCCACCGCGTACCAGGTCTACGACCTCGGTGACGCGATGGTCGCGGACCTCGGTCGGGAGTTGCCGGCCGAGCTGCGAGTCGATGGCGGCATGACCCGCAACCAGTTCTTGATGCAGTTCCAGGCGGACGTCCTCCGCCGGCCGGTCGTCGCGCCACCCATCGCCGAGACCAGCGCCCTCGGGGCGGCCTATGCCGCGGGTCTGGCCGTTGGCTTCTGGTCGAGCCTGGACGAGCTGCGGACGATGGATCGGGCGGCGCAACGCTGGGAACCAGCGATGGACCAGGCGACCCGTGCGGCCGGGATCGCCCGCTGGCACAAGGGCGTCGAGCGGTCGCTGGGTTGGGTGGACGCTCCGCGGTAGCCGGTCTCAGGCCGTGGCCGGTCGTCCGATGCCCGCGGCCGTCCGTGCTCGTTCTGCCCGCCACGCCGGGATGTAGAGCGGCGCCGCCATCGCGCAGATCACGCCACCGACGATCATCGCGGTCGAGATCGAGGTCCCGTCGGCCAGCGCCGAGAGGACGATCGCCCCGAGGGCAGCGGCCGGCTGGCCGACCATCGAGTTGAGGCTCAGGACGGTCGTTCGATGCGGACCATCGACCTCGCGATGGAGGAGCGTGGTGTGCATCGGGTTCGAGGCGCCGTGGGCGATGTAGCAGGCGAGATACGCGGTGACGATGCCGACCGGCCCGGCGATGAGACCCATCAGCACGATCGTGGCCCCCTGGGCGATCCGGAGCGCGGCGGCCGACCGGGCCACGCCGATCCGACGGCTGAGGAGGATGACCCCCGCCGCCCCGGCAGCTGCCGCGAACCAGGCGGCCGAACTGACCGGGCCCATGATCGCGGCCGCCTGGTCGGTGTCCCCGAGCGTCTCGGACAGGCGGATCGGGAAGAGGCTCTCGAAGGTGACCATGGCGAAGCCCCAGAACAGTTCGACGGCGACGAGGGCGGCCAGGACGTGCGACCCGCGCAGCAGGGCGAGGCCGTCGCCGATGACGCTTGGAACGGCGCGGACGGAAGCGGTCACCGCGCCGAGCCCGCGCGCCGGCCGGACCTCGCGCATGAGTGCCACGATGGCAACGACGTTGACGACTCCGAACACCAGCGCGACCAACAAAGGGAGGGCCAGGGCCGGGATCGCATCGATCGGGTCGAGCGCGACGATCACGCCCGACAGGAGGGCACCAGCCGCGATGGCCAGGCTGAGCACGGTGCTGCCCGCGCTCAGGCCGTGCTCGATCTCCGCGTTCGGGTCGGCCGCCAGCGTAGCGTCCACGTACCACGCCTCGAGCGGGCCGCTGTCGAGCGCGCGGAAGACGCCCTGGAGCATGGTCGAGGCCGCGAACAGGACGACGGTATCGGCGATGTACAGGAGCCCGAGCGATACCAGCCCGACGAGGCTGGCCAGGATGAGCACCGGACGTCGTCCAAGCGCGTCCGAGAGCCCACCGGTCGGGAGCTCAAGGGCGAGCACGACGAGGCCCTGGAGGCTGAACACGAGCCCGATCTCGGTCAGCGACAGGCCGCGTGACAGCGCCAGCAGGACCATGACCGGGATGAGCAAACCGGTCGGCAGCCAGCGCAGGCCGACAAGCACGAGATAGCGGGTCCGCGCCGAGCGTGCGTCGAGGGCAGTCATGGCCGGTCCGCGTCCCGCGGGAATCCGAACACGTAGACCTGAACGGTCTCCACTTCTGCATGGTCATCTGCGGTCTGTGGCGGATCCATGCGGTACCGCTGCAGGACGGCCTCGACCTCCGCCGTGAGCGCCTCAAGACGCGCCGGGGAGAGTCGGAGCGCGTAATCACTCGATCCAGCGACCTCCTGCCACGCCGAAGGCCACGACGGCCGTGCGTCCAGCCACGCCCCGTAGCGCTCGACGAACATGGCGAGGTAATGGCGGCGCAGCCAGTCGGCGGCGGCCCTGGTGTCCGGGTCGCCCGTGACGTCACGCTCGGTCCAGCCGTGCATCTCCGTGGCTGCCCGCCACCAGCGCTCGCGACCGCGGCCGTCATCTGTTTCCTCGACCAACCCGACCGACGCGAGCTTGCGCAGGTGATAGCTGGTCGCACCGGTATTCGTGCCGAGACGTTCAGCGAGTGCCGTCGCCGTCGCTGGCCCATGCTCGCGCAGGGCCGTCAGGAGACGCGACCGAAGGGGGTGGGCGAGCACCTTGAGACCGCGCGGGTCGAGGCGGAGGATCGTGAGTGGCGGTGTGTCCATGTCCGCAGACTAGCATGCACAGAAGTAATGCACAAGTATTGTGCACTTCGTCCGGCGACCGGCGCCCGGCGTCGTCGAGGAGTGCCGGGCCGGAAGTGTCGCGCATAGCACGCGGTGCCGCGAGTTCCCACGACGTTGACGACTCGATGTAGCATCGCCTCGCGCCGCGCGAATCCTGTCGCGGCCCAAGGAGGGCTACTGCCACTGTGGCAACACGCAAGCGAAAGACCGTCTACCCGCCGGCCCGGACCGATACCAAACCGGCACAGCGGCCGGGAGCGGGCCCGGAACCATACGTTCGCCCCACTGTGGCGACCATCGACCTCAGCGCCGGCGCTGGTCGGGCCGGTCTGTCGGTCGGGGACCGGGTCAGGATCTCGGGCGGCGGCCTGTACGCCGGCGAGGCCGCGGTCATCGAGAAGCTGACGTCAGGCGTCATCCCGGCCGCGCTCGTCCGGACCGAGGCTGGTCGATCCCGGCAGGTTCGGACCATCGACCTGGAGCCCATCGCTCGCGACGCCTGAACCTCGGAATGAGCGCGGCTGACATATCCTGAGGCCCATGAACGAACGAGTCGTCGATGTCCCCGGCGGTCACCTCCGCGTCGTTGACGACGGAGTCGGACCTGGGATCCTCCTGCTCCACGCTGGCGTCGCCGACCTCCGAGCATGGGACGCGGTGGTCCCGCCGCTTGTCGATGCCGGCTACCGGGTCGTCCGCTACGACGCTCGCGCCTTCGGCCGATCGACGACGGAGGACGTCGAGTTCTCACCGCGTGCCGACTTGCTCGCTGTCCTCGATGCCCTTTCCATCGACAAGATCGCACTGGTCGGGAACTCGATGGGCGGCCAACTGGCCTTCGATACCGCCGTCGAGGCGCCGGACCGGGTCGTGGCGGTCGTCGGCGTCGCGGCCGGCCTCGGCGGCTACGAAGTCGAGCCGGCGGCCGCGGAAGTCCCGATCATCGAGGCCTACGAGCGGGTGGACGAGGCCGACCCATTCGATGCCGTGGCGCTGACCGAGTTCGAGGTCCAAGTCTGGGGCAACGGCCCGCTGCAGCCGAACGACCGCCTGCCGACCGACACGCGTGCGTTGCTCTTCGAGATGGGCTTGCCACTCAACCAGCCTGATCGCGTCGCGGGCCAGCGGATCGACCTCAAGCCGCCGGCGAACGAACGGCTTTCCGACCTGCGTTGCCCGGTCCTGGCCGTGGCCGGCACGCTCGACTTCACCGAGGTCGCCGCGACGGCCCGACACCTCGAAGCCGACGCGCCGAACGCGACCGCCCTGATCTGGGATGACGTCGCGCACATGATCGGGCTGGAGCAGCCGGCCCGCCTTGCCAGCACCATCGTGGACTTCCTGGCTCCACTCGACCGCTGGACCTGAGCCAGGCTGCAGTTCGCCACCTCGTCTCAACGTCGGTTCCATGGTCGTCGGCACGGGGTTGTTCTGCTGCGAAGACCGTGCTGGGTAGCCGCGACTCGACCGCTGATTCTCAGCGTCATCTCAGGGTCAAGGGCCAGGATTCGAGACGTTCTCTCCTCCCGCAACGAACGTCGGAGGCCTCGGATCCCGGGTGACGATCTCCTCCCCGTCACCGGTGATCGTCGGGCTGCCGGCGTTCGTCGCCGTTCGTCGCCATCCGGCCGCTTGACCCGATCCGGTTCCGGACCCAGGCTACCGCGGTGAACCGAAGTTCCGTTCTGGGGATCGGCGCGATCGCGCTCGTCGTGCTGTCGATCGCCCTCGTCGTCCTCCTGGGCTCGATCCCGGGGCCGCTCCTCGACCGTGCGACCACCGCTCCCAGTCAGGACGTCACCGGCGTGACGACCCCGAAACCCGTCGTGACGGCCCGTCCCGCGCCGGGCGATGAGATCTTCGGATTCGTCCCGTACTGGGAGATGGATGACACGATCGCCCAGCACGTGCGCGCGACGCCGCTGACGACGCTGGCACTCTTCTCGGTGACCCATACGAAGACGGGTGCGCTCAACACGCAAGCCAGCGGGTATCAGAAGATCACCGGTCCGGTCGGTCGGCAGTTGATCAGCGAGGCACAGGATCGAGGCGTCGCCGTCCAGCTCGTCTACACGAGTTTCGGGACCGCCCGCAACGAACGCCTGTTCCGGAAACCGGCCCTGCAGGATGCGACGATCGCTGCACTCGTGAAACTGGCCGGCGAGCTCGATGTCGATGGCATCGATGTCGACGTCGAGCGGCTCGGCATCGATGTCGTGCCTGCCTACGGTGCATTCGTGGGGCGCCTGCGCGACGCGCTCCGCAGCGCCCGGCCGGCGGCCGAGGTCTCGGTCGCGACCGGTGCCGGGCGGACGGGCGCCGCGATGGCCGTCGCGGCCACGGCGGCCGGGGCGGATCGGATCTTCCTGATGGGCTACGACTACCACTACGCGTCGTCCGGGGTCGGGGCATCGGCACCGATGGACCGGCGAGACGGCGCCGAGTCGGATCTCGTGTGGTCGCTGGACCTGTATGAGTCGCTCGGTGTGCCCGTCGACCGGACGATCCTGGGTCTGCCGCTCTACGGCTACCGCTGGCGCGTCGCCGGGCCGGAGATCGGGGCCCCGAAACTCGGTACCGGTGCCGACTGGGTCCCGGCCGACAACCCGAACTTCCTGGCCGATCCGCCGGTCCCGCCCGAATTCGACCCGATCGAGGTCGTCGAGTTCTATGCCGTCCCACCCACCGTCGAACCGAAGCCGGGTGACTCGAGGGCCACGGCCGGATGGCAGGCGATCTACGTCGATTCGCCGCGCACGCTGGAGCCGAAGTTGGTGATGGCCGACGACCGTGGCCTGGCCGGCGTGGGGTTCTGGGCGATCGGCTACGAGCGTGGTCTGCCAGGCTACGCAGACCTGTTCGAGCGGTTCAAGGCGGGCGCGCTCGAGTAGGCGACCCGTTCGTCAGATCAGGGCAAGTCCCTGGCCGGCGACGGCGCAGAAGCCGACGACGACGATCGGTGGGACGCGGCGGGTGAGCAGGGCGGAAAGGCCGATCGCTGCCACCAACACGTCGGTCGGTCCCAGGATGGCGCTCGTCCAGACGGGCGAGTAGAGCGCGGCCAACAGGATCCCGACGACGGCAGCATTGGCACCGGTCAGGGCGCGCCGGATGTCGCTCGAGTGACGGAGCCAGTCCCAGAACGGCAGGGCGGCGAAGATGAGGAGGAAGGACGGCAGGAAGATGGCGACGACGGCGATGATGGCGCCGATCGAGCCATCAGGCGCCGGCCCCGAAACGGCCCCGAGGAAGGCCGAGAAACTGAACAGGGGACCGGGTACCGCCTGAGCAGCACCATAGCCGGCCACGAACTGGCCGTCGCTGACCCAGCCGGGATCGACCACCGTTGCATGCAGCAGTGGCAGGACGACATGGCCACCGCCGAATACGAGTGCTCCGGACCGATAGAAGGCATCGAACAGGGCGACAGGTTGACCACCTGGACCTCGCAGGATCGGCAGCGCGATCAGCAGGGCGGCGAACAGCGTGAGCGCGATGAGGCCGGTCCGCCGCGAGATCGGACTCGGCTCGGGCCGGGATGCGGGTAGGGCGACCGGCGCGAGCAGGAACCGGCCGATGAGCGCGCCCGCGGCGATCAGCACGAGTTGGGCGAACGGGGTCGTCCACGCGAGCGCCACGATCGTGGCGAGGACGGCCGTCGCTCGTCGCGGCCAGTCGGGGGCGAGGCTGCCGGCCATCGACCAGACGGCCTGAGCGACGATCGCGACGGCCGCCAGCTGCAGTCCGTGGACCCAGCCTGCCTCGGAAAGATCGGTGGTGGCTGCCGCCAGGCCGAATACGGTCAGCGCGATCGCTGACGGCAAGGTGAACCCGAGCCAGGCCGCGAACCCGCCGACCATCCCGGCGCGGCGCGTACCGATCGCGATCCCCAGTTGGCTGCTGGCTGGGCCGGGCAGCATCTGGCTCAGGGCGACCAGATCCCCGAACGACGCCTCGTCAAGCCAGCCTCGGCGGGTCACGTACTCGCGACGAAAGTAGCCGATGTGGGCGACCGGGCCACCGAATGAAGTCAGGCCCAGGCCCAGGGCAGCACGGAAGACCTCGCTAACGGTTGCCATCGGCCATGAGTGTCGCGTCCGGGCGACGCCGCAATCGGCCCATGGCCACGATGCCGACGGCCGGTCCGATCGCCAGGAGTCCGAAGGCCATCTGCCAGCCCAGCCCATCGGTCGGGGCGAGGGCGCCGATGAGCAGGATCGTCACGCCGGTGAGGATGAACCCGAGTGCGGTCTGGATGGCCAGGGCTGACCCGGCCGTGCCGGGCGGCGCCAGCTCCGAGACCGCGGTCGAGAATTGGGCGGAGTCCGCGACGACGGTGACACCCCAGAAGATCCCGAGGAGCAGGGTCAGCCATGGAGCGGCCCCGAACAAGAAGCCGATCGCCAGGGCGCTCAACCCGCTGCAGCCCATCGCGACCATCGTGACGGTCGTGCGTCCGAGCCGGTCAGCGAGCAGCCCCGCAACCATGCAACCTGCCCCGCCGGCCGCGACGACCGCGAAGGCGCCAAGGCTGGCCAACGGCGCGTCGGTCAGCCCGCCGGCCGCGAAGCTCGCCGCGAGAAAGAGTGGTACCCAGGTCCACATCGCGTACAGCTCCCACATGTGACCGAGATACCCGACGTTCGCGAGTCGGACGGAAGTCGAGCCGAAGGCGCGGGCGGCCATCGACAGGCTGAACCGGGGCGCCCGGACGTCATTCGGGCCGTCCTGGACGCCAGCGAAGGCCACGATCCCGCCGATGACCGCGGCGGCGCTCGCGGCGCCGACGATCACGTGCCAGTCGGCTGCGCCAAGGGCACCCACGGCCCGAAACAGGAATGGCAGTGCCGAGCCGATCGTCAAGGCGCCGACCAGTACCCCGACCGCTACGCCACGCTCGCGCCGAAACCAGCCGGCCAGGACCTTGATGGCGACCGGATACACGGCCGCAAGCGCAGCGCCGGTCACGACCCGGAACGGGATCGCCGAGGCGGTATCCGTGGCCAGGGTCGCGAACCCGAGGTTGGCGGCGGCAGCAAGGAACGCTCCGAGGGTCAGGAGGTAGCGCGGTCGGATGACGTCGGCCGCTCCGGTCACCGCGAGACTCAGCGCGCCGACCGCGAACCCGAGCTGGACCGCGATGGTCAGGAACGGGAGGTCCAATCGACCGAGGTCCCAGTCGGCCTGCAGCGACGGGGCGACGGCTGAGGCACTGAACCATGGCGCGAAGGCCAGCAGCTGTGCCGTCGCCACGATGGCCAGCAGGCGCCAGCGACCGGCAGGCTCGGAGTCTGGCATCGGGCGGCGCTTACTGCCGTCGCGCCACGGTCGGCCGCCCGTCGCGACGCCGTGAGCCTGTCAATTCGGGAGCGCGGCCGTCACGCCCGGTGGCTTTGGCTGGATGATGCCGAGCGCGTTGCCACTCGGATCGATGAACCATGCAGCCCACGCGAAACCCATGTCGGCGATGCCGTCAGTCGTCTTCGGATCGGGCTCGTCGTACTCCTCGATCCGGACGCCCCGCGCCCGCAGGTCGGCGATCTCGGCACGTAGGTCCGGCACGCGCCAGGCGAGCTGCGTCTGCGCATCGGCCGTGCCGATGGTCGACCGGGTGACGCTCAGTTGCGAGCCGCCGCCGCAGCGGAAGATGACCCGTTCGTCGTCCTCACGGAGGATCTCCAGCCCAAGCGTCTCGTGATAGAAGACTCGATCGCGATCGAGATCCCTGGAAAGCAGGATGGGGAAGATGAGGTGATCACCAAGCATGTCGTTCCTTCCGTTCCGCGGCCGTCACTGGGACCAGTTTGCCGCGAACGGGGCTGCCTTGCCGCGAGTCTTGACGACTGGCGATCCAATGCGCACAGTTCGGTCACACCTTGACCGCTGAGGTCACTCTCGATGACGAGATCGCCGGTACCGCGCTGTACTCGGATCGAAGCGTCGATCGAAGCGGAGCTGAGATCCGGTACGGCTGCTCGCTCTGTGCGCAACGGGCGAACGGCAGTCGCGAGATCCACGAGGACCGAAACAAGCTCGAGAGCAGGGCATTCGCATTCGGATCGTTTGCCCCTGGCGGTCACTGACCGGCCGCGTTCGACAGCGGCTGAGCGGGCTACGTCGACGAACGATCGATGCCAGGCGTCTCGGTCATCGACTGGTATCCCGGCGCTCGGTCCGAGCTCCGGCGACGCAGCCTGCGGGTGGGTTGCGCTTCGGGCGGTGGATCACCGGGTCGCCGAACACGCACACCACCGCCGATCTTGGCCTTCTTGACCAGGTACATCTCATGATCGGCCAGTGCGTGGAGCCGATCGATGCTCGGGATCCGGCTTGAGGGTTCGATGATGATCGCCCCGATCGAGGCTCCGACCGACAAGGCTCCCTTGTCGGTCTCGACCGGGCGGCACAGTTCAACCCAGATCTTGTTCGCGATCCGCTCGGCTGCGTCTGCGTCGGAGATCCCGGCGAGGAGAACCCCGAACTCATCGCCGCCACGCCTGACCGCGGCGTCGGTCAGCCTGATCGATTCGCGCAGGCGCACCCCGACCTCGCGGATGACGTCGTCGCCGGCGCCGTGCCCGTATCGATCGTTCACCGCCTTGAATCCATCCAGGTCGATCGCGAGCAGGGCTGCTCGTCCGGCTCCGCGACGAACGCCGACGAGGATCTCTTCGAGTCTGGCATCGAAGCCGGACCGGCTGAGCAGCCCGGTCATCGCATCATGCCCGGCGATCTCCCGAGCGTCGTGTGCGCGCCAGGTGACCAGGACCAGACTCGCGCAGATCAGGGCCGCCCACCATCCGACCGTCCCGTACGCGAGCACGAGCACCCAACCGACGACGACCTCACTTGCCGACGTCTTCCGGAACGACGTATCGAGCACCCGCGTCGCCTCCCGCGCCGAGATGCCGTCGCGCAGGAAGACCGTCCCGGCCGCCAGCCCGGCCGACAAACCGGAGAGGATCAAGGTTGCGGCGACGATCGCGACCAATTGGGTGGCCTGAGCTTCGTCGGGAACGCCAGCGAGCGGGCCGTTCCGGACCAAGCCGAAGACCAACCCGCCGAGAACGGCTGACATCGCCATGGCGGAATGGTTCGCGACGATCCCGTACCAGGGCAGATCGGTGATCTCGCGGGCCTCGAAGGTCCCGACCAACGCGACCCAACCGCCCGCGACTGGTCCGCCCAGTGCGGTTGCGGCGATGATGAATGGCAACTGAAATGTCAGGACGCCGTGGCCGTGCAAGTTCTGGGCCCGGGTCCCGCCCAGGAGTCCAAGCCCGGTCCAGAAGACCAACCCGAGCAGCTTCCCCTCGTTGTCGGCGGCGTGGGTCAGCGAGATGGTCGGCCAGATGTCGAATGACACGGACGCCCATGCGAGCAGGGCGAGGCCGATGACGATCTCGATGCTCGTGTAGACATACAGCTTGAGCGAGTAGCGCGTGCCGTCGGTCGGCCCGTCCGGGGCCTCGAATCGTGTCACCTGGTCCTGGCCGTCACTCGGCCTCCGTGTCGGACCCATCGGGGGCGCTCCTGAAGGTCAAGCCGCTGGCCTTGGGCTGATCCGGCGGCTCGTATCGTCGCCACGTCCGGACGGCAGAGATCGAGAGGATCCCCGTCCCTCGATCACTCTCGACATTCCGTTCGTGATCCCTCCGACGACGAGGATCCGGGCCCCGGTCCGGCAGTCCCACGGACTGACCTCGTCCATCCGAAATGTCGGGCACGAGGAGCAGCCTGACCATGAGACGAAAGTACCCGTTGGGTGGTTTGCAGACGTTGACGCGACGGAATCCGGTGGGAATGCGCACCGGCATGGCGTGTCACGCTCGTACGGCGAGGGGCCGCCTCGCTGCCATCATCGCGAGCGGTCCGTGATCGGCAGACCCTTCTCGTTCGGCTAACGCGGGCGAAACCGGTCCGGCGGACCCCGGTGTGCGTTACGGCACGTGCGCTCGGGCCGGACAGGTGGCCACGCAGGATCTGGCGGATACCCTATGGGAGTATTGACAAGGTATTGACAAAGGCGCGTATCGAGGCGTATCGTTAGGGGCACTTGGGCTTGTCAAGACTTGACAGGCCCACAGGCATGTCCGGGTCAGGGAGGCGCTGTTTGGCGGTCGGTGTCGCAGCCGAAGTGAAGAGCAAGTTGGCGGTCGTCGATGTCGTCGGCGATACGGTCAGCTTGAAGAAGGCAGGCACCACCTACAAGGGCCTTTGTCCGTTCCACGGTGAGAAGACACCGTCGTTCGTCGTCACCCCGCACCGTGAGACCTGGCACTGCTTCGGATGCGGCCTTGGCGGCGACATCTTCAGCTTCGTCATGCAGCGCGACAGTGTCACGTTCCCGGAGGCGCTCCGGACGCTCGCCCAGCGGGCCGGTGTCGAGATCGACGAACGGACCAAGCGTGAGGACGCTCGCCAGGCTCGACTCCGCCAGGTCCTCGACAGTGCCATCGCGTTCTATCACGCGGTCCTGACCAGCTCGAAGGCCGGCTCGACCGCGCTGACCTACCTGCACGACCGGGGCGTCACCGACGAAACGATCGCCACGTATCAGCTCGGCTGGGCGCCCGGCGGCTGGGATCAGATGGCCCGGACCCTGGCAGCCAAACGGGATGTGCGTTCGGAGGAACTCGTCGAGGTCGGGCTGGCATCGCCCCGACAGGGTGGTCGCGGCGGCGTCTACGACCGGTTCCGTTCCCGTGTGACGTTCCCGATCCGGGATCAGAACGGGCACGCCGTCGGGCTTGGCGGTCGACTGCTCGAGGGTGACGGCCCGAAGTACCTGAACTCGCCGGCGACGCCGTTGTTCGACAAGAGCCGGACGTTGTACCTCATCGACAAGGCGAAGGGCCCGATCCGGAAGTCCGGTCAGGCGGTCATCGTCGAGGGCTACACCGATGCGCTGATGGCCCATCAGGCGGGGTTCGACAACGTCGTGGCCAGCCTGGGCACCGCGCTGACCCCGGGCCAGGTGGCATTGCTGACCCGGTATGCCACCCGGATCGTGCTGGCCTATGACGTCGATGCCGCCGGCGAAAAGGCCGGGCAGCTCGGCGTCACCGCCCTGGCCGGTCTGATCTCGCAGCTCCAGTCGGATACCTCTGGGGTCAAGCTCGAAGACGTCCGCGTCGCCCGTCTGCCGGATGGCCAGGATCCTGATGAGGTCGTTCGCGCCGACCCTGCCATCTGGGAAGCCGCCATCGCCACGGCCAAGCCGCTCGTCGAGTACTTGATCGACCACCACGCCGAGCGGTTCGACCTCAAGACCTCATCCGGGCGGATCGGGTTCGTCGAAGCCGTGATGCCGGCCATCCGCGACATCGCAGATCCGCTCCGACGTGACGAGGCGCTCGGCGAGGTCCGGCGGGTCTCGGGCGTCGAGGAACGCGTCCTCCGCCAGGTCCTGGAGCGACCGGCTCGCAACCCGATCCACCAGAGTCGGGCCGGCGCCGACGGCCGGGCAGGGGAGTCGCGCATCAGTGCTGACGCCGTTCTCGCCTCGCCCGACGCATTGCCGATCCACGACATCCTGCGCGCCGTGACTCCGGTCGAGGCCGAGCTGCTTCGCCTGCTGCTGCTCGTTCCGGACCAGCAGCTCCGTGTCGTCGATGAGATCGGCCCGGACCGATTGCCCAGCACCGTCGCCCGGGAATTGTTCCGCGCGATGGTCCTCCAGAGAGCCCCGAACGATGCCGGCATCCACCCGCCCTTCGACGGCGCCGCACTGCTGCTGGCGGTCGACGATGAAACAGCCGCCCTCGCGCGAGCGTTGTATGCGAAGGCGGGTCCGGACCCTCGGGGTCTGGACGCGGCCCAGCTCGACTACGAGGTCGCGCGTCTGCTCCTCGAGCTCGAGGATGACCAGCTGCGCGAGCGCAGTGACTACAACGAGGCCGCCCAGGGGGAGGCCGAACGTGCCGGCGACCGCGAGGCGATCGATCGGCTGATGCTTGAACGACTTCAGATCAATGAGATGCGCCTGTCACTCGACCGGCGCCTGGACCAGACCCGGCTCCTAACCAGCCACCGGAGGTAACCGATGTCCGCCGATCCCCTAGACAAGCAACTCGTGGAGGCCGTTCTGTCACGGCCGCGCCGCGCCAAGGCGGAGATCGAGGAGGCCAAGCTGGCCGGGCTTCGACCGTCACGCTCGACCGCGGTCGCCGTCGCCGACGACGACGACGATGACGACGACGATCTCGACGAAGAGCTGATCGCCGACAGCGAGACGGAGGTCGTCCTGGTCGCTGGCAGCACCGTGGCCGGCCCGGCCGCCAAGTTGCCCGCGGACGCGCCGGCCAAGATCGACCCAAAGGAGGTCGACGAGCCCTCGGCCGAGGAACTCGAGGCCATCTCGGCGGACATGATCGGGATCGACGATCCCGTTCGGATGTACCTCAAGGAGATCGGCAAGGTCGCCCTGCTGACGGCCGAAGAGGAGGTCGTCCTGGCCAAGGCCATCGAGCTCGGCGAGTGGATGGTCGAGGCGCCCTGGAAGGCGATGATCTCGCTCCACGAGTGGACCCTCCACGATACTGAGCACAAGACCCGTACGACCAAGACGCAGCATCGACTGCCGTTCGGTGAGGAGGCGCACGAGATCGTCTGGCGGGGTGTGGCGGATGAAGGTGGCCGGGACTTGCTTGTGACATCACCGGATTTCCATCTGGTCAAGGCCGGCCGCGATGCCCAGTCGGACGGGACGAAGGAGCGGCTGCGCGAGGCGAAGAAGCTGGTCCACACCTACAACGAGACCCTCTCGCCGGAATCATTCCTGGAGCTTCTCGACTGGTCGTTCCTGTCGGTCCACAACGGTGACCTTGACTCTCGGGACAACGTGGGGCTGCGGGCCATCTGGGACTGGAGTCGCGAGGAAGTCGCGTACCCGGCGCTCGAGCGCTGGATCCTGGCCGAGAACGACGCCGAGATCCTCAAGGTCATGGGCTACGACCCGGCGGTGCCGCTCAATACGAAGCTGCGTGACCGCAATGGCGTGATCGTGGTCATCGGCCGCGATGCCCGCGAACAGCTGACCTCGGCCAACCTGCGCCTGGTCGTGTCGATCGCCAAGAAGTACATCGGCCGCGGGCATGTCGTTCCTGGACCTGATCCAGGAAGGCAACATCGGCCTGATCCGGGCGGTGGAGAAGTTCGACTACGAGAAGGGCTTCAAGTTCTCGACGTACGCCACGTGGTGGATCCGCCAGGCCATCACCCGGGCCATCGCCGACCAGGCCCGGACGATCCGCATCCCGGTCCACATGGTCGAGACGATCAATCGGCTGATCCGCGTGTCACGCGGTCTGCTCCAGGAACTCGGACGCGAACCGACCGTCGAAGAGATCGCCGAAGCGATGTCCAAGGGCCAGGAGGTCCAGGTGACCCCGGAGAAGGTCCGCGAGATCATCAAGGTCAGCCAGGAACCGGTCTCGCTCGAGACACCGATCGGCGAAGAGGAAGATTCGCACCTCGGCGACTTCATCGAGGACCGCGGCGCGCTGGCTCCGGCCGAGGCGGCGTCGCACCAGCTGCTCAAGGAGCAGGTGGAGGCCGTGCTCGATTCGCTGACCGGCCGCGAACGGCGCGTCCTGCAGCTCCGATTCGGGCTGGAAGACGGTCGGGCGCGCACGCTCGAGGAAGTCGGCAAGGAGTTCAACGTCACTCGCGAACGCATCCGGCAGATCGAGGCCAAAGCGCTCCGCAAGCTGCGCCATCCGTCTCGCAGCCGCAAGCTCAAGGACTACCTGGAATAGCCGGACCGAGGGTTTATCCGAGGCTGGAACGGAGCGCCCAGCGCTCCGGGGTGAGACCGATCGGACCGGCCTCGAATTCGAGTCGCCGCAGCCGCCCGGTCATCCAGTCGCGATACCAGGGCGCCCACGTCCGGGCGGCCGCTCGCGCATCGGATCCGTCGTGGTACTCCGCGTACGAACGGCCGAATGGGGGCTCGAGCGAGTCGCGGGTCGAGGTGAACAGACCCGCATCGTGGAGATTTGGCAGGGCCGCCTCACTGACGCCGAGCGCCCGGTAGACGCCCTCGACCTGGTGCAGCCATTCGTGCACGTAGCCCTGGGCGGGGTCCGGATCGGTCGCCAAGGTCGGCCAATGGTCGGTCGCGATCGATGAGAACCCAGCCCCGCCGACCTCGGCGGTCGGTCCGATCGTGCAACCCCAGCCGCACAGCTTGACCTCCGGGCTGGAGGGCCACAGGGCGATGACCGAGTCATAGCGCCCGGCGACATCGAAGCTCTCGATCTCGGGTCGGCAATCGCGAGGTCCGGCCCACCATCGACCGCCGCCCGACGATGACAGTCCGGCGAGCGGTCGCCGGACCTCGACGACATCCAACGGATCGAGCTCGGCACGCCCGTCACTCCAGCGGGCCACGACCTCCGGCAACGACTCCACGACCGAAGTGACCGCCTCTCGTTCGGGACGCGTCATGACCCGCTGTGCCCGGCGCCGACCGAGGCCGGATCCGTATCGGGCGTTGGTCACCAGGTACAAGAGGACCAGGGTGCGGAATGCCTGGGGACGCGGTGCAGTGGGGATCACGCGGGTGCGTCGCCTGGTTCCGGTCCGATCGCGATCGGCATCTCTGCCTGCGTCCAGTCGGAGTAGGAGCCCGGATAGAGGAGTGGGTCCGGCAGGCCGGCCAGGCGCATCGCGAGGCTCGTGAAGCACGCCGTGACGCCGCTGCCGCAGGAGACGACGACCGACGTCGCCGGATCACTCGAGGTCGCCCCCGCCGCATCCAAGAGATCGGCAAGCCGCTCTGGCGGAAGCAAACGACCGTCCGGCCCGAGGCTTTCGCTCGCGGGCATGCTGACGGCGGTGGGGATGTGGCCGGCCACCCGATCGATCGGCTCGACCTCACCGCGGTATCGCTGTCCGGCCCGGGCATCGAGGAGGACGATCGTGCCGAGACCCGCTGCGACAGCATCGCGATCGGTGACCCGATCCCAGGCATCGTTCAGGCGAAGTGTCCCGGTCGGCCGGATGGCCGGCGGATCGGTCGTGATCGGGTACCCAGCGGTGAGCCAGGCTTCGAGCCCGCCATCGAGCACCGAGACGCGCTCGTGACCGAGGTCGTCGAGCATCCACCACAGTCGCGCCGCGGTCGTTCCGCCGACCGCGTCGTACGCTACGACCTCGTCGTCAGCGCCGATCCCGACGCGCTCGAGCCGATCGCGGAACGCTCGCGGGGTCGGCAGCGGGTGACGACCCGGGCCATGCTCGGCGGCCAGGTCCGTGTCGAGGTCGAGGAAGATCGCTCCGGGAAGGTGGCCCGCGTCGTACGCCGCGCGACCGCCACCGGGAGCGCCCATCACCCAGCGCACGTCGACGACGCGTAGGTCCGGGTCGTGGATCCGTTCGAACAGCCGATCGGGCGAGATGAGGGGGGAGTGGGCGACCATCGGGCGAGTATGAACGACTGGTTTGCCGTCGGGCCAGTCGCGATCGTCGGCCCCTGATCCGGGCGGACGTCTGCGGGCAGCGTGCTATCCTGTCGCGCGGCGTCGACCCACCGACGCCAGCGACGCCCGCGTTCCGACTTCTGCTCGGGAACCTGCGTCACCGCTCCGGCGTAGCTCAGTGGTAGAGCGGGCGGCTGTTAACCGCTTGGTCGTAGGTTCGAGTCCTACCGCCGGAGCCACTCTTCCCCCGTGTTGTAGCCTCCGCGTAGCGGGGCGCCTACCCCGCGCCGGGGGGCGGCGAGTCGATGGACCAGGCACCGGGCACCGGACCATCTGGACGTTTCTGGCCTGACCGCGCCGGCGGACGCCCGGATCCATCTCTTTGGCTCGGTCCGCGCCGAGGTTCCCGGTCACGCCCGACTGAGCATGCCCGGCACGTTGGGCGCGCTGGTGGGGTTCGTGGCGCTGGCCGGATCACGCGGCCGGTCGGTCCGCCGCGATGACGTCGCCTTCAGCCTCTGGCCCGACCGAGCGGAAGATGGCGCCCGGCGGGCGCTCACCAGTGCCCTCTACCGGCTCCGCCGGCTGATCCCTGGGAGTGCCCCGTGGCTGGTGGCCGAGCGAGAATCGCTCGCGATCCGGGGGGCATGGCTGGACACAGACGCGTTCGCCACGCTGGCGGAGTCGACGGATCCGGCTGATTGGCGAGCGGCGCTGGACCTGTACACCGGCGACCTCCTGCCGTCTGTCGACGCCGAATGGGCTGAGCGCCCGAGGGCCATCCTCCGCGAACGGTTCGTCAAGGTACTGTCGGCGGTGACCGCCGATCGCGAAGCCGCCGGCGACCTCGCCGCCGCCCTTGCCTGGGCGCGGCGCCTGGTCGCTGCCGATCCCCTGGACGAGCCGGCCCACCAGGCCGTCATGCGCCTGTATGCGCGGCAGGACCATCATGCCGCCGCGCTGGACCACTTCGACGGTCTCGCCAAGCGACTGGAAGCTGAACTCGGCGTCGACCCGTTGCCGGCGACCCGCAGCCTCGCGGAGCAGATCCGGTCGGAGTTGGCGCTCGCCGGCCGGACGGTCGTCGCCAGCTCCAGCCTGCTCATCGGCCGGGACGACGAGCGCTCGATGCTCCTCACGCTGCTCGATTTGGCGGCATCGGGGAAGGGTTCGCTCGTGGTCCTCCTCGGCGAGGCCGGGATCGGCAAGTCGCGACTGCTCCAGGAGGTCGAGGTGTCGGCGGAGTGGCGTGGCTGGCAGATCGCCTACGGGCGCGGCGAGCAGTTCGGGTCGCCGGCGCCGTTCGCACCGCTCGGCGAGGCGCTGCGAGCCGCCGCCGCACCGCCGAGGCGCGAGCACCTGCAACGGGTCGTGGAGCCGCACTGGCTGGCGACCGGGGCGACCCTCATCCCTGGCCTTGCCACGCCCGACGGCGCCTGGCGTGCTGAGGCCAGCGTCGCGCATCTCGGGCGGGCGGTCGAGGAGGTGCTCGCCGGGCTCGGCCGCCTCGCGCCGCAGCTGATCCTACTCGACGACGTTCAGTGGGCGGACGAGGCGACTTGGGCGCTGCTCGATGGTCTGCGGCCCGCCCTCACCAGCATGCCCGTCCTCATCATCGCAAGTGGCCGGATCGACGAGCTGCGCCAACAGCCCCTCCCGTGGGATCGCCTTGAGGCCTGGGATCGCGCGGGAGTCCCCGTCGTCTTATCTCCGCGGCCTGGACATCGTCGGACTCGCGTCCCTGTCGAGCGGTCTCGACGGCCGAGCTCGCGGCCCCGGGGAGCTCGCCGAGCTGGCCAGCGCCTCGGGTGGCAACCCACTGCTCGCGCTGGCGCTCCTGCAGTCCGCCGAGGTCGTCGAAGCGGCGGGCGAGTCCACGGGATCCGGGGACCTTCGCGCCAGTCTCGATCGCCTGTTCGAGCACCGGCTGGCCGCCCTGTCCGACGGCGCTCGCGCGGGGCTCGAGGCCGCGGCCGTCGGTGGGGCAACGGTTCTCATACGACCTTTGGCAGGACGTCGCTGGCGACCTCGACGTGTCGGCCGTCGTCGGCGAGCTGGAACGATCCCGACTGATCAGGCTCGATGTGGCCGGCTATGCCTTTGCCCACGACACGCTGCGCAGCCTCGTCGTCTGGGGCCTGTCGCCCGAGCGGCGCCGACAGCTGAGCGTTGCCGCGCTCCACGCCGTCAAGCGTCACGCGCCGGATGATGCCGTCGGTCTACTGTTCCATGCCGAGCAGACCGGCGATGCGGCCGAGATCGCGAACTGGTCGGTCCGAGCGGGTGAGCAGGCTCTCGCCGGCCTCTCATTCCACGGCGCGGCTCGCCATTTCAGCCGGTGTCTCGCTGTCCTGCCGGCGGATGACGCCGTCACCCGCTACCGGGCGCTGCTCGGCCGGATCCGCGCGCTCGAGGTGCTCGCTGACCGCGATGCCCAGCGAGTCGACCTCAATGAGCTCGACGACCTCGCCGTTGCGCTCGGTGGGATCGACCGTCGGATCGAGACGGCACGGCAGGTCGCGACGTTCCACGCTGCGGTCGGCGAGTATCCAAGCGGAGAGGCCGTCGCATCGCGCGCCCTCGTCCTGGCGGTCGAGGCAGGCGACCTCGACGGGCAAGCCGCGCTGCAGACGATCTCCGGCCGCATCCTTCGGGAGCAGGGACGGCTCGAGGATGCCAGTGCCGCCCTGATGAGCGCTCAGGCTATCTACGTGCAGATGGACGATGTCCACGGCGCGGCGACGGCGCTCGAACTCCTCGGTGGCATCGCCTGGCGGCTCGGCGACCACGCGGTGGCGGCGAAGGAGCATGCGGAGGCGGCCGAGCTCTTCGCGCGGACGGGCGATCTCCGGCGGTCGGCGAACTCGCTCAACAGCGTCGGTACGGCGCTCTGGGGTCTCGGCGACTACGAAGGCGCGAGGGTGGTCCATGAGCGATCCCTCGAGACGTGCCGGGACCTCGGCGACCGGCGCGGTCAGAGTGACAACCTTGACAACCTTGGGGGCGTGGCCTGGGTCCTGGCCGACTTCGAGCAGGCGATCTCGCTGTACCGCGAGGCCCTGGGGATCCGGCGAGGATCCCGGGATCCCCGCGGGATCGCCATCAGCCTGATCAACCTGGGAGATACGTATGCGCTGATGGGCGAGACGGACCAGGCTCTCGCGCATTTCGACGAAGCACTCGCCGTCGACCTGGCCGTCGGCGTGAGGCGTAACCGGGCGACGGCGTTCCAGGGCAGGGGCAAGGCGCTGCTTGATGCGGAACGGCCCGAAGAAGCCCGTCCGACCCTTGAGGCGGCGCTGGCCATCCATGTGGAACTTGGTGACCAGGACAACCTGGCGGACACACAGGCCGCCCTGGCGATGACCTGCCTCGCTCTCGGTGATACGACCGCCGGACAGTCCGCCGTGGACGCGGCGCTCGCGATCCTTGAGTCGCCCCACCGAGCCATCCTCCGCCAGTGGGTCAGATTCGCGGCGTGGCGGCTCGCCGTCGCGACTGGTGATCAGGCGGCGGCAGGGGAACACCTTGCATTCGCCACGGCGGCGATGGACGAGTTCATCGCCACGCTCCCGCGCGACGCCCGCACGCGCGTGCTCGAGCGCGTCCCACTCAATCGCCACACCGAGTCCGCTCGGCGAGCTGCCGCACGGCGGGTCGTGGTCGCCCTGCCGCCTGCGAACGCGTCCCTCGGCCGGCGGTCTCCTGACGAGGAACTCGTCGCCGTCACGTGGACCGTCGCGGATCCGGCCGATGCCGTCGTCGCGGACGCGACGGAGCGCCGCCGCCGGGTCGTTGCTCGCCTCCTTGTCGAGGCCGCGAGCCAGGGGGCCTCGGTCACCGACGACGACCTCGCGTCGGCCCTCGGAGTGAGTCGCCGGACGATCCTTCGCGACGCCCAGGACGCGGCGCGACTCGGCCAGCCGCTCGAGACCCGACGGCGGTCCAGGAGGAGCGGGAGCCGCAAGCCGGACTGACTCGGCTCGTGGGCGTACCGGCGATGTCACAAGACTCGGTCGAGCGAGCGGCGCGGGTGATGATCGGGCGACCGACGATCTCTACAACTTGCCTCACCGTTTGGAGGTGACCTCGATGTCTCGCACCCTGACCCGGTATGCCATCGCCGATGACCCGTCGTCTGCCCGCGATGACTGAGATGAGGGGGAGTCTGTGACGATCCTGGCGATCCCGAGCTCGGGTGCAAGGCTCCTGGAGTTGCTGCTGGTCGGGCTGGCGGTGACCGCCGTCGCGGTCGCTGATGTCTTCCTGAAGAGGGCGACCGTTGAGGCCGAATTCGGCGCTGCTCTGCGAAGCCCCTGGCTGTGGGCAGCCATCGCGCTCTATCTCTTCCAGATCGGCTTCTTCGTCTATGCCTTCGTCGCCGGCTGGCAGCTGAGCGTCCTGGGTTCGCTCCAGACCGTCTTGTATGCCGTCATCGTCATCGTGGCAGGCGTGACCTTCTACCACGAGTCCTTGGCGCCGACCCAGCTGCTGGGCATCGGCCTCGCGTTCGGAGGTGTCTTGCTCATCGGCTGGCGTTGAGTCGCGATTCCGGTCGGTGCGGCCGAGCACCGCCGCCTACAATGGTTCGCAGACGCGGAGCCACGTCGGCGCGAATCGCGTGGCCCGCCACCGCACAGGCACCTCCCAGCTGTGCCCAGCAAAAGGAGTGATGATGCGCGCGCGACGTCTGCTGTTCCCCATGCTCAGCGTCCCCGCCCTGATCGTCGGCTCGTTCGCCGCCGCGACGCCCGCCATGGCCGCCGCGTGCGACGGCTCGAGCGACGCGGTCGGCAACGGCGGTTTCGAGACGCCCCCGGTGAGCCCGGACACCTACACGCTCTTTCCCGCGGCTTCCGTCCCGTTCTGGGAGACGACGGATGGGTTCGGTGAGATCGAGATCTGGGGCGACGGCTTCCTGGGCGTGCCTGCGGCCGAGGGGAATGCCTTCGCCGAGATCAACGCCAACACGGATGCCACGCTCTATCAGGACGTGACCTCGACACCGGGCGCGACCATCACCTGGACGCTCGACCACCGCGGGCGGGATGGTGTCGACACGATGCAGGTCCTCATCGGGGACGCCAACGTCGCCGACGTCGATGGCTCGGCTGGTTGGGACTACACCTCCCCGGATCTGATGGATGGGACAAGCGCGTGGGGGACGCACAGCGACGATTACGTCGTGCCCGCTGGGCAGACCTGCACCCGATTGGCGTTCCGCGCCGTCAGCACCGCCTCGGGGAGCCCATCGATCGGTAACCTGCTCGATGCGGTCGCCATCTCGGTCACACTCCCGCCCGAGCCGACGCCGACGCCCACGCCGAATCCCACGCCCACAGCGGATCCGTCCGGGGGCGTGAGTCCGACGACCCAGCCCACGGCTCCACCGACCGATACTCTCGGCGGTATCGAACCGGGAGACGCGGAACTGCCATTCATCGGCGGAGTCCTGCTCGTTCTGGCGTCCCTCGCAAGCGCAGCGTTCGTGCGGATCCGCCTCGCCCGACGCTGACCCGATCCGCACCAGTCGATGGCGGCGCCGATGCTACGAAGCACCACGTCCGCGTGGTGTGCCCGCTCAGACTCGCAACCGCTCCAGCCCGTCGAGGATCAGGTCGAGTCCGAACGCGAATTCGACATCGTCGTCACAACCGCCGAGACCGCCCTCATGGCTGACCGCTAGCGCGAGCTCGCTGACATACGGAAAGGCGGCGATCATCTCGGCCGGGAATGCCGCCGCGGCATCCGCGTCGGGTTCCGTCTGATCGTCGAACAGCTCCTGGTTGAAGCCAAGGACCCGACTGCCGAGCGCGTGCATCGCGTGATGGGTCTGATCGAGGGAGAAGCCTGCGCGGCGGATGATCCCAGCGACGGTGTCCATGTAGCCGATCATCGCCGGCCCGGGAGCCAGTCGCGTCTCGATGATCGGAGGCGCCCACGGATGGCGCTTCAGGGTCGCACGCGAGGTCAGGATCAGCCCACGGAGCGACGATCTCCACTCGAGATCCGCCGGCTCGATCGGGATCTCGGTCATGACGGCCTCGATCATGCCATCGAGGAGATCCTCCTTGCCTCGAACATGGGTGTAGAGGGACATCGCCTCGATGCCCAGCTCCTGGCCGAGCTTGCGCATGCTGACCGAGCCGATGCCATCGCGATCGGCGAGATCGACTGCTGCCGCGATGACTCGCTCACGACTCAGCGGCTGCCGTCGTGACGAGTCCGTCTCCCCCCGGGCACCGATTCGCATCCTTGACATCCTTACGCCGTATGGACTACCGTACGGCGTATGGCGTCTTACACCGTATGGACGACCGTCAGCGTAGCACCAGGAGGCAAGTATCGATGATCGATCAGGCCGAGCCGAGCGCGGAGCAGCAACCGGTATCCACGCCCAGCGTCCGTGGCCGGACGCCCTGGTTGCCGCCTCGCTGGGTCGTGCGATCCGTCTGGGTGCTCCATCGAGCGTATTACCGATCGACTGCCGGACGACGAGGGTTGTGGCAACCGAAAACGGATCGCTGGGGCACGATGCTGCTGACGACCGTGGGCCGGCGGTCCGGCAAGGAGCGAGTCGCGATCCTGGGTTACTACGAGGACGGACCGAACCTCGTCACCTTGGCGATGAACGGCTGGTCGGAAGGGGAACCCGCCTGGTGGCTGAATCTCCAGGCGAACCCGGACGTGACGGTCGAGTTGAAGGCCGGCACGCGGACCGTCCGAGGCCGCGCCGCGGAAGGTGCGGAACGCGACCGACTCTGGGCGCGATGGCGCGAGGTGGGCGACGATCCAGATGGGTACGCTGCACGACGACCATCGGGAACGGCGGTCGTGGTGCTTGAACCGAGACAGGTCGACGCGACAGCCGGCTGATTGCCGAGGGCTGACGGCTCGCGGTTCCGAGAGGCACCGCGATCACCGCAGGCTCAGCGACGTTTGGGTATCCTCGGCCGGATGACCCCACCCCGCGACATGATCTGGATCCCCGGCGGCACGTTCCGGATGGGCTCGGACGACCATTACCCGGAGGAACGCCCGGTCCACGACGTGACCGTTGCCGGGTTCTGGATGGATGACCACCAGGTCACGGTTGCCGAGTTCCGTCGGTTCGTGAAGGCGACCGGGTATGTCACGGTCGCCGAGCGCCCGCTCGACCCCGCCGACTACCCCGACGCCGACCCCGATCTGCTCGTCCCGGGGTCGCTCGTCTTTCGGGCCACATCCGGTCCGGTCGACCTGAACGATTACCGCAATTGGTGGCACTGGGTACCGGGCGCGCAGTGGCGTCATCCGGAAGGCCCGGGTACCGACCTCGCCGGTCGCGACCGTCATCCGGTCACCCATGTCGCGTACGAGGACGCCACCGCCTATGTCGAGTGGGCCGGCAAGAGCCTGCCGACGGAAGCCGAATGGGAGTTCGCCGCGCGCGGCGGCCTCGAAGGTGCGGTCTTCACCTGGGGTGACGAGTTCGCGCCCAAGGGCCGGATGATGGCCAACACGTGGCAGGGCGAGTTCCCATGGCAGAACCTACGGACTGACCGATACGAGGGGACCTCCCCGGTCAAGTCCTTCCCCCCGAACGGATACGGCCTCTTCGATATGGCCGGCAACGTCTGGGAGTGGACGACCGATTTTTACGCCCCCTCGCATCCCGACGTCGTGATCCATGCCTGCTGTGGACCGGCGGGGCCACGGGTCAATCCGCGGGTGACATCGCCGGACGCTTCGTACAACGTCGGCCAGCCCGGCGAACTGTTCCCGCGCATGGTGGTCAAGGGCGGGTCGCACTTGTGCGCCCCGAACTACTGCCTGCGCTATCGGCCCGCGGCGCGCCAGGCCCAGTCGATCGAAACGTCAATGGCCCACCTGGGGTTTCGGGGGATCGTCCACCTCGGCTGATCGGCGGGACAGCCGATCTCAGTCCTCGGTCTCGGCCATGGCCCGCCGGACGGCTTCGCCGATGCCGGCCGTCCATGGGTCGCCGTGCCCCGGTAATACGAGCGACGCGTCGATCCCCATGAGTCGTTCCAGCGATTCGCGAGCCTGCGTGGGATCCGCCGAAAACGGAGCGATCCGTGGGCCACGTCTGCCGTTCGTGACCGCGTAGGTGGCCATGGCGTCGCCGACGAAGATGGCATCCCTGTCGCCGACCACGAGCGCGGCACTACCCGGCGTGTGGCCGGGGACCAGGATGACCCGCGGACTACCGGGCAGATCGAGCGTCGCCCCGTCGCCGAATGTGGAAACGTGAGCGACCGCGGGATGCCGCAGACCGCCCTTGCGGAGCCCAAGCCAGAGGAACGACAGCATCGGCACCAGCCTGAACTTCCCAATCGAGTTGTTCGGCTTCTCCTCACCACGGGCGAGGGCGGCGTCCGCCTCTTCGACCCAGACGGGTACGCCCCGCTCGGACCGCAGTCGTTCCGCAAAGCCCAGATGGTCTGAATGACCATGGGTCAGGACCAGCGCCCGGACGTCGGCCAGCGTTCGACCCATCGCGACGAGCTCGGATTCGACGTCGGCGTAGTAGCCAGGCATGGCGGCATCGATGATCGTGATCTCACCGGCATCCTCGAGCAGATAGGCGTTGACCTGGCTGTCCGTCCCGATCCGGCGGATCCCCGGCGCGATCTCCACGGCTAGGGCCTGCCGGCGTGGGCCGCCGGTGCCGGCGCGCTGTAGATGACGCCGGTCCGTAGCTGGTTGCTCATCTGGTCGAAGCCATGCCACTCGGCCGCCGTGATGAACAGGGTCGAGCCGTCGGGTCCGCCGAGCATGCAGGCGAAGCAGCCGCGGTCGGCCGGCACGATCTGCGCGACCTCGCCACCTTGGCGCACCCGGACACATCGACGGTTGGGGACGTCGGCGTACCAAACGGCTCCCTCGGCGTCGAGGCAGATGCCATCGGGCACGCCGTCGCCGAGTGCGGCCCAGGTTCGCCGATCCGACAGGCTGCCGTCCCCATCGACGTCGAATGCGATCAGTTCGTGGCCGTAGGAATCGGCGACGATGAGCGTCGCGTCGTCGGGCGTGATGGCCATGCCGTTCGGAAAGGCGATGTCATCCGCGACCTCGCGGTGCGCGCCGCTCGTCGAGATGAGCGTGACTCCGCCAGGCTTGGGTGCGCCGTCGGACATCGGGTCGAAGCCGGCTCCGTTGACGTAGATGTCCCCTCGGGCAGACACCACGATCTCGTTCCATCCCCGGTCCGTGGCGGCATGCTCGACGAGTGATCCGTCGAGTTCCTGCCGAAGCACCGGGCGATCGCTCGATGATACGACGATCAGACGACCGTCGGGCAACCAGTCGATCGAGAACGGGATCGAATTGAAGGGCAGACGCAGGACCACCTCCATCCGACCGTCGAGATCGACGGCGACGATCTCCTGGGCCATCCAGTTCGAGAGCCACAGGCGACCGTCGTGCCAGCGTGGCGACTCGCCGAACGCGAGCCCGGTCAGCAGCGTGTCCAGGTCAGCCATCGTTCGTTCGGTCGCGGTCATTCGGATCGGCCGCCGCCTGGACCACGGCCATCCGGTCGACGGACAGACCGTAGTCCCAGACATCGATCGACGGCGGCTCCATGGCGATCGCCGTCAATGCCGTGCAGATCTGGCTTCGATGGTCTGTCCCATGATGGAGTGCCTGGGCAAGCCGGATGCCCAGCGTCGCACTCGTCGCGTAGCCATCGTCTTCGTCGATCAACCGTTGGGTTGCCCGCATGTGGTGGGCGAACGCATCGGAAAGTGGCGATCGACTCACCCGGCCAAGGTAGCAGACGGGTCGTTCTGCCGGACGCCACCGGTGGGCAGTGCGGGTCCGTGGGGATGCCAGCGGTCGGGTCCGGGATCCCGATGGTCATGGTCGCCGAACGGGACCCTGACAGGGAGTCGCACGGGTTGGCGTGTGGTGCGGTCGAGCACATAGGCCGGTGTATGACGACTGGACGGCTGGTGCCGAATCGGCAGGCACGGTACGAATCAGCGGCATTCATCCAGCCCTGATCATTTCAGGGCATCTGTCCCGCCTGTCATATGGCGGCGGGTCGGGAGTCCCATCGCCGCATGATTCGACCTGCCCATCGAAGCGTCACGCGCCGCTCCATCACCAGCGTCTGGCTGGTCGTCGGCGTGATCTGGCTGCTCGCGGTCCCGTTCGTGGGGCCGACATCGGCGGCGTCAGCGACCCTCGATTCGCTTGACGTGAGCCCTGACACCAGCACGGTCACCAGGGGTGATGAGGTCACGCTGACTGCCGTCGTGTATGACACGACGGGGCAGGTGTTCACCGGTCCAGGTACGAACACCGAGGTCCGTTTCTACTTCGTCCTCGGCAGTCCGAATGATCCGCATCGTGGTCTCGGTGCGGATATGCGATGCGAGACCGGCAACGACGGTGCGTGCCACGTCACCTACGACGCGACCAAGGCCGGGACCGACTACATCTGCGCCGTCGCCTCTCCGGCCTGGTGGGAGTGCATCGAACCGGTCGGTGCACCCGAGCGCGACGATCTGGCCGACCTCGTGCGAATCACCGTCAAGTCGCCAGAGCCGACCGCGACGCCGACCCCGGAACCCACCCCGACCCCGACGCCGGAACCCACGCCGACCCCGACGCCGGAACCCACGCCGACCCCGACGCCGGAACCCACGCCGACCCCGACGCCGGAACCCACCCCGACCCCGACGCCGACCCACCCGACCCCGACGCCGGAACCCACCCCGACCCCGACGCCGGAACCCACCCCGACCCCGACGCCGACCGCTGAACCGACCCCGACGCCAGAGCCGACCGCGACGACGACCCCGGAACCGACGCCGGATCCGACCGCGAAGCCAAGACCTGACCCGACACCAACGGCATCGCCGGAGCCAGACCCGTCGCCGACGCCGGACCCGACCGAGTCGCCGACGCCGGTCCCGACAGCGGAGCCGACGTCCACGCCAAAGCCGACACCGGAGCCGACATCCACGCCAAAGCCGCCACCGCCCGCCACGCCTGACCCGACGCCGACATCCACACCGATCTCGAATCAGGCTGCATTGCCGTCACCGACCCCCGATGCGTCCCCCAGTCCGGCGAGCCCTGCGGCGGTCGCGCCGGTCGCGTCGCCCAGCCCGACACCACCGATCGCGGTCGCCGGCGTCACCCCTCGACGATCCACGTCCTCAGGCTCAGCGCCCACGCCGGCATCAGGCCCCGCTCCCGACCTTGCGCCGTCGGTTCCCGATCCCGTCGGACCCGGCCCGGATATCCAGACCGTGGTGAGCGATGTTGCAAAGACCGTCGCCTCCAGCGTCAACTCGGTGGTCCAGCCCGAGGCGGCGGCGAGTGTTGCCGAATCGTTCAGCTTCCCGCTTGCGTTGATGGTGATCGTCGTCCTCTTCCTGCTCGCGCAGCCGCGAGTCGATCGCAAGGATCCGCGACTCCTTGCGAGAGCTGCCCAGGCCCAAGACCCAGAGATCCAGTTCGAAGAGGTGGATCGGTCGTGACTTCCGTGACCCTGAGCCCGACACCGCGTGCGACCCGGGTGCAGCCGGCGCTGGCTTCGAGAGCCGAGTTCACGTCCCTGAGTGACCGGATGAGTTATCTGCTCGTCCTTCGGCTCGCCATCGCCGTCGTCGTGACCACGTGGGTCGTCGCCCAGCCCGGGTCACTCGGTCTATCCCTCACGACGATCCTGTCCCTGACGGTCGCCTACCTGGCTTTCGCGGCGATCGGCGAATCGGTTCGCCGCTGGACCGGTCGGTTCGACTACACGATCCTGACAACGCTCTTGCTGGTCGACGGGATCTATCTCGCGATCATGATGTATTCGACCGGAGCGACCCAGAGTCCGTTGCGCTTCGTCGTCTACCTGCAACTCGTGGCGGTGTCGCTCCTCGCCTCCTACCGGACGGGTCTCAAGATCGCGCTCTGGCACTCGTTGCTGCTCTTTGTCGTCGTCTATGCAGAGGCGGCCAGTCTCGTGGCCCCGGTCGACGTCCAGCCGGGCGTCGGCGTCGAGTTCGACCGCCTGCCGGTCCTCAACATCACGGCATTCTGGCTGTTCGCGATCGCCACCTCCATCTTCTCCGCCCTCAACGAACGCGAGCTGCGGCTGCGCCGGGCCGACCTCCAGGCCCTGGTCGATGTCGGCGCCAGACTCGATACGGTCGCCGATGCCATCCAGCAGGCCGATGTGGTGCTGCAAACCGTCGTCGGACGGTTCGGATTCGCGCGAGGGGTGCTGCTCGGCGAGTCGGACGAAAGGGTCGTTGTGTTGGCCAGCTACGGCACCATCGAACCCGCAACGACGGCTGTCTTGCCCGATGCCGTCATCGAACGCGCCTGGCAGCGTCGAGATCTGGTCGCGGTGCGGCGTCTCGACGCAGTCAACGATCCGCTGCTGTCGAGTCTGCTGCCCGATGCCCGCAACATCGTGGTCGCACCCATGATCGCGGAAGGACGGACGGTCGGCGTCATCGTCGTCGAGCACCATGGTCGACGCACCGGCGTGGAACGTCGCGTCGCGGCGATGCTCCGTCAATTCTCGTCGATCGCCGCCTTGAACCTGCGCAACGCCGTACTCATGCAGCATGTCCAGGATCTGGCCGAGCGTGACTCACTCACCGGGGCGGCGAACCGACGCATGTTCCAACTCGCACTCGGGCGAACACTCCAGCCGGGCGGCCCGGCGCGGCCCGCCGATCAGGTCACCGCGGTCCTGTTCCTCGACCTGGACGACTTCAAGATCGTGAACGACTCACTCGGTCATGCCGCTGGCGACGCGTTGCTGTGTGCGGTGACCGAGCGGATCACCAGACATGTTCGCTCGACGGACCTCGTCGCTCGACTGGGCGGCGATGAATTCGCGATCCTGACCGAGGACGATCCATCGCTCAGTCGGGCCCGCTCGTTGGCGGCGCGTCTGGTCCACGAATTGCGGGCGCCGTATGTCATCGGAGAAAAGCACGTCGTCGTCACCGCATCGGTCGGCATCGCCAGTGCCCGGGATGCGAGCGCCGGCGCGATCGACCTGGTACGCAACGCCGACGTGGCGATGTATATGGCCAAGGCCAATGGCAAATCCGGATTTGCCATCTTCGACCCGGGGATGCACGAAGCCATGCGACAGCGGCATGAATTGAGCGTCGACCTCCAGCGCGCGGTCGCGCTCGAGCAGCTCGACCTCGTCTACCAGCCGATCTTGGATCTCGCGACCGGGCGGATCTCCGGAGTCGAGGGGCTCATCCGCTGGAATCACCCGGTCCATGGCCTGATCATGCCGGGCCAATTCGTCGAGATCGCCGAGGAATCCGGGGCCATCCTGCCCATCGGCAACTGGGTCCTCCGAGAGGCATGCCATCAGGCCGCGCGCTGGAGCGAAGCCGGCGGTGACCTCGCGACCATGTCGGTCAGCGTCAATGTCTCGGCACGGGAGATCCAGCAGCTCGGTTTCGTCGACTCGGTCAAGGCTGCATTGGCCGAATCCGGCCTGGATCCAGCTCGCCTGTTGCTCGAGATCACGGAGACGGCCTTGTTGAAGGCGAATCCAACGACGATCGCCACCCTCCAGGGCGTTCGAGCCCTGGGGGTCAAGACCGTCATCGACGACTTCGGGACCGGCTACTTCTCGCTGAGCCACCTGCGCCAGTTCCCGATCGATACGCTCAAGATCGCCTCCGAGTTCGTCCAGGACACGGACGGCGCGTCAAAGTCGTCTGCGCTGGCCGGCGCGATCGTCGCGATGAGTCGTTCACTCGGGATCGATACCGTCGCCGAAGGGATCGAGACCGAGGAGCAGGCCGTGCGGATGCGCGAACTCGGGTGCGCGTTCGGCCAGGGATTCCTGTTCGCCAGACCGATGAGCGCCGCCGATTTCGAGACCGCCTATGGCGACCCGAAGCCCGCCCCGTCCACGGGACGCCGGGACGCTGCCGTCGGCGAAAAGCCCAGGCTGACGACTCGAGCCTCGCAACCGCGTCGGCGAGCGGCGCCGGCGCCTTCAGCCTGACCGATCCGGTCAGGTCAGGCCTGGCAGGACTCGTTCCAGGTCTCGATGACCCGGTTGTCGCGATCCCAGCCGAGGACGGAGATCGTCGCCGTACCGAGCGCGAACAACCCGCCAGACGTCGGCTGCAGGCCGAGCCACCGAGCGGCGAGGATCCGAAGCAGGTGCCCATGGGCGATCAGCAGAGCCGTTCCCCCGGATGGGTCGATTCGAGCCAGGACGCGGTCGGCCCGAGCCGACACGTCGTTGATCGTCTCGCCGCCGGGCCAGGGCCCGGTCCAGATCGACCAACCGGGGAATGCTTCGCGGATCTCCGAGGTCTGGAGACCCTCGAGATCGCCGTAGTCCCATTCCTGCAGGTCAGGGTCCGTGACCACCGCGGTCTGGAACCCGGCCAGGGTGGCGGTGTCGAGCGCGCGGGAGAGGGGGCTGGACAGGACCGTCGCAAACGAGTGGCCAGCCAGCCGCCGACCGAGCATCCGGGCCTGCTCCCGACCGGCGTCCGTCAGCGGCACGTCCGTGCGACCCGTGTGGCGACCAGCCGCCGCCCATCCCGTCTCACCGTGGCGCACGAGCCAGATCTGGCTGACACTCATCTGGGTTCCAGGTTCGTGTCTGGCCCCAGGAGGTCCGTCGGATCCGGCGTGAACAATTCGCGTGGGCGCCAGCCAAAGAGTGGGGCCAGGATGACGCCGGGGACCTGTCCGATCCGCGTGTTGTAGCGATAGACCTGATCGTTGTACAGCTCACGACGGTCCGCGATCATGCCTTCGAGGCGCTCGATCTCGTCCTGCAGATCCAGCACGTTGGCGGCCGACTTGACCTCGGGGTAGCGTTCGACCACCGCGAACAGCGAGCGCACGGCCGCACTGGTGGCCTCGGAGGTCGCCGCCTGGTCGGAGATCGATGCCGATGGCGCGTAGGCAGCTCGAGCCTCGGTGACGCGCACGAGGACGTCGCGCTCGTAGGCCATCAGGTCTCGCACGGCGCTGACCAGGTTCGGGAGCTGATCGTGGCGCTGCTTGAGGACCACGCCGATATTCGACCAGGCTTTGTCGATCCGCTGGCGCAGCGCAACGACCGAGTTGTACGTCGCCAGGACGACGTACCCGACGATGCCGACGACGACGACCACCGCGAAGACGGCCGCCAGGCTGGCCGGAGTCATGCGGCCCGACTGCCGATGCTGATGGCGAGGACCATGGCCGACGCGATCGCCAGGACCGCACCGAGCAGGCCGACGACGAACCGCGCCTGTCGTCGTGCGACCACGGCGCCGGGCACGCCATGGGCGACCAGGAGGGGGGCGTCGGCCGACGAAGCCAGAACGAGTGTTTCCGGGGCGATGGCGAAGGTCCGCTCGTTCCGCGTCGCCTCGGACGCTGGGGCAAGGGGCAGCGGGTTCGCGGCCGGATCGATGATCGGCGCTGTCGTCGGCCGGCCGATACCGAAGCCGGGGATCGCGGCGTTGCCCCAGGCCACCCTGGGATCGTCGGTCAGCAAGCCGGCCGCCCGCGCATTCGCCAGATCCGCGGCGATCTCGGGGTCGTCGACGAGCGTTCCCGGGCCACTGCCCGCGTCGGCCATCGACGGGTCAGCGAGGTCGGAGAAGGGGATGGCTCGGCCGATGACCGTGACCGCGTCGCCCGGCTCGAGCCGGGCCTCCTTGTATCGGTGCCGGCTGTCTCGACCCAGGACGCCCAGCGCTGCGTCCGGACGCATGTCCGTTCGCACGCTGAGCAACCCCGCGATGGCGTCGTCCCTGGTCGGCTCCGTCAGACGAGTCGACCCCTCATCCCGGAGATCCAGCCCGGACGGCTCGTCGCCGGTGAGTCCGGTCTCGCCAGAGAATCGGACCGGCGCATCGAATCGGGCGTCGCGCGGAAAGATCCGAAGGCTGCCCGATCCGTCACGGATGCGGAACCCGATCGACCGCTCCTCGGTGTACCCGCTGTCATCCGCATAGCCGCCGCGGCCGCCATCGATCGTCGATCGATAGTAGACACAGGGGACGCTTTGCAGCAGCGACACGAGGGTCATCTCCGCGGGTTCGATGACGCCACTGATCCGGACTTCGCCGGCCGCCATCGAGGCGATCGTCGAGGTCGAGATATCGGAGAGCCGGACGACTGATCGGTAGCCGGCCAGCCCGCGGGCGAGCAGGAACAAACCGGCGATCACACCCAGCCCGGCCAGCGTCGTGACGGATGGGTCGGCGAACGCGTTCACCGGCCCATCGTACGGGACCGCAGGTCAGCTCGAGCGACGACCCGGAAGGACGGCGATCACCACCAGCAGGAAGCCGAGTCCGATCAGGATCACCGGCCACCACGCGCCGAGGTCGATGGTCGGGACGAATTGGCGGACCAGAAAGTAGCCGCCAACGAGGATCAACAGCATCCCGAAGATGAGGCCGCCCTGGCCCGATCGATGGCGGTCACGACGGTCCGTCCGCCGGGACGTGCCGGGCGGAGACGCCGGGGGCGGGTCAGTCGCGATGCGAGCCGTGCCATCGGGTGGGTCGCCGGACGTGTCCCGGCTGTCCCCCCCGGATCCCGACCAGTCGGTCTCGCCAGACGACGGCGCGGTGGCCTCGTCCCGGCCGTCGGGCACGACGATGGCCATGACGATGTAGACGACCAGCGCGAGGCCGCCGGTCAGGAAGACCAGGAGCGCCCACACGATCCGGATCAGTGACGGGTCAGCATCCAGGTGTTCAGCGAGGCCCCCGGCGACACCCGCCAGCATCCGGTCGTCCCGGGATCGATAGAGTCGTTCAGCCACAGCCATCCTCCGGATCCAGCGTGAATGAGCCAGCGTTGGCGATCGTTTCGAGGTCAATTCGTACCGGGGCGTCGTCAAAACCGGGGCTCGACCATGTCGATCCTTCCTGTACCAGGTCGCGCCCGCCGTAGGTGTAGCTGTTCAGAGCCCCACCAGTCCTGAGCCGGAGCGCGACTCCGGCTGGCACGCAGATCCTGACCGCGCCGGCGTTCGCCCGGATCGAGCCGGTCAGCGATCGGTCAGGAAGGGTCAGGCCAAGCGAGCCGGCGTTGATCTGCACGTCGACCTCATTGACCTGTCGGGTCGACCCCAGGTCGAGCGTGGCTTTCCCGGCATTGGCGCGCAGGCTCAACCGGCCGAGGGCCGCTCCAACGAGGTCGACCGTAGCCGTGCCTGCGTCGAACTGCAGATCGACGTCCAGCGTCGGTCCCTGGGGCAACGTGACGATCCATGATTGGCGGCCCCCACCGAGCCAGAACGGCCCGCTTCGTTCATCCGTCGTGGCGATCTCCAGCGAGGAGGTCGATGCATCGACGGATGGGCCGATACCATCCAAATCCTGCCCTGCGACCAGCCATCCATCGCCGGCCTGCGTGGTCAACGTCAGGTCGCCGCAGGCGAGATCGATGGACACGGCCCCGGCATTCGAGATCAGCCCCTCACGGTCCGGGAAGGCGGCAGTTCGGCTGTCAGTCCCGCACCCGGTGCCCGTCACGGTGCCCAGACCGCTGCTGAGTAGGCCACCGACCATCAATCCGAAGGTTGCCGCGACGATCAGTCCCCCGATCAGACCGAACCTCGTCCGGGACAGCACGAGTCCGGCGCCGATGCCGATCAGGATGAGCGGCCAGAGTTGCCACAACCGCTCGATCTGGTCGTTCGTGAGGTAGCCGGCCTGGGCCGCCAGCGGCACCGCTCCGGCGAGGATCAGGAATACGCCCCAGCCGAGGACGGATCGTCGTACGTGCATGCCCAGAGCGTACGCCGCTCGGCGGGGCCTGCAACTGACGAATGTCACGAGAGGGACGGGACATCCGTATGCTACGGTCGGCACCCGAGCGGGAGGAAGTCATGCGTTTCAGCGGCTGGCGAGCCAAAGCGCCGCTCAAGGAATCGGTCTCGCCCAAGGTGCTGGCCGTCGTGGCCGAGGCGCTCGCCGGGTTGGGTGCCGAGCCCGACCCGGAATGCTGGGTGGTCTGGGGCGACGACCCGGCGATCCGCTACCTGCTGTTCGTCCCGACCGTCAGCGGCCTGGTCCAGGTGAACGTTCGGGTGAACGTCCCGGGTGACGGTCCGCGAGCGTCCGGCAAGGTCGTTCGCTGGAACCGTGTCCAGTTCGGCGAACTGGCAGTCGAGATCCACGGCGGCCACCGCCTCGTGACGTTCCAGGTGGAGACCCAGGCGCTTCACGGGGCCGACGCCACGGCGGACGCGATCTCGAATTTCGCCCAGGCGCTCTATGCCGCGGTCGACGGCCGGCCGATCCCGGCCGGGAGTCCCGCCAAGCGCGGCCGAGGTGCAACGGCCAAGCCTGCTGGCCGGGCCTCGGCACCGTCGCGCGCCAGCGCAACTGGAGCATGACCCACGCCGCAGCAGTGATCTTCGATCTCGATGGTGTATTGGTCGACTCGGAGATCTGGTGGGACGAGATCAGGATCGATTTCGCGAACCGGCACGGACGTTCGTGGAGCCGGGCGGATCAGGCAGCGGTCATGGGCGCGAACTCGGCGGCCTGGGCGAGGATCATGCGTGATCGGCTTGAGCTGGACCTTCAAGACGCGGAGATCGAACGGGAGATCGTCGGGGCCGTCGTTGCCCGTTACCGAGCCGAAGGCGCTCCACGGATCCCGGGCGCGACCGAGGCCGTCCGGCGGATCGCCCGGATGCTACCGATCGCCATCGCTTCGTCTGCCCATCCGGCGGTGATCGACGCCGCGCTCGCCGCGACCGATCTGGCGGCGGTACCCCGGGTCATCGTCTCCTCCGATGCGGTGGCCCACGGCAAGCCGGCACCGGACGTCTACCTCGAGACCGCCCGGCGGCTCGCGATCGAACCGATGCGGTGTCTCGTGGTCGAGGATTCCTACAATGGGGTGGCGGCCGCGAAGGCCGCCGGGATGACCGTGGTGCTGGTCCCGAACTCGAGCGTGCCACCGGCTCCCGGTACCGCCGAGCTGGCCGACGTGGTCCTCCAACGCCTGGCAGATCTCGATCCGGCGACGGTTCCTCTGGCATACTTCGACTCGTCAGACTGACGCTGGAGGAACCGTGGCAGCGACCGGCCTATCCGCCGACCCGACCGAATACCGCACTCGCCTCGCAGATCAGGACGATGCCCAGATCGACGCCTGGGCGGCAGAGTTGATGCGCGACGTCGTCATCCGGCGCGGGATCGTCAAGGTCGTCGATGATTTCCGCCGGGCCACCCGCCTGGATGAGCGAGGTTTCGAACGGGTGTTCGCTTCCGGGGGTGGGCCACCTGCGGTCGTCGGACGTGATGCGGGCGGTCATCTCGTGGTCCCGACCATCACCTTGTTCGCGCTGGTGCCGGGCATCCGTGCCCAGGTACCCGATGGTCGCGCCCGGCTGATCGAATACCTTGCCGAGAACTTCGACGAGATCGTCTACGTCTGATCGCCGCCTGGCCGGCCTCGTCGGCCTGGTCCGGCTGACCCATCCGTTCCCGTCGCTGCTCGATGGCGCCGTCGTCGGGGCGCTGGCGCTCGTCGCGGGAGGGGACCCCGCGATGGCCCTCCGCCTGGCCGTCTCCATGACGTTGTTCCAGTTCTCGATCGGGGCTCTCAACGACATCGTCGACGCGCCGCGTGACGAGGGCCGTCGGCCCGCCAAGCCGATCCCGGATGGCATGGTGACCGAGCGGACGGCGATCGCGATCGTCGCCGCCACAGCGGGTCTCGGACTGATCCTGGCCGCTCCCTCCGGACCCCGCGTCGTGGTCCTTGGCATGGTGGGTCTGGCGATCGGCTACGCCTACGACCTCCGCCTCAAGGGAACAGGCTGGTCGTGGTTGCCGTTCGCGGTCGGGATCCCGCTCCTTCCGGTATTCGCCTGGCTTGGCGTGACCGGGACGCTGCCGGCCCGATTCCTGGTCCTCTTGCCACTGACCGTTGCGGCCGGATCCGCCCTGGCCATCGCAAACGCCCGGGCCGATATGGAGGTGGACCGGGCCGCCGGGATCGGATCGGTCGCGATCGGGCTTGGCGAAGGACGCTCGTGGGCGGTCCACGCCGGCCTGGCGGCCATCGTCGTGGCCGTGGCCCTGGGCTGGCTCGTCCTCGACCACGGATCGGTTGCCGCGGTCGCCGCAGGCTTGATCGGCGCTGCGATCGTCATGGCCGGGGTGATCCTCGGGCGTTCCGTCGACCGAGGGCGTTGGACGCTCGCCTGGGAGCTCGAAGCCGTCGGTCTGGCCGTGTTGGCAGCGGCTTGGCTGGCCGGGTCGACCCCGGATCAGTAGCCGGCGTCGTCGCTTCGGACGAGTGCGATTGCGTTCTCGAGCCGGAGCTTGGCGATCGTCAGATACTTGGCCAGGTTAGCCCGGTCGGTCGCTCCGATCGCACCACGGACTTCCGCGTTGCCCAGGACCTCGACCAGACCATCGACGGCGTCGACCAGGCTCTGCTTCGCGACGACGAGCGAATCGTCCCCGATGACCCGAGGTTCCACCGCGCCCTCGGACGTCCACAGTGCGTCGTCGGTCGTCTCGCGGTCCTCGATCGACGAACCCGGAGCCGAGATCGGAGCCGGGTCCTCGACGACATGACCGACGTCTTCGACTGTGGCACGGGGACGCCTGCCCTCGATCTTGTCGCGAAGCTTGATCAGGGTGAGTTCCCCACGAGCGACCTGTTCAGCGAGTCGACGACGCTTCTTCGGGTCCTCGACTTTCATGAGTTCGTACGCGTGGGACAGGCTGTCCTTGCGCAAAGACACGAGTTCCCGGATCTCCGGTGGGGCATCGGCCAATCGGAGACGGTTCTCCAGGTAGCCCTTGTCCTTGCCCAGCTTGTCGGCCAGCTTGCGGATGCTGTAGCCATGCTCATGGACCATCCGGTCATACATGGCGGCTTCGTCCAGCGGCGAAAGATCCTCACGCTGAAGGTTCTCGATGATCGAGATCTCCAACGCTGTGTCATCGTCGATGTCTTCGATGAGGGCCGGGATCGTTGCCAGGCCGGCCAGCTTCGATGCGCGCCAGCGACGCTCGCCGGCGACGATCTGATAGGTGTTCGGGCCCAGCGGTCGAACCAGGATCGGTTGCAGGACGCCATGTTCGCGGATGGACGAGGACAGCTCTTCGAGGGCGTCGGCTTCGAAGACCATCCGCGGCTGTTCCGGGTTGGGCTCGATGTGATCGATCTCCACGATCCGAACCCCGACCGACCGGGTCGGACTACCGGGCGTCAGCAAGCTGACGATCGACGGCGAGAGTTCGGTGTCCTCGGATAGGCGTCGCGCGGCCGCCGCGCGAAAATCAGTTCGAGCCAAGATCGACTACCTCCTGGGCGAGCTGCCGATAGGTTCGCGCGGCGTCGCTATTGCTGGCATACGCCGTGATCGGTCTGCCGACGAGCGGCGCTTCGCCGAGTTTCACGGTGTTGCGGATGATGCTCGTGAATACGTGGTGGTCACCGACTGCCCGCAGCTCGTCGAGCATGTCCTTGGCCAGATTCGTTCGCCCATCGAAGAAGGTCGGCAGCAATCCGAGGATCCGCAGGTCACGGTTCAACTTCAGTCGAATCGCATTGATGACCTTGACCAGGTTGTTCAGGCCCTTCATCGCGTAGTACTGGGTCTGCACCGGGATGATGACGCCGCCTGATGCCACCAGGCCGTTGACGGTCAACAGCCCGAGGTTCGGGGGACAGTCGATCAGCACGTAGTCGTAGTTCGAGATCTGCCCATCGAATGCGTCCCGGAGGATCTGTTCCCGGCCAAGCGCGGTGAACAGTTCACCTTCGGTCGATGCGAGATCGATATGCGCCGGCGCGACATCGATCCCTTCGGTGTCAGTCGCGAGGATGACGTCGCCGAGCGAAGACCGGCCATCCGCCAGCACATCGGCCATCGACCGTTCGATCGTGTTGAGGTTGATCCCGAGGCCGGCCGTCAGGTTCGCCTGTGGGTCCATGTCGACGCATAGCACGGTGTAGCCGGTCTCGGCCAGTGCGCCTGCAAGATTGATCGCCGTCGTGGTCTTCCCGACCCCGCCCTTCTGATTGGCGATCGCGATCACGTTGGTCACCTGTGCATCACCTCGAGATCTCGGGAGTGGGCGGTCGTATCGGGTTGCGAGAGTCGTGCCATGGTACCTCCCGCAGAGGCCGGTCGGTCACCGTGGTTATCCACACGCTTTGGGAGTTGTTCACCGAATCTGTGGATATCCGACCCGGTTCGGCCGCGGTCGGTGTGACGGATATGATGTGGTCGTCCTTGCGCAAAGACAGTCCGATTGGGGAGCGCCGAAGCCGTGTCGACGAATACCGAGCGATTTGCCCGCCTCGAGGAGATGCGGACCGCGTCGCGGCAGGGCGGTGGCGATGTTCGCGTCGCCAAGCAGCACGATGCCGGGAAGTTGACGGCGCGTGAGCGACTCGACCTGCTCCTTGATCCGGGCTCGTTCGTCGAGATCGACGCCTTCGTCGCGAACCGATCCGCGACTGATCCCGGCGCGGAGTCGTACCTCGGTGACGGCGTCGTAACGGGGCATGGCGAGATCGGTGGTCGTCCGGTCTTTGTATTCAGCCAGGATTTCACCGTCTTCGGCGGGTCACTGTCGGAGTCATACGCGGCAAAGATCTGCAAGGTGATGGATCTGGCGATGCGGGTCGGTGCCCCGATCATCGGCCTCAACGATTCTGGCGGCGCCCGGATCCAGGAAGGCGTCGTGTCGCTGGCGGGATATGCCGACATCTTCCTGCGGAACGTCATGGCGTCTGGCGTCGTGCCCCAGATCTCGGTCGTGCTCGGGCCATGTGCCGGCGGTGCCGTCTACTCGCCGGCGATCACGGATTTCACGGTGATGGTCGAATCGACGAGCTACATGTTCGTGACCGGTCCGGGCGTGGTAAAGACGGTGACACACGAAGATGTCGACGCTGAATTCCTCGGCGGCGCCCACACCCATACGACTCGCAGTGGCGTGGCCCACCTGGCGGTCGGCGACGAGGCGCGGGCCATGGATGCGGTGCGCGATCTTCTGGCCCATCTTCCCCAGAACAATCTGGGCTCCGCGCCCATGTTGGCGACGCTCGATCCGGTCGACCGCATGGATGCAAGCCTTGACTCCGTCATCCCGGATGACCCACGAACGCCGTATGACATGCATGACGTCCTTCGTGCCGTGGTGGACGACGGCACATTCCTTGAGATCCAGCCGGCCTGGGCCCAGAACATCATCGTCGGGTTCGCGCGATTGGGCAGCCGCAGCATCGGCATCGTGGCCCAACAGCCGTCGGTGCTCGCCGGCGCGCTCGATATCGACGCGTCGGTCAAGGCGGCCAGGTTCGTGAGGACGTGCGACGCGTTCAACGTCCCGATCGTGTCATTCGTCGATGTCCCCGGCTTCCTTCCCGGTGTCGGCCAGGAACATGGGGGCATCATCCGCCATGGCGCGAAACTGCTGTATGCCTACGCCGAGGCGACGGTCCCGAAGCTCACGGTCATCACTCGCAAGGCCTACGGCGGCGCTTATGACGTCATGAGCAGCAAACATATCCGTGGTGACATGAACCTGGCATGGCCGACGGCCGAGATCGCAGTCATGGGCGCGGACGGTGCCGTCAACCTCATCTATCGCGACGCGATCGCTGCGGCATCGGATCCGGATGCCGAGCGACAGAAGCGCGTCGCCGAATACCAGCGCGAATTCGCCAATCCATATGTGGCCGCCGCCCGAGGGTACGTCGACGATGTCATCCGACCGTCGGAGACGCGTCCGCGATTGATCCGCAGTCTCTCCCTGTTAGCCGACAAGCGCGACACGAATCCGCGCAAGAAGCACGGCAACATCCCGCTTTGAGCGCCGCACGCCCAGGACGTCTTTGCGCAAAGACGACGTCCACGAGATGACGATCGCTTCCCGTCCATTCGAGCGAGTCCTGGTCGCCAACCGAGGCGAGATCGCGGTCCGGATCATCCGGGCCTGTCGCGACCTCGGGATGGAGGCGATCGCGGTATACAGCGATGCTGACGCCCACGCACTGCATGTCCGAATGGCGGACCGGGCCGTCCGCATCGGACCGTCCATCCCGGGCGAGAGTTATCTCCGGATCGAGGCGATCCTCGACGCCGCCCGCGAGACCAAGGCGGATGCGATCCATCCAGGCTACGGATTCCTGTCCGAGCGTTCGGCGTTCGCCCGGGCCGTCGAGCAGGCCGGGATCGCGTTCGTCGGGCCTTCGGCCGATGTGATCGACGCGCTCGGGAACAAGCTCCACGCACGTCGACTCGCGGGCTCCGTCGGCGTCGAAACGGTGCCCGGGACAGTCGATCCCGTGCCGGTCGATCGGCCGGACCAGGTCGCCGCCGTGACAGCGTCTGCCCAGACGATCGGGTTCCCACTCCTTGTCAAGGCCGCCGCCGGTGGTGGTGGCCGTGGCATGCGTCGGGTCGGGTCCGCCAGGGACCTGCCGGCCGCCCTGGCCGCTGGATCGTCCGAGGCGTTGGCCGCCTTCGGCGATGGATCCGTCTACCTGGAGCGCGAGATCCGTCCGGCCCGGCATATCGAGGTGCAGCTCCTGGGTGATGCCGACGGGCGGGTGGTCGCCATCGGCGAGCGCGACTGTTCGATCCAGCGGCGCCACCAGAAGCTGGTCGAGGAGGCACCGGCACCCGGCCTGACTTCGGCTGAACGGCGGGCCCTGCATGAGATGGCCGTCCGGATCGGGGCAGCGGCGGGTCTGCGAAATGCGGCGACCGCTGAATTCCTGCGGTCACCCGATGGCCACTTCCACTTCCTCGAGGTCAACACGCGACTCCAGGTCGAGCATGGCGTGACCGAACTGGTCTCAGGACTGGATCTCGTCCACGAGCAGTTCTGGCTCGCCGCCGGCCGGCCGATCTCCGAGCCCACGCTCGCCGCCGCGGCCGCCGCCATCGAACCGGATCGTCACGCCATCGAGGTGCGGATCGCAGCCGAGGACCCATCGCGCGACTTCGCCCCGACCCCAGGCGTCGTCAGCCGCTGGGAGATGCCGGCCGGGCCAGGGGTCCGGGTGGATACCGGACTGCGTTCGGGCGACCGGATCCCACCCGACTACGACAACCTTCTGGCCAAGATCATGGCCCATGGACCCGACCGCTTGGCCGCCATCGATACGCTTCGCCGGGCGCTCGACGAGACCGCCGTGGGTGGCGTTCAGACGACCCTGCCGTTCCACCGCGCGCTGTCCCGTCACGAAGGCTTCCGGCTTGCGGACCTGTCCACCGACTGGGTCGCCGAGGAATGGGATGGCGCGGCCGCGCGAGCCGAGCATCTCGAGCGTGCCGCGGTCGTGGCCGCCGTGGCTTTGGCAACGTGGCCAGGGACCTCAGGCACAGAGGCGCCGACGCCACCCGGATCGGCGGACATGTCGGAGTGGTCGAGCGCCGCGCGCGCAGCGGCCGTGGATCGGTGGCCTGGATGAGGCGCGTTCGAGTCACGGACCACACGACCGGGAAGCTCGTGTTCGATGGCGAGATCGTCGACGCCGACATGGGATCCCTCGGCGAGGTCGGCACGTTCGTGGCAGCCGTGGATGCGGGGAACGGACGAGGTCAGCGCCGATTCGAGGTCGTCATCGCGGGATGGCGGTTCGACCTCGACATCGAGGACGCCGCTCTGGCCGAGCTCCGGGAACGCGCCATGCGGGGCCGGCAGCAGGACCGGGAACACGGGCCGACCCCGGTTCGTGCCATCATCCCCGGACGGGTGGTGTCACTGGCCGTCGAGATCGGGTCGGTCGTCGAACCCGGCCAGCGACTCCTTGCGGTGGAGGCCATGAAGATGGAGAACGAACTGCGTGCGCCGCGCGCTGGTGTGGTCGAGCGCCTGGCAGTGGCCGTGGGCCAGACCGTGGAGCTCGGAGACGTCCTGGTCGTCCTCCGATGAGTCGCGCTGGGCGTCGGACCGGTGAGGAGCGGCCGGACCCCGGCCGGGATGTCTGGCGCGAGACCGTGCGGGCCAAGACCGTCCGGAGTGCCCCGGAGCGTCGCGACCCATTCGAGACGTCGTCCGGGATCGTCATTCGCGACCTGTACACCCCTGCCGACACGGCCAGCCTGGACGAAGCGGCCGATCTCGGCCTGCCCGGAGCTTACCCATTCACGCGCGGCGTCCAGCCGACCATGTACCGCAGCCGGTTCTGGACGATGCGCCAGTACGCGGGATTCGCGACGGCAGAGGAGACCAACCGCCGATTCCGATACCTGCTCGAGCAGGGCCAGACCGGGCTGTCGGTCGCCTTCGACCTGCCGACCCAGATGGGCTACGACTCGGATTCGGGCGAGGCCGAAGGCGAAGTGGGGCGGGTCGGCGTCCCGATCTCCAGCCTAGCCGACATGACCGTCCTGCTCGACGGGCTGCCGCTCGGCGCCGTCAGCACCTCGATGACCATCAATGCCACGGCTCCGATCCTGCTGGCCCTGTATGTGGCCGCGGCCGAGGCGCAGGGCGTTCCCCGAGCGTCGATCGCGGGTACGACGCAGAACGATATCCTGAAGGAATATATCGCCCGCGGGACGTACATCTTCCCACCCCGACCGTCGATGCGACTGGTCACCGACGTATTCGAATTCTGCGCGGCGGAGTTGCCGAAGTGGAATACGATCTCGATCTCCGGGTACCACATGCGCGAAGCCGGCGCGACCGCGGCCCAGGAGCTGGCGTTCACGTTGGCAGATGCCATCGCGTACGTCGAAGCCGCCATCGCCCGCGGGCTTGACGTCGATGCGTTCGCCGGCCGGCTATCGTTCTTCTTCGCGTCCTGGTCGGAACTCTTCGAAGAGGTCGCCAAATTCCGGGTCGCGCGCCGGATGTGGGCGACGATCATGAAGGAACGGTTCGGTGCCACGGACCCGCGCTCGATGGTCTGCCGGTTCCACGTCCAGACCGCCGGATCGAGCTTGACGGCCCAGTCGGTCGACAACAACGTGGTGCGCACCACCGTTCAGGCCCTGGCCGCCATCCTGGGCGGCGCGCAGAGCCTGCATACCAACTCCCGTGACGAGGCGCTGGCCCTGCCGACCGAGGAAGCCGCCCGGCTGGCGCTGCGGACCCAGCAGATCCTGGCCTATGAGTCCGGGGTGACGGAGACCCCCGACCCGCTGGCCGGCTCCTACTATGTCGAGAGCCTGACGAACGAGCTCGAGACCGCGGCCTGGGCCTACCTCGACGAGATCGAGGCGATGGGCGGGACGCTGGCGGCGATCGAGGGCGGGTTCCAGCAGCGCCAGATCCAGGAAGCGGCCTATCGTGTCCAGCGCGCGATCGAGACCGGCGACCAGGTCGTGGTCGGTGTCAATCGATTCCGGGATGACGAGGTGACCACCCCACCGATCCACCGGATCGATCCCGATGGCGAGCGCCGACAGATCGAACGGGTCCGGCAGGTCCGGGCGGGCCGTTCGACCGCGGAGTGGTCCACTGCGATGGACCGTCTCGAGGCGACCGCCCGTGGAGAGGGCAACCTGATGCCGGCCATCCTCGATGCGGTCCGGGCGCAGGCGACCGTCGGCGAGATCAGCGACCGGCTTCGCAGCACGTGGGGCGAGCACCGCGAACTGATCACCGTCTGACCCCGACGGGGATCCTCCATCGCTCGCGCCAGGGCGAGCCGTCGCCCTCGACCAGGATCTCCAGCGCGGTCACGCGTCGAACGAACGGCAATGAACGTTCGGCGCGCTCGGCGATCGCATCGGCCGGGGCGTCGCTCGATTCACACACCGTGAGGTGCGGCACGATCTCGTCGAAGGCGCCGCCGTACGGCGGGTGCTCCGGAAACCTCCGGGCGACCATCTCGGTCAAGCGGACGAATGGTGTGGCGGGCTCGGGGACGAGGTAGACGACGGTCGGGAACCGTGCGACCGCTTCGAAGCGAACCTCGAAGGGCTCGATCCCGGCCGCGATCTCCGCCAGGTCGACCCGGACCGACGGATCGAGCCGTTCGGCGGGGAGGAACGGGAACAGGATCGTGATGTGCGGCGGCACGCCGACGGCCGCCACCGGATCCCAACGGCTTCGCAGGCGCGCCAGCGGCCGCGGCAGCGACACCCGGACGACCACCGCGCTGGCTGGCTCGAACGGCTCCATGTCGAGAGGGTACGCTGGACGCATGCCCTCCACAGGACCGGTCCCCGAAGCGATCCGGCGACTTGGCAAGATCCATCACGTGGCGCTCATCGTCGACTCCATCGAAGCGGCCCTGGGCCTCTGGCGCGACGCGCTCGGGCTGGAGCTCGAGACCGTCATGGACATCCCCTACGACCGCGTCCGGATCGCGTTTCTCAGGGTGGGGGAGTCCAAGATCGAACTGGTCGAACCGACCGACGATACGACCGGCGTCGCCCGCTTCCTGGCCAACAAGGGACAGGGCTTCCATCACGTGTGTTTCGAGGTCGCCAACCTCGCCGAGACGCTGCTTCGTCTCGAGATCGACGGGATCGAGTTGATCGACACGGCTCCACGAAAGGGCGCCGAAGGACCGGTCGCCTTCCTCCATCCGCGGTCGTGCCAGGGCGTCCTGGTCGAAATGATCGAAGCCCGAGGTGGACCGGCCTGGTCGGCGCTCGGCTACTGAGTCCCGGCCGGCTTTGACGCCAGCAGGGAGAACATCAGCGGAAGCTCGCCGGCGACATCGGGTGGAAGCCGCCAACGCTCCGACCCCGGCGGATCCTCGACCAGCCAGTCGACCTTCCACTCGAGGAACGGATGCTCGATCAACCGGTCGATCCGAAGTCCGGCATCGATGAGCGCGGTCACGATCTCGCCAAGGCCATGATCCCAGTTGTGCTCCGTCTGACCCACGACATCGGCGTCCGGGTCGGCGTAGGAGCCTGTGACCTCGAATCGGAGCGGGTCGACGTGCTCCCAGTACGGATACTCGAGTCGCAGCTCGCCGGGCGCGACACCTTCGTTCTCGAAGGTGTTCATGACCGGGTGTGCCTCCGTGATGAAGAAGGTCCCGCCGGGCGCCAGGAAGTGGGCGACGACCCTGGCCCACGCCCGGATATCGGGCAGCCAGCCAAGCACGCCGCGCGACGTGTACACGATGTCGAATGACCCGCTCAGGATGTCCGGGAGGTCGTACAGATTCGAGCGGATGAACCGGGCCTCAGGAAGACCGAGCTCGACGGCCAACGACTTCGCCAGGTCGATGGCTGCGGGCGAGAGGTCCGTCCCGGTGACCCGTGCTCCGAGTCTGGCCCAGGACAGCGTGTCGATCCCGAAGTGGCATTGCAGATGCAGCAGCGTCCGGCCCGACACGTCCCCGATCATCTCGACTTCGTACGGACGGAGACGCACGCCACCGGCCCTGAACGCTTCGAGGTCGTAGAAGTCGCCGGTCGCATGGATCGTCGTCCAGGCATCCCACAGCGATTCGTTGGCGTCGAACGACTCGGCGTGGCGGGCGGTCAGTCCGGCGGGTGCCGGCTGATCGGTCATCCGAGTGACCAGGCAAAGATGACGTCCGGTGCCCGGTCGGCCGCTTGACAGAACGCTACGATCCGGCCAGCCAGCTCTCGGATCCAGGGTTTCTCCTCGCGGGGCAACTCGCCGAGTTCCTCCTCGACCAGTTCGATCCATCGGGCGGTGATGGCAGAGACCTCGTGGTCCGCGATCCGGGCCACGGCACCGATCCAGGATCGATCGATCCGCTCGATCGTGCACGCCGACTCGGCCTCGGGGCCGTTGATCTCGAGGCGGGCGTCGATGAAGTCGGACGGCGCCTCGGCTCCGGTCGTGGTCCGGACGGCCTCGGAGAACAGGTCGAGCCAGGTGGGATCCAGGCCGCTCCCGAGGGCCAGGTGTGCGATGAACCGGCTGCGATCGTCAAGCGCCGCGAGATCGTCGAGACCGATCGTCAACAGGATCGCCGGGGCGTCCCCGGCGACCAGGTCCATGAGCCGGGTCATCCGTCGGTCGCGCTCACCGAATTCGGCGTAATCGATCAGATCGAGGTCGCCCGGGGAGTGTCCCTCCGCCGTCAACAGGACGGCCGCCTCGGAGCGATGTTGGGTGCCGTGGTTGACGACGTGGACGAGTGCCTGCCACAGGGTGATGCCATGCTCGCTCTGGTGCAGCCAGGCGGGATCCATGGCCGCGAACCATGCGTCGTACCCAGCCCACTCGCGCTCCCACGCTTGGCGCAGGGCGCCGAGGTCGAGCAACGGCTCCGCCTTCCGGCTCGGGTGCATCGCCGGGCGCACCGGTCAGCGCGTGTCGCCAGCGTTGCGAAGCCCCGAGATGATGAACGAGGATCCCGCCCAGGCCGCGCGCATCGACGATGTTCGTGGCCGACCACATCGCGTCGTCGACACCCGCCGATGCGTCGAGGATCTTTCCTGTCGCCCATCGATCGAAGGCGTACAGGAACTTGATGTCATCGAGGTCCATCGACATCCTCCTAGCCCCGGTAACCGGCGTCGCGCAGGAGCCCGGGTAGCTCCGTCGGCGACGCTGCGACGCGGAAGCCGGCGGCCTCAAGCGCGTCGACCTTGGATGCCGCGGTACCCGCTCCACCCGAGATGATGGCGCCGGCGTGGCCCATGCGCTTGCCTTCGGGCGCGGTCCGGCCCGCGATGAACGCGACCTTCGGGACATCGGCAAGATGATCCGCGGCCCACTCGGCGGCTGTCTCCTCGGCGGCGCCACCGATCTCCCCGATGAGGACGATGGCATCGGTCGAGCCATCCGCCGCGAACAGCTCCAGGACGTCGAGGAAGGTCGTGCCGATGATCGGGTCGCCGCCGATACCCACGCAGGTCGACTGTCCGACGCCCGCGTCGGTCATGGCCTGGACCGCCTCGTAGGTCAGCGTCCCGGACCGGCTCACGACGCCGACACCACCCGCTCGATGGATCGAACCGGGGATGATCCCGACCTTGGCCGAACCCGGCGACGTCGCGCCCGGGCAATTCGGCCCGATCAGGCGTGCGCCGGCACGCCGCACCATCTCGACGGCCGGGACCATGTCGAGTGCCGGGATCCCTTCGGTGATGCAGAAGATCGTGGCGATCCCGGCGGCCGCGGCCTCCATCACGGCGTCCGGCGCCCCCGACGCCGGAACGAAGATGCACGACGTGTTCGCGCCGGTTTCGCGGATGGCGTCGGCGACCGTGTCGAAGACCGGGACCGATCCGTCCAGGGCCGCTCGGCCGCCCTTGCCCGGCGTCACGCCGGCGACGATGGTGGTCCCGTACTCCTGCATCGCCCGACTGTGGAAGTCCCCTTCGCGGCCGGTGATCCCCTGGACCACGAGGCGCGTCTCCGGCCCGACCAGGATGCTCATGCGGCGGCTCCCCGCGACGCGGCGACCGCCTTGGCCGCCGCCTCGTCCAGCGATGCCGCGGTCTCGAACCGGGCCTCCTCCAGGAGGACCGCGGCTTCGGCGGCGTTCGTGCCGACGATGCGCACGACCATCGGGACGTCGCGAGTCTGTTGCGCCCGCGCTTCGATCAGTCCGCGGGCGACCTCGTCGCCACGGGTGATGCCGCCAAAGATGTTCACCAGGATGGCATCGACCTTGGGGTCGTCCAGGATGATCTTCATCGCATCGGCCACCTTGTCGGCGCGCGCCCCTCCGCCGATGTCGAGGAAGTTCGCGGGTTCGCCACCGGCGCGCTTGACCAGGTCCATGGTGGTCATCGCCAGACCAGCGCCGTTGACCATGCAGCCGATCGTGCCATCGAGCTTGATGAACGTCAGGCCACCTTCGCGCGCCTCGCGATCGGCGGGATCCTCTTCATCGGGATCGCGCAGCAGCTCCAGGTCCGGGTGGCGGGGGAGTGCGGAGTCATCGAGGGTCACCTTGGCATCGAGACAGACGAGCCGCTCGACGGCCGCCCCAGTTTCGTCCGCCTCGCGGACGATCGCGAGCGGATTGATCTCGACCAGGTCCGCGTCATACGCGAGCATCGTCCGGACCAGGCCCCTGGCCACCGCGACGGCTGCCTTGAGGTGGCCGCCGAGACCCATCGCGAAGGCGAATTCCCGCGCCTGGAAGTCGAGCAGCCCGAGCATCGGGTCGGCGTGCTGCCGGATGATCGCCTCCGGGTGGTCGACGGCGACCTGCTCGATCTCCACCCCGCCGTCGGCGGATCCCATGAGCAGGATCGAGCGGGCTGCCCGGTCGAGGACGGCCGCCATATAGAACTCGCTGGCGATGTCGGCCGCCTCGGCCACGAGCACCTTGCGGACGGTGATCCCCTTGATGTCCATGCCGAGGATCGCCGCGGCGACACGTTCGGCCTCGTCCGCGCCCGAAGCAAGCTTGACGCCACCGGCCTTGCCGCGGCCGCCGACGAGGACCTGGGCCTTGATGACGACAGCATCTGCGCCATCACCCAGGATCCGTTCCGCGGCGGCACGTGCTTCGGGCACGGTGTGGGCGACCTCCCAGTCGGGGACGGGCAGGCCCTGGGCGACGAGCAGCGTCTTGGCGTCGGCTTCCTGGATCTTCACGAGGCGCGGCGGCTCCGGCTGCGGCTGTCTTGTGGGAGCGTGATGGTACCGCGTCACAGCCTCGGCCGGTCTGCGGTCGACGCCCGCGCGCGGCTACAATCGAGACCATGGCCCACACCATCACCCTGATCCCTGGCGACGGCATCGGGCCGGAGCTGGCCGAGGCGACGATCCGCGTCCTCGACGCGACCGGGATCGCGTTCGAATGGGAGCGGGTCGAGGCCGGCGAAGCGACGATCGCCACCCAGGGCACGCCGCTGCCGGAGGCCGTGCTCGAGTCGGTGCGACGCACGAAAGTCGGTCTCAAGGGACCGATCACGACCCCGGTCGGCTCCGGGTTCCGGAGCGTCAATGTCGGGCTTCGGCAGGCGCTCGGCCTGTACGCCAACCTCCGACCGGCGAAGTCGATGGCGGGGGTCGAATCACGCTACGAAGCCATCGACCTGATCATCGTGCGAGAGAACACCGAGGACTTGTACGCGGGGATCGAGCACATGGTCGGGGCCGACGCCGCCGAGAGCATCAAGATCATCACGCGCGCGGCGTCCGAGCGGATCGCGCGCTTCGCGTTCGACTATGCGGTCGCCAACGGCCGACGCAAGGTCACGGCCGTCCACAAGGCGAACATCATGAAGTTGTCCGATGGCCTGTTCCTGGAGAGCTGCCGGACCGTCGCTGCCGAGTACGAGGGCCGGATCGCATTCGAGGATCGGATCGTCGACAACATGTGCATGCAGCTCGTCCAGAAACCGGAGCTGTATGACGTCCTGGTCCTGCCCAATCTGTATGGCGACATCGTCAGTGACCTCGCCGCTGGTTTGGTCGGTGGGTTGGGCGTCGCGCCTGGTGCCAATATCGGACTGGACGCTGCCGTCTTCGAGCCGGTCCACGGCTCGGCGCCGAAGTATGCCGGCCTCGACCGGGCCAACCCCACGGCGATGATCCTGTCGGGAGCCCTGATGCTCCGACACCTCAGCTACCCGGCTGAAGCCGAGCGAGTGGAATCGGCGGTTCGAAGCGTGATCGCCGAGGGGCGCTCCACGACCCAGGATCTTGGTGGCTCGACCGGGACGGCGGGCTTCGCCGATGCGGTCATCGACCGGCTCGGCTCGGCCGCCGCCAGTCGATGACCGGCATCCCCGACGCGCTCCGGCTGCCTCGCAAACCGTCCGGCACCGCCCCGCAGGGCTTCGGCGAGACGAGCCGGTTCGATGACTGGTGGTGGTCGCCCTTCAGCGTCGGGTTCTGGCTGGCGGTCCTGGTCGTGTATTCGTTCTTCAGTGCGATGCTCTGGACGCAGTTGTTCGGTGTCGGATACGAGGCCGATGGCTATTCCTCGCCATTCATCGCTCCGTTCCTGCGCGACGCGCCGCTGCCTTCGTGGCTGTCGCCGGCCATCCTCACCCTGTGGATCCCGGTCGGGTTCCGGATCACCTGCTACTACTTCCGACGGGCGTACTACCGCGCGTACCTGGTGGACCCGCCGGCCTGCGCGGTCGGGGAGCCGACGATCCATCGCCGCTATCGGATGGAGACGGCGCTCCCGTTCATCCTCCAGAACCTGCACCGCATCTTCCTGTATCTGGCGGTGGTGCTGCTGGTCATCCACTGGATCGAAGTCGTCAGCACGTTCTTCCCCGACGGACGGCTCCGGATCGGTCTCGGCAGCCTGATCCTGGTCACCGATATCCTCCTGCTGACCGGCTACGTATCGTCGTGCCACTCGCTGCGGCACATCGTCGGTGGCCGGCTCGATTGCTTCTCGTGTACGAGGGCGACGCGCACGCGTCACGCCGCCTGGAAGCGCCTGTCCGGTCTCAACGCGCGACACATGGTCTGGGCGTGGGCGAGCCTCGCCTCGATCGTCGTCGCCGACCTGTACATCCACCTGCTGGCGAGCGGGGTCCTGACCGACCCGGCGATCCGGTTCTAGGTGACCGTGACACTCGCCGCGGGAACCACCGCTCCGCAAGGGCCGCAGGTCCGAGCACACGACGTCCTCGTCGTCGGGGCCGGTGGTGCGGGACTTCGCGCCGCGATCGCGGCCAGGATGGCCGGTGCCGATGTCGGCCTGGTCTGCAAGTCATTGCTTGGCAAGGCGCACACGGTCATGGCCGAGGGTGGCGTCGCCGCCGCCCTGGCGAACGTCGCCCCCGACGACACCTGGCAGGTCCATTTTCGCGACACGATGGTCGGCGGGAAGTTGATGAACAACCCGCGCATGGCCCACCTCCACGCGACGGAGGCGCCTGACCGGGTCCGCGAACTCGAGCTCTGGGGCGCGGTGTTCGATCGCACCCGAGATGGCCGGATCCTGCAGCGCCCGTTCGGCGGCCACTCCTATCCACGCCTCGCGCACGTCGGCGACCGGACCGGTCTCGAATTGATCCGGACCCTGCAAGACCGGGCCGTCGCGCTCGGGATCCAGGTCTACATGGAGTGCACGATCTCGCGCCTGATCACGGGCCACGCCGGGATCACCGGGGCGTTCGGCTACTGGCGGACCACAGGCCAGCCGATCGTGTTCCCCGCCAAGGCGGTCGTTCTCGCCACCGGCGGCATCGGCCGGGCGTTCGAGGTCACATCGAATTCGTGGGAGTACAGCGGCGATGGCCAGGCGCTCGCCTATGAGGCCGGCGCGGAACTCATCGACATGGAGTTCGTGCAATTCCATCCGACCGGGATGGTCTGGCCGCCGGGCGTTCGAGGCTTGCTCGTGACCGAGGCGGTCCGTGGCGAAGGCGGCATCCTGCGCAACAAGGACGGCGAGCGATTCATGTGGACGTATCTGCCCGAGGAACGCAGGGCCGAATACGCCGCCACCGACGAGGAGGCCGCACAGTGGGTGACGGCCCTTTCCGAAGGGCGTCAGACAGATGCCCGCCGGCCACCCGAGCTGTCCACCCGGGACAACGTCTCGCGGGCGATCTATACCGAGGTCAAGGAAGGACGGGGGAGCCCGCACGGTGGAGTCTTCCTGGACATCAGCTACCTGCCGCCTGAGACCGTCCGACGCAAGTTGCCATCGATGTACGAGCAGTTCAAGGAATTGGCGGACGTCGACATCACAAAGGGGCCGATGGAGGTCGGGCCGACCACGCACTACGTGATGGGTGGGATCCGCGTCGACGCCGAGACGGGTTCCACGGGAGTCCGCGGCTTGTATGCGGCCGGTGAGGTCGCGGGCGGGATGCACGGCGCCAACCGGCTGGGTGGGAATTCGCTCTCGGACCTGCTCGTTTTCGGCGCGCGGACGGGCACGGCCGCGGCCGCTCACGCAGCGACGGCCGATGACCCGTATGTCGATCCGGTCCAGGTCCAGTCGGCGACGGCCGATCTGGCGGCGCCCCTGGATCGCCCTTCGGGTGAGGATCCCTACGTCATCCAACGCGAGCTCCAGGACACGATGCAGCGGCTGGTCGGCATCTTCCGCGAGGACGGCGACCTACACGCGGCGCTCCTCGGCCTTGCCGACCTGCGCGAGCGCTGGAAGTCGGTCCAGGCGAAGGGCGGCCGGACGTACAACCCGGGCTGGAACCTCGTCTTCGAACTGGACCACCTGCTGACCGTCTCGGAGGCCATCGCCCGAAGTGCCCGGTTGCGGACCGAGAGTCGTGGCGCGCACAGCCGACTCGACCATCCCGACACCGACGACGACCAGTGGGGCGGCCGCAACAGCGTCATCTCGCGCGGACCGGACGGCGCGATGACGGTCCGCACCGCACCCGTGCCCGCGATGTCTGATGAACTGCGCAGCCTGCTCGGCAGCAGCGACCACTGAGGACGGAGGACTCGATGCCCGATGCCCACCTGAAGGTCTTCCGCGGCGAACCCGGACAGGAGGGTCGATTCGAGGAATTCGACGTCCCGGTCGAGGAAGGGATGGTCGTCCTCGACGCCCTGCACTGGATCCAGGGCCACGAAGCTCCCGACCTGGCGGTGCGCTGGAACTGCAAGGCCGCGAAATGTGGTTCGTGCAGCGCCGAGATCGATGGGCGCCCCAGCCTGGCCTGTAAGACCCGCCTGTCCGATTTCGACCTTGACGAGCCGATCACCGTCGAGCCGATGCGCGCCTTCCCGCTCATCCGCGACCTCGTCACCGACGTCTCGTGGAACTACGAGGTCAACAAGACGATCCAGCCGTTCAGCCCGCCTGACGACGTTCCACAGGAAGACTGGCGCTGGCAGCAGGAAGACATCGAGCGCGTCCAGGAATACCGCAAATGCATCGAGTGCTTCCTGTGCCAGGATGTCTGCCACGTCCTGCGCAATCACGAGACCGAGCGACCGTTCATGGGCCCGCGCTATCTCGTTCGCTCGGCAGGCCTCGAGATGCACCCGATCGACCAGGGCGACCGGCGCGAGTACCTGAAGGAGAGCGGCGGGATCGGCTACTGCAACATCACCAAATGCTGCACCGAGGTCTGCCCGGAGCACATCCGGATCACGGACAACGCCATCATCCCACTCAAGGAACGCGTGGCCGATGCCTACTACGACCCGATCCAGTGGGCGTGGCGCAAGCTGCGCGGTGGCGGGTCGGGTTCGGCCGCCGGCGTCGAGCTGCCCGTCTTGCAAGGGACATCGGCGCCCGATGAAGCCGACCGCGGCGATTGAGCGACACCCTGTTCCCGGAGCTGGATCCTGAACCTCCCGACACGTTGCCCGATCGACCGCGCGGTTTCGTCATCCGGACCGACGGCGCGGCCCGCGGCAATCCGGGGCCGGCGTCGCTTGGAGCCGCTCTCTACGATCTGGCCCGCCCCGATGCACGGGACGACCGGGCGTCGCCGGACGCGTCGATCTCCGACTATCTCGGGATCCAGACGAATAACGTCGCGGAATACACCGGGGTCGTACGGGCACTGGACCTGGCCAGAGACCTGGGTGCTCGGGAGGTCCACCTGCTGCTCGACTCGAAACTGATCGTCGAGCAGCTGGCTGGCCGATGGCGCGTCAAGGACGCCAAGCTGATCCCACTCTGGTCTGCCTGTCGGGCGACGCTTTCCGGCTTCGAGCGATGGTCGGCCAGCCATGTCCCGCGCGCCCTGAACTCGGTCGCGGATGCGCTGGCCAACGAGGCGATCGACCGCGCCCAGGCGGGCGGACCTGCGTCGGTGACGCGACGACCCGGGACCTGATCGGGCAGCCCCGGAACCGGATCTCGTGGACCGGCGTCTCGCCGCTGTGTTGAAACCTCGGCCGCATCGGTTCGCCGTGCTCGTCGCCGTCGTCGTGTTGGCCCTCGCCGCGTGCGCCGGCCCCACCGCCTCGCCGAGCCTGATCCGAACGAGCTGGCCCGTCACTCTGGCGGGAAGCGCCTGGACCGCTGTGGCGGTCGGAGCCCAGCCGGTCGTCGCAGCCTCGCCTCCGACCGCGACCTTCAAGGCGACGACCGTCGACGGGACGACCGGCTGCAACAGCTACAGCGGCCCCTACCAATACGCCGCAGGTGTGATCAAGGTCGGCGCTCTCACATCGACCCTCGTCGGCTGCGATGGCGCGATCGGGACGACGGAACAGCGGTTCATGGCGGCCCTGTCCGTGGCCACCAGCGTCTCGATCGACCCCGATGGCAGGATGATCCTCGACGGTCCGGGCGGCTCGATCACCTTCGAGGTCGCCGGCCAGCTGGAGGCGGCCCCGGCCGCCACCTGAGCCCGTCGGCGGCGCGGTGTAGCATCGGTCGGTCAGCGAGGCGGTCGGATGGCTGCGCGTCGGCGATGGGGCGACTCGTCGAGCGGCGTGAGGAAAGTCCGAGCTCCGCAGCGCAGGGTGGCGGGTAACGCCCGTCCGCCGTGAGGCGAGGACCAGTGCCACAGTGACGATGCCGACCCGCGACGCAAGTCGTGGATCGGAGTGAAACGGGCAAACTCCACCCGGAGCAAGGCCAAATAGGAGGGCGTAACCCAACGGCGGGCGACTGTCGATGGGGGAGAGGTGCGCTGCCCAGCCCTCGGGTCGGCCGCATGAGCCGTCGGGTGACCGGCGGCCCCAGATGGATGGCCATCCCCGGACCGCCGTCAGGCGGGACGGGACAGAACTCGGCTTACAGACCGCCTCGCTGACGCAACGCCCTTGATCAGTCCTCGTCGGGCCGGAAGATGTGCGGCGCCACGCAAGCATTGCAGATCGGCGTCGCGGCTTCGAGATCGCCGAGCGGGATCGGGACCTTGCGATCGGGATACAGGCACTCGACGTCATAGACGCGCTGCGCTCCCAATTCGACGTTGATCAGGCGCCGGAACGTGCACCGCTTGATCCGGTGCGGGGCGAGGTGGAACGCCTCCGACTGGGGCGGGATGATCGGCAGTGGCAACGCCATGGCTGGGTCTACGGCCCTCGTTCGGAACGTCGATCGAACGGTCCATACGACCGTGGCGGCGGAGCCTAGCACCGGTCATTCCGATGCGGCAAGCCGCGAAAGGTACTAGACTCCGCGCCGTTCCAACCAAGTCGGCGATCACGGAGCGCGTGTGCAGGACGACCCGACGACGAGACCATGGGCTGACACCCACGACCCCGGCCAAGATCACCCGGTCGCCGTCTGCCCATTCCTCCGGTCGCTGGATGACCGTGCGCTGCTCGGCTTGCCGGTCGGATCGCCGGATCCGCTCAACCGCTGTGCCGCCCTGCGCGAACCTGTCCCGCAATCCCTCCGGCAGCAGGAGCTCGTCTGTCTGACCAGCGGCCATGTCAACTGCCCCCGGTTCATGCGCGGGGCTCCGGACCTGGTGCAGACGCCGGAACCGGTCGTGGCTATCAGCTTGACGACGCCGGCCATCGCCGGTTCGCTGCTGGTCCTCGCGGCCTCCTTCATCCTGTCGATCGTATTCGTCATGAACAATGGTGGACTGGTCTTGACTGCCGCCGCCCCATCGTCGGCTCCGACCGGTGTCGTCCTGGGTGACGTCGAAGGCGCCACGCCAGCGCCGAGCGGCCCGGTGGGTGTCACGGCGTCCGGATCCATCGTGCCCGCCTCCAGTCCGACGCCGAACCCGACGGTGTCCCCGACGTCGACCCCACCGCCGAGTCCGAGTCCGACGGCCGATGGGTCGGCGAGTCCGATGCCGTCGCCGACCAGCAAGCCGACGGCCAAGCCGACCAAGAAGCCGTCGTCCGATCGGTATGCCCTCCTGACGCCGTGCCCGGACCAGGCCAAGTGCTACATCTACGTGATCCGTTCGGGCGACAACCTGTTCAGCATCGCCCACTACTTCGGCGTTCCGTTGGCCACGGTGAAGTCGATGAACCCGTGGACGGCGACCGGCCTTCGGAGCGGACGCGAGTTGCGGATCCCACCACCGACCCGCTGATCGATCGCGGCCGCCCGAGCGCGCCGCTGGCATACGCCGACCCACCCGTGCCAGTCGCCCGTACCTCGAGCATCCGCCGGTTCCTGTAGCCCTCGAGCGGCTGCCGCTGTTCGGTGCCGGGGCGGTCGGCCTTGCCTGGCCCGGCCCCGTGAGCGCCGCTGCGCGGCGTGCCCAGCACAAACGCCCACAGATCGACCTTGACGTGGCCCGTTTCGTCGCTAGAATGCAGCGGAGTGGCACAAAGTGGTGAGAAGTGGGGAATCCTTCCGACTTCCCCGGCTCACACGCCAGACGCTCGATGACGCAGGGGTAGCCCGACTGGTGTTCACCGGCGAGTACCGGCACACGGTGGACGACAAGGGACGGATCGCCGTCCCTGTCAAGTTCCGCGCGCAGCTCGACCCGGGCTCGATGGTCTCGGGCTGGCTCGACGACTGCCTTGCGATCCACACCAAGGCCGGCTGGGAGGCGCTGTCAGAGAAGGTCGCGGCGCTGCCGATCACGGACCCGCGATCTCGAAGCTTCCAGCGGTTCGTGTTCTCGACGGCCATCGACGCCCAGATGGACAAGCAGGGCCGGATCCTGTTGCCCTCGTACCTGCGGATCTCGGTCGGGCTGGAGGGCGAGGCCGTCCTCGTCGGTTCGCGAGATCACGCGGAGATCTGGGCACCGAGTCGGTGGGACACGTACCGCCAGGCACTTGATGACCCACAGGAGCTGGCGCGGGCCTTCGAAGGCCTGGGGATCTAGCTCCCGACCATATGCGCTTCCAGGGTCCGCTCGGGATCCGATTCGTCCGGGATGGAGGAGTGATGAACGAAGGGCACCTGCCGGTGCTGGTGGAGGAGGTCCTCAAGATGCTCGCCCCTGCCCCTGGCAGCCTTCACATCGACGCCACCCTGGGCGGCGGTGGGCACACCGAGCGGATCCTGGAGGCCGCCAACCCGGACGGTCGAGCCCTCGGGCTTGATGCAGACCCGTCGGCCATCGCCCGCGTCGCGATGAGGCTCGGCGACCGATACGGCGATCGACTCGTCCTCCGCCAGGCGAATTTTCGCGACCTGGCCACGACGGCCCGTGCGGCTGGGTTCGACCCGATCGATGGCTGCCTGTTCGACCTCGGGCTGTCGAGCTACCAATTGGCCGATCGCGATCGCGGGTTCGGATTTCGGACGGGTGGCCCATTGGACATGCGATTCGACCCGAGCCGCGGGGTGCCCGCGTCCGAACTCCTGGCCTCCCTTGACGGGGACGAACTGACCGCACTGTTTCGGCGCTACGGCGAGGAACCCAAGGCGAACCGGATCGCCCGCGCCATCGTCGACGCTCGGCGGACGGCCCCGGTCACGAGTGCCGAGGAACTGGCCGCGCTGGTCGAGCGGGTCATCCCACCGAACCCGCGCGTCCGTCGCCGGACGCATCCGGCGACGCGGGTCTTCCAGGCACTTCGGATCGCGGTCAACGAGGAACTCGATGCGCTCGAACACGGGCTTTCCGACGCCCTCGAGCTGTTGCGGCCGGGTGGCCGATTGGTCGTTCTCAGCTACCACTCGCTCGAGGATCGGATCGTCAAGCAATTCCTCCGGTCGGAGCGCCGGGGTTGCGTCTGCCCGCCGGTCGTTCCGGTCTGTGTGTGTGGCCGGGATCCGCGCCTGCGCCTTCTGACCGGGCGGTCCGTGACACCCACGCCCGAGGAGATCACCCGGAATCCCAGGGCCCGGAGTGCGCGATTGCGCGCGGCCGAGCGCCTGGCCGCCTAGCCCGGACCGACAAGGAGGGATCCCGTGAGCAAGCGTCATCAGTCCAGCCGCCGCAAGACCTATGGCCGTCGGCAGCACGAGGTCCGGGAGCGGCACGATCGGAGCGAGCACAGCGAGTCATTCGAATTCGAACTCGGCGAGTGGGGGCCCGCCAGGCAGGCCGATCCGTTCGGGTTCACGGATCCGCGGGTGCCACGCGTCCGCTTCGTGCTGGGCGATTGAGCATGGCCGTCTACGAGGGGGCTCGCCCACGAACCATTTCGATCCCACGACCGCCTCGGCTGGCCGGTGGGCAGCCAGCCGCGACCGGGCAGACACTCGGTCGGCGTCGGGCGCGGGTGGCGGTCCGAGCGGGTCGTCGAAGCAACCGCCTTGGTATCGCCCTGGGCGTCATCGTCGTCGTCTTCATGCTCGCGTTCTTCTCGCTGGCCCAGCAGGTCCGCGTGTCGGCGACCGGGCTGGATATCGGACGACTCGCCATCGAGCGCCAGAGCCTCGATGACACGGCAGCCGACCTGACCTCGGACCTCAACCGCCTCGGCCGTGAGCCGGCTATCCGGAAGCAGGCGATCGACGCGGGTCTCGGCCAGCTGCCCGGCCCGATCGTCCTCCCGGCTCGCTAGCAGATCGCAGGACTGATGCTGGGACGAACCGATTCGCGGATCCGCCTCCTTGTCCTCTTGTGTGTGTTCGTCTTCGGCTCGCTGGCCCTGACCGCCCGACTCGCATACTGGCAGGTGGTCGACCAGCCACGTCTCGCGGCGGAAGCGGTCGGCCAGATCACCGTCACGATCGATACGCCGACCCGACGAGGAGACATCTTCGACCGCACCGGAACGGTGGTCCTGGCGACGACCGTGCAGCGGGACCGACTGGTCGGGAGTCCGGATCAGTTGGATCCGGACCAGCGGCGGACCACGGTCGCCGCCCTGACGACCATCCTCGGCCTCGATGACGTCGACGCGCTTGCCATCCGGGACAAGCTGACCGGCGATGGGCGGTACGTCGTCCTGCGCCACGGCCTCGATCGAGCCGCGAGCGACGAGATCCAGTCCGCGATCGATGCCAAGCAGGTCTTCGGCCTATCGCTTGAATCCGAGCCGGAGCGAGTCTATCCGCAGGCCGGAGGTGGACCCGACTCGACCCTGGCGGCCCAGCTCCTCGGGTTCGTCAATCGCGACGGGAACGGTCAGTACGGTGTGGAGCAGCAATACCAGGCGACACTTGCCGGCCAACCCAGGGTCATCGTGGCCGAGCGCGACGCCGGCGGTCAGGCCCTCCTCGACGATGCGACGATCAGCCAGGCGGGCGTGCCCGGGACCGATCTCAGCCTGACCATCGACGCCGGTCTGCAGCTGCGGGTCGAGCAGGAACTGCTGGCCGCCTGGGTCGCGGACAAGGCCAAGAGCGCTTCGGCGGTGATCCTCGATCCCTACACCGGTGAGGTCTATGCGATGGCGACATATCCATCGTATGACGGCAATGACTACAAGCAGGTCGCCACGCAGGATCCGTCACGGTTCATCGACCCGATCGTCTCATCGGTCTACGAACCCGGCTCGGTGTTCAAGATGATGACCGCGGCGGCCGCGCTGACCGAAGGAACGGTCACGCCCAAGACCAAGATCCAGGATACCGGCACGCTGCGGCTCGACAATGGCAAGACCAAGATCGATGACGCCGACCGAAAGGGGATGGGCTGGCTGACATTCGAGGACGGCATCGCCTACTCGCGGAACGTCGTGGCCGCCAAGGTCGCTCTGGGCCTCGCGCCGACGACCCGGGCGGCATCGGCGACGCTGTATGACATGTGGCGGAAATTGGGGTACGGCCAGCCGACCGGGATCGACGTCGCCGGCGAGGTCGCCGGGATCGCGCGGGACCCGGCCATCACCCCGTGGCACGAGATCGACCTGGCCAACGGCGCATTCGGACAGGGTGTGGCCGTGACGCCCATCCAGCTGGCGATGGCATATGCCTCGCTGGCCAACGGCGGCACGCTCGTCCAGCCGCATGTCGTCCGCTCGATCGGCGACCACGATGTGGTGGTGGTCCCGCGCGCCCAGAACGTGGTCGGAGCCACGACCTCGGCAACGCTGGTGAAACTGATGCAGCACGTCATCACCGAGGTCCCGTTCTATCGTGATCGGACGCTCATCCACGGCTACGACGTGGGCGGCAAGACCGGTACGGCCCAGATCTGGGATCCGACCGCTGCCGGGGGCCGGGGCGCCTGGAAGCGCAACGACTTCAACTATTCGTTCGTGGGGTACGTCGGTCGGCAGGACGGCATCCCGGACCTGATCATCGCGGTCGAGGTCGAAGAGGGGACCCCGACGGTCGCCAGGGTGGGCCACCTCGAGATGCCGGTCATGTCGTTCGAGCTCTTCCGCCGGATCGCCACGGATGCGATCACGACACCTGACCTGCTGCCGCCCTTGCCACCGGCCAGGGTCAACGACCGGTGACCGCACCATATGCCACACTCGCATCCGTGACCGACGTCGATCCGTCGAATCCCGGAACGCGACACGACGGAGAACCGTTCCTGACCGCCGAAGACCTCGCCCGCCTGACCGGGGGACGTCTCGAGGCCCGGTCGGATCGGCCGGTCCGCGGCGCGGCGGTCGATTCCCGGCTGGTCAAACGGGGCGAGCTGTTCGTGGCGGTACCGGGTGAGCGGACCGACGGCCACGCCTTCCTCGACCAGGCGATCGCGGCGGGGGCCGCAGCCGTCCTTGTCACCCGACCGCTTGCCGACGATGCATCCCTCGGTGACGTGACGGTCGTCCGAGTGGCCGATGCGGTCGCGGGGCTCGGGGCCGTCGCCGCCGGCTGGCGGCGCCGGTTCGACCCGATCATGGTCGGCGTCACCGGCAGCATCGCCAAGACCTCCACCAAGGAAGCGGTCGCGACGACCCTCGCCAGCCGGTTCCAGACCCTGCGCAACGAGGGCAACCACAACAACGAGATCGGACTGCCCCTGACGCTGATGCGGCTTGGGCCCGATGACGAAGCGGCGGTCCTCGAGATGGGCATGTACGTCGGCGGCGAGATCGCCGACCTGGCCGCCATCGCGCGGCCGGACATCGGCGTGGTCACGGCCGTTCAACCGGTCCACCTGGCAAGGATCGGTTCGATCGAGGCGATCGAGGCCGCCAAGGGCGAGTTGCTCGAGGCACTGCCGCCGGGCGGCACGGCCATCCTCAATGCTGACGACCCGATCGTCCGGCGCATGGGCGCCAGGTCAGCCGCCCGGAGCCTGACCTACGGGTTCGCGTCCGATGCCGACGTCGGGGCCGAAACGGTCACCTCCGCGGGCCTCGACGGGATGCGCTTCATCGTCCGGATCGGGACCACGCGACAGCCGCTCAGCATCCCGACGCTCGGACGGCTGTCCGTTCACAACGCCCTGGCCGGTCTCGCCGTGGGCCATGCCGTCGGGCTGTCGATCGACGAGATGGCGGCTGGCCTGGCATCGGGCTGGACGGCGCCGCACCGGATCCAGCCCATCCGGGTCGGCGGGGTGACCCTGATCGACGATACCTACAACGCCTCGCCCCGCTCGGTCGTGGCTGCGCTCGACTTGCTGGCCGGTCTGCCCGGCCGCCGAAGTGCGGTGCTCGGCGAGATGCTCGAACTGGGCGATGCGAGCGAAGCCGGCCATCGCCTGGTCGGCGAGGCGGCGGCCCGCACCGTCGATCGACTGGTCGTCGTCGGTGACGGCGCGTCGGAGATCGCGGCCGGAGCGGAGGCGGCGGGCATGCCCCTGTCGCGGATCATCAGGGTCAGCGACGTCGATGTCGCCGTGGAGGTCATCGGGCCGCGTCTGCGCGACGGCGATGTCGTCCTGCTCAAGGCCTCGCGTGGCGTTGCCCTCGATCGGGTCGTGGACGGCCTGAAGCACGAACTCGGCGACGGCAGTGTCGGATGACCGACAGCCTCGCTCAAGTCGAGTTGATCCAGGGTCTCCTGCTGGCGTTCGCCTTGATGGTCATCCTGATGTCGCCGTACATCCGGTTGCTTCACGCGCTCGGCTTCGGCAAGCGGATCCGCGAGGAAGGCCCGGAAAGCCACTATGTCAAGGAAGGGACGCCGACGATGGGTGGGTTGCTCATCGTCGCGGTCGTCATCGGGATCTACTTCTTTCTGCGACCCGGTCCGGACGCATCGACATTCGCGCCCCTCGCCGCGTTGGCGGGCGTCGGCCTGCTGGGCGCCTTCGACGACTACCTGAACGCCCGGACCGGCGAGGGCATCCGCGCCCGGCAGAAACTCATCTGGTTGACCGTGGTCGCCTTCGTGGCCGCCTGGCAGATCCAGCAGACCTATGACATCACTGCCATCGCCGTCCCGTTCGTCGGCGCGGTCGAGATCGACCCCCGGGTCTACGTCGCGTTCGCGGCGTTCGCCATCATCGCCGCTTCCAATGGCGTCAACATCACCGATGGCCTGGACGGCCTGTCCGGCGGGACCCTGGCCATCGCCTACGTCGCATATATGTTGATCGCCCTGTTCAACGCTCCGCTGGCTCAGCCGAACCTGGCCCTCCTGTGCGCCTTGATCATCGGAGCCCTGCTCGGATTCCTGTGGTTCAACGTCCATCCGGCGCAGATCTTCATCGGCGATTCGGGCGCCCTGTCGCTTGGTGCGACGCTGGCGGTCACGGCGCTCATCACGGGCCAGATCCTGGTGCTGCCACTCATCGGCATCATCTTCGTGATCGAGACCACGTCGGTCATCCTGCAGGTCGGCTACTACAAGGTATCGGGCGGCCGTCGGCTGTTCCGGATGAGCCCGATCCACCATCATTTCGAGCTCTCCGGCTGGGATGAGGAGAAGATCACCATCCGGTTCTGGATCGTGGGGATCCTGGCCGCACTGCTCGGCGTGACGCTGTTCCTGGCGTCGCTGGATCGGCTGTAGTGAGCACGATGACGACAGCGAGACCGATCGATCTCGACACGCTCGATATCGCGGCCATCAAGGCCGGTGCCCTGCGCGACCGACCGGTGACGGTCCTCGGACTCGCCCGAAGTGGCGTTGCCATGGCCCGGTTCTTCGCGGATGCCGGTGCACGGGTCACGATCTACGACGGCCGTCCGGCCGGCGAGCTGGAGGCGGCCATCGATGCACTCGGCGGGCGACCGGTCGAGATGGCCCTCGGACCTCAGGTCGACCCGGCCGTGAGCTGGACCGGCGCCGCGCTCGTTGCCACGTCGCCGTCGATCACCCCGGACTTCCCGACCGCCGAACCCCGGCTGCGTGGGGCGCTGCAAGCGCTCGTCGCCGCCCGGCACAGGGGCGATCGATCCGCACCGGCCCTCGTCTCCGAAGCCGATCTCTTCCTGCGACTGTGTCCGGCCCCGACGGTCGGCGTGACCGGCACCAAGGGCAAGACCACGACGGCCTCCCTGGCCGCAGCCATCCTGTCGATGGATCCCGACCATCCGGTGCTGCTTGGAGGCAACATCGGCTCGCCGATGGTCGAACGGCTTCCTGAACTGACGACCGGGTACCGCGTCATCGATGAGCTGTCCGAGCTGCAGTTGCCGACACTGTCGCGTGGGACGACGGTCGCGGTCTACACCAACGTCACCTCCGACCACCTCGACCGTCACGGCTCGGTCGAGGCGTATCGCGCGGCCAAACGGCGCCTCGCCGACCTGGTCGATCCGGACGGCGCATTGGTCCTGAATGACGAGGACCCTGTCGTCGCTGCATATTCGGATCATGCGGCGGCGCGGGTCGTCCGCTATCGGCGCTCCGACCCGACGCCGGGCGGTGTCGGCGTGGTCGACGGATGGGTCGTCGCCGATGACGTCGAGCGGCTCGCCCACGTGGGCGCTGGCATCGCGGCAAGCGGCGAGGGCGGACGGATCATGCCTGTCGCCGATCTCGCCATCCCCGGTACCCATAACGTTGCCAACGCCCTTGCGGCGGTGTCAGTCGGGTTGCTCTTCGGCGTTGACCCGACCGCGATCCGGACTGCCGCAGCCGGATTCCAGGGGGTGGAGCATCGACTCGAGACCGTCGCCCGGGTCGCGGGCGTCAGGTTCGTCAACGATTCGCAGGGCACCCAGCCGGACGCGGTCATCGCCGCACTGCGTGCGTTCGATGGACCGGTCGTCCTGATCGCGGGCGGCCGTGACAAGGGGATCGACCTGTCCGAACTCGCCCCGGTCGTCGCCGAATGTGCCGATGCCGCGGTCCTGATCGGTGAGAGTGGCCCGAGTCTCGCCGCCGCCTTCAGTCGGGCTGGTCTGGCCCACATCGAGCGAGCCGATGACCTGGAGACCGCGGTCCGCCGAGCCGAGGCGATCGCTCGCGAGATCCTCGAGTCTCGGGTTCCTGAGAACGATGTCGAAGCGGAGGCGACGGTGCTGCTCAGTCCAGCCGCGGCGAGCTTCGACATGTTCGCGGACTATGCCGCGCGCGGCCGGGCGTTCAAGGGCATCGTCGCGGCCATCTCCGCCGAACGAAGCAGGCTGGAGGATCGATGAACCTCGCGCCGCCGATCCCTCGGCTCGAGCGCCCCCGGCGGGAACGTTCGGTCGGCATCGCCCCGGACCGGGCGGTCGCCAACCGGACGCCGGTCAAGAGCCGGGCTGGAGCCCTACGGCGCGAGCGGCACCAGGCGGACTACGTGATCATCGTGGTCGTCGTCGCGCTGACCGCGATCGGCATCCTGATGGTCTACTCGTCGTCGGCCATCAAGGGCTACGTCCAGGACGCCGACACGTTCGCGACGGTCGGGCCTCAGATCCAGTGGGCATTGCTGGGCTTCATCGCGATGGCGCTGATGATGCGGCTCGACTATCGGTACCTGCGGCTGGCATCCGTGCCGTTCTATCTGCTGTCGATCGGTCTGCTCATCCTCGTCTTCGTCCCCGAGTTCAATATCGTCGTCGGTGGTTCCGCCCGCTGGCTCAAGATCGGTCCGCTCCCGGCCATCCACCCGGCGGAGATCGCAAAGCTCGCGCTCGTCATCTATCTCGCCCACTGGTTTGCCAAGCGGGGCCACAGGATCCACGGGTTCTGGAGCGGGACCGTGCCATTCCTGATCATCCTGGCGCCCATCGCCGCGCTGGTCTTCCGCGAGCCCGACCTGGGGACGACCATGGTCATCACCTTGACGGCATTCACGATGTTCTTCGTGGCCGGTGCCAACCTGGTCCACCTCGGAGTCATGGCCGCCGGGGTGGCGATGGCCATGATCACGGTCGGCCTGCGCGGCTACCAGCTCGACCGGATCCGGGTCTGGCAGGACCCCTGGCTGGATCGTTTGGGAGAAGGGTTCCACACGGTCCAGGGACTGCTGGCCCTGGGGCTCGGCGGGCTGTTCGGGACCGGGCTCGGTGAGAGCAAGGTCTTCGTCCCGAATGCGTTCAACGACTTCATCTTCGCCGAGGTCGGCCAGGAATTCGGGATGATCGGTGCGGTCGTGGTGATCGGATTGTTCCTGCTGCTCGCCTATTCCGGCGTTCGGATCGCCCTGGCCGCGCCGGACACCTTTGGGGCACTGATGGCCGCGGGGATCACCGGCTGGTTGTGTCTCCAGGCATTCATCAACATCGCGGTGGTCGTCGCGCTCGTGCCGATCACCGGGATCACCCTGCCGTTCATCAGTGCCGGCGGTTCATCCCTCATCATCAGCTTTGCCGCGGTCGGGGTATTGCTCTCGATCTCGCGCGAGACCGTGGAAAAGGGGACGTGGAACGACGATGCGAGTGCTGATCGCGGCCGGCGGGACGGGCGGACACATCTACCCGGCGTTGGCCGTCGCGCATTCCCTGCGCGCGACGCCTGAGGCGCCCGACCTGACCTGGCTGGGCGGCCATCGCGGCCTGGAGGCGAGTCTCGTGCCCCCGGCTGGCATCCGGCTTCGGCGTCTCGCCACGCGCTCGCTGAGAACGACGGAACGGGACGTGCACGCGGTCCTCGACCCGATCCGGCTGGCCGCCTCGGTGCCGCAGGCCGCGGCCATCCTCGCCGCGGAACGGCCGGCTGCCGTGTTCACGACGGGCGGGTACGTCGCGGTGCCGGTCCTCATGGCCGCCGCGCCACTGGGGATCCCGGTCGTCATGTGGGACGGCAACGTCATCCCCGGGCGGGCCGTTCGGACGACGGCCCGTCTCGCATCGGCGCTGGCGGTCTCCTCTGCGGCCACCTGTCGAGCGCTCGCCGCCGCGGCCCCGGGCCGGCCGTGTTACGAGACGGGAACACCGATCCGGGACGTCGGAGCCCTGAGCCGGACGGCGGCCCGCCACCAGCTGGGGATCGCGATCGACGCCCACGTGCTGCTGGTGTTCGGTGGATCCCAGGCCGTCCAGCGTTTCAACGCGGCCGTGGCCGATGCCCTGCCGACCCTGGCCGAGCGGGTCACGGTCATCCACGTGACCGGCGACGATGGCTACCCGGCGGCGCTGGCCGGGAGGGAGGCCCTTGTGTCGTCCCGGCGAGACCGCTACCGGCCGTACCGCTTCCTGCGCGATGACATGCTGGCAGCGCTCGTTTCGGCCGACCTCGTCGTCGGTCGCGGCGGCGCTTCGACGCTTGCCGAAGTCACCGCCCTGGGCGTGCCCGTCGTCGTCGTGCCCTACCCGCACGCGGCCGGGCACCAGCGGGCCAATGCCCAGAGTCTGACCGACGCGGGAGCGGGACGACTGATCGAGGACAAGGATTTCGATGCGGCGGCCTTGCTCGAGGCCGTATCGATCCTCGACGATGCGCCGGCCTACGAGGCGATGGCGATCGCGGCTCGAGACCTCGGGCGACCCGCAGCCGCGGCCGCCGTCGCCGACCTGATCCTGGCGGCGGCCCACCGGAACGGGTTGCCCGACCCATCCGCGATCGAGCGACGCGCACGCGGGCTGCCGGCATGATCGCCGCCTTCGACGCGATCGCGACCGGGACCGAGATCCAGCGCCGGATCGGGGTCAAGACGTCGCGAGATGAGCCCCTGGCCCGGTTCACGACGATGCGTGTCGGCGGACCGGCCGACCTGTTCGCGACCGTCCACAATGCCCACGAACTGCGGGCCCTCGTGCGCTATGCCCGGAACCGGGGCATCCCGCACCTCCTGCTCGGGCGCGGGAGCGACCTTGTCATCGCCGATGCGGGCGTTCGCGGCCTGGTCATCCAGGTCAGGGCAGAGGGCTCGCGGATCGTCGATGACCGATACGTCGCGGAGGCCGGCGTCCAGATGGCGAGGGCTGCCACGGAGACACAACGGGCCGGCCTGACGGGACTCGAATTCGGCCTGGCGATCCCGGGCACGGTCGGTGGGGCCGTCTGGGCCAACGCCGGTGCCCACGAGGTCGAGATCGCCGATGTGGTCGAGTCGGCGCGCGTCCTCGGCACAGATGGCAGCGAGTCGGTCGTGCCCGCTGCGGCGCTTCGGTTCTCCTATCGCGACAGTCGTTTCAAGCACGCCGACCCGGTCGTCGATGGGGACGGGCGTGAAGTGGTCATCGAAGTGACGTTCGGCCTGACCGCCGCCGATCCCGAGCTGATCAAGACGCGACTGGATGCGATCCGCCACTGGCGTCAGGCCCACCAGCCGCTCGGCCTCCCGTCGGCCGGCAGCGTATTCCGCAATCCGCCCGACAATTCGGCCGGACGATTGATCGACGCCGCCGGTCTCAAGGGTCTGCGAGTCGGGGGTGCGGTCGTCTCCGAGAAGCACGCCAACTTCATCGTCAATGATCAGAAGGGCCGGGCCGCCGACGTCCGCCGGCTGGCCGACCAGGTTCGGGCGGTCGTCCGCGAGCGGCACGGGATCTCGCTCGAATATGAGATCGAGTTCGTCGGGGACTGGTCCAGCGCGGAGCCGATCGGATGAGCCCGTCCACACCCCCGCCCGTCGTCGTCCTGTTCGGCGGTCCATCTGCCGAACACGACGTGTCGATCGTCTCCGGGACGGCCATCGCGGAAGCCCTGGCCGATGAGGGCCACTCGGTCAGCCAGGTCCTCATCGACCTTGACGGCAGCTGGTGGTGGCTGCCCGCCGACCATCGCCGCGGTGGTCGTTCCGCGTCCACGTACGATGAACCCGCCGGGCTATCCGCGGATGGTCCGCACTCGGTCGGGGTGGCGATCGATCGGCTGGCGGAGATCCGGCCGGCGCCGGTCGTCGCCATCGCGCTGCACGGACCGTTCGGCGAGGACGGGACGGTCCAGGCGCTGCTCGAGGCGGCCGATCTGGCCTACACCGGATCCGGGGTGGCAGCCTCCGCGATCGGCATGGACAAGGCCCTGTTCAAACGGATGTGCCGTGGCATCGGTCTGCCGGTCGTCGATTGGCGCGAGGTCTCTGCGGATCGATGGGCGGCGGATCCGGATGCGGTCCGGGCCGAGCTTGACGCGTTCAGCCGGTCGACCGATGAAGCCCGTCTGATGGTCAAGCCCGCGCGGCTGGGCAGCTCGGTCGGGATGACCCTCGTCCACGAACCGACCGAGCTCGGGCCGGCCCTGGCGACCGCGTTCCGGCATGACACCCTGGCCCTCGTGGAGACGTATCTGCCCGGTGCCCGCGACCTCGAGGTCGCGATCGTGGGCGACGAGACGACAGGTCTCGAATCGTTCGGGCCGGGCGAGATCGTATCCGGCCATGAGTTCTACGACTACGAGGCCAAGTACACCGCCGGACTTTCCGAGACGTCGACCCGGGCCGAGGTCAGCGAGGTGCAGCGGGCAGCGCTCCGGAAGATCGCCCGGGACGCGTATCGGGCCATCGGGGCGAGCGGCTTCGCGCGCGTCGACTTCCTCCTCGCTGGCGACCGGATCGTGCTCTCGGAGATCAACACCATCCCAGGCTTCACGCCGATCAGCCTGTTCCCGACGATGCCGGCGGAAGGCGGCTATACGTTCGGATCGATCTGCACCAGGATCGTGTCGCTCGGCCTGGCCCGCCACCGGGCCCGAGCTGGACGGCGGCTGACGGCGGCGGACCTTCCCAGATGAGTGGTCGACCGATCGCTCGGCGGACTCGGACGCCCCTGCCGGGCCGCCGCAGCCGGCCGGTCCGCCGAGCCTCCCGGGGCCTGTCCACGGTACGGGCCGGAGCGGCCCTGGCGATGCTCCTGTCGGCGGCGGCGATCTATGGCGTCGGTGCCTCATCGGCCTTCGGCTATGCCAAGCTCGAGGTGAACGGGTTGCACTACACGGATCCGGCCGCGGTGGAGGCCGCGCTCGCCGAGGTTCGCGGCAACAACGTCTTCCGACTGGCGACCGGGCCACTCGCGGCGACGCTCGAGACGTTGCCCACGGTCGCCGGCGCGCAGGTCCAGGTCAAGCTGCCGGCCACCATCGCGGTGACCCTCGATGAGCGTCAGCCGCTGCTGGTCTGGTCGATCGGCGAGGAGCGGTTCCTGGTCGATGGCGATGGCCTGCTGTTCGAGCGGGTCGCCGACGTGTCGGATGATCTCGGGTCGCTCCCCGTCGTGGTCGATCGCCGGGCCACGTCGTTCGGTTTCCACGTCGGGACGTCCCTTGCCCCGGTCGATCTGGATGCGGCGACCCGACTTGGTTCACTCGTCCCGGCCGATGTCGGGAGCAGTGCCGGGTCGCTGGCCGTCGTCGTGACCGACGAGAACGGCTTCGTGGTCAATGCCCGGCCGGACGGTTGGTCGGCGGTGTTCGGCTTCTACACGCCGAGCCTGCGCAAGACCGACCTCATCCCCGGCCAGGTCCGCCTGCTGCGCAGCCTGCTGTTCGAGCGAGAGCCGACGGTCGATCGCGTCATCCTCGCGTCCGAGACCGATGGGACGTACATCCCGCGCCAGAGTCCGTCGCCGGAGCCCACTGCGAAGCCGAGTGTGGCGCCATGAGGTGGCGCGCCGAAGGCCGGTCGGGTAGCCTTGCCGAAACCATCGGAACGAGGATGATCCCCCGTGCTGCTCCCCCTGCTCGGACTCCTGCTGGGCGTCCTCGCGGGGCTCGTCCTCAACGTCAATGTCGGGATCGAACTCAGTCGCTATTCGGCCGTTGCGATACTCGCCGCGCTCGACTCGGTGCTGGGTGCGGTCCGGGCGGAGCTCGACGGGGTCTACGACGATCGGATCTTCATCAGCGGGTTCCTGGTCAACGCGATCGTCGCGGTCCTGCTCACCTTCATCGGCGACCGGCTCGGCCTGGATCTGTACCTGGTGGCCCTGATCACCTTCGGCCTGCGCATCTTCGATAACGTGGCCCTCATCAGGCGCCACTTCCTGTAAGCAGCGAACCTGGAACGGAGAACGACGACACGGTGGAACGAGAAGCGGTCCTGGTCGGCATCGATGTCGGCACGAGCAAGGTCTGTGCGCTCATCGGTGAGGTGAGTCATGACGGCCGGTTGACGATCATGGGCCACGGCACCGTCCCGGCGTCCGGCCTGAAGAAGGGCGTGGTCATCAATATCGACCAGACGGTCCGATCGATCGCCGATGCCGTCGAACGCGCCGAGCGGCTGTCCGGCTGGAAGATCGACCGGGCGTTCGTGGGCGTCGGTGGCCAGCACGTCGAAAGCCTCAACTCACGCGGTCAGGTGGCGGTCACCGCTCACCACCGCGAGGTGACCCGCGAGGATATCGACCGGGCCATCGAGGTCGCCCGAGCCGTGTCCATCCCGTCCAACCGCGACGTCTTGCACGTCGAACGGCGCGGGTTCACGGTCGATGGCCAGGAGGGCGTCAAGGACCCGCTCGGGATGAGCGCCCTGCGACTCGAGGTGGAGACGCATATCGTCACCGCGTCCGCGACCGCCGTCCAGAATCTGACCAAGTGCGTCGGTGCCGCCGGAGTCAAGATCGACGAGCTCGTCGTCGATTCGCTCGCTTCGGCCGAGGCGGTCGTGTCCGAGACGGAGAAGGAGCTCGGGGTCGCGGTCGCCGACATCGGAGCCGGGACGATCGATCTCGCCCTGTTCCAGGAAGGCTCGCCCTTCCATACCCGCGTCCTGCCCGTCGGTGGCGCGAACGTGACGAACGACGTCGCGATCGGACTCAAGACGAGCATCCAGGTCGCTGAGGAATTGAAGATCCTGCACGGGACCTGCGATCTGGCCTCGATCGCCGAGGACGAGCAGATCAACGTGTCGGTCCTCGGCGAGACGGCCGGCCGGACGGTGGGTCGGCTGGAGGTCTCGCAGATCATCGAGGCGCGCATGCGCGAGACCTTCGAGCTGCTCCGCAACGAGATCCGGGCGGCGGGCGTCGGGATGCTGCCGGCCGGGGTGATCCTGACCGGTGGAGCGGCCCAGTTGGCCGGCGCGGCCGAGCTGGGTCGGGACGTCCTCCAGATGCCGGTCCGGGTCGCGGCCCCGGCGGGCATCGGCGGGCTCGTCGACACGCTCCTCAACCCGAGCTACAGCACGTCGGTCGGCCTCCTGCGCTGGGGCGCGGCCAGCCTGGCTGGCGGAGAACCGAGCCGCTACGAATCGGCCCCAGCCGGCGGGGGACTGGGCCGGATCCGGGACGCGTTCCGAAGCATCTTCCCGTAGTCGCCGACGCCGCCCGCGAACCGCGGTGCGCCCGGGCACCATCGAGACCGCGACCCTGCCGCGCTGGCCCGACCGGTCCTCGCCGGGGACGACCATCGAGCGCTATACTCCGCCCCAACCGTACGGACCGGCTCCAGACCGGCAGCGCCGACCGGGTCCGACCGAGACATGAAACGTCGATGATCGCCCCTCCCGAGGGTCGTTGAGGAGAGCCCCATGCCGTTGCGTTCCGACTCCGAGAACTTCGCCCTGATCCGTGTCATCGGCGTCGGCGGCGGCGGCAGCAACGCGGTCAATCGGATGATCCGGGCCGAGATGATGGGTGTCGAGTTCATCGCCTGCAATACGGACGCGCAGGCGCTCCTCCAGGCGGATGCCCCGCACAAGATCCGGATCGGCGACAAGATCACCCGCGGTCTCGGCGCCGGCGGTGATGCCAGCATCGGCCAGCGCTCCGCAGAGGAGGATTCCGAGAAGATCAGCCAGGCACTGGTCGACTCCGACATGGTCTTCATCACGGCCGGACTCGGCGGCGGGACCGGGTCGGGAGCGGCACCCGTCGTCGCTGCCCTGGCCAAGGAGACCGGCGCGCTGACCATCGGCGTGGTTACCAAGCCGTTCGAGTTCGAGGGCGCACGCCGTCGACTGGTGGCTGAGAAGGCCGCCGAGGAACTGAAGGCGCAGGTCGACACCCTCATCACCATCCCCAACGATCGACTCAAGGACGTCGTCCAGAAGAACACCAGCATCCTGGATGCGTTCCGAGTCGTCGACGACGTCCTTCGCCAGGGCGTGCAGGGGATCAGCGACATCATCACGATGCCGGGCCTCATCAACCTCGATTTCGCCGACGTTCGAGCGATCATGCGCGATGCCGGGTCGGCGCTCATGGGCATCGGTCGCGCCGCCGGCGAGAATCGTGCCGTCGAGGCCGCTCGCCAGGCCATCGCCAGTCCATTGCTCGAGGTCGACATCGCCGGCGCGCAGGGCATCCTGTTCAACATCACCGGGTCATCCAGCCTGAGCCTCTACGAAGTCACGGAGGCGGCCGAGGAGATCCGGGCCGCGGCGGATCCCGAGGCGAACATCATCTTCGGGACGAGCTTCAACGAGCGGCTCGGCGACGAGGTCATGATCACGGTGATCGCGACCGGCTTCGATGGTGGCCGGAAGCGGCAGACGGACCGCGTCGACGCGGCCGCCGGGGTGATGGACGCGAGCGCAGCCGGGCGACCGTCACGCGAACGCGATTTCCTCGAGGAGCTGCAGCGCCAGCGCGACGCCGTCGCAGACGGTGGATCGACCCAACCGACCTCGACGAGCACACCATTCGACGATGAGCTCGCCGCCATCGTCGCTCCGCGGACTGAGCGGTCGGTCGGTGAGGCGCCGGCCGCCAAGCGACCTGCCACGACGTACGACGCGGACGACCTGGAGATCCCGAGCTTCCTGCGCCGAAAGTGACCGTCGCCGGCCTGGGGCCGGCCCGGCGAGCATGACCGAATCACGATCCAGGATCGATAGCTACCGGGCGGCACGGGTGCACGTGCTGGAGCGGATCGCCGACGCGTGTCGGCGGGTCGATCGTGACCCCGACGGGGTGGACCTGGTCGCGGTATCGAAGACCGTCTCAGCGGACGCCGTTCGAGACGCGGTCGCGGCCGGCCTGGACCGGCTCGGCGAAAACCGGGTGCAGGAGGCTCTGGCGAAGGTCCCGGAGGTGCCCGGGGCGCACTGGACCCTCATCGGTCCCCTTCAGTCGAACAAGGCTCGTCGTGCACTCGAAGCCTTCGAGTCGATCCAATCGGTCGACACGACCGACCTGGCCCGGCGCCTCGACCGCCTGGTGCCGGAGCTCCGGGGTGAGGCGACCTATCCGATCCTGCTCCAGGTCAACGTCGACCTCGACCCGGCCAAGGCGGGGTTCGCGCCAGCGGACCTCGACGCCGCGCTTGACACGATCCTCGCCCTGCCGCACCTGGCGGTCGACGGCCTCATGACGGTCGGGCGGTTGACTGAGGACCCGGCCGAGGCCAGGGCGACATTCGGTCGCCTCCGAGAGCTGTCCGACCAGACCCGCCGGCGGTGGCCCGAGCTGGGCGGAGCCCTCTCGATGGGCATGAGCGATGACTTCGAGATCGCCGTCGAGGAGGGCGCGACGATCGTCCGGGTCGGCCGCGCGTTGTTCGGCGAACGGGAACATCCGCACGCCCACGAGCAGGTCTGAAGGGGGAGCATCGACCGGCTGCTAGACTCGGAGCTGTGACAGCGCGCGCCAGGGTCCCCGGCGCCGTCCGGTCGGGCCGTTGAGCCTTCCGACGACGCGGTTCGCCGTCCGCCTCACGCCCAGGTCGGGCGTCGACCTGTTGGACGCTGTGGTCGACGGAGTGCTCCGCGTCCGAGTCATGGCTCCGGCCGTGGATGGGGCCGCCAACGCCGCCTTGATCCGACTCGTTGCCGGCGAACTGGGTATCGCTCGACACGACGTCCGGATCGTCGCCGGCGCGACGAGTCGACAAAAGCTGCTGGTCGTGGATGGCGTCGAGCCGGACACGGTCGTTGCCCGGTGGCCGGGGCTCCGGGTATGATCGGACGGCATCGTCCGACGCCCGATGCGGCGTCGAGACCTCCCGGGGCGATTGGCTCAGTCGGTTAGAGCGCACGGTTCACATCCGTGAGGTCACTGGTTCGAATCCAGTATCGCCCACCAGCGTGACCAGACAGTGCAGGGCCTTCGAGGCCCTGTTTCTGTTTCCGGTTGGCTCGGTGGGTCAGTCATCCGTCGGGTACCATCCGGCGGATGTTGCCTGCCCGGGCTCCCGATCAATCCATCCGTCAGTGGTTTCGTGCGGCGTTGGCCCGAACCGATGACTACGGGGTCGTCCTCGTGCTCATCCTGCTGACCATCATCGTCTTCGCGACGGCCCTTGGACCAGGCAGCCAACTGCTCAGCGTCGCGCTGAGCGGCGGCACGTTGCTGTTCGTCCTGCATACCTCCGATTCCCACGGCAAGACGTTCCTGTGGATCGTCGCGATCGTCGTCTCGGCCATCATCCTGTCGGCCTTCGCGTACGCCACGAACGTGACCTACGAGACGTCGGCCGCCGCGGTCATCGGACTCCTGTTGGCGGTCATCGCGCCGCTGGTGATCCTGCACCGGATCGTCCTCAGCCCGACCATCACGTTCCGTCTGGTCCTCGGGGCCCTGGCCATCTACCTGCTCATCGGCCTCGCCTACGCGTATCTCTTCCCGCTCCTGGCCGCCATCGACGGTCAGCCGTTCTTCGTCCAGACGTCGGACGCGGGTGCGGCCGAATACCTGTATTTCAGCTACACGACCCTGGCGACGATCGGGTTCGGTGATTTCACGGCCGCGACGAACCTCGGCCGGATGGTCGCGGTCTCGGAGGGGCTGGTCGGCCAACTGTTCCTGGTCAGTGCGGTGGCGCTCCTGGTCGGCAACGTGGGGCGCGCGATCTACGGGCGTCCGATCATCAGCACGGGCGCGGATGTCGAGGTCGACCGACCCGGGGTCACGGCGACCGATGAGGCGCTGCGCGACTGACCCGGTCGCGCGTCACGACCACGTCCGTCGAACCGTCCGATGTTCGACAGGACCTGCTCCTCCGCGTCGAAGCCCCCGGTTCCTCCCCCGGGGGCTTCTTCGTGCCCGGCGCGAGCCGGCTACGGATGGAGACGCCAGATCCGCTCCCCGCCGTAGTCGAGGACCCAGACGTCGCCGAACGCACCCTCGGCCACGAACGGGTTCTTCGCGCCATCGAGTCGGTCGACCGATGCGACCGTGTCGCCGCCGACGCCGATCTCAAGCAATGTGCCGGCCTTGCCATCCGGGATGTAGGCTCGGTCGGCGACGACCGCACCATCGAGTGGGCTCCTCGCTCCGACGAGGGACGGCGCGGCCGCCGACGTGGCGCCATCGATCGGGGTGATCGAGCCGTCGAGTCGGTTGGCGACCAGCAGCGTCGTGCCGTCGTCCGCGAACCACGAGGCGCCGCGGGCCAGGGGAATGGTCGCCGTCACGGTGTCGGTGGCCGGGTCGATGCGGCGCACTGACCCATCGATGTCGTCGACGACCCATACGGCACCGTCGGCGATGGCCAGGCCGGAGCCGGACGGCCCGATGGCGATCCGCTTCGCCACCTTCTCCTTGCGCGGGTCGATCCTGAGGAGTTCCCGGTTCGTCCGGTCGACGACCCAGATCGAGTCGAAGCCCGCCTTCAGGTCCCACAGGTTGGCGCCCAGGCCTTTGATCGTCGCCGTGGTCTTGCCGCTGTCCGGGTCGACCGCGATGACCTGGCCGGCGCTCAGCAGGGCGATCCACAACCGTCCGTCGGCGCCGACGGCGATCCCGCACGGCGACCCGTTCGTGGGGGCCTGGCTGACGATCGTGTCAGTCATCGGATCGATCCTGGCGAGCATCGAAGGGTTGTTGCCGGTCACCCAGATATCCGTCGCGGTCGCGGCCATCGCGCATGGCTTGACCACGCCATCGATGGTCGCCACGAGCCGGTCGCCGAGATCGGTCGCCGCGGGTGCACTCGGCGCCGGACTGGCCGTCGGGCGGGGAGTCGGAGACGGCCCGGAGGGGACCGTCGCGGACGGAGCCTGGGCGACGGGCACCGCGGAGCTCGTCGTCGGGCTCGTCGCGACCGAGCCGCAGCCAGCCGCCAGCAACGCCAGGACGGCCACCAGGGTCTCCAGGCGAAAGCGGGCGACGGGCGACGACATCGCGCCCATACTCCACGGATGGCTGGCATGGTGGCAAGAGCCACAGATGGTGACTTCGATAGGGCCACAGACTCGCTCAAGGCACCACTCAGGCGCGGGATCGCCGAACCGCTCCACCGGCAACTCGCCAGTCGTCTGCGGTCGGCCGTGATCGACGGACGCCTCAACCCCGGGGCAGCCTTGATCGCCACACGCGTCCTGGCCATGGAACTGGGCGTCGCCAGGATCACCGTGCAGACGGCGTACGACCAGCTGGTCGCAGAGGGCTATCTCGAGGTCCATGGTCGGCGTGGGACCCGGGTCGCGAGCGACCTGCCGGCGCTGGGTCCGGCCACCATGGATCCGGCCACGATCGCCCGACCGGCCCACTTCCCGCCGGCCAATCGCTGGATCGCCGATGCGCCGGTCACGGATCCCGAGGCGACGGCTCCGGCAGCGATCGAACTCGGACCGGAATGGTTCGGGTTGGAGGCACTCGATCGACGCCACTGGGAGCGACTCCTGGTTCGAGCCTGGCGGACGCTGGCGGACGACCCGGACGGGCCGGCAACGACCTATGCGGGACCGCTCGGCGATGTCCGACTTCGAACCAGTCTGGCGGACCATCTCGCGGTCCATCGTGGGGTCCGATGTCATCCGGATTCGATCGCCATCACGGCGGGATCGACGGCCGCCTTTGCCGCTATCGCCCGGACCTGGCTGGGTCCGGGCCGACTGTGCCTCATGGAGGATCCGGGCGGTGAGCAGATCCGCCGTGCCCTCGGCGGGTCCGGGGCGACCATCGCGCCGGTCCCGGTCGATGATGGCGGCCTGTGCGTCGAGCGGCTGCCGGAACGGGCAGACATCCTGTTCGTCACGCCGAGCTGGCAATACCCCGCGGGCGGCAGTCTGAGCCTGCGTCGACGGCTCGATGTCCTGCGCTGGGCGGACCGCTGCGGGGCGATCGTGGTCGAGGATGACTGCGAGAGCGAGTTGCGATACGCCGGCCGACCGTCTCCGTCGCTCCAGGGCCTGGCCGACGACGGCCGGGTCATCTACGTCAGCACCTTCAGCAAGGTCCTGTTCCCCGGTCTTCGAACCGGGTACATGGTGGTTCCGGAGGCGTACCGTGGCCGATTGCTCGCGGCGCTCGAAGCGGGTGGTCGACCAGCCTCTGCCCTCGAGCAGCGCGCCCTCGCGATGTTCCTCGAGGACGGCGCATTCGATCGCCATGTCCGTCGGGTCCGGGCGATCCTGGCGGCCCGACGGAACACATTCGCCGAGTCCCTGGCGGCGACCGGTGCGCCAGCTGGAGGTGCGCCGTGCGATCGCCGGCGGACACCTGATCGTCGGGATCCTCGATCCGAACTGGACCGCGACGCGACTCGCCGATTCCCTGGCCGAGGTCGGGGTTCGGGTCGAGCCGCTGGATGCGAATCGGCGACTCGAAGGACGCGACGACGAGCTCGTCGTCTACCTCAGCCGCCCGGACGAAGAAACGCTCCGGCGGGCGGCGACCGTCCTGGGCCGGACCGTCGCTCAGTCGGGACGGACGCCGCCGGCGAGCCGGCGAAGGACGGTCGGCAGGATCCCGCCGCCGCGGTAGTAGGCCACATCGATCGGGCCATCGAGCCGCGACACCACCTCGAACCTGCGGGTCGGGGCGTCGTCGCCGGTGGTCGCGTCCGGGGTCGCTGTGACGATCACCCGCTGACGCGGTGTCGGTTCGGTCCCGAGACCCTCGACCGAGAACGACTCGCGCCCGGTCAGTCCGAGCGACGCGGCCGAGTCGCCGGGTGCGAACTGGAGGGGCAGGATGCCCATCCCGACGAGGTTGGATCGATGGATCCGCTCGTAGCTCTCGGCCAGGACCATCCGGATCCCGAGCAGGGCCGGGCCCTTGGCGGCCCAGTCGCGCGACGAGCCTGAGCCATATTCCCGACCCGCGATGACGGTCAGCGGAACACCCTCGCGCGCATAGCGCATCGCGACGTCGTAGATGAACCCCTGGCTCGCGTCAGGCAGGTGGAGGGTGTACGGGCCTTCCGTCTCTTCGACCAACCGATTGCGCAGCCGGATGTTGCCGAATGTGCCGCGGACCATGACCTCGTGATGGCCACGCCGGGCACCATAGGAATTGAAGTCGAGCGGACCGACACCATGGTCCTGGAGCCACCGCCCAGCCGGCGACCAGGGCGGGATCGACCCGGCCGGCGAGATGTGGTCGGTCGTGACCGAATCGCCGAACACCGCCAGGGCCCGCATCCCGGTCAGCGGCGCGACCGCACCCGGCTCGACGGACAGGTCGTCGAAGAACGGTGGACGGGCGACGTACGTCGATTCGTCCTGCCAGTCATATCGGTCGCCGGCCGGGATGGGTAGGGCGCGCCAGCGGTCATCGCCATCGAAGACGGTCGCATAGGTCCGCCGGAACAGCTCAGGGTCGATGGCCGACCCGATGACGGCACGGATCTCGTCGGGCTCCGGCCACAGGTCGGCGAGGAAGACCGGCCGGCCGTCCGATCCGATGCCGAGCGGCTCGCTGGTCAGGTCGATGTCGACTCGACCGGCCAGCGCGAATGCCACGACCAGGGGTGGCGAGGCCAGGTAGCTGGCCCGCGCCAGAGGGTGGATCCGGCCCTCGAAGTTGCGGTTGCCCGACAACACCGCCGCGACCACGAGATCGTGCGCCTCGATGGCCCCGGCCACCGCCACGTCAAGCGGGCCGGAATTGCCGATGCACGTCGTGCAGCCGTAGCCGGCCAGCGCAAAACCCAGCGATTCGAGCGGTGCCATCAGGCCGGCCGCCTCGAGGTAGCCGGTGACCGCCCGAGAGCCGGGCGCCAGCGACGTCTTGACCGTCGGGCCGACGACGAGACCGCGACGAACGGCATTCCGGGCCAACAACCCGGCGCCGATCATGACGGTCGGGTTGGACGTGTTCGTGCACGAGGTGATGGCCGCGATGGCGACAGATCCATGGCGGACGATGGCCGCGGACCCATCGATCTCGACCGCGACGCTGCCGTTGTCGGTCGCACCGGTCGTGCCGCCTTCATCGGTGAGGCGGCCGAGATCCTCACGGCTCGCAGGCGATGGATCGGACCGGGGGAAGGCCGCATGGAAGTTCGCGGGCAGGCTTGGCAACAGGACCCGGTCCTGCGGCCGTCGCGGCCCGGCCACCGATGGCTCGACGCCCTCGAGATCGAGCTCAAGCACCTCATCGAAGGTCGGTCCGTCACCCGCCTCCCGCCACAACCCCTGGGTCCTGGCATAACGCTCGACGAGATCGACCCGCTCGCGCGATCGCCCGGTCAGACGCAGGTAGGCGAGTGTTTCGTCATCGATCGGGAAGAGCGTCGCGGTCGCGCCGAATTCCGGACTCATGTTGCTGATCGTCGTCCGGTCGGCGAGCGCCAGCGTCGCCAGACCGTCACCGGCGAACTCGACGAACGAGCCGACGACGCCGTGGGCGCGGAGCAGTTCGGTCACGACCAGGACCAGGTCGGTCGCGGTCGAACCGCGCGGCAGGGTCCCGTGCAGCCGGACGCCGACGACGTGGGGCATCGGCAGGTACAGCGGTTGGCCGAGCTGGACCGCCTCCGCCTCGATGCCGCCGACCCCGAACCCGAAGACACCCAGCCCATTGACCATGGTCGTGTGCGAATCGGTGCCGACCACGGTGTCCGGATAGGCGATCCGACCGCCGCCCTCGTCGGGCCGATCGGACACCACGGTCGCCAGATACTCGAGATTGACCTGGTGGATGATGCCTGTCCCTGGCGGAACGACCCGGAAGTCGCGAAAGGCGGTCTGTGCCCAGCGCAGCAACTGGTAGCGCTCGCCATTGCGCTCGTATTCGCGCTCGACGTTATAGGCGAACGCGCCGGGTGTCCCGAACCGGTCGACCTGGACCGAGTGATCGATGACCAGGTCGGTCGGGACCAGCGGGTTGACCACCTGCGGGTCGCCGCCCAGGTCGGCCATGGCGTCTCGCATGACGGCCAGGTCCACGACCGCCGGCACCCCGGTGAAGTCCTGGAGCAGGACCCGACCAGGCATGAACGGGATCTCGGCTTCTGCCGCGACCCCCGGGCGCCAGGCGAGGAGCGTCTCCACGTCGGCCGGCGTGATCGTGCCGTCGCCGGCATGACGGAGCAGATTTTCGAGGAGGACCTTGACCGTGACCGGCGCCTTCACCAGGTCGAACCCATCCGCGACGGCGTCGAGCCGGTAGATGTCGGGGAGGCCCGGGCCGAGGGCGCTTCGGGCCCCGAATGGATCGTTCCGTGTCAACGCGAGCCGACCTCTCCTGCTGGCTACACTCGATGGATGCAAGCGTACCCCGCCCGCTCATGCCACGCGCCGGGTGCCCGATGAGGTCCTGGGGTGAGCTGCCCGGCGATGACCGCGACCGGGACCGAGCCGACATCGAACGCGACATCCAGGCGGCCGGCATCGACCTCCATCCAGCGGATCACGCGCACCCGCACCGTCACTCGGAGCCCGGTGAGCCACCCATCATCGGGATCGTCGGCGCCGGGGCCGTGGGAACCGCGCTGGGAGTCGCGTTGTCGCGGGCGGGCTGGCCGATCACGGCCGTCGCCAGTCGTGACGCCGCCCGGCGAGAGCGCTTTCGCTCGCTGGTCGATGTCCAGCGGGCGTTCATCGATCCAGAGGCGATCCTCGATGAGGTCGAGCTGATCATCCTGGCCGTCCCGGACGATGTCGTCGGACCCTTGGCCGGCTCGCTCAGGATGTACGGGGGGCAGGCGATGATCCATACGAGCGGCGCCCTCGGAGCGGACGTCCTCATCCCGGCGATGGCCGCGGGGACGCAGATCGGTGCATTCCATCCGCTGGTCTCCGTGGCCGACACGGAGCGAGCCGTCGCGGCGTTCCGCGGAGCGACGGTCGCCATCGAAGGCGACGATCAGCTCGCCGCGCTCCTTGGCGAGATGGCCGAGGCGATCGGGGCGACACCGGTCCGCCTGGCCACCGGCTCGAAGTCGGCCTACCACGCGGCCGCAGTCCTGGCCGCCGGCGGGTTCGTCGCGCTGCTCGATGCGATCGTCGAACTCGGTCGGGTGGCCGGCCTTGACGAGGCCGGCGCGTTGGCGATCTACGGCCCCCTCATCGAGGGCACGTTGGGCAACGCTCGTGCCCTGGGCATCCGGCAGGCCCTGACCGGACCGATCACCCGGGGCGATGTCGGGACGCTGGAGACGCACCTGGCCACGCTGCGGGCGAGCGCCCCGGCCGTGCTCGAACTGTATGTCGCGGCCGGTCGGCGAGAGGTCGACCTGGCAGAGGCCCGGGGCTCACTGGCAACACCGCTGGCCGAGACGATGCGATCGATGCTCGGATCGGCCTTGCGCGGCGGCCCCGAACCGCTACCATAAGCCGGACATGGACCACAGCATCGCGGCCAGGTACGCGGCCCGCCCGGCGGCCAGATTCGTCCGCCCGTCGACGCGCGTCAAGGAGCGGCGTCTGGGATTGCGTCCAGCCGGTGCCTTCCATGCCCCGGACCGAAGGCCGACCATCGTCCAGGCTGTCGAGCTCGCCCCACTCACCCGTCTGCGTGCCGGTTGGCGCGCGATCCACCCGGCAGTCTCGACACGACCCGTGAGTGGCCGACCGCGTCCGTCGGTGACGATGGCCTGGACGAGATCCAGCCGCGCCGGCATCGTCCGCCGTCCGGGTGCGACGTCGGCGCCGTGGCCCGACTGAAGGGTTCGACCGCCACTTCGGCCGGAGGGATCGTCGTCCGTTACGAAGGGGACCGGCCCTGGCTCGTCGTCGGCAGCCGCCGTCGAGAACGCGACAGTCGGACCTGGACCCTCCCCAAGGGGACGCCGGACCCGGGTGAGACTCGCGAGGAGACGGCGCTGCGCGAGGTCCGCGAGGAGACGGGTCTGGAAGTCCGGATCACCGGACCGCTCGATTCGATCGAGTACACCTTCGTCCAGTCCGGTCGGCGGATCCACAAGACCGTGCACTACTTCCTGATGGAACCGACCGGCGGCGATCTGTCCGCCCATGACCACGAATTCGAGGATGTCCGCTGGATCACCTTCGAGGAGGCACCCTCGTTCCTGACCTTCGAGACCGAACGGACGCTCGTGGCAGAGGCAAGCCGCCGGTTGGTCGAGGTCGGCCGGTGACGGACACCCAGCAGGGGATCGTCCATCAGACACCACTGACAGCCGTCCATGAGGCGCTCGGCGCCCGACTCATCGAGTTCGGCGGGTGGCGGATGCCGCTCCAGTATGGCTCGATCATCGACGAGCACCGGACGGTCCGCGACGGAGTCGGGCTGTTCGACCTCTCGCATATGGGCGAGTTGTACGTCGATGGCGCTGAGGCCGGTCTCGGCCTGGCCAAGGCACTGGTCTCCGATCCGCTGGCCCTGGCCCCGGGCCGAGCGCAGTACTCCATGCTGTGCTCCCAGGCAGGGGGCGTCGTCGACGACCTGATCGTCTATCGGCTCGCTGACGAGCGGTTCCTCGTGGTCGCCAATGCGGGGAACACGCCGATCGTGTCCGACGCCCTCGCGGAGCGGCTGGCCGGCTCGAAGGCGATCCTCGATGACCGCTCGCTGGTCACGGGGCTACTGGCCGTCCAGGGACCGCTGGCCCGGTCGGTGGTCGGACCGCTGACCGACGTCGACCTGGGTGCCCTGCGCTACTACGCCGCCGCCGAGGGCCGGGTCGCCGGTCTGGCGGCCCTGGTCGCCCGGACCGGCTACACCGGCGAGGATGGGTTCGAGATCTTCGTGGATGCCGCCGATACCATCGACCTGTGGGCCGCGCTCGATGCCGCGGTCCGTGCGGCCGGCGGTGGGCCGATCGGGTTGGGCGCCCGGGATACGCTTCGGCTGGAAGCCGGCATGCCCCTGTACGGCAACGAACTCGACCTCGAAACCGACCCATACGCGGCCGGGCTGGGGCGCGTGGTGAAACTCGGCAAGTCGGTCGACTTCGTGGGCCGAGCGGCGCTCGAGCGGATCCACGAGACCGGTCCGGACCGATGCCTGGTCGGGCTCGTCGTGGAGGGTCGCGGTATCGCCCGTCACGGCTATCCCGTCTGGGTCGGAGACCGACGCACCGGGCAGGTCACCAGCGGCACGCAGTCGCCGACCCTGGCCGTGCCGATCGCGATGGCCTATGTCGCGCCGACCGACGCCGAGCCGGGTACCGTAGTCGATGTCGAGATCCGCGATGGGAGGGTGCCCGCCCGAGTGGTCCCGCTCCCGTTCTACAGGAGGGATGACAGATCCTGATGGTGCCGACCGATCTTCGTTACACGGCCGATCATGAGTGGGTCCGGATCGACGGTGATCAGGCCACGGTCGGGATCACCGCCTACGCCGCCGAACAGCTTGGTGACATCGTCTTCGTCGAGTTGCCCGACACGGGCCGCACGCTGGCCGCCGCCGGGCCGTTCGGGGTCGTCGAATCGGTCAAGGCGGTGAGCGACCTGTTCGCGCCGATCGGCGGCACGGTGGCCGAAACGAACCCCGCCCTCGGAGCGAGTCCGGAACTCGTCAACAGCGATCCATATGGGTCGGGTTGGATGATCCGATTGACCATCGCGGACCCGGCTGAGATCGACGGCCTGCTCGACGCGGACGCGTACGCCCGACTCATCGCCGCGGGCTGATCCGAAGCGACGATGCCATACGGCCCGCATACCACCGCCGACCGCGACCGGATGCTGGGCGCGCTCGGGCTCGACTCGGTCGATCGGCTGTTCGATGACATCCCGGTCGGCCTCCGGGCATCGCCACTCGACCTGCCAGACCCGGAGCCCGAACTCGAGCTGGCGGCCCGGCTGCGCGGTCTCGCCGCCCGCAATCGGACGGACCTGGTGTCGTTCCTGGGGGCCGGCGTCTACCGCCATTGGTGCCCGCCAGCGGTCGACCAGTTGCTGCTCCGCGGGGAGTGGTACACCGCCTACACGCCGTACCAGCCGGAGATCAGTCAGGGGACCCTCCAGAGCATCTACGAGTACGAGTCGCTGCTGGCCGAGCTGGTCGACCTCGACATCGTCTCGGCGTCGCACTACGACGGCGCGGCGGCGACGGCCGAAGCCGCCCTGATGACCTGTCGGGCGACCCGTCGCGAGCGGGTCCTGATCTCTCGCGGCGTCCATCCGCACTATCGCCAGACGACGGCCACGTACTTCGAGGGCGGCCTCGAGCTCGATGAGATCCCGCTGGTGGGCGACGGCCCACTGGCCGGAACGACCGATCTTGATGCCCTGGCCCGGATGCTCGAGGATCGGGATCGGCCGGTGGCCGGGGTGATCGCCGCCCAGCCCGACTTCCTCGGGCTGCTCGAGCCGATGCCGGAGATCGGCCGCCTGGCTCATGCCGCCGGGGCCTTGTTCGTGGCCGTCGTGGAACCCGTCAGCCTGGCCGTCCTCGAGCCGCCCGGAGCGTACGGCGCCGACATCGCCGCCGGCGAGGGACAGCCGCTCGGGATCGCGCCGCAATACGGTGGTCCGTATCTCGGCATCCTGGCGTCGACCGATGCCCTCGTCCGTCAGATCCCGGGCCGGCTGGTCGGGATGACGACCGATCTCGATGGCAAGCGTGCGTTCGTGATGACGATGCGTGCCCGCGAGCAGGACATCCGGCGCGACAAGGCCGCCAGCAACATCTGTACCAACCAGGCCCTCCTGGCCCTCGCTGCGTCGATCTACCTGGCGACCATCGGTCCACACGGCCTGCGCGACGTCGCGACACTGGGGGCGGCCCGGGCGGCCGAACTGGAGGCCGCACTGGCCGCGATCGGGGTCGAGCGCCTTCATCCCGGCCCATATCTGAACGAATTCGCGATCCGGGTCCCGGACGCCCGAACCGTCCATCGCCGGCTCCTGGAGGCCGGAGTGCTGGCCGGCCTTGTCCTGTCCGACGCCGAACCCGACGACCCGACCGTGTCCGATGGGCTGCTCGTGTGCACGACGGAGGTCACGACCTCGGCCGATATCGTCAACTTCGCCACCGCCATGGCCGCCGTGCTTGGTCATTCGGACATCCCGACGGCGGCTCGATGACCGTCACCGGCGAACGCCTCCAGCCGACCCTGTTCGAGCGCGGTCGACGAGGACGGGGTGGGGGCAAGATCCCGCACCCGCCCGCCGGCGCCCTCGATCGGATCCCGGCCGAGGCCAGACGCAGCCAGCCGGCTGCATTGCCGGAACTCAACGAACCTGACGTGGTCCGGCACTACGTCAACCTGTCGCAGCTGAACTACGCGATCGATACCGGGTTCTACCCGCTGGGTTCGTGCACCATGAAGTTCAACCCGAAGCTGAACGAGTGGGCGGCACGCCTGCGAGGGTTCGCCGAACTCCACCCGATGGCGCCGGACGAGGTCGCCCAGGGCACGCTGCAGCTGCTCTGGGAGCTCGAGCAAGCCCTCGCCGCGATCTCCGGGATGGAGTCGGTGACCCTTCAGCCAGCAGCAGGGGCGCAGGGTGAACTGACTGGGATGCTCATGATCCGGGCGCATCACCGGGCCACCGGACAGGGCGCCCGCGATGAAGTCCTTGTCCCGGATTCGAGTCACGGAACGAACCCGGCCACGGCGACGATGGCGGGCTATCGGACGATCACCATCCCCTCCGCCCCCGATGGCGGCGTCGACATCGAGGCGTTCCGTGCAGCGCTCGGCCCGCGGACGGCGGCGGTGATGATCACCAACCCGTCGACCCTCGGACTGTTCGAGGCGCGCATCGGCGAGCTCCTGGAGGCCGTCCATGCGGCCGGCGCACTGGCCTACATGGATGGCGCGAACCTGAACGCCATCATGGGCCGCTTCAAGCCAGGCGAGGCGGGCTTCGACGTCATGCATTTCAACGTCCACAAGACGTTCTCGACGCCGCACGGCGGTGGCGGACCGGGCGCTGGACCGGTCGGTGTCGGGAAGATCCTCGCGCCGTACCTGCCGTGGCCCAGGGTCCTGCGCGCCGACGATGGCTCATTCCGCCTTGAGATCCGGGGCGAGCGATCGACCTCGATCGGTCGGATGCGCAGTTTCGTCGGGAACACCGGTGTGCTGGTCCGGGCCTACGCGTACATCCGGGCCCACGGCGCGTCCGGGCTGTGCGAGGTCAGCGATGACGCCGTCCTGGCTGCGAACTACCTGAAGTCCCGCCTGGCCGATGCGTATGACATCCCGTACGACCGCCCATGCAAGCATGAGTTCGTCGCATCGGCGGCCGTGATCAAGGCCCGGACCGGTGTTCGGACGCTCGACATCGCCAAGCGCCTCATCGATCACGGGTTCCATCCGCCGACGATCTATTTCCCGCTGATCGTGGATGAGGGCATGCTCATCGAGCCGACCGAGACCGAGTCGGTCGAGACGCTCGATGCGTTCGCCGACGCCCTGATCGCCATCGCCGCCGAGGCCGAGGCCACGCCAGACCTGGTCAAGGGCGCACCCCACGACGCACCCGTCCGTCGGCTCGATGAGGCGGCGGCCGCCCGCCATCCGAACCTGCGCTGGCGTCCGGTCCGGGAGACGGAGACGCCCTGTCCGGATTGACCGACAGCGGCTCGCAGGGCCGGATCTGCGGAACGCGCTAGGATGGCCCGACGATGACGACATCGGTCCGCTCCGTGCGCATCCGCCTGATCACGGGCATCAGCACCATCGCGTTCGTGGTGGTCGTGTCCGGATGTGGCCCGGGGACCACGACCCAGCCAGGCTGGACGTTCGGGCCGACGCTCGCTCCGCCCTCGCCCGGAGCGAGCGCGTCGGCGGTTACCGGCGCGCTGCCGCCCACGCCCGCACCCCCAGCGACGTCTGTGCCCCCGACGGCCAGTCCGGCGGCGGTGGCCTCGATCTCGGCGACGCCCACGCCCGCCGCGACAGCCAAGCCGTTCAGCGGCCGGATGACACCCCAGGTGGTCCTCGAAGATGGCTATGTCTCCATGTACCTGGACCTGGAGAACACCGGGAACGAGCCGCTGACGTTCCTCAACACCCTGTATGACCTCGAACCGGACAAGCTCTACTCGCCGGTCGTCGTGTTTCCCTGGACCACTGGCGAGAACGCGGTCTACACGCGGGCCGGGCGGTTCTTTCCCAGTCCGGCGATCGTCCAGCCTGGTGACCGAGCGGTCTACGTGATGGGCGGGATGGAGGCTCGCGGAAACGGCGTCCTGGCCGAACCCGTCGCGAACATCAAGTTCTGCCCGACGCGCGGGATGGATGACCTCCCGTCGCTGCCGGTCAGCGTCGACGACGTGCACTGGTCGTCAAGCGATGGCGTCACGACCGTGACCGGGACCCTCGTCCAGCCCGACGGATCGCAGCGGGTGGATCCGCCGATCGTCGGGGTCGCGTTCTTCGACGAGGCCGATGCCTTCGTCGGGGCCGTAGTCGACTCGCGGGTGGGAACCCGGCTTGTCCCCGGCCAACCGACCCCCTTCACCATGACCGGGCGCGGGGTGAACGCCGAGCACATCGTCCGCGCCGAGGCGTACGCCTTCGTTTCGTGAGCCGTACGAACGCTCGTTAGGTTGCAGGTTGACAGTGGCCGGAAGCCTGTGGATAGTACCGGCAGCGCACCGACCCGACCTGTGTCGTCGAGGATGCTGGACCGTGGCCGGAACCGAGCGGGAGGCTCGTTTCGGAACCGATCGCGTATTCGCGACGTATCAAGAGGCACTGGCGGGACGCGGTAGCGAGCGTCATCGGGTAAGCACCCGTTCGGAGGAGAATCAATGCGCAAACGCCTTTTCGGCATCATGGCCAGCGCCGCGGTCATCGCGGCAGCGTGCGGCGGTGCCACCCCTAGTTCGGCGCCGGTGACGTCGACGGAACCCGGTGCATCCGCACCGGCTGAGACTCCGGCCGCCACCGACTCGGACATGGCTGAGAACCAGGTCCTTCACATCGACCTGGGCAATGAGCCACCGACTCTGGACCCGACGTTGGCCCAGGACTCGACCTCGATCTCGGTCCTCCATGCCATCACGCGGCCACTCGTCTACCTGAACGACAAGCTTGAAGCGGTCCCCTCGCTGGCCGAATCGTGGGACGTCACCGACGGTGGCAAGACCATCACCTTCCATCTGCGTGACGCGAAGTACAGCAATGGCGACCCGATCGTCGCCGGCGATCTGGTCTACAGCTGGAAGCGGCTCGTTGACCCACGGACCGGAGCGCCATATTCGTACGTCACCGCCGAGATCGACGGCGCGCCCGACCTTCTCGCCATGGCTGGTGCCGATCCGGCGCCGACCGATGCGGACATCGACGCAGCCCTCGACAAGCTCGGCGTTTCGGCGCCCGACGACAAGACGTTCGTCGTCACCCTCAACACCCCGGCGACGTACTTCGTCACCGCGGCCACCCTGTGGGTGTTCGCTCCGATCCAGGAGAGCTGGATCACCAGCCCGGGTGCGACCGAGGCCGCGAATTACGTGGGCTCCGGGCCGTTCAACCTGGACACCTGGGATCACAACAGTCAGATCATCCTCAAGCCGAACCCGAACTGGTACGGCGAGGCACCGCACCTGTCCGAGATCGACATGACCATGACCGCCGAACCGGCACAGGCTCAGGCCGCCTTCGAGGCGGGCGAGCTTGACATGGTCCTGCCGCCGACCGAGGACATCCGGCGCATCCTGGACGATCCGGTCCTTGGCCCGCAGGTCCTCCAGGTGCCGCTCTTCGGCATCACCTACTACGACTTCAACAACAAGACCGGTCCGACGGCGAACAAGGAGTTCCGGATCGCACTGAGCCAGGCCATCGACAAGAAGGCCTTCATCGATGCGACCTTCTCCGGCGTCGGCGTCGTCGCCAACAGCATGGTCATGCCCGGTATCCCCGGCTACCTCGGCGATGACTACGACCCGTATCCGTACGACGTCGCAGCCGCCAAGGAGCACATGACCAAGGCCCTTTCCGAACTCGGCGTCGCCACCGTGGCGGACCTCGGCAAGGTGTCCATCGGCTTCAACACCGGTTCGGGTCACGAGACGAAGGTCGCGTTCATGGCGGAAGCCTGGCGCCAGGCATTCGGACTCGAGACCGAGCAGGTCGGCAGCGAGTGGAGCGTCTTCCTGACGGACCGCACCGCCGGCAAGTACACGATCTCGCGCGACGGTTGGGGCGCGGACTATCCGCATGCCAACAACCAGCTGGGCGGCATCTACACCTGCGGCGGTGGTAACAACAACAGCCAGTACTGCAACGAGGCGATGGACGCCCTGCTCGCGCAGGCGGCCGCCGAACCGGACCAGGACAAGCAGGTCGCGCTGTACCAGCAGGCCGAGAAGATGATCTTCGACGACGCAGCGGTCCTGCCGTTGCGCTTCGGGATCGCGACCTACGAGGTCGCGCCGTATGTCGGCGGAGTGATCCCGACCGGGTCTGACTCGCAGCTCCCGGGTGACCTGTTCTTCGAGTCCATGTTCATCAAGAACCAGTAGTCGCCCACGGCGACTGAACCGCTGGGCGGGTCGGCTTCGGCCGGTCCGCCCAGCACCCGCACTCATCCGACTCCCGTCATCATCGCTAGCAGAGTGATGTCGTGATCACCTACATCGGTCGTCGCTTCCTTTGGATCATCCCGGTGTTGTTCGTCGTCTCGATCATCACGTTCACCCTGATGCACGCCGTCCCGGGTGGTCCATGGGATCGGGAGAAGGCGCTCCCGGCCGGCGTCGTGGCGCGACTGAACGCCCAGTACGGCCTCGATCAGCCGGTCTACGTCCAGTACATCAATTGGGTCGGGAACTTCGTCCAGGGCGACTTGGGGCCCTCATACCGGTACCGCGATCGATCGGTCAACGACATCGTCGCGGACGGGTTCTGGACCACGGTCCAGCTCGGTGTCATGGCCTTCCTGCTCTCCGTGCTCGTCGGGATCCCGCTCGGGATCTTCGCCGCCCTCGGCCACAACCGCGGGCCGGATTACGTGTCGACGAGCGTGTCGATCATCGGGATCGCGACCCCGAGTTTCGTCCTGTCGATCTTGCTGATCGTGTTCTTCGCCGTCCAATTAGGGTGGTTCCCGACCGGCGGCTGGAAGGGTCCGCAGTACTGGGTGCTGCCGACGATCGCCCTGGCCGGCTTCCCGATCGCGGTCATCGCGCGCTATACCAGGGCGTCGATGCTCGAGGTCACCCGCAAGGACTTCATCCGGACGGCCCACAGCAAAGGCATCACGGACCAGGCGGTCGTGTCACGGCACATGATCCGCAACGCCCTCATCCCGGTGGTGACCATCCTTGGCCCGACGCTTGCCTTCCTCGTCACCGGATCGTTCATCATCGAGACCATCTTCGGGATCCCCGGCATCGGACGCTTCTACATCACGGCCATCGGTACGCGCGACTACGGTCTGCTGATGGCGATGACCATGCTCTACGCCTTCGCGGTCGCATTCCTGAACGTCATCGTCGATGTGCTCTACGCCTACATCGATCCGCGCATCCGCTATAGCTAGGAGGCCCTGAGTTGGCCACGAACACGACCGTCGTCAAGGGTCGGATCGCCGAGCCGAAGGCCTCCGCCGGGCCGTGGCGCGAGGCCGCCGGCCGGCTGTTCAAGAACAAGCTGGCCATCGTCGGCCTCATCCTCGTGTCCCTGCTGTTGTTCGCCGGGATCTTCGGTCCGATGCTCGCACCGTGGCCATATCAGGTCCAGGACCTGCCGGCCGTGTTCGCCAACGGTGGCCGCCCGCTGCCGCCCCTTTCACCGAACCACATCCTGGGGACGGACCAGCTCGGGCGGGACCTGTTCAGCCGCATGCTCGACGGTGCCCGGATCAGTGTCACGGTCGCCTTCGTCGTCCAGCTGGTGATCATCTTCATCGGCATCCCGCTGGGTGCCCTGGCCGGCTGGTATGCGGGTCTGATGGACAACGCGATCATGCGCTTCACGGACGTCATCTACGCGTTCCCGGACCTGCTGTTCATCATCCTCCTGTCGGTCGTGTTCAAGGAGACGCCCTTCGGCCAGGCGCTCGATGGGCTGTTCCTCGTCTTCGTTGCGATCGGTCTCGTGGGCTGGGTGACGGTCGCCCGGCTGACCCGCGGCCAGATCCTGTCGCTCCGAGAGACGGAGTTCGTCGAGGCGGCCAGAGCCATCGGGGTATCGGATCGGAATATCGTGCTGAAACACCTGTTGCCCAACGGCATGGGTCCGATCATCGTCGCCATCACCCTGGGCATCCCGACCGCCATCCTGGCCGAGGCGACCCTGGCGTACATCGGGGTCGGGGTCCAACCCCCACGCGCCTCGTGGGGCAGTCTCATCGCCGAGGGCCAGAAGTCGCTTCGGTCCGACCCGCACCTGGTCACGTTCCCGGCGATCGCCATCGCCCTCGCCCTGATCGGTTTCACGTTCCTGGGGGATGGCCTGCGCGACGCGCTCGACCCGAAGCTCAAGGGAAAGCAATAGGTGGTGAGCGCCGACGAAGAAGTACCGGCCGGCGAACGGCCCACCATCGTCGAGCTATCGGCAGAGGAGGTCCTGAAGGAACGGAAGGCGGAGGTGGTCGAGGCCGCCGCCGGTCAGAAGGCCGCCCACCTCCTCGAGGTACGCGGTCTCTCCACCCACTTCTTCACGCCTGACGGCGTCGTCCAGGCGGTCGATGGAGTCGACTTCGACGTCGGCTATGGCGAGACCCTCGGACTGGTCGGCGAATCGGGCTGTGGCAAGAGCGTGACCGCGCTCTCCATCGCGAGGCTCGTGGCAGACCCGCCGGGCAAGATCGTCGCCGGCTCGATCCAGTTCGACGGGATCGACGTTCTCAAGCTCAGCGAAGATGACATGCGCAAGCTGCGAGGCAAGGAGATCGGATTCATCTTCCAGGACCCGCTCACGAGCTTGAACCCGACATTGACCATCGGCTACCAGATCGGGGAGTCGATCCGCGAGCATCTGGGCCTGTCGACCAACGCGGCCCGCGATCGGATCACGGAGCTCCTGGCCAAGGTCGGGATCCCACGACCGGCCGACCGCCTGAACGATTATCCGCACCAGTTCTCGGGCGGCATGCGCCAGCGGGTGATGATCGCCATCGCCCTGTCGTGTGATCCGAAGCTGATCCTCGCCGATGAACCCACGACGGCACTCGATGTGACGATCCAGGCGCAGATCCTGGAACTCATCCAGCGCCTGTCTTCGGAGTTCTCGACCGCAGTCCTGCTGATCACCCACGACCTCGGTATCGCCGCCGGGATGTGCGACCGGGTGAACGTCATGTATGCCGGCCAGATCGTCGAGACCGGGACGGTCGACACCTTGTTCGAGCAGCCGAGGATGCCGTATGCCTGGGGCCTGCTCAATTCGCTGCCACGTATCGACGACGTCCGGGGCGACCGCCTCCGGACGATCGAGGGTCTGCCGCCACTGTTGATCGATCCACCCGATGCCTGCCGGTTCAATCCACGTTGCAACTATGCTCGTGACACCTGCCGGTCCTCCGCACCGGCGCTGACCGAGCGCGATCCCAACCACTGGGCGCGCTGCTGGGCGACCGAGCCCGGAGGATGGATCGGATGACCAGTGCCCCAGCGCCTGCCGAGACCCCGGTCGCGCGGCCGCACGACCCGGCGAACCTGGTCGAGACCGACGATCTGAAGATCCATTTCCCGATCAGATCCGGCATCTTCAAGACGGAGAAGGGCAGCGTTCGCGCCGTCGACGGGGTGACCATCGATGTCCGTCGCGGCGAGACCCTCGGGCTGGTCGGGGAATCGGGTTGCGGCAAGAGCACCATCGGACGAGCCATGATCCGGCTTCGCGAGGCGACCGGGGGAACGGTCAGATTCGACGGGGTCGACCTCACGTCGGTCAGCTCGGATGAGCTCCGGCGGATGCGCCGTCGGATGCAGATCATCTTCCAGGACCCGTATGGATCGCTGGATCCCCGGATGTCGGTGGGAGCGATCATCAGTGAACCACTCGAGACGCATAACCTGGCCGACGGTCCCGCGAAACAGGCCCGCGTCGCCGAGCTTCTCGACCTCGTCGGCCTCGATCCCAACTACGTCCGCCGCTATCCCCATGAGTTCTCCGGCGGTCAGCGACAGCGCATCGGGGTCGCCCGGGCCCTGGCGGTGGAACCCGAGTTCATCGTTTGCGACGAGCCGATCTCCGCCCTCGACGTGTCGATCCAGGCCCAGGTCCTGAACCTGCTGACCGACCTGCGCACACGGCTCGGGCTGACCTACCTGTTCGTGGCCCACGACCTGTCCGTCGTCAAGCACATCAGTGACCGGGTCGCCGTGATGTACCTCGGCAAGATCGTCGAGATCGGACCGCCCGACGTCCTGTACGGCGCGCCCGGCCACCCGTATTCGCGAGCGCTCCTGTCGGCCGTCCCGGTGCCCGACCCGGTCGCCGAGCGACGCCGCAAGCGGGTCATCCTCAAGGGCGACGTGCCGAGTCCGGTCAACCCACCACCGGGCTGCCGCTTCCACACGCGATGCTGGCTGTATGAGCGGCTCGGTGAGCCGGAGGACTGCCGGACGATCGATCCGGAGCTCAAGGTCGTGGCCGACGTCGCGGACCACCAGGCGGCCTGTCATCACGCTGATGAGGCGCTCAAGACGGACGTCGGGATCGCCCACATCGATGCCCGGCAGGTCCGCCGCGGGACCCCAGCCAACGCCCTGGCCATGCTTGCCGAGATCGACGACCCCACCGATCATCCGGTGCCGCTCCAGGAGCCGGCCTTCGAGGATCTCGGGGAGACTGCGACCAAGACGGCCGTGACCGACGGGTTCAGTGTCGAGGATCCGGCCTCGACCGATACGTGGACCGATCGGGTCGATCCGTTCTGAGGGTCGGCACACCAGGAAGGCAGCAGGTGCGCTGGAGGCAACAGCACGGTATCCTGTGCCGCGTTCGGGTCCCCACCGACGAACCGAGGACCGATCCCGACGCGGTGGGACCTTTGGAGGAGGAGATCATATGAAACGAGTGCGCATCGGTGCGCTCTTCGCTGTGACCGCGATCATCTTCGCGGCATGCAGCGGAACGAGTGCGACCACCGCGCCGACGGCCCCACCGGCCGCGTCAACGCCAGCTGAGAGTGAAGCGCCGGCAACGACACCGACCCCCGACGCCAACGCCGTCAAGACCGGCGGCGTCCTCGTCGTCGGGATCCCGAGCGACATCAAGTGGACCGATCCGGCACTGGTCGACGACGGCTCGTCGATCTATGTCTGGCAGAACGTCCTTGAGACGCTGGTCACCCTCGCACCCGGCAGCGGCAGCGAGATCGTTCCCAGCCTGGCCGACAGCTGGACCGTCAGCGACGACGGCCTGACCTACACGTTCACGCTGCATCCGGGCGTCAAGTTCCATGACGGGACAGACTTCGATGCGGCAGCGGTGAAGTTCAACTTCGACCGCTGGATCAACATCCCGCAGTCGTACAGCGACCTCGGCTACACGTATTACATCGACACGGTCATCGGCCGCGGCGCCGACAGCAACATCGCGTCGACCGAGGCGCCGGATCCCGGCACCTTCGTGCTGACCCTGAAGGCTCCGAACTCGGCATTCCTTGTCACCATGACGCTGCCGGTGTTCGCGATCTCCAGCCCGACGGCCCTGGAAGCCGGTGACGCGAGTGCGCCCGACTTCAAGAACAACAAGTACGCCCAGGGCGGGCCACCGGCCGCCGTCGGCACCGGTCCATTCATGTTCAAGGAATGGGTCCTCGGTGATCACATCACCGTCGACAAGAACCCGAACTACTGGAACGCCGCCGCGGGCGGCCCATACCTCGACTCGCTGACCTTCAAGCCGCTTGCCGACTCGACGGCGATCCTCAATGCGCTCCAGGCGGGCGACATCGATGTCACCCAGACCTTCGCGCCGGTCGACGTTCCGACGGTCAAGGCAGATTCGAACCTGCAGTTCTACGATCGCGGTAGCGCCTGCAACGTGGGCGTCCTGGCCATGAACCAGACACACAAGCCGTTCGACAATCTCAAGATCCGGCAGGCGGTCGCGTACGCGGTCAACCGCCAGGCCATCGTCGACGCGTACTTCGGGGAGACCGGCGTCGTGCTCAAGAACTGGGCGCCTCCGGGAACCCTGTTCGCAAACGACCTGGCAGTGCCCGACTACGACCCGGACATGGCCAAGCAGCTCATCCAGGAGAGCGGCGTGACCGACCTGTCCTTCGACTTCTGGTATCCGTCCGGTGTGACCCGGCCGTACATGCCCGATCCGAAGGGCGAGTTCCAGGCCATCCAGAGCGACCTCGAAGCCGTCGGATTCAAGCCGAACCCGATGACCGCGCCCTGGAACCCGGACTACCTGTCAGCCGAGGCGAAGGGCAATTACCCGGCCTGGATCATCGGCTGGAACTGCGACTGGCTCGGCATCGACAACTTCCTCAAGACCGCGTTCTTCGGCTACCAGAACGGCAAGCCGAACCCGGAGTACGCGTACAAGAACGACGAGATGAACCAGGCCATGAACGATGCGCTTGCCGCCTCTGACGAGGCGACCCAGCAGACGGATTGGACCACGGCCCAGGATCAGATCCTCGCCGACATGCCGTCGGTCCCGATCGTCTCGGGCAAGACCCCCGCGGCCGGCCAGGTCTACGTCAAGGGCTTCGTCCCGGCGCCGACCCAGCTCGAGCTGTTCACGAACGTTTGGCTCGACAAGTAGTCAGCTGACGCGGCGCCGTCCCGGCGTCGCTCGGATCGAAACAGTCCCGGATCCCCCGGCGGCATCCGCCCCGGGGGATCCGGTTCATCCGGACAGGGTGAGGCGCGACCAGGCTCATGCTTCAATTCATCGTTCGGCGGCTCCTCGCGGTGATCCCTGTCCTGTTCGGCCTGTCGATCCTCCTGTTCGCGTTCGTCCACCTGTTGCCGGGCGATCCGGCGACAGCCATCCTCGGCCAACACGCCACGGCCGAACGCGTCGCCGCGATGCGCGAGTACCTCGGCCTTGACGCCCCCCTCTGGCAGCAATACCTGACCTACCTGAACAATGTCGCGCACGGCGACCTGGGGGTCAGCGTCATCAACAGCCAGCCCGTGCTCCGCGAATTCCTGGTCCGCTTTCCGGCGACCATCGAACTGACGGTCGCGGCGATGCTCTTCGCCGCCGGGGTCGGGATCCCGCTCGGGCGCTACGCCGCCCGACACGCACAGCACTGGCCGGACGGTGCGGTGACCGTCATCTCGCTCCTCGGGATCAGCATCCCGGTCTTCGTCCTCGGGCTCACGCTCCAGTACGTGTTCGCCGTCCAGCTCGACCTCCTCCCGGCGACCGGTCGGATCGATCCGAGAGCTGGCCTTGAGTACCAGACGAACTTCGTGCTCATCGATGCCATCCTGCAAGGTAGTCCGTCGTTGTTCATCGACGGACTGAGCCACCTGATCCTGCCGGCCATCGCCCTGGGCTCCATCCCACTGGCGATCATCACCCGGATCACTCGCGCGTCCGTGCTGGACGTTACGAACGAGGACTATGTCCGGACGGCACGGGCGAAGGGCCTCACGGAGCGCCGGATCAGTTCGCGCCACATCATGCGTAACGCCTGGTTGCCGGTCGTGACCGTGCTCGGTCTCCAGATCGGCGGCCTGCTCGGCGGTGCGGTCATCACGGAGACCGTGTTCGGCTGGGGCGGGGTCGGGACGTTCGTCGTCGATGCGATCTTCAACCGCGATTACCTGGTGATCCAGAACACGATCATGATCTTCGCCATCATCTTCCTCATCGTGAACCTGCTCGTCGACGTGCTGTATGCCGTCCTCAATCCTCGGATCCGGTACGCGTAGGTGGCCGCCCCAGCGATCCCGATCACGCCCCCGGTGGAGGAGCGCGCCAGTCGAGGCCTGTGGGGCGATGCGGTCCGCCGACTCGTCCGCAATCGGCCGGCCCTGCTCGGCGTGTTCTTCATCAGCGTCTTCGTGCTCGCGGCCGTCCTGGCGCCGGTCATCGCTCCCTACGGACCATTGGAGGGCGGGCTGGCGGACCGACTCGAGGCGCCGTCGCGGGCGCACATCATGGGTACCGACGCCCAGGGTCGCGACGAATACTCTCGAGTCCTGTATGGCGCGCAGGTCAGCCTCGTGGCTGGGGTCGCCTCGGTCGTGATGGGCGTGCTCATCGGTGGGACCATCGGGGCACTGGCGGGCGGCATCGGCGGACGGGTCGATTCGGTCCTGATGCGCTTCGTTGACGCGATGCTCGCGGTCCCGGGGATCCTGCTGGCCATCGGGATCGTGGCGTTCCTGGGCCGCGGACTGCCCCAGATCATGTTCGCGGTCGCCATCGTGAACGTCCCGATCTTCGCTCGGATCCTTCGCGGCAGCCTGCTGTCGTTGCGCGAATCAGACTACGTCATGGCCGCGCGCTCGATCGGCGCCACCGGTTGGCGGATCCTGTTCCGGCACATGTTGCCGAACTCGATGTCGCCGCTCATCGTGGCCGCGACCCTGGCCCTCGCGACGGCCATCATCGATGTCGCCGGCCTGGGCTTCCTGGGTCTCGGGCCGCCCGACCCGCGCACACCCGAGTGGGGCACGATGCTGACCGATGCCACAAAGTACATCCGCCAGGCACCCTGGCTGCTCCTCTTCCCGGGTGGCGCGATCGTGATCAGCGCGATCGGCTTCAACCTGCTTGGCGATGGACTCCGCGAATCGCTGGACCCGAGGCTCCGACGGTGACGCTGTCGACCGAACCGCTTCTCTCGGTCAATGACCTCGTCGTCCGCTTCCGGACTCACGAGGGCATCATCCACGCGGTCAACGGCGTGACCTTCCACCTCGAGGAGGGCGAACGGCTCGGGCTGGTGGGCGAGTCGGGTTGCGGTAAGAGCGTCACCAACCTGGCCATGATGCGACTCCTCCCAAAGCCGGCCGGGCGGATCGAGGGCGGCCAGGTCACCTTCGACGGCCTGGAGTTGACGACGATGCGCGAGGATGAGTTGCGCTCACTGCGCGGCCGTGACATCGCCATGATCTTCCAGGACCCGATGACGAGCCTCAACCCGGTCCTGACCGTCGAGGAGCAGATGGTCGAGACGATCCGCGCGCATCGCGACATGGATCGCGGTCATGCCCGGACGCGCGCGATCGAGCTGCTGGCTCTGGTCGGGATCGCGCAACCGGAAGATCGACTGTCCAGCTTTCCGCACCAGTTCTCGGGTGGGATGCGCCAGCGCGTGATGATCGCCATGGCGCTGGCCCTGGAACCCAAGCTGCTGATCGCCGACGAGCCCACCACGGCCCTCGACGTGACGATCCAGGCACAGGTCCTGGAGCTGCTCAAGGATCTGACTGAGCGATCCGGCACGGCGCTCATCCTGATCACGCACGACCTGGGCGTCGTCGCCGGGATGACGAATCGGATCAACGTCATGTACGCCGGCTACATCGTGGAGTCGGCGACGACCGCGACCCTGTTCGCCGAACCCACCCACCCGTACACGGTCGGATTGCTCCATTCCATCCCTCGCCTCGACATGGCCGAAGGGGAGGCGCTGATCCCGATCGAGGGGCGGCCGCCGGACATGCGCCACGAACCGACCGCGTGTCCGTTCGCGCCACGTTGTCGCTGGCGGCTGGACGTCTGCTGGACCCAGAATCCGGGCCTGACCCCGGTCGAGCCCGCCGGACCCGTCGTCCTGACTGGCAGCGGGGCCACCCACCAGATCGCGTGTTTCAACCCGGTGACCGCCGATGAGCGCCTGGCCGGCCGGCCGTTGCGGCCGGGGTTCGAACCCGCCCCGGCACCGCCGGGTGCGATCGACGAGGTCACGGCCGAACGGTTGGGTTCGACGGCCGACCTCGAGGGCATCGTCGGCGCGATCCAATCCGAGGAGGGTCCCATCTCGCTGGCGCCGTCCGCCGGCGCATTGCCGCTCCCGGTCGAGCCGGAACACCGCACCGATGGGATCTTCCGTGACGACGAGTGAGCAGTCCAGCCCGCCGGCTGGGTCCGATCCGCTCCTGCGCCTCGAGGATCTGAAGGTCTATTTCCCGATCCGCGATGGCATCATCCGGCAACGTCACGTCGGTGACATCCAGGCGGTCGACGGCGTGTCGCTCGAGCTCGCTCGGGGTGAGACGCTCGGGCTGGTCGGTGAATCCGGCTGCGGGAAGAGCACCACCGGTCGAGCGATCATCCGGCTGAACCCGCCGACCGCCGGGCGGATCACCTTCGACGGCGTCGACGTCACGGAATCCCGCGGCGCGGCCCTCCGACAGATGCGCCGCCGGATGCAGATGATCTTCCAGGATCCGTACGCGAGCCTGGATCCCCGGATGACCGCCGGCGGGATCATCGCCGAACCCCTCGACATCCACAACGTGGGCACGGCGACGGAACGGCGCGAGCAGGTTCGCGACCTGCTCGCCACGGTCGGGCTCAACCCGGCGTATGCGTCGCGCTATCCACACGAGTTCTCTGGCGGCCAGCGCCAGCGGATCGGTGTCGCCCGGGCCCTTGCCCTTCGTCCCGACCTGATCGTCGCCGATGAACCCATCAGTGCCCTCGACGTGTCGATCCAGGCCCAGATCATCAACCTGCTGGAGCGCCTGCAGGGTGAGTTCGGCCTGACCTACCTGTTCATCGCCCATGACTTGAGTGTGGTTCGCCACATCAGTGATCGGATCGCGGTCATGTATCTCGGGCGTATCGTCGAGATCGCGAAGGCCCGTGAACTCGACGTCCGACCGCTGCATCCATACACCGTCGCCTTGTTGTCGGCCGTCCCGATCCCTGACCCGACGATCGAATCACGTCGCCGTCGGATCATCCTGACCGGTGATGTCCCGTCGCCGGTCAACCCGCCGTCCGGTTGCCGCTTCCATACCCGGTGCTGGCTCCGTGACAAGCTCGGCAAGCCGGAGCGGTGCGTCACGGAAGACCCGGCCCTGACGATCCTCGAGGCGGGCCATTCCGTCGCCTGTCACTTCGCAGCCGAGGTCGACGGCTCGATCGAGCAGGTCCAGGCGACCGGGCAAGGGCGGACCGACCGCGACATTCCATCCGGCGTTGCTCCAGACCCGTCCGAGTCAAGACCCGATCTGGCCGCGTCGACGCCAGTGGCGCCAGAGATCCCAAGTCGGCCGCTCGACGCCTAACGGCCGGGCTCGTCAGCCACCTCCGGCCGGCGGGTCCAGGAACCCGCCGAACCAGTCCTCGAAGATCGGGTACGCGCCGGCCGGCTCGATATGGAGCGGATGATCAGCGTCCCACTGAGCGGCGAAACTGAGGACGACATCGTCCGCATCGAAAGCGGATCCGTCATGGAAGGTGATCCCGTCGCGTAGCGCGCATGTCCAGACGGTCAGGTCCTTGCTGGGGGTGCATTCCCTGGCCAATCGAGGGATCGGCTGGGCGCTGACCGGGTCGTAGGCATACAGGCCCTCCACGATCTGCGAGCAGACCAGCAGGGCCGTGGGATCGGCCTCATCGGCGCAGTACAGTCCAGCGGGTTCGGTGGATGTCAGCCAGACGAACTGGCGACGGTCGCCGGGGATGAGCCGGGCAAACGGCTCGAGTCCGAGTGGCGACGCCGTCGCGTCCTGGACATCGGCCCGATAGGCCGCCACGGATCCGACGTGGGCGATGGGCACGACCGGGACGTGGGTCCGGATCGCATCGTTCGCGTTGGCGTACGCTGTCTCGCGCTTCTTGTCATCGGCCGTCGATGCACCGGTCGCGAGGGCCTTTTCGATATCGGTGGCGCCGCCCGTGAAGCGGCCATCGAGGAACACGCTGACGTCGGGGACCGATGCGACGCGGCGGGACAGGAAGATGCCCTCGATCGCGGCAGGGTCGGTGGCGCCCGCGGTCGAGTCGCCGGGCTCGGCCACCAGCTCAACGGTGATCCCGAGGTTCTCGGAGAGCTCGGTCCGGAGCTCTTCGGCGATCGCCCCGTAGTTCGCGAGGGATGGCGATCCGTCCGCCGGATAGTGGAGCGTCGTTTCGAAACCGTCCGCGTACCCCGCTGCCGCGAGCGTCTCGCGGGCCAGGGTGGGGTCGTAGTCGTACCACTCGTCGCCGGCGCAGCCATGCGGCATCTCGCACGGGGCGACATGTGACGCGACCGTCGACCCGGCTGGCAACAGCGTCTCGACGATCCGCCGCCGGTCCAGACCCAGGGCGATGGCCCGGCGGACCCCCTCCTTGGCGAACGGCGTGTCGGCACCGCCGAACCCAAGGTAGACGGTGTCGAGTCCGGCCCGTGGGACGAGGGCGACGGAGACGTCGTTGGTCAGGTCCGAGACCTCGCTGGAGTCCACCCGGTCCACTCCGTCCACGGTCCCGGCCTGCAATCCGGCGGCGCGTTCCCCGGAATCGGGGTCCCAACGGACGATGACTCGCTCCGTGTCGGCGATCGGCGCCCAGTAGTCGTCGTTGCGGGCGAGGCTGATCTCCTGTCCGGGAGTCCAGCGTTCCAGGTCGTACGGCCCGGTCCCGTTCACGTCGGTGGCGATCGCCTGGCGGTTCGACGCCGCTGGATCGATGTGGCTCTGCAGCCAGGCTGTGTCATCGATGCCGAAGGCCGGTGATGCGATCCTGGACAGGAAGGCGACGTCCGGTGCGCAGAGTTCGAAGACCACCGTGGTCGGATCCTTGGCACTGATCCGCTTCAGGTTTCCCCGATACGCGGCATGACGCGCGTCGGGGGCCTTCTGCTGATCGCAGGGAGCGGCCCCGGAGCGGGGATAGGTCATCGCCTGGAACGGACTGTCGTCGGTCGCTGCCGGTGTCGGCGAAGGCGTCGCCGGCGCAGGCGGGTCGGGTCGGATCGACGGGACCGACACGTCGCACCCAGCCAGCGCGAGGATCAGCAGGCACAGGCCGAGCGTCGATGCTCGAGTCCACGGACGGGCAGGTGACAAGCTGACAGCTACTCCAGTCGGTCGGCGGCCCCCCGGACGACCTCGAGCCGTCAGGCATCGTGGCCGTCGGAAGCCTAGCATCGCTCGGCCGACAAGGGTTCGCGTATGCTCGTGGCTGTGCAGCAACTGCGGATCGCCCTCGCTCAGATCGCGCCCCGGCTGGGTGCCCTCGATGACAACCTGGCGACGCATCACGAGTTACTGGAGCGGGCCCGCGCCGACAAGGTCGATCTGATCGTCTTCCCGGAGCTGGGCCTGACCGGCTACCTGCTCCAGGACCTCGCCGCGGATGTCTCGATGCGGCTCGACGACCCGCGACTCGCGTCGCTGGCCGGCGCGACGCTGGGCTTGTCCGCCGTTGTGTCGTTCGTCGAGGAATCGGCCGACCACCGGCTGTTCATCGCGGCCGCGCTGCTCGAGGATGGCGAACTCCGGCACGTCCATCGGAAGCTGTTCCTGCCGACCTACGGCTTGTTCGACGAGCGCCGATTCTTTGCCCCGGGCGACACGCTCCGAGCGGCGCCTTCGCGTCTGGGGGTCGGACTCGGGATCGCCGTGTGTGAGGACTTCTGGCACCTCTCGGTCCCGCAGCTGCTGGCCCTCGACGGCGCACAGATCCTGATCAACGTGTCGTCGTCGCCGGGACGCGACCTTGCGGCCACCAATGAGGTCGGGTTGGGCACCGCCACGTCGTGGCGGACGCTGATGCGGACCTATGCGCAGTTGACCACGTCGTTCGTGATCTTCTGCAACCGGATCGGTGTCGACGAATCGATCTCGTTCTGGGGCGGCTCGGAAGTCATCGCCCCGACCGGTGAGGCCGTGCTGTCTGCGCCGCTGTACGAATCCGGTCTGTTCACGGTCGAGGTGGGCACCGCGGATATCCGCCGCGAGCGGATCAGCCTCCCGCTTCTCCGTGACGAGCGACTCGAGCTGCAGGTACGCGAGCTGGAGCGGATCGTCGCCGAGCGAGCCGGCCTGGCGGCCGATTCGACCGCCGAGCCGGGCGCGGAACCCGGCTACGACCTTGCCGCCGCGGAAGGACCCGTCGGTCGGATCGGGTTCGGGGCCCGAGAACGCGATGCGGATCGGCCGTGATGGCGACTCCGTCGACTGCCCCGTTCGAGTTGCCGTCCGAGCTGGCGATCGATGTGAAGGTGGCCAGGCTGGTCATGACCGCGTTCATCCGGGGCCAGCTGGAGCAAGCCGGGTTCGAGCGACTCGTCCTGGGTCTGTCCGGTGGCATCGACTCGGCTCTCGTCGCATACCTGGCTGCGGATGCGATCGGCCCCGACCGGTTGCTGGCCGTGATGCTGCCCTATCGCACCTCGTCCCCGGCGTCTCGGGCGGACGCAGAAACGGTCGTCCGCGATCTCGGTTGCGCCAGTGAGGTGATCGAACTCAGCGCGATGGTCGATGGCTACTTCGGGATGGACGGGACCCAGGGTGCGGCAGGACCGGACGGCATCGACGCGGCGGCATTGCGCCGCGGGAACTTCGCCGCACGGATGCGGATGGCGGTCCTCTACGATCGGTCGGTGACCTGGGGCGGGCTGGTGATCGGGACCAGCAACAAGACCGAGTCGCTGATCGGCTACACGACCGTATTCGGTGACGCCGCCAGCGCATTCAACCCGATCGGCGACCTCTACAAGAGCCAGGTCCGACAGGTGGCGGCCGCCATCGGCGTGCCGGAGGCGATCATCCGCAAGGCGCCGTCCGCCGACCTGTGGCCCGGCCAGACCGACGAGACCGAGGGCGGGTTCAGCTATCCGGAACTCGATCGAATGCTGTTCTGGCGGATCGACAAGCGACGCTCCATCGACGAGATGGTCGCGCTCGGCTTCGATGCCGCGCTCGTCGACCGGGTCGACCGGATGGTCGCCGGCGCGGAATTCAAGCGCCAGGTCCCGCCGATCGCCAAACTCGGACCACGGACGACCGGCATCGATTACCTGTATCCGCGACGTCGGCCCGGGTCCGCGCGCGGGTGAGCGGCGCCAGTCCAGATGGCGTGGGACCCGCGATCGATCGGTCGGACGGTGGCATCCTGTACGTCGTCGCCACGCCGATCGGAAACCTGGCTGACATGACGCTGCGGGCGATCGAGGTCCTGCGCGACAGCCCGCTCATCGCAGCGGAGGACACCCGCCACACGCGGATCCTGCTCGATCGGCACGGTATCGCGACCCGGATGGTGAGCTACCACGCCCGGAGTCCGTCTGGCCGATCGACAGCGCTGCTCGAGCACCTCCGAGGTGGCTCCGACCTGGCCATGGTCAGCGATGCCGGCACGCCGACGGTCAGCGATCCCGGTCACGAGCTCGTCACAGCCTGGGCCGGCGAGGGCGGACGGGTGGTGCCCATCCCGGGCGCCAGCGCCGTCCTGGCCGCGGTCGCCGCCACGGGCGTCGCGGGGCCGCGCTGGGCATTCGACGGGTTCCTGCCCCGACGCGGCCGGGAGCGGCGCGACCGGCTCGACCGGATCGCTCGAGATGACCGTGGAACCATCGTGTTCGAAGCGCCGGATCGGGTCGCCGCGACGCTCCGTGACCTCGCTGCATCGTGCGGTGCCGATCGTCCGGCGGCGGTCTGCCGGGAACTGACCAAGGTCCACGAATCCATCGTCCGTGGCACCCTGGCCGATCTGGCGGCCGCAGCCACCGACGGGACCATCCCGGCGCGTGGCGAATTCGCGCTGGTGGTGGGTGGCCGACCGGAACGCGACCCGGGTCGCGACCGCGACGACCAGGCGGCACTCGACGATGCGCGTTCCGAGGTCGAAGCGTTGGTCGAGGCTGGCGTCGCCCGGGGCGACGCCGCTCGCCGGGTCGCGATGGCCACCGGACTGCCGCGTCGACGGCTGTACGGCTCGGGAGGGACGCGGGCCGAGGTGTCGTCATGACTGCCCAAGGCGGGACGTCGAGCGGTGTGCCGATCCTCGGACAGCTGTCCCCGCTGGCCCGGATCTTCCTGGCTGCGACCGTCGGTCTGAGCCTGATCACGATCGCGCTCGACTTCGGGCTGCACGCCGATCCGACCGTGGTGTTCATCGCTTCGGCCGGCTCGATCCTCGGCCTGGCCTGGGTCGTCGGTCTGTCGACCGAACGGCTCGGGGCCATCACCGGGCCACAGGTAGGTGGGATCCTCAACGCCACCTTCGGCAACATCGCCGAGCTGATCATCGCGTTCTTCGCCCTGCAGGCTGGGTTGATCGAGGTCGTCAAGGCGTCCCTGACCGGTTCGATCATCGGCAACCTGTTGCTGGTGATGGGTCTCAGCGCCCTGGTCGGGGGGTTGCGCAACGGGCGCCAGCGGTTCAGTCCGCGGATCGCGGTCGCGAATGCCGCCCTCCTCGTTCTGGCGGTCATCGGCTTGTTCGTGCCGGCCGTGTTCGCGTACACGACGGTCGATCGGTCGCGCGACTCGATCACCGAGGAATCCGTCCTGGTCGCGATCGTCCTGATCGTCGGCTACGGTCTGTCGCTCGTCTATCAGTTCCGGCATCCGGACGAGAGGCCCGCCTCGGGCGAAGAGGCGGACGATGGCGGGCCGGCCTGGTCGGGGCGTGTCGCCGTCGTCGTCCTCCTTGGTGCGGCAGCCCTGCTTGCGATCCTGTCCGAGATCCTGGTCGGGGCGATCACGCCGTTCATCAATTCATTCGGGCTGTCGTTCTTCTTCGTCGGCGTGGTCATCATCCCGACCATCGGCAACCTGGCCGAGCACCTCGTCTCGGTCCAGCTGGCGGCCAAGGACAAGATGGAGTTCGCCCTGGCGGTGACCTTCGGATCCAGCCTCCAGGTCGCGCTGTTCGTGGCGCCCGTCCTGGTCCTCGTCGGTGTGTTGATCGGGCAGGACATGAACCTGGTCTTCACCCCGCTCGAGATCGCGGCCGTCGCGGCGGCGGTCGCGATCAGCTCATTGATCGCCATCGATGGGGAGACGAACTGGCTGGAAGGCGCCTTGCTGACACTGGTCTACGCGATCCTCGCGATCTCGTTCTATGAATTCGTCGGGCCGGCGGGCTGACGCGGCGACGGCGCGGAGGGGTCACGCCGTCGCCGGTGATGGAATCGATCCGATTCAGGCCGCGACCACGCCGTCGGGTTCGAGTTCTTCTGCCTCGTCCTCGTCGAGATCGTCCGGGTCATACGCCTCGGGGATCGGTTCGGTCGCGGGAACGACACCGACGGCTTCCGCCTGGGCGACCAGGGAATCAGCGGCTTGCTGGGCCTCGTAATCCTTCTTCTTGCGTCCCGACAACATCTCGACGTGGGCGGCCACGATCTCGGTCTTCCAGTGCCGGGCGCCCTTGTCGTCATCCCACGACCGCGTCTGTAGGCGACCCTCGATGGCGACCTGCTGGCCCTTGCCCAGATACCGGCCGGCGATCTCTGCCAGACGATCCCAGGCGACGATCGGATGATATTCCGCCTTCTCCTTGCCGCCCCCGATGAATTCGTTGCTGGCCACGGTGAACGTGGTGACGTTCTTGCCTGAAGCCAGGCTGCGCATCTCCGGGTCGCGCGTGAGGCGCCCCGTGAGGAGGACCTTGTTCACGGTCCGATCTCCTTCCCGGTCGGTCGGCTGCGCCGATCTCGACCCTGCGTCTCCGGCGGGATGACGCGGTCAACCTAGCAAGGAGGACTGCACCGGCACGTACCCGGCGCTTATCGGGACCGGTCGGATCAGCCGCTTCCGGATGCCATGCCGGGCCCACTCGACGAGCGGGGAGCACGTGCGTCGCGGGTCCGGGAAGACCGTCGCGGAGTCGCCGACCCGAGTTCGACGGTGCCTTCATCACCCGTTCCAAGGGTCCCGGTCGAGAGGTCAGACACCGCTGGCTTGCGCGGCCGTCGCTCGACGAGCGTCCGAGGCGGATCGGTGATGGCCAGGACGGTCGGATCCGGTGTCGGCGCATGGCTGGCATACAGGTCGCAGAAGAGGGTCACCAACTCCGGATCGAACTGTGTCCCGGCATGCTCTCGCAGTTCGGTGATGGCGGCGTCGTGGGTGATCGCGCGCTGGTACGGCCGATCGTTCGTCATCGCATCGTAGGCGTCGGCGATCGCCACGATCCGAGCGCCAAGGGGGATCTCCGTGGCCCGCAGCCCGTAGGGGTAGCCGTGTCCGGCGAATCGTTCGTGGTGGTGGAGGATGATCGGGACGGCGTCCCGGAGCGCCGAGGCATGCTCGAGGATCACCTGGCCGATCCGTGGATGCTGGACGACCGTTCGCCATTCTGCCGACGTCAGCGGGGCGGGCTTGTCCAGGATCTCCGGTGAGACCGCGACCTTGCCGACGTCGTGCAGCAGCGCGGCGATCCGGATCCGGTCGACCTCACTCTCCGAGAGCTGCAACCGCCGCGCCATGTCGACCACGATCGAGGCGATCATCGCCGAGGGCTGGCCCCGGTAGTGGGGGAGTGGGGCGATGACCGAGGTCAGCATCTCCGTGGCGGCTTCCTGCGCCCGACGACCGATGTCGGCGGCGCGCGCCCGCCCGGCTTGCGAGATCGGCGCTCGAGGTACGCGGGCATCCTCGTCGGGTTCCTCGAAGATATAGGTCTGGTTGCGTCCGAGGGATTTGGCCGAGTACATCGCGGCATCGGCGTCCCGGACGAGGGCCTCGAAGCGGAGTTGCTGACCGCTGCCACCGGCGATCCCGATCGAGATCGTCACCGACAGGTCCGGATTGCCCTCGACCCTGAACTTGACGCGCTCGACGATCGTCCGGAGCTTCTCGCTCAGGGCGGCTCCATCTTCGACGTTCGTCTCGGTCAGGATGAGCATGAACTCCTCGCCGCCGTACCGGCCGATCATGTCGCTCGCTCGCAGGTTCTCGGCCAGGGTCTGGGCGACGCCACGAAGGACGATGTCTCCGGCTGCGTGGCCGTACGAGTCGTTGACCGCCTTGAAATGATCGATATCGACGAAGGCGACGCACAACGGACGCTCGTAGCGCGACGCTCGTTCGATCTCCGCGAACAGCTCGGCCAGCAGGGCATGACGGTTCGGAACGCCGGTCAGGCGATCGACCGTCGCCCGGTCGTGGGTGTCGGCCAGTGACGTCGAGATGCTGTTGATCGCCCGACCGAGTCGAGCTTCGAGACCGCCCCCGGCAGTCGAGACCTCGACCGTGTAGTCGCCCCGGGCGATCCGTTCAGCTGCCCGGACGAGGCGCCCGAACCGGATCCGGCCGATCAACCAGTAGATGACCGCGCTGAAGCTCACGGCGAGGGCCACAGCCATGATGGAGGCCGCCTTCTGGCGGTCCCCGGCGGCCACGAACGGAGCCGTCACTTCGGGCATCAACACAAGGAGGATCCCGACCGCGGCGGGCGCCGCGACCACGAGAACCCCGAGCAGGCGCATCACGCCATCAGGCTACGGTTCGGAAGGCGCTCGGCGGACCGACCGGACGTACCGCGAAGGCGGCCCGGAAGTACGGCCGCGATGGCGCTCCTGCTATACTCCGGCCGTCCTCGAACCGTGCGGTGATGGAGCCGCGAACCAGGAGGTCAGCGATCGCGCTTGCAGGGCGCATCGGCCGTCGCGAGAGACGTCCGAGCGACCAACGAACGGCGATCCGCCGAAGCATCGGCGGCGCGACGCGGGAGATGTCTACCCCGGTCCCGGGCCGATCGCCCAGGGGCCGTTTTGATTCTGCCGCACGCCACGCGGCGGAGGACTGATGCCCGCGACCGTCATCGTCGGCCTGCAATGGGGCGACGAGGGCAAGGGCAAGACGACCGACTTCCTCGCCGAGCAGGTGGCCATGGTCGTCCGCTATCAGGGTGGCGACAACGCAGGCCACACCGTCGTCAGCGGCGACGAGATCCTGAAACTGCGGTTGACCCCGTCCGGGGTCCTGTACCCACACATCACCTCGGTCATCGGCAATGGTGTGGTCGTCAATCCCGAGACGCTCATCAACGAATTCGACATGCTGTCCGCCCGCGGGATCGACGTCAGCCGTGTCCGGGTCAGCCGCAGCGCCCATGTGATCATGCCGTATCACGTGGCGCTCGATCGCGCCAACGAAGGTCGGCTTGCCGGCGCCAGGGTGGGCACGACGGGCCGAGGGATCGGACCCGCCTACGGAGACCGGGCGTGGCGTCTTGGCCTTCGGATGGAGGACCTTCTCGATCCGGCCGTCTTGCGCGAGCGGATCGAGCGAGTCCTGATCGACAAGAACGTGATCCTCGCTGCCATGGGCGCGACGACGTTCGATACCGAAGATCTGGTGTCCATCGCGCTGGCCTGGGGCGTCCGCCTGCGCGACCATCTCGACGACACGACCTGGCTGGTCCAGGCGGCGCTCGGCCGCGGCGAGCACGTCCTGCTCGAGGGAGCGCAGGGCACGCTCCTCGACATCGACCATGGCAGCTATCCCTTCGTCACATCATCCAATCCGGTCGCCGGTGGGGCGTGCACCGGGGGCGGGATCGGCCCGCTCCAGGTCGACGAAGTCATCGGGGTCATGAAGGCGTATTCGACCCGAGTGGGTTCCGGTCCGTACCCGACCGAGCTGACCGACGCGGTCGGGGCCGGGATCGCCGAGCGCGGGCACGAATTCGGGACGGTCACCGGCCGTCCTCGGCGGGTCGGCTGGTTCGATGCCGTTCCCCTGCGCTATGCCGTCGCGGTCAACAGCGTCAGCAGCATCATGCTCAACAAGCTCGACATCCTGTCCGGGATCGAGACGATCCAACTGTGCGTCGCCTATGAACTCGACGGCCGGCGCGTCGAGACGTGGCCATCGAGTGGTGCCGCGCTGTCGCGAGCCGTCCCGGTCTACGAATCCTTCGAGGGCTGGCAGGAACCGATCCACGCCATCCGATCGCTTGCCGACCTGCCCGACGCGGCCCGTCGCTACGTATCGGCGATCGAGGCCCACGCCGGTGTGCCGATCGTGCTCGTGTCGGTCGGGCCGGAACGGACCCAGACCATCGAACGGGCGTGGCGGCCGATGCGCCACCGGCCAGGACTGCCAGCATGATGACGCCGAGACCGGGGCCGGCCCGGATCCTGATCATCGGCGGCGGCGGCCGTGAGCATGCCCTCGCCTGGAAACTGGCGTCCGAACCGGGCGTCGGATCGGTCGTCGTCGCGCCAGGGAGTGCCGGGATCGCGGAGATCCCGAACGTCTCGATCAGGCCGGATACCCTGGCCGGCGACTTTCCGAGCATCGTCGGTCTCGCCGCCGCCGAACGCGTCGACCTGGTCGTGGTCGGTCCGGAGGCGCCATTGGCGGCGGGTCTTGCCGACGCGCTCGGCGAGGCTGGGATCGCCGTGTTCGGGCCGAGCCGCGCGGCCGCGGCGATCGAATCGTCGAAGGCGTTCTGCCACGATGTCGCGGAGTCGGCCGGTGTCCGGATGGCGCGGTCGATCGTCTGCCGCTCGCGTTCCGAAGCCGATGCCGCGGCCGCGACCCTCGGGGCAGGCCAGTTCGGGATCGTCATCAAGGAGGACGGCCTGGCGGCGGGCAAGGGCGTCACGGTCCTCGATCCAGGGCAGGACGCCGGGCCGACCCTGGCCGATCTGTATCTGTCCAGTACGCCCGAGACGCGGGTCGTGATCGAGGAGCGACTGCACGGGCCAGAGGCGAGCGTGATCGCGATCTGCGATGGGACTCGGGCGATCGCATTGCCAGCCGCGCGGGACCACAAGCGACTGCTCGACGACGATCACGGGCCGAACACCGGTGGCATGGGGGCATATGCCCCGCTGCCTGAACTCGACGACAAGGCGGTCACGGCGATCGTCGCCGCGTTCCACCTCCCGATCCTGGCCGAACTGGTCCGTCGAGGGACGCCGTTCCGGGGATTCCTGTATGCCGGGCTGATGCTGACCGATGACGGCCCCATCCTCCTCGAGTGCAACGCCCGGCTTGGCGATCCGGAAGCCCAGGTCATCCTGCCACTGTTGGATGGACCGATCGGTCCGCTGCTGTTCGAAGCCGCGGTCTCGCGCCTGCCCGATGATCGACCGACCGTGTTCCCGTCACTGCCGGGCGCCGCCGTCGGGGTCGTCCTTGCCGGCGAGGGCTATCCGGTCGAGGTCAGCCGCGGTGTAGCGATCGAGGGCATCGACGATGCCAGCCGTCTCGGTGGGCTCGTCTTCCACGCCGGGACCCGCCGGGCGAGGGATCGCTGGACCACCAACGGTGGGCGGATCCTGACCGTCGTGGGACGTGGCTCGGACATCGCCGAAGCCGGGGTCGTGGCCGATCGGGCAGCAGCCGCGATCTCCTTCGCAGGGATCCAGCGTCGCCACGACATCGGTCGGGCCGCGATCGCGAGCGCGGTCCGATGATCCCTCGGTACACGCTCCCGGAGATGGGCGCCATCTGGTCCGACGCGGCCCGGTTCGAGGCGATGCTCCGGGTGGAGCTGGCGGTCGCCCGTGCGCAAGCCGCTCGTGGACAGATCCCGGCCGACGCACTGGTTGCCATCGAAGCCCGATCCCAAGTCGACGTGGGCCGGATCGTCGAGATCGAGCGACAGACCGACCACGATGTCATCGCCTTCGTGAGCCAGGTCGCCGAGACGGTCGGACCGGAGGGTCGGTATCTGCACCTCGGTCTGACCAGCAGCGACGTCGTCGATACGGGCCTTGCCCTGCAACTCCGGTCGGCTGGCGCGAGGTTGCTGGAGGACGCGGATCGCCTGCTCGTGGCACTCATCGCCCGGGCGCGCTCCGAATCGGACACGGTCATGATGGGCCGGACCCATTCGGTCCACGCTGAGCCGACGACCCTCGGCTTGAAACTGGCCGGCTGGGCGTTCGAGGTCGATCGAGGCCGGACGCGCCTCGCCGCCGCGGTCGATGAGATCGGCACGGGCAAGATCTCGGGGCCTGTCGGGACCTACAGCCACCTCGGTCCAGACATCGAGGCCGAGGTCCTGTCGGGACTTGGACTCCGTGTCGACCCGGTCAGCACCCAGATCGTCCAGCGCGACCGACATGCCGGCCTGTTGACCGCGATCGCCATCCTGGGCGGGTCACTGGAACGGTTCGCGACCGAGATCCGGAACCTGCAGCACACCGAGATCGGCGAACTCCAGGAGCCGTTCAAGGTCGGCCAGAAGGGCTCGTCGGCCATGCCCCACAAGCGGAACCCGATCCTGTCCGAACGGATCGCCGGTCTGGCGCGGCTGCTGCGCGGGTACGCCCACACCGCGCTCGAGGATCAGCCACTCTGGCATGAACGAGACATCAGTCACTCGAGTGCCGAACGAGTCATCCTGCCCGATGCGACGATCGTCCTCGACTACATGCTCGTCCGGATGACCGGGCTGGTCGAGGGTCTGGTCGTCCGCGCCGAGCGGATGCGCGAGAACATCGAACGAGGTCTTGGTCTGCACGCGTCGTCTCGAGTCCTTGTCACCCTCGTCGAGGATGGCGGGATGTCGCGTGAGGACGCCTACGCGATCGTCCAGCGCGCGTCGCTCCGCGCTGCCGACGAGCGGTCGCCATTCCGGGACCTGCTCGCGGTCGACCCGATGGTCGCCCAACGGCTGTCGCTTGCCCGGCTCGACGCCTGCTTCGACAATTCGACCTTCCTGCGGCACGTCCCGGACATCATGATCCGGCTGAACAGCCTGTCGGACCGGCTGGCCGCCCCAGTCGAGGTGGCGCGCGATGTTGGCTGACCAGTACCTTCGATCGGGCAAGGTGCGCGACCTGTATGCGGGTCCGGATGGTCGCCTCATGCTCATCGCCTCGGACCGCATCAGCGCGTTCGATGTCGTCCTGCCGACCGAGATCCCGGACAAGGGCCGCGTCCTGACCGGGCTGTCCAGGCACTGGTTCATGCTGACCGAGTCCATCATCGAGAACCATCTGGTCTCGACAGCGACGAGCGATCCGGCACTGCGCGGTCGGATGATGATCTGCCGGCCGACCGAAGTGATCCCGATCGAGGCCGTCGTTCGCGGCTATCTGGCCGGCTCGGGCTGGACGGCCTATCAGGCAGAAGGCGCGATCTGCGGGGTCACCTTGCCGGCCGGCCTGCGCCAGGCCGATCGCCTGCCAGAACCGATCTTCACGCCGGCGACCAAGGCCGAGCTCGGCGAGCACGATGAGAACATCGATTTCGATGCGATGGTCGCGATCGTGGGCGGCGAAACCGCGATCGCGGTCCGCGAGGCGGCGCTGGCGCTCTATCGTGCCGCTGCCCTGGTGACCGAACGAGCCGACATCCTCCTGGCTGATACGAAGTTCGAGTTCGGTGTCGTCCCTGAAACGGGTGCCATCATCCTCATCGACGAAGCGCTCACGCCCAATTCCTCGCGCTTCTGGGATGCTAGGGCGTACCAGCCGGGGCGAGCCCAGGCGAGCTTCGACAAGCAGTTCGTCCGCGACTGGCTGGAACGCCAACCGTGGGACAAGACGGCCCCGGGTCCGGCTCTGCCCGACGAGGTCGTGGCCGGGACCCGCGCCAGGTACGTCGAGGCCTATGAGCGGATCACCGGCGCGAGCTTCGACCGCTATCTCCAGGAGGACGTGATCGCCCCATGACCAGCTTTCGGTTCGCGGTCAACGTCTCGCCCAAGGCAGGCATCCTCGACCCGGCCGGACGGGCAGTCGAGGGGAGTCTCGGCCATCTCGGGATCGAAGGCGTCGGCGATGTCCGGATCGGTCGACGAGTGGAGCTGTCAGTGGTCGCCGCGGACGAGGCCGCGGCCCGCTCCGTCGTCGATCGGCTGGCCTCGGAACTGCTGGCCAATCCGTTGATCGAGTCGTATGCCATCGAGCCCCTGGCTGGCGCGTCTTCGACCGTGTCGAGCGGCCCGGCGGAGGCCTGAGATGGGCGTGCGCATCGGGGTCGTCGTCTTTCCCGGCAGCAATTGCGACCGGGACACCGTCCGTGCCCTGGAGGGAGCCGGTGCGGATCCCGTCGTGCTGTGGCATGAGCAGGCGACCCTCGAGGGTGTCGCTGCGGTGGTCCTGCCTGGCGGTTTCGCCTACGGCGACTATGTCCGGGCCGGTGTCATCGCCCGCTTCAGTCCGGTGATGCGCGCGGTCTCGTCATTCGCCGACGAAGGTGGACTCGTCCTCGGGATCTGCAACGGGTTCCAGATCCTCGCTGAAGCCGGGCTCGTCCCGGGCGCCCTGCTGCGCAACGCCTCGCTGCGCTTCGCCGGCCAACACGTCGCCATCGAGGCGGAGCGACTCGACACGCCGTTCACCCACCGCATCGGGAACGCGTCGACCACTCCGGATGCCGGTGGCCCATGGAGAGGGCCGGTTCTACGCGGACGATGCGACGCTCGACGCGCTGGAGCGCGAGGGCCAGGTCCTCTTCCGCTACGTGGGCCTCGACGGGCAGGTCGCAGGGCCGGACGATCCGGCCAACCCCAACGGGTCACTGCGGGCGATCGCCGGCGTGCTCGACGCCCGCGGCAACGTCGCCGGGCTCATGCCACATCCGGAGCGTGCGGTACACCCATCGCTCGGATCCGAGGACGGACAGGGGATCATCGCGTCACTGGTGGCGAGTGCCGAGGCGGTCGTGCATGCCGGCACCGCGGTCATCGGGGCCGGGTCACGATGAGCCTGGCCGAAGTCCCGGTCGAACCGCTGCATCATCGACTGGGCGTGACCGATGACGAACTCGCCGCAATCGGGGCACGGCTCGGCGGCCGCGATCCGAACGACCTGGAACTGGCCATGTTCAGTGTCATGTGGAGCGAGCACTGCTCGTACAAGAGCTCGAAACCATTGCTCCGCACGCTGCCGACCGACGGCCCGGGGGTCGTCGCCGGTCCCGGCGAGAATGCCGGCGTCATCTCGATCGGTGACGGGCTCGCGGTCGCGTTCAAGATCGAGTCCCACAACCATCCTTCGGCGGTCGAGCCGTATCAGGGCGCGGCTACGGGAGTCGGCGGCATCCTGCGCGACATCTTCACGATGGGCGCCCGGCCGATCGCCGTTCTCGACGCACTGCGGTTCGGTGATCCTGCCGACCCACGAACCCGCCACCTCGTCGATGGGGTCGTGCGCGGCGTCGGTGGCTACGGCAACTGCGTCGGCGTCCCGACGGTCGGCGGTGAACTCGTGTTCGACGACGGCTATCAGGGCAATCCCCTCGTCAACGTGATGGCCATCGGCTTGCTCGAGGAACGGCGGCTGACACTGGCCGCCGCGCCGGGGCCGGGCAATCTCGTCGTCCTGTTCGGTTCAGCCACGGGCCGCGACGGGATCGGCGGCGCCTCCATCCTCGCGAGCGCCACATTCACCGACGACGATCCATCCAAACGTCCATCGGTCCAGGTCGGTGACCCCTTCGCCGAGAAGCTCCTGATCGAGGCCAGTCTCGAATTGATCGAGCGGGGTCTCGTCGAAGGGCTCCAGGACCTGGGTGCGGGCGGGATCACCTGCGCCACCTCGGAGACCGCCGACCGTGCCGGGACCGGGATCCTGATCGACCTGGAGGCGATCCCACGTCGCGAGCCGGGTCTCGAGCCGTTCGAGATCCTCATCTCGGAGTCGCAGGAGCGCATGTGTGCTGCCGTTGCGCCCGAGCGATGGGCGGCGGTCCGGGAGGTGTGCGAGCGCTGGGGACTGCCCGTCGCGGTCATCGGACACGTCACCGACGACGGTGACATCGCGGTCGTCGACGCCGGCCTCGAGATCGCCCGGATCCCGGCCAGCGCGTTGACCAGCGACGCGATCGTCCACGACCGGACGGCCGCTACGCCGACCCATCGGCGGGGAGCTCCGGCGCCCGGAGCCCCGGTCGCCGTCAGCGACCGCTTGCCCGAACGTGGGACGGACCCCGGGGCGGTGTTGCTCGCTCTGCTCGGCTCCGCGAACCTGTCGTCGCGACACCCGGTCTTCCACCAGTACGACAGCACGGTCGGGGCCGCCACCGTGGCCGGTCCGGGTCGCGGCGCAGCCGTCGTGGCCGTCCCCGGCACCACCAAGGCCCTGGTGGCGACGACCGACGGCAGCCAGGCGGTCGGTCGGGTCGACCCGTGGCTCGGGGCGGCGATGTCGGTCGCCGAGGCGACCCGCAACGTCTCGATCACGGGCGCCCGGCCGCTGGGCGTCACCAACTGCCTCAACTACGGTGATCCGACCCGGCCCGAGGCGTTCTGGCAGCTGACCGAGGGCGTACGCGGTCTGGCCGATGCGTGTCGGGCACTCGGCGTGCCGGTGACCGGCGGCAACGTGTCGCTCTACAACGAGTCGTCGGGCGGGGCCATCCCGCCGACCCCGGAGATCGGTGTGGTGGGGCTGCTGGACGATGTCGGGAAGCTGGTCGGACCGGCATTCGTGGCCGCCGACGATGCGGTCCTGGTCGTCGGCTCGGTCGGACCCGGCCTGGCTGGATCCGCCTACGCCGCCCTCGCCGGCGAGACGGCGGAGGATGGCGTCCCGTCCCTCGATCTCGCCCGGGAAACAGCTCTGCAGACGTTCGTTCGTGAGGCGATCGAGCGTGAACTCGTCGCCTCGGCACAGGACATCTCGGGCGGCGGGTTCGCGGTCGCCCTGGCGGAATGCGCCATGTGGGGCGATATCGGAGCCACGGTACGGCTGGCCATCGGCCATTCTCCGGCGGTCGACTTGTTCGGAGAGGCCCCGTCACGCCTGATCCTCAGCTGTCGCCAGCGGTTCGCTCCGGCACTCGCCCTGCTCGCCCGTCAGCATGGCCTGCCCGTCGAAACGGTCGGATCGACCGGTGGCGATCGGCTGGTCATCGAACTGACCACCTCCAGCGCGACGGGAGCGGCCGAGGATCGCGGCGGTCGGGTCGCCGACGCGCTCGAGGTTGCCATCGCCGACCTGCGCCATGCCTGGGAGCACGGACTGTCCCGGGCGCTCGGCTGGGAGGCCTGAGCGATGTGCGGGGTGTTCGGCGTGGTCCTGCCCGGTGGCGAGCCGACCGAAGCGGCGTCGATCGCCGCGCTTGGCTTGTTCGCCCTGCAGCATCGAGGTCAGGAGTCGGCCGGTCTGGCGGTCAGTGACGGCGACCAGTTGATGCTCTACAAGGACCTGGGGATGATCAGCTCGGTCCTCGACGAACGCCGCCTGCCGAGCTTGCGGGGTCAGATCGCGATCGCGCATTGCCGGTATTCGACGACCGGTTCGACGGTCTGGGAGAACGCGCAACCGACCTATCGCCTCGGCCCGCGTCGGGCCCTGGCCATCGGGCACAACGGAAACCTGGTCAACACCCGTGACCTGCTCGATCAGCTGCGTGGCGGCCGGTCACGCCTGCCGGCCTCGACCGACACAGAACTGCTGACCGCCCTGCTCGCCGACGAGCCGGCGAGCGACACGGTGGAAGCGCTCCAGCAGGTGCTGCCCCGCGTCCGCGGGGCCTACAGCCTGGTCGTGCTCGATGAACGTCGGGTGATCGGCGTCCGCGATCCGTTCGGGTTCCGACCGCTCGTTCTTGGCCGATTGCCGGCCGCCGACGGCGAGGGCGACGGGATGTGGCGAGTCGACGAGGCCTCCGTGGGCTGGTGCCTGTCGTCCGAGACGGCCGCCCTCGATATCGTCGGGGCCGAATACGTCCGCGACGTCCAGCCCGGGGAGATGATCATCCTCGAGGCCGGTCACGCGCCGCGCTCGGTGCGGTTCGCCCCGGCGACGCCGGCGCTGTGCGTCTTCGAGCTCATCTACTTCGCGCGCCCCGACTCGTACATGGAGGGCCGCAACCTGTACGAAGCCCGTCGCCGGATGGGGATGCAGCTGGCCATCGAGCATCCGATCGACGCCGACCTGGTCATGCCCGTCCCGGACACCGGCGCGCCGGCCGCCGCCGGGTACGCCGAGGGATCGGGCTTGCCCTATCGCGAGGGGATGTATCGCAACCGCTATGCCGGACGGACATTCATCCAGCCGTCGGCGGGGCTACGCCACCGCGGGGTCACGATCAAGCTCAATCCGCTCCGCGAGGTGGTCAATGGCAAGCGCCTGATCGTCGTCGACGATTCGATCGTGCGCGGGACGACGACCAAGCGCATCGTCGAGCTGCTGCGCAAGGCCGGCGCGACCGAGGTGCACGTCCGGATCAGCGCGCCGCCCATCTACCACCCCTGCTTCTACGGGATCGATACCCAGATCGAGACCGAGCTGATCGCCTCGACCCACACGGAACCCGAGATCCGGTCGTTCATCGGCGCCGATTCGCTCGGTTACCTGTCGATCCGGGGCGTGCTGGCGGCGCTCGAGCTCCCGTATGAGCGATTCTGCTTCGCCTGCTTCGACGGTCACTACCCTGAGCCCGTCCCGTATGACGCGGCCAGCCGGAAGTTCATGCTCGAGGAAGCGGTGTTGCCACGGTGACCCGCGACCGGTATCGGGCGGCCGGCGTCGATGTCGCGGCCGGGGAGCGTGCCGTCGAGCTGATGCGTGGCCACGTCGATTCGACGCGGCGGCCCGAGGTCGTCGGCGGGTTGGGCGGGTTCGGCGGCGCATTCACGATCCCGGCCGGCTACCGCCAGCCGCTCCTCGTGGCCTCGACCGACGGTGTCGGAACCAAGACCGCCATCGCGGCGGCGATGGACCGGTTCGACACGATCGGTATCGACCTCGTGGCGATGTGCGCCGACGACGTCGTCTGCTGCGGGGCGGAACCCCTCGCCTTCCTCGACTACATCGCGGTCGGTCAGGTCCAGCCGGAGTGGGTGGCCGGCCTGGTCGGCTCGGTGGCCGCCGGGTGTCGCGCGGCCGGCTGCGCGCTGGTCGGCGGCGAGACCGCCGAGCACCCACACCTGATGGCCCACGATGCGTTCGACCTGTCGGGTTGCTGCGTCGGCGTCGTCGAGCGTGACGAAGTCATCGACGGCACGACGGTCGAGGTCGGGGACGCCATCGTCGGTTTGGCCGCCTCCGGTCTCCACGCCAACGGCTATTCACTCGTTCGCGCACTCGACGCCCAGTGGGACATCGATCTCGCCGAGCCCTACCAGGCCCGGCTGCGTCGCTCGCTCGGCGACACGCTCACCGATCAGGTCCTGGCGCCGGAGGAAGCCATGGCCACGCTCGGCGAGGTCCTGCTCACCCCGACGACGATCTATGCCCGGGCGGTGCTGGCGGCACGCCGCGCGGTGCAGGCGACCGGTCAGGACATCCGCGGGATCGCCCACATCACCGGCGGAGGGTTGCCGGGCAATATCCCGAGGGCGATACCGGACGACCTGGCAGCACGGCTTGACCCATCCCGCTGGACGATGCCCTCGGTCATGCGCCTGTACGGCGCACTGGGTGGGCTCGATGACCCCGAGATCCGCGCGACATTCAACGGTGGCGTCGGGATGGTGATCGTGTTGCCGCCGGCCGCCGCGGCGGACGCGATCAACGCCGTCGCGACCTTCGGGATCGAAGCCTCGATCATCGGCGACATCATCGAGGCGGCCGCGGTCGGCGGCGCTCGCTATGTCGAGGCAGCCATCGAGGCCACGGCTTGACCTCGCTGCCTGGTGCCTCGCCCGACGATGGCCGGATCGCTGTCGGCGTTTCCGGGACCGGGACCAACCTTCGGGCACTCGCCGCCGTCGCGGATCGCGGCGAGCTTGGCGGGTCCATCGTCGTCGTCTTCGCCGATCGCGACTGCCGGGCGCTGGACTGGGCCGCAGAACAGGGTCTGGAGACTGCCCTGATCCCGGGCGGGGATGACGCGACCCTGGCGGATCTGCTCGGCGCGCTCGAGGTGGATATCGTGGTTCTGGCCGGCTATATGCGCATCGTCGGACCGTCGGTCATCGCCTCCTGCGCGGGCCGGATCGTCAACACCCATCCATCGCTGTTGCCGGCCTTTCCGGGAGCGCATGCGGTCCGCGACGCCCTGGCCCACGGCGTGACCGTCAGCGGCTGTACGGTCCATTTCGTCGATGCGACCCTCGACGGTGGCCCGATCATCGCCCAGGAGGCGGTGCCCATCCTGCCCGGCGACGATATCCCGGCCCTGCAGCACCGTATCCAGGCGGTCGAGCATCGCCTGCTGCCGCGGGTCGTGGCAACGGTCCTGGCCGGCGCATCGGTCGTGGCGGCCGATGGCCGACGGGTCGTCCTTGACCCAGCCCTCGCCGATGCGCGGACCCGGCGACCGCGCCGGGCGCTGCTGTCCGTTTGGGACAAGACGGGGCTGGTGGGCTTCGCAGACGGGCTCGTGCGGCTGGGGTTCGAGCTCGTCTCCACCGGGGGAACGGCGACGGCCATCCGCGAGGCTGGGCTTCCCGTGACCGAGCTCTCGACGGTGACCGGGTTTCCCGAGATGTTGGACGGGCGGGTCAAGACCCTCCATCCGAGGGTCCACGCCGCCATCCTGGCCGACTTGCGCTCGGCCGATCATCGCCAGCAACTGATCGCCGCGACGATCGCCCCGTTCGAACTGGTGGTGAGCAACCTGTATCCGTTCGCGGCGGCGCTCGAGCGACCCGGCCTCAGCATCGACGAGTTGATCGAGGAGATCGACATCGGTGGCCCATCCATGGTCCGGGCGGCCGCGAAGAACCATGCCAGCGTCGCCATCGTGACCTCGCCGGGTCAGTACCCCGGGGTCCTCGGGGCGCTGGATGCGACCGGATCGATCGACGACCGCCTCCGCCGCGGACTCGCCGTCGCGGCATTTGCCCACACCGCCGCCTACGACGCCCGGATCGCCGAGGCCCTGCCCGAGCGGCTCATCGCAGCTGGCCTGCTCGATCCGCCCGACGACCCGTTCCCATCGCCGCTGACGGTCACGTTCGACAAGGTTGCGACCCTCCGATACGGCGAGAACCCGCATCAAGCGGCGGCCTGGTATCGGCGGCCCGGCGCGACCTCCCGGAACGGTCTCTTTGCCGCGGGTCGCGAGCCGGTCCAGGGCAAGCGGCTGTCATACAACAACATCCTCGATGCCGCGGCAGCATCGGCATTCGGGCGCGCCCTGCGTGGCCCGGCCGTCGTCATCGTCAAGCACACGAACCCATGCGGCGCGGCGGAGCGGACCACGCCGATCGATGCCTGGGCCGCGGCCCTCGAGGCGGATCCGGTCAGTGCGTTCGGGGGCGTCGTCGCGGTCACCCGCGAGGTCGATGGCCGGCTGGCGACTGCGCTCACCTCGATCTTTCTCGAGATCGTCATCGCGCCGCGGTTCTCGGCTGAAGCCCGTGAGATCCTCGCCACCAAGCCGAACCTGCGGGTCCTCCTCGACCCGGATCTCGAGTCGGATGAACCGACTGGATCCGACGACGTCTCCTCGACGGGTTCGATCCGGTCGAGTGGCGGCGCGTTCCTGGTGTCCTCGCCCGATGACGCCTCGGACGTGCCGACCACGTGGAGCTGCGCCAGCCGCCGGGTGCCGACGCCCGACGAGCGACTCGACCTTGACCTCGCCTGGCGACTCGTCCGGGGCGTGACATCGAATGCCATCGTCCTGGTCCGGGATCAGCGCCTGATCGGGCTCGGCAGCGGTCAGACCTCGCGCGTCGACGCCGCCCGCCAGGCGGTCGCCAAGGCCGAGTCGATGCTCGGCTCATCGGCCGCAGTGGGCGCCAGCTGCGCCAGCGACGCGTTCTATCCGTTCGCCGACGCAGTCGAAGCCTGTCTCAAGGCGGGCGTCCGAGCCTTCGTGCAACCCGGCGGCTCGGTGAACGACGCGGGCGTCATCGCCGTTGCCGACGCCGCGGACGCGACGATGCTGATCACCGGAACACGACATTTCCGCCACTGATGCGCATCCACTCGCCCGATACGATAGGGATGACAAAACCCTTGGAGGTGGGACATGGCAGAGTTCCTCGCGATCACATTCGATGGCCCAGACGACGGTGAGGCGGCCCTTGCCTCGATCAGATCGCTCGAGCGCGCTGGCGGCATCAAGCTCGAGGACACCGCTGTCGTCCGCAAGGACGCCGCGGGCAAGGTGACGTTCCACAACGAGGCGTCGAGCGGGACGGAGACCGGTGTGGTCATCGGGGCCGTCCTGGGCGGCCTGCTGTTCGCGGTATTCCCGGTCGGGGCGGTCGTGGCCGGTGCCGCGGCTGGTGGACTGATCGGTCGCTCAGCGGCACCGGGTATCGACGGGGGCTTCGTCAAGGAAGTCGGTGCCGACCTGCCGGCCGGTGGGTCAGCCCTGTTCCTCCAGATCAAGTCGGGCGATCCGGGCCTGCTGGTCGGGTCCCTCCGTCAGTACCACGGACGCGTCCGCCAGACGTCCCTGCCCGACGACATCGAAGCCGCGCTGGACGGGTCGGCCGGCTGAGCGAGCCCTCGGTCGCTGCTACCATCACGGTCCCATGTCGGACAGATCCCGGTTCTACCTGACCACGTCGATCGCGTATGCGAACAACAAACCGGGGATCCATACCCTCTACGAGGTGATCGGCGCGGATGTGATCGCCCGCTGGCACCGGATGGTCGGCGATGACACCCGCTTCCTGACCGGGACCGACGAACACTCGATCAACATCGCCCAGGCGGCGGTCGACGAGGACCGGCCGCCGCGCGAATTCGTCGACGAGAAGGTGGCGCTGTTTCGTTCGTCGGAGGTCGCGCTCGGGATCGCACCGGACCGCTTCATCCGGACGACCGACCCCGACCATGTCCGAGCGGCTCAGGAGATGGTCCGCCGGGCATACGCGAACGGTGACATCTACCTGGGGACGTACGAGGGCTGGTACTGCCCGAACGAGGGGTTCCGCAACGCCACGGACGTGATCGAGACCGCGAATGGGACGATCTGCCCGAATCACCCCCAGGTCCCGCTCCAGTGGCTGACTGAGCGCAACTGGTTCTTCCGGCTATCGGCCTACCAGGAACGACTCGAACGCTACTTCAAGGAGCACGACGAGTTCGTCCTGCCGAGCTACCGCCGCAACGAGATGCTCGGCTTCATCCGAAACGGCCTCGAGGACTTCTCGATCAGCCGAGAGCGGACCCCTGGAGAGTGGGGGATCCCGTTCCCGATCCTCGAGGATGGATCGTCGTCCCAGCGCCAGGATGGCACGTGGGACCCGGCCGCCGGCAAGATCTACGTCTGGTACGACGCGCTCATCAACTACATCACCGGAGCCGGCTTCCCGGATGCCCCGGAGGCGTTCGCGCGCTGGTGGCCGGCCGACCTCCACGTCATCGGCAAGGACATCGCCCGATTCCACACGATCTTCTGGCCGGCGATGCTCTGGAGTGCCGGCCTGGAAGCGCCCCGCAGGGTCTGGGTCCACGGCTGGCTGCTGGCGGCCGGCGGCGACCGGATGAGCAAGAGCCGCGGCAACGTCCTGGATCCCGACGATTTCGTGGCCGCCTTCGGCCAGGACGGCGCCCGCTACGTCGTCCTCAGCGAAGTGCCGTTCGACCGCGACGCCGAGGTGTCGTGGGACTCGTTCGTCCGCCGTTACAACGCGGACCTCGCGAACGACTTCGGCAACCTCGTCAACCGCACCGTCTCGATGGTCAATCGCTATCTCGACGGGGAGCGCCCGGATGCGCCCCCGATGACTGAGGGCCGGCTCTCGCAGACCTGGTCGGTGATGTCCGCCTACGGTCCGATGATCGATGACTGCATGCTCCACGACGCGCTGATCCTCCTCGTCGGCAACGTGGTCGGCGCTGCGAACCGGGCCGTCGACGCCGCCCGGCCATGGGACCTCGCGAAGGCGTGGAAGGCTGGAGACGACGCCGCCGGCACCAGGTTGCGCGACATCCTCGGGGATCTCGTCGAGGTCTGCCGCCTGGTGGGACTCGCGGCGGCGCCCTTCCTGCCCGCGACCGCCCCGAAGGTGCTCGCCCAACTCGGGTACGACTATCCGTATGGACCGGATGGAAATGGCGGCCCGCCCATCCTCGACGAGTTGGCCTGGGGCCGACATGCGGGCGAACCTGGACGGGTGACCGCCCCCGAGCCGCTATTCCCGCGGCTCGATGCGGAGCCCGGGCCGGACTGACCGCTGGATGCGCCTCATCGACAGCCACTGCCACCTGAACGCTGACCGGTTCGAGCAGGACGTGGACCAGGTCCTCGGCGGGGCGCGGCTCGCGGGGGTCGAGCGGGTGCTCGTCCCGGGCTGGAACCTCGCATCGTCGGCGCGCGCCCTCGACTGCGTCGATCGGTTCGTGTGGCTCGACGCCGCAGTCGGTGTCCATCCGCACGACGCGGACAAGGTCGACGACGCGGGTTGGCGATCCATCGTCGGTTGGGCCGCCGATCCCCGGGTCGTCGCCATCGGCGAGACCGGTCTCGACTATGACCGGATGTTCAGCCCGGTAGCGGACCAGCTGACCAACCTGCGTCGCAACCTGGATCTCGCACTCGAGACGGGCAAGCCAGCCATCCTGCATTGCCGATCCGGTCCGGGCCGACGCGATGCCCAGGATGCCCTCGTCGCTGCATTGCGCGCGGCCGGGCTTGGTGGACCCGCGTGGGCTGGCGCCTTCGGACAGCGACCGGCGGCCGTCATCCACTCGTTTTCGGGGTCACTCGACTACGCCCGGGCGGTCATCGACCTCGGGCTCGCGGTCAGCTTCTCCGGTCTCGTCTTCCGCGCCGGCGAGGATGCCATCCGCCGAGGTCGCCGCCGCCGTGCCCATCGACCGCTTGCTGATCGAGACGGATTCACCGTTCCTCGCCCCGCCGGGAGCACCACGCTCACGAAACGAACCGGAGTGGGTGAGCGTCACAGGTGGGTGGCTGGCCGACCGGCGCCAGATCAGTCCGGACGAGCTGGGCGCCAGCCTGGTCACTGCATACGACCGAACCTTTCCGAGTGTCCGGAGGAGCGCATGAAGCAGACCCGTCGGATCGCCCTCATCGCCGTCGCGCTCACGCTGACCGTCGCCGCCTGTGGGGCCACGACGCCCACGTCGGTGCCGTCCTCGAGCGCGGCCGTCGTGACGACGCCGTCGATCCAGCCAAGCCAGCCACCGGCCTCGGCGACACCCTCAGCCTCGCCCGCCGGTTCACCGAGCCTGGCCCCACCGAGTCCGACGGAGACGCCGGCCGCCTCGGCCGTCGCGTGTTCGGACGTCGCACAGAACGGCCCACTCCAGTCCGACCGCTTCACCGACCTCCAGGTCACCACGACCACCGATGGCGACGTGCTTACATTCGTTTTCGGCCGACCGTCCATCGGGTCACCGGCCGGGACACCGCGGGGTTCGCTGAGCGTCGCGCCGATGCCGTACACGTTCGCCGGCAGCGGGGCTTCGATCGACATGGCGGGGGAGCATGTCCTGCTCCTGCGGTTCCGGCACATGTCCCTCGCCAACGATGTCGGACAGGAGACCTTCAGCGGACCGCGCGAACTCACCGCTGATGGTCCGGGGTTCCGACAGGCCACCCTGTTCGACGAATCGGAGGGCGTCATCGGCTGGTACGTCGGCTACGACGGTCCGGGCTGCGTGACGCTCGGCCAGCAGGGTCGCTCGGTGACACTGTCCATCGACCGGTCCTGAGCTCTGGCCCTGGCTGCTGCGAGCGGCCAAGGTGGCCCGTCGCGCGTGTCACGCACACGGATCCGGAACGAGTCAGCGTGACCGCCCCTGAGTTCGCGCTGAACTCGTCTGTTTCCGGCCATGGCCGAGCGTCGCTGTCGAGAATCCGCGTCTCGTACACGCGCGCGCGGCAACAGCGGCACAACGCAAGACGCGCGCAGCCACGACCAGGACGCGCGGGCACGACGCTGGTCGTCTCCGCGAGTTGACAGGCCAGGGAGGGTTCGGTACTCTCCATTTGGCACTCTCCTATCGAGAGTGCCAAGCATCGCCAGATCGACCGGATCCGACGGGCGCCTGGGTGACCGGCTGGAGGGTCGGACGGAGGTCGGCGCGATGCCTCAACTGCGGTTCCGCGGAAGGCCGCGCATGGTCCCGACCCGGCCAGCGGTCTCCACGAGTCCAAGCCCGCGGCCGGCTCTGGCCGATACAGGAGGAATGCACGTTGGCCAAAGCCACTGCGACCAAGTCCAAGCTTCGCCCGCTCGGCGACCGCGTCGTCATCAAGCCGAGTGCGCGGGAGGAGACGACCAAGAGCGGTATCGTCCTGCCCGACACGGCCAAGGAAAAGCCCCAGGAAGGCGAGATCCTCGCCGCCGGTCCGGGCAAGATCCTCGATGACGGCAAGCGCGAAGCGATGGACGTCAAGGTCGGGGACAAGGTTCTCTACGCCAAGTACGCCGGGACCGAATTCAAGGTCGACGGCGATGAACTGCTGATCGTCAGCCAGAAGGACATCCTGGCCATCGTCGACTGACGGCGAGTTCGCCGCCACCCGACACCTGTAGGTTCCTGGAGGGACATTCGAATTGGCTAAGCAACTCATCTTCGACGAGACCGCTCGTCGCTCGCTCAAGCGCGGTATCGACCGCCTCGCCGACGCCGTGAAGGTGACGATCGGTCCGAAGGGCCGCAACGTCGTCCTCGACAAGAAGTTCGGCTCGCCGACGATCACCAACGACGGCGTGACCATCGCCCGCGACATCGAACTCGAAGACCCGTTCGAGAACATGGGCGCGCAGCTCCTCAAGGAAGTCGCGACCAAGACGGACGACGTTGCCGGTGACGGCACGACGACCGCTGTGGTGCTCGGTCAGGCCATGGTCGCCGAGGGCCTCCGGGTCGTGAGCTCCGGCGCCAATCCGATGGTCGTCAAGCACGGCATCGAGGCCGCCGTCGAGGCCGTCGTCGCGGAGATCAAGAAGCAGTCTCGTCCGGTCGACAATCGAGAGCAGATCGCGGCCGTCGCCGCTATCTCCGCAGCGGATCCGGAAGTCGGCGAGATCATCGCCGAGGTGATGGACAAGGTCGGCAAGGACGGTGTCATCACGGTCGAAGAAGGCCAGAGCCTGGGCCTCGAGAAGGAATACACGGAGGGCATGCAGTTCGACCGAGGCTACATCTCGGCCTACTTCGTGACCAACCCGGATCGCATGGAGGCGGTCCTCGACAACCCGCTCATCCTGATCACCGACAAGAAGATCTCGAGCGTCCAGGACATGCTCCCGGCTCTCGAGAAGGCGGTCGCCCAGGGCAAGCCCACGCTGATCATCAGCGAGGACGTCGACGGTGAGGCCCTGGCCACGCTCGTCGTGAACAAGCTCAAGGGCACCATCTCCGTCCTGGCCGTCAAGGCGCCGGGCTTCGGGGATCGGCGCAAGGAGATGCTCCGCGACATCGCCGTCCTCACCGGTGGCACCGTCATCAGCGAGGAGATCGGCCGCAAGCTCGATTCCGTCGCGATCGAGGACTTCGGATCGGCTCGACGGGTCGTCGCGACCAAGGACGACACGACCATCGTCGAGGGTGCTGGCAAATCCGACCAGATCAAGGCCCGGATGACCCAGATCAAGGCCCAGATCGAGGACACCACCTCGGACTACGACCGCGAGAAGCTCCAGGAGCGCCTTGCCAAGCTGTCCGGCGGTGTCGCGGTCATCAAGGTCGGCGCGGCCACCGAGGTCGAGCTCAAGGAGAAGAAGCACCGCATCGAGGATGCCCTCTCGACGACCCGCGCGGCCGTCGAGGAAGGCCTCGTCGCCGGCGGCGGCACGACCCTCCTGCAGGCCATCCCGGCCCTCGACAAGATCAAGCTAGAAGGTGACGCTCAGGTCGGTGTCGACATCGTGCGCAAGGCGCTCGAGGCCCCCGCCCGCCAGATCGCCGACAACGCCGGCCAGTCCGGCGAGGTCATCGTGGCCCATGTCAAGGGCCTCAAGCCCGGCAATGGCTACGATGCTCTCAACGGCGAGTACGGCGACCTGTTCAAGAAGGGCATCGTCGATGCCGCCAAGGTCACCCGCTCGGCGCTCCAGAACGCCGCTTCGATCGCAGCCATGGTCCTGACCACGGAAACGCTGGTCACGGACATGCCCGAGAAGGAGAAGGCTGGGGCCGGTGGCGGCCACGATCACAACGGCGGCGGAGGGATGGACTTCTAGTCCGACCCTTCACCCGACACCCATGACCCCCGGTTCCGCCGGGGGTCATGTGATTCATGGCCCATGCCTGTTTTCGAGCGTTTGACAGTCCGCGACCCCGGCCCGAACCTGTCGCTGGACATCGTCGCGACCAAGCTGCATGTCCGCTGAAGGAGCCCCATGATCCGCCGAGCACCGCTGGTCCCGATATTCGCCGTGATGATCGCGCTGCCGATGGCAGCCTGTGGCGGCGCGACGACGACGTCAGCGCCCGCCCTGACCGACCCGGCCGAGATCGTGCGCGCGGCGCTGACCGCCACCCAGTCCGCGACCAGTGTCCACCTGGATGTGACGATCGACGGGACGCTCGCGATCGCACTGCCGATCGGTGGCCTGAGCGGTCCAGCCACGCCGATCGACCTGACCGGCGCCACTGCGACGGCCGACGTCGACTTTACCGATACGGCGGCCCGAGCGACATTCTCGGTCCCGACGCTGTTCGGGCTGGGCGGCGAGGTCATCGCCGTGGATGGCCGGGCCTATGTCAAGACGACCCTGACCGGCCCGCTCTACACGGAGCAGGCGAGCAGTGCGGCCGCGGTCGACCCATCGGCCGCCGGCGATGCCATCACTGCGTTGGGTGACCTGCTCCTGGACGGTAGCGTGGTTCTGGTCAAGGGCGCCGACGTCGCCTGTGGCGCCGGGCAGTGCTACACCGTCAGCACGGACCTGAGCGCGGCCGATGTGGACCTGTCAGGCACACCCATCGCCGGGATGATCGATCTGACCGGGGCGACCTTGTCGATCACGATCCGGGTCGAGCAGACCGCCCCGAATCGTCTTGCCGGGGCGAGCGCCGTGCTGACAACGGCCGACGGCAACAGCGTGACCGTCGACGTGACCGCGTCCCGCTGGGACGAACCGGTGACCATCAGCCCGCCACCGGCCGACCAGATCAAGCCGACACCCTGAGAGCCATCTGACGCCCCGCCTACAATGGCGGGATGAGCCCCACGCGACGTCCGAAATCGCAGGTGGCCGCGGAGGGGATCGCGGCCGCGACGGGCACGGCGTTCATCGACATCGACGCGGACGAGCAGACGACACCCGACGAACCGACCTGGTTGAGCGATGCGCCGACCGTCCAAGTCGATCCGACGAACCCGGTCCCGGCGGTCGATCCGGCCGCTCGCGCCGCACGTCGGGCGCAGCGCACGAGCGAGATCGTCGCGGCGCTCAACGCCGAGCAGGCGCGTGCCGTCACCACGACCGAGGGCCCGCTGCTCATCCTGGCTGGCGCCGGTTCCGGCAAGACGCGAGTGCTTGCCCATCGGATCGCCTATCTGGTCAGCGTCAAGGATGTGGCGCCATGGAGGATCCTGGCGGTCACGTTCACCAATCGAGCCGCCAAGGAACTCCGCGAGCGGATCATCAGTCTCGTCGGGGAGGGTGGTCGCGACGTCGTCGCGGGCACGTTCCATTCGCTGGCGGCTCGCGTCCTGCGGGCCGACGGGGAGTCGATCGGGATCGGCCGTCGATTCGTCATCTACGACACAGACGATCAGCAAGCCCTGATGAAGCAGATCCTCCGCGAAGAGGACATGCCGCTGACCGGCGAGTTTCGTCCCGGCGTGGTGCTGGGTGCCATCAGTCGGGCCAAGAACGAGATGCTGGACCCGACCTTCCTTGCCGACCACGCGACCAATCATCGCGAGCGCACGATCGCCCACCTCGCCACCCGGTATCGGGACCGGTTGCGCAAGGCCGGGGCGCTGGACTTCGACGACCTGCTGCTCGAGGCCGTCCGGCTGTTCGACGAGGCACCGGAGGTACTCGCCCGGTATCAGGAGAAGTGGCGCTACCTGCATGTCGACGAATACCAGGACACGAATCGGGCCCAGTACCTGTGGGTCCGTGCGCTGGCCGCCCAACACCGGAACCTGTGCGTGGTCGGTGATGACGACCAGTCGATCTATTCGTGGCGCGGCGCGGACCTGCGCAACATCCTGGACTTCGAGCGCGACTGGCCGGACACGGCGGTCGTCAAGCTGGAACAGAACTATCGCTCGACGCAACTGATCCTCGATGCCGCCCATGCGGTCGTCTCGAGGAACAGCGCGCGCAAGGACAAGCGACTCTGGACGGACAATGCCGGGGGGTCGAGGATCCAGCGATTCGAGGCGTATAACGAAGAAGAGGAAGCCGAGTGGATCGCCCGCCAGGTCGAGGGCCTGATCGGTGGTCGGGGGACGGTCCTGACTCGTCGGGCCGATGACGTCGATACGCCACGGGTCCGTGCCCGCGAGATCGCGGTGATGTACCGGATGAATGCCCAATCGCGCGCGATCGAGGAATCGTTCCTCCGTTACGGGATCCTTTATCAGCTGGTCGGCGGCACTCGGTTCTATTCGCGCCGCGAGGTCAAGGATGCCCTGGCCTACCTGCGCATCCTGCGCTCGGATACGGACAGCGTCAGTTTCGAGCGGATCATCAATGTCCCGGCTCGAGGGATCGGCGACAAGACGATCGAGGCACTCCGGGTCGCGGCGGCGCGAGATGGCGGCAGCAGTTGGGCCGCCATCGAATCGGCGGCGGCCGGCGAGCTGGGTCTGGCTCCTCGAACCAGGAACGCTCTCGCGGATTTCGCGGCACTCGTCCGTCGGCTTCGCGCTCGGATCGGGGTGCTGGCATTGCCGGAGCTCCTTGACGACGCACTCGAGGCGTCGGGGTATCGAGCCATGCTGGCCGACGGGTCCGAGGACGGCGAGGAACGCTGGGCGAACCTGCTCGAACTCCGCTCGGTCACGACTCGCTATGACGACCTGGCTCCCGACGATGCCCTCGATCGGCTGCTTGAGGAGACCGCTCTGGTCGCCGACCAGGATTCGTACGAGGGAGACGCCGACGCGGTGACGCTCATCACCCTCCACGCGGCCAAGGGCCTGGAATTCCCGGTCGTGTTCATCGCCGGGCTGGAGGAGGGTCTGTTCCCGCACAGTCGTGCGCTCGATGACGAGAAGGAGCTCGAGGAGGAGCGTCGGTTGGCCTACGTCGGGATCACCCGGGCCAAGCGACGACTGTTCCTGTCGCACGCCTGGCGACGGGCTACCTGGGGGATGGGCCAGGCGTCCGTTCCGTCACGATTCCTGCTGGAGATCCCGGCTGAGCTGATGGACGGCCCGCGACTTGGTGGGACGGACGAAGGTGATCTCGACCTGGATCTTGTGTTCGGCGCACGCCGGACGAGCCGGTTCGGGACACCCCCTCGAGGCAGTGCCGGGACACGTCCGGCCTACCAGCAGGGAAGTGGGCGACCGGGCGCCCCACCGGCGGGGGAGCGGTTCAGGCCCGGGCGGGACCTCGCCGCGCGACGTGATGCGTTCGACGATGGCGCTCCCTCCGGTACGCTCCGACCGGCGTCGGTGCCATCCGATCGGTCGATCAAGCCGGCGCGCGCGATCATCCCGGGCGAGCGCAGGTTCCATGACGGTGATCGCGTCCGGCACGGACGCTGGGGAGACGGCATCGTGGTCATGAGCAAGTTGACTCGAGACGACGAGGAAGTCACCGTGGCCTTCAGGGATGCCTCCGTCGGTCGGAAGACCATGCTCGCCAGCCTGGCCAACCTCGACCTCGTCGGATGACCAGCGTCCGCGACCAGCTCGACACGATCATCCGCCTCTCCGACTTCGAACCCAAGGCTCAGGCGGTCATGGAGCCGGCCGCATTCGACTACGTGAGCGGTGGGTCGTGGGATGAAGTCAGCCTGGCCGAAAATGAAGCGGCCTGGCGACAGCGCCGGTTTCGGCCGCGGGTCCTGATCGATGTTTCGACCGTCGATCCGTCGACCACCATGCTCGGTCGACCGGTATCGATGCCCGTCGCGATCGCGCCGATGGCCGTCCACGCCCTGGCTCACCCGGATGCCGAGATCGCGACGGCCCGGGCGGCCGCCGCGGCGGGCATCCCATTCACGCTGTCGACGACTTCGTCGAGATCGATCGAGGAGGTCGCCGCCGCTGTCCCGGACGGGACCCGCTGGTTCCAGTTCTACCCCCAGTCCGATGTCGGCGTGTCGCGAAGCCTGGTCGAACGTGCCGAAGCGGCTGGGTACGGCGTCATCATCCTCACCGTCGACCTGCCCGCTCTCGGCTACCGCGAACGTGATCGCCGGAGTGGCTTCATGCTGCCGCCGCTCGGCAACTTCGAGGGGGGTCAACCGATCCGTCCAGAGGATCATTTCCATCACACGGTCACCTGGGCGGAGATCAGCTCCATCCAGGGTTGGTCGTCCTTGCCCCTCGTATTGAAGGGGATCCTGACCGGGGAGGATGCTCGCCTGGCCGTCGAACATGGCGTGGAGGGCATCGTTGTCAGCAACCACGGCGCTCGACAACTGGATCGGTCACCGGCCAGCGTCGACGTCCTCGAGGAGGTCGTGGCCGCAGTCGATGGGCACGTCGAGGTATGGGTCGACGGCGGGGTTCGGCGTGGGCTGGATGTCGCCATCGCCCGGGCGTTGGGCGCGCAAGGGGTGCTCATCGGGAAACCCATCCTCTGGGCGCTGGCAGTCGGGGGCGAAGCCGGTGTGGCGCGTGCGTTGGCCATCGTCCGCGAGGAGTTCGAGCTGGCGATGGCCCTCCTGGGGGTGACGAAACCGGACGCGATCGACCGCGGCCACGTCGCCACCCGGCCCCCAGCCACGACCTGAGCGCTACCCGTTCGGCCTGGACGCGCGGGTAGCACGCGGGCGGGCTCGAATGGTCGCTGGATCCGCTCTTGGTCGACACCGGTGAGGGGCTGGCCGCCTGATCCAGCCGAGCCCGGCGCCCAGGCGCGACCGGGGCAGACTCGCTACTCTCCCAGGTGATGTCCGCGCAGCTGCCCTCGGTCGACCCCGCGCTGGTCGAGTCCGCGTCCGGTCTCGGGCCTGCGGCTGCTGCCGAGCGCCACGCGACACTGGCTGGCCAGATCGCCCGCGCCAACGAGCTCTACTACGGCCAGGATGCCCCCGAGATCAGTGACGCGGAATACGACGCGCTGTTTCGTGAACTCGTCGCCATCGAGACGGCGTTCCCGGAACTGACCAGCGTTGATTCGCCGACCCAGCAAGTCGGCGGGACGCCGGTCGGGACGTTCGACGAGGTCCGCCATGAACGGCCGATGCTCTCGCTGGCGAACGCCTTCAGCCACGACGAGCTGCGTGCCTTTGATGGGCGGGTCCGCAAGATGCTGGACCTGCCTCCCGCTCCCGAACCGGCCACCGGACTTCGCTACGTCGCCGAACTCAAGATCGACGGCCTGGCCATCAGCCTTCGGTATGTGCGCGGCCGGTTCGTGCAGGGTGCGACCCGTGGCGACGGCACGACCGGCGAGGACGTGACGGCCAACCTGCGGACCATCGCGGTCATCCCCGAGCGGCTCGCCGAGCAGGCCGGCCTGGAGGCCCGGGGCGAGGTGTTCATGCCCAAGGCCGAGTTCAAGCGGATCAACGAGGAACGCGAAGAGGCGGGACTCGCCCTGTACGCGAACCCGCGCAACAGTGGCGCGGGGTCCCTTCGGCAACTCGATCCGGCGGTGACGGCCAGTCGTCGATTGTCGGCGTGGTTCTACCAGTTGGTCGAGGACGACGAGCGGGTGGCCACCCAGACCGCCGCGCTGGACCGACTTGCCGACCTGGGCTTTCCGGTCAATCCGGAGCGTGCCTCGGATCTCGACATCGACGGCGTCATCGACTTCACCGAGCGCTGGCGCGAAGCCCGACATGACCTGCCATACGAGACCGATGGCGTCGTGGTCAAGGTCGACCGCTTCGACCAACAGCGGCGGCTCGGGATGGTCAGCCGCGCGCCCCGCTGGGCGATCGCCTTCAAGTTCCCGCCCGAGCAGGTCGAATCGTTCGTCGAGGATATCGTCCCGTACGTCGGACGGACCGGGACGCTGACACCGGTTGCGCATCTGACCCCGACCAAGGTGGCCGGCTCGACGGTCGCCCGGGCGACCCTGCACAACCTTGACGAGGTCCGTCGCAAGGATATCCGGATCGGCGACTGGGTCGTCCTCCAGAAGGCGGGCGATGTCATCCCGGAGGTCGTCCGACCGATCGTCGGGAAGCGGACCGGCACGGAGCGGGAGTATGAGATGCCCGAGCGCTGCCCGATCTGCGACACGCCGGTCGTGCAGGACGAAGGCGCGGTCCGGATCTACTGCCCGAATCTCGTCTGCCCTGCGCGGGTCGGCCAGGAGTTCGGCCACTTCGCGGGTCGCGGCGGGATGGACATCGAGAATGCCGGATGGAAAGTCGTCAGCCAGCTCATCGACCGGGGACTCCTGAAACGTCGTGGCGACTTCTACCGGCTGTCCGTCGAGGACCTCGAATCCCTGGACCGGTACGCGCGCAAGAGCGCCGAGAATCTCTATGCCTCGATCCAGAAGTCGCGGCGTCGCCCGCTCTCGCGGGTCATCAACGCGCTTGGCATCCCGCAGGTCGGCGAGACCACCGCGATCGACCTCGCTCGATGGTTGACGGTCCGGGTGCCACCGGGACCGGACTGGCTCGCGGCGTTGAGCGCCTTCCTGCAGGGCGTCGCCCGTGACGAGCCCGAGCGCTTCGCCGAGGTCGAGGGTGTCGGCCCCACCATCGGAGCGAGCCTCGCCCGGTATTTCACCGACGAGAAGACGGCGGGCGTGCTGGACGACCTGGCCGATGCTGGCATCGAGCCGGAGCCGCCGGTCATCGCCGCCACCGAGACGGGCGGACTACTCGATGGCAAGACCTATGTCGTCACTGGCACCCTCGAGGGCTTCAGCCGCACCGAGGCGGAGGCGGTGATCCGGGCCGCCGGCGGCAAAGTCGCCGGATCGGTGTCGAAGAAGACCGACTACGTCGTAGCGGGTGAGAACGCCGGCTCGAAACTGGCCAAGGCGCAGTCGCTGGGAGTCCCCATCATCGATGCCGATGCCCTGAAACGGATGTTGGCCGGCGACGGCTGAGCGCCGCGATCGGCCTGGCTCCTAGCCGTGCGCGCGGGCGTATCGCTCCATGAGTTCGACGACCGCCGCCCGGGCCGCTTTCCAATCGGGCAGGTCGCCGAAGATGTCGCCGTCCGGCCCCCAGCGCTTGAGCTGGGTCATGGCGGTGACGATCGCGTCGTGGGCCAGGGCGCGATTCCGGCCGGCGTTGACCTGGCCGGTGACCAGGTAGCGACGGACCGTCTCGAACGGCGCCGACCAGCGGCCGATCCGGATCCGGTCGCCCTGGCGCAGCGACTCGAGCCAATCGTCATCACCGACCGGATGTCGGTCGTGCTCTGCCTGGTGGTGGACCAGGTCGACCCGCAGGCCGAGATGGTCGAGGCTCGGCAGCCGACCGTCATCGTCGACGGTCTGGTAGCAGACGGGACACGAGGGCAGCTCTGCCTCGGCGCGCGGGGGCTGGCCGTAGGGCAGCCCGCAGCGACGGCAGAAGCTTCCGCGGACAGCGTCAGACGCGGTGCCACATTGGAGGCAGATGGTCGAGAGCATCGGTCGCATCGACTCCGGGTGCGAAAGGAGGGGTCGTCTGCTCCAGCGTCGCGCGCAAGCCGGCGGGGGACCATCACCCCTTCGGATCATCGGCGCCTGCCGTTCGGGTCATCCGGGTCCGCGCGATCAGCCGATGGCGAAGCTGAACTGGCCCCAGATCGCACCGGGTTCCCAGACGATCGGCTCGCCACGCACCATCCGGGGCGCCTGCCAGGCGTCAGTCCATCCGTCCGCCAGCAGCCGGTCGAGACCGGCCCGATTCTCGACGACAAGCCCCGCTCGGACGGACTGCTCGGGAAGGCGACGGGCTCGACGATCGCGCAGGATGGCCAGGCCGTCCTCGAGTTCCGGTGCGATGGCGTGGACACTGCCCCACGGGGCCGCAACGGCAAAGCCGGCGAGGCTCCCATCGGGTCGTTCAAGGCACCGACCAGTTTCGGGTGACGCGAAGGCCGCCAGGAGGTGGAGCCGATCTTCGCCCGTCGCGGTCTGCGCCAGGGCACGCATCCCTTCCAGATCGGTGGGCCGGAACGGGCGGATCCGCGGGTCGATCGCCCAGGTCGCTGAGCCTGGCGCCTCGAGGATCCGATAGGAGGTCTCGACCTTGAACCCGAGTCGCTCGTACAGCGGCCGACCCGCCTCCGTCGCGACCAGGACGAGGCTCCGGCAGCCGGCCTGCTCGGCGGCCTCGATCGTCATCCTCGTCAGCGCCAGCCCGATCCCGCGCCGCCGCCAGCCCGGTTCGGTCCAGATCGTCCCGATCCAGCCCACGGAGCCGTTGACGCAGGCGATGCCCGTGCCGACGATGGCCCCATCCGCGACGGCGACGTACGGTCGCGCCAACGGGTGCCCGATGACCCAGTCGAGCATGTTCCGGCGGTCACCCCAACCCTGACGGGCGAACGCCTCGGCGATCGGCTGGGCGTCGGCCGGCTCCATCGTCCGGATCGTGAATCCGCGCATCGGCCGATGGTAGCGAGTCCGGCTGGGCGGTTCGCCCGGTATCATCGCCGTGTGGCCAGCCTGTCGCGTTCCGACGTCGAGCATGTCGCGTACCTCGCCCGACTCGGGCTATCCGACGATGAGCTCGCCCGACTCGAAGGGGAGCTCAACCATATCCTCGACCAATACGCGATCCTTGCCGAGCTGCCGACCGACGAGATCCCACCGACGGCCCAGACCATCGAGCTTGAGAACATCCTGCGTGACGACGTCGTGACGGCTTCGCTCCCGGTCGACGCGGTCCTGGCCAATGCTCCAGCTCGCTCGGGTGACTACATCGTCGTGCCCGCCATCCTCGACGAGCGCTGAGTCGGGTATCGATGGAGGATCTCACCCGGCTGCACGCGCATGACATGGCTGCCCGACTTCGGGCCGGCGAGATCACGTCGCGGGACCTGACCGAGGCCCACCTGGCGGCCGCTGAACGAGATAACCGCGCCCTCAACGCCTGGTTGACGATCGACCGTGACCGGGCGCTCGCGGAAGCGGACCTGGCCGACGACCGGCTGGTCGCGGCCAGGATCGACGGCCACCACGCTCTGGATCGGTTGCAGCCGCTGCTCGGGATCCCGGTGGCCCTCAAGGACCTCGTGTCGCTGGCCGGCGGCCAGTGCACGGCCGGGTCGGGCATCCTCGAGGGGTATCGGGCTCCATACGACGCCCACATCACCGAGCGTCTGCGAGCCGCCGGGGCGGTCATCCTCGGCAAGACCAACATGGACGAATTCGCGATGGGCTCCTCCACCGAGCATTCCGCGTTCGGACCGACCGCGAACCCATGGGCGCTCGATCGCGTTCCCGGGGGCAGCAGCGGTGGCTCGGCCGCGGCCGTGGCCGCCTTTCACGCTCCGCTCGCGATCGGGACGGATACCGGCGGGTCCATCCGCCAGCCGGCGGCCCTGTGCGGCGTCGTCGGGATGAAGCCGACCTACGGGCGAGTCAGCCGATACGGCATCGTCGCCTTTGCCAGCTCGCTCGACCAGATCGGCCCGTTCGCTCGAGATACCCGAGACGCAGCCGCGCTGCTGCATGCGATCGCGGGCCGCGACGATCGCGATTCGACCTCATCACCAGAACCCGTGCCGGCGACCCTGATCGCGCTGCCCACCAGCGATGACGAAGCGGCCACCAGCTTGCGTGGCAAGCGGCTGGGTCTGCCCCGGGAGTATTTCGTGGCCGGCATGGAGTCGGGCGTCGAGGCGCGGATCCGCGAAGCGGTCGCGGCGCTCGAGGCGGCGGGCGCCACGGTCGACGACGTCAGCCTGCCCCATACCGACTACGGCCTGGCTACCTACTACATCGTGGCGCCGGCCGAAGCCTCGGCCAACCTCGCTCGCTACGACGGCATCAGGTTCGGCCGGCGCCTCGGTGACGGTGACGTGCTCGCGAATTACCTGGCCACCCGCGGCCAGGGGTTCGGAGCCGAGGTCAAGCGCCGGATCATGCTCGGCACCTATGCCCTGTCGGCCGGCTACTACGACGCCTACTACCTCAAGGCCCAGAAGGTCCGGACCCTGATCAAGGGCGACTTCGATGCGCTGTGGGCGCAGGGCTTCGATGCTCTCGTGGCGCCCACGTCACCGACCGTTGCCTTCCGGTTCGGTGCCCGGTTGGCCGATCCGGTGTCGATGTACCTCTCGGATGCCTGCACGCTTCCGGTCAACATGGCGGGGTTGCCCGGCGTATCGATCCCATGCGGCCTGTCGGAAGGGCTGCCGGTCGGCCTCCAGCTCATCGGGCCAGCCTGGTCGGAAGCATCGTTGTTCGGTCTGGCCCGCGGGTATGAGGGGCTCACCGCAGACGCCTCGTGGCGATCGCTCGAACCCGCCGACCTTGCCGCCGCCGCCCGGCCCGGAACGCCGTCACCGGTCGAGCGTGCTGCGGTCATGACCGGGTCTCCCGGCTGATGGAGTCGCCGGGGCTTCGGGCACCGCTCGGGGAGCGCGTCCTTTCGGAGCGCGTCCGCAGCGTGCCACCGTCGGGCATCCGCCGATTCTTCGACATCGCCGCCTCCATGGATGACGTCATCAGCCTGGGTGTCGGCGAGCCCGATTTCGACACACCACGGGTCGTCGTCGAGGCCGGGGTCGAGAGCCTGCGTGAGGGCCGGACGCACTACACCTCGAATCTCGGGACGCTGGAGTTGCGGCGTGCCCTGGCCGACCATCTCGAGACGCGCTATGGGGTCGCCTATGACCCCACGTCGGAGATCCTCGTCACCGTCGGGGCATCCGAGGCCGTCGACCTGGCCCTCAGGGCGACGTGCGATCCGGGCGACGAAGTCATCCTGCACGAGCCCAGCTACGTCGCCTACGTCCCGGCGGTCGTGTTCGCCGGCGGCATCGTGCGCCACGTCGCGACTCGCTTCGAGGATGACTTCGCACTGGATCCGGTCGCGGTGGAGGCCGCCGTCACCCCGCGGACGAAGGCGCTGTTCCTCGGCTATCCATGCAATCCGACCGGTGCGGTCCTGCCCGACGCCGTCCAGGACGCCCTGGCGGACATCGCGGTGCGCCACGACCTGCTGGTGTACAGCGACGAGATCTACGACCGATTGGCCTACGGGACGTACCGTCACCGGGCGATGAGCGCGCTCCCCGGGATGCGCGAGCGGACGATCCTGATGGGCGGGTTCTCGAAGGCCTATGCGATGACCGGCTGGCGGGTCGGCTACGTGGCGGCACCATCGGCGATCCTGGAGGGGATGGTCAAGGTCCATCAGTACGGGATCATGTCTGCACCCACGACCGCCCAGGACGCCGCATTGGCGGCCATCCTGGAAGCGGAGCCTGACGTCGAGCGGATGTTGGCCGAGTACGACCGCCGCCGCCGACTCATCGTCGATGGGCTCAACACCCTCGACCTGGAGACATTCGAGCCCCGGGGCGCGTTCTACGCGTTTCCGAGGATCCGCTCGACCGGGCTGACCGATGACGAGTTCACGGAGCGGCTCCTGACCGAGGAGCGCGTGGCGGTCGTGCCCGGGAGCGCATTCGGACCGTCCGGCGCCGGTCATGTCCGGATGTGCTATGCGACCTCGTATGAGCGGCTCGAGGAAGCGATCCGGCGGATCGGCCGGTTCGTCGAGCGGGTTCGCGCCTGATGACCGGAAGCGTCGCGTCGGAACGCTACGAGGCGGTCATCGGCATCGAAGTCCATTGCCAGCTGCGGACGGCTTCGAAGATGTTCTGCGGCTGCTCGACGGCATACGACGGCGCGCCACCCAACAGTCACGTGTGTCCGGTGTGCCTGGGCCTCCCGGGAGCCCTGCCGACCATCAACCGGACGGCTGTCGAGCACGTCCTGACGACCGGGGCCGCGATCGGGGCCGGCGCACCCGCAGCCACCCGTTGGGACCGCAAGAATTACTTCTATCCGGATCTCCCGAAGGGCTACCAGATCAGCCAGTACGACCTGCCGCTCGCATCGGGTGGAAGGCTGACGATCGATACGTCCGACGGCCCGTTCGAGGTCGAGATCACCCGGGCGCACCTCGAGGAGGACACGGCCAAACTCATCCACACCGCAGACGACGCCGGTCGGAAGGCCAGCCTGGTCGATTTCAACCGCTCCGGTGCACCGCTCATGGAGATCGTCACCGAGCCGGTCATCCGGACCGCGGAGCAGGCCCGTCGGTATGCCGAGGAGCTCCAGCTGCTGCTCCGGACCATCGGCGTCTCGGACGCCGACATGGAGCGGGGCCAGATGCGGGTCGAGGCCAATGTCTCGCTTCGGGCGAGCGGTACGGAACCGTTCGGGACCCGGGTCGAGGTCAAGAACATGAACTCGTTCCGCGCGCTTGAGCGGGCCATCGAGTTCGAGATCGGTCGCCAGGCCGCGATCCTCGACGCTGGCGACGAACTGATCCAGGAAACGCGCGGCTGGTCCGACGAGCGCGCTGAAACGTATCGGATGCGGGTCAAGGAGACATCCGACGACTATCGCTATTTCCCCGAGCCGGACCTGCCGCCACTGCACCTCGAGGAAGCCTGGCTGGCCGACGTTGCCGCCCGTCTCCCGGAGCTGCCCGCCGCACGCCGGACGCGCTACATGACGGTCCTTGACCTGACGCCATACGACACCGGGGTCCTGGTCGGCGATCCGGCCGCCACCGCCCTGTTCGAGGCGACGATGGCCAGCGACCCGTCGCTCGGACCGAAGCCCGTCGCCAACTGGGTGACCGGTGAGTACCTTCGCCTGCGCAATGCGGCCAGCGGGCCGGTGTCGATCGATGCGACCGAGTTCGGGGTGATCATCGCGGCGGTCGAGTCCGGGTCGATCTCACGGGCGCAGGGCCGGGAGGTCCTGGACGCGCTTGCAACGACGGGTGGCACGGCAAGGTCGATCATCGCCGAGCGCGGCTTCCGCCAGATCTCGGACGCCGGTGAGCTCGCCGCCGCGGTCGATGCCGCACTTGCAGCCAACCCGGCAGCGGTGGCGGACTACCGCGCCGGCAAGACGCAGGCGGTCGGGTTCATCGTCGGTCAGGTCATGAAGGCGACCCGTGGCCAGGCTGATGCTGCCGCCGTCAAAGCCGCCGTCATCGAGCGCCTCGCTCACTGATGGGGCTGCCAAATATCATCCTGTGGGTCGCCGGCGTCGTCCTGATCGCCGTGGGCTACCAGCGAGCCAGGCGGCCCTGGACGCGCTACCAGGCGCTTAAGGCGCAGGAGGCCAACGTCGCCCGGTACGAGTCGTGGCGCGGCGGCGTCCGCAACGATCCACCGAGTGGCGAGACCGGAGCATCCATCGCGATGGCGATGTTCCGGCGTCAGGCGCAGATCGGCGGAGTCGTCCTGGTGGTCGGCGTCGCGCTCGTGTTCGTCGGATTCCTCATCCGCTGATCCGGCCGAGCTCGATCGACGTGCAGCGATCCATCACGACCTCGAGTCCGGCGTCGTGGGCGATCCGAGCGGCTTCCCAGTTCACGATCCCGAGCTGGAGCCACAGCACCCGGGCGCCGGCGGCCACGGCCTCCTCTGCATGCGGGACGCACAGCTCCGAGCGGCGAAAGACATCGACCAGGTCGAACCGACCGGTCGCGGCCGTGGCGCGGGCGAGCGTCGGATAGGCGTTCACGCCCGCCACCGCCGTTTCGCCCGGGTTCACGGGGACACAGTCGAAGCCGTGAGCGACCAGGTCCCGGAACACGCCGTTGGACGGACGGTTCGGATCGGATGATGCCCCGATGACCGCGATCCGTCGGGTCTTGCCCAAGGCTCGCTCGATCGCCGCGTCGTCCAGCAGCGGGACCGATCCACGACCCTCCTGCAGGTCGAGGAAGGCGGCCGCACGCAGACGTTCTTCCCGAGTCAGGTCGCCGCCTCGCGTTCGTACGGCTGGCCGTCGGCCGCGGGCGGGATGCTCCGGCCCACCACGCCCGCCAGAACGATGATCGTCACCAGGTACGGCAGCGCGTCGAACAATTGCGGAGGCAGCGAGACGAGGATATCGCCGAGTTCGCCCGGTGGAGGCGCGATCAGGATGGCTTGGCTGACGCCGACGGTCGAGGCGAACAGGAGCGCCGCTCCGACGGCGCCCAGCGGCGTCCAGCGGCCGACGATCATGGCGGCCAGGCCGATGAACCCACGGCCGGCGGTCATGTTCTGGGTGAACGTGCCGGTCCCCTCCAGGCTCAGGAATGCACCGCCCAGACCGGCCAGGACGCCGCCCAGAAGGACATTGCGGTAGCGCAGCTGGATCACGTTGATGCCGACGGTCTCGGCAGCCCGCGGGTGTTCGCCAACCGCGCGGCTGCGGAGGCCCCAGCGTGTCCGGAACAGCGCGATCTGGAAGACGATGACCGCGACGAACAGGGTGATCGTGAGCGGTCCCTGGGCGAAGATCGACTCGATCAGCCAGCCGACGACCGGCAGGTTGGTCAGATCGGCGGGTGGGGTCCACGCTCTGAACTGTCCTGCTCCGGTCACCGGCGTCTTCGCCAACAGCGAGTAGAGGTAGCCGGTGATCCCCAGCGCCGCGATGTTGATGATCGTGCCGCTGATGATCTGATCCGCTCGGACGGAGATGGAGAGCCACGCGTGGACGAGCGAAACCAGGATCGCCGCGAGCACCGCGACGGCGAGCGCGCCCAGGAGCGCCAGATTGGCCCCGAAGAGGGGACCCGGGTCCGTGCCGAGCGCGGGCACCAGGAAGATCCCGGCGGACCAGGCGACGAACGCGGCGACCAGCATCGTTCCCTCGATCCCGATGTTGACGACGCCCGACCGTTCGCACATGACGCCACACAGCGCGGCGAATCCGATCGGGACGCCGGCCTTCACGATGATCGGGGCGATGTTCGGGAGGACCGCGATCAGATAGCCGATCAACTCGAAGACGAGCCCGATGACTGGCAGCCCATACAGAAACTGGTCCATCAGCGGATCGACGCCTCCCCGCCGTACGTGCTGGTGAAGGTCGCTGCTTCTTCGAGGCCACTCCTGGCGTCCTTGAGTCCGAAGATCTTCTTGACGACGGGGCTCGCCACGAGGAAGAAGAGGATGGTCGCCTGCAGGACACCCACCAGCTCAGCGGGGACGCCGGCCTGGATCTGCATCGCGGCCGCGCCAGTCCGCATCGCTCCGAACAGCAATGCCGCCAGGACGATCCCGACCGGGCTCGTCCGCCCGAGCAGGGCGACGGCGATCGAGTCGAATCCGACCGTCGTGCCGTAGGACGTCGTCATCTGGTGGGTCGCGCCGAGCAGATCGGTCGCGCCGGCCATGCCGGCCAACATGCCCGCCGCGGTCATCGTCCAGACGATGAGGAACCGCGGTGACATCCCGGAGTAGCGGGCGGCGTCGGGGCTCACTCCTGCGACCCGGATCTCGAACCCTCGTGTCGTGCGATAGAGCAGCCAACCGTAGAGCACGGCCATGATCGGTGCGTAGATGATCGAGATCGTCCCGTTGCGACCCAGGATCACCGGCAGTGACGCGTTGCCGACAGGCAAGGTCGTCGGCGAAACGGAGCCGACGACGTTCAACGGGCCGCTGACTGCCGCCGCCAGGATGGCCACGGCCACGAAGTTGAGCATGATCGTCGTCACGACCTCATGCGCCCCGGAGAATGCCTTGAGGAAGCCGGGGATGAACCCCCAGGCGGCACCGGCGATCATGCCACCCAGCAGTGCCAGCGGCACGGCGACGATGACCGGGCTTTCCCGGAACTGGACGCCGACGACGACCGATCCCAGCGCACCCATCAGGAACTGTCCCTGGGCGCCGATGTTGAACAGGCCGGCCTTGAACGCCAGGCCGACCGATAGTCCCCCGAGGAGGAGCGGCATCGAGTTGACGAGGGTGTTCACGATCCCGCGCTCGGAGCCGATCGCGCCGCTGATCAGGGCTCCATACGCGTCGATGGCGAGCCCAGGGACCAACTCTCCGCTGACGAGCCATTCCGATCCGATGATCACGAACGCGCCGACGAGTGTGGCGAGCACGATCGAGATCACGGGGAGGGCGACGACGCCCCAGATCCGACCCAGGGTCGTCACGCGACGCCCTCGTCCGTGCCGCTGACCGCGTCGCGCCCGCCCGTCGCCATCAGGATCCCGATCTCATTCTTGTCGGCGGTCCGAGCATCGCGGATGGCCACGAGTCGGCCGCGATAGATGACCGCGATCCGATCGGACAGTTCGAGGACCTCGTCGAGTTCGGCCGAGACAAGCAGGATGGCGGTTCCCGCGTCGCGTTTGGCGATCGTCTGGCGATGGATGAATTCGATGCTCCCGACGTCGAGCCCGCGCGTGGGTTGATCGAGCACGAGCAAGTGGAGGTCCCGCCCGAATTCGCGCGCCACGACGACCTTCTGCTGGTTGCCGCCCGACAATGTGGCCACCTTCGCGTCCGCAGACGGGGTTCGGATATCGAAGGCCTCGATCTTCTCCTCGGCGGCCTGGCGGATGGCGGCGTCATCGCGCAGGATCCCGCGCGAGAACGGCGATCGGTGATACGCGGTCAACACGAGATTGTCGGCGACACTGAACGACAGGACCAGGCCGAACCGGTGGCGATCAGCGGGTACATACCCGACACCGGCTTCGTAGATGGATCGCGTCCGCCTTCCGGTGATGTCCGCCCCGTCGAGGACGACCCGCCCACCGGTCGGTCTGCGCATGCCCACGATCGCTTCGACCAATTCGTCCTGGCCGTTCCCCGCCACACCGGCGATCCCGAGGATCTCGCCCGCCCGGACCTCCAGGTCGATCCCGTGCACGGCCTCCTGGCCGCGGCTGTTCTTGACGATCAGGCCGGAGACCTCGAGCACAGGATCGGCCGGGCGCGATTCCCCGCGATCGACCGTGAGCGAGACTTCGCGCCCGACCATCAACTCGGCGAGGTCAGCTTCATCGGTCGCGGCCGGAAGACGTTCGCCGACTACCTTGCCGCGCCGGATGACCGTGATCCGGTCGGCGATCTCGAGGACCTCGTAGAGCTTGTGGCTGATGAAGACGATGCTGTGGCCGTCGGCGGCGAGCCGACGCAGCACCTCGAAGATCTCCTCCGTCTCCTGGGGGGTCAGGACGGCGGTCGGCTCGTCGAGGACGAGGATCTTGGCATTGCGGTAGAGCGCCTTGAGGATCTCGACGCGTTGCTGCCAGCCGACCGACAGGGTGCCGACCTTGGCATCCGGGTCGATCTCGAACCCGAAGCGCTGGCCGAGTTCGACGATCCGGCGATGCGTCTCCTTCCGGTCGAGGAAGACGCCCGCCCTCGTGGATTCGGTACCGAGCACGATGTTCTCGGCCACGGTCAGCACCGGCACGAGCATGAAGTGCTGGTGGACCATGCTGATCCCGCGGTCGATGGCATCGGCCGGCCCGGTCAGCCGGACCTCCTCGCCGTCGAGCAGGATCGTGCCCTCGTCCGGACGTGCGAGTCCGTAGAGCACGTTCATCAAGGTGGTCTTGCCCGCGCCGTTCTCGCCGAGGAGCGCATGGATCTCGCCCGGGCGGATCTCCAGGTCGATGGCATCGTTGGCCACGACGCCCGGGTATCGCTTCGTGATGCCACGCATCTCGAGCGCTGGGGCGCGGACCGCCTGAGACTCCGACGTCATCGATCCCTCGTGTTCATCGGGTATCGGAAACGATGAGCGGGCCGGTCATGACGACCGACCCGCTCGACCAGACGGGGTCTGGTTCAGGTACCGATCTTCGGGGCCGGGGTCATCCCGCATTCGGGTGCCGGTGGGCAGCTGACGACCGAACCATCGGACATTCCGGTGAGGGCCGCGTCGATCGAGGTCTGGATGTCGGCTGGGAGCTTGCTCGCGGCTTCGTAGAAGGGCGAGACGCCGATCCCGTCGTTGGCGGCGTTGAAGATGACCTTGCCGCCGGCCGCCGTCCCCGCCGAGATCTGCTCGATCGAGTTTGCGACGGAAACGGTGAGGTGCTTCTCCGCACTGGTCAGGAGGCAGGCCTGCGAGGCCGGATATGACTGATACTGATCAACGTCGACGCCGATCGCATTGATGCCTGCGGCGCAGGCCGCGTCGATGACACCGTTGCCGGTCGCGCCCGCGACCTGGAAGACGACGTCGATGCCAGGATTGAGCTTGATGAAGTTCTGGCCGAAGGTCGTGCCACCGGCCTGGTCATAGAACCCCTTGACGAAGTCGCTGGCCGAGACCCAGGCCGTCTTGACCTGGATGTCCGGGTTGACCGACTGCGCGCCGAGGTAGTAGCCCTGGATGTAGCGAACGCACGGGGCGCAGACCTCGACCCCGCCGACCGCGCCGATGATCCCGCTCTTGCTGGCGGATGCGGCGACGATCCCGGCCAGATAGCCGGCCTGATCTTCCTGGTAGTTGAGCGCGATGAAGTTGGGGATGAGCGTCGAGATGTCACCCGAGCAGTCCGAGAAGTCGAGGCTCACGGCGCCCGTTGCGTCGATGCACGGGTCGGAGTCGACACCGATGAACCAGATGTCCGGATTGGCCTTGGCCAGGGTGGCCGTATCGTTCGCCAGGTTGAACCCGACCGAGACGATGATGTCGTAGCCCTGGTCGACGTACGCCTGAAGGTCCGGGAGATAGTCGGACGGGGCTGCCGGGACGACGACCGAAGGGGTCTTCGCACCGATGGCTCGGGCGCCCTGGACGGCTCCGCCGTAGCTGTACTGGTTGAAGTTCTTGTCGTTGACCGCGCCAACGTCGGTGACGACGCCGATCTTGAGGTCAGACGTGACCGGTGCTTCGGTCGGTGTCTCGCTCGGGGCTTCTGACATCACGGCCGAGGGCTCGGTCGTCGGCCCGCTTGTCGCCGGGGCGGGTGTCGCGGCCGTACTGCTACAGGCGGCGACCAGGATGGACAACCCGGCGAACAGGGTCAGTCCAGTGCTGCGGATGCGCATGTGTCCTCCTCCAAGGGTCCAAGACCGAATCGTCCACTGCGGCCTACTGACCAGGGATCGGCTCGGGCGGATGGCGGACGGCCCTCCAGGCCGACCGTGGCGCACATCGTAACGACCTTGAGCGTCGGGCGGCAAGCAGATTCGGCGAGGGCCGTCGGTCGGTCTGGAGTCACGCTTCGCCAAGCTCCCGCGTCGTGGGCGAGACCCGATCATCGATCGTGGTCGCGCGTCAGTCGTGGCCGCGCTGGAGTTCGTGCAGCCGAGCGTCAGAGATCCCGAAGTGGTGAGCGATCTCGTGGTAGACCGTGTCAGCCACCGCCGCGGCCAGGCGGTCGCGGTTCGGGTTCGCTCGGGTCAGCGGGCCGCGGAAGATCGTGATCTTGCTCGGGGTCGGGGCGCCATCGGCGGACCAGGACGTCCGGGGGATCCCCTGATAGAGGCCGTACAAGCCGCGAGCGCCGACCGATCGGAGCTGCTCGGGCGTGGCCTCATCCTCGATGACGATGGCGACGCTGCCGAGCTGGTCGCGGAACCTCGAAGGCAACCGGTCCATGGCGTCGATCACCATCGATTCGAGGTCGTCGTCCGATGGACCCAGTCGTTCCACTCGATGACGATACCTTGGCCGCCAGCCAACGCGCCGGACGGGTCGAACGCCTTCCTCGGCGCGAGGTCCCGTGAGCTGGTGGTCGATGTATCGGCCGGCGGCGTCAGCCCGCAATCCGGGGTGGTACAGAGGTCGAGACCCAACTCGGTCAGGCCCTCGGCAAGCGGCGTGAACCCAAGGTTGCCAGCGAGGCTCCGTGATGTGATCCCGCCCGGCAGTCCTCGGACGAGCACGATGCTGCCGGAGTCGCCTCCACCGACCTGGAGACGTGAAGCGATCAGGCACGGAAAGTAGGAGCCGTCCTGCGCCGCGGGTTGGAGGTAGGAGCCCGTTTCGACTACCGTCCCCGTCCGGTAGATACCACGTCCGTCCATCTCGATCGGATCACCTACGGCGATATCGGTGCAGGTGAGTGGCCGGCTGTCCGGCGTCAGGAGCCGGTAACCGCCGACTCCGAGGTCGATCGCATTGAGATGGCCCCATGGGATCCGGTCGGGTGCCACGACGAGGTAGTTCATGTCCGACGCCTGACAAGTGTGATCTGCATACGCGCAGGTGGCGTCGCGCGCCGTCGGGCCGAAGATGCCCTGCACGGTCCCGTCGGGTGATGTCGCCGTCGTGCCCATGCCTGCACAATGTGGCGACGAGGTGAGCACGACCGTGTCGCCGAGCCTGGCGTAGACGCCGGCCGAGCAAAAGCCCGGGATCCACTGGCCGGCGAGCACCGGCGGATCGAAGACAGGTGTCGTGCGGTGGGGTGTCGCGATGGCGTGCCAGGCCGAGTACGCGCCGAGCCCCAGCAGAAGCCCGGCCAGGGCGACGATCACGAGCCGGACGACACGGACCCGGACGCGGCCGCCCACAGGGGCGGAAGGATCACCCCCCGGCTGTCTTGACACCGGCACAGCAGTCGGACCCAGCATGACGACCACCGTGGCACGTCCCGCCTCCACGCACAACGGCCCCGACGTCATGGGACCCCAGACCAACACGCGACCGACCGGGTCCGGCTTCCCGGGCTACCATGACCTCCCGTGACAATCGCGCCGAATGACTTCACGCACCTCCACGTCCATTCCGAATTCAGCCTGCTCGACGGCCTGGGCCGGATCACCGAACTCGTGGACACCGCGGCCCAGCTGGGAATGGATTCGATGGCGATCACCGACCACGGCGCCCTGTATGGCGCGGTCGCCTTCTACCAGGCCGCGAAGTCGAAGGGGATCAAGCCGATCATCGGCGTCGAGACGTACGTCGCTCGCCGATCGATGACCGACAAGGACGGCAAGGCCGACAGTCAGCCCTTCCACCTGATCCTGCTCGCCCAGGATCTGGGCGGCTACCAGAACCTGTGCCGGCTCGTCACAGATGCCCACATCGACGGCTACTACTACAAGCCCCGGATCGACCGCGAACATCTGGCTCGGTACAGCAAGGGACTCATCGGCCTGTCGTCGTGCCTGTCGGGTGAGATCCCCCGGGCGCTCGAGGTCGAGGACTGGGAACTTGCGCGGAACCTCGCCGGCGAGTATCGGGACATCTTCGGGGGCGACCGGTTCTTCCTCGAGATCCAGGATCACGGCCTGCCCGACCAGCGGCGCTTGAACGAGCAACTCTTCCGCCTGGCCCCGGAGGTCGGTCTGCCGCTGGTCGTGACCAACGACCTGCATTACGTGCGCGAGGACCAGTCCGAGGCGCACGACGTCCTGCTCTGCGTCGGCACCGGCAACAACCTCGACACGCCCAACCGGATGCGCTTCGACACGCACGAGTTCTACGTGAAGTCGGCGGCCCAGATGGCGACGCTCTTCCCTGACCACCCTGACGCGCTGACCAACACGCGGCGGATCGCCGAGATGACCGACCTCACCCTGCCGCTCGGTCAGTTGCGGATCCCGCATTTCCCGGTCCCGGACGGTCACACCACGGAGACCTGGCTCCGGGCCGAGTGCCAACGCGGCCTGGAGCGTCGCTACGGGACGGTCACCCCGGAGCTCCAGACCCGGCTCGACTACGAGCTCGGGGTCATCCTGACGATGGGCTATGCCGGCTACTTCCTGATCGTGGCCGACTTCATCGCCTTCGCCCGCGAGCAGGGGATCCAGACGACCTGCCGGGGGAGCGCCCCGGGCTCCATCGTGACCTATACGCTCGGCATCACACCGGTCGACCCGATCCTGTATCAGCTGCCGTTCGAACGCTTCCTGAACCCGGACCGGGTCACGATGCCGGACATCGACGTCGACTTCGAGGACGGTCGCCGCGAGGAGGTCATCGCCTACGTCGGTCGCAAGTACGGCCAGGACCACGTCGCCCAGATCATCACCTTCGGGACGATGCTCGCCCGGGCCGCGATCCGCGACGTCGGGCGCGTCCTGGGTCACAGCTATGGCGAGGTCGACCGGATCGCCAAGGCCGTCCCGAACCAGCTGGGGATCCGGCTCGACGAGGCGATCGAGATCTCACCGGAGTTGCGCGGCCTGGTCGACGGCGACCCGGCGGTCAAGCGGATCACCGACTTCGCCCGGCACCTCGAGGGCGTCGCCCGCAACGCCTCGACCCATGCCGCCGGCGTCGTTATCAGCCGGGAACCCCTGACCGAACTGATGCCGCTCCAGAAGGCAACGAACTCGGATGGCCTGATGAGCCAGTACGAGATGCACGCGATCGAGGCGCTCGGGCTGCTCAAGTTCGACTTCCTCGGACTCTCGAACCTGACCATCCTGCGCCAGGCGGTCGACCACGTTCGAGCCGATCGCGGCATCTCGATCGACCTCGACGCCATCCCACTCGATGACGCCAAGACCTTCCAGCTCCTGGCATCGGGCGAGACGACCGGTGTCTTCCAGCTCGAGTCCGCCGGGATGCGGCGGTATGTCCGGGACCTGCAGCCGACGTCGGTGTACGACCTCGCGGCGATGGTCGCCCTGTATCGACCCGGGCCGATGGACAACATCCCGGCCTACATCCGGCGCAAGCACGGGCAGGAGCCGGTCACATACCTCCACCCGCTCCTCGAACCGTACCTGGAGAAGACCTACGGGATCTTCGTCTACCAGGAGGACATCATGTCCGCGGCGATCGCGCTCGGTGGGTTCACCGGGCCGGAGGCGGACACGCTCGGGTACGCCATCCGCAAGAAGAAGTCCGCGGTCCTGCGCGCCCAGAAGGAGAAGTTCGTCACCCAGGCCGCCGAGCGCGGGGTGGAGCCACAGGTCATCGATGCGGTGTTCAAGGCGTTCGAACCGTTCGAACGCTACGGCTTCAACAAGGCCCATGCCACGTGCTACGGCTTGATCGCCTATCAGACCGCCTACATGAAGGCCAACCACACGGTCCAGTACATGACCGCCGTGCTGACCGCGTTCCGGTCGAATGAGGAGAAGGTCGCCGCGGCCGTCGCGGAATGCCGGCGGATGGGGATCGAGGTGCTGCCGCCCGATGTCCACAAGAGCTCGCTCGAGTTCACCGTCGAAGGGGAGGCGATCCGGTTCGGGTTGCTCGCGGTCAAGAACGTCGGACAGGGCGCGATCGAATCGATCATCGCCGCTCGCGACGAGGGCGGACCGTTCCGCTCGCTGACCGACTTCTGCACGCGGATCGACCTGCGTCTGGCCAACCGCAAGGTGCTCGAGGCGCTGGCCAAGGTCGGTGCGCTCAGCGCGTTCGGCCATCCCTCGCAGATCCTCCTCGGGCTCGACGACGCGGTCGCGGCCGGCCAGGCGACGCAGCGGGACCGGATCAGTGGGCAGACCTCGCTGTTCGACCTGGGGGCCGCGGACGCGACCGCCCTCGAGCGCCCGTTGCCCGCGGCGACCGAGGTACCGGTGCGCGAGCGGCTCCGCTGGGAGAAGGAATTGCTTGGGCTGTACCTGTCCGAGCACCCGATGGGCGAGGTCGCCGACCGGGTCGGCCGGTTCGTCACGGCCTACTCGGGCGACCTGCGGGACGAATCACTGGACGGCCAGCGGATCGTCGTCGGTGGCATCGTGACTGGCGTCCGGACCGTCATCACCAAGGCCAAGGCGTCGATGGCGATCGTCACGATGGAGGACCTGCAAGGGTCGATCGAGGTCGTCGTCTTTCCGAGGTTGTATGAACAGACCGCCGGAACCTGGCGCGATGGCGAGATCCTGCTGGTCGCGGGCCGGGTCGACCACAAGGGCGAGGAGGTCTCGCTGCTCGCCGACCTGGCGGTCGAGTGGGATGCTGCGGCCTCAGCAGGCGAGGAGGCCTTCGCCCGCCAGGTCGCGGCCGGGGACCGCGGAGCCGGCCGGCGCGGACGCGCTCCTGGCGCGAACGGCAACGGTGTGAGCGTGGGAAGCGGGTCGACCGACGGCGGGCGGCCGTTGGTCGCGGTGGGGCCGGGGATGAGCGCCGACGAGAACGGAGCGTCAACCATCCCGTTCGTGTCGCCACGGCGCGCCGAAGCGACGACGGCGCTTCCCGGGATCGCACCCGCCGAACCCCTCTCGACCTACCCGGACACGCGGGGCGTGATGGCCTCGAGTGACACCGAAGACGACCCATCCGTTCCAGACGAGGCGCGCGCCGCGATCCTCGCTGGCACGACCTCGGATGGGCCGGTGGAGGCCGGCCCGGACGCGATCCTTCACGTGCGATTCGCGGGTGGCGCCGCACCCGAGCGGGTCGTCGGGGCGATGGAGACGTTCAAAGGTGTGCTGCGAACACATCCCGGCAACACCCGGGTGGTGATCCACATCCCGGCGGCGGGGCCAGGCGACACGCTGCCGATGGAGCTACGGCGCGGGGTGGCCTACGACACCGAGCTCCTGGCCGACGTCCGCCGCCGCCTCGGCGACGGACTCATCGAGCTGCATCTGTCCTGACGGCGAGGTCAGGCGTCACCGGTCACGCGCCGGATCTGCTGGACGGCAGAAAATCGTTCGTGATAGTCGGCCCGGATGACGTTCATCTCGGCGTCCTCGATGTCGAGTTCGCCGGCGATCTGGTTGAGGACGGCGGTCTCCTCGGCCGAGATCATCCCATTGGCTGCGGTGACCGCGAAGCAGGCTCGCAGGACGACGAGTCGCTGGGCCTTGTCGGCCAGTGCCTTGAATTCCCGGGTTACGACATAGTCCTCGGTGCCGCCGACCGTCTTTGCCTGGAGTTTGGCCATCTCGGTCACGAGGACGGCGGTCGCTTCGTCAAGCGCCTCATTCGCCTGCAGTTCGGCCTCGATGGCTGCCGTCTCCTCGTCGCTGATCTCGAGGTCGGCGTTGGCCGCCCGAGCCAGCGTGTAGGCCGCGGATGCGATCAGGCGGGCTTGCTCCGGCGGCATCGCCTCGAGCTTGGCGACGATCCGGCGAACGGTCGCCGTATCACCCGCGGCGACGTTCGGAGCGGCCGGGGCGTCAGGTTCGGCGGATGCGGTGGTGTCGGCGGATCCAAAGAAGCGGCGGAACATGCGGATACTCCAGTGATGGGAGGGGAGGAAGGCGACGACGAGCCGCGAGCTACCGGAGTCTACCGTGGACGCTCGTTCGCGACTTCAGCGGCGGAGCACGTTGGCGACGTCCGGCTCCGGGCCGCGCCAGCGGTCGACTTCCTCCGTGGCGAACCGGCCGTAGTAGTTGATGAAGTGGCCGGCGTGTCGCCGCAGGATGGCGGTGGCTGCGGCCTTTGGTTGATCGCCGCGGACGCGAACCATGGTGACGGCCCGACCGTCCCGCAACGCCCACTCGTAGCTGGCGAAGTCGACGAGCTGATCCATCAGCGTGAAGTCGAACGCCCGCCGAAGCCGACCGAGCCAACCCGAGACATCACCGACGCCATCCATCCGGTCGGCACCTTCGTCTCCGCGGAGGAGTTCCAGGTCATCCGTCGCGATGCCGCTCGCCTGGAGGTCGGCCATGGCTGCCGCCGCACCGGCAGGGTCGTCGATGACCGCGAGTAACCGGTTCATCGGATACCCGATCGGACGGCGCGGCGTGACACTCACCGCATGGAGTCTATCGAGTCGCCCGGCTCGCGGACAGTGCGGGCTGCTCGCCGCGTGCCCCTCGTCCGCCGCGTATGTGACGATACGTGATCCTCACAGCCAAGCAGGACAGCCTCCTGGATCTGACCAGAACTGCAGGAACAACGAGGCGGCCACGCTCGTTCGTCGCCAGGACGCGTCTGTGAGCAACGCCGCCTCCCGGCGGTCGCGGCGAGCGTCCGGTGCGGCCGCAAGTCGTATCCGCCGAGACGGACGACTGGGTGTCACCTCTTTCGAGCTGGGCTGACCAAACCCCTGAACGGTCGATCGTGGTGCCGGAGACGAGACTTGAACTCGTACGAGGTTGCCCTCAACGGTGTTTGAGACCGTCGCGTCTGCCTGTTCCGCCACTCCGGCCGGGCGCATCCGCATCGTACCCTCAGTCGCCGTCGACCGGCTGGCCCGACGGCTGACCGATCGCCCTGGTCGGGTCCTCGCCCGGTGCCGATGGTCGGCTCGGCACGGACGCGCCGGACGCCCGCGGAAGTCGTATCGTTCGTTGGATGGCTGACTTCCTGCTCCTCGGTTTCATCGCCGGTTTCATCCGGGGTGGCTGGAGTACGGGCTTCCTGCGACGCCTCGTCGGTCTCGGCTACCTGGCGGTCGCGTTCGTGGTCGGCGCCTACCTTCGCCAGCCGGTCGGCGCGATCATCGCCGGGATATTCCCGCAGATGCCGCCGAGCTACGCGGAGATGGTCGGCTACTCGGTCTCGTTCGGGGTGCTCGTCGCGGTCCTCAACATCATCAGCGGCCCGGTCCTCGGCAAGGTCGCGATGACCGGTGTTTCGCGCAAGATGGATCAGGCGCTCGGCGCGGTGTTCGGTGCGATCGAGGCGGTGCTGCTCATCTCGGTCGCGATCGTCATCCTCGACACCTATTTCGGCAAGACCGGCGCGTTGGCCACGGATCCGGGGCTGGGCTTCCTCAAGACGCTGAGCCAGGCCCTGGACCAGTCGACCATCGGGCAGTTCCTCATCCAGACGACCGTGCCGTTCGTCCTCGCCGTCCTGGGTCCACTTCTGCCCACCGACGTGAGTTCCCTGGTGCCGAACGATGTCCCCGGGTTGGGCCTCCCCGGCGGCAAGATCCCGGGTCTCGTCCCGTCGAAGCCCTGACCGAGCGTCGCGTTCCCGACTGATCCGGAACCGCCTCGGGCGGTCCGGCGTCTTTCCCGGGACCGATGCTAGACTCGCCCAGCCTCAGAATCGCCGTTCGGAGGGACCGCCCGATCGTGGAGGACCTTCGCTCGACCACGGTCTCCGACGACCCCGTCCAGCGCCGCGACCTCATCCTGCTCGAGCGCGCCCGCGATGGCGACCTCGGGGCGTTCAACGACCTCGTGACGCTCTACCAGGACCAGCTGTTCGCGCTCGTGGTCCGGATGGTGCCCGATCGCGATCAGGCGTCGGATTGCGTCCAGGAGGCGTTCTTCTCGGCGTTCCGGAACCTGACCACGTTCCGCGGTGGGAGCGTGAAGTCCTGGCTGAACCGGATCTGCGTCAACGCCGCGATGGACATCCAGCGGGCCCGGAAGCGTCGCCCGGTCCAGCCGTATCCCGAACTCGACGACGATACGTGGCAGCCGCCGGCCGGCATCGAGGCTGATCCGGAGCGGATCGCGCTTGGATCCGAACGGACTCGGGTCCTGGGCGCCGCCCTGGCCGAGATCACCGACGACCAGCGAGCCGCCATCGTCCTCTATGACATCGAGGGCTACGACTATGCGGAGATCGCCGAGATGACCGGCGTTTCGCTCGGCACGGTCAAGTCCAGGATCCACCGTGGTCGGCTGGCGCTCCGGGCCCTGCTCGATGACCGGATGGAGTTGTTCCGTGGCTGACCGATCCGACAGCCACGAGGTCCACGATCCGGTGCGCGTCGCCGCACTGGTCGATCGCCCGGTAGGCCCGCCTGGCGACGACCCCGCTCGAGCCTGGATCGACGACTGCCCCGACTGCGCGAGCCTCTATCGCGACCTCCTTGCGCTGTCCGCTGCGACCCACGCGTTGCCGGGCGCGACCCGAGCAAGGGATTTCCAGATCAGCGCGGCGGATGCCGCGCGCCTGACCGAGGCGAGCGCGCGACATGCCCGCCACGACCCGACTGTCGTGGCGGCTCTCGTGGACCGCTCGGTCGAGCCTGCCGACCGAGCGGCGGGCGAGGAGCTGCTCGCCGCCTGTACCGATTGCGTCGCGCTCTTCGATGATCTGTCCGTGCTGTCGGCGGCCATCGAGGCGATGCCGACACCGCCCCGGCCGCGCGACTATCTCCTCACGGCTGATGACGTCGCTCGACTCCGACCGGTCGGTTGGCGCCGGTGGCTCCCTCGTCTGGGCGGCCCCGCCGACGTCCTGAGTCGGCCGCTGGCGATCGGGTTCACGACGATCGGTCTCGTCGGGATCCTGGTCGTCGGGGTGCCATCGATCCTGCCGACCGGGTCGGCGACCTCGATGCTCCAGACCATCGGGTCGTCGGTCTCGAACGACGCCGCGGAGGCGGCGAGAGTCCCGGCCGCCGGTTCCGCGGCATCGGGGACGGGTTCCGCGACCTCGGGTACTGGCCGCTACCAGGAGGCCCCGGCACCGAACGTGAGCGTGATCCCCGATACCGCCGGGGGTGTCGACCACCCGAACGGCTTGGCTGGCGCCGCGATCGCATCGGACCGACCGTCGGATACGACCGATCTCGCCGCGGACCCGCAGGCAAACCCCGCTTCGTCGCCGGCAGCCGACACGAAGGTCGATGGGTCGAGCGACCTGAACGAGTCGAGCGGCTCCCTGAACGTGGACGAACCGGCGGATGGCAGCACCCGAGTCCTCGGGGTGTCCGGCCTGTTCCTCGTGACTGGTCTGGGATTGTTCCTGCTCCGGCGGTGGGCACGCCGGCCTGCGACCGGCTGAGACCGGGGCCACGAGGGCCGACCGGGGGCGAACCCCCGGCTACACTTGGGCCGTGCCCACCGAACGCCTCATGTTGCTTGACGGCAACGGGCTCATCTATCGCGGCTACTTCGCCCTGCCGCCCCTGACCACGTCGAGGGGCGAGCTGGTCAACGCTGTATTCGGCTTCTGCAGCATCGTCCTGCGCGGGATCCAGGACATCGAGCCGGACTACGTCGCGGTCGCTTTCGATCTGCAGGGTCCGACCTTCCGACACGAGCAATACCCGGAGTACAAGGCGACCCGTCAGCGCATGCCCGATGACCTGCGCGACCAGTTCCCGAAGGTCCGGGAGGTCGTCAAGGCACTCCGGATCCCCGTCTACGAGCTGGCCGGCTTCGAGGCGGACGACGTCATCGGGACGATCACGGTCGACGCCGAACGGCGCGGCCTCGACACGACGATCGTGACCGGCGACCTGGACATGCTCCAGCTCGTGAGCGACCGGACCCGGCTGATGACGACCCGATCGGGCGTCGAGAACACGATCCTGTACGACCCGGCCAGGATCGACGAGCGATTCGGGCTGATCCCTGGTCAGATGATCGATTACAAGGCCCTCAAGGGCGATCCCACCGACAACATCCCGGGGGTCCCCGGGGTCGGGGAGAAGACGGCGGCGAAGCTGATCCGGGAATTCGGGACCCTCGATGCGCTATATGAGCGCATCGCGGAGGTCAAGCCCGACAAGTTGCGTGACAAGCTCGCCGAGCACCGCGATCAGGTGTTCATGGGTCGAGACCTGACGACCATCGTGCGGGACCTGCCGGTCGACTTCGATCTCGACGCGGCGCGGCTGGGCGACTACGACCGCGAGACGGTGATCCGCCTCTTCCGTGAATACGAGTTCCGGTCGCTGATCGAACGCCTGCCAGCGATGACCGGCGAGACCGCGGGCGAGACCGCACAGGCGCTTCACGGGGTCGCGACCGATGGATCCGTCCCGGCGGCTCGGGTCGCGAGTTCGGCTCGGCCCTCAGGCTGGGGATCGGCCCGGCCGACCCGCGGTCCGGCCGATGGCGGCGGTCTCCAGCTGTCGCTCGACTTCGACGCGGTGTCGACCTCGAGCCGGGTCGCTGAAGCCGGACACGCCGCCAGTGCTGGCACGCGGCCGGATCCGCAGGCGGCGGGGAACGTGGCCGACGCGGACGACCTGCCTGCCGCATTGGCCGCAGCGATCGAGGACCCATCCCGGATCGAGGTCCATCACGGTGACCGGGTCGCTGCGCTCGAACCGTGGCTGGCCGCCCAGGCGATGGTCGGGATCGGACTGTTGCAGGATGACCCACGCCCGCGGCGTGGCATCCCCGTCGCCCTGGCCGTCGCCGGACAGGATGGCCGGGCGGTCGCCGTCGTGGGTCCCGAGGACATCGCCAGCCTTCAGGCACTCATCGAGAGATCCGGGACACCGGTCGTCGGACACGAGATCAAGCCGTTCCTCGTGCAGCGGATCGGCGACCGGCCGGACGACCCGCCGACCCCCGTGGCCTTTGACACCCAGGTGGCGGCCTACATCCTGAACGCCTCGCTCCGAAGCCAGACGATCGCCGACGTCGTGGCCGAGCAGCTGGACCTGATCCTGCCGCCTGTGGCCGAGCTCGATCCGCCGTCGCGGGTCGGACTCGAGGCGCTGGCCGCCCTGGCTGTGCGAGGGCCGCTGGAGCGTCGCCTGGCCGACGACGGCCTCGACCGGTTGTATTCCGAACTCGAGTTGCCCCTCATCGCCGTCCTCGCTCGCATGGAGGCGAGCGGGGTCGCACTCGACCTCGCGGCGTTGCAGGTCCTGGCAGCAGAATTCGCGACCGAGATCGCCAGACTCGAGGCCGAGATCTACGCCGATGTCGGACACGAGTTCAATCTCGGCAGTCCGAAACAGCTCGAACAGATCCTGTTCTACGAGCTCGACCTGCCAAAGGGCAAACGGACGAAGACCGGCTATTCGACCGACGCATCGGTCCTTGAAGACCTGCGGCCGGCCCATCCCATGATCGACAAGCTCCTCGAATGGCGGATCTACACCAAGCTGCGGTCGACCTACGTCGACGCCCTGCCGAACCTGATCGCGGCCGATGGGCGGCTTCACACCACGTTCCACCAGGCCGTCGCTTCGACCGGTCGCCTGTCGTCATCGGACCCCAACCTCCAGAACATCCCGATCCGGACACCGCTCGGCCGGCGGATCCGGCGCGCGTTCGTCGCCGGCGACCCCGGCCTGACGCTTGTCGCCGCGGATTACAGCCAGATCGAACTGCGCGTCCTCGCCCACGTGTCCGGCGACGAGCACCTCCGTGACGCGTTCGCCCGCCACGCGGACATCCACCGCGAGACGGCCGCGCTCGTCCTGCACAAGGCACCCGCGGACGTCACGCCGGACGAGCGCTCGATGGCCAAGATGGTCAATTTCGGGATCGCCTATGGCATGAGTGACTTCGGGCTATCGACTCGAGCGAACATCCCGCGGGCCGAGGCGCAGGCGTTCATCAACACCTATTTCGCGACCTATTCCGGGATCAGCTACTACATGTTGGCGATCAAGGAACAGGCGCGGACCGAGGGGTACGTGACGACCCTCCTCGGTCGCAAGCGGCACATCCCCGAGCTGGCCGCCCGGAATCCGACCCTTCGCGCGGCCGGCGAACGGATGGCCATCAACATGCCCATCCAGGGGACGGCCGCCGATATCGTCAAGGTCGCGATGATCCGGCTGGACGAACGACTTCGGGACGGCGCCTTTCACGCACGACCCCTCCTCCAGGTCCATGACGAGTTGCTCCTCGAGGTGCCGCGCGAGGAGGTGGACCGGCTGGTCCCGATGCTGCGCGAGACGATGGAAGGCGCCCTGACCCTCGATGTCCCGCTGACCGTCGATATCAAGGTGGGCGACGACTGGGAGTCGATGACCCCGCTGACACGGGCCGACGTCATCGCCGCCGAGGCCGACCAGGCTCCGGACGTTGACGCCTCGGTCGCCTCGAGGCTCGGATAGCCGACTCGATGCCCGAACTTCCCGAAGTCGAGACGGTGGCCCGCGACCTCCGTTCGCACATCCTGGGTGCGACCATCAGCGGCGCCCGCTGCTCCTGGTCCCGGACGTTGCGGACCCATGCGCCCGCGGCATTCGAAGCCGCCATCGCGGGGCGCCGGGTCGAGGCCGTCGGGCGGCGGGCCAAGCTCATCGTCGTCGAGCTGTCCGGAGACGCCGCGCTGACGATCCACCTCAAGATGACCGGCCAGCTGTTCGTCGTGCCCGCCGAGACGCCCGAGGATCCGTATGTCCGGCTCGTCCTCGAACTGGCCGACGGGCGAGAGGTCCGCTTTCGGGATATCCGCAAGTTCGGCAGGATCGGCCTGTATGGACGAGATCCGGTCACCGGCGAGCTCGTGACCGAGATCGGCGGGTCGGCGGTCTTCGCCGCGTTCGGACCGGAACCGCTTGACGCGGCGTTCGACCTGGGTGCCTTTCGGCAGCGGTTGCGTCGGCGGAAGGGCCGACTCAAGCCCTTGCTCCTCGACCAATCCTTCCTCGCCGGGGTCGGCAACATCTATGCCGACGAGGCGCTGTGGGCGGCGCGACTCCACCCGCTCCGGAGCGCCACGAGTCTGCGTCCGCCCGACGAGCGGCACCTCTACGCCGAGATCCGGCGGATCCTCGGCGAGGCGGTCGAACGGCGCGGGAGCTCGATCGACGACTACACCGCGCCCGATGGCGACGGGTCGATGCAGGAGCACCTGCAGGTCTACCAACGGACCGGCGAGCCATGTCCACGTTGCGGGCGGCCGATCAAGCGGATCGTCATCGGCGCACGCTCGACGCATTTCTGCTCCTGGTGCCAGCGCCTGCGCGCGTCCGATCGCAAGCGCGCTGCTGCGATCCTGCGGACGATGACCGGTGGCCGACGCCGGCCCGGTCGGCGTTGGACCGAACTGGCAGGGGAGGGGACGCTGGGACTGACCGCCGAGGAGCGGGCCAAACCATCGGCACAGGCCCGGACAGAGCGGACCAGACGCGCCGCGGCGACCCGACGGGCGGCGGCGCGGACCTCGATGGCGTCGGAGTCCGGATCTTGAGCATCCTCCGGCTGACCGGGGTGACGCGCGAGGTCGGGACGTTCGTGATCCTCGATGCGATCGATGCCTCGATCGCGCTTGGCGATCGGATCGGCCTGGTCGGCCCGAACGGTGCCGGCAAGACGACGCTCCTGCGCATGGCGTCGGGTCGTGATGAGCCCGATCGAGGCGAGGTCCACCGTAAGCGTGGACTGACCCTCGGTCTGCTGGCCCAGGAGGCCCATTTCGACGAGGCGTTCATGGCGTCTCCCGATCTGCGCCTGGCGGTCCGGACCGGGGCCGCGCACCTCGATCGGATGGCCGAGCGGCTGGCGTCGATGGAGCAGGCCGGTCACGCTGCCGATCATGCCTATGCCGAACTCCAGCACCAGTACGAGATCCTCGGGGGGTACACGCTCGATCAACGGGTTGACAGCGCGCTGACCGGTCTTGGCTTTTCCCCGGATGAGTGGGCCAAGCCGCCGTCCGCATTGTCGGGGGGTGAACAGACGCGTGCTTCACTGGCAAGGCTGGTCATCGCCGACCCGGACCTGTTGCTGCTCGATGAGCCGACGAATCACCTTGACCTCGATGCGCTCGAGTGGCTGGAGGAGCATCTGCGTCGGCGGAACGGATCTTTGCTGGTGGCCTCTCACGACCGTGCCTTCCTTGATGCGACCGTCGACCGGATCTGGGAGTTGCGCGATCGCCGGCTGACCGCGTTTCGTGGTGACTACGCCGCGTACCACCGGCAACGGTTGGAGCGTGACGCGCGAACGGTGAAGGAAGTCGAGACCCAGGCCGAAGCCATCGCTCGAGAGAAGGAACTCGTCCAGCGATATCGCAGTCACCGCAAGTTCAGCAAGATGCACGAGCACGAAGCCCGGCTCGAACGACTCGAGGCTGAACGGCGCGATGCCCCCAGGGCGGGCCGCAGGCTGGCCATCCCGACGGCGGCGTTGATCGGCGGGGCCGGACCGTCGCGGAGTGGCGAGATCGTCGTTCGGGTCGAGGATCTCGTCGTGGGCTACCTGCCGGGACGAGGCGCGATGGCACCCGATGGTTCGGCGGCCACGGCCGCGTACCGGGTGGCTCACGCACCGTTCCTCGCGGCACAGCGAGGCGATCGGATCGGGATCGTCGGGCCGAACGGGGCGGGAAAGACGACGTTGCTTCGGACGATCGCGGGCGAGCTGCCGGCGCTCGATGGGGCCGTCACGTTCGGGAATGCCGTCCAGATCGGCTATCTCGCGCAATTGCGGAGCGCCGGCATCGGCGGGGCGACGGTCCTCGATGCCCTGCTCGAGGCGGCCCCGGTCACCGCCGGCGAGGCGCGCGCCTATCTCGCTCGCTTCCTGTTCCGGGGCGACGACGCATTCAAGGAGATCCGGCTGCTGTCCGGCGGCGAACGCTCGCGGCTCGAGCTTGCGCTGCTTGGGATCCAGGCGTCGAACCTGCTCCTGCTCGACGAACCGACCAATCACCTCGACATCCCGGCTCGCGAAGCCATCGAGGCGTTCATGGCCACGTCCGCTGCGACCCTGCTGGTCGTGTCCCACGACCGGCGCTTGCTCGAGACGGTGTGCGACAAGTTGTGGGTCGTCGGGGACGGCACGGCAGTGGCATTCGATGGTGGGTACCGGGCGTGGCGCGCGGCGGTGGCCGGGGGCTGGACGATCGCAGGGGCGCTCGCCCAGGAAGCGGCGCGGATGCGCGGAGGGGTCCGGCCCCGCGGTCAGGCGCCAGTCGTCTCGGCTCCGACCGCCCAGACGCCGCCGCCTCCACCCAGCTCAAAGAAGCGTGGGAAGAAGGACAAGTTGTCCAAGGAGGCCTACAAGCGGCAGCGGGCGGCGGCCGAGGGCGAGTTGACGCGGCTGGGTCTTCGGAAGAACCACCTCGAACTTGCGATGGCGGATCCCGCGATCCAGGCGAATTTCGTCGAGATGCGGCGGGTCACGAGCGAGCTGGCCGACATCGACGGTGCGCTACGGGCAGCCGAGGACGCCTGGCTGGCGGTCGAGGAGCGGGCGCCATGACGGTCGTCATCGGCTTGACCGGACCGATCGGCTGCGGGAAGTCAACGGTGGCGGGCTGGTTGGCAGAGCGCCCCGGTGTGGTGGTCATCGACGCCGACGTCGTCGCCCGTCAGGTCGTCGAACCCGGCGAGCCGACACTCGACGCGGTCATCGATCGGTTCGGCACCGGGGTCCGTCGGGCGGACGGGAGTCTCGACCGGGCAGCCCTCGGACGGATCGTGTTCGGTGACCCGACTGCTCTTCGCGACCTCGAAGGGATCGTCCATCCCGCCGTCCGGCCGCGCATCCTGGCTGCGATCACGGCCGCCGAACGTGCCGCCGCCGAGGCCGTCGTCGTCGAGGCGATCAAGCTCGTCGAGGGTGGTCTCGCCGAGGTCTGCGACGAGGTCTGGCTCGTGACCTGCGATCCGGCCGTACAGGAGGCGCGACTCGCCGATCGGGGGACCGCCGCCGCGGATGCGACCCAGCGTGTGACGGCCCAGGCGACGATCACCGACCGCCTGGCTCCGTCTGCCACGCGGATCATCGATACGTCAGGCGATCCACGATCGACCCGGGCCAGGGTCGAGGCACTGTTCGAGGAAGTGGCCGACCGGTGATAGAACGCCTGTTCGGTTCGTGCGCAGACTGCTAGACTTGAGCCGTGCCAGACTTCAAGTTCGTCGCCCCGTTCGAGCCGACCGGGGATCAGCCGGGCGCGATCGAACGCCTCTCTGACGGGCTCGCCAACGGGATCCGCGATCAGGTCCTGCTCGGGGCCACGGGCACCGGTAAGACCGCGACCCTGGCCTGGACCATCGCCCAGCACAACAAGCCGACGCTCGTGCTGGCCCACAACAAGACGCTGGCCGCCCAGCTGTATGCGGAGTTCCGGGAGTTCTTTCCGGACAACGCGGTCGAATACTTCGTCAGCTACTTCGACTACTACCAGCCGGAGGCGTACCTGCCCCGGAGCGACACTTATATCGAAAAGGACTCGTCGCGCAACGACGAGATCGACCGGTTGCGCCACGCCGCTACCCACGCGTTGTTCGAGCGGCGTGACGTCATCATCGTGGCCAGCGTCAGCTGCATCTACGGATTGGGTGCCCCGGTCGACTACGGCGCGACGGTCCTCAAGCTGCGGACCGGCGGGCAATACCGTAGAGACGCGGTCCTCCGCCACCTGGTCGATCTGCAGTACCAACGCAACGACCAGGCCCTGTCGCGAGCGCGATTCCGCGTCCGCGGCGACACGCTCGAACTGCAGCCGGCGTCTGAGGAGACACTCGTCCGAGTCGAGTTCTTCGGCGATGTCGTCGAGCGGATCACCGAACTCGATCCGCTCACCGGGGAACTCTTGGCCGAGCGCAAGGAGGTCAACGTCTACCCGGCGACCCACTACGTCACGCCCCAGGACAAGCTCAAGGAAGCCATCGTCGACATCGAGGCGGAGATGGAGGAGCGGGTCGCCGGCCTCGAGATAGAGGGCCGGGTCCTCGAAGGCGCTCGCCTTCGCCAGCGAACCACCTTCGACCTCGAGATGATGCGCGAGCTCGGCTACTGCACGGGCATCGAGAACTACTCGCGCCACCTTTCGCGTCGCGAGGCCGGCAGTCGGCCGTGGACGCTGCTCGACTACTTTCCGCCGGATTGGCTGCTCGTCGTGGACGAGTCGCACATGACCATCCCCCAGGTCGTGGGCATGTACAAGAATGACCGGACCCGCAAGGAGATCCTGGTCGACTTCGGATTTCGGCTGCCATCGGCGCTCGACAATCGGCCGCTGACGTTCGAGGAGTTCGAGGCGACCGTGAACCAGGCGATCTACATGAGCGCGACGCCCGGTCCATACGAACTGGAACGCAGCAAACGCGTCGTCCAGCAACTCATCCGACCGACCGGCATCGTGGATCCGCACATCACGGTCCGGCCGACCGACAACCAGATCGACGACCTGCTCGAGGAGATCCGCGGTCGCGTCGAGCGCGGTGAGCGAGCCCTGGTCACGACCCTCACCAAGAAGATGGCGGAAGACCTGACCGACTACCTCAAGGAACTCGGGGTCAAGGTCCAATATCTCCACAGTGAGGTCGATACGCTCGAGCGGGTCGCCATCCTCCGCGACCTCCGTCTCGGGGTCTTCGATGTCCTCGTCGGGATCAACCTGCTCCGTGAGGGGATCGATCTCCCCGAAGTGACCCTCGTCGCGATCCTCGACGCCGACAAGGAAGGGTTCCTTCGCTCGGCCTGGTCGCTCATCCAGATGATCGGCCGGGCGGCTCGCAACACCGGCGGCGAAGTGATCATGTACGCCGACACGATCACCGAATCGATGCGGGTCGCGATGGACGAGACGGATCGCCGACGCGAGTACCAGGAGGCGTACAACCAGGAGCACGGCATCGAGCCGACGACGATCGTCAAGGGCATCCGCGACCTCAATGAGCGGCTCCGGGTCGTGGCCGAATCGACCACGGTCTATGCCTCGGAACGGGGCGGCGAGTTCAGTGCGGCCGATCGCAAGAAGGTCGAAGGCCTGGTCGCCAGCATGGAAGCGGAGATGAAGGCGGCTGCCAAGCAGCTCGAATTCGAGCGAGCGGCCGCGCTTCGCGATGAGATCCAGCAGATCCGTCTGCGGGTGCTCCAGGAGGACGCGTCGATCACGGTCGGGCGAGCCGCCGAGCGCGCGGCGCGCGAGTCGTCCGGGGGTCGCGGGTTGACCGGCGCCGCCGATCGAGCACGCGGCCGTCGGGGTGCCGCTGCGGCTGCGCAGTCCGGGTCGGCGATGGAGGTCACGAGCGTCACCGTCCTGCCCGCCGATGAGGAACCGGGCGAGATCCCGGGCGAGATCGACGAGGGGACCATCGCCGATTGGCTGCCGGGCATCCGCGACGAGCACGAGGACGAGGCGGGCTGGCAGGCGCGCTGGCTGGATCGTCCGACCTGGGACCGGACGGTCACGCCGAACATCCGCCGTCGGACGGGGCAGCGGCCAGGTCGCCGCCGGTACTAGTCGCTCAAGCGCGCTCGCTGGTGCCGGATGGCCGCCAGCCGGTCCTCATCGGCGACACTCTCCAGGTCGTCGAGCATCTGACGCAGGGCGCGGGAGACCTGGATGGAATCGGCGCCGTACGCAGCGATCTCCGCACAGGCAAGCTCGAGATAGTCGGCCCAGTCGGGAGCGGGCAGGATGAGTCGCAGTGAGCCGCCCTCGTCGAACCGCCGCCCGTCGCCGATGGAGCGGCTGCCCAACCGCCGAAGAAGATCGTGGAGCTGCTCGATGACCTGGGCCGCCGTGGTGGGGTCGTTGATCCCGGGCGAAAGGGCACGCACGGCGACGTCGACGAGCTGGCGGAACCCGAATGCCGGATCCTGTTCCATCGCCCGTTCCCGACCGATGGACAGGGCGTCGAGAACGTCATCAGCCGTGATGGATCCAGCACCGTGGACGCGGACGAGCGGAGCGTTGCCCGGGATCGGCTGACCGATCCCGGCCAGGAACTCGAGGACGGTCCCGGACTCGCCCGCCAGCCGGACGAGGCGATCGACGTCGACGCCCTGCAGGACGCCCGGATGGTCCGGCGCATCGATCGTGGCGCTGACCTCCGGCATCGCCCCTGCCACCCGCGGGGCCATCGCCGGGGCATCCGGATAGCACCGGTCGATGGCGGCTCGAGTCTCCGCTGCGACGCTCGCGATGATCGTGGACACGCGCATCGCATGGGCCATGTGGTCGATGTAGAAGACGAACGCGGCGACCGACGCGAGGAGCATGATGAATGCCCACCAGACCGCGATCGCCGGCACGAAGGCGTCCTCGCCGATCGAGCGCACGTCGCGCAGCACGAGCAGCGCGTACACGAAGGTCGCGACGAAGATGCCGAGCACCAGCTGGTTGTTCCGGTCGCGCAGGAACGTGCGCGTCACGCGGGGCGAGAACTGGCTCGATGCCAGCTGCAGGACGAGCATCGTCACCGTGAACACCAGACCGGTGAAGGTCAGCATCGCGGCCGCGATGGTCGACAGGATGAGCCTGGCGCTCTCGGGTCCGCCTCCGAAGAAGAGCGAATCCGCCGCCGTCGTGCCGACGGCGTGGTCGATCCGGACGAGGACCCAGGCGAAGATCGCCGCGACGACCGCCGCGATCGCCGGGATCAGCCACAGCCGTTCCCGGAGCGTCTCGAACAGGATGGGCAGCCGCATCGTCGAAAATTCGCCCTCGTGCGCGGGTTCACTGTAGGCGAACAGGCCGCCCGACGGGCACCCGCTGCCAGAACGGGTGTTCGATTTGTCGAGAATCCGATACAATGGGACCGTGCCCCAGGATCGGATCGTCGTGCGCGGTGCGCGCGAACACAACCTCAAGGATGTCGACGTCGCGTTCCCACGCGACCGGTTGGTCGTCATCACCGGGCTATCGGGCAGCGGCAAGTCCAGCCTTGCCTTCGACACGATCTACGCCGAGGGCCAGCGCCGATATGTCGAAAGCCTGAGCGCCTACGCGCGCCAGTTCCTCGGCCAGATGGAGAAACCGGACGTCGACCAGATCGACGGCCTGTCGCCGGCCATCTCGATCGACCAGAAGGGTGCCTCGCGCAATCCGCGTTCGACGGTCGGCACGGTCACCGAGATCTACGACCACCTCCGTCTGCTGTTCGCGAGGATCGGGATCCCGCATTGCCCGGACGGGCATGCGATCGAGCGCCAAAGCGTCCAGCAGATCGTCGACCAGGTGCTGGCCCTTCCCGAGGGGACCCGCCTGTTGGTGCTCGGTCCGCTGATCAAGGACCGCAAGACCGAAGGCGACCGGGTCTTCGATGCGGCTCGCCGGCAAGGCTTCGTCCGCATCCGGGTCGACGGCGAGATGATCGATATCGCGGACGCGCCCACGCTCGACAAGTACAAGCGCCACTCGATCGAGGTCGTGGTCGACCGATATGTCGTGCGCCATGCCGATGCGCCGGAAGGCGCGGAGCGCGCGGCCGACGGTCGCCCGGTCGACCCGGAGACGGGCCTGGTGCTGCCGGATCCCGATGCCGGCCGGCTGGCGGACTCGATCGAGACCGCACTTCGACTCGGCGAAGGTGTCGTGCTCATCGCGCCGGCACCACGGGACGGCGAAGCGCCCGATTTCGAGGAACGTCGCTACAGCGAACGGTATAGCTGTCCGTATGACGGCTACACCGCCGATGATCTCGAGCCGCGCAGTTTCTCATTCAACTCGCCACATGGCGCGTGCCCGGGTTGCACCGGCCTCGGCACGAAGCTCGAGATCGACGCCGATCTGGTCATCCCGGATCGCTCGAAGAGCCTCGCGACGGGCGCACTCGTCCCGTGGGCACGGATGCCGACCGATGCGTCGTGGCGGCTGAAGATCCTCGAGGCGATCTGTGCAGCCCACGGCTGGGATTACCAGGCGTCCATCCGGGACCTGCCGGCGGAGGCCATCGACTACGTCCTGCATGCCAGGAAGGACGAAAAGGTCATCGTCCGCTATCGGACGGATCGCGGTGAGAACACGTACAAGGCCACGTTCGAGGGAGTCGTCACCAACCTCGAGCGGCGGTACCGGGAGACGGACTCGGACTACATCAAGACCGAACTCGAGAAGTTCATGGTCAGTCGTCCCTGCCCGATCTGCCACGGCAAACGGCTTCGACCGGAGATCCTGGCGGTCACCATCGGCGATCGGAACGTCTGGGACGTTTCGACGATGTCGATCACCGATGCCCTGGCCTGGGCCGCTGGCCTGGAGGCGACCCTGTCGGAGCGGGAACGGACGATCGCCCACCAGTTGCTCAAGGAGATCGGGGCGCGCCTCGGCTTCCTCGTCGACGTCGGCCTTGACTATCTGACCCTCGACCGGACCAGCGTGACCCTGTCGGGTGGCGAGGCCCAGCGGATCCGGCTGGCGACACAGATCGGGACGACCTTGATGGGCGTCCTGTACATCCTCGACGAACCGTCGATCGGGCTGCATCAACGTGACAACGCCAAGTTGATCGCGACGCTGACCCGTTTGCGGGACCTCGGCAACACCGTCCTTGTGGTCGAGCACGACGAGGAGACGATCCGGACCGCCGATTGGGTCGTCGACATCGGCCCGGGAGCGGGCGAACACGGCGGTGAGATCATCGCCAACGGCCCGCTGGAAGTGGTCCTGGCCGAGCCGCGTTCGATCACCGGGGCATTCCTGCGAGGGGAGCGTTCTGTCGCGGTCCCGTCGAAGCGGCGCAAGGGGAGCGGCAAGGCGCTCCGCGTGCGCGGTGCCCGCGAACACAACCTGCGCGACCTCGATCTCCGGGTCCCCCTTGGCCGATTCGTCGCGGTCACGGGCGTTTCGGGCAGCGGCAAGAGCACGCTGGTCACGGAGGTCCTGTATCGAGCCCTGGCCCGCGAGTTGAATGGGTCTCGCGAGCCGGTCGGCGCATACGACTCGCTGACCGGGGTCGAGCACATCGACAAGATCATCGAGATCGACCAGAGCCCGATCGGACGGACGCCGCGGTCCAACCCGGCGACGTACGTCGGTCTGTTCACGCCCATCCGTGAGCTGTTCGCAGGGGTCCCGGAATCCAGGCTGCGCGGCTATACCCCGGGTCGTTTCAGTTTCAACGTCAAGGGTGGTCGGTGCGAGCACTGCAAGGGCGACGGGATCCTCAAGATCGAGATGCAGTTCCTGCCCGACGTCTATGTTCCCTGCGAGGTCTGCCACGGCAAGCGCTACAACCGCGAGGCGCTGGAGATCCACTACAAGGGCCGTTCGATCGCCGACGTCCTGGAGATGACGATCGCAGAGGCGCTCGAGTTCTTCGGGGCGGTCCCCAAGATCCGGGCCAGGCTCCAGACGCTCAATGACGTGGGTCTTGGCTACGTCCATCTCGGCCAGCCGGCCACGACCCTGTCCGGTGGCGAGGCCCAGCGGGTCAAGTTGTCGACGGAACTGTCGCGTCGAGCGACCGGCCGGACGCTGTACGTCCTGGATGAGCCGACCACCGGGCTCCATTTCGCCGATGTGGAAAAGCTGCTGGAAGTGCTCCATCGCCTCGTGGATGGCGGGAACACGGTCCTGGTCATCGAGCACAATCTCGATGTCATCAAGACCGCGGATTGGATCGTCGACCTCGGTCCGGAAGGCGGAGATCGGGGCGGTCGGATCATCGGCCAAGGCACGCCGGAAGCGATCGCGTCGACGCCCGGATCGGCCACGGGGGAATACCTCGCCCGTGTCCTGCGCGGCGAGCCGCTGGTTCCATTGAGCGATGTGACGTTCGCGGACGAAGCCGGGCGGGCGCGGCCGCAGAATGGCCATTCGACCGACAAGATCATCCAGATCGCGCCATCGAGAAAGCGCGCGGCGGCGGCACGCGCCCGTTGACCTTGGATCCCGTCCCGCGGCCGACGACGGGCGGCTAGCATAGACAGATGCCGGATATCGACTTCGCCTTCCTTGCCGACGCAGCCGAGACGGTTCCCGGCCAGAAATTCCATGTCCTGGGTGGCGGGGTCGCCCGTATCGGGGGCCGCCAATTCCCGCTCCGGCACCCGCACATCGCCCTGGTCATCGGATTGCAGGTGACCGCGCCGGAGACGGATCGTGAGCACGAGATCCGGTTCGTCCTGCTCGACCCGGACGGTGGCGAAGTGGCCGGAGCGACCGGCAGCCTCAAGGCGCGCAGCCAGCGTGATGCGCGCGATGCCGTCCTGACCTTCTCGATCGATCTCTGGAACCTCACGTTCCCGGCTCCCGGGGACTATTCGTTCCGGATCCTCGTCAACGGCTCGGAGCGCAAGCGCCTGCCCCTGCTGCTCCTGTCTCCCCCGGACAAGGCCGGCGAGAGTGCCGATGTCATCGGGACCAAGCCGGGCGACGACTGACCGGCGATGACCCGGGTCAGCTCTAGTGGATCTCGCCGACCGTCGCCCCGGCACGAGTCGCCGGCCATCGATGAAGCCGGGCTCGTCGCCGCGCGTCAAGCCGATCGGCTCGTGGCCGCCGCCCGTGCCCTCGAAGTCTCGCGCTGGCTGGCGTACTTCGAGCCCATGCCCGACCGTCTGCGCGACGACGACGTCGATGCGTTGCGCGCGACCGCCACTCGATGCCGGGCGGCATATGGCGTGAAGGACTCTGTCCGTGATGCTCTGCCGCCGACCGTCACCGAACCCTTCCTCAAGGCCCTTGACCGCCTGATCCGCGAACTCAACCGCGCGGTCGCCTGACCCGCCCGGCTACCGAGCGTCTCCCAAGCCGAGTTCGAGCGGACTGAACGCTTCCAGCAGGAACGGCGACGGGACGGCCGGGTCGTACAGCAAGGTCAGCGAGCGGCGTGCCCGTGTCCACGCGACATAGCCCAGTCGGCGCTCTTCTTCGTAGGCTCGAACCGGATCCTCTGCTTGATCCACGGCCCGCGCGCTCGGGAATCTGCCCGCCTCCATCCCGGTGACCAACACATGGTCGAACTCGAGCCCCTTGGTGGAGTGGGCCGTCGCAAGGGTCAGCGATGCGTCATCCCGCCGGAGCTCGGCGAGCCTGGCCTGGACCGAGCGGATCGCCCTGACGAGCGCGTCGAGGTCGGGTGCGCCGGACGCCCAACCCAGGAGGGCCGTCGCGACCTCGCACCGGCCTCGATCGCCGGCGACGGCATCGCGCACCCGACCGAGGGCGACCAGTAGCGGCATCGACGGTCGAGCCTCGACCTCGGCACGTGCCAGATCCAGGAGATCGTCCAGCGCGGGCAGGTCGACGAGGAGCTCGATTCGCGCCGCCCGGAACGGCAGGCCGAGACGCAAGGCGACGACGACCGCCGGGAGCAATTCGCGGTTGGTCCGGGCCAGCACCGCCCGAGTCGATCCGTCGTCCGGCCAGGTCTTGACGACTCGTTGGACGCGGACTGTCTCGTCGGCCGGATCGGGCGCCAGGATCAATCGGCCGACTGCCGCGGGTCCGGCGCGGATGGCCTTGGCGAACCGTTCCTCGTTGTGCTCGACCAGCCGGACGGCCCGCTCGACGATGGTCCGCGGGCAGCGGTAGTTGACCTCGAGGTCCACTCGCCGCAGACCAGGCAGCAACGTTTCGAGGCCGAGGATCCGTCGCACGTCGGCGAGTCGCCAGCCGTAGATCGACTGGTCGTCGTCGCCGACCAGGAAGATGCGATTGGCGGGCGCGGCCAGCAACAGCGCAAGCCGGAGTTGCGCTCGGTCCACGTCCTGGACCTCGTCCACGAGCAGCTCGGCACAGCGCCCACGCCAGCGGCCCAGCAGCCGCGGGTCGCGGTCCAGTCGGTCGATCGCGCGCAGGATCAGGTCGTCGAAGTCGAGACCACCGCTGGCGGCGACGACCGCCTCGTAGTCGACGAATGCGCGAGCCATCGGGCCGGCATCCGGATCCTGCGCGACCTGCGCGGCGGACACACCGTGCTCGACCTTGAGCCTGGAGAACAGCGTGTCCAGGCCGAGCGCGGCCGCTTCGTCCGCCCACGGAGCGATCTCCGCGATGATCGCCGCGCGATCGGCCAGGGGCTCGACCGGGACGCCGGCATCGCGCAGGATCTCGCGTCCCAGCGCATGGAAGGTCCGGACCCGGACGACCCCCGGACCGATCCCCAGCGGTTCGACCGCCGCGTCGAGTCGCTCGGTCATCTCGACCGCGGCCCGCTTGTTGAAGGTGATGGCCCGGATCGCATCGGCCGGCGTGCCGGTCGCGATCAGCCAGGCGGCCCGGGCGACGAGTGTCGTGGTCTTGCCCGAGCCGGCGGGGGCGATGCACAGCGACGGTCCCGGTGGTGCCGTCGCCGCCGCTCGCTGGTCGGGCGCCAGGCGTGCCAGACGCGCGGCAACCGAGGGGTGCAACTCCATGGCGCGAGGATGATCGGCCGGGCGTATCCGGCCCGTATCTCTGGTGCATCAGCTCAGCGCGTCTGTGCCGCGATCGATGCCAGCTAGAAAGTGTGTTAACAAACCGATACCGACGCGGTAAGGTAGTAGCCCCCAACTGATCGGGTCGACCGCATCGTCGACCCAGCCGGGTCCCAGACTCGGCCAGCCGCCCCGACCAAGATGTGCCCAACGTCGTGGAGGTGCTCCGTGGATCGTCGTTTCCGAATCCGTGTCGTGGCCGTGGTGGCGATCGCCGCCTTGTCGATGGGGGTCATGGCGACCCCGGTCTCGGCCAAGCCCGGTCACCACCACAAGCCCGGATCAGACCGAAACGGGACGGTCTTCTTCGCGTCCGACGGGATGCGCCAGGACCTGGTGGCGAAGTACGCCCGACAAGGCCTCATGCCGACGATGGGCGAGTTCCTCGACAGCGGGATCTCCGCCAAGGGTGGCGGATTGCTGACCCAGGCCCCGCCGAACACGGGTGCGGGCTGGTACACGCTGGCGACCGGGGCGTGGCCCGGGATCACCGGCTCGACCAACAACACGTTCCATATCGATGGCCAGCCGTTCGGCAACCGGACGGGCGCGTTCGACCCGAACGTCCTCCAGGTCGAATCGATCGCCCAGTCCGCCGAGCGTGGTGGACTCAAGGTTGCCCAGGTCGAATGGGCCGGCGGCAGGAACGCCACGATCGACGGTCCGACGATCGACTACCAGTCGTTCTTCTCGGGTCGCGGCGTCGCGACGAACTTCATCGGTCATGCCGGCGAGCCCCTCTTCGACGACGCAGCGTTCATCGCCGCGTTCGGTCTCCAGTTCGACACGCCGGCCGGTTACGCAGGTCAGGCCCCGTTCGCGGATGCCGAGCCGAAGCCGGCCACCGGCTGGCACGGCCACCTGCCGCGGACCTATAGCCCGGCCAAGGAGATGCGCCTGCGAGTGCTCGACTTCGGCGTCGACAAGTACGGTCTGAACGCCTATATCGTCGACAGCACGAACGATCACGTCACGAACTACGACAAGGTCATGTTCTCGACCACGAAGCGAGGCCAGGATTCCGTCGGGACCCTGGCCAGGGGCGAGTTCGCCGATGTCAAGGTCAAGATCCAGGGTGGCGATCTTGACGGCCAGACGGCCGGCATGCTGGTCAAGGTCGAGGAGCTGACCGGCGACCTGTCCCGCGTCCGCCTGTTCCATACCTCGGTGACCCGGGCGATCGCGAGCTGGCCAAGCTGGCCCGGCGAGCACGGATTCCACGGCGATTTCGCCGAGTATCTGGCCCAGACGTTCCCGACCTCGACGGCCGCCGACTTCGCCATCCTCGAAGCCGGCGTCACGAGCGAGGAGACGTACGTCCAGCAGGGCCTCTACTGGTCGACCGGCCACTGGCCGATGCTCGAATACGTGGCCAAGACCTACAAGCCGGATCTCCTGATGGTCGGCATGCCCACGACCGATGAATTCCAGCATCAGTTCCTCGGGCTCATCACCAAGACGCTCCCGAACGGGGAGCCGAACCCGGCCTATGACGACGTCGACCTCGACGGTGCGCCGGATGGTCGGGCGGCCATCCGCGAAGGCTTCATCAAGGAGGCCTACCACGAATCGGACGAGACGCTGACCCTTGCGCGGAAGCTGCAGGGCAAGGATCCGAACACGTTCGTGGCCTCGGATCACGGCTTCGCGCCGCAGTTCCTTGCGATCGACGCCAGTCTGCCACTCGTCGAGCTCGGCCTGTTGTCCAAGGCCCAGACCTCGAACTGCCGGCCCGCCTCCGGCGAGACCATCGGCAAGGCAAAGGCCTGCTGGGCAGGTGGGACCGTGCAGGTCTACCTGAACGTCGCCGGCCGCGATCCGGCGGGTGGCGGGTTCACCCAGGTCGCCGCGGCCGATGTCGATGCGACGGTCGCAGCCATCAAGGCGAAGTACCTCGGCCTGACCGATCCCAACGACTGGACCCATGACGGCAACGCCGAAGACTGGACGATGATCGACCGCGCCTATACCAAGGCCGAGGCCCGCTACATCCCGATCGGCGGCAGCCAGACGGCCGACATGGCCAATGCGACGCGGACGGGCGACCTCGTCGCCTTTGCCTACCCGCCGTACCAGTTCGATGCCGAGACCCCCGGCACGCTCGTGGCGTTCTCCCACTTCTTCGGCCAGCACGGCTACGTGCCCGATGTCAAGGATCGGGCGGACAACATCAACATGCGGGCGATCTTCCTGGCCGGCGGCAAGGACATCGCGCAGGGCAAGGTCAAGGCACGATCGATCGACCTGGCCCCGACCCTCGCCTTCCTGCTCGGCGTCCCGGAACCGCAATTCAGCCAGGGCCGGGTGTTGCTGGACGTGCTTGCCGGAGGCGGCGCGGTCACCCCGCTGTCCATCGTCGGGTTGACTGACTTCCACGGACAGCTCAGTCAGACGACCCTGACCCGTGACGGTCTGCCGGTCCCCGTCGGCGGAGCCGCGGCGCTCGCCACGATGTTCGACGAGGAGTTCGACCACCTCCCGGGCAGGGGCCTGCTGCTGGCCGCCGGCGATAACGTCGGTGCCTCGCCACCGAACTCCGCACTCCTCCAGGACATGCCCTCGATCGATGTCGAGAATGCCTGGGGCCTCGACGCGACGTCATACGGCAACCACGAATTCGATTACGGATTGAGTCGGCTGCTGGCCCAGCAGGACCGTGCCGACTTCCCGTTCCTGGCCACGAACATCGTCAAGACCTCGACCGGCAAAGCGCCGTTCTGGGTCAAGAAGGCCGCCGTCTTCCGGGTCAACGGCGTGCGGGTCGGCGTCATCGGCGCCGAACTGCAGAACACGCCGGAACTCGTCGCGGCCGGCAACACCGCGGGACTGACCTTCCTGCCTGAAGCCGAGCGGATCAAGGCACAGTCCGAGAAGTTCAGCCGGCGCGGGATCAAGGTCCAGATCGTGGTCATCCACCAGGGGACCAATGTCGGCCTGAACCCGCTCGGCAACGCCGCCGGGGTCGAATGGCAAGGTCCCATCCTCGACATCGCCGACGCCCTCCAGGACACCTCGGTCGATGCCATGATCGTCGGCCACACCCACCGGATCTCGAACCTCATGCAGGGCCACATCCTCATCACGGAGGGCATCAACGCCGGGACGAGTTACTCGGTCCTGCAGCTGATGGTCAAGGACGGTGACGTGGCCTGGGCCGGCGGTGCGACACGGGTCGCAAAGAACCTGGGCGTCCCGTTGCGGCCTGACGTGAAGAGCATCGTCGACGCAGCCGACGAGGAGACGGCGGTCCTGCGCAACCAGGTCATCGGGACCCAGACCGGGGATATCCTCCGTGACCCGACCCGGCTCCACGAGTCGGCGATGGGCGACATGGTGGCTGATGCGATGCGGCTGCGCTATCCCGGCGTGGATGCTTCGTACATCAACTCCGGCGGTCTCCGCCAGGACCTCCTGGTGGCACCACCGACAGCCGGCGAGGCGCCGGGCGAGATCACCTGGGGCGAGATGTTCAGTGTCCTGCCCTTCGGCAATCGCTCGGTCATCCTGACCCTGACCGGTGCTCAGCTCGAGCAGGCTTACCTCAACGGGTTCACCCCGTTCTGCGACGTCGGCTTCGCCGGTGGCACGGGACGGTTCCCGCAGATCTCCGGTCTCAAGGTCGAGTTCCATTGCAACGGCACCACACCGGTCGTGGACGCGATGTGGAAGGCACCCGATGGCCCAGCCGGGGCGCTGACCGCGATCGACCCCACGACTCCGGTCCGCATCGTCACGCTTGACTTCATGTACACCGGTGGTGACGGGTACACGATCTTCAGCCAGGGGACCGACGTCGCCCAGCCGGGCGACGACGAGCTCCAGGTCGCGATCGACTACGTGACCGCGAATTCCCCGGTGGCACCGGCCGTCGAGGGACGTATCGTCGGGCCCTGACCCGACTGAACCCGCTCGCAGTGATGAGGGTCGGCGTCCCGCCGGCCCTCATCGTTTGCCGGTCGATCGGGCGTCGTTGCCGTAGCATCGGACCGTGACCCCGGAACTGGCCTCGGCGTTGGCAAAACTCCCCGACAAGCCCGGCGTGTACCTGATGAAGGACGCCCGTGGCGATGTCGTCTACGTCGGCAAAGCCCAGAGCCTTCGCAGCCGGGTGCGGAGCTATTGGCAGAAGCAGGCCCCGGGCGGCGAGATCCATCGCATCCGGAGCGTGATCGACAAGGTCGCGGACGTCGAGGTGACGCAGACCGATTCGGTCTCGGAGGCGCTCCTCCTCGAGGCCAATCTGATCAAGCGCTATCGACCCCGATTCAACGTAAGGCTCAAGGACGATAAGAGCTACCCGTACATCAAGGTCACGCTCGCCGACGATTTTCCGCGGGTGGAGCGCACTCGCAAGCTGGTCAACGACGGCAGCCGCTACTTCGGGCCGTATGCCTCGGCTTCGAGCGTCGATGAGTCGATGAACCTCGTCCGCCGCCTGTTCCCGTTCCGGACCTGCACCATCGATATCAGTGACGGCGTCCGGGCCCTCCAGCGGCCATGCCTGCTGTACCACATCAAGCGCTGCCAGGGCCCGTGCATCACGGCCATCTCGAAGGCAGACTACCGGGCGGACATCGACCAGGTCGAGCTGTTCCTCGAGGGCCGCCAGGAGACCCTCGTCCGCGCGCTGCGGGACGAGATGAGCGCGGCCGCAGACCGGACCGACTACGAGCAGGCGGCCGTCCTGCGCGACAAGATCCGGGCCATCGAGCGGACGATGGAAAGCCAGAAGATGGCGGCCTTCGCGAAGACCGAACTGGATCTCCTCGGCATCGCCCGACAGGACAATCAGGCTGCCATCCAGCTGTTCGTGATCCGCGACGGACAGATGATCGGCCGCGACGTGTTCATGCTGGAGGCCGCCCGCGACGCCTCCGACGATGAGGTCCTGACCAGCTTCCTCGAACAGTATTACGCGCGGGCCGGGTCGATCCCGCGCGACGTCTACGTCCCGTCGCCGATCGAGGAGACGATCGACCTGGAGGCCTTTCTGGCGCTGCGCCGAGGGGGTCCCGTCCACCTCCACGTGCCGCGCCGCGGGGAGAAGCGGGAACTCCTCGCCCTGGCCACGCGAAACGCGAGCGAGACGCTCGCCCGCGAGCAGGCGCGCTGGCTGGCCGACCAGGGCAAGACCCTGGCTGCCCTGGAGGAGCTGGCCGAAGCGCTCGGACTCCCTGGACCGCCGCTGCGGATCGAGTGCTACGACATCAGCAACTTCCAGGGAGCCGAATCGGTCGGCAGCATGGTCGTATTCGAGGACGGCAAGCCGCGCTCCGGTGAATACCGCCGGTTCCGCATCAGGACGGTGACCGGGGCCGATGACTTCGCCAGCCACCAGGAGGTCCTCCGGCGGCGGTTTCGGAATGCCCGAGCGGGCGAGGAAGGCGTGGAGGAAGCGCGACGGTGGGCGATGCCCGACCTCGTCATCGTCGACGGAGGCAAGGGCCAGGTCAGTGCCGCGAAGGCGGTCCTCGATGAGCTCGGGCTCCATGACCTGCCGCTGGCCGGCCTGGCCAAGGAACGCGAGGAATTGTTCCTGCCTGGTCAGTCGACGCCCATCCTGCTGCCGCCCACATCGCCGGCGCTGTACCTGGTCCAGCGATTGCGCGACGAAGCCCACCGGTTCGCCATCACGTACCACCGCAACCTGCGCGCCAAGCGAAGCATTCGGTCCGGGTTCGATGATCTCCGTGGAGTAGGGCCAAAGCGCAAGCGGGAATTGCTCAAGGTGTTCGGCTCGATCAAGCGGGTGCGCGACGCGCCAGTCGAGCAGATCGCGGCAGTGCCGGGCATCGGGGTCTCGCTTGCGGCCCGGATCAAGGCCGATCTGGAGAGCTGAGGCGATCACGAGGCCGCACGTGTCGACTTCTTCACCATCTGTCGATCCCGGTCGATATCGGGCGTTGGTAGGCTTGCCGGGATGCACCCTTCAGCCCAAGACCCTGTAACATCCCGCCTCGATGCGTAAAGCCGGTCCGATCCTCATCCTGCTCATCGGCGTCCTGGCGCTGGCGATCGACTTCGCGCCGGGTCTGCGCCTGCCGGATTCGTCCAGCACCGACGGCACCTGGCGGACGGTCGAGACGAAGCTCGGCCTGGACCTGTCCGGCGGATTGCGGGTCGAGTATCAGGCGCTGCCGGTCGATGGCAAGCAGCCCGGCCCCGGTGACATGTCGGTCATCAAGGACATCGTCGAGCGCCGGGTCAACACGACCGGCGTCTCGGAGCCGGTGGTCACCACCCAGGGTTCGGATCGAGTCGTGATCGAGTTGCCGGGCGAGACCGACCCGGAGGCCGTGCGCAAGCTCGTCGGCACGACCGGCCGGCTCGATTTCGTGCCGCTTGGTTCGGTCACGATGACCCAGGGCCAGGCCATCGACCTCGAGCAATACCCGCCCTTGTTCAGCGGCGACCAGGTGTCCTCGGCCACCGTCGGGACCGATCAGAACGGCCGGCCGGCGGTCGACTTCGTGCTCAAGGACGATGGTCGCCAGAAGTTCGCCGACTACACCCGGGACAATGTCGGGAGCTATTTCGCGATCGCCCTCGACGGGACGGTGATCTCCGCTCCGGTGATCAACGCCTCCATCCCGAACGGCAACGTCCAGATCACCGGCGGAGGCTTGGCCGGGTTCTCGGCCAAGGAAGCCACCGAGCTCGTCACGGTCCTGAAGTTCGGCTCGCTGCCGTTCCCGATCGTGGCCCTCTCCAGTGAGACGATCAGCGCCACCCTCGGCACCGAATTCCTCGTGCAGACCGTGCTGGCCGGATTGATCGGGATCTCCCTCGTCTTCCTGTTCATGTTGATCTACTACCGGCTGCCGGGCGCCGTCGCGAGCTTTGCGCTCATCTACTACACGATCGTGATGTACGCGATATTCCGGCTCATCCCGGTGACCCTGACCCTGGCCGGGATCGCCGGGTTCGTCCTGTCGGTGGGCATGGCCGTGGACGCCAACATCCTCATCTTCGAACGGATGAAGGAAGAGCTGCGCGTCGGCAAGTCGTTGCCGGCGGCCGTCGAGGCCGGCTTCAACCGGGCCTGGAACTCGATCCTTGACTCGAATGTGTCGAGCCTGATCACCGCGACGATCCTGTACGCCTTCGGCTCGTCCACGATCCGCGGGTTCGCCCTGGTCCTGATCATCGGCGTCCTCGTCTCGATGTTCAGCGCGATCGTGGTGACCCGGACGATCCTGCGCTGGATGGTCCGCCAGGAGTGGGCTCGCAAGCCCACGTTGTACGGCCTCCGGGACGACGAGTTCGTCGCCCTCGGCGCCATCCGGCCGACCGGCCGGCGCGAGGCGCGCGGGCGTGTTTGATGTCATCGGCAAACGACGCTGGTTCTATCTCGTCTCGCTGGCGTTCACGATCCCCGGGCTGATCTTCATCCTGCTGACGCCGTTCACCGACGCCGGCCTGCAGTTCACGATCGACTACACGGGCGGAACGAAATGGGAGATCCGGTTCCAGGACCCGACGGTCACGCCGGACCAGGTCGAATCCGTGTTCAAGGCCCAGGGCCTCGATGCGGTCGCGGTCACGACCGGTTCCGGGTTCATCGAGATCAAGACCGAGAAGGTCGCCGGTTTCGAAGATGCGACACCCGCCTCGAGCGCCGCGCCGTCGGGAAGCCCGATCGCGTCCCCGGACTCGAGCGCGTCATCGGGACCGAGCGCCAGCGCCTCCGCCGGACCGAGCGCCAGCGCCTCCGCCGAACCGAGCGCCTCCGTCGAACCGAGCGCATCACCCAGCCCGAGCGCATCACCATCGGTGCCGCCCGCGGCCGGTGATACGAAGATCCCGACCGAGGGCACGCTCGGCGCCGTCGCGACAGCCTTGCAGGATGAGCTCGGTCCGATCGCCGAGCAACGCAGCCTGACCACGATCGGCGCCGTCGTCAGCAGCGACCTGATCAGCCAGGCGCTCGTTCTCATCCTGGTCGGCTCGATCGGGATCCTGGCCTGGATCACCTATCGCTTCCGGGACGTCAAGTTCGGGGTCACCGCTTTGGTGGCCCTGCTCCATGACGTCATCGTCGTGATCGGCGCATTCGCGATCCTCGGCACGTTCTTACACGTCGAGATCGACGCCCTGTTCGTGACCGCGATGCTGACCGTGATCGGGTTCAGCGTCCACGACACGATCGTCGTGTTCGACCGGATCCGCGAGAACAAGGCCCGCCATGCCGGTGAGCCGTTCGCGGCCATCGTCAATCACTCCATCCTCCAGACCTTCGGTCGCTCGATCATGACCAGCCTGACGGTGATCCTGACCCTCCTTGCCCTGCTCCTGTTCGGCGGTGCGGCGATCAGCGACTTCGTCCTGGCGCTCCTGCTCGGGATCATCTCCGGGACATATTCGTCGATCTTCGTGGCCAGTCCGTTGCTCGTCGATTGGCAACTCTGGGACGACCGGCGGCACGGTCGCCTCGTATCGACACGCGCGCCGCGCGTCCGCCACACCGCTGCCTGAGACCGACGACGTCGCCCTCGGTGATCCGCTGTGCAGCGTCCCGTGGCATGCTGAACTCGTGATCGAACCGCGCTTTCGCTGGGTGTTCCCCGGGCCCTCGATCGCCCCACACCGCGGATCGGACGGTTCCGACGACGTGATCGGTCCGAGACTTGCCGACCTGCTCGCCGCTCGAGGCGTGACATCGCCGGCCGAGGTCAGGGCCTGGTTCGGCGATCCGCTCGACGGACTGCACGACCCGGCCGGCCTGCCTGATGCGGCGCGGGTGCTGGTCCGTCTGCGTGCAGCGCGTGCGGCCAGGGAATCGGTGCTCGTGTTCGGTGACTTCGATGCGGACGGTCTGACCGGCTTGGCGATCATGACGCTCGCGCTCCGGGAGTTCGGCCTGCACGTCGAACCGTATGTCCCGAGTCGGCTCGATGAGGGTCATGGCCTGTCGATCGCGGCGGTCGAGGCGGCCGTCGTCGGAGGCGCGAGCCTGATCATCACGGTCGATTGCGGTTCGACGAGCACGGTCGAGATCGACGAAGCGAATGCCCGCGGTATCGACGTCATCGTGACCGACCACCATCGGGTCCCGGTCGACCTGCCGGCCGCCTACGCTCTCGTCAATCCACATCGGGCAGATGCGACGTACCCGGACCGTCGCCTTGCCGGCAGCGGCGTGGCCTTCAAGATCGCCCAGCTCGTGCTCGCCGACGAACCTGGAGGTCCGGCCTTCGCGCTTGGCCTGGCGGACCTGGCCACGATCGGCACCGTGGCCGATGTGGCCCCGTGCGTCGGCGAGAACCGGTCGATCGCCCGGCTAGGGCTGGCCATCCTGCGGACAGACCCACGGCCGGGCATCGCCGCGTTGCTGGACCGGGCGCGTTCCGCACCGGCCGGTGTGGATCTCGAGACGATCTCGTTCGCGATCGCCCCCCGACTCAATGCCGCGGGACGAGTCGGCGAGGCTCGCCAGGCGGCCGATCTGCTCCTGGCCGCTGATCCCGTCACCGCCGGGTCGCTCGCCGACGCGCTTGAGGCCGCCAACGTCACCCGTCGCGACCTGATGCAGGCGTCGGTCGCCGAGGCGAGGACGGCCGTGGCCGCCGATGATCCGCTGGAACCGGTCACGATCGTCCGAGGGCCGTGGTCCGTCGGGATCGTCGGCCTCGTGGCGGCGCGGTTGGTCGACGATCGTGGCCGACCGGCCGTGGTTGGTGCAGATCTCGGGGACGTCGTTCGAGCCTCGTGCCGAAGCGATGGGTCGCTGGACCTGGGTGCGGCACTGGATGCCTGCTCCGACCTCTTCATCCGGCACGGCGGACATGCAGGAGCCGCCGGGTTCGAGATCGCCACGGATCGCTGGGATGAGTTTCGCGCCCGGTTCAGCGCCCTCGCGGCAGGCGCTGTCCCGCCGGATCCGCGCCGGGCCATCGCCATCGATGTCGCCTTGCCGGCCCGCGACGTGGGCTATGACTTGTACCGCGAATTGGCCGGCCTGGCGCCGTGCGGCCCGGGCAACCCGGATCCGTTGGTCGCCGTCGTGGGTTTGACCGTGACCCGTGTCCGGGCGGCATCGGGCGGGCACAGTCAGTTGACGCTGCGGCGGGAACGCGACGTCCTCGACGGGATCGCATTCGGGCGGCCCGATATCGCGGAGGTCGTCCGCGAGGGTGACCGGATCGATGTCGTGGCGCGCCTGATGAGCCGGACATTCGGCGGGTACGAATCGCTCCAGCTCGATATCCGTGACGTCGCAGACTCCGGGAGCCACCCGCGCGCGGCCGCGATCCTTGGCACCGGCGTTCTCGATCGGCCGATCCTGGCAGCCGGAGTAGCCGGATGAACCGGGCGACCACGTCGCGCGACTTCGGCCCGTGGCTCGCGCCGGTCCTTGCCCTGGTCGGGCTCATCATCGTCGCCCTCGTCACGGTCAGCGTCCTCGGCGGCAACGTGCCGTTCGTCGGCGGCACGAAGACGTCGAGCGACGGCAACACCGACGGTGACGGTGGGATCGTGGGCGGGACCGACACGGAAACGCCGGCGCCGTCGAACGTGGTCGTCATCCCCGACGACGTGGTCACGATCCCGGGTTCGATCGTGTACGCAAAGGCGGGGAACATCTGGGTCCAGTCGGGCAAGACGGCGACCCAGATCACGACCGGAAGCCGCGACTCGATGCCGTCGTGGGCACCTGACGGAACGTCCATCTACTTCGTCCGGACCGTGGATGACACGGGCCGTTGGCCGTCCGGCGGCGTGACCCGCCAGTATCAGATGTCGGTGCCATCGGTCATGCGTATCGCGGCCGATGGCAGTGGCAACGCGGTCAAGGTCGTCAACGGCAAGGTCAACAAGAACGGACAGACCTGGCACGCCTGGATCCGTGAGCCGGTCGTGTCGCCGGACGGCCACACGCTGGCGATGGTGTCGGATCGCCCGGACCCGTCACGGAGCGATGTGATCCTGCAGTTCTACGACATCGATTCGGGCAAGTCCAAGATCCCGAACCTGCCGGAGACCGCCCCACTCGGACACCAGGATCCGACCTGGCGGCCGGACGGCAAGTACCTCCTGTACGTCCGGAACGGCCGGAACGGCACGAAGGGGGCCGCGGTGATCAATCGCTGGGATGTCGCCGCGTCGAAGGCCAAGCCGTTCACGACCCAGGGCTACATCGAGCCCGCCTATTCACCGGATGGCCAATTCGTCGCGGCCACCCGGACGACCGCCTTCGGCAACGACGTGGTCATCCTCGACGGCACGACCGGCCGCGAGCTCACTCGAGTCACCGATGACGGTGCGTCCTGGGCGCCGATCTGGTCGCCACTCGGCGACTCGATCGCGTTCCTGAACCTCCGGGGCCAGATCGTGGACCTCAAGCTTGCCCAGCTCGAACTCACGCAGGCGGTCGGCGGACCGCCCGATTGGCAGGTCACGGATATCGTCGACCTGACCGAGGTCTCCGGGCTCGACGGCGATTCGCGACCCGGCTGGTTCATCCCGGCTGACCAGTTGCCGGCACCGACACCGACGACAGCGCCGGCGTCCGCCGTGCCGACCGCATCGAGCGCCGCGCCGTGACCGCCACGTATCTCGAGCGACTTGCGGCTCGGACCGAAGTCGTCGGCAACGTGCTGTGCCTCGGCCTCGACCCGGACCCGGCGACCCTGCCGGCCGGGTACTCGCGCGATCTGGCCGGCCTGGAGGCCTACGCTTCACTCGTGGTCGAGGCCGCCGGCCCGTTCGCGGCAGCGATCAAGCCGAACCTCGCCTTCTTCGAAGCGTTCGGATCGGGCGGGCTGGCCGCATTGGAACGGATCCGGGCGCGCATCCCGGGCGACATCCCGGTCGTCATCGATGCCAAGCGATCGGATATCGGATCAACGGCTCGCCGCCACGCCGTGGCCCTCTTCGACGTCCTGGGGGCCGATGCGGTGACCGTCAATCCGTATCCGGGCGGCGAGGCCATCGAACCGCTATTGGAGCGGATCGATCGATACGCCTACGTCCTGTGCCGGACGTCGAACCCGGGTGCCGGAGAGTTCCAGGATCTGATCGTCTCCGCCGAGCCGGGCGGCGGTGTACCGGCCGAACCGCTGCACCTTCGCGTGGCGCGACGGGCGGCCAGCTGGGGACCGGGCGGGACGGTCGGCCTGGTCGTCGGGGCCACGGCGCCAGCCGAACTGCGGACGATCCGCCAGCTCGTCCCGGGGACCGGGTTCCTCGTCCCCGGGATCGGCGCACAGGGCGGCGATCTCGCAGCCGTCCTCGCCGACGGCCCGGCGATGATCGGACCAGCCGGCGCCGGCTGTGGCGGCGGCCTGCTGGTGAATGTCTCGCGGGGCATCACCGGCGTGACGGTCGACGAGGCGGTCACGGGAGGTCGAACGGACCTCGGAGAGCGGCTGGCGGCGGTGGCCGCTGACTGGGCCGCAAAACTCCCTGTGCTACGCTAAGTCGCACGAACAGGAGTTCAATTCGCGATGCTGCCGAACATCGGAGCCCCCGAGCTCATCATCATCCTCGTGATCGCGCTGCTCATCCTCGGCCCCGGCAAATTGCCCGAGGTCGGCGCCTCCCTGGGCAAGAGCATCAAGGAATTCCGAAAGGCCTCATCGGACATCCAGGAGTCGGTCAACGTCAATGTCGACACGACTCCGTTGCCGCCGACACCGGCCAACCCGACGCCACCTGCGCAGGATGCGATGACCGCCTCGACGACCCCTCCGCCGCCGTCCGGCGACGTGTCTGGATCCGCCGCCCCTGCGTCGAGCTCCACGCCGACGGCGCCGAATCCGCCGTCTGCCCCGACCGCCTCGTCCGACCAGACCACCGTCGCCAGCTAGCTGGGCGCCGACCACCAAACCATGGCCGACGCCGACGCCCTGCTCGAGCCGGGTGTCAGTGGGCGGCCATCGGCATCCGATCCCGCTCCGCCACCCGCCCCGGCAACCCCGACCGATGAATCGGTCATGTCGCTCATGGACCATCTCGGAGAGCTGCGGAAGCGCATCTTCCGGGCGATCCTCGCGGTCGCCATCGGCTCGGCGGTGGGCTGGTACTTCGCCACTGACGTCCGCCGGATCCTGCAGCTTCCCTTGGGCGACATCCCCCTCCAGGTCCTCGGGGTGGGGGATGCGTTCGTCATCCAGGTCAAGATCGCCATCGTCCTCGGGATCATCCTCGCGATGCCGGTCCTGCTCTACCAGCTCTGGGCATTCATCGCCCCCGGGTTGACCCCGAACGAGCGCAAGGTCGTCCGGCCGTGGATCCCGATGGCCCTCGTGTTCTTCACTATCGGGGTGGGCATCGCGTACCTCGTCCTGCCATATGCCATCCAGTTCCTGTTCAGCTTCACCGATGAAGAGCTCCAGGCGCGACCCGCCGCCGGCCAGTACTTCGATTTCGTGACCACCATGTTCCTGGCGTTCGGGCTGGTCATGGAATTCCCGATCCTGCTGATCGGCCTCTCCACGGTCGGCATCGTGACCTCGACGCGGCTGCGATCCGCCCGCCGGATGGTGATCCTGGGCATCTCGATCTTTGCCGCGGTCGTGACGCCGGGCGGCGACCTGATCAGTCCGTTCGTGCTGGGCGGCACCATGTACCTGCTGTTCGAACTGACCATCGTGTTCATCCGGCGCAGCGGCCGGTGACCGACGATGCGGACGCAGGACCAGCGGTCGACGCCGTGAGCGAACCGGCCGTGGTCATCGTCAGCGGCCTGTCCGGGGGCGGCAAGACCGCGGCGGCCAAGCTGTTCGAGGATCTCGGGTACACGGTCGTCGACAACCTGCCCGGTGAATTGCTGCCGGACCTGGCCGAACTCGTGTCGTCGGACCGGAATCGGTTCGCCAAGGTCGCCATCGTGGTCGACGTCCGCGCCGGCGACGCGATGAAGGCTCTGGGCGCCATGCGTGGGGCGCTGGAAGGTCGCGGCATCCGGCCACGGGTCGTCTACCTCGAGGCCAGCGACGACGTCCTGATCCGGCGATTCAGCGAGACTCGCCATCGTCATCCACTCGGTGACGAGCGAGGGCTGGCCGACTCGATCGCCGAGGAGCGTCGGCGCCTCGATCCCGTCCGTTCGGAAGCCGACGTGGTGCTTGATACCTCCGACCTGTCACTGCGCCAGCTGCGCGAGCGACTGTTCGCGGCATTGGCCACCGATGTTCGGGCCGACCAACTGGCGTTCCAGTTGATCAGCTTCGGGTACAAGTACGGGGTTCCGCTCGAGGCTGACCTGATCTTCGACGTGCGGTTCATGCAGAACCCGTACTACGTGGCTGAACTGCGCCGCCAGTCCGGCCTGACCGATCCGGTCCGGGAGTTCGTGCTCGGCCAGCCGGTGGCCGGTCAATTCCTCGAGTTCATCGAGGCGTTCCTGGCGTTCACCGTGCCGGCCTACATCGCGGAAGGCAAGACCCGGTTGACGATCGGCGTCGGGTGTACCGGCGGCTTCCATCGGTCGATCGTCATCGCCGAGGAGATCGCGACCTGGCTTCGCGGCCAGGACCTCGGGCCGGTCAGCGTCTTCCACCGGGAGCTCGACCGGACATGAGGTTCCGGCGCTGGCTGACCCCCGGCATCGGCATCAAGCGCTGGCTTCTCGTCGCATCCGCCGGCCTCCTGCTCGTTGCCCTGGCCGGTGCGCAGTTCCTCCGACTGCTCACCCAGGACGTCGACCCCGCCGGCCCGACCGGAACGGTCATCGGGATCCTGACCCTGCGCTCCCTGCCGGTCGAGCTCCGGGTCATCGTCGCGGCGGCGCTCGGCGTCCTCCTGCTGGTCATCGGCGCGTATCGGGCGGCTCGCGTCCTGACCGACCCGCTCCGCGCGGTCGATACGGATCAGCCGTTGTCCGAGCTCATCTATCAGAAGCGCCTCCTGGCACGTGGTCCGAGGATCGTGGCGATCGGTGGGGGAACCGGCTCTGCGACCCTGCTCCGCGGCCTGAAGGCACACACCGGCAACCTGACCGCGATCGTGACCGTCGCCGATGACGGCGGATCGTCCGGTGTCCTGCGCGACGAGCTCGGCATCCCGCCGGTCGGGGATATCCGCAACTGCGTGGCTGCGCTGGCCGACGCGGAACCATTGATGAGCGACGTGCTCCAGTATCGATTCCCGGCCGAGACGGGTTCGCTGGCCGGCCATGCTCTGGGCAATCTGCTCATCGCCGCGATGACCGCGGTCGAGGGCGGGGACTTCGAAAACGGCATCCGATCGATCAACCGGATCCTGGCCGTTCGCGGGCAGGTCGTCCCCGTCTCTGCGACGCCGATCACCCTCCACGCGCGTCGCACGAACGGCGAGGTGGTGCATGGCCAGTCACGGATCATGCGAACGACCGCGATCGAACGGGTCTGGATCACCCCGCCCGATGTCGAACCGTCGTCCGATGCCTTGACGGCGATCGCCGAGGCGGACCTCATCGTGCTCGGCCCGGGCAGCCTGTACACGAGCCTTCTGCCCAGTCTGTTGATCCCGGCCATCCGTGACGCGGTCGCTCGAGCCCCGGCTCCACGGCTCTTCGTGTGCAACGTCGCGACCCAGCCGGGCGAGACCGACGGGTACGATCTGGCCGCCCACGTCGACGCGGCCGACGCTCACACGACCGCCGGCCTCATCGACATCGTCCTCGCCAACGATCACCACGCCGGGCCAGGTGAGATCGGATCGTCCGATGCGGTCGGCCTCACCTGGCCACCGGCCGGCGGGACCCAGCCGCGGCTGGTCATCGATGACGTGGTCGATCGCGCAAATCCACACCATCACGACCCAGCGCGCCTGGCTGCGGCCATCATCCGGATCCTCGAGAGCGAGACCGGACATCGGCACGCTACGGCCCGACCGGCGGGCCGAACCGCCTGACCATGACAGGATCGGAACGGGACCTGGTCATGGCCCTGCGCGCCGAGTTGGCCGCCATCGACCCGGCTCGGCCATGCGATCGACGGGCCGAGATCGCCGGGCTTGGCCCGGAACCGATCGGTCGCGAGGCCTCCGTCGCCAGGCTCGTCCATCGGCTGGCCCGGTTGGACACCGGAGATGAGGCGGCGACGACGTTCGACTGGTCATCGGCGGCCGACCATTGCCGGACTGCCTGGGCGCGCGGTCGATTCCTGGCTCGAGGCTCGCTCAGTCTGGCTGGCGGTCGGACGCATCTCGAGTTCGTGGACGAGCCGGACGCACGATCAACCCTGGCCATGCGCCTGGCCGAACTGGGCCTTCCGGTGTCGTGGCGGATCAGGCGCGGTCGGGGCGTCGTGACGTCCAAGAATGGCGAAGCGGTGGGGACGTTCCTGCGCCGGATCGGAGCGAGTGGGACCTTGCTGGAGATCGAGGCCCGCCAGGTGTCACGGGCGTTGCGCGGCGAGCTCAACAGGGTCCTGAATGCGGAATTGGCAAACCTGCAGCGGGCGGTCAGCGCGGCAGGCCGGCAGCTCGACGCCATCGCGACCCTCGATGGCGACGGACGGCTGTCGCGTCAGCCACAGATCACTCGACGGGTCGCCGACGCGCGACGCGCGACGCCCGAGGCGACCCTCGGGGAATTGGCCGAGGGGCTGGAGATCCATCGGTCGACGGTCCAGCGGGCGCTCGAACGCATCGAGCGGCTGGCCGCTCTCGAGCCGGACGAACCGGGCCGACCGGCTCTGGCATGATTCGAGCCATGCGTGACGTCATCATCGCCGCCAACTGGAAGATGCACACGACACCGGCCGATGCCGGCGAGCTGGCGGCGACGATCGCCGCCCGGACCCGTGTAGCGGGCGTGGTCCGGGTCATCTGTCCGCCATACGTGGCGCTGGCCGGGGTTCGCGACGCACTCGCCCAGACCGACCCCGACGTCGGCGTCGGTGCCCAGAATGTCCACCACGAACTCCAGGGCGCCTACACCGGTGAGATCTCGGCGCCGATGCTCGTGGGTCTGGCGTCCTGGGTCATCGTCGGTCACTCCGAGCGCCGCCGGGACGCCGGGGAGACCGACGACCTGATCGGTCGCAAACTCGGCCGCGCCATCGATGCGGGACTCCGGCCGATCCTGTGCGTCGGCGAGCAACTCGACGACCGGGAGGCCGGCCGGCAGGTCGATGTCGTGCGGCGCCAGCTGGTCGGCGCGTTGGCCGATCATGATCCTGACGCGCTGGTGACAGGCGGGCTGGTCATCGCCTACGAGCCGGTCTGGGCGATCGGCACGGGCCGCAATGCCACGGGCGCCGATGCGGCCGCGATGTCGGAGTCCATCCGGTCCATCCTCGACGATGCGTGGAGCCCCGCCGACGGTGGGGCCGCGGCGATGACCCCGGTCCTCTACGGCGGCAGCGTGACGTCCGCGAACATCGCCGAGTTCCTGGCCGAGCCTGCGATCGATGGCGCGCTGGTCGGCGGGGCGTCGCTCAAGCCCGACGAGATGGCCGGGATCGTCGCCCGGGCCGGGGTCACCGCCGCGGCCAGACGACGGACCGCGTGACTGACGACCGACCCCGGCCGATCGTGCTGGTGGTCCTGGATGGGTTCGGGATCGGCCAGGATCCGGCGGCTGATGCGATCGCCGCGGCGCCGATGCCGGTCTGGCGGTCGTTGTGGCGAAACTGGCCGCACGCCACGCTGGAAGCGTCCGGGGTCGCGGTGGGTCTACCGGTCGGGCAGATGGGCAATTCCGAGGTCGGCCACCTCAACCTCGGAGCGGGTCGTCCTGTTCCCCAGGACCTGCCCCGGATCGACGCGGCCATCGCCGACGGATCGTTCGCGACTCGTCCCGCGCTGATCGACGCCTGCCGACGGGCGACGGCCGCCGACGGGCGGCTCCACCTCATCAGCCTGATCGGGCCGGGCGGAGTCCACGCCAACGACCGTCATCTCGTGGCACTGACCCAGCTGGCGGCACAGCAGGCGGTCCCGGCAGTCCGGATCCACGCCCTCCTGGACGGACGGGACACACCGCCTCGATCGGCGCTTGGCTACGTCGACGACCTGGAGGGCCGGCTCCAGGACAGTCATCCCGACGTGCGGATCGCCTCGGTCGGCGGTCGCTATTTCGCGATGGATCGGGATTCGCGCTGGGACCGGATCGAGCGCGGCTATGACGCGATCGTCCACGGAGTGGGGGAGCGGGCCGGGAGCGCCGCCGCGGCCATCGAGGCCGGCTATGCGCGCGGTGAGGACGACGAGTTCGTGACCCCGACGGTCATCGATGATGGCGATGGCCGGATCGACAGCGGCGGCGTGGTGATCCATGCCAATTTCCGGGCGGATCGGGCACGGCAGCTGGTCCACGCCCTGGTGGACCCGGACTTCAACGCGTTCGATCGGCGATCGCCCGACGGCCGTTCTGCCCCGACGGACCTCCTTGTGGTCACGATGACCGAATACGAAGCCGGACTGCCCGTGGAAGTCGCCTTTCCGCCGTTGATGACACGATCGCTCGCCGAGGCGTTCTCCGAGGCGGGCTGGCGGCAGTTCCATGTGGCCGAGACCGAGAAGTACGCCCACGTCACGTACTTCTTCAACGGTGGCGTCGAAGCCCCCTTTCCGGGCGAGGAGCGACGACTCGTCCCCAGTCCCAGGGTCGCCACCTACGACCTCGCACCGGAGATGAGTGCGCTCGGCGTGACCGATGCCCTGGTCGAGGCGATCGAATCGGACCGCTACGACTTCATCGTCGCGAACTTCGCCAATCCCGACATGGTCGGCCACACCGGGGTATGGGACGCGACGGTCGAAGCGCTCGGCATCCTGGATGGCTGCCTGGGCCGGATCCTCGAGGCGATCGAGCGGGTCTCGACACGCTCGCCGGACGGGCCAGGGCCGCTGCTGGCGATCACGGCCGACCATGGCAACGCCGACGAGTTGCGAGACCCGGCCGGACGACCGGTGACGGCCCACTCCCTCAATCCGGTGCCGTTCGTCCTTGTCGGTCGGGCGGTCCGTGGGGCGAAACTGGCCGATGGGGTCCTGGCCGACGTCGCCCCGACGCTCCTGGTGCTGGCCGGGATGCCGGGCTGGGACGGCATGACCGGTCGTTCCAGGATCTTGTGATAGCATCCGACGCCGAAGCGGACAGAGGAGTCTGAACTCGTGGATCCCCTCCTGGCGATCGGCCAGATCCTGGTGAGCATCGCGCTCATCGTGGCCATCCTGCTGCAGGCCCGAGGCGTCGGGTTGTCGGGCACGTTCGGCGGCGATTCGGCCGTCTATCGCAGCCGGCGTGGCGTGGAACGGCGGTTGTGGCAGTTCACGATCGTCCTGCTCGTCCTGTTCGTGACCTTCTCGCTCGCGGCGTTCATCCTCGCCCCGGCGACCGCCGGCTGATCCTCCCCGGATCGCGGCCGCCCACCGCGACCCTCCGAACGCTCGGAGCCAGATGACCCGTACGGACTCGATCGTCGTCGGGGCCCTCGTCGTGCTGCTCGCTTTGATCGCGGGCGTCGTGACCGTCCCGACGATGCTGCCCACCGCCGAAGCGGCCGCCAGCGCCACGCCGACCCCGACCGCCGCCGTCATCGAGACGAAGCCATACCGGGAGGGGGTGCTCGGCCACCCGGTTTCGGCCAGCCCGTTCTCGGCGCGCAGTCAAGCGGACCGTGACCTTGTCGCACTGGTGTTCTCCGGTCTGGTCAAGAATGGGCCGGGCGGCTCGCTCGTGCCGGACCTCGCCGACCGGTGGTCGGTCGATGACACCGGGGCGGTCTGGACGTTCCACATCCGCGACGATGCCACCTGGCACGACGGCCAGCGCGTGACCGCCCAGGACGTGGCATTCACCATCCGGACGCTCCAGGACGCCGACTACGCGGGTCCGGGCGCGAGCTCGTGGCATGGCGTCAAGGTCGAGACCGATGGCTTGCACACGGTCGCGTTCACGCTGGCCACCCCCCTCGGTGGCTTCCTTCAGGCCGCCACACAGCCCATCGCACCAGCTCATCTCCTCGGAAGCGTCCCAGTCGCGGAGCTGCCCGATGACCCATTCGGTCGCCAGCCGGTCGGTTCCGGACCATTCGCGGTGATGAGTCTCGATGACGAGCGGGCAGAGCTCGTCCCGGCCAGTCAGCTGCCGTTGGGGGAGCGTCCTGACCCGAACGCGAGCCCAGGCCCGGCCATGTCGAGTGATCGGCCCATCTGGCCGACACCGTATCTCCCCGGCATCGAGTTCCGGTTCTTCGATGACGCCGACGCTCTGGCAGCGGCCTATCGGGCCGGAGACCTCGATGCGGCCTCCGGCTTGTCCCCGGAAGCGACCGTCGCCCTGGGCACGGCCAGCGACAGCCGGGTCATCCACTATCCGGGCGTGACCCTGACGACGGTCCTGCCCAATCTGCGTCCCGGCCACCCGGAGTTCGCGGATGCGGATGTCCGGCGAGCGCTGCTTGAAGCGATCGATCGCCCGAGCCTGATCTCCGACGCGTTCGCCGGCGCGGCCGAGCCGGCTGCCGGACTCATCCCGCCGAGTTCGTGGGTCTTCGACACGAGTCTCGGGCCACCCGTCCCGTACGATCGGTCCGGAGCCGTCGCGGCCCTCAAGAAGGCCGGATGGTCGCGCTCATCGGATGGTTGGCGTCTGCCGAACGCGAAGGACATCGTCAAGATCGAGCTGGTCAGCACGGATGGTCACTCGAATCCGGCGGCGTACCAGGCTGCCGAGATGGTCGCCCGTGATTGGACGGCGATCGGCCTGTCGGTCACCCACACGGCACTCCCGCCGAACAAATTCGTGAAGGACCGACTCGGGACCGGGTCGTTCGATGCGGCCGTCGCCGACATGACCATCGGACTGGACCCGGATCTGTATCCACTCCTCGCCTCGAGTCAGACACTGAGCGGTGGCTCGAACGTCCTGGGTCTCCAGGACCCGAAGCTCGATGACCTGCTGTCGGCGGCTCGCAAACCGGGCTCGGACGAGGATCGAAAGGCGGCCTACGCTGCCATCCAGAAGGACGTCCGGACCACGCAGTACCTGCTCCCGCTGGCGTTTGCCGACGAGTCGATCGTCGTCCGCGACACGGTCGAGGGTCCCTCGATGCGGCAGGTCGCCGACCCGGCTGATCGATTTTGGGATGTGCTAACATGGCGCCTCGCTGCGGGCCGCTGAGCGGCCGCGGATGACCCCACGCCGAGGTGGCGGAATTGGTAGACGCGCTAGCTTCAGGAGCTAGTGTCCGCAAGGGCGTATGGGTTCAAATCCCTTCCTCGGTACCATGCCCTCGTTCGTGGAACATCGATAGCAGCGGTTCTCGAGCCCAGGTGGCGGAATTGGTATACGCGTACGTTTGAGGGGCGTATGAGGCAACTCATCCGGGTTCAAGTCCCGGCCTGGGCACCACCTTGCATGGCACGACCGTCGCGATCCGCGGCGGTCGTTATGCTGTAACCGGGCGGTTAGCTCAGTGGGTCAGAGCACCTCGTTTACACCGAGGAAGTCACTGGTTCGAGTCCAGTACCGCCCACCACACTGGTAGACTCGTGCGGGTGCCTCCATTCTTGCGAGGCGCCGAACGGAGGGGCTGAATGGGCGTCGAGCTGATCATCGTTCTCGTGATCATCGTGGTGCTGGCGGTCATCCTGATCGGCATCTACAACGGCCTGGTCCAGAAGCGACTGCGGATCGACGAAGCGTTCGCCCAGATCGAGGTCCAGCTCAAGCGCCGCCACGACCTGATCCCCAACCTCGTCAACGCGGTCAAGGGCTACATGGGCTTCGAGCAGAAGGTCCTGACCGACGTGACGAACGCCCGGGCCGCGGCCGTGTCTGCCGGCTCCCAGGGCCCGGCCCAGCAAGCAGCGGCCGAGAACGCGCTCACGGGCACGTTGCGGTCGCTCTTCGCGGTGGTCGAGAACTATCCCGAGTTGAAGGCGAACGAGAACGTTCTTGCGCTCCAGGAACAACTGACCACGACGGAGAACCAGATCTCCTTTTCACGGCAGCATTACAACGCGACCGTGCTCGACTACAACACCAACATCCAGACCTTCCCGGCCGTGCTCATCGCCGGCATCCTCGGCTTCGTCAAGCGTGAATTCTTCGATGCCGAACCGGAAGCCGCCGAGGTTCCGAACGTCGATCTCAGCCTGAGCTGAGCGACCGGCTCGGGTATCTGCCGTGGCCGAGCGATCGTCGTTCTATGGGCAGATCGCGGCCAACAAGCGAAATTCGTTCCTGCTGGCCGCGGGGCTGGTTGCGATCCTTGCCGTGTTCGGCTTCACGATCGGCTATGCGATCGCCGGTTCGGTCGCCGGTGGCGTCGTCGCCACCGCGCTGGCCATCGCCTTCGGCTCCCTGTCCGGCGTCGCCGCCTATTTCGGGGGCGACAAGCTCGTCCTGACGGTGAGCGGGGCGCAAGCCGTCGACGAGACATCCGCACCTCAGTTGCTCAACGTCGTGCGCGAGCTTGCCATCGCGGCGAACGTGCCGATGCCGGCGGTCTACATCATCGATGACACGGCACCCAACGCGTTCGCGACCGGCCGCGATCCGGCGCATGCGTCGGTGGCGATCACGACCGGCCTGCTCCAGAAGCTCGATCGCGAGGAACTCCAGGGGGTCATCGGCCACGAGTTGTCGCACGTCCGAAACCTCGATATCCGGTTCTCGCTGATCATCGGGGTCATGGTCGGGGCGATCGCCATCCTGGCCGACTTCTTCCTGCGGTTCACGTTCTGGGGCGGCATGTCGTCGCGGCGCTCATCGAACCGGGACAGCGGCGGCAACGGTGCCCAGGCGGTGATCGCGGTCATCGCCATCATCCTGGCCATCCTGGCCCCGCTGATCAGTCGATTCATCCAGTTGGCAGTGAGCCGGCAGCGGGAATACCTGGCCGATGCGTCGTCGGTCCAGCTGACACGGAACCCGTACGGGCTGGAACGGGCGTTGGCCAAGATCGACACGGACCAGGAGGTCCTCGAGGTCGCCAACCGCGGGACCCAGCACATGTATTTCACCAACCCGATCAAAGCCTTCGAGTCGAGGTCGTCTGGCCTCATGGACACGCACCCAGCCATCATCGATCGGATCAATCGCCTTCGTGAGTTGACCGGCGAGGCGCCCCTCCAGGCGGCCGATGTGGCGGCGCTGGCCGGACCGGGGTAATCGCGGCTGGACCGGGCGGCTGGCGACCCGGCGCATGGCGACCCGGTGCATGTCACGGCCGGGCCGACCCGGCGCGTGTCACGGACGGGCCGACCCGGCGCGTGTCACGGACGCGGATCCTGGATAGATCAGCGTGGCCAGCCACGACTTCATGCGGATCCTGTCGAATCCGAGCCCTGGCTGAGCGTCCCTGTTCAGATCGCGCGTCCACCACACGCGAACCCGGCGAGCAGCCGAGGAACCGGCCCGTCGACGCCGTCGTCGTTGCTCGCAATTCGAGGCCCGTGGTATCGTTCCCTGCGCCGACGGGCAGCCGACGGCTGGTTGGCCATCGGGCCGAGATAGCTCAGTTGGTAGAGCACGCGACTGAAAATCGCGGTGTCGCCAGTTCGAATCTGGCTCTCGGCACCACCCACGGGGTGGACGGATCTCAGAGCGGAAGTGGCTCAGTTGGTAGAGCATCACCTTGCCAAGGTGAGGGTCGCGGGTTCGAGTCCCGTCTTCCGCTCCAATTCTCCCTAGTCGGACCGCTGCCCCTTCGTCTAGTGGTAGGACAGCGGACTTTGGATCCGTGAACCGAGGTTCGAATCCTCGAGGGGCAGCCAGCATCCGGCGGGAGCCCGCCGACGAAGTACCAAGTGGCGACGTGGTGAAGTGGCTCAACACGGAGGTCTGCAAAACCTCTATTCACCGGTTCGAATCCGGTCGTCGCCTCCACACTTTGAGCACGAACAGACCCGCTGCGAGACCCAGCGGGTCTCCGTTTGGTCGGCAGTTTGGTCGGCAGTTCACACCAATCTCAGCGGCGGACGACACCGGCCGTCAACCCTTGGATGAAGCCGCGCTGGAGCACCAGGAACAGCAGTAGCGGCGGAAGGATCACGATCGCCATGCCGGCGAAGGTGAGCCCCTGATCAGTAGCGTAGAAGGTCGTGAATCGAGTGAGGGCGAGCTGCACCGTGAAGGCGTCTGGCTTCTGGATGAGGACAAGTGCCCCGGCAAAGTCGTTCCAGGCGAAGACCGCCACCAATACGGCGACGGCGAGGATCCCTGGCCGGGCCAGCGGGATCACGATCCGGAGCAAGACCTCGACCTTGCCCGCTCCATCCACTCTGGCTGCGTCGATGAGGTCCTGCGGGATCGTGCGGAAGTAGCCCGCCAGGATCACGGTTGCGAACGAGACACTGGCCATCACGTTCGTCAATGCGAGACCTGGGAGGCTGTTGATGAGGCCGAGGGCACGGTACATCGAGAACAGCGGGACGATCAGGACCTCCGTCGGGATGATCAACGGAGCCAGGACCACGAGGAAGAGCAACGCCCGGCCGGGGGGCCGCAAGCGCGTGAGCGCGTACGCGCCACTGATCGAGAGTCCGAGGACGATCACCACCGTCATCGCCGTGACATAGGCCGAGTTCGCCATGGCAAGGCCGAGCTGCCCTCGGTTCCACGCTTCGCCGACGTTGTCGATCGCAGGCGGCCACGGGACGTCCCACGGAGCCCGGTAGATGTCTGCGCTTCTTTTGACGGCGTTCGTCAGCGTCCATACCAATGGGTACAACCAGACAAGGGCCATGACGCTGAGTGCCACCGTGGACCATCGGAGGCGAGGCACGCCGCTCATGAGCTGACCATCTCGGCTCGCCGGTTCAGGATCCGGTATTCCACGACTGTGAGCAGCAGGATCACGACGAGCAGGATCATCGCCATCGCCTGCGCGTAGCCGACATCGAGGAACCGGAACGCCGTCACGTAGACATCCGTCGCGACGGTCTCGGTGGCGTGGCCGGGCCCACCACCAGTCATGATCCAGACCATGTCGAAGATCCGAAGTGTCCCAAGCGTGGTGAGCAAAACCAGCACGAATGTCTGCGGCCAGAGCAAGGGCCAGGTGACCCACCGGGTTCGCTGGAGACTGCTCGCACCCTCGAGGAGGGCGTATTCGCCGTACTCAGGCGGGAGGGTCCGGATGGCGGCGACATAGACGACCATGGCGAAGCCGACGAACCGCCACACGAAGGCCGCCATGATCGCCCAGAGGGCCACGTTGGCATCCGCGAGCGGCGCGAATGTGCCCCAGTCGAGCCCGAGCGCGGACCCCATGGCGGGAACGATCCCGAAATACGGCGCAAACAAGAACTTCCAGACTGCCCCCACTGCTACCGGGGCCAGGACGAAGGGCGCGAAGAACGCGACCACGAAGAGGGTTCGGCCGCGCTTCACGTCGGCGACAAGGAGCGCCAGGGACAAGCCGAGGCCGATCTGAAGCACGACGGCCACGGCAGTGAACAGCATCGTGTTCAGCAGGCTTCGGTGAAATACGGCGTCCCCGAAGATCGCGTGTGCGTAGTGGTCCAGCCCGACGAAGCTCATGATCTCGAAGCCCTTGGTGTCATGCAGGCTGAGCACGATGCCGAACAGAAGAGGGTAGAAGAGGAAGACACCCAACACCGCAAGCGTGGGGAGCAGGAACAGCAGGTCGGTGACGCCGTCACGGGGCGAGCGGTGAGGAGACATCACGCGTTACACGACCACCAGCGGGGATTGGGCGGCACGACCATACTCGCTCCCCGTGACCCAGACTTCAGTGAACCATGAAATACCCACCCCTGACGGCCCGTGGAACCGCAAATGGCAACGCCGCGAGGTTCTCCGACTAGGCGCCGTCATCGCAGCTGGCGCGGCGGTAGCGCCGTTCCTTGCCGCATGCGCATCGCCGACCGCGACCGGGATCACCTCGACCGTCAGGAGCGGAGGACTTCAGTCGGCGGCCCTGTCGGGGGCTATCACCCTCCTCACCGAAGGCGGCGATCCGGCCGCCGAGCCTGCCTTGAAGAAGGTCTACGACGACTTCAAAGCGCAGAATCCAGGCGTGGAGTGGGATATCCGGGGGATCTCCGGCCTCGGCCCCGACTGGGATCGGCTCGCGCGCGCCGACTTGGAGTCCGGCGAGCCGGTCGGGCTCGTGATGCTTGACGGGCTGTTCGTTCGAGCGTGGACGCGTGATGGGCTGCTGGCGGACCTTGATGCGGATCCAAGGCTGGCCGAAGTGCTCGCCCGCGTGCCAGACCGGTTTCATCTCGGGGGCCTGGGCGAAGGCGGCGCCAGGGCACTCCCGCTTGCCCTGACCAGGGGCCTCCAGACCACGGGCCTCTACTACAACAAAGCCTTGCTCGACCGAGCAGGGCTCAACCCGCCAAAGACGATCTCCGACCTGAAGGCGATGGTCGAACCCTTGGCTGCTTTCGGCGCCGCACCTCTCGTACATCCCTCCGGCGACGCGCCGTTCAACCCACTGCTCGTCATGTGGCTACTGCCGATGATCGCGGACCGGACCGGTGATCCGATCGACTTCGTTGAGCGCACGCTCAAGGGCGAAGTGCGCTATGACAGCCCCGAATGGATCGAGACCTTCCAGACGATCGCGGACCTCCGAAGCACCGGCGTTCTGTTGGACGGGTCGGGCGCAACGGACTACGCGACCATGCAACTGCTCTTTCTGCAGGGAAAGGCCGCGACGACCTACAACGGAACGTGGCTATTGCCAGCCCTTCAGGCGGGTACGCCGACCGTCCCGTTCGACCTGCACGTGGCGCCTCTGCCCCTCGTCGAAGGCGCAAGCAAGGCTCACTCGATCCTCGCATGGGCTGGCTTCGCGCTGCCGGCCGATGCGTCGACGAGCCGTGACAGCGTGTACGCGTTCCTTGACTACGCCAGTCAGCCCGCGGTGGACGCCGGCGTCGTCGAGGGCTTGCAGACGTTCTCGCCGATACCCGAGTCGAACGCCGGTATCCACGACGCGGTGCAGCGCGAATTCCTGCCCTTGCTCGAGGATTCGATCACGTCTCTCAACTGGCTTTGGGAGCCGGAGATCGACGACGAGATCGGCACCCAGGTACAGGCTCTCGTGAGCGGCACGACGGACCCGACCTCAGCGGGAGACGCCATCCAGACCGTTGCCGAGGACCTTCGAGCGGCAGGTCGCAGCTACTACCCCTGACCCAGGGGTCGGGAACGCCTGGCGATCGTCGGTGCAGGTCAACCGCGGGCTACAGTTGGGTCGGATGCCAAGCCAACTCCTTGCGACGAAGTTCTATGTCCCGCGGCTGCGAACCGGCCTCGTGCCGCGACCGAGTCTGACCGACCGCCTCCTGCGCGGAGCCGAGTCCAAGTTGACCCTGATCTCGGCTCCGGCCGGCTTCGGCAAGTCGACCCTCCTGGCCGAATGGCTCGCAACGCCGAGTGACGGCCTGGTGACGGCCTGGCTCTCGCTCGACGCCGGTGACGACCAACCAAGTACGTTCTGGTCACATCTGATCGCGGCGCTCCAGGTGGCTCGACCGGCGATCGGGGCGAGTTCGCTATCCCTCCTGGAGAAGGCAGACCGCTCGATCGAGACGATCCTGGCTCCTCTCCTCAACGAACTGGATGCGCTCTCGGAACCTGTTGTCCTGGTGCTCGACGACTACCACACGATCGACTCGCCCGAGATCCAGATCGGCATGACGTTCGTCCTGGATCATCTGCCGGCTCATGTGCGCCTCGTGATCGCGACCCGGGTCGATCCGGCCTTGCCCTTGGCTCGCATGCGCGCACGTGGTGAGCTGATCGAGATCCGCGCCAGCGATCTCCGTTTCACGTCGGACCAGGCCGGCTCCTATCTCAATGGGGTCATGGGTCTGGGGCTGAAGGCCGCCGATGTCGCGACCCTCGACGGCCGGACCGAGGGTTGGATCGCCGCGCTGCACTTGGCGGGTCTGTCGATGCAGGGGCGAGACGACCTCGCCGGCTTTATCGCCAGCTTTGCGGGCGATGACCGCTACATCGTCGACTATCTCGTCGAAGAGGTCCTGCAGCGTCAGACCGAACGCGTCCGCACATTCCTTCTTGAGACATCGATCCTTAGCCGATTGAATGGTCCTCTGGCCGATGCCGTCACGGGCCAGGAAGGCGGCAAGGCGATGCTCGAGTCGCTCGAGCGGCGGAATCTGCTACTCATCCCGTTGGACGATCGCCGGGAGTGGTATCGGTACCACCACCTGTTCGCGGACGTCCTCCAGGCGCGCCTCAGAGATGAACGGCCCGAGCACGTGGCCATGCTCCATCAGCGCGCGACTGAGTGGTACGAGCGGAACGGCGAACGCGCCGAGGCGATCCGCCACGCGATGACGGGCCTGGACTTTGCGCGAGCCGCGGACCTGGTCGAACTTGCGCTGCCTGGGACGACGAGGGACCGGCAGGAGGCCACGCTTCGTCGGTGGCTGGAGGCGCTTCCCGATGACGTGATCCGGTTCCGGCCGGTCCTGAGCAACGGGTATGCCGGTTCGATCCTGGTGCGTGGTGAGACCGAGGGCGTCGAAGCCCGCCTACTGGATGCCGAGCGCTGGCTGGATGGCACGGAGGCAGCGTCGCGTGGAGCGGGCGACCCGGCTTCACCGATGGTCGTCGTGGACGAGGATGGGTTCCGCACGCTGCCGGCCAGGATCGCCATGCACCGAGCCGGTTTGGCCCGTCTGCGAGGAGATGTCGAGGGCACCATCGTCAACGCCCGGCGAGCACTCGATCTCGTCGACGACGACGACGACCTCGGAATCGGATCGGGTTCGACACTCCTCGGCCTCGCGTACTGGAGCGGGGGGGATCTAGAGGCCGCAACGGATTTGTATGTCGGTGCGATGGCGCGTTTCGAGAACGCCGACTACCTCTCCGACGCGATCGGGCTTGCACTCGCGCTGGCCGACATGCGGATCGCCCAGGGTCGATTGCACGATGCGATGCGGATCTATGAACGTGGCCTCGAACTTGCGACTCGTCGGGGGCCGAAGATGCTCCGTGGTACGTCGGACATGCACGTTGGCATCAGCGACATCCTCCGCCAGCGTGGGGACCTGGTCGGCGCGACGCAGCAGTTGCACCGGGCCAGGGATCTGGGTGAAGACAACGGCCTGCCACAGAACCCGTATCGATCGCGCGTGGCTGCCGCGGGGATCCAGCGCGCGAGCGGCGATCTTGATGCGGCGCTCGAACTTCTCGCCGAGGCCGGCCGTCTCTATTTCAGTGACTTCTCTCCGGAGGTACAGCCGATCGATGCGCTGAGGGCGCGGGTGTGGCTGAGCCAGGGCCGAGTACCCGAAGCCGTTGGATGGGCCCGAGAGCGGCGCCTCTCGCCCGCGGACGACCTCACCTACATGCGAGAGTTCGAGCACGCGACCCTGGCCAGGGTGCTCCTCGCACAAGGGATTCGCGACGGGTCGAGCGACATCATTCGCTCAGCGATCGATCTCACCGAGCGACTCCTCGCCGAGGCCGAGGCTGGTCGGCGGGATGGCAGCGCCATCGACATCCTGATCGTGCAGGCGCTCGCTCTCCGGGCGTCCGATGACTTGGCGGGCGCGAGGACGGCCCTTGACCGCGCAATGGCGCTCGCTGAGCCAGAGGGCTACGTACGCGTCTTCGTAGATGAAGGGCCTCCGATGGTGGCGTTGTTGAAGATGGCAGCCAAGGACCGGAAGGCAACGAGCTACGTTCGCCGGCTTCTCGAGGCTTCGACGGTCTCCGGCTCAGGTGAAGTGCTCGCTGCCGAGCCACTGATCGAAGCGCTGAGCGAACGGGAGATGGACGTTCTGCGCCTGCTCCAGAGCGATCTCGATGGCCCGGACATCGCCCAGGAACTCACGGTGTCGCTGCCAACCGTGCGAACGCATACCAGCAACATCTACTCGAAGCTCGGGGTGACGAATCGGCGCGCGGCTGTCCGGCGCGCAGGCGAACTAGGCCTGCTCTAGCCGCGTCGCGACCGCCGACCGGCCGGCTGGTCACTTCGCGCGGATCGGCTGGCTCGTGGCCGCCCGCCGGCTGAACCGATTGTTCGCGCTTGCTGCGACGAGAGATTCATCACCGCGCTCATCACCTGTGCTGATGCGCGCTCATCACATCCGGCTTCACGGTGTCCCCAGTGACTCAGGTCGCATCGCCGGCCGGAGGTCCAGCTGGCAACACGCACGAGGAGCGGAATGACTGAACGACAGACGCCGGCACCCGATCGCTCAGAAGCCGGACGGTATGAGATCCGACTTACGGGCCACCTCGACGCGCACTGGACTGCCTGGTTCGACGGATTGACGGTCAGCTACGAGAACGACGGAACCACCGTCATCTGCGGCGACATCGTCGACCAAGCGGCCCTCCACGGTCTCCTCCAGCGGGTTCGAGACCTGGGCCTCTCACTCGTTTCCGTCGGGAAGGTCGAAGACGACCAGCCTGGCGAGACGCACCAGACGCGCGCAAGCGCACCAAGCCACAACAAGGAGATTTGACATGGCCGACGCGACCCAGCCTTCCACATCCAAGGGACCCTCGATGAGCACGATGCGAAAGATCGCGTTCGTCGCGGGCTTCCTGTATCTGCTCACGTTCATCAGCTCGATCCCGGCCGTCTTCCTGCAGAGCCCGGTCCTGGACGATCCAAACTTCATCATCGGCAGCGCCGGCGCCGACACCCAGGTGCGACTCGGCGCTCTCTTCGACATCGTCAATAGCCTGACGGCGATCGGGACCGCGGTCGCGCTCTATGCCGTCATCCGGCGCCAGAGCCAGGGCTTCGCGATCGGCTTCGTCAGCTCGCGGCTGTTCGAGGGCACGGTCCTCATGATCGGCGTCATCAGCATCCTGTCCATCGTTACCCTGCAGCAGCCGGGCGCGACCGGAGCAGAGGCGTCACTTCTGCTCACCGTCCAGCAGACGCTCGTGACGGTCCGTAACTGGACCTTCGTGCTCGGGACCGGCGTTCCAGCCCTCAACGCCTTCCTGCTCGGCTGGATCATGTACAAGTCGCGACTCGTCCCGCGGGCGATCCCGGTGATCGGTCTCATCGGCGCGCCGATCTTCACCTCCTGGATCGTCGGCTACGTCCTCGGCGTGACCGAGCCCGGCACCGCCTGGCACGGGATCGGTGTCGCACCGATCTTCATCTGGGAGTTGTCGCTCGGCCTGTGGATGACCTTCAAGGGCTTCCGCAAGGACGCTCCGCTGATGGTCGAGGCCGCTGCAGAAGACGCCAGCCAGGTTGACCCGGTGAGCGTCACCCGCTCGCCGGTCGGTGTGGCCTCCAGCGCCGGCGCCGCATGACGGCAGTCCCCGAGCAGGCGCCTCGAACCCCGCCACGCTTCGTGGTTCGGACGTTCTGGCTGCTGCACCGGACGGCCTACCGGCTCACCGGGGGAGGCTTCGGCCTCTCCCGGCCGGTACCTGGCAGCAAGTTCGGGATGCTGCGACTCACGACGACCGGGCGCCGTTCCGGCAAGCCGCGGGTCGCGATCATCGGCTACTACGAGGACGGTCCGAACCTCGTCACCTTGGCGATGAATGGCTGGGGTGAGAAGGATCCGGCCTGGTGGCTGAACCTCCAGGTGCAGCCCGAGACCACGATCGATCTGGGCGGCGAAACCCGAGCCGTCCGGGCCCGCGCGGCGACCAACGATGAACATGGTCGGCTGTGGACCAAGTTCCTGGACTACCCGGGCTGGGGTGACGACATCGACGGCCTCGCTGCCAGGCGATCACGCCAAACGGCGGTGGTCGTCCTGGAGCCCGGCACGGCGTCCAGCGCCCGAACCTCGATCTGACCAAGGTCATCCGGCGGCGAAGTCGCAGCCGGATGACAACCCTCTCCACGAATGTTGAAAGCAGGAAGAGCCATGACCGTCGACCACCGGGTACTCCTCGCACCTCCCATGATCGCTGGAGGCACAGCGGCGTCTCCCGCAGCACCACCTTGGCGCCGACTGCGTCTTGGCCGCCGGCACTTCTGGCTCATTCCGGGCCTTGCGATCGCCGTCTACGCCAACGCCTACTCGAGTCGGTTTGGCATCGGGTTGGTGCCACTCCTCGCCTTCGGGATCATTCCCCACATGCCGGCGCTCCTGGGCGTCGGCCAGCCGCATGGCCGGGGCCAAATGGCGGCTCGAGCTGTGCCACTCTTCAATGTGATGCATCACCCAGTGCTGCCCCTCGTCGTGATCGGTTTCGCCGCCGCGGGTGTCTTGTCACCGTTCTGGTTCGTCGGCGGTCTCGCGTGGTTCTCACACATCGTGGTGGACCTGGCGTTCGGTCATGGCCTGAGGACCCACGACGGATGGCGTCGCGACTGGTGGTCGCGTTGAATTCGACGTTGTACGACGTGCTGATCATCGGCGGCGGGGCCGCCGGTTTGAGTGCCGGGCTCGTTCTGGGGCGGGCTCGACGGCGCGTGGTCGTGGTCGATGCCGGGTCGCCCCGCAACGCACCCGCCGAGCACATGCAGGGTTTCCTGTCTCGAGATGGGATGCCGCCCGCCGACCTCCTGGCAGCGGGGCGTGCCGAGGTGATCTCCTATGGCGTCGAGTTGATCAAGGATGAGGTCGTCTCCGTCGAGATGGGGTTCTCCGCCAGGCTTTCCGGGGGTCGCGCGTTGGAAGCCCGGCGAGTGCTCATCGCGACGGGTGTTCGCGACGAGCTGCCGGACATTCCGGGAGTCCGAGACCGTTGGGGTCGGGATCTCCTGCACTGCCCGTATTGCCACGGCTGGGAGGTCCGTGATCAGCCTGTTGGCGTCCTGGGGACCAGACCGGATGCCGTCGAGCACGCCTTGCTCGTGCGTCAGTGGTCAGACGACGTCATCTTCTTCGCTCATACCCTCGACTTGAGTGCCGACGAGCGAAAACGGCTCCATGCGCGCGGGGTGCAGATCGCGACCGGTGAGGTGGCACGGCTCGTCGTCGAGCGGGACGTACTGCGTGGTGTTGCACTGGTCGACGGCCGCATGATCCCGCGGGCGGCGGTGTTCATCCGGCCGGTCAACGTTCCACACGCTGATGGCTTGCTGGCGGGTCTGGATTGCGACGTCGATGCGGCTGGTTTCGCGATCGTCGATGCGACCGGCCTCACGAGCGCTGTCGGAGTCTGGGCGGCTGGCAATGTCGTGGACCCGCGCTTCCAGGTGATCACGTCCGCCGGTGCAGGATCTGCGGCCGCGATCGCCATCAACGCCGACCTCGTTCGCGACGACGTCGAACGGGCGATGACATGAGGTCTGCCTCGACTCCGATGGGACTCAGGACATTGCACTCCTGACCGTTCGGGCCGCTGGACTGGACATGACCGGGCTTGCGGGTCCGGTCATTCTGATTCCCAGGTGGCGATCGTGGTCGACTCCGTGGGCAGCGCCTGGACTCGGCCGGCCCGTCCTGACCCTGGCCACCACGTGACTCAAGGCTTCGCGCGGACGGTGGATCGGTCGTGTTGACGCATCACGAGCTCGACCCGACGGTGGCGCGTCGGTCAGACGTGTGGGACAAGTACCCTTGGTGCCGCGCCGGAGTGGCGGAATGGCAGACGCAGCGGACTTAAACTCCGCGGCCCGAAAGGGCGTCCGAGTTCGAATCTCGGCTCCGGCACCACGTCCGTGCTCGGGCGTGGGGGCCCGGCAGGCGCTCGCGGATCGCTGGCTCGAGTCGACC
>CAVRGM010000005.1:0-225319 GCA_963720715.1 uncultured Chloroflexia bacterium
TTGACCCGGTTTCGTGGACACCCAACAGTTGGGGTGATCGAGCCCCTAACCGGGAGTCCACATGCCGAACCCCAAGCCACCATACCCGCCCGAGTTTCCGGGCAGAGGCAGTCCGCCTGGCTCGTGAGCCGGGCCATTCCATCCGCCAGGTCTCGCACGATCTCGGGATCGCCAATGAATTGCTCCGGCGCTGGATCCTGCAGACCGACATCGATCTCGGTGCAACACCCGGTCTGACAACCGATGAGCGGGCCGAGCTGGTCCGCCTGCGCCGCGAGAACCGGACCCTGCGGACCGAGCGCGAGATTCTGAAAAAAGCCGCAGCCTTCTTCGCACGAGAGACCGAGCCGACCCCGTGACGGTGTTCCGCTTCGTCGAGCAGGAGAAGGCGACCTTCCCCGTGGCCACGATGTGCCGGGTCCTCGGTGTCTCCCCGAGCGGCTACTGGGCGTGGTCGGGCCGGCCGCCCTCGGACCGGGACCGGGCGGATGCCGTGCTCGGCGCCCGGATCGGCGCGATCCACGCCCGCAGTCGAGGCACGTACGGCGTGCCTCGAGTCCACGCCGAGCTCCGCCACGAGGACGACCTCCACGTCGGCCGCAAGCGCATCGCCCGCCTGATGCGCACGCTCGGGCTCGAGGGCGTCCATCGCCGACGCACGACCCGCACGACCATCCGCGACCGCGATGCCGCACCGGCCCCGGATCTGGTCGAACGGACCTTTCGCTCGGCCGGTCCCGACCGGCTGTGGGTCGCCGACATCACCTACCTGCCGACCTGGCAGGGCTTCCTCTATCTGGCGGTCGTGCTCGACGTGTTCAGTCGGCGCATCGTCGGCTGGTCGATGGCGGGGCACCTGCGGACGAGCCTCATCGTCGACGCGCTCGACATGGCCGTGAGCCGTCGGCATCCGTCGCCCGGGCTCGTCCACCACAGCGATCGCGGCACCCAGTACACGAGCCTCGCCTTCGGCTGGCGCTGCCGGGAGGCGGGCATCACGAGGAGCATGGGCTCGACCGGCGACGCGTACGACAACGCCATGGCCGAGAGCTTCTTCGGAACGCTCGAGACCGAACTCATCGATCGCTCCAGCTGGCGCACCCGGGCCGACGCCAGGCTGGCCGTCTTCGACTACATCGAGACCTTCTACAACCCGATCCGTCGGCATTCGGGCCTGGGCCTTCTCAGTCCGGCAGAGTTCGAGAGGAGGTACCGTTCGACGACCACCGCTGCCTAACGGTCAACCGTCCACGAGAGCGGGGCAACTTCACGGGTGGCCACCAAGGAGGATGCGACCGGGGCCTATCTGGTCGCCGACCTGCACGGCAGTCTCGCGCTGGCCGAAGCGTCGGGTTCGACCGCGGTCCTCGACGCGATCCGCTATGACGGTTACGGCCAGACCCTCGACACCCACGCCGTGACCGGCGCGATCAGCCTCGACACCAAATACCAGGGCCGGCTCGATCTCAGTGCGACCGATGACCCGCTGTACGACCTGAGTGCCCGGCTCTATGCCCCTGGGCTGGGCACCTTCACCTCGCTCGACTCGGTCATGGGCTCTGTCCAGGACCCGGCCAGCCTGAACCGGTTCCTATACGCCGAGGCCAACCCGACGACGTTCACCGATCCGACGGGGCACTTCATCAGCGAGAGCGAAGGCAGTGGCAACAACGGCTGTCGCTATCGGGGCGATCCAGCTTGCGGAGCGACCGCCGCGAGTCCCACCACGGGCCATCGACCGGCGGCCAAGAAGCCGACGAAACCCGGCAACGGGGACAGCCAGAACGGGGGCGGGTCAGATGAAAAGACGATCACGACTCAGAGTACGGACGATACTCTGCGCCAGGAGATGACGAGTCACATCCCGCGTCCAGACCCACTCGCAGAAGAGTCGCTCGGAATGCTGGGACCATGCGGGAACCTCGGCGCTGCATTTGGCGTTTCAATCGGCGTTCAAGTCTGTGGTCTACTAGATCTCGACCACCTACCCGAAGCTAATCTGATGCTCACGCCGTACCTGCAGGCGACTAGCGCTTACAGCGAGACGACTCTCGTGAACGGAACCATGGGGGCAGCCTACGCCGCGACGGGCGGGCTCATGTACACGAACGCACGCGTCAGTTCCGACCTTGGCGAATATTTCGCGAACGTCGGAGGTTCGGCGGGATTTGGTACTGCCGGCTCGGCCGACCTGTCAGTTGGGCAAGCGAAGGATTGTTATCAAGTAGTGGAGGGTTACCTTGGGGCAGGTCCAGGGGCCGGTCTCGAGATCCACGGCGGCCCGACATACACGTTCGTTCTGCCATTCAACCTCAAGGACGTGCCGGTTCCATTTGGCATCAATCCTTTCCAGGCGCTCGATCTCTTCCGTGTCGTCACCGGTATCGCGCCATGACCATGGTCACCATCATGGCAAGCTGGCTTCTCGCCGGAGTCTCCCTCATGTTCGTCTACGTGTATCGCGGGACCCGCTACATCCGAATGCTGGTCGAGGCGTTTCCCGACAGCGACTACGCCCGCCTCGGCCAGAACGGTGAATTCGTTGCGCCCTGGGAGCTCAACCGGCAGCGAACGGCGCTCGTGCGGACGATGGCGGATCAGATGCCGCCAGCGGTCGCCCAAGCACGAGCGGAGATGATCGATGTCTGGCGTTCGTTCGTGGTCGTGGCGTTCGGCGGCATCGCCCTCCTCGGCGCAGTGGCATTGAGTGGGATCCAGAACACGCCGTATGACGCTATCGTACGGATCGTGCTCGTCGTCATGCTCGCGGCCCTGATGGTGATCACCGCGATGACGATCGCGCGAGCAATCCGCGTTCCCTGGCCGACCCGCTGGCTCTTCCTGCTGGGAGCGGTGCTCGGCACGATCGGGACGGTTCAGCTGGCCGTCTACATCGCGAGCTGACCGCCGTTCATCCCCGAGGTCGGCGTGTTCCGTCCCGGATGGGGCCGGGTTGACGCAGTAGCCAAACCGAGTATCGTGATACCCGCAGGTAACAAGTAACTGCTGGGACGGGATCATGATCGACCGGCTGTTTGGATCTGTCACGGAAGCACCCGGGCGGGATGACCACCGACTACCGGACCGTGGCCTCGTTCAACTATGCGGTCGCGCCCGAGGTCCTCCGGCGCCTCGTGCATGCTCCGCTCGAACTCGACCTGGTCCACGACCATGGCTACGTCACCGTGGTCTGTGCGGACATGGTCAGGATGCGGCCGGCGCCGTTGCCGAAGGCGCTGGGGATCACCTACGATCAGGTCGTCTACCGGTGCCCGTTCGCTACCGCGACCAGGCCGGCCTGTTCTTCCTCGGCAGCGATGCCGGAAACGCCCTGATGGTCGCTGCCGGCGCCGCGTTCAGCATGTTCGGCGTCCGATTCTCGAAGACGAAGATCACGGACGCGGGCAACCGGGTCACGGTGGACGGTCTTCGGGCGCACCGTCGACTTCCACGCCTTCTTGAAAGTCGTGCCGGCAGCTTCGGCCCGCGCCCGGGGACGAAGGCCACGAAACGATCGACGAGGAAGGACTGTGCCTCGCTCTTGGAGTCGAACAGCGACGCCTCAGGACGGAGGGCGAGCGCCGTCTGGCCACACGAGCGTGCGACAGATCGCGCCGAACAGGAGACCCGCGATGATCGTTGACGGGAGACTGGACACATACGCGATCGAGCGACTACCTCCACTGGCTCAAGGGCCGTTTGGGCCAGGGAAGACTACGCTTCGTTTTTCTCCTGACGTGACCCGCACTTGACGCGACGGCTACCCAGTGTGTACTTTCGCGCTACAGTAGGAGGTACAGGTGAGCGGTGTCACGGCGTACGCAGAGGAAGTCAAGAGGGTCCGCGCGCTTGGCGTCGAGACCGGCGACATCGCCGAAGCGACCGGTGCCGAAGTCGGAACCGTGACCTCCTGGGCGCGCGCCACGCGCCGCCCATCGGCCGAGTTCCGAGCTCGCCTGCTGGAGCTCATCGCCATCGTCGATCGCCTGTCTCGAACGATGGACCAAGACTACGTCCCACTGTGGCTGAACAAGCCGCTCCCGGCGTTGGGCGATGAGCGGCCCCTGGTCGCTCTTGGGAAGGGGCGCTACAGGGACGTCTCGAGGCTCGTCGCCGAGCTCGAAAACGACTCGTTCTCCTGAGCGCCCTGCCCGCCGCCCGGATCTCGGTCGACGGGATCTGGTGGCGGATCAATCGGTCCGGCGGCGATCCCTTCCACTGGACGGCAGATCCAGCCCACGGCCGTTGGCAGACCGCTGCAGTCGTGCGCGGCTTCTATCTCGCCGATAGCGAAGCTACCGCCTGGGCTGAGTGGTATCGACACACCTCCGAGCAAGGCGCGCCGCCGGCCGGCCGGATGCCTCGTGATATCTGGCAGATCTCGGTCGCCGTGACCGAAATCGCTGATCTCAGCGAGCCTGGCGTGCTCGCAAAGCACGGTATCGGCGAGCTTCATCCGACGAGGCGCCAGTGGCCGCTTACCCAACCGGTGGGCGAGGCCTACTACCAGGACGGTTGCCGAGGACTCCGGGCGCCGTCAGCGGCTCATCTCGGCGGCGTCGTGCTCGCCATCTTTCGCCCGCATCCCGCGCTACGAGGCTTGGCACCGCTGCCGCCGCCGAACCGTTACGACGAGCTCCCGCCGCTCCCAACGGGCCTCCGCACGTAACTGGCGCCCGCCTTCGAATACGGGTAGGGCTCGCACGTCATCTCCGATGGCATCGCGATCGACGCGCCGGGCACGACCGCTGATGTCGACTTCACGCTTGACGCTCTCGGCCGCTATGCGACCCGGACGGTCGACGGAACTGCCGATACGTACGGTTATGTCGGTCTGAGCGAGACGGTCGGGGTCATCGTCGGTGACACGACGAGGGTGTCGGCCCTCGATTCGGATGGCTCACGGGTGGCCACCAAGGACGGTTCGACCGGTGCCTATCTGGTGGCCGACCTGCACGGCAACACGGCGCTGGCCGAAGCGTCGGGTTCGACCGCGGTCATGGCCGCGATCCGCTATGACGGCTATGGCCAGACCCTCGACACCCACGCCGTGACAGGCTCGATCAGCCTCGACACCAAGTACCAGGGCCGGCTCGATCTCAGTGCGACCGATGATCCGCTGTACGACCTGAGCGCCCGGCTGTATGCGCCGGGGCTGGGTACCTTCACCTCGCTCGACTCGGTCATGGGCTCAGCCCAGGATCCGGCCAGCCTGAACCGGTTCCTGTATGCCGAGGCCAACCCGACAACGTTCACCGATCCGACGGGGCACCGGGTGTGTGAAGCCTATTGCGAGGAATCGGCACCGCGGGCCTCGGAGACCAAGCATGAACGCGCCGTGGGCGCCAGGGCCGGCAAGCAGCGGCAGCGTCGCCAGACCGAGCGGACCAAGGACAGCGACAGCCGGACCGGGGGCGGAGCGGACGACTACAACACAAAGACGATTGCTTGGGTGCCGCCATCACTTCAGGCTTGGCTCAACTTCAGCGAGGGCGACCGAGCGGCATACATCGCGAATCACGTCGAGAACGCGCTCGGGTGGGATCGTTGGGCAAGTGACGACGCAAGCATCGTCGTCTACTGGATCCTGATGGAAGGTGCCCCGTGGGTCGATCAGCCATCAACGTTCGAGCGCTTCGATGACGCGACCATCGATCGACTGAGCGAAGCCGTCTGGGCGGCGCCACCCAGCCTCGACATCGAGATGGCGGGAGTAACCTTCCGGTTCGGCGGCAATCAAAACCTGGGGGCGGCCACCCTGGCGCCGAGCGGCATGCAGGTCCTCGGAGGCGCGTCGCTTGCCTTGGCAGGGAGCCACGTCACCACAGGCGTCCCACCGATCCCATCCATAAAGGCAGGATCAGCTGGCGGCGCCACGGCGTTCCAACGCTTTTCACAGAATGTACGGGGAGAGGCGCTTGCAGACAATCCGGGAACGTGCGTCTACTGCCGCATGTGGACCGATACTCCTGAGATAGACCATGTCATTCCGAGATCCGCGGGCGGCAACGCGACCATCCAGAATGCTCAGGTGACGTGCATTTGGTGCAATCGATCAAAAGGGAGTAGACCGTTTCCTGTGAATCCGCCTCCGGACTACGTTGGCCCGTTTCCGCCGCCTTGGTGGCGGAATCGATGAAACCCCCTGTCAACGCCATCCATGAAGAGCCTGTGTGGCGAGATCGCGCTGACTTCATCATTGCCGCCGAGTTGCCGGAGGACGGCCGAGGCGAACAACTGTGGGTTCGCCAGATCGAGAACCGGACCTTCGAGATGTGCTGCATACCCTTCTTCCTCTACGATCTCGCCTTGGGAGATATCGTGGTCACAGACGACCGCTATCGTCTTGTCGGAGTCCAACAGCATTCGGGGCGTGGGGTCATCCGCATCTGGTTTGGCAAGGCAAGCTCCCGGGGCCAATCCGTTGCAGACCACCTCCTGAAGCTCGGGGCCCTGGTGGAATGGTCGTCGCGCAGATTACTCGCGGTTGACGTCCCTAATCCGCAAGTGGGCGAGCTCGTCGATGAATACCTGAGAGGTGAGCACAATAAGGGGGGCATTGTCCTCGAACGAGCTGCTGTCTCGTCTCTTGCTGGATCGAATGGGAACGTCGATGATCCTTCCTCGGCGTACCGCCATCGACTGACGTGCTGACGGAAACAGGGCTGAGTGCTTGCTGCTGCGATACCTGGCTTGAGGTCGGAGAAAAGCTCGGCCGTCTCGGCCGATGGGAATTCGAAGACTACAGGGCGCCGGTCGGACAAGATCCGCCATGAGGCAACCGGTGGCTCCGCCGACGCGTGCCCTGCTTCTGACACTCCTTTGCCTCGTCCTAGTCGCGTGCAGCACGGACGTCGAGGCGACCGCGACACGTGAACCCGATCCGGTTGCCACGCAACTGGCGCCCGCGACGTCGAGTCCGGAGGTCACCGCAACATCGAGACCGTCGATCGCGATACGAACCGGTGCAACCGTGCCAGCCAAAGTCGCCGAGGGCTATTGCGCGACGATCGACGCGTTCGCTGCCTTCGACGACCATCTGCGCGATACCGTGCTGGCGAAGGACGATTTCGACCTGCTGGCCATGGCCGCGACCGACATCGTCGAGGATCTCCATGCGGCTGATGCCGCTACAGGTAACAAGTAACTGCCGGGACGAAACCTGATCGATCGGCTGCGCCAGAGGCATCAGTGTCCCGCGTACGAGCGATCGCAGGCTGGATGGATCGGCTCCGCCCTGGGGTGTCCGACACGCGACAATGACCGCTCACCGCGATCTGTCCGGAGGCCCGACCTGGAGACGCTGCTCGATCTGCTGCACGAAGCCGTCGCCGCGAACGGCGACAAGCCGGCGGTCAGCCTCCGACTCGATGATGGCTCGACCAACTCCTGGACGTACCGGGAACTCGATCGTCGCGCTCGGATCGCGGCCTGGCGGCTTCGCGCCCTTGGGCTCGCGCCGGGCGATCGGATCCTCACCTGGTCGCCCTCGACGCCGGAACTCCCGGCCGCCTATTTCGGGGCGATGCGGGCCGGGCTCATCTTCGTCCCGCTCGACCTCCGGATGTCGTCCGATGCGGTCGAGGGCATCGTGGCCGCCTCGGGTGCGCGTCATCTGATCCTGGGGACGCGGTCGCGACGCGCCCGATCCGCGCGACGCCGGGCTGGAGCGGTTCCCGACGACGACGGTCGACTCGCTCGCGGCCGAACCCGACGCGAGCTTCCCCGACGACTGGGCCGCCCAGGTCGACGCCTGGCCCTCCCCTGCCCCGACCGATGTCTTCGAGCTCGTGTTCACCTCGGGCACGACCGGCACGCCCAAGGGGGTGATGCTCAGCCCACGACAACGTCATCGCCTCGATCGAGACGTTCCACCGGATCGTGCCCCGGATGGAGCATCGGATCGTGTCCCTGCTGCCGCTTTCGCACCTGCTCGAGCAATCGGTCGGGCTGTACTACGCGCTGTCGGTCGGCGCCGACATCCTGTATGTCCGGAGCCGCAATCCGCGGGTCATCTTCGATGCCCTGCGAGAGCATCGGGTGACATCGATGGTCGTCGTGCCGCAGGTGCTCGACCTGTTCTGGAGCGCGATCGAGCGCGAGGTCGCGAAGCGCGGACGGGAGACGGCGTTCGCCCGGCTGCGGGCGATCGCCCGATACCTGCCGATGCGTCTCCGGCCGAGGCTGTTCGGGGCGATCCACACGAGTCTCGGTGGCCACTTCCGGCTGTTCCTGTCGGCCGGGGCGTTCCTGCCGCCGGCGCTCCAGCAGGCCTGGGAAGACCTCGGCGTGACTGTGCTCCAGGGGTATGGTGCGACCGAGACGGGGACCGGCAGCAGTACCCGGCTCGATGACCATGGTCTGGGTACCGTCGGCCGACCGCCCGAGGGTGTCGAGATGCGGCTCGCCGCCGACGGCGAGATCCAGTTCCGCGGCCCGACCGTCTTCCGCGGCTACTGGAACGACCCGGCCGCGACCGAGGCCGCGTTCGTCGACGACGGCTGGTACCGGACCGGCGACATCGGCCACTTCGATCCGGCGGGCCGGCTCGTGCTGTCGGGTCGAATCAAGGACATCATCGTCCTGCCCAACGGGTTCAACGTCTATCCCGAGGACGTCGAGAACGCGCTCCGGATCGCGGGCGTCCGCGACTCCGTGGTGCTCGAGACAGAGCCGGGCAGGATCGAGGCGATCGTGCTGGCCGGGGACCCGCTGGCGGCACGTGCCGGGGAGGTCGTGGCTGCTGACGTTGGAGCCGTTCGCACGCGGCTGGATGCCGCGGTCAAGGCCGCCAATGCCACGCTCGGGCCGAACCAGCACATCGCGGGGTGGCGGCTGTGGCCCGGGGACGACTTCCCGCGGACCCACACCTTGAAGATCCGGCGCGACCAGGTCCGTGCGTGGGTGGCGGTCGAGGGTGGCGGCCGTGGAGGTCGCGGGTCCGGTTTGTGACAAACGCTCGCCACACGCGCGCTCGTCAGTCCTCGTGGGCGGTCGGATGTGCGCGCTGAGCGTGGATCGAGTTCGTCCGGGTCGCGTTTCGTGTCATTTGCACGTGTGACGACACATTTGGCGGCGAATCGCTGACCAACGCTCGTGTGGTGGGCAATCGTCAGGAATGAGGCCGACGTGGTCGCGGCCGCGCCGGCGAGTCGACCCCTAGTTCGGGACCGGGAAGCCGACCCCGAGAGTCTCGAGCGCGGACTGGATCCCGGCCGCGGAGTCATCGTGTGACGCACCGGGCAGCCAGTCGTAATAGACGACCGTGTTACCGACCTGGCGGATGATCGTGACAGTGCCCTGCGGCCGCTGGACCCGGCCCGGACCGGTCGCCAGGTAGGCCTGTTGCTCGGCGGCGGCGGTCGCGGCGCGACCCGGATCTGGGAACTCGTAAACGACGATGAAGCCCTTGGTCGGATCGTTCGGCAGCACGACCTGGTAGACGGCCCGGGGTGCCGCCGCCAGCAACGCCGATTCCGATGGCCGGATGGGTGCCTGGGTGTCAGACAGCACGAGGTTCTGTCCGCCGAGGACGCGGACGAGTTCGGCTCGGGTCAGCCCGACGGCCGGCGAGACCGTCCGATCGGGACCCACCGTCGCGACGGGCAGGCTCTGTGCCGGCGTCTCGGTCGTCGCGCAACCGGCGGCGGTCAGCAGGACCACGACCGCGAGACCGGCCAAGCCCGGCACCCGGCCGCGCGTCGTCATCCCGGCGGCCATTCGAAGGCTCGACCGCCCATCAGGTGGACGTGCAGGTGGTCGACCGTCTGGCCACCCCACCGACCGACGTTCGAGACGAGTCGATAGCCGCCGTCGGCGATGCCCGAGGATCGAGCCAGGTCCGCGGCGACCGCGAAGAGTCGACCGAGGAGCGGTCCGTCCGCTTCGGTCAACTCGGCCGCGGAGCGGATATGGCGGCGCGGGACGAGCAGGATGTGGGTCGGTGCTCGCGGCGCGATGTCACGAAACGCGACGACCAGGTCGTCCTCGTGGACGATGTCGGCCGGGATCTCGCCCGCGGCGATGCGACAGAACAGGCAGTCGGACGTCGTGGCCGGACCCTCGGTCACCAGAGCACCGGCTTCGAGCTCATCAGGAAGCCGATCGTCCCCACCAACCCGGCCATCAGGTACGAGACGTAGCGTTGCCGCTTGGCGCGCTCCAGCCAGGTCTTGTCGTCGGCCGCGGCGCGTACGCCGATCAACCGACGCAGGTTCGGCCGCTGGATGAAGAAGGCGATGCCGAGGTTGATGAAGTAAATGGTCAGTGCGACGATCAGCCAGGGCTGTTCGAGCATCGTCGAGCCGAGCGCCCCGATGAGCCCGATCCCGGTCAGTGCCAGGCCAAGCCCGATGACGACCGTCCCGTGGGTCTGCGCCCAGAGGAGTGAGTGGACGACACCGCTTTCCGACTCGACCGCGGCCCGTCGCGTCCGTAGCGCGAACGGGAGCAGGATCGACGGCAGCACCAGGCTCACGGCCAGGATGATGTGGGCCACGAGCAGGATCGGGAAGTACGCGGGCATCGCCCGCCGATTGTAGGGGTCCGACGGCGTCAGCCTGTCCGGACAGCCTCCAGCGCGACCCACTCGCCCTCGATCGTCCGTGCGGTGACGGTCAGACCGGCAGCCTCGAAGGCGCGTCCCACCTCGACTTCACGGTCGATGAAGATCCCCGAGGCCAGAAGCGTGCCGCCGGGATGGAGTTCGTCGCGCAACGCCGGCGCGAGGGGCACCAGCACGCCCGCGATGAGGTTGGCGAGCACGACATCGAACGGTCGCTCGCCACTCGGCAGGCTGCCGTCCCTCGCCCGGACTCGTCTTGATAACCGGTTCCGCCGCGCGTTGGCGGTCGTGGCCTCGATGGCGATCGGGTCGGTATCCACGCCAACGGCCGACGCGGCACCGAGCTTCAGTGCCGCGATCGCCAGGATCCCAGAGCCACACCCGACGTCGAGCGCACGCGCATCCGCGAGCCCTCCGCGATCCGCCAGCGATTCCACGGCGGCGAGGCACAGCCGGGTCGTGGGGTGCAGACCGGTCCCGAAGGCCATCCCGGGGTCGAGGGTCAGGACCACGTCGCCGGCCTGCCGTCGATGGCGGCGCCAGGTCGGCCGGATGACGAGCCGCCGCCCGATGCGCATGACCGGGAAGTACGCCTTCCAGGCATCGGCCCAATCGGCTTCCTCGACGATCCGGGTCCGCAACTCTCCGATCGGACGGAGCCCGAACGCCTGGAGGTGGCCCAACGCTTCCGAGACCTGCGCGACGGCCCGTTCGGCCGATGCCCGATCACGCGCCGGGACGTATGCCCGGACGGTGGCCGGCCGACTGGGATCCACCCGCGCCCCGAGGCCCTCATCGACGAGGTCGAATGCCGGTTCCACGGTCGTCCCGCCGGGCGCCACCCGACCCAGGATCTCGCTGATCGCTTCGACTGCTTCCACGTCGGCCTCGACGGCCAGTTCCAACCAGGCGCTCGACCCGGCCGCAGCCCGCGTCACCCGAGCCCGAGCTTCTCGCGCAGGCCACCACTGTGTTCGATCGACTCCCCCGCCTCGTCGGCATACGCGGTCAAGAGCTCGCGCGCCTTCTTCGACAGCTTCGTCGGGACGGCGACATCGATCATCACATGCAGGTCGCCGCGCTGGCCCGGCCGACGGAGGTGCGGCACGCCCTTGCCGCGCAGCCGGATCTCGGTGTTCGGCTGGGTTCCCGCCTTGACCTCGACCTCATCGGTGCCATCGACGGTCGGCACGGTGATCCGCGTGCCCAGCGCCGCCTGGGCGATCGAAATCGAGGTCTCGAAGAACAGTTCCGTGCCTTCGCGGGTCAGGGTCGGGTGCGGCTCGACGTGGACGGCGACGTACAAGCTGCCCGGCTGGCCGCCACGAGGACCTGTTTCGCCTTCGTTCGAGAGCCGGATCTGGTGGCCCTCGTCGATACCGGGCGGGATGGTGACGCGGAGGGACCGCTTGCGCTCGGTCCGGCCATCGCCATGACAGGTGTCGCACGGCGTCTCGATGACCTTGCCCTCGCCCCCGCAGCGCGGGCAGGCACTGACATTGACCATCTGGCCGAGCATCGTCTGACGGACCGAGCGGACCTCGCCGCGGCCGTCGCAGCGCGGGCAGGCTGTGGCTTGCGTACCGGGCTTGGCGCCGTCGCCGCCGCACGTCTGGCATGCCTGGAGGACGGAGAATTCGATCTCCTTGTCGACACCCTTGACCGCTTCCTCGAAGGTGATCCGGAGGTCGTAGCGGAGGTCCGCGCCCGACTGGGGCCGGCCATGGCGAGCCGCCGCTCCACCGGCCCCGCCGCCGAAGAACGCATCGAAGATGTCCGAGAAGCCACCGAACCCTTCGAACCCCGGACCGCCCGCGCCACCCGGCCCACCCTCCACCCCGGCCCGCCCGAAACGGTCGTAGCGGGCGCGAGTGTCCGGATCCGACAGGATCTGGTACGCCTCGTTGATCTCCTTGAACCGCTCCTGCGCCTGGCCATCCTGGTTGACGTCGGGATGCCACTGCTGGGCGAGCTTGCGGAAGGCGCGCTTGATCTCGGCGTCGCTCGCATTGCGCTCGACGCCGAGGATCACATACAGGTCGCGTTCGGTCGTGGCCATCGGGATGAGAAGGATACGGGCAGCTTCGCGGTCTCGTCAGCGGGCACCCGGGGGAGCAGTTAGGGCGCCCGGAAGTTGCCGCACCGGACATCCGGTCGGCCCGCCCGGACGGCCTACTCTGACCAAGGACATTCTAGAGGTGCCTCCAGTCGAGCCCCCGGGGCGACCGTGGCACGCCTCGGGTTGGTAGCCAACGAAGGGTCGCAAACCTTAGGCCCCCATTTCTCGAAGCAACTTTCCAGGCAGTCTTAACGCCGTTCGCACCGACCCGCCAGGCCTGGCCGTACCGGGAATATCGGGAACCCTTGGGCGTGGACCGGGTTCGAGTGGTTATGCCTTCGGCCTACGTGACAGGGACCTGGTCGCAATCCGTGCGTCCGAATTGTTCAGCATCGTCGATGAGCTCCAACGCGCAGGTCAGTTTCGTCCAGGCGCCCGAGACCTTGATGTAAACGATGATCGGCCCCTGACCCTCGTATCGCCACAATTCGAGAACTGGCGTACCTTCGACGCCGCTTCGCACCGCAACGAATTCTGCTGATTCAGAGTTTAGGACGGCGGCACGGAAACACTGCCGCAGGGTCTCGTTGAATTGGCCGGCTACACCCGATCGGTCACGGCCACACATCGGGACCGGGGTCCGCGTCGCGACCTCAACGGGCGGATCAGCCACAGCCGAAAGCCCGGTTGGAGGCGCGTCAAACGTCGGCAGAGCCTCAAGGTCAGCTGGTCTGACCGGGACCGGCTCGTCCGCCGTGATCCTGCCACTCGAGTCCTGGTGTAGGACGACGCTCTTTGCCTTGCCGTCAGCAAATCGGACGATGACCTGAGCGACAGTCGGCGACGGTGTCGCGCACGGGTCCTCAACGCACAACAAGTTCCACCGCAATTCCGCATCGAGCGCGCCGACTTGGTCGGGCAGTGTCGCCAACGCGGCCTCGATCGCGTCAGCGCAGTCGAGCTCCGAAGGCTCCGCGAACGGTTCCGTGCCTGGGCAGAGTCTCGTTGTCGGGACCAGCACGGGGCGGGGTGTTCGCGTCGGGATGCTCGAAGTCGCGGCCGAGGGGACGATGAGGCTCTGCCCAGGCATCGTCGAAGACGGGTTCGTCAGTGTCGGGGGCGGACGACCACTCGGCGCAGGTCCAGCACATGCCCCGATCAGCACCACCAGGAGCACCGCGAGTATGAAGTTCTTTAGCATCCCCGACATCACGCACAAACGGTTGGACTGTTGGTCCAAGTGATCGTGAATGTTGGCTGAGTAGAGGCGTCCAGACCGTTCTCCGCGCTCATCTGGATCCTATAGTCCCAGGTCCCGACTCCGGAGCCCGGGTTTGGAATGGACCGTGACCAGTTGGACGACCCGGAAGCCGTCGCTACCGTTGAGTGCACGTTGTTTGTCCAGGTCGAACTCGAACTGGGCTTGCGATCGAACCACAGTGTGCGACCTTGGAGTGGGTTATCGGCGAGCTCGCCATAGTTCGAGTTCGATGCGTCTTTGACGGCTAGTCGACCGCTTGTACTGGAATTGAATCCTATGCAGGCAGTGTATGAACTGTACGTCGATGATGCGATGGTCTTCAGGCCGTCGATGCCGTGACCCGCAATCTCCTCGAAACAGTTCGCGTACGGACCGTCATACGCTCTGACTCCATACAAGAGTTGCGCCGCCGCCTCATCGCACTTCCTCATGTGAGTCTGATTCCACCCGGACAATGGGTATTTGCGACCGTATGTAGACATGACCGTAATGGATTCGCCCTGTTCGTCGTGGTTCGTGACGCCCATCGTTACGTGTATCGACTCGTAAATCACGACGCGTCGCAGGTCGTAGCAGGTCTGGTTCGAACCGCAGGATCCATCGATGTCGTACCAGGTTACGTGGCCCAGCGGAGAAGAGTCGAAGTTCCGGACGTAAATGTTGAAGGTGTTGGTGCCGCCCCCATTTGCGCACTGAATCCATGCGAGATTTCCGGTGCTACACGGGGACGAGGCCGCTCCGCTATAGAACACATCGCCGTCTCCCGGACTTGTGTACGCAAAATGCGCGGTCTTGCTGTTGTTCGTCGCAGGATCATCGTAGTTCGTATCCAGCGCCTCCTTCACAGGCGCCTTCAACCAGCTTTTGTAGCTGCCAGCGAAATCCCAATCAAGATTCTTATTGTCATTCGAATATAGACGATGGGCTCCTGACACTGGGGTGTTGGCCACCACCGCCGCGGGAGCCACTATCAACAACACAACTGCCAGCGCCGCCTGCGGAAATATTCGACGTCGCATCGCTCAGTCCCCTCCAATGGGTAAACCCGACGTTCGCCGGGTGCCATCCAGGTCATACATGTCCGCCGTGACAGGGCCGCTATCCCTGTTGTTCGCGAGGGCATCCTCGATGCTGTATCCCGGACCAACGACGACGGTGTCGTCAGACGACACTTCGGGCCAGAGTCCAACTGCTCCGTCCGCTGCGGCAGAAAGGACGTTTGACGTAGAGCCATCGACGATATCAATCGTGTCGATCCCAAAAATGGGTCCGTCCGCCGCATACGTGAGGTATGCCTGAACGAGGATTCCGGACGACGTTACATATCCGGACCATACTTCACTCATGTCCCGTCGCCAGAGTTCCTTGCCGGTCGATAGATCGATGCCAGCAATCCATGTCGCAGGATCGGAACCAATTACGGCGACGGTCTCACCTACGGTTCGAAGGTAGCCAGGCACACGCCCGACGTGGGTGACCGTCCCTTTGGGAAGGTCGAGGACGTCGAGATCACATCCGTTCTCCTCGGAGGAACACACTGCCGAAACGAGTTGGCGTCCACTCCCACTGATCGCGACGCTTCTTGGCCCATTGGTCTTGCCGGGCTCGAGAATTCGCTTCATCTCTCCGGAGATCAGGTCCAATTCGAAAACCCCGGGGTCACCGCCTGATCCTCCGTCAAATCCAGAAATGAACGCGAGATCTCCCGATATGGCAACGCTCGCTGGTATGAGGTCAACTCCGAGAGTGGCTGAGGTCCCGTCCAGTCGGCGCCACGATAGGTTGGGCATCTTGGTTGCGCGAGAGGTGGAGACCACCCATCCGTCGGCCGCGGCAATCGCGACCTCACCGGGTGGCAACTCAAGCGTTCGACCCCCGATCGATCCTGCGACCCAAACCTCCAAATCGACCTCCGCAAACCACATGCGACCGGTTACCGATTCGGGGATGCCTGCTGCCCCAGGATTTTCATTGGTCTCGTTATCAGTTGCGGCGACTTGAAGCTGGCTACCGGCGGGTGCCGGTCGTGTCCAAGCATTGGAGTACCAAAGCGCCACGGCCGCCACTAGTGCGCAGATAAGAACGGAACCGGCGGCTCTTCCGTCGATCCTCCGCCTTCCACCCGTGTCAGTCCCGCGACCGTGCGCGCCAGGTTGCCGTCGACCAAGTTCAACCGACGTGATTAACGCAATTTGGAGGCCATCTGCAGCCGGTTCAGCCGGAGCCTTTGTTGGCCGTCGCGTGGTAGACCGTTCGGTCACATCTCACCTCTAGCGATCGACTGACAGTGACTACAGAGACGCACCATCGCCACGCCCATCCCGGGACGCAGCGAGGGATGCGATTGGCGTAGAATCTCGTATCGGATTCGACCAATGTCAATGGACAATCTTCCGTGAGGGAGGCTACGGATGGCCCAGGATTCCGCGATTGCCGATTCCGAGCGTCCATGGAAGATGTCCTAACGGCTGTTTGTCCTGGTGGCGCACGTCGCATGGGCACCTCATAGGCGGTGGTTTGCTAGGTAACCCGTTACGTGATCTCGTGTTCGGACCGAAGACTATTGAGGTCATGTCGCGATCTCGATCCCTTGCCGCAGCACGTCCTCGAACATCTGTCGCGTCATTCGGCCGGTGAACGTGTTCTGCTGGCTCGGGTGGTAGGAGCCGAGCAGCCGGTATGGCCCGATGTCCGCCTCGGCGCCGTGCCCGAACCGCGGTTTCGGCCGGGTCTCGTGGCCCGGTCCGACGGCGGCGAGCGCACGGAGCGCGGCATCCCAACCGAACTGGCCGAGCGCCACGATGACCCGCAGCTCGCTCAACAGCGAGATCTCGCGCACGAGGAACGGGGCGCAGGCATCGCGCTCCCCGATGGTCGGCTTGTTGGCCGGCGGCGCACACCGGACCGCCGCCGCAACGTACACGCCGGACAACGTCAGCCCGTCATCGGCCCGCCGCGAGGCCGCCCGATCCGCGAGACCCAGCGAATACAGCGACGGCCACAGGAAGTCGCCCGAGGCGTCGCCCGTGAACACCCGGCCCGTTCGATTCCCGCCGTGGGCCGCAGGCGCGAGCCCAACCAGCAGGATCCGTGCCCCGGGATCGCCGAACCCGGGCAGTGGCCGACCCCAATAGGTCTCGTCGCGGAACCGTTTCACCTTGTCCCGGGCGACCTGCTCGCGCCACTCGACCAGCCGCGGACAGCGGCGACACTCGATGATCTCGGCCGACAGCGCGTCCAGCGCGGCCTGGTCGCCCACGCCGCCCTACTTGAGCAACAGCTGATCGAGCCGGCGTGACGTGATGGCCAGCCCGACGACGCCCATCACGCTCAGGTACGCGACATGGACCAGTAGGATCGGCGAGATCACTCCGAGGGTCAGCGATCGGATGAGGTCGACGCCCTGGTACAACGGCGTGAGTTGGACGAACAGCCGGATCGCCTCGGGATACTGGTCGATCGGGTAGAACGTGCCACTGAACAGGAACATCGGAAGTACGACCAGCTGGATGAGGTCGAAGTCCTGCCAGGTCTTCATGAACGAGGTTGCCGCCATCCCGACTGCCCCGAACGCGAAGCCCACGAGCAGTGCCGCTGGCACCGCGAGCACGACCCACGGCGAGGTGAACAGCCCGAACACGAGCATCACGCCCATGAATCCGATCGAGTACAGGCCACCCCGGATCAGCGCCCAGCCAAGCTCGCCCAAGGCGATATCACCCGGTGACAGTGGGGTCGACAGGATCGACGTGAATGTCTTGTTGTAGTTGAGCTTGAAGAAGAAGTTGAACGTGCTCTCGTTGATCGCGCCGTTCATCGCCGCGCTGGCCAGCAACGCCGGCGCGACGAACGACTGGTAGCTGATCGGCTGGCCGTCCGGCCCCGGGATCGTCCCGATCAGCGCGCCAAGCCCGAACCCGATCCCGAGCAGGTAGAACAGCGGCTCGAAGAAGCCCGACAGCAGGACCAGCCAGCCATGCTTGTAGACATACAGGTTGCGCTCGATCAGCCGGGCCGACCGCCGGCTGCCCATCGAGAAGGCCGGGGCCACTCGCAGCGCGATCATCCGCGGATCAACCGTCGACTGATGTTGCGGACGGTCAGGTACACGCCGATCGAGGTGAGGGTCACCAGGTAGATGACGTGGATGGCGGTGGCCAGCGGGTCCTCGCTGACCGTCCCGAGCGACAGGCTCCGGGTCAGCGCCACGCCATGGAACAGCGGCGTGGCCCAGGCCAGCGCCTGGAGCACGGCCGGCAGCGAACTGATCGGGAAGAACGTGCCGGAGAACAGGAACAGCGGGGTGATCCCGAACCGGAAGATCGCCGCGAACTTGCTGGGCGTCTTCTGGGTGGCAGAGAACGCGGCGATCGGTCCCGCGAAGGCCATCCCCGTCAGGACCGCGGCCGGGATGGCCAGGACGACCAGCGGCGATTCCGCGGCCCCGAACGCGACGATGACCAGCGTGAAGATCGTGCAGATCAGGGTCAGTCGGGCGGCGATCCAGGCCAGGTTGCCAAGAGCGATGTCTCGGGGCGAGATGGGCGTCGCGTACATCGCATGGAAGATCTTGTTCCAGACGAGACCGCCCATGATCGGGAACGTGGCCTCGAACGAGGCCGTCTGCATCGCCGTCGCGGCGAGCAGCCCGGGGGCCAGGAAGACCAGATACGGGACGCCATCAAGCGCCGCGCTGTTCGTGACATAGCCGCCCAGCCCGATGCCCATCGCGGTGAGGAACAGGGCCGGCGAGATGAACGACGTGAAGATCGACGCGCGGAAGGTTCGCCGATACAGCAGGAACCGGTGTTCGAAGACCCGGCCGACGGTCGATCCGGGACGAGTGAGCGTCGTCATCGTCGAGGTCAGTCGATCAGCGAGCGACCGGTCAGCCGCAGGAAGACGTCTTCCAACGAGGACCGGCGGACGAGGACGGTCTCGGGCTTGAGTCCGCGGGCGCTGACCTCGGCCGCCGCCGCCTCACCGTCGTCGGCATACAGGAGGACTCGATCGGGCAGGTGTTCGATCCGCTCGGCGAGGCCTTCGAGCTGCCCGTCGAGTGTCTCGGCGATGCCCGGGGCGAATCGAAGCTCGGTCACCTCGCGGGTCGAGTACTGGTCGATGAGGCTCCGCGGGCTGCCCTCGGCGACGATCTTGGCCTTGTCCATCACGACCAGGCGATCGCATAGCTGTTCTGCCTCGTCCATGTAGTGGGTCGTCAGGACAAGGGTCACGCCGCGCTGCTTGAGTCGATACAACCGATCCCAGAGCAGGTGCCGGGCCTGCGGATCGAGGCCGGTCGTCGGCTCGTCGAGGAGCAGGACGGTCGGCTCATTGATGAGCGACCGGGCGATCGTCAGGCGCCGCTTCATCCCGCCCGACAGCGGCTCGACCTGGTCATCGGCCCGCTCGGTCAGCTGGGCGAACTCGAGCAACTCGTCGGCGCGACGATTGACCTCGGGCCGGCTCAGCCCGAAGTAGCGCCCGTAGAGCGTCAGGTTCTCGCGGACCGTCAATTCGACATCGAGGGTGTCGGTCTGGGGCACGACCCCGAGCCTCGCCCGGATCTGTGGGCCCTGTGTGCCGGGGTCCATGCCCATGACCGTCAGGGTCCCGTTCGTGACCGGCGAGACGCAACCGATCATCCGCATCGTGGAGGTCTTGCCGGCGCCGTTCGGACCGAGGAACCCGAACAATTCACCGGGCGCGACGTCGAAGTCGATGGCATCGACCGCGGTGAAGCCACCGAACCGCTTGGTCAGTCCGCGGGCATGGATGAGCGAGGGCGTGGGCTCTTCCGACATGAACGCGGAATCCTACTCCAGTCGGCCACTGGACTCAGAAGCCGGGCACCGTCCCGACGTGAAGGGTGACGATCCCGCCGGTCATCGGGGTCCAGCTCACGTCCTCGAGGCCGGCCTCACGCATGATCGTCGAGATGCGATCCGGCCCGGGATAGCCCTTGACGCTCCGGACCAGGTAGCCGTAGGCCGCGCCCTGGCCAGCGAGCCGGCCGATGACCGGGACGATCTTGTCGAACCAGAACTGGAGCAGCTGGGCGGGCCGGCTCGAAGGTCGGGCGATCTCGAGGCACACGACCCGGCCGCCCGGCCGGACCGAGCGGGCCAGTTCGGCGAACCCCTGGCGGTAATCCGGCAGGTTGCGCATCCCGAATGCGATGGTGGCCGCGTCGAACGTCGCGTCCTCGGTCGGCAGCGCGAGGGCGTCACCGACCACGAACTCCAGTCCCGGTCGGTCCGCGAACCGGCGGGTGGCCTGCCTGATCATGGCCGGCGAGATATCGACGCCCAGGACGCTGCCGCCCGGCTGGGCGAGCCGATGGAGATCGCCCGCGACCTTTCCGGTCCCGGTCGCGACATCGAGGAGTCGGTCGCCCGGCTTGACCCCGGTCAGCGCGACGGCCCGCTTTCGCCAGCGCGGTTCCTGGAACGCGGAGATGACCAGGTTCATCGGGTCGTACACGCGGGCGATCCGATCGAACATCGCCCGAACCTCGGGCGTCGGCGCGGCATTGCCTCGATCGGTCGCGAGACCGGACGGCGCGTCGTGATCGGGTCGGCTCATGGGCGGGACTCCTTGGCGAGCATCGTACGTTGCGGGAGGCTGGGGAGGATGCGGGCCGCGCGGAGGGTGTCGATGACGGCCTCCGCGATGCGGACCGGATCGGTGATCGGGGACGCGTGCGTCGCGCCGGGCAGGTGGACCGTCCTTGCGCCCGGGATCCGTTCGCACAGGGCGGTGGCGATCGGCTCGTAAAAGGGCTCGCTGGCGCCACCGGTCAGGAGCGTGACCTGGGCCGTGATGTCGGCGAGACCGGCAGGCCGCAGGCCGGGCAATGCCGCATCGACGACGGCGCCGCCGCCCTCGGCCGCGAGGAAGGTCCGGGCTCGTTCCGGGAGACGATCCCAGGAATCCCGGCCGGCGACCCCGCGCAAGGAAGGCCTCCGCGGCGGCGGGTTCGCCGCCGGCCGCGAATGCGTCTTCCGTGGCCGTGGCGACGTTTGCGAATGCACGTTGCGTCGCTGGATCGGCGACCGCGCCGTACGGCGGCTCGTACGCGATGACAGCCAGGGCACGGTCCGGCCGCCGGGCCGCGAACTCGAGCGCGACGACTGCGCCGTAGCTGACCCCGACGAACACCGCTGCGGGGGCACCCACCGCGTCGAGGACGTCGGCGAGGTCCTCGACATGCACCTCGACATCGAGGGGGATCGGGTCGGTCATGCGGCTGTCACCACTCCCCCGGCGGTCCACGGCGTGGAGGGTGACGTCGCCGGTCGCGGCGAGCGCCCGTGCCAGCCCGCCAAGTTGGGCTGCGGTCGACAGCGTCCCGTGGAGGAGCAGGATCGGGACCGGGCCGCTGCCCGTCGTGGTGAAGGCGACGGGAACCGTGCGGGCGCGAAGCTCGGCCCGCTTGATCTTGCCGCTCCGCGTTTTGGGCAGCGCCTCGACGCGCGTGAACGCCACCGGGACCTTGTACCCGGCCAGGCGCTCGCGACAGAACGCTCGTGAATGCCTCATCGCCGGGATCCGGCCCGTCGGGTCGCAAGACGATCGTCGCCACCGGCACCTGCCCGAACGTCGGGTCGCGGCGGGCCACAACGGCCACCTCAGCCACGCTCGGATGCGATTCCAGCACGGCCTCAACCTCGGCCGGCGAGATGTTCTCGCCGCCGCGGACGATCCGGTCCGTGCGTCGGTCGATGACGGTCAAACGGCCGTCGGGGTCAAGGCGACCGATATCGCCGGTGCGCAGCCAGCCGTCATCGGTCAAGGCGGCCGCGGTGGCGTCAGGGTCCCCGAGGTACTCACTGAACAGGGCCGGACTGTCGACGAGGATCTCGCCCTCGCCAGGCGGGTCGGGATCGGCGATCCGGATCCGGACACCGGGGAGCGGGCGGCCGGCGGTCCCCGGATTGTGCGTCGCCTCCGTCGATGGAAGCGCGGTCACGCCGGAACCGGCCTCGGACAGGCCGTATGTCGGGACGACCGGCCAGCCCGCCGCGGATGCTCGGGCGATCAGGTCGGGTGGGATCGGACCACCGCCGGTCAGCACCGCACGCAACGTGGCCGGCGGCGGTCCGTCCGCGACGACGTCGAGCAGCCGGGCCAGGGTGGTCGGCACGACCGAGACATGGCTCGGTGCGGGGTCGTGCTGGAGCGCCGCGATGATGGCGGCCGCGATCCCGGGATCGAGCACGACGACGAGTGGCACGCCGGACAACGCCGCTCGCCAGACGACCCCGAGACCGGCCACGTGATCGAGGCCGAGCGCCAGCAGCCAGCCGGTCGCCGGGGGCAGTGCCGAGAGCCATGCCTCCGCGCTGGCGACCAGAGCGGCCGTCGAGAGCACGACGGCTTTCGGGCGGCCGGTCGTCCCCGACGTCAGGACCACGACGGCCGGCGCTGCGAGGTCAGGCTCAGATGCCTCAGGCATTGGCGCCTCCGGCCCGGCGCCGGCGTCGAGCAGGTTCTCGAGCAGCAGGATGGGGCGCCCAAGCCCGGTCGCCATCGGTTCGAGACCCGGGCCGACGATCACGAGCCCCGGGTCGGTCACCTCGATGGCGATGGCCAGCTCCCGCGCTCGAAGGCCGATCCCGAGCGGGACGAGCACCGCACCGACCCGGGCAACGCCGTGGAGGGCGGCGATGGCCGCGGCGGACGATGCGGCCGACATGGCGACGCGCCCTCCCGGCCGAACCCCGGCCCGGATCAGATTCGCAGCCACGGAGTCGGCTCGACCGTCCAGCTCGCCCCAGCTCCAGCGGATCGTCCCATCGACGACGGCCAGCGCCGCCGCGGACTCGACGGCCGCGAGTCGGGCCGAGGCGGCCAGCGATGGGTACCGGGTCATCCGACCGACCCGATCGCCTCGGTCCGAAACCGGTCCACGGCCCGCGCGTCGAGCGTGACCCCCAACCCGCCCGCGCCCGCATCAGCCGGCACGTGCATCACGCCGTCGGCAACGACCAGCGACTCGAGCAGCAGGTCGTGTTCCAGCAACCCGGCCGTCGCAAGGCCATGGTCCGGCGCAAATGGCCAGCGGTCGGTCACCACCTCGGGCAGTCCGGCTGCGATGGACAGGCCGGCGGCGATGCCGATCCCGGTCTCGAACAGTGTGCTGATGACGACCGGGACGTCGCGCTCCGCGGCCATCTCGGCGATCGCGGCCGCGGCAGCGGGACCCCCGACCCGGGCGGCCTTCACGACCAGCACGTCCACGGCATCGGCAGCCAGCAAGCCGCGGACCGCACCGACCGATGTGACCGCCTCGTCGGCCGCGATCGGGACGCGAACGCGCCGTCGCAGTTCCGCCAGCCCGTCGATGTCATGGGCAGCCACGGGCTGTTCGACGAACTCGATGTCGAACCGGGCGATCGCCTCCAGCCGGTCCTCGGCGGTGACGAGGTCCCACGCACCGTTGACGTCGATACGCAGCCGGATGTCGGGTCCGATCGCCGATCGGATGGCTCGGATCCGTTCGACCAATGCCTCGGTCTCGCGCTCGGCTCCGGCCTTCACCTTGAGCGTTTCGAAGCCGGATTCGACGGACTGTCGGGCATGCTCGGCCGCGGCGTCGACGCCGAGAGCCGGGAGTGTCGCGTTGACCCCGACGCCGTCGCCATCCGGGGTGAGGAGCGGCAACGGTCCGGTCCGTTCCAGGTCGAACCGGGCGCTCTCGATCGCGGCGTCCAACGCTCGCCCGGGCGCCCCGTGCTGTTCGAGATCGGCCGTGGTCGGCAGACCGTCACTCGCCGCTCCATCGACCGCCTCCCGGATCAGCGCCTCGAGGATCGTGTCGGCCACCTCGCCGTCGCTCGGTTCGAGGACCGCCTCCCCAAGACCGACCCTCCCGTCCGAATCGATGGCGCGGATGACCCACACGTCGCGCTCGACCCACATCCCGGTCGCGGTCGCGAACGGACGCCGGAACGGGATCCTGACGCGGTCGGCGACCAGGGACCGGATGACAGTCATGCGGCCAGACCGCTCAGGGCGAGGCCGAGCGCGAAGAGCACGGACTGGGCGAGCGCGAGGCGAGCCGTCCCCTTGAGGACGGGATTGAGACGACGCGGCTCCCCGTCGCTCAGGACGGTCCGCGCGAGCGGGACCGCGAGCGGGGCGGCCAGCAGCGGGAGCAGAACGACCGGCTGCGCCGCCGCCGCGGTGATCGCCACGGGCACGATGAAGGCGACCAGGAGGAGCCCGAGGTACTCGATCTTCGTCGCCCTGGCGCCGAGGATGACCGCCAGGGTTCGTTTGCCGCTGGCCGCGTCGGTCGGGATGTCACGCAGGTTGTTGACGACGAGGATGGCCGTCGTCAGGGCACCGACCGGGATGGCCGCTGCCACGAACAAGGACTCGAATCGACCCGCCTGGAGGTAGGCCGTCCCACCCACCGCGACCAGCCCGAAGAAGACGAACACGAAGATCTCACCGAGCCCGCGGTAGCCGTACGGCCACGGTCCGCCGGTATAGGCGAGCGCCGCGATGACGGCCAGGACGCCGAGAGCCAGGAGCACGGGGCCGCCGACGGTGGTCAGCCACAGGCCGACGACCCCGGCCAGCACGATGACGATGGCGATGGCGATCTCGAGCTGGCGCTCACTGACCAGGCCGGCGGCGGCGACCCGGATGGGGCCGGTCCGGTCGGGCGTGTCGGCGCCCTTGCGAAAGTCGGACAGGTCATTGGCCAGGTTCGCCGCGACCTGCAGCAGGATCGCGACCAGGAAACAGCCGATCGCGGTGTCCAGGCGGAATGGCGTGCTCAGCGCGAGCGCGGCACCCAGGCCCACGACCACGCCGCTGAGCGCGGCAGGCAGCGTCGCCGGTCGGATGGCCAGGATCCAGATTCGGACAGGGCTCACGGGCGACGCGGATACTTCGAGAAGTCCGGCGGCCGCTTCTCGAGGAACGCGCGAGACCCCTCGTGGGCCTCGTCGGTCGTGTAGTACAGGCCCGTCGCGTTGCCGGCGAACTCCTGCAGCCCGGCCAGCCCATCGGTGGCGACCAGGAAGGCCGACTTCAGGAAGCGGATCGCGGTCGGGCTCATGGCCAGGATCTCGTGGGCCCAGGTGACCCCGGCGTCCTCGAGCTCGGCCAGGGGCACGACCCGATTGACCAGGCCCATCTCGAGCGCCTCACCCGCGTCGTAGCGATGGCATAGGAACCAGATCTCCTTGGCCTTGCGGTCACCGACCAAACGAGCCAGCAACCCGATCCCGAACCCGGCATCGAAGCTGCCGACCTGTGGGCCGACCTGGCCGAAGATGGCGTTGTCGCCCGCGATCGCCAGGTCGCACACGACCTGCAGGACCTGCCCGCCACCGATGGCGTAGCCGTTGACCAGGGCGATGACCGGGACGGGCAGCGAACGGATCTGGCGCTGGAGGTCGAGCACGTTCAGGCGGGCCAGCCCGTCGCTCCCGATGTACCCGCCGCGGTCCTTGAAGCGCTGGTCGCCGCCGGAACAGAACGCCTTGTCTCCGGCGCCGGTCAGGAGGACGCAACCGATGGTCGGCTCGTCGCGGATCCGGGCGAAGGCGTCGATCATCTCCTGGACCGTGTCCGGCCGGAACGCGTTGTGGACCTCGGGACGGTCGATCATCACCCGGGCGACGCCCGTTCCGGAATGCTCGTAGCGGATGTCCTGGTACTCGACCACGCGGGTCCAGGTGACGGCGGTCATGCGGCAAGGTCCTCCTTCAGGAATCCGACGACGAGGGTTCGGAACGCGTTCGGGGCTTCGAGGTGTGGCGTGTGGCCGACGCCTTCGATGATCGCCAGCCGAGCCGACGGGATCCCCCCGGCCACGACCTGGGCGCGCGCCAGGCCGATCGGGTCACGGTCGCCGGCGATGACGAGGGTCGGGGAACGGACCTCGGCGAGTCGATCGTGGAGTGGCTCCATGCTGCCCTGTCCGGCGTCGCGCAAACTCGCTGCCAGCCCGGCTGGTCGGTTGCGAAGCCGCTCCTCGCGAAGTCGAGCGGCGCTGAGTTCCGGGAGGTCGGCCAGGCTGGCGAGGACCGGCTCACGCTCCCATTCATCGACGAACGCGGTCATCCCGAGCCGTTCGAGCCGTTGTGCACGACCTTCGTCCGCGGTTCGTCGGGCATGGCGCTCGGTCTCGGTGGCGAAGCCGGGCGATGGGCTCTCGAGCACGAGCCGGCGCACCGATCGCGGGTGGCAGATCGCCATCCGAAGGGCGATCCGTGCCCCGAGCGAATAGCCGAGGACGTGCGCCGGTGCCAGGTCCCGGTCGCGGAGGATGCTGGCGAGGTCATCGGCGCTTCGTTCGACGCTCGCCCGAGACGGCTCGTCCGGGATCCCCGAGCGACCATGGCCGGGCAGGTCGACGACGATGACTCGCAGTGACCGGGCCAAGGCCGTCGCGTGCGAGCCCCAACTCGAGCCTCGGCCCAGGAAGCCGTGGAGCAGGAGGAGCGGCGTCCCGGCGCCTCGCTCGCGTACCTCCCAGGCCAGCCCATCGATCGTGACGCGGCTCATGATCCGGGGAGCGCTGCGGCGACCGCCGCGGCCACGTCACGGTGCAGTTCGACATTCCGGCGCCGTTCGGTCCGATAGCGAAGGACGTCAACGCCAGGCCGGCCGATCGCCTCGGTCAGGGCCAGGCGGAACGTGGAGCTGTCAACCTCGAGGAACCGACCGCCGAGGGCACCGACGATCGGGCCGATGTCGATGCCGTGGGGCGTGCCGAAGAGTTCCTCGTAGTGGTCGGGCAGGCCGACCTCGGGCGCATCGGCCGTGGCCTGGGGCAGGAACTGGAAGATGCCGCCGCCGTCGTTGTCGATCACCACGATCGTCGCGGACAGCTCGTGGAGGCGCGCCGCGACGAGGGCATTAAGGTCGTGCAGGAACGACAGATCCCCGACCACGAGCACGACCGGACCGACGTCGGCCGCAGCAGCTCCGAGGGCCGTCGAGACGACGCCATCGATGCCGTTGGCGCCGCGGTTGGACATCGGACGGATCGAGCGTCCGGTCGCCGACAGGAACGCATCCATGTCCCGGACCGGCATGCTGTTCCCGGCCCACAGCAGGCCGCCCTCGGGAAGCAGGTCGGCCAGCAGCCCGAACGGCAAGCCTTCGAAGGGCTCGTCCTGCGCCTCGAAGTCGTCGAGGCAGGTCCGGATCGCGGCGTCGGCTGCGCGATCGGCATCGACCCAGGCCGCACGCCAGCTGAGGCTCGAGGCGGCCGGATCGCTGAGCGCCGTCGCGAGCGAGTCGGCCGTGGCCGTCGCGTCGGCGTGAACGAACGTGGTTGGGATGATCGCCGGATCGCTCCAGCCTCGATCCCCGTCGACCACGATCTGGATCGGGCTTGTCTCGGCCAGCATCGTCGTGAGTGGCTTGGACGTCGGCGTCGCTCCGAACCGGATGACCAGGTCCGGCAGGTGGCCATCGCGCCACGGTCCCGGCCGCACCAGGTGATCGGCATGGGCGATGACCGACGATCGGTCGTGTGGCCCGCAGCGGACGCCCGACAACGGATCTGCCACGATCGGGAAGTCGGTCGCGGCCGCCAGGCGGGCCAGGGCCTGCGGAAGCGCGGGGTCATCCTGCGGACCGGCCACGATCAATCCGCGCGCGACCGACCTCAGGCGGGTGGCGAGGCCAGTGAGGTCCGCCTCCGACAGTGTCGGCGGCCCAGATACGGTCTCGGTGGAGGAGCGCGAATCCTCGGTCGGATGGTCGACCGGACCAAGCGCGGCATCGGGAACCAGCGGTTCGCGAAACGGGATGTCCAGATGGACGGGACCGGCCGGGCCGGATCGGGCCGTGGCCACGGCCCGCCCGATGACCGAGCGGACGTGACGGCGGGTCGCCTCCTCGCCGTCAAGCAATGGCAGTTCGACGAACCAGCGGACGAACCCACCGAAGATCCGCGCCTGGTCGATCGTCTGTGGCGCGCCGCGCTCGCGGAGTTCCGGTGGCCGGTCTGCCGTCAGCAGGACGAGCGGGACCCGGGCGTGGGACGCCTCGATGACCGACGGCAGCAGGTTGGCGACTGCGGTGCCGGACGTGACCACGACGGCCACCGGCCGACGCGACGCACGCGCCAGACCGAGCGCGAAGAAACCGGCGGCCCGCTCGTCCAGCAGGACCCTGACCCGCAGACGCGGGTGGGCGCGGGTGGCGAGGGCCAGTGGCGTCGACCTCGAACCGGGGCACACGATGACGTCGGTCACCCCCGTGTCGACGAGCCCCTCGGCGATGTCCCGCAGCGACTGGACGTCGGTCACCGGTCCGTCTCCACGACGCCGCCGAGGGCGGAGATCATGGTCCGGAACTTCAGCCGGGATTCCTCCCACTCGCGGGTCGGATCCGAATCCGCGACGATCCCGCACCCGGCGAACAGCGTGGCCCGCGAGCCGCTGACCAGCCCGCAGCGCAACGCGACCATCAACTCGCCGTCCCCATCGGCCCCCAGCCAGCCGATCGGCCCGGCATACCAGCCTCGGTCGAAGGCTTCGTGCTCCTCGATGAGTTGCAGGGCGACGTCGCGCGGGGCGCCACCGACGGCCGGCGTCGGGTGCAGGACCCCGGCCAGTGTCAACAGGTCCGCATCGTCGCGGGTCGTACCGGTCACCGGCGTGACCAGATGCTGGAGGTGACGCAGCGGCAGGATGGCCGGCGCGGACGCCACATCGAGCGACTCGACGATGGGCTTCAGGCTGGTCCGGAGCATGTCGACGACGACCTCGTGCTCCTCGCGATCCTTCTCGCTGGCCAGCAGCCCGGCCGCGAAACGGTCGTCCTCGGCTTGATCGCGACCACGCGCGGCGGAACCGGCGATCGCGGTCGTCTCGAAGGTCCGACCGTGCGTGCGGACGAGGCGTTCCGGGGTCGCCCCCATGAACGTCGTCCCACCCCGGTCGAAGGCGAACGTCGTGCTCTCGGGCGCCGTCGCCGCGAGGTGGCGGAGCGCACCGATCGCGTCGAGGGTGGTCGCAGCCTGGAAGGTGACTCGCCGGGCCAGCACGACCTTATCGATCCGACCCCGCCCCACGGCGCCAGCGAACATGCCGACGGTCCGCTCCCAGGTGGCCCGGTCTGGCCGCTGATCGACGACAGCGAGTGGGCCGTTCGCCGCGTCACGCTCGCCGGTCGCTCCGCCGACGACGGTCGTCCAGGCCCGCTCGACGTCGCCGGGATCGGGGTCGGTCGGACGACCTGGGGCGATGGCCACGGTCAGGGTCGCGCCTGCCCCATGCTGGGAAACGGTGTACTCCGGCAGGACGAGCGAGGCCGGACCGAACGGCGCCCACGGGTCGTCATCGGCCGGTGTCGAACCCGTGAAGCCGAGCCCGCCGATCAGGATCGGTCCCTCACCGGGCTGCCCGGGCGACGTGTCGCTACCGACCGCGCCGCGGACGACGGAGCGCCAGGAGGTCGTCGCGGCCGCGAACCGGCGTGGCCCGGCATCCTCGAACGCCCACGCACGACCGATGCCGACGATGGAACGGCCGGTGCCCGGCTGGAGCCAGAGGGCCGCTTCATAGCCTTGATCGCGAGCGGACCCGAAGAGCGTGATCGGATCGATGGCGTCGATCGATCGGGTCAGCGTGACCAGCGGCCGTGGGCCGGAAGTCGAAGCCGCCATCGCGAGGACTCGGGCGAGGTCGGCGGCGAACGACAGACCCTGGCCGGCCACATCGCGCCGGTCCGCGACGGTCACGACGAAAGGCTCGGGCTGACCGCGATCCGCGCCTCGTCGACACCCACGCTGCGGAGCAGGAGCGCTCTCAGGACCGGGTACGTCGACTCCAGCGGGGCCGGCTCGTCGATGAGCAGCCAGCGCGCGACGACTTCGTTGAGCGCCCCGAACCAGGCGACGCCGGTGAGTCCCGTGTCGATCGGCGGGATCGCGCCATCGGCGACCGCCTCGTCGAGGTATCCCGCGATCATCTGGGCGAACCGGTCATGCAGCGCATTCGTCTCGGCGTTGAAGACACGGCCGGCGCCCATGGCATCGACGAACAGCAAACGCGCCATCGTCCGGTGCCCGGCGAACGTGACGAGGACCGTGCGGAGGGCGGCGTCGGCCCGGGCGATCGGATCGGTCTCCTCGGCCACCGCCCGTTCGACCTTTGCGGCCAGCCGGTCCGCGGTCGTCTTGACGAGCTCGCGGAAGATCGCCTCCTTCGTCGGAAAGTGGAAGTACACGCCGCCCTTACTTGTCTCGGCCGCCGCGGCGATCTCATCGACCGCCGTGTCGCGATAGCCGCGTCGAGTGAACGTGTGGAAGGCGGCGTCGAGGATCTGCTCACGTCGCGCCCGGCTCCGTTCCGCCTGGGTCGCCGGCCGGTTCTCGTTCTTGCCCATCGCCTCGCCACAAGTTACCGACCGACTGGTCGGTATGTAGCAATCTTACCGCGGCCGCGGGTTCACGGCGATCGGGCCACACGCGTCGAATCCATTGCCGCTCGACACCAGCCTCGTGCCGCCCGTGCCGCCCGTGCCGCTCGACACCGCCTGCGTGCCGCCGGTGCCGCCGGTGCCGCCGGTCGAGTTCCTGACAAATGCTCCTGACACGGGCGTTGGTCAGCTGGCGCCGGTCAAATGCCTCGGGCCTTGCGCATCTGACCGAATCGTCCCAGCCGGCGGGCGGGCGCGCGCTCGGCCCTCGGTCGTGGCACCGTGAATCGATCTTGACCGGCTGACGAGCGCCCGCGTGGTGGGCAGTTGTCACAAACGGGCCGCCCGGCGACGAAAGCCCGTGGTAAGCGTGGGTGAACCCATCGTCGCCATGCTCTGCCGATGGACGTCATCCGGTTCGGGCTCGGGATCCGAGCGCTTCGACGCCGGCGTCACTGGACTCAACTCGACCTCGCGGCACGGGCCGGGGTCTCACGGTCGGCCGTCTGGCGGATCGAGCGCGGGCACGCCGACCGGGTCACCGTCCACGTCCTCGTACGGGTCGCAGCGACCCTTGGAGCGCGTATCGATGTTCGGCTCCTGTGGCAGGGCGAAGGACTCGATCGACTGCTCGACGCGGGTCACGCCGACCTCGTCGAACGGATGCTCGGACTCCTGGCCTCGTCAGATTGGACCGCGGCGACAGAAGTCTCGTTCAACATCCGTGGAGAGCGCGGCTCCATCGACATCCTCGCGTTCCATCCGGCGACCGGATCGCTCCTCGTCATCGAGGTCAAGTCTGTCGTCCCGGATATGCAAGCGATGCTCCACGGGATCGACCGAAAGGCGCGGGTCGCGGACGATATCGCGCTCGACCGCGATTGGGACGCGACGAGCACGACACGACTCCTGGTCCTCCCGGCTGACCGGACCGCTCGCCGACGAGTCGAGCACCACGCAGCGACCTTCCGAACTGCCCTCCCCGCCCGGACGACGGAAGTTCGAAGGTGGATCCGTCGTCCGGACGGCACGAGGGACGGCGTGCTCTTTCTGTCAGATGCCCACCACACGAGCGCTCGTCACCGAGTTCGAAGTTCGTCAACAAGACACGGCAGCGAACGGATCTGAGCGTGTCGAAGGATGGCCCGTCCGCCTGATCCGGTCACATGCTCACGAGAAGACCCGATCGTCAGAAATCCGCTGACCAACGCCCGTGTGGCGAGCATTTGTCACAAACGGGCCGCCAGGCGCCGACCGGGCCGCGGTGGCGGGGCCGACGCCGACCGCGGCGACCCGACCCGTCGACCCGACCCGCCGCGACCCGCGGCCCCGCGGCCCCGCAACCCCACGAGCCCACCACGGCCCGCGCCACGGCCCCCGGCGCGTAGAATCGAAAACGGCCCGCAGTTTCCCTGCGGGCCGTTGACGTGTCTGCGAGGGACCCGGAAGCCTAGACCTCCTTGAACTCGCCCTCGACGGTTTCCTCGTCGGCACCGGCCGAGCCGTCGGCCTCGCCCGATGATCCGGTCTCGTCCGACCCTTCCGAACCATCGGACTCGCCGGTCCCGTTGCCGGACTCGCCGGCCGCCGAGGCTGCCGCTTCGTAGGCCGTCGTCGAAACGCGTTGCAGGACCTCGGCCAGACCGGTCATCCCGGTCTTGACGATGTCCATGTCGGAACCCTTCAGGGCCTCGCGCAGGGACTCGACCTTGTTCTCGACCTCGGCCTTGTCCTCGGACGACACCTTGTCGCCGAGGTCCTTGATGGCCCGTTCCGCCTGGAACGTGAGGGCCTCGGCCTGGTTCCGGGTCTCGACCTCTTCGCGTCGAGTCCGGTCCTCGTCGGCATGCTCCTGGGCGTCGCGGACCATCTGGTCGACGGCGCTCTTGTCGAGCATCGACGAGGCGGTGATCCGGACCTGCTGTTCCTTGCCGGTCGCCCGGTCCTTGGCCTTGACGTCAAGGATGCCGTTGGCATCGATGTCGAAGGTGACCTCGATCTGCGGGATACCCCGCGGAGCCGGCGGGATCCCGTCGAGGATGAACCGGCCCAGGGTCTTGTTGTCGGCCGCGAAGTCGCGCTCGCCCTGCAGGACGTGGATCTCCACCTGCGACTGCGAATCGGACGCGGTCGAGAAGGTCTGCGACTTCGAGGTCGGGATGGTCGTGTTGCGCTCGATCAGCTTGGTCATGACCCCACCGAGCGTCTCGATGCCGAGCGACAGCGGCGTCACGTCGAGGAGCAGGACGTCCTTGACGTCACCGGCCAGGACGCCGGCCTGGATCGCGGCGCCGATGGCCACGACCTCATCGGGGTTCACGCCCTTGTGCGGCTCCTTGCCACCGAACATGGCCTTGACCGCCTCGACGACGGCAGGCATCCGGGTCATGCCACCGACGAGGATGACCTCGTCGATCTCGCCCGGCTTGAGGCCGGCATCCTTGAGCGCGGCCTTGACCGGCCCGGCCGTCTTCTGGACCAGGTCGGCGACCAGGTCTTCCAGCTTGGCGCGGGTCAGTGAGATCACCAGGTGTTTCGGCCCGGTGGCGTCGGCCGTGATGTACGGGAGGTTGATCTCGGTCGTCGCGGTGGACGACAGCTCGATCTTCGCCTTCTCGGCAGCCTCCTTGAGGCGCTGGAGGGCCTGCTGATCCTTGGCCAGATCGATCCCCTGGTCCTTCTTGAACTCGGCCAGCAGCCAATCGATGACCCGCTGGTCGAAGTCGTCGCCGCCGAGGTGCGTGTCGCCGTTGGTCGCCTTGACCTCGAAGACGCCCTCGCCGAGCTCCAGGATGGAGATGTCGAAGGTGCCACCACCCAGGTCGTAGACCGCGATCTTCTCGTCGCCCTTCTTGTCCAGGCCGTAGGCCAGGGCGGAGGCGGTCGGTTCGTTGATGATCCGCTTGACGTCGAGACCGGCGATCCGGCCGGCGTCCTTGGTCGCCTGGCGCTGGGTGTCGTCGAAGTAGGCCGGCACGGTGATGACCGCGTCGGTGATCTTCTCGCCGAGGTAGGCCTCGGCATCGGTCTTGAGCTTCTGGAGGATCATGGCCGACAGTTCCGGCGGCGTGTAGCTCTTGCCGTCGGCCAGCTTGACCGCGACGCCGTCGCTGCTCGAGTCCTTCTCGATCGTGTACGGGACGAGGCCCTTGCTGCGCTTGACCTCCGGGTCGTCCCAGCGACGGCCCATGAAGCGCTTGATCGAATAGACGGTGTTGGCCGGGTTGGTGACCGCCTGGCGCTTGGCCAGCTGGCCGACGAGGCGCTCGCCGCTCTTGGTGAAGGCCACGACCGACGGAACGGTCCGACCGCCCTCCGCCGATGCGATGACGGTCGGCTCGCCGCCCTCCATGACCGCTACGACCGAGTTGGTCGTTCCGAGGTCGATTCCGATGATCTTGCCCATATCGATGGATGCTCCTTGTCCGTGATTCCTGTCAGTCGTTGGGTTCTGTGGTGGTGTCGTTGGTCGCCACGGCGACGAGTGCCGGGCGGATGACGCGGTCCCGGAGTCGGTACCCGCGTCGGATCTCTTCGACGATCTCGCCATCCGCCCGACCGCTGCCGGGGACGTTGGCGATGGCCTCGTGTTCGCGCGGATCGAATGGTCGACCGGCCGACGCGTCGATGATCGTCACTCCCTCGCTGTCGAGCAGCAGGCGGAGCTTCCGGTCGATGGCGGCGATGCCCTCGAACCAGGCGTCCTCGGCGATGGATGCAGGCCGGGCCTCGATGGCCAGGTCGAAGTCATCGGCGAGGACCAGGACCTTGCGGATCAGGTCTTCGCCGGCGAGCCCGAGGTCCCGCAGGCGCTCCTCGGTCGTCCGCCGCTTGAAATTCTGGAACTCGGCCCGCTCGCGCTGGAGCGCGCCGAGGTATTCGTCGGCGTTCCGGACGGCGTCATCGCGCTCGGTCGTCAACGTTTCGATCTGGGCGACCAGGGCGCTCGGCGAGACATCGATCTCATCGGCCCGCTCCTGGGCGCGGGTGCGACTTCGTTCAGGCATACAGGTGATCCACCAGTTCATTCATGAGGCCGGACACGAACCCGACGGTGCCGATCGCCTGCGAGTAGGACATCCGGGTCGGTCCGAGGACGCCGACCACGCCGATCGCCCGACCGGGGCGGCCATACGCGGCCAGGATGAGCGATACGTCTCGCATATCCAGCGGCTGATTCTCGTGACCGATGAACACCCGGACCCCACCGGTCCCGGCGACGCTCCCGACGAGTTCGCCGAGGTAGGCCCGGTTCTCGAGGGCGCTGAAGACGCGGCGGAGTTTGTCGCTCTGGGCGAACTCTGGCTCCTCCATGACATTGAGCAGGCCATCGCTGAAGACCTCCTCGATCGTCTCGGCGTCGTACTCGCCGAGGACCTTGACGATCCGCTCGCCGACCCGTCGTGCGAGGACGGAGACTCGGTCGTCGCCGGGCAGTCCAGTGATCCGCACCCCGGCCCGGTCCGCAGTCAGACCGACCAGACGCTCGTTCAGGATCCCGGCCACGGCGTTGAGGGTCGGCTGGTCGATGGCGTCGTCGCCGTCGACGGTGACCAGGGCCTGCTTGATGGCGCCCTCGCGCAGGACCAGGATGAGACTGGCCATGCGCTCATTGATGGCGACCAGATCGATCCGGCGGATGTGGGCATCTCGCGGCTTCGCCGGCGTGGCGATCCCTGCCGAGCGGGTCACGGACGCAAGCGTCGTGGCCGCCAATCGGAACCAATGCTCGCTGGCGAATTCGACCTGGCCGAACTGGTGCCGGATCATCAACTGCTCGACCGCAGGCAACGGGACCGCGACCGCGATGGATTCGACGTAGAACCGGTATCCCGCATCGGTCGGGATCCGCCCGGCCGAGGTATGCGGGTGGGTCAGCAGCCCGTTGGCTTCCAGATCGGCGAGGATGCTCCGGACGGTCGCGCTGGAGACGCCCAGACGGTAGCGCTCGACGAGCGCCTGGCTGCCGACCGGCGCGGCCGTGTTGACGTATTCCTCGATGACGGCCCGGAGGATCGACTGCGTCCGTAGGTCCAGGGGGCCGATTGGGCGGCGGATCCGTCGCGCCAAGGCCTGTCTCCCGATCGTGTTAGCACTCTATGGTTGAGAGTGCTAACGTGTTGCCGGCATCGTATCAGTCCGCAGGTCGACGTGTCAACGAAGGGCGCTGGTCGTTCCGGGTACGATGTCGTCATGGGCAAAAAGGGCGGTTCATCATCGCGCATCCGTCCCGTCCGGGGCATCAAACGACGGATCCGCAGGGTCGTTTCCAGGATCCACCCGGAGCACTGCGCGGTGTGCGGGTCGGACCGCCTCCGGATCGTCGTGAGACGCGATCGAAGTCGCAAGGGTCGGACGGCCGCGTCCGGTATCCGATATCGGCTCCGGATCTGTCGCGACTGCGGCCACCTCGCCAATCCGGACAACACGTTCGACTATGCCGCCTTCGATTCCCTGACGGCACTCCCCGACCGGGCCAGGATCGGGACCCTCACGCGACCGGGACGCGAATTCCACATGGCCAGGATGGCCATCGAGATCCTCGGCAGGAGCGACCTGGATGTGCTCGTCTTCGGGGCCGGCCGAAGCTTCGACAACGTCCATATCGCCGGGCTGCCCGAGGTTCGGAACGTCGCCATCGCCGACATCATGCAGCTCCGAGACGACGCGGAATTCATCGATGCAAACCTGCCGGCTCCGCGGACGTTCACGGTCGTCATCGCCAGCGAGGTCGTCGAGCACTTCCAGACGCCACGGGCCGACTTCGAGCACCTGTTCGGCTACGTCGAGGCTGACGGGTTGCTCGTGTGTTCGACCAACCTGTACGACCACGGACGGCTGGGCAAGCAGCACTACCTGTACCTCAACGGCCACGTCTCCTACTACACGGTCGAGTCAGCCAGGTGGCTGGCTGATGCGAACGGGTTCCACCTCGACATCCGAACCCCGCTCGTCGCGACCGGCTACGGCGGCCGCCGAAAGCGGTATCTGCTGTTCACCAGGTCGGCCAAAGTCGTCGAGGCCATCGCCGAATACTTCCGATCTCGCGAGTACGCTCCGTCCGAATCGCCGACAGCGGATATCGAACTCGCTCAGGCTCGACTCGCCGCGGAAGAAGACGTGGCGTCGTCGCCGCCGGACCCGCCTAGACCAGCCGACTGAATAGTTCGTTCGAGAGGAGCCGACCACGGGTGGTCAGGATCACCCGGTCATCGTCGGTGACGTCGAGCAGCTCAGCGGCCAGCGCCCAGCCGAACGCATCAGCCAGCGGTGGGGTGTCAGCCGAGCTGCGCGGCACGCCCCGGTCCGTCCTGAGTCCGAGGATGATCGCCTCCACGGCCGCGGCCGTTGGATCCACCGTCTCCCAACCTCCTGGCGGCAACGTCGGCCGCACTCCGTGTTTCGGGGTCAGTGCCCCGACATAACCCGCATAGTGGGCGGCATTCCAGCGGCGGGTCACCCCATCGAAGGCATGCGCGCCTGGGCCGATCGCCTCGTACGGTCGCCGTTCCCAGTAACTGAGATTGTGCCGGCTCTCATGCCCGGGTCGAGCCCAGTTGCTGATCTCGTAGCCGTGCCAGCCCGCTTCCGCCAGCCGATGCACGGCGTGATGGTACTGGGCGGCAGCGCGATCCTCATCCTGCTGCGGCCGGGCGCGCTCGCGCCAGCGCCTGGCGCCTGCGGTCGTCGGCAGGTGGTCCCCGTCGGGACCGGTCAAGCCCTCGGCATCGGGGTCGTCCAGGGTCAGGGCATAGAGCGACAGGTGGTCGGGCCACAGGGCGAGGGCGGCGTCGAGCGTCTCCATCCAGCCAGCCAGGCTCGAACCCGGGGCGTCGTACAGGAGGTCCAGGCTGATCGACTCGATACCGCCGGCCCGGGCGTCGGCGACGGCCATCCCGACGTCGGCGACGCGATGCCGGCGTCCGAGACGACGCAGCCCGGCGGCGGACATGGACTGTGCCCCCAGCGACAGCCGGTTGATCCCGGCGTCGTGTAGCGCCTGAGCGTCCCCGCGTTCGTCCGGCCCGGGGTTGGCCTCGATCGTGACCTCGGCCCCGTCGGCGATCCCGAAGCGAGTGCGGACGCGATCGATGAGCCCGGCGATCGCCTCGGACGGCAGGAGCGACGGCGTCCCGCCGCCGAGATAGACCGTCTCGAGCTTCGGTCGGCCCGGCAGATCGCGATCCAGTGCGTCGGCGCGCAGGTCGAGTTCGACCCGGAGCGCCGCAAGGAACGCCTCGACCCTGGCGTTCGGCCCGCGGGCCGCCGCGCCGGCGTAGACCACGAAGTCGCAGTACGGGCAGAGCGAGACGCAGAACGGGATGTGGATGTAGAGGGCGACCGGCGGCGCAGCGCTCCGGATGAGCGGCCCGGCACCAGCCATCAGCGGTCTCGCGACCCGATGATCCGCCAACCCTCGGGCGGTCGACGGCGCTTCTCGATCTCCTCGGGTTCGCGGGCGCGCGGCTTCGTCTGGCCGGCATGCCCGGTACACAGGAAGAACGCGAAGCGAGTGATCGAGTGACCCAGGAAGGCAGCGGCGATCCCGCCGGTGGCAACGGTCAGCCAGCCGCCGACCAGGCCGATCCCGATGGCCAGGACGAGCAGGTACCGATCGCGTCCGGGCGCGCCGAGTCGGGTGGCCAGGGCGTAGATGATGGCCTGGGTGATATTGGCCATCGTGGGGTTCACACCCACGACGAGGAGCAGGCCGAGCAATGCGCCACGGAAGGTGACCTCGTCGATGAACGCGGTCGCAGTGGAGTTGACGAGCGCGCCCGGATACGACCAGGCGTCGGGGAACCGGATCCGGTGGTAGCGCAACGTGGCGAACAGGACCGCGACGGCGATGCCAAGCAGCCCGTACACGATGCCACCCATGACCGCCCCGAACCGGTCACCCGAACCCAGGTACAGGTCGCGCTGCGGTTCCGGATGGATGAACAGGAGCGCCACGGATAGCCCGAAGCCAAGCCCATACCAGGACAGCCGGCGTCGGATCCGGGGCTGCTCCCCATCGCGCGTCGCTTCGTAATACTCGGCCGTGCCGAAGCGCTCCGCCTCCAGGCGCAGCATGATCAGCAAGGCGACCAGCCCGATCGTGATGAGCGACCGGGCAAGGACTATGAAGTCATCCACGGAGCCATCCTAGCCCTCGTCCATGCGCAACATCGCGAGGAACGCCTCCTGAGGGATCTCCACGGAACCGACGCGCTTCATCCGCTGCTTGCCTTCCTTCTGCTTCTCGAGCAGCTTGCGCTTGCGGGTGATGTCGCCACCGTAGCACTTGGCCAGGACGTTCTTGCGCATCGCCCGGACCGTCTCGCGGGCGACGACGTTCGAGCCGATCGCCGCCTGGATCGGGATCTCGAACATCTGGCGCGGGATGAGTTCCTTGAGTCGCTCGGCCAGCGCGCGGCCGGTCGACTGGGCGCGATCGCGATGGACGATCAGTGACAGGGCGTCGACCGGCTCGCCGTTGACCAGGATGTCGACCTTGGCCAGGTTCGCCGGCCGATAGCCGAGTTCCTCGTAGTCCATCGAGGCATAGCCCTGGCTGCGGCTCTTCATCTGGTCGAAATAGTCGACGATGAGCTCGGCCAAGGGCATCTCGAAATGCAGGACGACCCGAGCGGGGTCGAGGTACTCCATGGTCATGAACTCGCCGCGGCGGTTGGTCGAAAGCTCCATCAACGCCCCGATGTACTGGCTCGGGCTGACCAGGCTGAGCTTGACCCAGGGCTCCTCGATGACTTCGATGTCCGTCGGGTTCGGAAGCAGCGATGGATTGTCGACCACGACATCGCTGCGGCCCATGGTCCGTTTGACGTGGTATTCGACCGACGGCGCGGAGGCGATCAGGTCGAGGTCGAATTCGCGTTCCAGGCGTTCCTGGACGATCTCCATGTGCAGCAGGCCGAGGAACCCGCAGCGGAAGCCGAACCCCAGCGCCACCGAGCTCTCGGGCGTGTACGTGAAGCTGGCATCGTTGAGGTGGAGCTTCTCGAGCGCGTCACGGAGCAGCGAGTAATCCTCGCCCGAGACCGGGTAGATCCCGGCGAAGACCAGGCTCTTGGCCGGCTGGTAGCCCGGTAGTGGTGCGGCCGCCGGGCGGGTCTGGCTCGTGACCGTATCGCCGACCTGGGCGTCGCGAACGCTCTTGAGCCCGGTCGCCACGTAGCCGACCTCGCCGGCGACCAGCTGCCGAACCGGCACGAGCTGCGGCCGGAAGACACCCAGTTCCAGCGGCTCGGCGGTCACCCCGCTGCCCATCAGGCGGACGGGTTCGGCATGACGGATCGTGCCCTGGGCGAGACGGACGTAGACGATCACTCCCTTGTACGCGTCATAGTGGCTGTCGAAGATCAGTCCCTGGAGTGGCGCCTTCGGATCGCCCTTTGGTGCCGGGATCCGGGCGACGATGGCCTCGAGGATCTCCGGAACGCCGGTGCCATCCTTGGCCGAGGCCAGGATGACTTCCTCGCGTGGGATGGCCAGGACGTTCTCGAGTTCGTCGATGATCGTGTCCGGGTCGGCCGACGGCAGGTCGATCTTGTTGAGGACCGGGATGAGGGTCAGGTTCTCGCGCATCGCGAGGTGGACGTTGGCCAGCGTCTGGGCCTCGATCCCCTGGGTGGCATCGACCACGAGGATCGCTCCCTCGCAGGCCTGCAGGCTGTGACTGACCTCGTAGGCGAAATCGACGTGGCCGGGCGTATCGATGAGGTTGAGCCCGTATGTCAGGCCGTCCTGTGCCACGTACTCGAGGCGAACGGCCCGGGCCTTGATGGTGATCCCCTTCTCGCGCTCGAGATCCATCGAATCGAGCACCTGGCTGGTCATCTGTCGGGCATCGATGGTATGGGTCAGCTCCAGCAACCGATCGGCCAGCGTCGACTTGCCGTGGTCGATGTGGGCGATGATCGAAAAGTTGCGGAGGCGGTCCTGCGGGATGGTCACGAGGCGGCAGTGTAGCGGACGTCCTGTGCCTGTCCGGACGGCGACTCGGTCCGAGTCACGTTGCTGACTGCGCCGCGGGTGGCGAGCGCCCTACGGTATCCACGCTATTTCGTCGTAGCGGGAGGGCATCAGTGCCATGTCGGGTCGACTCGTTCTTCTAGCAGCGGCGGTCGTGACGGTCCTGTCGGTCTCGGCCTGCGCCCAGGGTGGCGCGAGCCCGGCGACCAGCACCCGGAGCGTCGCTCCCACGTCTGTCGGCGACGGTCAAACCGCAGCGCCCAGCCAGACCGAGGCCGAGACCGCCTCCCCAACCACCACGGCGAGCGTGGCCGAGGTCAGCCCGGACGCCGGTGGCGCCGGGGTCTGCGCGTTGCTCTCGACCGACGAGGTCGCCGACACCCTCGGCTTGGCAGTGTCGGGATCTCCGCAGGACGCGACCGCCTGTATCTACGAAGTTCCCGAGACGTTTGCGATCGCGGGCCTGACCCAGGTGTTCACCGATAACGCTGCGGCGTGGTTCGAAGGTTGGAAGAGCGCACCAGACGCCACTCCCGTCGCGGGCCTCGGCGATAAGGCCGTGTGGGTGCCCGCGCCCGAGGCAGTCCAGTTGTTCGTCCTCCAGGGCGACACCGGGATCGCTGTCGCAGTCGGAGAACTCAGCGGCGTTCCGGTCGACGGGCTTGGCGGACGGTCACCAGACGACCTGCTGGAGATGGCCAAGAAGCTCGGTGCCCTCGTGGCGTCGCGATCGTAGCGGTCGCCCGGTCTGGGACCGGCCGGCAAGCGACGCCATTCGTGGCGACATCCGTGCGCGCACCGATGATCACGTGGTCGGTCGCTGACGAGCATCGACGCCATCGATCCCTCGGGCCGTAAGCGCGGCGGCGAACCCTTCCAGATCCTCGACCGTCACGTACAGGGCGGGCACTCGCATCCCGGCGATGCGGACCGGATGCCCGAAGTCCATCCGGACGCCACCTCGTGCAGAACCTCCGAAGGTGAGGTCGCCATCTCGAAGGCTCCGGCGGATACCGATCGCGGTGATCCAGCGCCATGGCCCCTCGATCCGCCAGCCGGTGATGTCGGTCAACGAAACGTCCGTGTGGGCCCAGCCGAATCGGGCGTGGACCGCGGCATCGTCGACGACGACGTATGCATCCTCGACGCCGTGGACCCCGAACAGCCACAGGACCGGCCAGGACCGGGCGCCGAGCCGCATGTCGAATCGCAGCGCTGGCATCGGTAGAGGGTACCCTGTGATACCATCCGCCTTCGCGCCCGGCGCTCGATTCGCGTCGTGCCATCGACCAGTCCCACTCACATCGAGGTTCGCCCCTTGGCCAAGACGCCCCGCACCTGGACGGGCGCTCGCACGCCGTCTGGACTCAAGAGGGTCCGTCAGGCCCAGAGCCGCCACGCCGTCCTGCAGCCCCGACGCACCGCCGCCAAGACGTACGTTGCGAAGGCACTCGCCGTCGCCACGCAGCCGGCGGAGTCGACGATCGATCCCACCGCCGCCCTGATCGAGGCGCTCAGCGCTCTTGACCGTGCCGCCAAGGTCGGAGCGATCCATCCCAACGCGGCGGCCCGCCGGAAGTCGCGACTGACCCGCAAGGTCAACGCCGCACTGGGTGGCGAGCAGGTCCAGACAGGCGGTCGCGTCGTGAAGACGACCGGCAAGGCCGCCGCGGCGAAGGCCGCCAAGGCCCGCATCGCTGCCGGCAAAGCCGGCAAGGCCAAGGGCGCACAGACGGCCGCCGGAAAAGCTCGCGCCGCGCTGAGCAAGACGGCCAGAGCCGAGGCTGCCGCCGCAAAGGCCGCCGCTGAGGCGACGACGGCCGACGCCGCGACCACCAAGGCCGCGCCGGTCAAGTCAACCTCGACGACGAAGAAGCCGGCCGCGAAGAAGGCGACGACCAAGAAGACCGCGACGGCGGCCAAGTCGACCGCCACGGCTCCGAAGGCGACGGCCACGGCCACACCGAAGAAGAAGGCCGCGCCCAAGGCATAGCGGCCAGGACGCGGACCCACCTCGACGCCCCGGTCCCACCGGGGCGTTTCGATTCCGCCCAGCCCCGGATCAGGCGGTGGCCGTCGTCTCCGTCACCACCGGTTTCGGGCGGAACACGCCGTACAGCGCAGCGCCACCAATTCCGCCGAGCGTCGTCATCAGCACGATCGTCTCGGCCGTTCCGAACTGCTCCGACCAGTAGAAGCCGGTGAACGCCGATACGTCGGAAACGCCCGCGGACGCGAGATCGGCACCTCGGCCGGCAGCCAGGTAGCGCTGGTACACGCAATCTGCGCCGGGCTGGCAATACGGCGGGATCGGGTTCCCGTCCGCATCGGCCCGGTTGAAGTCCGGGAAGCCGGAATCGCCATAGAAGAAGATGGCTTTGATGAGCAGGAGCAGGAGCGCCACGGTGAGCCCGGTCACGACGCCCGCGAACACGCCATTGACAAGGATCCGGGACCAAGGGCCGGCCCGTCGGTCCGACCGCTGGTTTGCGTAGTAGCCGATCAGGAGGCCGGACGGGATGGCCAGGATCCAGATCAGCCACTCGATCGGGATGATCAGGGTGAAGCTGGCCACGATCGTGATGCCCATGCCGATGCCGACGTAGGCAGCCGTGATCGCGCCGCGATCGACGAACCGATGCACCCGAAGGACCTAGGCTTCCGGCGCGAACCGGGCCGGCGATGGCACCCCGGTCAATGCGCTGCGCCCGGGATACTGCGCGCTGTCGCCGAGTTCGCCCTCGATGCGGAGCAGGCGGTTGTACTTGGCGACGCGCTCCGACCGTGACGGCGCGCCGGTCTTGATCTGGCCGGTGCCCATCGCCACGACGAAGTCAGAGATCGTCGTGTCCTCCGTCTCGCCCGACCGATGCGAGACGACGGCCGACCAACCGACCGATCCGGCCAGTCGGATCGCCTCGATCGTCTCGGTCAACGTGCCGATCTGGTTCAGCTTGATCAACACCGAGTTGGCCGAGCCCTCGGCGATCCCCCGGGCGATCCGCTCGACGTTCGTGACGAACAGGTCGTCCCCGACGAGCTGGATGGTGCCGCCCAGTCGATCGGTCAGCGCACGCCAACCATCCCAGTCGTCCTCGGCCAGCCCGTCCTCGAGCGACACGATCGGATAGCGCGCTGCCCAGTCCGCCCACAGCTCGACCAGCTCGCCCGAATCGAGCGTCCGTCCCTCCTTCGTCAGGACGTAGCGCGTCGGCGCCCCGTCAACGCCGGAGCCCGGTTCGACCAGCTCGCTCGATGCCGGATCCAGCGCGATCGCGACGTCGACTCCCGGGCGATAGCCGGCGCGCTCGATGGCTCGGAGGATGACCTCGACCGCCGCCTCGTTCGAAGCGAGCGACGGCGCGAACCCACCCTCGTCGCCCTGCCCGGTCGACTGACCGTCCTCATGGAGGATCGAGCGCAATGCCCAGAAGACTTCGGATCCGGCGCGGAGGGCATCCGAGAACGTCTCGACGCCGACCGGCATGACCATGAACTCCTGGAAGTCCGTCGAGTCGTGGGCGTGCTTGCCGCCGTTGAGGATGTTGAACATCGGCACCGGCAGCCGGGTCGCCCCGACGCCACCGACATACCGATACAACGGGAGGTCATATGAGGCCGCCGCGGCATGGGCGCAGGCCAGCGACACACCAAGCAACGCGTTCGCCCCGAGCGCTGCCTTGTTCGGCGTCCCATCAAGCTCGCAGAGCAGCGCGTCGATCCCGGCCTGGTCTGTGGCGTCAAGACCCAGCAGCGCCGGGCCGATCGTCTCGGTGACGTTGGCCACCGCCCGGAGCACACCCTTGCCGCCGTACCGCGCCGCATCCCCGTCGCGCAACTCGACAGCCTCGTGGACACCGGTCGAGGCCCCGGACGGCACAGCGGCACGTCCGACCGAACCGTCGGCCAGGATGACATCGACCTCGATCGTCGGGTTGCCGCGCGAATCGAGGATCTGGCGGGCGTCGATCGCGTCGATCATCGTGCGCGCGCCTTGGCCTTCGACTTGAGCTCGACCGGACGATCGGGCAGGATCGCCAACCCGGGCAGCTCACGGCCCTCGAGGAATTCAAGTGACGCCCCGCCACCGGTGGAGATGTGGGTCATCCGGTCTGCGAGTCCCTGCTGGGTCACCGCCGCGACCGAATCTCCGCCACCGACGATGACCGTCGCCCCGCCGTCGGCCCGCTCGGCCAACATCCGTGCGACGGCCTTCGTGCCGTGGGCGAACGAGGGGATCTCGAATACCCCCAACGGCCCGTTCCAGAACACCGTCTGCACGTCGGACAGCGCCTCGACCATCAGGTCCTGGCTGGCCTTGCCCAGGTCGACGATATGCCACGAGGCCGGGATCTTCTCGGCCTGCAGCGTCTTGTATTCCGTGCCTCGAGTGACCTCCTTGGCCACGATGACGTCGACCGGCAACACGACCCGGACCCCGTTGTTCGCCGCGATGGACAGGATCCGCCGGGCGTCCGCGACGCGGTCCGGCTCCGCCAGGCTCTTGCCGATGGCCTTGCCCTGGGCAAGCAGGAAGGTGTTGGCCATCCCACCACCCAGGACCAGCAGGTCGACCTTGGTCAAGAGATGGTCGATCACGCCGATCTTGTCCGACACCTTGGCCCCGCCCAGGATCGCCGCGAACGGCCGTTCCGGTGCCTCGAGGAGCTTGGAGAGCATCTCGATCTCGCGCTCCATCAGGAGCCCCGCGTATGCCGGCAGGATCTGCGGCACGCCGACGGTCGAGGCGTGGGCCCGGTGGGCGGTCCCGAATGCGTCGTTGACGTAGAGGTCGGCGTACGACGCGAGGGTCGCGGCAAAGACCGGGTCGTTGGCTTCCTCTTCGGCATGGAACCGGAGGTTCTCGAGCATGAGGACCTCGCCCGGCCGGAGGCGCTTGACCGCGTCCTCCGTGCCGACGCCCAGGGCATCGCCGGTGACCGGGACGTTCCGACGCATGAGCTGGCTCAGCGCCTGGCCGACCGGGCGCAACCGGAGCCCGTCCTGGACCTTGCCGTTCGGTCGCCCGAGATGGCTGGCCAGGATGACCGACGCCCCGCCGTTGAGCAGCGCGACGATGGTCGGGATCGCGGCCCGGATTCGTGAGTCGTCGGTGACCTGGCCGTCGGCCAGCGGGACATTGAAATCGACCCGGACGAAGACGCGTTTCCCGGCGACATCCGCGTCACGGATGGTCAGCTTGTCCATCGGGAGTCAGGCTGCGACGGGAAGGCGCGCGGCGACGAACGCGATCAGGTCCGCAACGCGGGAGCTGTAGCCCCACTCGTTGTCGTACCAGCTGATGACCTTGACCAGCGTCCCGCCAAGGACCATCGTCGATGGGGCGTCGATGATCGAACTGCGACTGTCACCCTTGAAGTCCATCGACACCAGCGGTTCGTCCGAGACACCAAGGATGCCGGCCATCGGACCTGCTGCCGCGGCCCGGAACGCTTCGTTCAGTTCCTCGACCGAGGTCGGTCGGCTGACCTGCGCCGTGAAGTCGACGACGCTGACCGTCGGCGTCGGGACGCGCAGGCTGAACCCGTCGAACTTGCCTTTCAGGTCCGGGATCACCAGCGCCAGCGCCTTTGCCGCACCCGTCGTCGTCGGGATGATGTTCTGCCCGGCGCTCCGGGCGCGACGCGGGTCCTTGTGCGCGACGTCGAGGATCTGCTGGTCATTGGTATAGCTGTGGATCGTGTTCATCAGCCCGAGCTCGATGGTCACCAGGTCGTGGACGACCTTGGCGGCCGGGGCCAGGCAGTTCGTCGTGCAGCTCGCGTTGCTGATGATGTGCTGGGTCGCCGGATCGTAGCGGTCCTCGTTGACCCCCAGCACGATGGTGATGTCTTCGTTCTTGGCCGGGGCGCTGATGATGACCTTCCGGGCACCGGCGTCGATATGGGCCCTTGCCTTTGCGGCATCGGTGAAGATCCCGGTGCTCTCGAGGACGATGTCGACGCCCAGGTCCGCCCACGGAAGGGCGGCTGGGTCGCGCTCGGCGAGGATCCTGATCTCATGGCCGTCGATGGTGATCGACGATTCGCCGGCGCTGACATCGCCAGGGTAGGCCCCATAGGTCGAGTCGTGTTTGAACAGGAGCGCGTTCATGGCCGGGTCGACCAGGTCGTTGACCGCCACGACTTCGATGTCCGGGGCACGTTCGATCAACGCTTTGAGCGACTGACGGCCGATCCGGCCGAAACCGTTGATGCCGACACGGGTCATGGTGGGCCTCCTGGGCGGGATGTCGCGCCGGGCGAACGCTCGACGTAGCGGGTAGACGGGGCGATGGACGCGTGGTCGTGCGTCGACACCATCGTACCAAAGGGCCGCCGGGTGGCCGGACATGACGAGGCCCTCGCCTTCCGGCGAGGGCCTCGGTCGTTCTTTCAGGTCCGGGTCAGCCCCCGATCCGGAAGACCTTCCCGCCGCAGACCGGGCAGGTGCCCTGGATCGCCGGCTTGCCGTTCTTCATCGTGATCTTCTGGGCGTTCTGGACTTCGACCTTCTTCTTGTCCTTGACACAATAGGCTTCAGCCATTCGGGCTCTCCTCCATCCTCGCGATGTGTCACGGGAACCTTTGTCCCGCATCCACTCGACGGTGCGTGATCAGACGGTATGTTGCCAGAGCGACGGACGCCAGCTGCCCGTCCCGGCTTCGCGCTTCTGTCGGTCCATCTCAGCCAGCACGAGCAGGCTTTCCAGCCCGGTCTCGACGCAGGCCGCCTCGGCCAGGTCCTTGGGCTCGCCGCTGACGAAGTCGCCGGTCGTCCGGTTGGCGTACACCGCACAGACGACGCCGGCTCGGCAGCGGGCGAGGGTCGCGAGGACGAGGAGAGCGGACGCCTCCATCTCGAAGTTCATGACGCGCTGGCGCGCCATCTCCTCCGCGAGGTCAGGGTAACGGATGGGCAACTGGGGGATCGGGCGCCCCTGCGCACCGAAGAACCCCGGCGCCGTCGCCGTCACTCCGACGTGATACCGGTGTCCGAGCCGTTCCGCAGCCTCGATGAGCGCCGCGACCGCCTCAAAGTGGGCGACCGCCGGATACCCGTCGTGGACGAAGAAGCTCGTGGTCGATTCGAGACGCACCGCGCCGGTGGTGATGACCAGGTCCCCGAGGCCCATCTCCGGCTGGAGTGCTCCGCACGACCCGACCCGGATGAAGGTCGGCCGTTCCGTGATCGCCAGGATCTCCGCCACCGTGATCTCGACGTTGTCCGTGCCGATGCCGGTCGAGACGACCGACACCCGCTGGCCCCGAAATCGCCCGGTGACCGAGGCGAACTCCCGGTGTCGATGCTCGAGCTCGATGGATTCGAGACGGGCAGCGATGCGAGACGTCCGATCGGGATCACCGGGGAGGAGGATGTACTCGGCCAGTTCGCCTGGACCGAGTCCGATGTGGTACTGCCGTTCTCCGGCTGGGATCGCGATCCTGCGATCCGGGGCGCTTTCGACGCGGTGGTCCGCGTTCGGCAAGACCGCTCCCTCGCTCAGGTGGCTGCTTCGCTGGCGCGAAACTCGGCCGAGGATAGTCCCGCCTTCTCACGAGCGTCAAGCCGATCGGATCGTGCTCGGCCCACGCTCAGCCACGCTTGGGCCTGCGAGGTCGGCCGGATGGGCTGCCGAGTCGGCCGGGTGGGCGGTCGGCGCACCGGTCGCGGGCCGACCGGCGAAGGTGGCCAAACGGTCTCGGATTTGTCGCATCGCCTTGCGTCGGCGGCGCTCCCTGCGCATCGCGGTGACGCCGACCGACGCGCCGACGACCACGACGACGAGGACGATCCCGACGAGGACCGCTGACGGTGCGGTGGCGGGCCCATCATCCGGGCTTCCGACTCGGGCAGCCGTGTTCGTTTCGATGTCCGCCGCATCGCCGCTGAGTCCAGCGAGGGTGACGGGAGCGTGGGTCGCGGTCCGGTCACCGGCCACGGAAGCGGTCGGGTCGCCAGCCTGAACGATGGCACCGGCCGCCGACACGACGATGACCGGTCCGGTCCTCGTCGACTCGACCGTTCCGGTCGCGTTGAGTGCGTCACCGGGCTCCACCAACGCGAGCCGGTCCAGGGCCTCGCCCCTGAGGACGACTCGCCCGACGGCCGTGCCGTCGTCGAGGCTGAACCCATCTGACAGCAGCTTCTCGACCAGACCGCCGACTCGGACGGTCCTTCCGATGACCGAGTCAAGGTCGATCATGTCCGCATCGATCGATGCGGGCCGCGAGGGAGCCGGCGGGCTGTCGGGGTCGCCGGGGGTCACGCCCGGTGTCACTCCATGTGGACCGGACAGCGTGCTGCCCACGGCCCCGGACGAACCGGCATTCCCGGCGCCAGCCGTGTGCACGTCCGCCGGGAACCGGGGGGTGACGGCAAATCGGCGGTCCGAGGCGGTCGGATAGGGCCGGCGAGCGATGCCGATGACCGTGGCCGATCGGCCCTCCGTCAGGCTGGTGCTGGGGATGCCGGCACCGGGCTGGCCGACGACGGCGACGCTCACCGAGCCGACGCTCAGGTCCGCCCGCCATCGATCGCCGAGCTTGGTGACATCGGTGACGTGGCCGGTGATCGACACCAGCCGCCACTCGTTCCCCTCGCGTGGAGAGCCGTGCAGGACCAGCGGCCGTGGCCCGCTCGCCGTACCGACGACGACGAGGCTGTCCGCCCGAAGGCGCGGCGCACCGTAGGCGAGGCCTATCTTGCCGTCCGCTCGGATCCGCGCGCCGACCGCCGGCGCGGAGCCACCCGTCGGGATCAGCAGCTCGACGGCCGCTGAGTCGTCCTGGACCACGATCCGGCGACCCGTGCTGTCGAGCAGCGTCGCCGGCGCGGTGACGACCCCGACGATGGTGATCTCGGTGTCGTTGGTCTTCAAGGCACGCGCGATCGAGATGGGCTTCCGTGCCGAGCCGGATGGGCTGGGCGTCTTCGACGGGGACGGTGACCCTGTCGCGGCCGGCCCCGAGGTACGGACGAGGTCGGCGGCGTCGCGGATCCAGACGCGATATCCATCCAGCGCCCCGGTCCGACTCGCCCGCTGTCCAACGAAGCCGACGACCCGATACGTCGCGTCGACTTCGGACGACGCCGCCGCGATCCGGCTCGAGATATCGGCCATGACCTTGACCGGCGTCGCACCGTCGCGTTCGAACAGGAACGTGATGTCGCCTCCGGACGAGACCTTCGGCTTCGCGGACAGGCGCCCGGTGAATGTGACGGAGCGGCCCTCCATCGATTCGTCCAGGCCCTCGCCCGGGATCGCGATCGTCGGCGGCAAGGCCCCCGTGCCGATCATCTCGACGTCGGCGTTGCCCGGCCGGATCTCCAACTGCCCGTACGGAGCCGCCAGCTTGCCCGTGACATCGAGCACGGTGCCTCTCGGATAGCCGGCGAGCCCCGCCGGCAGGTGGACGACCAGCCCGGCGTCCGATGTGCCGAGCCCCAGGAGGGTCGGCGTCCCCAGCCGGCCGGCTTCGGCAACAACGGTCCCGGACGTGTGGATGGTGGCTCCGACCGGATAGGTCCGGGCGTCGCGGAGCGATACCGCGCCGGTCGACGGTTCGGGCGTCGCCGTAGCGGAGGGATGGACCGTCGGGCTGGGCGTCGGGGTCGGGGTCGGGGTGAGTGTGGGTGTGGGCGTCGGCGTCGGCGTCGGCGTCGGTGTCGGGGCGATGACTGTCACGTCGCCCAGGGTCGTCGCGTGGACTCGATACCCGGATGTCCCGGTCCCCGAGCTGTCCCGCTGTCCCAGAGGTCCGGTGGCGCTGATGATCACGCCAGGGGACAGCGTCAGCGAACCGAGTGCCTCAGGTCCGACGACGACTCGGACCGGGCCGCTTCCGTCGTCAACGTTGACCGCCAGTCCGTCCGTCAACGGGTCAGCAGAGCCGGAGATCGTTCCCTGGATCCGGACCCTGGTCCCTTCGAACGGCTCCGTGGCGGAACCCGTGGCGAGGGTGGTGGCCGTCGGCAAGCTCGAGGCCGATCCTCGAGTGATCGAAGCTTCTGCCGCCTTCACCGTCCGCTGCGAATATCGACTCACGACCGTACCGACGATTGTGACCGTCGTACCGGCAGGCCAGAGGCCGCCCACCGGGTCATCGAGATACAGGGCGATCCCGCCGCTGGCATCCTGGACGAAGCCACCACGGCCCAATTCAAGGGCCCCGAGGCCGGTCGTCAGCACGCCGACGATCGTGACCGGGCTGTCGTCCACGAAGCCTCGTGCGGCGAGGATCGGCGTGGCAGGGACGGGCGTGGGGGCCGACGTCGGAGTCGGGGTCGGAGCCGATGTCGGAGTCGGGGTCGGCCAAGGCGTCGGGGTCGGGGTCGGCGGCGCGATCCCACCTGGGACGGCAGGCGCAGCCATCCCCTGTGGCGATGGGGCACCCTGGACGAACCAATCGATACTGTTGTCGTTCGAATCGATGCCGTTGCCAAGGACGCCGCCGGGCAGACGCTCCAGGCTGGATCCCGACGGCGGCGCGGCGGCGGCGAATCCCTCGACGAACCCACTCGTGGCATCACCCCAACCCACCGAATCGAGGACCGAGCCACCGATCTGCCGGATCGCCAGGGCGCCACCGGTCGCGGCGAACCCACCGGTGTAGGTGGCGTCGGCGACGGCCGCATAGACGCCGGCCGAATTCGCGATGAGGAACCGACGGCCCGGCTCGAGGACGGTCGATTCCGCCCATGTCACCTTGCGAGTGACGGTCGAACCCGATGCGGTCGCATAGACGATCTCAAGCCCTTGCAGATCGACCGGCCCCGAGCCCTGATTCGCGACCTCCGCGAACTCGTCGGACGCGGACGTACCGCCGGTCTCGAACTCCGAGATCACGAGCGTCGACGCCGACCAGGCGACCGAGCCGGCCAGCGCCTCGGGACCACCCCATGTCGCCGAGATGACGGTCAGTACGACCGCGATGAGCGCGGTGTACCCCGCGCGCCGGGAACGATCCATCGGTGACCTCCCGGCGGGAAAGCAGGATGGGCGGGCGGCGGCGGGGTGTGCTCGTTGTAGCAGGGAAGCCTTCACGCCGGCTTATCCCGCGACCACCCGGCTTCGACTACGATGCGCGTCACATCCCCGACACCCATCGCAGGAGACACCGTGGCACGCGCCAAGAGGACCGAACGCGCCGAGGCGCGACGACGCTATCGAGCCGCAGCGGCAACGAGCCCAGACGGCGAGCTCGACGACGCGGCCGTGGAGGCCCCGGCGGCGGCACCCCGGCGATCCGCCTCGACCTCGACGACCTCGAGCGCCGCCGGCCCGACCGGTCGTGTCGGGTTCGCCGAAGCGTTCAAGCTGTCATTCCGGCCGATGAATGTTCGCGATGATGTGGCGTCCGTGCCCTGGCTCGCGCTCCACACCAAGGCACTCTGGGTTCCGCTGCTGATCACGATCGCGGCCACGGTCTACGTCATCGTGACCAAGGGACAGGACGTGATCGCCCAGTTCGGCTTCGTGTATTTCATCCAGACACCGGCCATCGGCGGCGTATTCATCGCCGGGTTCCTGGCCCCGCGGGCGGCCTGGCTGATGGGGGCGATCGTCGGATTCGTCTCGGCGGCGTGCTATTCGCTACTCGTCATCGGGTTCGCTTCGACACTCGCTCCTGCGGACCAGCCGACCTCCGCCCAGGCCCAGAACGTGGCGCTGTCGGCATTCCTGTTGTCGCCGATCCTTGGTGCGTTCTTCGCCGCGGCGGCAGCCTGGTATCGCCGGTTCCTTGCCTACTCGAGTCCGAACCGCGGCCGTCAGTCGCAGACGGCGAAGCCGAAGGCCGGGGACGGCCGGACCCGGACCAGCGGCACGAGCAAGGCGAGCGCCAAACGCTGACCTGCGGATCGAGGGCGCGATCGCCTCGCGACGCGTCTCCAGGACGCACGATCGGGATGGATGAGCGCGGTCGGCCCACGGAACCACGCGTTTCGGGCGTGGATCGATCATCAGCCACGCTCGCTCATCGCGGATCCGCGTCTGTGAGCCGCGGTGACAGGAACCCGGCCGGGTTTCGGCCGACCAAAGTCGGCCGCACCCTAACCGAGGCGCCGCATCCCGGCCTGACCGAGCTGGCGGACGCCGGCCGGGCGATCCGGACCACCAGCCTGCGCCGCCACCTCAGAGAGTGGCCGAACTGACCTGGCCACGATATTGACGACCGCTCCCTCACGCTGGAGCTCGCCGTCAACGAGCAGCAGTGCATGCCGGCGGACGACGGACCGGAGTCGCGCCCAGGTATCGGGCCAGAGCGTGACGTTGACCATCCCGGTCTCGTCCTCGAGGGCGAGGAAGACCGTGCCCTTGGCGGTCATCGGATGCTGGCGGGTGACGACCAGACCGCCGATCCGGACCGGACCCGAGCGCATCTCCGACAGGGCCGCATTGGTGACCGCGCCGATCCGTTCGAGGACCGGCCGGAACAGGGTCACGACCTGGCGCCGCGCATCCAGCCCGATGACCGCATACGTATCGCCCACACGCTCCGACTCGGTGATCGCGGGGAGGGCCGGGGCCTCGGTGGCGGGCAGCCGCAGGTCCATCGGCCGGCCGGCCGCCGCGGACCGCTTGCCGGCGGCCCGGCCAAGGCCCCGCACGGACCGTCCGTCGACCCGACCGCGTGCTGCGCCGGCCACCTCGCGCAGTTGCCACAGGAGTTCCCGCCGCGGCCGGTCCAGCGAATCCAGCGCGCCGGTCCGGATGAGCCGCTCCAGGACCTCCTCGGGCAGACCGGTCCGTTCGACGACATCGATCAGGGTCGCGTACGGCCCGCGAGCGAGCTCCGCATCCAGCATCGCCTGATGCTGCTCGCCGATCCCCTTCACGAGATGGAGTCCCAGCCGGACCCCCCAGCCGTCGGTCACTTCGGGCGTCCATCGAGCTCGCGCCTCGGCCGACGGCACGACACAGGCCGGTGACCGGACGGGTTCCGGCCTGGCCGCGATCCCGGCGCCGTCGGGCAGCGGCTCGTCCGGCCGGCCGACCCATTCGGTCGTGGTCCGGTACGACGAGGCATTGATGTCGACCGGCAGGACCGCGACCCCATGGCGTTTCGTGTCGTTGACCAGGACCTCGACCGGGTAGAAGCCCATCGGCTGGGCGTTGATGAGTCCGACCAGGAACTGGGCCGGGTAGAACAGCTTGAGGAAGGCCAATTCGTAGGCGGTCCGGGCGAACGCGGCGGCATGGCTCTTGGCGAACCCGAAGCTCGCGAAGGCGGCGACCTGGCGGAACAGCTCCTCGGCGATCTCCTCGGTCATGCCCGGCTGGCGCATGCAGCCATCGAAGAACTGTCGGTGGAGCTTCTCCATCTCGCGGCTCGAGCGCCACGTCCCCATCGCCCGCCGGAAGCCGTCAGACTCCGCCGGCGTGAAGCCCGCCACCTCGATCGCGATGCGCATGACCTGCTCCTGGTAGAGGATCACGCCCATCGAGTCCTTCAGGACCGGCTCCAGGCTCGGGTGGAGGTACTCGACCGGCTCGAGCCCCTGCTTGCGGCGCAGGAACGGGTGGACGGCGTTGCCCTGGATGGGGCCCGGCCGGATGATCGCGACCTCGACCACGAGGTCATCGAGGCTCCTGGGGCGTGACTTGGGGAGCGTCTGCATCTGCGCCCGGCTCTCGACCTGGAAGACCCCGACGGTGTCGGCCGCCTGGAGCATCTCGAACACCTCCGGGACGTCCTCGGGCATGCGATCGAGATCGAGACAGACCGCGCAGTCATGCTCGATGAGCTGGAGCGTCTCGTCCATCGCGGCGAGCATCCCCAGTCCGAGCAGGTCGAGCTTGATGAGCTTCAACGTCTCGACATCGCGCTTGTCGAACTGGACGACGACCCGGTCGACCATCGTCGCCCGTTCGATCGGGGCGATATCGATGAGCGGTGCCGCGGTCACCAGCATCCCGCCCGAATGGATCGACAGGTGGCGCGGGAAACCATCGATCCGGGCGCAGAACTCGAGCCAGCGGTCCCAGTCGCTCATGCCCACGGTCGAGCCGCCGCGGGCCTGCGGGGGCGGCTCCGGTTCGACTCGGGCGACCGAGGATCGCGCTGCCGGCGGATCCCAGCGGGTCGGCCGACCGAGCTTGTCCGTGGCCCGTGGTTGGTCCGTGGCCCGCGGCGGCTCGAGCTGGCCGCTTTCCGGATCCACCCGACGTCCATCGATGAGCGGCGGCCCGACCAGCCGGTCCGCGTCCGCCTTGTAGCCCGTCCCGCGACCGGCCCGCAGCCAGGCCACGCTGGCCGGGGTGTCCCCCGGGCCACCCTCATCGTCGGTCCGGCCGCCGGGTCGCAGACCGACGACCGGTGCGAGCCGATCGGGCCCGACCTCCGGTTGGCCCGGCCCCGCCTCGCCGTCCCCGAGCCAGGCGAACGGTCGCGGTGCATCGGGATCCTCGGGCTTGGGTGGCTGGCGCCAGGGCGGCACCTTGCCGACGAGTGGCACCCGCGTGTTCAGCTGGCCCATCCCGTCGACGAGACCGAGCGCCTCGGCCGTCCCAGCGGCGCCCGCCTCGGCCGACAGCCCCTCGTCCGGTCGGCGGAAGAATTCGGCGAAGCCGCCGTCCGCTTCGAGATCGCGCCGGACCATGACCGAGTCATACGTCTCGAGTGCCTTCGCCACCCGATCGACGAGCGGCCGCGGGAACCCCAGTGCGTAGCCCACCTCGCGGACGGCCGACCGTGCCCGGTACGTGACGAGGTTGCAGACCATCCCGGTGTGTTCGGGCCCATAGCGTCGATAGATGTACTGGATGACCTCCTCGCGCCGCTCCGAGCTGAAGTCGATGTCGACGTCCGGGTAGGTCGTCCGGCCCGGATTGATGAACCGCTCGAACAGGAGGTTGTGGGCGATCGGCTCGACCCGGCTGATCCCGAGCGTGTATGACACGATCGAGCTGGTCGCGCTGCCCCGGCCCTGGGCCGGGATCCCCTGCTCCCTGGCGAACCGCATCAGGTCCCAGCAGATGAGGAAGAACTCGGCCAGACCGGCCCGCTCGATGACTTCCAGCTCATGGGCGAGCCGCTTGACGACCGCAGAGGTCACCGGGTGATAGCGCTTGCGCGCGCCGGCCCAGCACAGCTCGGACAGGTACGAGAACGGCGTCTCCCCGCTCGGGACCGGAAAACCCGGGAAGCGGTACTGCTCGAAGCCGAGATCGACCGAGCACGATGCCCCGAGTTCGGCCGCCGTCGTGATCCCGGCCGCCCATGCCAGGGCCGTCCGACCCGCCAACCCCCGCCCGAGTGTCGCCAGTTCCGAACCCGACTTCAGGTACGACTCGCCATCGGGCCGCCGCAGGTCACCCAGCGTGTCCAGCGTGCGACCGTGGCGGATGGCAGTCAGGACATCGGCCATCTCCCGATCTTCGGGTCGGGCGTAGTGGACATCGTTGCTGACCACCATCGGCAAGCCGCAGGCATCGGCAAGCGTGACCGCTTCCTCGACGAGCCAGTCGTCATCGGCCATCAGGTGGTGCGACAGCTCGATGAAGAACCCGGCCGTCGCCGGGTCGTCACCGCGCCCGAACAGCGTCGCGTACCGCTCGGCCACCGCCCGAGCCCCGGTCCGATCGCCGGTCCGCAGCCGACGGATCAGTTCCCCATCCCGACAACCTGACAAGGCGACGAGTCCGTCCGTGTGGTCGGCCAGGAGCGCCTGACTGAACCTCGGCACGCCTTTCGTTCCGGCCATATTGGCCCGTGACACCAGCCGGCACAGGCTCCGCCAGCCGACCTGCGAGCGAGCCAGGAGGATGAGATGCGGTCCGCGGACCCGGTCACCGATCCCGCGCAGATCCTCCTTGACCGGTTCGCGATGACCGGGCAGGAGGGTGCGCGACGGGCGTGGCCGGACCGGCAGGCCATCCACCACCGACCGGTCCATGTCCTTCGCCCCACCCGTCCGCGGACTCCGGCGCCGCGGTCGCCGAGCGGGCACGACCACACGGTCGGGATCGCCCACGACCGGATCGAGCAGCTCGATCTCCAGCCCGACGACCGGATGGAGATCGACTGCCTGCGCCGCGCTGACGAACCGGACCGCGCCATACAGGCCGTTGTGGTCCGTGACGGCCAGACCGGTCAGCCCGAGTTCGACCGCCCGGTCGACCAGGTCGTCCGGCGCGGACGCCCCGTCGAGGAACGAGAAGTTGGTGTGGCAATGGAGTTCGGCGTACGGGATCGATGTCGGCGCCACGGAGTGCTCCGGTCATGCTGCCGGCTGACTGGGGGCTCCGCAGTATAGAACATCTGTTCTACGTCCGGATCATCGATGAAACAACCCGGGCACGATCGGCGTCTCAGGGACATGCACGGACGAACGCGCCAGATCGCCCTCTCCGCCGCTCGCATCGGCGTGCTCCTGGCGGTCGCGTTGGCGCTCATCCTCGGCCTGCTTCCGGCGACCATCGCAGCGCAGGCCGCGACCTGGTAGCCGACCACATGACGTCTCGGCGCCTGGGGGCTCGGGACGACCGCGGCGCTCGACTGCGATGGTCGGGATGCCGACCGCCGGACCGCGTTGGTGAGCAACGCCTTCTGGCCACAGGACCCCGTCGCTTTGGGGGCGACGGGGTCCTGACCTGTACGATGCCGGGGTGACCAGTCACCCATCCCGGCCGCTCCTGGCTATCGCCCTCATGGTCGTCCTTGCGATAGCCCTGGCCGCCTGCGGACCCGATGGCGCCAGCTCGACCCCGGCGGTATCGCCGGCCGGATCGGTCTCGACCGTGACGTCACCGCCCGACGCCTCACCCCCGCCCAGTGCGGGCGATCCGGTCGGGCAGACCGACACCGACTGGGGCCGGATCTGGGATGACCTGCCGCCGGGCTTCCCGTCGATCCCCGGGTCGACACCCGGCGAAGGCAGCGCGACGGGGCCGGCATCGGCAGATCTCGTCGTCGAGGGCGGCGTCGCGAAGGACATCGTCACCGGCCTCCGATCCCGTCTCGAGCAGGCCGGGTACTCGGCCATCGGGGAGGCCGGCCCACTCGAGGACGGCGGCTATGTGCTGGACATGACGGGTCCACCGTCCGGCTGCCAGATCCAGGTCAGGGTCGCGCCGCTCGGCGGTCTGACCTCGGTCACGATCCTGTACGGCGCGGCCTGCCCGTTCGGCTGATCCGGCGGTCGTCGCGCAACGCGCGATGAAGCCGACCCGTCTATCCTGCAGCGGACCGGACCACGCGCTCCGGCAGCGACCAAGCCTGGGGGAGGCGTGATCGTGCAATCGGCTCACCCACGAGACATCGGCGTCCTTGTCCTCGTGGTGGCGATGTTCCTCGTCCTGTTCGTGCTCAGCCTGACCCTCGGCTCGTCCACCCGCTGACGCCGGTCGCGCCGGTCCGGCCCGTCCGTCGGCGGATAGGATGGGACCGTGCATCTCTCGACCGTGTCGGTTCGGGCGTGGCTGCGCCTGGAGGGCGCGGCGGCATTCGTGGCCGGATTGGTGCTCTACGGCTGGCTCGGCGGACCGTGGCTGCTGGTCATCCCGCTGCTGTTGGTACCGGATGTCTCGATGGTCGGCTATCTGGGCGGGCCTCGGATCGGCGCCATGACCTACAACCTCGCCCACAACTGGGCGCTCGGTCTGGGCGTCCTGGGCATCGGGCTGGCGTCGGACGTGACCGCCGTATCGATCCTCGGGGCGATCCTGATCGGCCATGTCGGGATGGATCGAGCGCTCGGATACGGCCTCAAGCTGGCGACCTCGTTCCAGGACACCCACCTCGGCCGGATCGGGAAAGAGCGCGCTCAGTCGTAGAGCCGCTCGAGGTGCCACGTGCCGTCGACGCGGTCGAGGTAGACGAGCGCGAGCCAGCGATCGCCGACGACCTTGAAGTAGTCGCGGGCGATCGGGTCGCGCCACCAGGCCTCCTCGACCCGCCAGCGGTTGCAGACTTCGACGAGCTCGCGCCGACCGTTCCAGTCGATGGCGGTCGAGCGACCCGAGTGGCGTCCAGTTCGACCGCGATCAACGGGTGTTCGCGCAGAAGACGGGTCACGAGGCCACGCCCCGTTCGCCCGAGATGGCCGGTCGCCACGCCCAGCGGGTCTCGGGCAGCGGGGCCTCGGGATCGGTGATGACCACTCGGCGGACCCGATCCTCCCCGAAGGTCAGGGCCAGCCGAGCCAGTTGCCAGTCCAACCGCGCCGCCCGGGCGGCCTGGGGCGTGAACAGCGGGAGCTGCTGACCGGCCGCCGGCGCCGTGCCGTCGAGCTCCAGGGTCAGCCGGGCGACCGCGGCCGGGGGCGGCGTCCGCTCGAGGCGGGCGAACAGCAGGCGCTCGATCGCTTCGGTGTCGGCGGTCGGCTCGGGGAACCGCTGTTCGACATCGAGTTCGGGCGGCGTGCCGTCTCGTGCGAACGCGAGGTCCAGATCCAGGTGCAGCCGCGCGTTCGATGCCGCAAGTCCGCGGGCGACGAGCTGGTCGGTCAGGGCCGCCGCGAGTCGGTGCAGGACGAAGCGGAGTGGCTCCAGGTCCTCCACTGGTGGCTCGATGGGCAGGCCGAGTCGGAGGTGTTCCGGGGCCTGCCTCGGTCGGAACCGCTCGAGTTCTTCGCCGCGGGCCCGGGCGTGGATCCGGGCGCCTTCCTCGCCGAACCGGGCGACCAGCGCGGACCGGGCCAGTTCGGCGACCGGACCGATCCGGCGCAGGCCGAACCGGGTGAGCCTGGCCCGGATATCGGGATCCTGGGTGAGAAGACCCGAGGGATGCGGGGCGAGGAAGTCGGCCTCGCCGCTGGGCGGCACGATGATCGGCGAGCCGGGCGTGGCCAGGACGGCGGCCACGGTCGCGCTGAACCGGGTTCCGGCGATACCGGCCCGGATGCCGTCCGTGACGAGGGTTCGAGCGAGCGCCGACACCAGTCGATCGATGAGGACCGGTTCCGGACCCCACAACGGCTCAAGCCCGTCGGCCTGGACCTCGAACAGCCCGAATGCCGCGTCGAGGGGCTCGGCGCTGCCGGCGATCCCCGGACTGAACGCGGCGAGTGCCTCGAACGCGGCCTCGACCGTCGCCCGGTCCGCATCGGGGTCAGGATCGATGAAGGTCGCTTCAGGGACGAGCCGATGCGCGCTCCCGAGCGGCATCCCCCGCCGGACGCCCAGTGTCCGGGCCTCCGGATCCGCGTCGATGACCGGACCCGGATCCCACGGCCGACCGCCCAGGATGAGCGGGCCGGGCGGGAAGGGCTCGGAGGCTCGGACCCGGGCCAGTTCGAGAGGGAGGTGCGGCCGGTGGAGATGGAGGAGTCGCATCGATGGTGGTCCGTTCGAGCTGGATCGCGGGGGCATGATCAGGGTCGTCGCGGAGGAGGTCGTCGCGGGCGAGACAGGCGTCGCGCTCGCCACCCTCCGCGTACAGGATCCGGAGAGTCGCTCGCCTCCCAGGCGGGCCGTAGCGGTTGCGGGCGACGACCGCCTCCGTCCGCTGGCCGACAATGTCGCGACCGAGCCGGATCCACGACCGTCTGGCGAGTTCAAGCCGGACACCGGTCGACTCGGCGACGGCCGTGGCCAGACCACCGGCCAGGCCCGACGGCTCGAGGACGACGAGGAGCGTCTCCGACCTTCGGGCGAGTGCAGCGAGTCGACCGAGACGGTCGGCGATGCGTGCCGGACGGTCCGTCCTGGCCAGGCGACCACCGGGCAGGTCGAGGACGAGCAGATCCACCGAGCGGCCGGCCAGCAGCGCACCACCGATGGCCAGCCCTTCGTCGAGCGTCTCCGGGGTGACGACGACGAGCCACTCGAGACGGATCCCGCGGGCGACCGCCTCGACCGGGTCGAAGGTCCGCGACAAGTCCAGCCAGGCCACGACCGAACCCTGGGCCTGAGCCTCCGCCGCGAGTCGGTGGACGAGCGTGGTCCGCCCGCTCGACCCGTCGCCGCGGATCGCGACACTCGCTGATCGGGGCAGGCCGCCGGGACCGAGGATCGCATCGAGGGCCGCAAACCCGGTGTGGATGACCCGGTCGTCGGCCGGGGGCAGGGCGGGGGTCGGGGTCGGTGCCTGGTTCGGGATAGGGACGAGGCTCGGGGCCGCCGCCGGCGCCAGCGCGAGCGCCCCGTCCGTGACGCTCGTGGCAGTCGTGGCGGTCGTGACCCTCGGAGCTGCCGTTCCCCAGCGAGCCTGGAGGCTCGCCACGGCTGCCGTCACGTCCGGGGAGAGGGTCGCCATCGGACGACCAGATTAGAACATCCGTTCGAAAGAATCAAGGGCTCGAATCGCGATTCACTGGATATCAACAGGCGATTCTGGAGATCTGGATGGGTTCGGCCGAAGATTGCACCGCCAGAACCGGCTACCAGCGAACACTCCAGAGTGTGAACTTATCTGTCCCGGTCACATCACACTTGTAGTCGAGAGAATTCGAGTTATCTGCTCCCGGCATGCAGTGGGAAGCCGCATCCCAGCCCGGATTAGTCCAAGTCGTCTGAAACCCCGAACTCCGATACCCGGCCGACGTGAAGTTGAGTTTGTTGCTAGCGTCGGCAAATCCATCACCGCCATCCCAGGTTTCTCCGAACCAGTCCGCGTCTCGATCGCCCGTAATCCAGCAATTGATCGACGCATTCGTCTCAAGAAGGTACTTTCGCTCAACATTGTCGACATAGAACTGCCACCGATACTGACCACCTGGCAGGACCGACCTCTCGATGCGGTATTCGTGCGCTGCCATGCTCGCGGAACCCAAGTCTTCAGCGAGGGGAAGGTTCATGTTGCATCCACCGTCCGCAAAGAAGTAGTGGGCAGAGTTGCCATCACATGTGCCGACCAACGGCGCATTGCAGTTGATAATGCCGATCTGGACGATGGAGTTAACGTCCGCTGGATTGGAAGTGATCCCAACCCAGGCCTCTGGGCCGTCGGCCGACAGCGGCCCTCCCGACCCGTCACATGGAACGAAAGTCGCCCCCAGTGGATTGATAGTTGCCTTCAGGCCGAAGGCGCTCCAATTGGTCACGCTTCGGTCATTGCCAGCATGTCGATTCTCCGCAACCCCGTCCTCGCAAGCAGCCGTCTCTGCCAATGTTCCAGAAGGAACGATTGCCTGCACCACGCAGAGAATCGCAGCCGCCACAACGGTGCGTTGAAGTACGCGACTCATAAACATCGGCTTCTACAGAACGGAAGCTAGAAGTCGAGGATACGGAGGGGCGAAGACACAAGCAATAGGATTCACTTGCCAATCGCCGACGACGAAAATCTTTGTTGGCATGCCGCTCGTCTATGTAGGCATGGCGACGCTCGGAGTTCCCGAACTCGACATAACGCCAGGGGTTGTCAGCATGCAGGTTGAGCGGCAGGCTGAGTTTGTCGCCGCCGCCCGACCGCGCCTTGAGCGTGCCTTTCGATTGGCGCTATGGTTGCTGCGCGACCATCACGAAGCCGAGGATGCGGTTCAAGACGCGCTAGTGCGAGCGTGGCGGTCCTTCGATCGCCTGCAGAGTCTGGACGCGTTCGACAATTGGTTCGACCGAATATTGATCAACGGATGCCGCGACCGACTGCGTCGACGAGGACCGATCCGATTCGTCCCCATTGAGGTGGCGTCTGATCGCGCTGATTCCGTCAGCGCCATTGCGCGGATGATCGATCGCGAACAGATTCTCGCCGAGCTGGACCAACTGTCGTTGGATGAGCGATTGGTAGTTGTGCTCAGATACTGGGATGACCTGCCCCTCGACGCAATCGCGCAACGCACCGGCTGGCCACTCGGGACGGTCAAGACGCGTCTCCGACGTGCATTGTCGAAATTGCGAGACCGGAACGCGGATCCCCGGGAGGTGGACTAGTGGATGACTTCGAGAAAGATCTCCAGCGTATCCTGAAGGATTCGGCGCGCACGCCAGTCCCCGCGAAACTGTATGAGGCGCTCGAATCGATCACAGGTGACTCAGTTCGGTCAAGGTCCGTTCTGCGCTTTCTCCCGCTCGGGATTGGCGTGACAGGGATCGCGCTCGCGCTCGTGACACTCCAATCGGTTGGAGCACTTCGGCCGGACGCGGGCTCGAACGGTGCCTCCAGCCCCGCTGCAGCTAGCGCGACACTGGGAAGCGCCAGGCAGGCCGTCTATTCGGTTTCAGAGCTCCTCGACGCGCGATCAACTGGGAAGATCCGGGGAGAAACCGTTGCGTTACACGGCTTCTGGACAAATCGACTTGTCCCTCATGGGTGTGCGCCGCCGGACTCCACACCGGGTGCCCTCGAGATCTGGTGCCACGATGGCGAATGGGGCATCACTGAACGCCCGGAGCCCATCGCGGTACTCGTGGCCGACTCTGAGTTGCACCCCGCCGCGGGTCCGCACCTCACCCCATACGTACCAAAGGAATTGACAGAGCCCCTGTTCGGGCTCCCTCTCCTCGATGGCCAGCCTTTCCCCCCGATTCCCATCGAGCTTCTCGGGCACTTTGATGATCCTGCGGTGAAGGATTGTCGCCCTGGAGCACAGTCAGCGTGCGCTGATCGCTTTGTCCTCGAAAAGATCGTCGCGTTTGACGTGACCGGGGTCCCGCCGCCCCTCGCGACGGTCTCCCCAACCGACTTTCCATTCGCCTACCCTCCTGCTGCGCCGTTCGACGTCGCCGAGTGCGCCGGGACCGGCCCGTATTCTTTCACCGGCTGGACGGAGTCGAGTGACCTGAATCTTGACGAGGCATTACCGCCCGTGGTCTACGCAGCCGTGACGCGCGACGTTGTCGTCATTGGGGGCTGGACCGAGGACCCTGAAGGTTCCGGTCAACGATTTCGAACCTGGGGACAGCGCGTTTGCTACGCCAGGGAGGGAGAAGCAGGCTCATTCACACTTTCGTGGGTACCAGGTTCCGCGTACCGCGAATGGGAGGACGGTCGCCGTACACCGATAGAGCCATAGGAACGACGGATACCAGCTTGCGTCACCGGCCCGTCACGCTGGCGCCGTAGCGTCACTCCCCTACCATGCATGCGATGGCCGATCCGTCAGCCCAGCCGCTCCCCGAGCGCCCGATCCTGGTCGTCGATGACGATGCCAAGATCGTCCGGCTGGTGCGAACGTACCTCGAACGCGACGGATACAGCGTCGTGACCGCCGCAGACGGCCCAGCCGCCCTCGACGCGATCGAACGCTACCGACCGGCCCTCGTCGTCCTCGACCTGATGCTCCCCGAACTCGATGGTCGGGCCGTCATCCGGGCGGTGCGGCGCGACGATGAGGCGAAGGCCACGCCCATCATCATCCTGTCGGCGCGCGGGTCGACCATCGATCGCATCACCGGGCTCGAGGATGGCGCCGACGATTATCTGCCCAAGCCGTTCTCGCCGGCCGAACTGGTCCTGCGGGTCAAGTCCATCCTGCGCCGCTCGGTCGCTGCGACACCGACCGACCCACGCAGCCACGCCACGCTCATCCACGGCGATCTCGTCCTCGATCCCGATCGCCATGAGGTCACTCGGGACGGCGTCGACATCCCGCTGACCCGGGTCGAGTTCCGCCTCCTCCAGACCATCCTCGAAGCCGACGGCCGGGTGCTCACCCGCGACCAGTTGCTCGACGCGGTATACGGGCACGATCAGGCCGATGTCCTCGACCGGACCGTCGATGTCCACATCGGGCGGCTGCGCGACAAGCTCGGAGACAGCGCCGACGAGCCACGCTACGTCGCGACGGTCCGCGGGGTCGGCTATCGGGCGGCACGGACATGATTGGCCGCGGGATCGCGACACGAATCGCCCTGGCCGCGCTCGTCTCGGCGGCGGTCGGGGTCGCGATCGTGACTGTCGGGGTGACCGTGGTCGGTGCCGACATCTTCCGCGGCGCTGATGGTCGAAGCCGGTGATTCGGCCGACCATGCCCAGGCGATGTACGACGAATCGGTCACGACGGTGGTCATCGCCGCCGTGGTCGTTGCGGCTTTGGCCAGTATCGTGCTGGCGATCGTCCTGGCCCGGATGCTCGCCCACCCGCTGGCCGAGGTCGGCGCGGCGGCCCGCCGGGTGGCCGCCGGAGACTATGCCGCCCGTGTCCCTCGAGAAGGTCCTGAGGAGATCTCAAGCCTGGCCGACTCGTTCAACCAGATGGCTGCCAGTCTCGAGCGCCAGGAGGTCATGCGGCGCGACTTCATCGCCAATGCCGCGCACGAGCTGCGGACGCCACTGACCAACCTGCAGGGCTACCTCGAGGCCCTGCGCGATGGCGTCATCACCCCGGATCGGGCGACCTACGACTCACTCTGGGACGAGGCTGACCGCCTGGTCCGGCTGTCGCACTCGCTCGATGCACTGGCGGAGGGCGATGCCGCGACCATGCCACCGCCTGTCGAGGAACTCGACCTGGCAGCTGCGATCCGAGCCGCGCTGGAGCTGGCTCAGCCCACGCTCGACCGGGCCGACCTGACCGTCATCACGGACCTTCCGAGCAAGCTCCCGGCACGAGCCAATCCGGATCACCTGGCGCAGGTCCTTGGCAACCTGCTGTCGAACGCCGCGCGCTACACGCCGGCCGGTGGGACCGTCACGGTCCGCGCCGAGCAGCGCGTCGCGGATCTCCTGGTGTCCGTCTCGAACAGTGGTGAGGCGATCCCGGCCGACGACCTGGATCGCGTCTTCGAGCGCTTCTACCGGGTCGAGAAATCGCGTGACCGAGCCCGCGGCGGGGCCGGTATCGGGCTGGCCGTCGTCAAGCAGCTCGTCGAGGCGGGCGGGGGCCGAGTCGGCGCCGAATCCGGCAACGGCCAAACGCGCTTCTGGTTCAGCCTGCCGGCCTGAGCGCCTCGACCCGCTCGATGTAGAGCGTCGCACCGACTTCTCGATAGAACTCGAGAGCCTGCCGGCGGTTGAGTTCAGCCGCCGCCGTCTGGCCCTCCGCGAGCTGCCGCTCCGCTGCCAGCAGTCGAGCATAGGCTTCATCCGACCGCGATCCCATCGCCCCGAATCCGTCCGCCGCGAGCTCCAGATCACCCGCCTGTAACGCGCGGACCGTCGCGCCGATGGGCGTTTCTCTTCCGGTAAGCGGGCTCACATATACTTGGGACATCCCGGCCAGCTGGGCCATCCACCACCCCCCGATACCCTGCAGCGGGCGGGGTCCGACCTGGTCCACCAGTCGCGTGACCTCGTCGCCCAATCGGCCCGACGCATGCGTGTGCCCGAGGTGCCGCTCCACGACGATCCTCGTGATGAGTGCTGGCAGCAGTACCTGTGGATCCTTGGCCTGACGAGCCTGGTCTAGCGCAGCCGCGCTGTCCGTGTCGGCACCGACGACATCTCCGCGAGCCAGCCGGACTGTGGCGCGAACCGTCCGAGCCGTGCTCTCCTGGTAGTGTGGGTCAACGGCGCTCTCATCGATGAACCGGTCTGCGGCATCCATGGCTTCATCCCAGCGACCGAGATCAAGCAGCAGGCCGATGATGCTGCCGCGGGCGAACCGAGCATTGCGGGAGCCGACCCGGTCGCCGAACGCGATGGCCTCCTCCAGGATCTCGACGGCGCGCCCGGGGTCACCGTCATCGGACGTTCGCACGGCCAGATTGTTGAGAGAGCGTCCGAGTTCGGGCGAGTTGACCGCCCGGGCGATCTCGATACTCCGCAACAGGTCGTCCCGTCCTGACCGGTCATCCAGGTCCTCCTTCGCGATCGAGATGTTATCGAGCGCGTGGGCACGGATCTCGTCCAGCCCGAGCGCGTCGGCCATGGCGAGAGCCTGGCTCCCGACCTCGATCGCTTCGCGCGAGCGACCGGCCAGCGCGAGATAGCGCGACGCGACACTGAGGATGCGCGCCCTGGCGGTGGATGCATCCCCACCAGCGATGAGCTGCTGTGCGCGATCGAGATGGGCGTAGGCATCGTCCCGCCGGCCGTGCTCCCAGGCGGAATCGGCGAGCAGGGTCTCTGCCTCGGCCGCTCGCTCGAGTGACCCGACCGCGAGCAGGGCTTCGAGCGCGGCATCGGCGACAGTCTCGGCATCCGGAGCGGCCGTGATGACTGCGGCTCGCGCGTAGCGGAACAGGAGTTCCGCTCGGTCGGCATCATCGGCGGGCCACAGCGCGACGGCTTGCGCGTAGTAGCCGACGGCCGCTGCCATGGCGCTGACGGCGTACGATCGATCGCCCGCCGCCCAGAGCGACCGTCGTGCCGGTTCCTCGAGCTGGCTCGTGTCGAGTTCCGCCGCCTCCGCCAGGCGCAACGCCGACCCCCAGTGGTGCGCCAGCAACTCGGCATGCTCGTCGGCCCGACCCTGACTGGCGATCCATTCGGCCGCCCGACGATGCTTGGCGCTCCGCTCGGCGCGCGGGATCTGCCCGTACGAAACGTCACGCAACAACATGTGCGCGAAGGACCATTCGGTCTCCTGTTCGACCGATGAGTGTCGCTGGCGGGTCAGGAACCCCTTGCGCGCGAGCGCCAGCAGCAGGTCGCTTCTTGCCTCGGCGCCGCCGACTGCACCGGACCAGAACACCTTGCCCATGACGGCGCCATCCTGGAGGGCTTCCTTCTCTTCCGCAGAGAGCGTGTCGAGGCGGGCGCTGACGATCCCCTGGAGCGTCTCCGGCATGGTCAGCTTGGCGGCGGATCCGCGCTCAAGGTAGAGCTGCGCGAACTGTTCCGCGTAGAGCGGATTCCCGGCAGAGCGCTCGACAAGCGTGCGTTTGACATCGCTCGGGAGGTCCGCTGGCCCCACCACGTCACCGAGGAGGATCGCCGTTTGCTCCCTCGACAGCGGCGCGAGGGCGACGGTCGACGCGTTGAGCTTGCCGCCGCCCCAGCCGGGTCGACGCTCCAGCAACTCCGGTCGAGCAGTGCCGACGATGAGCATCGGGACATCGACCAGCCAGCCGACGAGTTCATCGACGAAGTCGAGCAGACCGTCGTCCGCCCACTGGAGGTCCTCGATGACGAGTACGACCGGACGTTGTTCCGCCATCGCCTCGAGGAAACGGCGCCACGCGGCGAACGCCTCGCCGCGTCGATCAACGCCGATCGCTTCCTCGATCCCCAGTCCGACCAACGGACGAAGGTGTGACTCGACCCAACCTGCCTCGGCCGGATCCTCGATCACGGCTTCGATCGCGATCCGAAGCTTGTCGGCGGAAACCGCCTCCGGGTCGTGGCCCAGGATCCCCGCCTGCGCCTTGACGATCTCGGACAAGGCGGAGAACCCGGCACCGTCGCCATAGGCGAGACACCTTCCCTGGCGCCAGGTGATGAGCTCCGGGTCGGCATCGGTGAGGAGGGACAACTCGTAAACCGCTCGACTCTTGCCGATCCCAGGCACGCCGACGATCGTGACGAGTTGCGGGATCCGCTCGAAACGAGCCCGGTCAAGGGCATCGCGCAGCAGGCCGATCTCACGCTCGCGGCCGACGAGTTCGGTCTGGGCATGGTGCGTGACATCCGTCCCATAGCGCGACCGGGCAGCGGCCACCTCCCAGACCGGGATCGGAGAAGCCTTGCCCTTCGCTCGGACGGCGGTCGCGGGTCGGAAGTCGATCGCGCGGCGGGTCATCCGGTACGTGCCTTCATCGACCAGGATGCCGTTGACCGGGGCCGCTGACTGGAGCCGGGCGGCGGTGTTGACGACGTCGCCGGAGGCCATGCCTTCACCATCTGCCGGGTCCGCGTCGAGCGAGATCAGGGCTTCGCCGGTCGTGATCCCGATCCGAAGTTCCAGGTCCGTCCCGGCCGCGTACTCGCGGATGGCCAGCGCGGCCCGGATGGCGCGTTCCGGATCGTCCTCGCGGGCGATCGGGGCGCCGAACAGGGCCATCACCGCATCGCCGATGAACTTCTCGACGGTGCCGCCGTGCCGTTCGAGTTCCTGGCGAACCTGGGCGTGATAGGGCGCGAGGATCTTCTGGACGTCTTCCGGATCAAGCCGCTCCGCGTGGGCCGTGAACCCGACGAGATCGCAGAAGAGCACCGTGACGACCTTGCGCTCGTGCCGAGCCGCAGGACGTGCCGCAAGCGGCCTGCCACACATCCCGCAGACGCGGAAACCGTCGGGGTTCTCCTGACCGCAGTGCCGACAGGTGATCGCCACGCGGCAAGGGTACAGTCCCGACTTCGTACCAGCGACCGCGAACCATCAGGGCAACGCGATGGCGACCATCCCGATGGCGACCCCCAGCAGGCCGACCCACTGGATCGAGCGGAGTCGCTCGCCGAGGAATGCGACCGCGACGAGGATGGTCACCGCGGGGCCGAACGAGGACGCCAGCCCGACCAGCCAGGTCGGGGCCGTCTCCAGGCCGACGGTGAACGACACGAGCCCGAGGACGTCGAGCGTTCCCGCGAACACGATCGCGGCGACGACACGGGGATCGACTCGTCGCCCCCGACCCGCCGGGACGACGACATCCGTGGCGACCGGCGCCTCCACGACGGTCCCCCGGCGGACTGCCAGGGCGCCGACGATGGCCACGCAGGCGATGGCGGTCACGACCCTCGAGATGACCAGGACCTGGATGGCATCCGCCGTCTCCAGGGCGACGTCGGTGGTGATCGCCATCATCGAGAACATGACCAGCGCCACGACGGCGAACACGACCCCCGGCCCGGCGAACCGCGTGCCGCGCAGGCTGCCGTCGAAGGCGACCCCGGTCAGGATCACGCCGACCGTCGCGATCGTCGCGCCCGCGGCCTGAGTCAGGGTGAGCAATTCCCCGCGCAGGATCACGGACAGGACGACGGTCAGTCCGCCATACGCCGCGACCATGCCGCTGACCACGGAGATCGGCCCGACCCGCAGCCCGGTGAAGTAGGCGAGATACGCCCCGGCACCGATGAACCCGAGCAGGATCGAGGCGACCTGAGAGGTCGAGCCCATCGGGCGGTCCGGCGCGATCACGAGTGTCGCCGCGAGGAACCACGTCGCGCTGACGACGACGACCCCGGCGGTCACGAGGAGGCTGCCGATCCGCCGGCTGGCCAGTGCCGAGGCGATATCCATCGTGCCCCAGGACAGGGCGGCACCAAGTCCGGTCAGCAATCCGAAGGGCATCAGCGCAGGGTAGTCGGTCGGAGACGGCCAGGCCTCGTGCTACCATTCCCAGCCGGTCCCCCGTCCGAGGACGGAGCGAGGCCACCCGTGGGGATGTAGCTCAGCTGGAAGAGCACTGCGTTCGCATCGCAGGGGTCAGGGGTTCGAGTCCCCTCATCTCCACCACCGATCCCGCCGGGACCAGTCAGCAGCAGCCGCCCGAACCGCAGGCACAACCGGTGTCGGCGACCGGCAGGGCACGCGGCGTCGGGTCGGTCGCCGACGCGGCACCGAGCGGTTTGGTGCCCTTGACGATGGCGCTGACCATGCCCTCGGCGACGGCGTGCGTCGGCGTCAACGAGATGTCGGCCAGCCCGGCCGCTTCCAGCCCGGCCCGGAACTCGCTGAACGAAAGCGCGCCGGCGATGCAGCCGACGTACGAGCCTCGCTCCGCACGCTGTTCCGCCGTCAGGTGGTCCTCGGCGACGATATCGGTCACGCCCATCCGGCCGCCCGGTCGAAGGACACGGGCGATCTCGCGAAAGACCGCCGGCTTGTCGGCGGCCAGGTTGATGACGCAGTTGCTGATGACGACATCGACCGAGGCGGTCGGCAGCGGGATGTCCTCGATGTGTCCGCGCACGAATTCGACGTTGGTCACGCCGGCTTCGGCCGCATTGCGCTGGGCGAGCGCCAGCATCTCGTCGGTCATATCGAGGCCGATCGCCCGGCCGGTCGGGCCGACCCGGCGGGCCGACAGCAGGACGTCGATCCCACCGCCCGAGCCAAGGTCGAGGACCCGTTCGCCCTCATGCAACTCGGCGACCGCGATCGGGTTGCCGCAACCCAGCGAGGCAAGGACGGCGGCGTCTGGCAGTTCGTCGCGCTCGAGGGCCGAGTAGAGCTGTGACCCGATGCCGTCCGCCTGGCCGTCACAACAGCCGCCGTCATGGGCATGGCTGGCAGCGGCCGCGTATCGGGCGCGGACCTCCTCGTGGATCGTTTCCATCGTCATCGGATCGAGTCTCCTGAGCGGTTGGCGGTGACACCATATTGATACTTGCAAATATCGATACTTGTCAATACCATACCACCATGAAACGCGCGACGGACCCCGATGTTCGGCTGCTCCAGGCCGCCGCCGATCCGACCCGCCTGGCGATCCTCCGCCAGCTCGCCATGAACGACGGCGTCTGCGCCTGCGACTTCACCGACTGCTGTGACGTGGCACAGCCGACGGTCAGCCATCACCTCAAGGTCCTGCGCGACGCGGGCTGGGTGCGCACGGAGCGACGGGCATCGTTCGTGTACTACTTCCTCCGGCCTGAGGCGGTCGAGCGGTTCGGGACGATCGCCGGAGCCGTCGCACCGCCCTCGCCGTCCGCGCGCTCGCGCGCCCTGCCCGTCGTCCAGCCAGCGACCTGACCGCCGAGCGAGCGGAAGATGTCGCGCCTGCCATCCCTCGGCCCCCGCGGCGAGGGCTGGGTCGTCGCCCAACTGATCCTGTTCGTGGTGATCGCGATCGCGGGCCTCGCTTCGCTGCAGGCGCACGACGGGGCCGATGCCTGGGGCAGCCCCGCCGTCGTCGGCGGCCTGATCCTCATGGGCGGTGGAGCGCTGCTGGCCGGTCGCGGTCTGTGGGATCTGCGGGCCGCCATCACCCCCTTCCCGAAGCCGGTCGAGGGCGCTCCGCTGATCGAGGCCGGCGCGTATCGCTGGATCCGCCATCCGATCTACAGCGGGCTCGTGCTCTGTTCGGTCGGCTGGGGTGCACTCACTGGCTCGATCGTCGTCCTTGGCGCGGCCCTCCTTCTCCTGCTCCTGTTTGGGGCGAAATCGGCTCGAGAGGAAGCATGGTTGTCGGCGGCCCACCCCGGGTATACCGACTATCAGCGCCACACGAAGCGCCTGATTCCGTGGATCTACTGAGTCCCGAACGTGCGACCATAGCCCGACATCGCGAGGGGAACGGGTCGGTGAGGGAGGCGTGATGAGTGGTCGGTGGTCGGTCGGGCAGGTCCTGCTCGGCATCGTGGCGGTCAGCTTGGTCGTCGGGACGGTCCTCGCCCTGGGAATCGGGCTTGATCTCTTCGTCGCTCCCCCGGATCTGGCCGATAGCCTGGACCTGCCCGGCCGGATCGATGCGCTGCGACCGTACAACGAGGCCATCTGGCCCTTCGACGCGGCGTCGAACCTTGCCTTCATCGTCGCCTTCGGGGCACTGGCGCTGGCGTCCGGTCCGATCGCCGACCTCGGGCGGCCCGGCCAGGGTCGATCCGTCCTGCGGGCGGCCATCCTGACCACAGGCATCCTCGGGGTGGCGGCCGATCTCCTGTACATCGGCGCGACGAACATCGCGGTCAACCTGGCGTATTGCGACTGCGGCTTCAAGACCGAGGAGTCGATCGCCCAGCTGTGGGCCATCAATGTCTTCCAGGGCGGGCAGACCTGGCTCAGCTACGGTGCGATCGTCGTGGGAGCCATCGCGATCGCCGGAGCGTCGATGGTGATCCCGGACGACGGTCGGGCGACGTGGCGGTGGCTATCCTGGATCGCCGCCATCCTGCTGGTCGTGGGCATCGTCCTGACCGAGTTCGCCGGATCCGATGTGGGCCGACTCGTGACTGCCCTGGCCACCGGGATCGTCGTGCCGATCTGGGCGGTCATGCTCGCGCCTCGGCTGCACCCGGGAGCGGATCCAGCACCGGCCTGATCGTCGTCACTCGGCCAGGGCGCGGTGGAGCTCGGTCGAATGGTCGTGCAACCAGCGCCGCCAGACCTTGTGATCCGGTCGGCGTGTCGCCACGACCTCCCAGAATCGCGGCCCGTGACCGAACACCCGAAGGTGGGCGAGTTCGTGGATGACCACGGTTTCCAGTGCCTCCGGCGGAGCCAGGATGAGCCGCCAGGAGAAGGCCAGCCGTCCCTGGCGTGAGGCACTGCCCCAACGCGTCCGCTGGTCGCGGATGGTCACCGCGGTCGGGTCGACGGACAGCGCTGCGGCGTGACGCCCGATCTCCCGCTGGATCACGGAACGGGCGTGCGGCTTCAACCAGGCCTCGATGACGGCGCCGGTGGACCGATGATCGGCCGCCGCGATGACGGACGATGAGTTCGTCCTCATCGATGCCCCCGATCCGCTCGACCGACGAGCGCCGGCGCCCGTCGGGCGCCGGCACGATCCGGAGCCGATGGAGGTCGCCGCGGATATCGGATCTGGGCACCGTCGCGCAACCCGCCGCGGGACTCCAGTTCCCGGCGCTCGGCGGCGAACCGCTCGAGGTGCCGCCGAAGCCACCGTTCGCGCTCTCCCAGGAAGGCGTCGATCGCCGAGTCAGGATGCGCCCAGCCGCGTCGAGTCGACGGGCGGGATCGTGACCACGACGCCTCGATCCGGCTTGATGACGACGCGCAGCCCGCGAGATCGGGGCGAGCGTCGCAGCGTGTAGCCGAGCAGACCGCCCGACAGGTGGGCGACGGCGGCTGTTTCGGTGACCGGCACCCTGCGGTCAGCGCCGGAGGAGCCGGCCGGGGCGGGCGCCGGTCTCGGTACCGTCGATGATCGCCGCGCGTCCGTTGACGATCACATGCTGGATGCCCGTCGGATAGTGCGCCGGTGCCTCATACGTCGCTCGGTCGATGACGGTGGCCGGATCGAACACGACGACATCGGCGAGGGCGCCTTCACGGATCACGCCGCGGTCGAGCAGTCGCATCCGTCCCGCCGGGATCGATGTCAACTTGGCGACCGCCGTTTCGAGGGGCAGGATGGATCGCTCGCGGACGTAGTGGCCGAGGACCCGTGCGGTGCTCCCGTATGTTCGCGGGTGGGGCCGGCCGGCATCCAGGATCGGATGGTCGGGACGTCGACCTTCTGCATCGGTGCAGACCGCGATCCAGGGCACGGCCATGATCGTCTCGACATCGGATTCGGCCATGCACTCGATGACCACAGAGACATCGAGACGGTCGGCGGCAAGGACGTCGAAAGCCAGATCGGCCGGGTCAGCGTGGAGCTCCTCGGCCAGGGCCGCCAATGATCGACCGGACCACTCGGGCCGACTGGCGGCATATGCGATCCGGATCCCGTCCCAGCCCGGATCAGCGGCGACATTCTCCCAGCCCGAGATGCCGCGCTCGATCTCGGCGCGAATCGACGTCCCGGATGTGCGGGTCTGCGAGGGCCGCGACGCACTCGTCGACGCCGAGGGCCTGGAGGGCCGGCGGCAGGATGGTGGCGAGGGTCGTCGCGGCAGCGGTATACGGGTATTGATCGGCGCCGACGTCCAGACCCTCAGCTCGGGCCGCCGCAAGGAACGCGACGGCTTCGCCGGCCCGCCCCCAGACGCTGGTGGAAGCGGCCTTGAGGTGCGAGACCTGGAGTCGAGCATCCGGACCCGCCTGGCGAACGGCCGCGACCGCTTCATCGAGCGACCCGAACAGGTCGTCGGCCTCGTTGCGCATGTGGGTCGCGTACAGGCCGCCACGTCGAGCCGTCGCGGCGACGAGCGACTCGACCTCCGCCGGTTGGGCATGGATGCCGGGCGCATAGATCAGACCGCTGGACATCCCGATCGCACCCGCGTCGAGGGCCGCTTCGAGCTCTTTGGTCATCGCCGCAAGCTCGAGGTCGGTGGGCTGTCGGGCATCCGTGCCCAGCACGGACGCGCGGATGGTCCCGTGACCGACCAGGAAGGCGACGTTCGGCCCCAGTGGCTGTTCCTCGACTCGATCGAGATACTCCTCGAATGACGCCCAGTGCGCGACGAGGCCGTTCGCCCGGAGCGACAGGTCCACGACATCACGCCCGACCGGCGTGATGCGGCGCCAGCGAATCCCCGCAATTTCCCGACAACTGGGTCGTGAACCCCTGATGCAGGTGGCTGGCCAGGGCACCGTCGAGGAACAGTGATCCGTCCGAATGCCCATGGGGATCGATGAACCCAGGCGCCACGACGTGACCGTCGACGTCGAGGACCGTGGCCACGTCGGTCACATCCACGTGGGACAGGTCGCCGACGGCCAGGATGCGGTCGCCAAGGATGCCGACATCGGCACGAACCGCCGGGCGATCCGGTCCCGTCGATGACGACACCGCCGCGCAACAGGAGATCGAAGTTCGTCACACCGGTGATGGTGCCACGTCGCGCCCTCGCTGACCCGCGTCGGACCTCTGGTAGACTCCGCATCCCGTGGGGCTATAGCTCAGCTGGAAGAGCACCTGCATGGCATGCAGGGGGTCCGGGGTTCGAGTCCCCGTAGCTCCACCATGCGAAGACAGCCGACCTCCCACCCCTCGTCCGGCCGGCGAGGGGTGCGTGGTATCCGAGGAACGACGTGACCGAGACCGCGCAGGACCGCGACCCGGATCGAGCGCTACGAGCCGACCAGCCATCGAGCCGCGCTGGCAGGCGCGCTGGGACGAGCTCGGCCTGCACGAGACCGACCTCCTCGACCGATGAGCGACCCCCGTACTACCTGCTGACGATGTATCCGTACCCGTCGGGCGACCTGCACATCGGCCACTGGTACATCGTGACCCCGAGCGACGCGCTCGCCCGGTTCCGCCGGATGCACGGCTTCAACGTGTTCTTCCCGATCGGCTTCGACGCCTTCGGGCTGCCGGCCGAGAACGCCGCCATCAAGAGCGGCGGCCATCCGTTCACCTGGACGATGCAGAACATCGAGAACATGCGCCGCCAGTTCCGGACGATGGGCGCGACCTTCGCCTGGTCGAAGGAGGTCGTCACCGCGGACCCGTCGTACTACCGCTGGAACCAGTGGCTGTTCCTGCGTTCCTGGAGGCCGGGCTCGCCTACCGGGCGCTGTCGGCCGTCGACTGGTGCCCCAACGACGGGACGCTGGCTCGCGAGCAGGTCGAGGGCACGGATCGGCATTGCTGGCGGTGCGGCGCGCTGGTCGAGAAGCGCGACCTGGAGCAGTGGTTCCTGCGCACGACCGCCTACGCCGACGAGCTGCTCGACTTCACCGGCCTCGACTGGCCCGAACCGATCCAGATCCATGCAGACGAACTGGATCGGCCGGTCCGAGGGCGCCGAGATCGACTTCGAGATCGCGCCCGACGACCACCAGCCGGGCGGCGACCGGCTCCGCGTCTTCACGACCCGGCCCGGACACGCTGTTCGGCGCGACGTTCATGGTCCTCGCGCCGGAGCATCCGCTGGTCCCGAAGCTGACCCACCCGGATCGACTGGCCGAGGTCGAGGCGTACGTCGGGCAGGCGCGCCGGCGGACCGAGATCGACCGGCTGTCGACCGACCGCGAGAAGACCGGCGTCGCCATCGGGGCCGGCGGCGATCAACCCGGTCAACGGCGAGCGGATCCCGATCTTCGTCGCCGACTACGTGCTGGCCGGCTACGGGACCGGCGCGATCATGGCCGTGCCCGCCCACGACGAGCGCGACTTCGCGTTCGCCCAGCGGTTCGGCCTGGAGATCCGGCGCGTGGTGGCCGCGCCGGACGTCGCGCGCGGATGCACCGATGGACCGATGCCTACATCGCCCACGCGGCCGACGAGCGCCTGGTCAACAGCGGCCGGTTCGACGGGCTGCGCTGCCGACGAGGGCGGCAAGGCGATCGTCGCCTGGCTGGCCGAGACCGGGCGCGCCGAACCCAAGGTCACCTACCGCCTGCGCGACTGGCTGGTCAGCCGCCAGCGCTACTGGGGCACGCCGATCCCGATCATCTACTGCGCGCGACGATGGGATCGTGCCGGTGCCGTACGAGGACCTGCCCGTCCTGCTCCCGGAGACGGTCGACTACGCGGGCAGCGGCGACAACCCGCTCAACCACGACGAGGCGTTCCTGCGCGTCGACGTGCCCGCGCTGCGGCGGCCCGGCGCGGCGCGAGACGGACACCATGGACACGTTCATGGACTCGTCGTGGTACTGGTTCCGCTACCTGTCGCCGGACGAGCCGGGTGGGCCGGTCGATCGCGAGATGACCGACGCTGGACGCCCGGTCGACCAGTACACGGGCGGCGCCGAGCACGCCGTCATGCACCTGCTCTACAGCCCGGTTCTTCACCAAGGCGATGGCCGACATGCGGCCTGGTCCGCGACCGCGAGCCGTTCAAGCGGCTGTTCAACCAGGGCCAGATCCTGGGCGCCGACGGCGAGCGGATGTCGAAGTCGCGCGGCAACGTCCAGGACCCCGACGAGCTGGTCGCGCGCTACGGCGCCGACACCGTCCGGCTGTTCCTGATGTTCATGGGCCCGTGGGACCAGGGCGGGCCGTGGAGCCCGACCGGGATCGGCGGCGTCCATCGCTTCCTGAACCGGGTCTGGACGCTGGTCCTCGACCCGAACGGCCGGGAGCCGGGCGATCCGGAGGCCGGGTCGCTGCCGGCCGGCGAGACCGAGGCGGCCGCCCGGGCCGGCCTCCGCGCGGCCGCCCACCGGACGCTGCGCGACGTCACCGCCGACTACGAGGCGTTCCGCTTCAACACGATGATCGCCAAGCTGATGGAGCTGGCGAACACGCTGTTCCGCTACCGCGGGACGGCCGTCGCCGGCTCGCCGGAGTGGGACGAGGCGATCCGGCTGCTGCTGCTGATGCTCGCGCCGGCCGCGCCGCACATCAGCGAGGAGCTGTGGAGCCGCCGGCTGCCGCGGCCGCGGGGAGCCGTGGACGTCGATCCACGCCCAGTCCTGGCCGGAGGTCGACGCCAGCGGCGGTCGTCGAAGTCGACCCGCGAGATCCCGATCCAGGTCAACGGCAAGCTGCGCGACAAGGTCATCGTCGCCGACCGACGCCACGCCGCCGACGATCGAGGCGGCCGTCCTCGCCCGCGAGCGGATCCAGGAGATCCTCGACGGCCGGACGCCGGACCGGATCGTCGTCGCCGGCGGCGGCAAGCTGGTGAACCTCGTCGTCCGCTGAGGCTGGGCCTCTGGCCGGATCGGCGCGAGATCAGGGCGTCGCGGCGGGGCCGGAAGCGGCGCCCGCGCCGACGATGCTGACGACCTTCCCGAGACTCGTCCCGACGATGATCCGGCCGTCGAGGATGGCCGGGCCACCTGGGGTGCCCTGGACGGTGACGCTCCCCGTTTCCGACCGACCGGCGATGTCGATGACATGGATCGCCTGGTCATCGCTCGTCGCGTAGAAGACGCCGTCGACGAGGCCGCCGCTGGGCGACAAGGTGGCCCCGATCGGGATCGACCAGATGAAGGCCCCGGTCGCGGCGTCAACGACGTACAGCGACCCATCGGTGCTTTCCGCGATGACCTGGCCATCGGCGACCGCGCCGGGGAGCAGGATCGCCCCGGTCGGGACGCTGAACGGGGTCGGCCACCTGGTCGCCCCGTTTGCGGCATCGAACGCGTACAGCTCGTGGGTCGCGCTCCCGCTCGTGTCGAGTCCGCCGGCAACGAAGACGGTCCCGTCCGCGACCATCGGCGTGGCCGTGTTGCCTGGCTCCAGTGGGTGGGTCCAGAGGAGGGAGCCAGCTCGTGACGTCGTACGCGGCGAGGGTCCCCGGATCGGTTGCCGCCGCGCCCCCCGAACCTGCGTAGATGACGCCATCCGAGGCCGAGATCCCGCGGCTGACCGGACCGGCGGTGACGACGGGCGCCGGCCAGGCGAAGGTTCCCGGTGGCCATGTCGATCGCGTACAGGTTGCCGTCGAGGGAGCCGACATAGGCGACCCCATCCAACACGATCGATGCGGAATGGACCGGCCCGCCCGTGCGATACGACCATCGCTCGGTGCCATCGGCGGCGGCGTCCAGCGCGTGGACCAGGCCGTTGTCGTCGCCGACGATGACCAGGCCATCCGCGATCGACAGGCCGGCGTTGATCGGCGCCCCGACGTCGTGTTGCCAGCGGATGCCACCGGTCGCCAGATCGATCGCCGAGACGAACCCGCTTTCGTCGCCGACATAGACGATCCCGTCTTCGATGACCGGTGCGCCGCCGGCGATCGGACCCTTCACCCCGGCCTGCCACTCGACGCGCAGCGGGACGACGGGCCCCGGCCCGGGCATGACCGCGGTGCGCGCCGGGCCGCCGCGGTAGGTCGTCACGGTCGGCAGGCTCGTCGGGTCGGACCGGTGCGACCCGACAAGGAGGATCGCCCCGAGCATCGCGAGCAGGAGGAGGCCGACGATCGCGAACTGGAGCACGAGGCGCGTCCGGCGCGACGGCGCCCAACCGATCCGCCGCGCACGACGCTGTGGCGTGGTATCGATGACCGCCCGGATGCCGGCGGCGAGGCCGGCAGGGGCGCGGACCTCGGCCGCCGGGGTCAGCGCCGCGCGGATCGCGTCGTCGGTGAGTCGCATCATCTCGCTCATCGCCGCTCGGCCTCCAGCGCCCGCTCCAGGGCCCGTCGAGCGTTCGACAGTCGCCATTTGACCGTGCCGACCGGGGACCCGGTCATGCGCCCGATCTCCGCCAGCGGCGTTCCTTCGACGTAGTGGAGGACGATGAGGGCCCGGGTGGCGCCGTCGAGGCGGCCGAAGGCCCGCTGGATCGCATCCGCGTCGGCGAACGTGTCCGTTTCGGCGGCGACGGACGGCTCCACGTGCGAGCCACCGGCAGCGGGTTCGGCGTCGATCGACATCTCCCGGACGCGCGCCCGTCCGGTCCGTCGGACGACGCCCCGTGCGGCGTTCACGACGATCTGGGACAACCAGGCGTCGAACTTCGAGCGGTCGCGCAAACGCGGCAGCTCGCGCCAGGCCAGCACACAGGCGTCCTGGGTGGCGTCGCGAGCGTCCGTTTCGCTCCTGGTGATCGCGACGGCCATCCGGTAGAGGCGGTCGAGCCGCGGTCCGATGAGCCGATCGAAGGCGTCGCGGTCGCCGGAGGCGGCGAGTTCCAGCAACTCGCCGTCCCGCGTACGGACCATCCCATCGGTCCGTTCTGCCACCGACCCTCCAACCAACATCTGCGCGACCGTGGATCGAGCCGACCGAAGCCTAGCGCGCCACGCGATCGGTAGATCGTCGTCCTGGCACGATCATCATGACTTCGGCAGCGCGTACTTGCGGAGATACGGCCAGCCCCAATCCGGCGGCCCGGAGTACGCGCAGTAGATCGACTGCCCGTCCGGCGCGATGATCATCGTCTCGCAACCGCCGGCCCATTCCCCGATGAACGAACCGCTCTGGTCGAATTCGAGGAGCGCGATAAGGCTGCTGTCGTCCTGGAGCGGCAGGAAGATGTCACCAGCTGCATCGACGGCAACCTGTCCCGGTCCCGCCGCGAGGGCCTTCCAGTCGAGATCGATATGTGCGACCTGCGCGCCGGACGGGGCGACCTCGCCGATGCCCGTGTAATCGCCGGAGAAAAGGTCACCGGACGGCGCTAGCGAGAACAGCACGAATGGGATGGGCAGGGTTCGCAGGTAGGTGCCGTTCATGTCGAAGGCCTGGACGTCGCCGCGTGTATCATCCGAGACGTAGACAGTCGTGCCGTCGGTCTGGACGCCCGCGGGCTACCGAACTGGCCGTCCTCCGCTCCGAAGCTTCCCCAGGCGGTCACGAACCTGCGCTTGGCATCGAAGCGCTCGATCCGATAGTTGCCCGTATCGGCCACATAGAAACTGCCGTCGGGCGCGAAGGCGATCGCGCCCGCACTCGTCGGAGTCGGGTCGTTCGACCTGAGTTTGAACTGGCCCGGCCGGCTGCCCGACGTCCCCCACGCTTCGAGGAACTTCCCATCGGGGCTGAAGATCCAGAATTCATCCTGGGCGGAGGCCGCGACCTAGATGTCGCCGGTCGTCGGGTAGATCGCCGGCCAGTAGGTCGCAGTTTCCATGGAGACCGCCGAGCCATCATCATCACCGGACCACTCTGTTGCCACAGGAGATCGAGCGTAGGGAGGTTCGGCGCAAGCGTCGGCTCGATCGCTTGAGCGTTAGTTAGCGTCGGGACGGGCGTGGGCTTGGGTATAGCGGCGATCTGCGCTTGGGAGGCTGTAGCTGACTCGACCGTAGCGCTGAGTAGTCCTGAGAGTATGGCACTTATGTATGTTTTAACGATTAGAGCGAGTAATATTTCGACGATGGCTAGTTTGTGTGTTTTTTTGTTTTTTTGTAGTGTTGTTTTGATGTGCATCAGGTCGTTATTTTCGGTCGTCCGGTTTGCGATCACGACTTCGGGATCTCGAACGCGCGCACGTCGGTCCACTGGGTGCCGTCGAGTTGGATGCCGCGGGTCACGTAGATCCTGTCGCCATCAGGCGTGACGGTCGCATGGTCACCGCCCCCACCGAGGGTCCGGACGACCTGCCCTGTCGGGTCGATCTCCACGATCCCACGGCTAGTCCACGGAAAGTGGCCCACCTCGATGCTGACGTACGAGTTCCCGGCGCCATCGACAGCGACGGCCTGGGGCAAGCCACCAGCGCTCGAGAGATCGGTCGTCGACTGCACCGCACCGTCCGGGCCGAATACGGCCATCGCCAAGGGCGCCCCGGCGGGGTTCTGGGGGTTGGTCGCGTGGATCGCACCGGTCGAATCGAGCGCCAGGAAGTCGAACCCGTCGTCGCTGCCGAACGCTCGGACGAACGCCCCGGAGGCGTCGAACGCCTGGATATCATGGCGATCCCCGTCTCCCACGTAGACCGTCTGGCCATCCGTCGCTAGGCTGTCGATCTGGACGAATTGGCCGTCATCGGTCCCGAAGGCTCCCCACTGTCGGAGGAACCGACGCTTCGCGTCGAACGCCTGGACCCGATGGTTGCCGGTGTCGCCGACGTAGAAGCTGCCATCGGGCGCGAAGGCGATCGCGCCCAAGCCATCCGGGTTCGGCAAGTGATCGCTGAAGTCGAATTGCCCCGGCCCGGTGCCAGCCTGACCCCATGACTCCAGATACTTCCCCTTGGGCGAGATGATCCAGTAGCGGTTCTCGAACGGGACCGCGACCCAGAGGTTGCCCGTGACCGGATCGATGGCGGACCCGACCGTCGATGTCTTGTCGGTCACCGGCCCGCTCTGCTGCCACAGCGGGGTCAGGGCGACCAGGCTCGCGGCGGGCGCCTCGGTCGGCGACGGCGTGGCCGTCGGCGTCGATGCCGGGGTCGGTGTGGCCGTGGCGACCACGGCCACCGGTGTCGAGGTCGGGATCGCCGTAGTGGTTCCGCTTGGCGCGATCGATGCCGTTCCGCCTCCGCACGCCGCGACGATCAGGGTGAGCACGGCGGCGACGGCAAAGGCACGACCCGGTCGATCGGTCGTGGGCAACGGTGTCGCGATGCGCATCGGTTCGGTCTCCGTTCGTCGGCCAGTGTGGCCGGTTCCCTTGTTGGATGCTCCACGGACGGTCGGGGTTGGCGAAATCTGTCTCCTGGTCATGGCGCGGCCATGCCGATCGCGTACAGGTTGCCGAGGTCCGTGCCGACGATGACCAGGCCGGAGGTCACAGCGACGCCGTAGGGCGTGCCCTTGATCGGGACCTGCCAGCGCTCCGCCCCGGTCGCAGCATCCAGGGCGAACGCGACACCTCCGTTGCTCGCCCCGTACAACACGCCGCCCGCGACCGCAGGGACGACCTCCACGAGGCCCGGCGCCTTCACTTGCCAGAGCACCGCACCGTTCGTCTCATCGAGGGCGGTGACGCTGCCGTCCTCCCCTTCCGTGATCGCCCGTCCGTCGGCGACAGCCGGTGTGTACGACGGCTTGTCGCCGGGGCTGGCGAAGCGCCATAGGACGCGCCCGGTCGCCAGGTCGAGGGCGGCGATGTGACGCGTCCCGGGTCCGCCCCCGTCGAGCGTCGCGATGTAGACGCGGCCGCCCGCGATCGTCGGCGTCCCGATACGAGCGCCGTCGCCCGTGTCGGTCCGCCAGCGCTCCGTCCCATCCGAGACGGCAAGCGCCACGACCGTCCCATCTTGGAGTCCGAGGATCGCCAGGTCGTCCGATGCCGCAACCGAGGTGTCGTCCGGCGCGTCCAGGGTCCGGGTCCACAGCACGGTCCCGGTCCTGGTGTCGAGCGCCGTCGCGAGTCCATCGTTCGAGGCGAAGATGGCCGTGTGAGCGACGATCGCCGGCGCGCCCCGGACGGTGCCGGTCTCCGTCGCGGCCCACCGCTCTGCCCCATCGTCGAGTGCGAAGGCATGGGCTCCGTCGTCGGCACCCACGATCAGGAGGCCGTCGGCGATCTCCGGCGAGCCGAGTGCATCGGCCCCGACCTCGACGCTCCACTGCTCCGTCCCGTTGTCGAGGTCGACCGCGTGGAGCGTGCCGTCGGTCGAGACGACGTACACCGTGGTCCCGACGACCACGGCCTGGGATCCGATCGGGGCACCGGCCTTGAACGTCCAGAGGATCCGGGGCGTGCCCTCCGGGCCAGGTCCGGGCATGTTCCCCGAACGGGCCGCGTCGCCTCGGTAGGCGACGACGTCCACCGCTCGTGGTTCCGGCGTGTCGCTCGGCCCGGGGGCCGCCGCGCTTGCGGCGCTGGGCGACGAGGCCGGGCTTGTCGATGGATTCGCGGTCGATGGATCCGCGGTCGACGCGGCACATCCCGCCAGAAGGAGCGTCAGCATCGTGCTCAGGATCGATCGGGGTTTCATCATCCACCTCGCGGCGCGGATCCGTGGGTTGATCGGACCTCGTCGCATGGGAGATGCCGCGGGACGGTCCTCGGTTGGCAGCAAGGGCCGCCGAGGCGATCCACGAGGCTCGATCGGCGTCCCCGGATACCCTTGAGGCCACCGCCGATCGGCCGGTGACCCTGGACGTACAGAGAGGAGATCTCGATGCGTGACGAACCGGTGGCGCCCGAGACGAAGGGTGTTGCCACGAAGTTGCTCGCGGCGGTCGATCTCGGGCCCGAGATCGAGGGCATGGAACGGCGCCAACTTCGAATGCGCATGGTGACCATCGAGCCTGGAGGCGTCTTCGGACCGATCCACGACCACATCGGCAGGCCGGGCACCGTGTACGTCCTGCAGGGCACGATCACCGACCATCGAGACGGCGTCGCGACGGACTACGGACCGGGGGTGGGCTGGCCCGAGGATCGGAACACGACCCACTGGCTCGAGAACCGGGGCGCGATCCCTGCGGTCGAGATCTCGGTCGACATCGTCAGCCAGGAGTGATCCGAGGCGCGGTTCGCAGAGCCGCCCGCACGGGCCAGGTTTCCGGCCGGCGGCTACCCTTGGGTCACCACCGTCCATCCACGACCGAGGAGACGCTCTTGCCCGCGACACGACTTGGCGCCCTGTGCTGGAACCAGTACACGACCTGGCCCGACCTGCTCGAGGCCGGCCAGCGCGCAGATCGGCTCGGGTACGACACGCTCTGGACCTGGGACCACCTCTACCCGATCGTCGGGAGCCACGAGGGTCCGATCTTCGAGGGCTGGCTGACGCTGGCGGCGTGGGCCCAGGCGACCGAGCGGATCCGGATCGGCTTGATGGTCGGGGCGAACACGTTCCGTGAACCCGCCCTCACCGCCAAGATGGCCACGACCCTCGACCACATCTCGAACGGCCGGGCGATCCTCGGCATCGGTGGGGCATGGTTCGAGAACAGAACACCGCGCCTACGGACTCGATTTCGGGAGCGGCTTCCCCGAACGCCTGCGCTGGCTCGGTGAGGCGCTGCCGGTGATGCGGGGCATGCTCCACGGCGAGGCGCCGACCGCGGCGGGCCGCACTATTCCGCCACCGCCGTTCGCAACGATCCGCTGCCGATCCAGGAACGCCTGCCCCTGCTCATCGGCGGCGGCGGCGAGAAGGTCACGCTCAAGCTCGTGGCCCGCTATGCCGACGCCAACAACGTCGGCGGCGGGATCGAGAACGTGCGGCGCAAGGACGGCCATCCTGCTCCAGCACTGCGAGACGGTCGGGCGCGACCCTGCCGAGATCGAACGGACGACGGGGCTCGGGGCGGTCGTCATCCGCGACTCGCGAGCCGAGGCGGAGCGGGTCAAGAGGCGATCTTCGAGCGCAACGGGCACGCCGCCGAGTGGACCGACCAGCCGGTCGGCACACCCGAGGACGTCGCCGAGCGACTCGCGCCGTTCCTCGAGATCGGCTACCGACACCTCATCGCCGGGTTCCCGTCGCCGTATGACGAGGAATCGATGACCCGGCTCGCGACCGAGGTCCGGCCGATCCTCGAGCGCGCCTAGTTCGAACGAGCGGGCTCGGCGTTCGCCGCCCGCTCGCGGGCTCGGTGGCGGGCCGCCTTGGCTCGGTTGCCGCAGGTGGACATGTCGCACCAGCGCCGTCGGCTCGTCCGTGAGCTGTCGTAGAAGATCCATCACAGGTGTCGTTGTCGCAGACCTTGATCCGGTCCGGGATGACCGGACACGAGCTCGGTCACGAGCGGGTCGTCAATCGCGCGAGTGCGTCGTCGATGGGGTCGCCGACATGGCGGTGGTCGACGGCACACCGTCCGATGAGGGCACGAGCTCGATGACCTGACGCGCGTGCAGCGCCCGATTGACGGTGTCGAGCGGCGCCGGGGCTTGGGCGGGCGGTGGTCGACGATGGCGTCGGCGACCTCGCGCAGGGCGGACCGGACCCGGTGGATGCGGGCGAGGTCGGCGGCCGTGACGACCGGATGGCCGCGGCCTGGGCCGAAGCCTGTCGGCGCCCTCGCGGTGGATGACGCCCCGGTCGACGAACCAGGCCAGTGCCGAATCGAGCGACGGTAGCCGATCCACCGGGAAACCGTTATCGGTGTCGTCGGTGTTCAGGAAGTCGAAGGTGTCGTCGAGCTCGACGTCGTGAGCGTGGTCTGCGGTGGGTCGGGTGGGAGCGGCGAGTTCCATGTCGCTAACCACTATATAGCGCTTGACAGGTTATCCGCAAGCCGCTGAAATTAACTAAGTAACCTTTTTGGGTGCAAAAACAGGTTACAGCGAAGGGAGGCGCGTCATGGCCATCCTCATCATCATCGCCGTCGTCGTCATCGGCCTGGGCGCGCTCGACGCGGCCGCGGTCGCCTGGGGTTCTGACTCGCGTGACCCCTGTCCCGACGACCACATCCGCTGAATGGAACGGAGCTGAACATGCATCCCTGGATCTATTACGCCCTCGAGGTCTCCGGCGATCGCGAGCGCGACACGCGCCAGGATCGACTGGCTCGGGAAGTCCGACGTCACGGGCTCACCCGGCCTGCTCGACCGTCTCGGTCCGCCGCTCGACAGCGGTGGCGCTGGCGGCATTGACCCGCGGATCGGCCGATGTCGTTCGTCGACTCGACGATTGCGTCGCCGACGACCTGCAGCACGCGCTGGCACCCTCGGAGTAGCCTGTGCCGGGAGGCTCGGAACCGATGACCACCGGCATCGCCGCCGTTTCATGGGGTCCTGACAGGATCGACCTGTTCTGGACGACCGCCGACGGCTCGCTCATCCACCAGGCGTTCCACGATGGAACCTGGCGGACAGCGAGTCGCTCGGCGGTTCACTCGTCTCGGGACCAGCGGCCACTGCCTGGGCGCCCAATCGACTCCAGGTCTTCGGCGTCTTCGTCGACGGCGAGTTGTGGAACCGGTTCTGGGACGGGTCGACGTGGCATCCCTGGAAATCGCTCGGGGGCGGGCTGGCGCCGGCATCACCCCCGCCGCCTCGTCGTGGGCCGCCGACCGGATCGACGTCTGGGCCACGGGACGTGATGGCCTGAACTGGCACCGTTTCTGGGATGGGACCCACTGGGTCGCTTGGGAGCAGCGATCGCGCTGACCCGGCGTCATCGGCCCGACGCGCACCCGGCGTATGGTTCAGGTATCCAAGACACGGACCACACCACGACCACCTCCCCCGCCGACAAGACCGACGCGCAATGGCGTGCCGAGCTGACCCCTGAGCAGTACCGCGTCCTTCGCCAGAAGGGCACGGAGCGCGCATTCACCGGCGCGCTCTGGGACGGGCACCGGACCGGCACGTTTCGCTGCGCCGGGTGCGGCACCGAGCTGTTCTCCTCCGCCGCGAAATTCGACTCACGCAGCGGCTGGCCGAGCTTCTTCGCCCCGTCCGATCCGGCGGCCGTGGCAACCGAGAAGGACCGCTCGATGTTCATGACCCGGACGGAAGCCCTGTGCGCGACCTGCGGCGGACATCTCGGCCATGTCTTTGACGATGGGCCGAACCCGACCGGTCTGCGCTACTGCATCAATTCCGCGGCACTCGAACTCGATCCCGAGGTCTGACCGCCGATGGGCCGCGACCCGCTCGGACCCGACGCGCTCGATTTCTGGCTCGGCACCTGGGATGTGACATGGGCGGGTGGCGGCCACGGCACGAACACGATCCGGCGCATCCTCGATGACCGGGTGATCGAGGAAGCCTCGAAGGATCCGATGCCGACGGCCGACTGATCGGGCGCAGTCTGTCCGTACGCGATGCGGCCGATGGACGATGGCGCCGACCTGGGTCGATTCGACGGCGCCTACCTCGATCTCGTCGGGGTCGACGCCGACGGTCGGATCGCGTTCATCCGCGACAAGTCAGTCGACGGCCGGATCGTCCACGACCGAATGGTCTGGCTGGACGTCACGTCCGACTCGTACCGTGGCAATGGCAACGTTCGACCAACGGCGGCACGACCTGGAAGTTGAGCTGGGAGATCGACTACCGACGCCACCGATAAGTCGCAGCTAAGGGCCTCCGTCTAGAGTCCGGCCAAGACGTCTCGCCGCGTCGGAAGTGCCCCCAACGTGGCGAGACGTCCGTCCACCCAGGTACGGCTCGCCCGGCCATCCCGCCGAGGGAGGTCGATGGATGGACCCAAGTCCGACGCCTTGGCGTGTCCTGGAAGACGCGCCTTCGCCTGGACCGGCCGGTCGCCCGGGCGACGAGAGCGGAGCCGGCGGCCCACGATCGACGTTGCCGCAGATGACGCTGCTCGTCGGTGGCCTGGCGGCCATCCTCGCGATCGGTGCCGTCGCTCTCGTGTTGGGCACGGGCACGGCCGGCATCGTGGCAGTCGATGGCGGAGGGCCACTCGGCACAGGCCTCATCGACGCCGGCTCTGCGGTCGGCGGGACCTCGAGTAGTCCGATCGACGTCCTGGTCGTCGAGGTCGTGGGTGCGATCGATCACCCGGGTGTGTACCGCCTGGCGCCGGATGCCCGGATCGGCGACCTTGTGGACGCAGCCGGCGGGTACGGTCCGCGGGTCGACACCGACCGTGCCGGGCGAGAGCTCAACCTCGCGGCACCGCTCCACGATGGCGACCAGGTCAGGGTCCCGTCGCGCGACGATCCGACGGGACCGACGGTGGTCGGGGTCGGATCGGCATCGGGCGATACCACCGCAGCTGGCGACTTGATCGACCTCAATCGGGCCACCGACTCCGAACTGGACACCCTGCCAGGCATCGGGCCTGTGACCGCGGCGAAGATCCTCGGCTCACGGGCGGAACAACCGTTCGCTACGGTCGACGACCTCCAGACCCGAAAGCTCGTCGGCCAGAAGACGTTCGATGGGCTGAAGGACCTGGTCACGGTCCGCTGACGTGGGCCGGAGCGTCCGCCTGGCGTTGGGCGTCATCACGGCGGCCATCCTCTCGCAGCACGTCGCGGAACGTCATCTCGGCGCGGCGACGGCCCTCGCGCTCGCCATGGTCCTGCTACTCCGGGAGATGCGGGTGCCGATCGGCCGGAGTGCATTGCCGGTGGCGATCGGCGCGGCACTGCTCCTCCTGCGCCTCGGGATGCTGCCAGCCGCGGGTCCGATGCTCGACCAGCCGCCCGATGGCAGCGGTCCGTGGCGGTTCATGATCGAGGCCACCGGTTCGCCGCGCGACGGCAGCCAGACCGCCACACTGATCACCACGGAAACAGGCAGTCCGCCGTTCCGAGTCGCCGCCACGCTACCGCGTTACCCGGTCGTGATCCCGGGCGATGTCATCACGGTCGACGGGGCCATCCGACCGCGGCCCGAGTCCTCGTACGGCTCGTACCTGCTCCGGATCGGCGCGGTCGGGACCCTCGACTCCCGATCGCTCACCGTCGAGCCGGCGAGCGACGATCTGCTGCACCGCCTGGAGATCCTTCGGCGCGGTGCGGGTGACGCCCTCGCGATGGTCCTTCCCGAGCCGGAGGCAGGCCTGGCCGCGGGCATCCTGATCGGACTGCGCGACCGAGTCGACCGCGACCTGGCGGCCGCGTTCACGGCAGCCGGGGTCAGCCACGTCGTGGCCATCTCGGGCTGGAATATCGCGATCGTGGCGGCGGCGATCGCCGCGTTGACCGGTCGTCTGGGGCGGCGGCGGCGATCGGTGGTGACGATCATCGCGATCGTCGCGTATGTCGCGTTTGCCGGAGCCTCCGCCTCGGTCGTTCGGGCCGGGCTGATGGCGGGCGTCGTGCTGCTGGCTCGCGAGAGCGGGCGTGCCGGGCGGGCTGCGGCGGCTCTCGGCTGGGCCGTCACGGTCCTGCTGTTGATCGACCCGGGACTGGTCACCGATGCCGGTTTCCAGCTGTCGTCGCTGGCGACGGCCGGCCTCATCGTCTGGGCATCCCCGTTGACGGGCTGGCTGGAGGGTCGGGCGGCCGGACGGTTGCCGGGCTGGCTGGCCGAGAACATCGGCGTATCCCTGGCCGCCCAGGCGGCCACCCTGCCGATCATCCTGGTCTCGTTCGGGCGCCTGGCCGTCCTCTCACCGATCGTCAACCTCGTCGTCGTGCCGCTGGTCGCGCCGGCAATGGCGGTCGGGCTCATCGCGCTCGGCGCGGGCGCCCTTGTCGCCGCGGGCGCTCCGCCGCTGGTCGGGGCGCTCCTTGCGGCACCGGGTTGGGTGATCCTGCGGATCCTGGTGACGACCGTCCAGGTGTCCGCTGGCCTGCCGTTCGCCACGGTCGGATTGGCGCCACCGTTCGACCTGATCGGCGGCCTGGCGGTGGCCGCAGCACTCGCCGTCGCGGTCTGGTGGCAGCGAACCCGACCGGCGCCCGCGTCAGCGGCCTTGAGAGCAGGAGCATCAGGGACGGCCGGCGGCGACGCCAAGGGACGTGGGGCGGCCCCAGCGCTGAGCGGCCTTCGTTCTGCCAGCCGGGCGAGCGTCATCGCCCTGATGATCGCCGCCACGGTGGCTGGCGGCGTGGTGGCGGCGAGGCCAAGCGCCGCCCCCCGAGTGACCATCCTCGACGTCGGTCAGGGCGACGCCATCCTGGTCGAGGGGTCGCGCGGTGCGCGCCTGCTCGTTGACGGCGGTCCGGATCCTGATCGCCTCCTCGTGGCGCTCGATCGTCGGATCCCGGCCTGGGATCGGCGGATCGATGCGGTCATCCTGAGTCACCCGCATGAGGACCACGTCGCCGGGCTCGCCCTCCTTCTCGAGCGGTACCGCGTCGCGACGGTGTTCGAGCCCGGGATGATCGGTCCGGGGCCGGGCTACGCAGCCTGGCTGCGCGATCTCGCCCGACCGGGCGCACCGACTCGTCGATCGCTCGCCGCGGGTGATCGTCTGAAGGTGGACGAGATCGATCTCCATGTCCTGTGGCCCATCCGCGGCCGGGTCCCCAGCGAGCCGCCGGACGGGGGAACCGGCATCAACAACGTGTCGGTCGTCATGCTCGGCTCCGTTGGTCCTCGACGATTCCTGCTCATGGGCGATGTCGAGGAGGAGATCGACCCGTCGATCATCAGCGAAGGATTGCCCCACGTCGATCTCCTCAAGGTCGCCCACCACGGCAGCCGGACGGCCACCACCGAGGCATTCATCGATGCAACGCGGCCCACCGTCGCCGTCGCCTCGGCGGGTGCCGGAAACCCGTACGGCCATCCCGCGAAATCCACCATCGAGCGTCTGACCGCCTCCGGCGCGCGAGTCCTGCGCACCGACGAGGACGGGACGGTGGCCGTCAGCTTCGAGCCCGACGGGATGACGACCCGGCTCGAGGGCGCCCGGGCGATCAGCGCCGGTCCGACAGGTGTGCCCACGACGGGTGCACTGGCCGCCGTCATCGCGACGCAGACCCCCACCTTCCTGTGCGCGATCCCGGTCACTGGACTGCTGCCGATCCCGGTGCCCCCGTCGGCGGCGGTCACGGCCGCGGCGCCCGATCCGGGTGGTGAAGCGATGACCGGGTGGGCCAGGAGGGTCGGGTACCATCGGCCCGATGGCAACGCCTCCACAGACCGCGCCTGCCTCCCCGACCCCACTCGCCTTCTTCTGGGGCGACGACGACCTGTCGATGGCCCGGGCCGTCGACCGCTTCGAGGTCGGACTCGCAGCGGCGACCGGTGGCCCGATGGAGCGCTGGCGGATGCGTGGCGATCGGAACGGAGCGAGTGGGCAGGTCGCCGAGCTCACGGCCCGCCTGGCGACGCCGGTCATGTTCGGCGGCGGGACACTGGCCGTCGTGAGCAACCCCGGCAGTCTCGTGCTCAGGACGGCGGATCGGGACGCCTTCCTGTCGGCGATGACCCTCATCGCACCCGGTAATGGCCTGGTGATCCTGGCCATGGCCGATGGCGCGGCCAGGGCACCGGCACCCAAACGATTGGCCGACGCGGTGACGGCCGGTGGCGGGACCGTGCGCCGTTTCCAGGCACCGAAAGCCGCGGGCCTGGCCGGCTGGATCGAGGCGGAGGCGCGCGATCGCGGACTGCTGCTCGGGCCGGGTGCCGCCAAGGCGCTGGCGGAGCGGATCGGTGGCTTCGTGACCGAGGGCGACACGGAACGGACCCAGCAGACCCGGATCGCATCGATGGAACTCGAGAAGCTCGGACTCTACCGGGGAGCGGCCCCGATCGACCCGGCGGATATCGAAGCCCTGGTCGCCGAGGCGGTCCCGGGTTCAGTCTGGGCGTTCACCGATGCCGTCGGTCTCCGTCGCGTGGCGTCCGCGCTCGACTGGCTGGATCGTCTCTTCGACGCAACGCCCGAACCGGTCCTGCTGGCCGTCCTCCATCGACGGATCCGTGAGCTGATCGAGACTGCCGATCGGGTCGGATCCGGGGAGCGCCTGTCCGCCGTCGGCAAGGCGATGGGCATCGCCAGCGAATATCGCATGGAGCGGCTCCGCGAGCAGGCCGGGCTATGGTCGGTGGCCGAGCTGACGGCCGCGCTCGACAGCCTCGTGGAGCTCGACGCGATGGTCAAGGGTGTTCCCGGTCACGAGCGAGGCGATGCGCAACGGCGGCTCGCGTTCAGCCTGTGGGTGATCGATCACGTCCGCGCGACCCGAGTCGCGATCGCCTGATCGCCACGATCGTCAGTCGGCGGACGACCAGGCCTGCTCCTGGACGACCAAGTCGCTCTCGATGGCGAACACGCAGCGTCCTTCACCAAGGTCGAGGAGTTCGATCAAGTCGGGGTCGATGTACAGCTGCGAGCAGTCCTCGCACAGACCGCCCGGGATCCCGAAGCACAATCGCTCGCTTCGGTCAGGCAGGCGGAACGTCGTGTCGAACCGGGTCGTGATGAGCCGGTGGGTACAGACGGGACAGCGGTCTCGAACAGCGGACATGGGCCGATGCTAGGAGCGTGGTCGTATCCCCTGACATGACCCGACGGTACCCCCGGACCCCCTACTGCACGCTCAGGATCGTGCGTGCCTCGGACCAGTGCTTCTCGAGCCCGTAGTAGTCGCGTTCCGGCGGAGTGAAGACGTGGACGATGACCGATCCGAAGTCGACCAGGATCCAGTGCGATGCGGCCGTCCCCTCGCGACCGATCGATCGGACCCGCTCATCCCGGAGCGCGCTGATGATCCCGGAGGCGATGGCTTCGAGTTGCCGCTCCGATCCTCCCGAACAGATCACGAAGTAGTCGGCCATCGTGGTCAACCCAGCGAGGTCGAGCAGCACGATATCGGCCGCCTTCTTGTCCTCGGCCAGTTCGACGATCCGCCGAGCCAGCTCGAGTGGCGGATGCTCCGCGGGCGCTGCCGGCACGACCTCAGCGGTCGCCGTCCGTTTCGCTCGTGTCCGCGACCGCTTGGGCAGTCCGTCGGCACTGGGCGCGCCGGCGTGGTCGGCGGGATTGGCGGGTTCGGTCACGATGTGGTGGTCCTCCTGAGATCGGCGTACAGCCCATGGTCGTCGATGTAGGCGGCGACCGCATCAGGGACGAGATACCGCAGCGAGTGGCCGGCTCCAGCACGACGGCGCAGGTCGCTCGCCGACAGGCGCATCCTGGGCGCGTCGAGCCAGATCGCCCGGCTGGCAAGACCCGGCGACTGACCGTCCAGGAGCGCCGGCCCGACGTCGGCGTATCCATCGCGCGGCGCGATCGCGATGCGGGCCAGTTCGAGGATCCTTCCGGGTGCTCGCCAGGCCAGGAAGTCGGCGAACGCCTCGGCCGACACGACGAGGGTGAGGTTCGCTGGCGGGCCGTCGACCGACGCTGACGAGCTCATCGCCTCGAGCGTGTCGACCGTGTACGACGGTCCCGGTCGCTCGAGTTCCATCGCGCTGGCGGTAAATCGGTCGTTGCCCGCGATGGCCAGCTCGACCATCGCCAGACGGTGCTCGCCGGGCGTGATCCGTCGGCCCGGCTTGTGGGGCGGCTCGCCGGCCGGCACGAAGACGACGCATTCGAGGCCGAGGGCTTCGGCCGCCTCCTGTGCGACGGCCAGGTGCGCGACGTGGATGGGGTCGAACGTGCCACCGAAGACGCCGATCGAGCCGGGCACGAGCGGCATCGGTCCGTGGGTCAGACTCGTTCCCAGGGTTGGGCCTCCCACTCGAGCTCCGTGGCTCCGATGCGGACCGTGTCGCCGGCACTGATCCCCGCCCTGCGCAGCTCGGTTTCGATGCCCATCCGGGCGAGATCGCGCTGGAACCGCTCGGCGGATTCTTCGACATCGAAGTTGGTTTGGGCAGCGATCCGTTCGATCCTCGCGCCGCGGACCCTGAACGCCCCGTCTCCATCGAGCTCCACGCTGAACCCTTCCCGCATGGCCTCGATCCGGTGGACGACGACCCCGGAAGGTTCCGGTGGCTCATCCATCGAGGCCGCATCGGGCAGCGTCGCCGCGATCCGATCCACCAGATCCTGGGCTCCATCGCCGAGCGCCGCCGAGATGCCGACGGCAACGACCCCCTCGGCCTTGCGAGCCTGTCGGAAGGCCGGCCAGGCGTCGGCGGCTGCCGGCAGGTCGAGCTTGTTGAACACGACCAGCATCGGTTTCTCGAGCAGGGTCGGGTCGTGCGCGCGAAGCTCCTCGCGGATGACGTCGTAGGCCCATTCGGGATCCCGCGCGGCCCCATCGACCACGTGCACGAGGATCCGGGTCCGCTCGACATGTCGCAGGAACGCGTGACCAAGCCCTGCCCCGCTGCTCGCTCCCTCGATCAGACCGGGCACGTCGGCCATGGTCGGACGTCGTTCGTCCTCGAGCTCCATGACACCAAGGTTCGGTTCCAGCGTCGTGAACGGGTAGTCGGCGATCTTCGGGGTCGCGGCGGTCAGGGCGGCGAGGATCGTCGACTTTCCGGCATTCGGGAGGCCGACCAGCCCGATGTCGGCGATCAATCGAAGCTCGAGCCGGATCCAGGCCTCCGTGCCCGGCTCACCTTTCTGCGCGTGCTTGGGAGCCTGATGGGTCGATGTCTTGAAATGTGTGTTGCCCAGCCCGCCACGACCGCCGCGGGCGACCATCGCCACCTGTCCGACGGCCACCAGGTCGGCCAAGAGTGCGCCGCTCTCGTCGTCGTATACCGCGGTGCCGGGTGGCACGTCGAGCGTCAGGTCATCCCCTGCCTTGCCATGGCGCCTGGCTCGCGTCCCTCGACCGCCGGGCGTCGCCTTGAAGTGATGCCGGTGATTGAAGTCGCGCAGGGTGGTCTGGCCGGCATCCACCCGCAGGTAAACGGAACCGCCGCGCCCACCATCGCCACCGTCAGGACCACCTCGCGGGACATGGGCTTCCTGCCGGAAGGTCGCGGCACCATCGCCGCCATCGCCACCGCGGACCCAGATCTTCACCCGGTCGAGGAACATCCGACCCATTCTCGCACGCCGTCCAGGGCTGACCGGGAAAATGCGCGCTGGCTACAGGTAGAGAAGTGGGTTCACCCGCGTTCCACCGTCCCAGATGGGTCCGCGCCAGACCTCGAAGTGGAGGTGCGGTCCGGTGGCATCACCAGACTGTCCGATCCGGCCGACCTGCTGGCCCCGGCCGACGTGCTGGCCGCGCCCGACGGTGATCGCCGACATGTGGTTGTACGTCGTGTACAGCCCTGACCCGTGCGAGACCCACACCTGATAGCCCCCGCCGTTGTTCTTCCAGCCGGCGAAGGTGACCGTCCCCGATGCGGCCGCCCGGACCGTCGAACCATAGTCCGCGGCGATATCGAGGGCGTAGTGACCCGAATGGAAGTACTGGCTGATGTAGTTGTGACCGCCCGCGACGGGCCACAGCATCTGGCCACCGGTATACGTCGCCGGCGGACGAGTGTGACCGCCACTTCCACCACCGCCACCACCGTTGCCGGGTGGCGCTGTGGGCTTCGGCTTGGGCGTGGGCTTGGGGGTCGGGATGGGGTCGCCCTTCGCACCCGGGATGACCAGGACCTGACCGACGACCAGGTTCGGGTCGTCGAGGCCGTTCGTCGCCAGGATGTCCTCACCGTTGACCTTGTAGTCGTCGGCCAGGCTCTCGAGTGTGTCGTCGGCCGTGATCGTCACGATCAGACCGGTGACCGGCGGGATATCGAGGACCTGTCCGATGTGGAGGTCATCCTTCGACTTGAGGTCGTTGGCCCACCACAACGACATCATCGAGACACCGAACTTCTGGGCGATGCCCACGAGCGTGTCTCCGGACTTGACCTTGTAGGTCGTGACCAGGTCACTGCCATCAGGAACGGAGGTGTCGACTGCGATCGGCTTGACCAGGGTCCCGTCATCGATGTACGGCCCGACGACATCGCTCGCCTCCGGCGCAGGTGCCGGGCCGATGGCGGCGAACCGCGCGTCGCTCAGGCCATCCGGTTCCGGGGAGCCGAATTCGACCGCGCCACCGACCGCACCGGTCGGCTGATCGCCGATGGCTCCGTCATCGCGTTCCTGGAAGCCCCCGGCGCCGCCGACGGCGATCCGCGGGCCGTCGCCAAACCCTTCGGTGTTGCCCGTGTTCCGGGTCGGTCCACCAGCCGTGATGCTGACGAGTGAAGCGCCGACCAGGACCGCGGCGACGGCGATCGCAACGGCGCGATCAGGTCCGAGGCGGGCGACGAGCGTCGAGCGGTAGGCCGCACGTCGGGGTGTGGCCTGGGCGAATGATCGCCGTCGAGGAATCAGATGGGTCGCCGCAGCCAACCTTCGCATCTGCCCGCCGACCTCGGGAGAGGTGGCGAGTCCCCGGGATGTGAAGCGTCCGGCTGGCGGCGCGGGGTGGTCGCGGGATCGACGCAGGCGTCCGATGACGCGCTGGACGCCGACCGATGCGTTCAGCAATACGGTCTCCTGGCAATCGGTCGGTCCGCCGGGACGCGTGGTCGCGGGGGGAGGTTGGCGGGCGAACCGTCCGGGTCGCGGTTTCGAGCTGGGGTCTCGCTACGCGGCCGATACCCGTGGCTACGGGCTTACGACATCGTCGGGAACCGTAACACGGACCTCACGGGACCGGCAACCGCGGGCGGTCGGGTCCGGCTGAACAGCCTAGGCGTCGAGACTCTTGGTCAGGCTCGACAGGAATTCCGCGTTGGACTCGGTCTTGGCCAGCCGATTGAGGAGGACCTCGATGCCCTCGTTGGCGCCCACGGCCGAGAGCATCCGGCGCATGGTCCAGACCATCTTGAGGGTGCCCTCCTCGAGCAAGAGCTCCTCACGACGGGTGCCCGACCGCTGGACGTCGATCGACGGGAAGATCCGCTTCTCGGCCAACTTCCGATCGAGGATCAGTTCCGAGTTACCGGTGCCTTTGAACTCCTCGTAGATGACATCGTCCATCCGCGACCCGGTGTCGACCAGGCAGGTCCCGATGATCGTCAGCGAGCCGCCTTCCTCGATGTTCCGGGCGGCACCGAAGAAGCGCTTGGGCGGGTAGAGCGCGATCGGATCGAGGCCACCGGACAGTGTCCGGCCGGAGGGGGGCAGGGCCAGGTTGTAGGCGCGCGCCAGTCGGGTGATCGAGTCGAGGAGGATCACCACGTCGCGACCGGTCTCGACCTGTCGTTTGGCGATCTCGAGGGCCATCTCGGCCACGTGGGTGTGGTTTTCGGTCGGCTCGTCGAAGGTCGAGCTGATGACCTCGCCCTTGACGCTCCGACGCATGTCGGTGACTTCCTCGGGTCGTTCGCCGATGAGGGCGACCATCAGGAGCACGTCCGGATAGTTGGCGCTGACGCCATTAGCGATCTGCTTCAGAAGCATCGTCTTGCCGGCCTTCGGCGGGCTGACGATCAGCGCGCGCTGGCCCTTGCCGATGGGGTTCACGAGGTTGATCAGCCGTTGGCTCAGATTCTTGGGATCCGTCTCGAGGTTGATGAGGACGTCCGGGTGGACGGGGGTCAGGTCGGCGAAGACCGGCCGGCGACGCGCGGTCTCCGTATCGACCCCGTTGACCGAGTCGACCCGGAGCATGCCCCAGTACTTCTCGGCCTCGCGCGGCGCACGAACGGCGCCGGCGACTCGATCCCCGATACGGAGGCCGAACCGGCGGACCTGGCTCGAGCTGACGTACACGTCCTCCGGGCTCGGCAGCAGTCCATGGCGACGAAGGAAGCCAAAACCCTCGTCGACGATGTCGAGGATGCCGTTGGCATAATCGTGGCCGGCACGCTCGGTCTGGCGCTGGAGGATGAGGTCGACGAGCACGTCCTTGCGATCGCCGCTGCCCGCCTCGACCTCAAGGTCACGCGAGACCTGACGCAGTTCCGCGACGCTCATCTCGCGAAGGTCGGCGACCTCCAGGTCGTTCCGCTCACGAGCGGCTTCGAGCTCCTGCTGTTCTTCGAATTCGGTGACGGGAGCGCGGCCGCCTCCGACCGGGGCACGACGTCGTGGTCGGCGGTTGCGTTGGCGCTGGTCTGGGCCGGGTCCGGGCATATGGAAGGGTCACCTACGGGTGATGGGGGGACCGGGCGATGGTGCGCGCGGAATCGCTGCCGCAGCGCGGTGCCGGTCGGGATGGACGGAGCATAGACCGCGGCCGGGCGGACGTCAATGTGGTGTACTCGTCCGGTACGTCCGTTACACATCGATGCCGACGGAGGCCAGGTATTCGGCCGGGGTGCGTTGGCCCAGCGACTGGTGCGGTCGGATCGTGTTGTACACGGTCTCCCAGGCACGCAGCCCGGCCTGCAGGGACGCCAGGTCCGGCTCGACGTCGGTGACCTCGTAGAACTCCTCGGTGTGGGTCCGGTTGGCCCGCTCGACCGCGCCATGGAGCTTGGGTGAGCGAGGCGGCAGGACGAACAGCCGGATGGCCCGGTCCTGACAGGCGGCCTCGAACTCGGCCATGAACTCGGAGCCGTTGTCGATGCTGATGGCCCGGACCGCGAAGGGCATCCGCTCGGCCAGCCGATCGAGCACCTCGGCCGCCGCGGCGGCGGTCGCCCGTCGGCCGAGTTCGAGGGTGTCCCAGCGGCTGACCACGTCGCGCGCGGTGAACTGCTTGAGGATGAGGTCGCTGAGCGGCCGGATGTCAAGGGTATCGAGTTCGACCAGGTCACCCGGTCGCTCGACCGTCCAGTCGGCCGGCTTGCGGATGGCATAGGGTCGAGCCCAGCGGCGCTGATGGACGGACATCCGCCGCCGACGCGGCTCGTGCAGTTCACCGGTCCGCCGCAACCGGGTCAGGATCCGGCCGACCATCGAGCTCGACAGGTGCAGCCCCGAGCGGCGCAGGAGCACGACCAGTTTGTCCTTGCCCCAGCGCGGGTAGGTCTCGCGGATGGCTCGGACGGCGTGCAGCTGGTCGACCGTCCAGGTCGGCCGTCGTCGGCGGCGTGGCGCCGAGCTGCGGTCCTCGAGGGTCTCGAGATGGAGCCGCTCGAAGCGACCGAGCCAACGGTACACGGTCGGCCGGCTGTAGCCGAAGTGGCGGGCGGTGCGGCTGACGTTGCCACCGTGGCTGCGGTGCCAGTCAAGCATGGCCAGACGGCGGCGAGCATCCCGGCTCAGATCGGGCGCCACAGAGCGGACCACACGGGTCGGCCGACCGACCATCCGGTTGCGGGCGTTGGTGCCCTGGGGATGGCCGCGCTGGCCGCTAGACTTGCGCATCGAGAGTCCTCCTGTGCTGATGTTCTGAACACCACCAGCGTAGCGAGGGCTCTCATTCCATTCTCACGCCCGGCTGGACCTCACCGTGCATCCAGACCGGGGTGTAACGGACCTATCTGGACGCCATCATGTGGTGGTTCGTGGGGCGGGGCCTTGGCCCCCGGGCGCCAGGGGCGCGGGGAGCGGGGCCGTGGGTAGCGGGGCCGCGTGTCTCACACGCGTCTTCACCACAGCCGGGCGTGACGGCAGCTCGGAATCTACGGAATCTGTCGAAAAGTCGTCCCGGGTCACGCTGAGCTGTTAGGTTTTCGCGTGTGGGACGCGCACGATGCGCACCCGGCAGCCTGCACGACGGTCCGGGCCTCGATCCGCGTGGCCCGATGTGTGCCTGGGAGCGGAGGATTTCTGCGGGATGGGCCCGTGCGACGGCCCTGGCAGGCCAATTGGCAAGATTCGGGCGCCTCGTAGACGCCGAAGGTTGCGAAAACAGGCGAATCGGGTCTGCGTTGCCAGGGAGATGCACGTCTTGTCTTCTGGGGGACACGACTCGAACGACGGCGGAAGTGCCGGGAGTCGAAGCCGGTTACGCTCGGACACGCCGATCGTGCGTCGATGCGATCGACGTCACCGGGGAGGTATCACCGATGCGAACAGATCTCGGAGCCGACGACGTCGCGGACCTGTTGGAGCAACCGGTCATCGCGGTCCTGGCCACGAGGCGCGCCGATGACAGCGTGATGTTGTCGCCGGTCTGGTTCGAGTGGCACGAGGGTGGGATCAACATCTGGGTGCCGACGCCCGAGGGCGGCAAGGTCGGGCACATCCGGCGCGATCCCCGAGTCACGGTGGTGGTCGCCAACCAGACTTGGCCGTACAAGGGTTTCGAACTCCGGGGCGAGGCAACCGTCTCACCGGATGGCTTCTACGACGTGTTGCGCCGGACGGCCCTGCGCTACGACGGGCCGGAAGCGGCGGACCGGATGGTGGCGAACTACGCGCCTGGCGTGGTCATCCGGGCCGAGCCCGGTGTGATCCGGGCCTGGGACTACGAGGACGAGGCCTGACGGTCGACGCGGGGCGGGCGGCAGTCGGAACCGCGTACGATCGTGCGGTGCTGACGATCCCCCACCCCCGAACGGCCTGAATCGTGGATCGACTCGCCCGCCGCGTCGTCCTCATCACGGGCTCCACCGGGATCGCGGCCGCGACCGCCGAACGCTGCGCTACTGAAGGCGGGTCCGTCTTCGTCATCTCGCGGTCGGCAGATCATGCCCGCGACCTCGCTGAACGGATCACAGACGCCGGCGGCACGGCCGGGTGGGCCGCCGCTGACCTCGCGGACGAGGCCCAGGTCGATGTTGCAGTCAGCGCTGCCGAGGACCGGTTCGGACGGATCGATGGCCTGTTCTCGGCGGCCGGCGGCAGCGGTCGCCGGTTCGGTGACGGACTGATCCACACCGTCAGTGCCGACGCCTGGGAGGCGACCGCCGCACTCAATCTGCGGACCCAGGTCCTGACCTGCGCCCGGGTCATCCGGGGCATGCGCGAACAGGTGCCGAATGACTCCGGATCTAGGGCATCGGTCGTGCTGCTTGGCAGCGTGACGACGGTCGCGCCGGTACCGGAACTGTTCGGTACGCATGCGTATGCCGCGGCGAAAGGCGCACTGACCGCGCTGATGACCACGATGGCCGCCACGTATGCCAGCGAAGGCATACGCGTGAACCTGGTCGCGCCATCGCTGACCGATACACCGATGGCGCGACGAGCCGCCGGCGACCCCGATATTCGGGCGTACGCGCGGCGGAAACAGCCGCTCGCGGGCGAGATGCTTGATCCGGCCGAGGTCGCCAATGCCGTCCTCTACTTCCTGTCCGACGAGGCGCGGGCCGTGACCGGGCAATCGCTGGCCGTCGATGGTGGCTGGTCGCTCATCTCGACTTCGGCCGAGGCGCCGGGAACTGCCGAGGGCCACGCCACATGACCCGCGAGCCCCAAGACATCGCCCAGGTCGACGTCTGTGTCGTCGGCGCCGGGTCGGCCGGATCGACCGCCGCGATCGCCGCGGCCAGTGGTGGCGCCTCGGTCGTGCTCGTCGATCGGCTGCCGTTCCTCGGTGGCACGAGCACGTCGGTGCTCGACACGTTCTACGGCTTCTACACGCCAGGGTCGCACGCTCGCAAGGTCGTCGGCGGGATCCCGGACGATGTCGTCGCCGGGCTCCGAACCCTCGGTCCGGTCATCGAGCGTCCCAATACGTATGGGGCCGGGACCGGCGTCACGTACCTGGCCGAGCACCTGAAGGTCGTCTGGGAGCGGCTCGTGAGCGACGCCGGGGCGCGGATCCTGCTCCACGCCATGCTCCAGGACGTGGAGGTCCGGGACGGCCGCGTCGAGTCGGTCACCCTTGCGACGAGGGCGGGCCTCGCGCGCGTGCGCGCGACGACCTTCATCGACGCCTCGGGCGACGCCGACTTGTGCGCGTTCGCCGGGTTCGGGTTCGAGATGGCCGGCGAGATCGACCCGGCCCAGACGCTGACGACGACCTTCCGGATGGCCAATGTCGATCTCGACCGCCGACGGACGGTGTCGAAGGCAGCCTTCCACGCCCTGATGGCCGCCGCGGCGGAGAGCGGCGACTACGACCTGCCGCGCCGCGAAGGGAGCGACCACATCACGCCGGTCGACGGGATGACCGCCACGATCATGACCCGGCTCGAGTCGTTCCGACGGGATCCAGATGGGCGGATCATCAACGCCACCGATCCGTGGTTCCTGACCGAGGCGGAGGTCGCTGGCCGACGCCAAGCGCTCGAATACGTCCGGTTCCTGGTCGACCGGGTGCCGGGCTACGAGCATGCCTCGCTCGTGGCGCTCGGCACGGGGATCGGCGTCCGCGAGACGCGCCGGGTCTATGGCGACTACCGACTCACGCGTGACGACGTCCTCGCCGGCCGTTCCTTCGACGACGGCGTGGGCCTGTGCGGCGCGCCGATCGAGGACCATCACGGTGGTGCCGACACGGTCTGGCAGTACCTGCCCGACGGCGCCGCGGTCGACATCCCGTATCGCTCGCTCGTGGTCCGCGACGCGGTGAACGTGCTGGTGGCCGGCCGCTGCTTCTCGGCCACGCACGATGCCCACGCCTCGGTCCGGTCGATGGCCCAGTGCATGGCGATGGGCCAGGCGGTCGGGACGGCCGCCGCCATGGCGACGTCGGCCGCGGGCAGCCGCGACCCGCGCGACATCGATGTCGCCGCACTGCGCGACAGACTCCGGGCCGACGGCGCGATCCTCGACCTTGCCTCGGCCGGAGCGCCCGTCGCGTGACGTTCGTCCGGACCGTCCTCGGCGACATCGACCCGTCCGAGCTCGGGGTCACCTACGCCCACGAGCACCTCGTCATCGACGGCGGCCGGCCGGTCCAGATGGAGCCGGAGTTCGACCTCGGGGACGTCGACGCGATGACGACCGAGCTGACCGAGGCGGCCGGGATGGGGCTCCGCTCCGTCATCGACGCGATGCCGTGCGACGCCGGACGCAACGCCGGCAAACTGGCCGAGCTGTCGCGCAGGACCGGGGTCCACATCGTCGCTCCCACGGGGCTCCACCACGATCGCTACTACGGATCCGCACATTGGAGCCACAGGATCTCCGCCATCGAGCTGGGGGACCTGTTTGCCGCCGACATCACCGATGGCATCGATGCCAACGACTACTCAGGACCCGTCGTCGAGCGGACCGACCACCGGGCCGGCGTCATCAAGGTGGCCGGCAGTGACGGCGGACCGTCCGATCGCGACCGACGCGTGTTCGAGGCCGCGGCTGAGGCCCATCGCCGGACCGGCGCGCCGATCCTGACCCATTGCGAGCACGGCACCGGCGCCCTCGAGCAGATCCGGCTCCTCTCCGACCTCGGGGTCGACCTCGCCCACGTCGCCCTGAGCCATGTCGACAAGATGGTCGACCGCGGCTACCACCGCGAGCTCCTGGCGACCGGTGTCACCGCCGAGTACGACCAGTCGTTCCGCTGGGGCGACGCACCGAACGGCACCATCCAGCTGCTTCGATGGGCGCTCGAGGACGGTCACGGTGACCGGATCGTCCTCGGCATGGACGCCGCCAGGCGCCGGTACTACAAGGTTTACGGCGGCAAACCGGGCCTGACCTGGCTGCTCGACGGATTCACCGACCTGATGGTGGCTGCCGGGATCGACGACGAGGCCCGCCAGCACCTGTTCATCGACAATCCGGCCGCGGCCTTCTCGTTCGCCGCGGTCTGAGCACAGCTCGAGGAGGGACCATGGACGGACACGCCATCTCGATGCTCGGGACCGGGCTGATCGGCGATTTCTACACGAACACCCTGCATGGGCAACGCGGCCGCGATCGGGTGCGTGTCGTCTACTCGCGCAGCGAGCCCCGCGGCGTCGCCTTCCGTGATCGGTGGTCCATCCCCGAATCGACGACGGACCTGCGCGCCGCGATCGAGCATCCCGAGACGGACGTCGTCGTCGTCGCCCTGCCCAACTTCCTGCACGAGGAGGCGGTCTCGATGGTGGCCGCTGCCGGCAAGGCCGTCCTGTGCACGAAGCCGCTCGGCAGGACCGCCGACGAGGCGAAGCGCATCCTCGACGCGGTCGAGTCGGCCGGCGTGTTCGGTGGCTACCTCGAGGATCTGTGCTACACGCCCAAGACGCTCAAGGCGATCGCGTCGGTCGAGGCGGGAGCCGTGGGCGACGTCACCTGGGTCCGCTCGCGCGAGACGCACCCCGGCCCGCACAGCGCCTGGTTCTGGGACGGTCGACTGACCGGCGGCGGCGCGATCGTCGACCTCGGCTGCCACTGCATCGAGATCATCCGGAACTTCGTCGGCAAGGGCAACCGGCCGGTCGAGGTCCTGTGCCACACGGACACGCTCGTCCATCCGATCGCCGACGAGGACAACGCCGTCGCTCTCATCCGATTCGAGTCGGGGGCGATCGGCCAGTTCGAGGTGAGCTGGACGTTCCGCGGCGGGATGGACCTCCGTGACGAGGTCGCAGGGACGCACGGGACGATCTGGATGAACCACTTCCTGCGGACCGGGTTCGAGATGTTCAGCGCGCCCGGCGCCGGCGGTGGATACGTCGCCGAGAAGGCAGAGAGCTCGGCCGGTTGGCTGTTCCCGGTCGGCGATGAGGTGGCCGAACTCGGCTACGTCGACATGTTCAGCGACATGTTCCGGGCGATCGATGCGGGCCGCCCGCCGCGGGAGACGCTCTACGACGGCTATGTCGTCAACGCCGTCATGGACGCCTGCTACCGATCGGCCAAGGCCCGCGCCTGGCAGCCGGTCGAGCTCGACTGGCGCGGCGGTTCGACGGCCCGGATCGCGTCGACCCCCGAGTCCTACGAGGGCCAGGTCGTCATCAAGCGCGAGATCCTGCCCGACGGCCGCCACAAGCTCATCCTCAAGGACCCGGCCTCGGGCGACTTCAGCGACCGGGTGGTGGCCGGCGAGTGAAGGCCGGGTCGATGCGAACGAGCACACTGTGAGCATTCGGTTGGACGGCATGCATGTCTGGATTGACGCTATGGACTGCTGCCTGCATGCGGATATCGAACGATTCCCATAGCACTCACACTCATGCTCGTTGACGGAGCCCTTCCGGCATCTATCAGGAGGCAGCGGGTGCTGCGAACGATCGTGGACCGGGCGAGAGATGGCGATGAGGAGGCATTCGCCGCCCTGGTTCGTGAGGTGGGCGACCGCTGCATCTTCATCGCGCATCGGATCCTGCGCGACGCTAACCTGGCGGCGGCGCCTGCGGGACCTCGCTCCTTGACCAAGGCGGGATGTCTGCTATTCTGCTTTGCATGAAGACGCATCTGCTCGCCGTTCAGTCGCGTGGCACCTTCGTGCTGCCCGCCGCGGTGCGTCGTCGCCATCATCTCGATGGGCCCGACGCCCAGATCCAGCTGATCGAGCAAGACGATGGCCGGCTCGAGATCGTACCGGTGGTGCCGGTTCCCGCCGACCAGGCGTGGTTCTGGACAGACCGCTGGCAGAACATGGAGCGCGAGGCGGACGCTGATGTCGCGGCGGGTCGCACCACGACCGTCGATGGGCTCGACGGGCTGCTCGACCACGTCGATTCTCTCCGCCGCCGGTGAAGTTCGAGACCACTGAGAGTTTCGACGCGGACTACCGCCGGCTCAACGACGCAGATGCGAAGCTGTTTCGCGAGGCGCTCAAGCTGTTCATCCCGGCCTGCGACAGGTATGGCCTTGACGCATCCATGAAGTGGCCGGCAGCGCTGCGCGTCCGAGATGTCGAACGGGCGCCAGGCGTCTGGGAGATGACTTGGAGTTTCTCGGGCCCGGACGGTCGGGCCACCTTCGAATGGATCAGCATCGATGGCTCCCTCGCCCTTCGCTGGCGCCGGATCGGGGACCACGGAATCTTCAAGCGACCCTGAGTCGCCGGCACGCTGCGCCGAGGGGTGATTCAGGCGCGGCCGGCGCTGGTCTCCTCGGCTCGGGTGCGGCCGGCAAGCAGGATGAGGTCCTCGTGGAGCTCGAACCAGATGCTGTGGTAGCTGTCGACGCGGGGTGAGGCGACGTAGCGGGGGTCGCCATCGGTCGCCTGTCGGGCGGCCCGAGCGAGGCGGGCACGGTAGGTCGCGAATCGGCTGATCGTCGGGGCGATCGGGACGAGCCACGCGTCGGCGTCGGCCTGGAGCGCGGTCAGTCGTGCCAGGACGTCGCGATCGTAGGCCGCATCGGCGTGATCGTTGAGCGTCTGCATGCCGTCGATCTCGCGCATCTGCCAGGCGGTGACGATGTCCTTGACCCGGCGATCGAGTGTCACGAACTCATCGACCAGCACGTCACCCCGACCGGCGCCGAGGCCGTGCCGGTCTCTGGCGATGAGGGCGGCCCAGGCGGACTTCCCGGCGTCGCTGAGACGCAAGGCACCCGCCGCAGGCTCGACCAGGCCGTCCGACTCGAGATCGCCGACGGCCGCGCCGACCTGCTCTTGACTCGCCGACAACGCTTCGACGAGTGCATCGGTAGTGGCAAAGCCCTTGATCGCAATCGCGGCCAACATCGTTTCGCGATCGAGCGAGCCGGCCAATTCCGCGGCATGCGTGGCCGCGGCGGGCTCGGGTTCAGGGCTTCCGACCAGGATGTTGATCCCGAGTTCGCGCGCCCAGCCGAGGAGCGTGTCGACCTCGGGCATCACGGCGGCGGTTCCGGTCACGATCCCGTCGTAGATGTGCCCGGTGCTGCCATCGATCGTGATCGTGCCGCCGAGCCCAAGCTGCCGACCGGCGATCGACACGCCGTCATCGCCTGCGACGACCGACGCGGCGCCGACGACCGCCGGTATCCCCCAGCCACGGGCCACGACCGCGGCATGACTTGCGAGTCCGCCGCGCGAGGTGAGCAAACCCGCCGCCTTGGCCATGGCCGGGACATCGTCGGGCGACGTCTCCGAGCGAACCAGGACGACCGGCCGGCCGGCCTCGGCCAGGGCGATCGCCGCGTCCGAGGTCGTCGCGATCTCGCCCGAGGCGAGTCCGGGTGAAGCGGGCAGCCCCGTGGCCAACGGGACGGATCCCGGGTCGGGTCGGCCGGCCGCGATCGGCGGATCGGCCAGGATCGAGGCGACCCGCTCGACCGCCTGTGCGCGTGTCAGCGGGAAATCGGCGGCTTCGGCCATCTCGACCGCCATCCGCAGCGCCGCCTGAGGGCTGCGCTTCCCGATCCGGCACTGGAGCAGCCACAGCCTCCCGGCCTCGATCGTGAATTCGATGTCGCACAGGTCGGCGTGGTGTCGCTCGAGCGTCCGTGCCGCCCGCTCCAGCTCGTCGCTCACCGCGGGGAGACGCGTCGCGAGTTCCGCGAGACCGTCGGTCCGATGCGTTCCCGAGACGACATCCTCACCCTGCGCCCGGAACAGGACGTCGCCGTACAGGCTGGCCTCCCCCGTCGCCGGGTTGCGAGTGAACAGGACCCCGCTTCCGGAATCGTGACTCCGGTTGCCGAAGACCATCGCCTGGACCGTGACCGCCGTCCCGAGATCGTCGGGGATGCCTTCGCGCCGCCGATAGGCGACCGCGCGCTCGCTGTTCCACGACCGGAACACCGCCTCGACGGCGGCCCGCAACTGCTGCCACGGGTCGTCCGGGACACGGTCGACTCCGACGATCGAGGTGTACATCGCCTCGAACCGGGCGCGACAGTCGGCCGCGAATGCCGGATCTCCCGAGATCATCGCCAGGCCGCGCGTCGTCTCCTCGTTGAGGCCCAGGTCGAGGATCGTGTCCATCATCCCGGGCATCGAGACGGGCGCACCGGACCGGACAGAAACCAGCAGTGGATCGGCTGGGTCGCCGAACCGCCGGCCGACCTTGGCCTCAAGCCCCGCGAGATGCGCCCGGATCTCGGCGTCGAGGCCCTCTGGCCAACCATCCGCCAGGTAGGCCCGGCACGCTTCGGTGCCGATGGTGAGGGCCGGCGGGACCGGCAGGCCGAGATCGACCGCCATGACCGTCAGATTCGCGCCCTTGCCCCCGAGCTTGCGGGTGATCTCCACGAACGGCAGGTCGAGCCGCTCGTCCGAATCGGTGATCCAGGTCATCGATCGCGTTCCTGGAGCGCTCGCCAGACCCGTTCCGGTGAGAGTGGCAGGTCGCGGATGACCGCCCCGGTCGCCTCGCGAACAGCCGCCGCGACCGCCGGGGCGACGCACAGCAGCGCGCCCTCGCTCATCCCCTTCGCGCCATACGGGCCGGGGCCGTCGGCGTTCTCGATCATGTCGCTGTGGAGCTCGATCGGCAGGTCCATGCTCGTCGGGATGCGGTAATCGATGGCGCCGAGGTTCCGGATCCGGCCCTCGTCATCGTGGATGAAGTGCTCCATCAGCGTGTGGCCGAGGCCCATGATCGCGGCACCCTCGTCCTGCATCCTGACCTGGAGCGGGTTGAGCGCCTTGCCGACGTCGGACACGGTGACGTGCCGATGGATGACGATGTCGCCGGTCTCGACATCGACCTCGGCTTCGACGGCCGTGCAGTTGAATTCGAAGAAGGCCGCGCTTCCACCGAGCGGGTGGCCCGGATCGCCGTCCTTGCGTGCCTCGCCGTTGCCGATCAGCTCTCCGCCGCGAGCGCCCAGCCCGGCGATCAGGACCTCGGCGATGGGCACCTCGCGGTCCGGGAGGCGGACGACGCCGTGCTCGACGGCGATCGCTGCCTCCTCGAGATCGTGGAGTCGCGCCGCCATGGTCCGGATCCGTGCCTGGATCTGCCGGCATGCGTCCAGCACGGCATGGCCCATCAGGACGGTCGATCGGCTGGCCGATGTCTGCTGGTCGTACGGCACGATCGCGGTGTCGCCCATGACCACGGTCACCCAGTCGAGCGCTGTTCCGAGTTCGTCGGCCGCGATCTGGGCCAGGATCGTCCTCGCGCCCTGCCCCATGTCCGACGTGCCGGAATAGACGATCACGCTGCCATCGGCGAGAAGCCGCACGGTCGACAACGACAGGCCCGTGGTCGGCCCCGACTTGATCCCGAGGGCGATCCCGCGCCCTCGGCCGGCGGGGATGGGCGTCCCCCACCCGATGGCCTGGGCTGCGCGATCGACGGTCATCCGCCAATCGCCGTCGGCGGGGGTGTCGAACGGGATGAACGCCTCGCCGGGGCCAGCGAGATTGTGGAGTCGGAGGTCGAGCCGGTCGATCCCGAGGGCCAGCGCCCCTTCGTCGAGGTTCAATTCGACCGCCCAGTTGATCTGTGGGTTGCCGAACCCGCGGAACGCGGTCGATGGTGTCGTGTTCGAGAGGATGCTCCGGGCGACGATCCGGGCGGCCCCGACGCGATACGGACCGCAACCGATGTAGCTGCCCTTGCCCACGACCCGGTCGGCGATGTCGGCGTAGGCACCGATGAGGTAGTCGGCCGCGATGTCCTGGAAGGCGATCGTGCCGTCGTGCAGGAACCCGGACCGGACGCGGATCGACGAGGCGGCCCGGCGGACGGCCTGGAAGGTCTCCTCGAGGGTCAGGACGAGCTTGACCGGTCGACCGGTCTGAAGCGCGAGGTACGCGACAAGCGGCTCGAACTTGATGTGCTGCTTGCCGCCGAACGCGCCACCCGGGTCGGGCGCCAGGACACGGACCTTCGAAAGCGGAAGGCCGAGCACCCGGGCCAGGATCTTCTGGAGCCAGTACGGGTGCTGGATCGAGCTCCACACTGCGATCCCGTCGCCATCAGGCGCCGCGATGAACGCGTGCGGTTCGATGGCGAACTGGGTGACCATCGGGAAGTCGTAGTGGTGCTCGACGACCAGGTCCGCCGCCATCGCGTCCACGTCGCCCCAGCCGATCCGATGTTCGCGCAGCACATTCGTCGCCGCCAGGGGATCACCCGGCCGCAGGTGCGGATCCCTGACCAGGGGAGCGTCCGGGTCGAGCGCCCCGGCGATCGTGAAGACCGCCGGCGATGCCTCGTACTCCACGCGGACCAGGCGGACGGCCGCTTCGGCCGCATCCTTCGTATCGGCGGCCACGGCCGCGACCGGTTCGCCGTGATAGGTCGTCTCGCCCACCGCCAGGACCGGTCGGTCCTCGAACTGCGGCCCGTAGCGCGGCATCGGGTCCGGCAACCGTTCCGGCGTGATCACGGCGCGGACACCGGGCACACGTTCCGCCTCGCTCGTGTCGATGGACAGGATCCGGGCCCTGGCGGCGTCGACCGTCACGAGCTTGGCGTGGAGCAGGTCAGGCAGTCGGATATCCGCCACGTATCGCTGCTCGCCGGTCACTCGCTCGTCTCCGCCGACCCTGCGCGGCGAGTCCCCGACCCGACCCGTCACCGGACGGGCGCCTCGGCAGCGGCCTGGATGGCGGCCGTGATCTGCCGATAGCAACCGCAGCGACAGAGGTTGCCCGCGATCGCCTCCTCGATCTCGTCGACCGTGGGATGCGGCACGGCTTCAAGGAGGACGTGGGCGGATAGGACCTGACCGGGGATGCAGAACCCGCACTGGACGCCGCCCTCGTCGAGGAACGCAGCCTGGATGGGACGTAGTCGCCCATCCTCGGCCAGACCTTCGATCGTCGTGATCACGGTCCCGTCGGTCTCGGCCGCCAGCACGAGACAGGCATCGACGCTGCGGCCATCGATGATGACCGTGCACGCGCCGCATTCGCCGACGAGGCAGCATTCCTTGGTGCCGGTCAGCCCCATGTCGTCGCGCAGGACATCGAGCAGCGTGTGGTGCGGCGCGACTTCGAGTTCGCGGGCGCGCCCGTTGACCGTCAGGGCGATCGGTACCGTCGCGACCGAGGTGGTCACGTGGCGGCCAGCCGCTGGCGAGCCGTGGCGAGCGCCCGACGTCCCAGCACCCTGAGCATGGCCAGTCGATAGTCCGGCCCGGCCCGCATCGATCGTGGCGAGGGGCTGGCCGCCTCGAACATCCGGTCGAACACGGCTTCTCTGGCTGCATCGGTGGCGGCCGGGTCCGCAAGCGTGCCGGACTCGTCCACGGCGACCACGGGCCGCGGGCCGACGCTGCCGTACGCGACGCGAGTCAGCCCGGACGCATCGACGACGCAGGTCATGGTGACCGCGGCCAGATCATGACCTCGACGCCGGGTCCGTCGCATATGGGTCGAGCCCGTGCGTCCGGTCGGCATCGGCAGTTCGATCGCGGATACGAGTTCACCCTGGGCCAAGGTCGTCTGTCCGGATCGGACGAAGAAATCGCGCATCGCGATGCGTCGGGTGCCCTCGCGACCCGCCACCACGACGACGCCGTCGAACGCCAGGAGCGGTGTCGCCGTGTCAGCGGCCGGTGAGGCATTGCAGATGTTGCCGCCGAGCGTCGCGCGATTGCGGATCTGGACGGAACCGACCACGGCCGCTGCCTCCGCCAGGGCGGGGAAGTCGCGCCGGACCCGCTCATCGGCAGCAACGTCGGTCATCGAGGTCGTCGCCCCGAAGCGCAACCAGCCACCGCCCTGCAGGATCCCCGGTCCGAGCTCACCGACGCCCTTGATGTCGACCACGACCGACGGCTCCATGGTGCCGTCGCGGAGGCGGATGATCAGATCGGTGCCGCCGGCCAGCGGTCGGGCACCCCGCCCGTGGCGTCCGAGCAGGTCGAGTGCATCAGCCAGTGTCGTCGGTCGTTCGTAGCTGTATGTCCGCATCTGCCGGGTCTCCTGGGTCAGAGGAGGTCGTCCACCGCGTCGAGCGGGACTCGTGGGTCGGCCGCCCGGATGAAGCGGCAGGGACGTTCCGCGAAGCGTGCCACGGATTCGGCTTGGGCCGTGCGAAGGGTCGTCATGCGCTCCGCCTGTCCGGTTCCGGCAGGACCTCGTCACGGACGGCCGCGATCAGGTCGTGGTATGAGCCGATGAAACCGCGCAGCGTGCGCACCGTCGCCCCGTAGCCATCGAACTCGTCGATCGCCAACCCATCAGGTTCGTAGGCGCGGTCGAAGTCGGGGATGCGTTGCCGGAGTTCGTCGAGGAGGGCGGTCGGCACGGGCTCGTCGATCCGGGGCGACGGCTCGATCCCGCTGTCGTTGAAGCGCGTCTGCCAGGCGTGGGTCATGGTCAGCACCACATCACCACCGACCAGCTCGGTCCAGTGCAATCGATGCCGGTAGGCGGCAGCCAGAAGCCGGGTCCGATAGCCGCGCTCGTTGTACAGCCCGTACGCGCGCTTGAAGGCCGCGATGCCTGCCCAGTCCAGGGCGTCCGGATGGATCGCGATCGAGTCCCGTTCGACGAGCATCCGCATCCAGTCATCCAGCCGGCCGATCATGATCGTGCAGACCGGGGACATCGACGCCGCGTCGCCACCGGTCGCGGCGAACGCGTCCAGTCCGCGTTCGACCGCCTCTGCCACGGCGATCGCCTGCCCGACCGTGAAGCAGACCGTCGCGTTGATGTTGATCCCGGCGGCGGTCGCCTGTTCGATCGCGGCGATGCCGGCTCGGGTCGCCGGAAACTTGACCTGGATATTCGGAGCGAGGTCCGCGAACCGCCGGCCCTGGGCGAGCATCCGGTCGGTGTTCGGATAGTTCGTGGGGTCGGTCTGGAGCGACAGCCGGCCGGTGCGTCCGCCATCTCGAGCGAAGATCGGTTCAAGGACCCTCGCTCCCCGAACGGCCATCTCCTCGACCACGGTCCACGTGACGTCCGTCTCGGTCGAGCCGGGGTCCGCCTTCGCGATGGCCCGGATCCGGGGCAGCCAATGCGACTGCTCCTTGCGCAGGACCTCGAGGACGATGCTCGGGTTCGATGTGGCCCCGGTCGCGCCACGGGCGATCGCGTAGTCGAGTTCGGCCGACGCGCAGGAATCGTTCCAGTAGTCGGTCGATGTATCACGGACCATCCGAGCCAGCGGGCTGTCGGTCGGATCCGCTTGGCCTGCGATCACCGTTCCACCTCCGCCGAATGGGTTGGCAAGGCCCGTGGTCACGTAGCATAATCGATTATCGATGACCTGCCAACCAAGCGACAGGCGGCAAGGTCCTCGCGCGCCCGGACTGGAGAGCGACCGGATGAGCTACGTGATCTGCGCGACGTGGAAGGCCAAACCCGGTGAGGAGGCCACCATCATCGACCTGCTCGACCGGATCAGTCGAGCGTCGGTCGAGGAACCGGGCTGCCTGCTCTTCTGGGTCCATCGATCGATCGACGATCCGTCGACATTCCTGCTCTACGAGCAGTATGCCTCGGAGGCGGCGTTCAAGGCGCACGCGGCGTCTGACCACGTTCGCCGGTTCGTGCTCGAGGATGCGGTCCACCGGCTCGAGTCCCGCAAGCGCGAGCCGTTCGATATGGTGGTCCAGGCGACGAAGACCTGACGGGAGGCGATCCGCGTGTCCGATCCTGACGAGATCCTCGGCCAGTTCCTCGGGGACGAAGCGTTCCCGGTCGATTGGGCATCTGATGCCGAGAAGGACTTCTTCTGGGTCTACGACGACCTGCACTGTCCACATCCGGTCAGTCCGATGTTCTTCGACATCGGTGGCTGGTGGCTGAGCTGCGACCACATGTTCCGCCGGTTCGGTACGCCGTTCGCGGTCGACTGGCTGGCCAAGAGCGTCAACGGCTACGTGTACACGACACCCGTCCCAGCCGATCCGGACCTGCACATCGATGCCACCGAGTACAGCGCCAGGTATGGCGCCCGCGTCCCTCGTGACGCCTGGTTCGCGACATCGATCGGCGCCTATCTCGACACGGTCCTGCCCGTCTACGGCGAGCAGTTCGCGGATTGGTGGCGCGACCGGCTCCGGCCGGAGATGGAACGCAACTTCGCCTACCTCGAAGCGCGCCTCGACGAGGCCGACCGGATGAGCCTGGCCGAGGTCGCGTGCCTGCTCGAGGATGCCATCGATATCCACGACCGGCACTGGAAGATCCACTGGATGCTCAATTTCGCGCAGCTGTCGGCCACCCTCGACCTGCGGGCCGTCATGGAGCGAACCCGGGGCAGCGTCGACGATGAGCTACTGGGCCGGCTCCAGAACTCGGCCTCGGACCGGAACTGGGATTCGATCGAGGCCCTTTGGAAGATGAAGAATGAGGTGCGCGACGACGACGCCCTGCGAGCGGCGTTCGCCGTCGAGGATGCGGCCGATATCGTCGAGGCGCTGCGCGCCACCGACCGGGGCCGGCGGTTCATCGTCGAGCGCATCGAGCCGTATCAGCGTGAATTCGGCTGGCACGCCGTGTGGAGTCACGAGTTCATCTATCCGACCGTCAGGGAGCAGCTGCCGCCGGTCATCGAGCTGGTCCGCGGCTACCTCCAGACCGACTATGACTATCCGTCCGCGATGGAGGCGATGCGCCTGGACATCGAGGCAGCCTCGAACGAGATCCTTGAGGGGCTGAGCGGCGAGGCACTCGACCAGATGCAGGCTGCCAACGCCGTCAACCTGCGGATGGCGCCCCTGACCCCGGACCATCACTTCTACATCGACCAGGGGGCAAATGCCCACCTGCGCCTGGTCCTGATCGAGATCGGTCGAAAGCTCGTCGAGACGGGCGACCTGGATCTGCCGGATGACGTCCTGTTCCTGCGCTACAACGAGCTGCGCGTGTTCATCGGCGACCGAACGGCCATCGATGCGCGCGGGATCGTCGCTACCCGCCGTGCCGAGCGGATCGCCTCCCTTCAGCTTCGACCACGAGACTGGATCGGGACCGCCACGCCAACGCAGCTGGCCTTCCCATACCTCGTCAACTGGGGCTATCCGGATCGGTTCCACCAGCAGCAGTCGGCCGACGAACGCGAGGTCACCGGGCTCGGCGCCTCACCCGGTGTGGTCGAAGGCGTGGCCAGGGTCGTTCGGACCGTCGAGGAATTCGACGAGGTCCGTGACGGCGACATCCTCGTCTGTCAGATGACGAACCCGGCCTGGGTCGTCCTGTTCACGAAGATCGCGGGACTCGTCACCGATACCGGCGGGACGACGTCACACCCGGCCGTGCTCGCACGCGAGTTCGGGATCCCGGCCGTCATCGGCACGTCCGTGGCGACCCACCGGATCCAGACCGGCGACCGGCTGAAGGTCGATGGGACCGCGGGTCGCGTCGAGATCATCCGGGCCGACTCGGCGACCGGGGCGACCCGCTCCAACCCGGTCGGGATCTGACGGTCGGCCGACGATGACCGAGTCTCGAGGCCTCTCGAGAAGCCCGCTGGCCGACCAGGTCAAGGACCGCCTCCTCGAGCGGATCCTGAGCGGCGACTACCGGCCGGACGAGCGCATCGTCGAGACCCAGGTCGCCCGCGAGCTCGAGACCAGCCAGGCCCCGGTCCGAGAGGCCCTTCGGGCGCTGGCGGCACTGGGGGTCGTCGAGATCACGCCATTCAAGGGGGCCCGTGTCCGACGACCCGACCGGCGGGAGATCCTGGAAGCCTATGCGGTGCGGTCCGCGCTGGAGTCCCTCGGCGCGCGGCTCGCGGTGCCACGGCTGACCGATCGCGACGTGGCCGACCTGACGGCCTCGTTCGATGCGATGCAGGCAGCGGCCACGGCCGATGATGGCCACGCTGTCGCCGAGTGGGACGCTCAATTCCACGGACGGATCCTTGATATCGCCGGCAACGCGACGCTGCGGACCGTGTGGGGATCGCTCGAGCCGTTCCTGCGCACCTACATCACACTCGTCGTCCCGGGCGCCGACCCGCGATGGTCGGCCGACCTGCACGCGCCGGTCCTTGCCGCGATGCGCGACCGGGACGCCGATGCCGCGGCATCGGCGCTGGAGGCCCACTTTGCGGAGGCCGCCGCAAACCTGGCTCGTCGCTGGCCCGACGACGAACCGACGCGCACCGACCAAGCGCGGCCCGACCGCGCGTTGACCCGCTCAGGACCGGGCCGTATCATCGATAATCGATGATAACCGGCGAGGAATCCATCTTCGGCCTGCATGATCGCGTGGCCCTCGTCGTCGGGGGTGGTGGCGCGATCGGTTCAGCGCTGGCTGTCGGGCTGGCCGGGGCCGGCGCGAGCGTCGCGGTCGCGGGTCGGACGGCCGAGCCCCTCCAGGGAGCAGCAGAGAAGGTCCGCGCGGCCGGTGCAGGATCGCTCACCGTCGTCGGGGATGCTGCCGATCAGACGGACGCTGAGCGGATGGTGACCGAGACCGTCGACCGATTCGGGCACCTGGACATCATCGTCAACGCGGTCGGCGGGGGCGCCGGAAAGGTCCTGTTCGCGGCGGAGGCGTATCCGGCGGATGCGTGGGACTGGATCTTCGACCTCAACGTCCGGAGCACGCTCTATCCGACGCAGGCAGCGGTCAAGGCGATGATCGCCGGCGGGCGTGGCGGACGCGTTCTCAACATCTCGTCGGTCCGGTCGCTGCTGGGCATCGACGCGGGGTACTCGGCGTATGTCGCGGCCAAGGGCGCGATCAGCGCCCTGACTCGCCAGTGGGCGACCGAGTGGGCCAAGCACGACATCACCGTCAACGCGATCTCACCGACCTTCGTCGATACGCCCCAGGTCGCGACCCTGCTGGGCGATCCGGCATTCAAGGCCGGCATCGTCAACCGGATCCCGCTTCGGCGGATCGGCAACACGGACGATCTGATCGGACCTGCCCTGCTGTTCTGCTCGGACGCGGGCGGGTTCGTGACCGGTCAGGTCCTGATGATCGATGGCGGCTTGACCGCGACCCAATGACAAGACCCAGAGGCCTACGATCGGAGCCTGCTTGATGCAGCGGGTGACCCCGGCGGTCTTCACCGACACGACGCTGCGCGGATGCAACCCGAGCTATGTGATCACATCGGACGGCGTGGTCGTCATCGACACGCCGCAGCTGCCGACACGAGCCGTCGCGATGCGGGTAGAAGCGGAGACCCATGGTCCGATCCGCTACCTGATCAACACCGAGCACCACGTCGACCACATCTTCGGCAACTACTACTTCAAGGGCGTCGGGGCGGTCGTCGAGCATCGGGCCCTGTACGACCGCTTCATGGTCGCGACGCCGGACCTGGACCCGTACGAATACGCCAAGGAGGCGATCCCGACCGACGACCCTGACGGGGCGGCCATCTTCCCGGATCGGGAGACCTACTACGCCGATCCGAACAAGGGCACCATCGTGTTCGACGGCGACCTGACGTTGGTGGTCGGGGACCAGACGTTCCACTTGTTGCATACGCCCGGCCACACCCCCGGCCAGCTCGCCGTCCATGTCCCTGCGGAGCGCGTCGTGTTCACTGGCGATACGGTCTTCTGCGAGTGCCAGACCTGGCTGATGACGTCTGACATCGACGAGTGGCTTGAGGCCCTCGACCGGATCGCTGCGCTCGATGTGGATCGGATCATCCCCGGGCACGGTCCGGTCACCACACCCGCCTATCTCGCGGTACAGCGGGCCAACCTGCTCGACTGGAAGTCTGCGGTTGCCGATGCCGTCGCCAAGGGCTGGTCTCGCGAAGAAACGGTCGAACGGGTCGACTTCGCCGATCGCTACCCGGTCGATATCGGACAGGGCTACATGATGGAGCACATCCAGACGCTGAACGCCGGGTCCCTGTGGGACAAGTTCACGGCGTCGATCCCGGGGGCCGCCGCTCGATGACCCCGCCGAGCGGCGCGGCATCGGCCGCCAGCGATCAGCCGGTCGCAGCCTGGACGATGCCCGGCGACGCACCAGGCTCGCCGAAACCTTGCCGCAATCCGGCCGAACCGGGCTAGACTGTCTAGACAGGTCGAGGGTCGATCGGTCGAGGCGAAGGAGGATGATGAGGAGGATCGCCGATATCGGCGCTGCCGTCATCGGGACGGGCTTCATCGGAACGGTCCACGTCGAGGCCCTCCGGCGGATCGGGGTCGAGGTACGAGGCGTGCTGGGCAGTTCGCCAGGATCGTGGCATCGGCCGCGGCCGAGCGACTGGGTGTCGCGCGCGCCTACGCCTCGCTCGACGAGCTGCTGGCAGACCCGACGGTCGATGTCGTCCACGTCACCTCGCCGAACGACCTCCACGTCTCGCAGTCGAAGACGATCCTCGCGGCCGGCAAGCACGTCATCTGCGAGAAGCCCCTGGCCATGGATGCGGCCGCTTCGGCGGAGCTCGTGGCCCTGGCCGCAGCGAGCGGCCTGGTCAACGCCACCAACTTCAACATCCGCTACTACCCGCTCAACCAGCAGGCGCGCGAGACGGTCGCGGCGGGCACGCTCGGCGAGGTCCGCCTGGTGACCGGTCGATACTTCCAGGACTGGCTGCTTCACGACACCGACTGGAACTGGCGGCTCCAGCCCGATCGCGGCGGTGCGCTTCGTGCGGTCGGCGACATCGGCTCGCACTGGATGGACCTGATGACCTATGTCACCGGCCAGCACATCGTCGAGGTCATGGCCGAACTGACGACGTTCATCGATACCCGTCGCGAGCCGGCCGGGCCGGTCGAGTCCTTCTCGACCGAACGATCCGCCGACGCGGTCGCGCGACCCATCTCGACCGAGGACACGGCCTCGGTCCTGCTCCGGTTCGAGGGCGGCGCGCGTGGCTCGGTCACGGTCTCGCAGATCAGCGCGGGCCGGAAGAACTCGCTCATCTACGAGATCGACGGTTCCGAGGCGGCGCTCGCCTGGGATTCGGAGCAACCCGACCAGGCCTGGATCGGCCATCGCGACCGCCCCAACGAGATCCTCATCCGGAACCCGGCACTGATGGGTCCCGCCGGCCAGGCCGCCGCGGCCCTCCCGGGCGGGCACGTCGAGGGCTTCTTCGACACGTTCTGCGCCCACTTCCGGGCCGTTTATGCGGACGTGGCAGCCGGCGGGCCCTCGCCCCAACCGGCCTACCCCACGTTCGCGGACGGCCACGACGAGATGCTCGTCGGCGACGCCATCGCCCGGAGTGCCCGGGAGGGCCGCTGGGTGACCGTCGACCGGTCCGCGACGCCAGGCTCCGGCCACAACCAGCAGCCCGCCACGACGGAGGCCGCCCGATGAAGCTTGGCCTGCTGACCGCACCCTTTCCCGAGACGCCACTCATGGAGGTCGTCGACTGGACGGCCGCCAACGGGTTCGCCAGCATCGAGATCGCCTGCTGGCCGAAGGCGACCGGCCCGACCCGGCGCTACGCCGGCACATCACACATCGACGTCGCGAACCTGACCGCGACCGAGGCGTCCGACCTCGCCGCCGAGATCCGCTCGAAGGGGCTGACGATCTCGGGGCTCGGCTACTACCCGAACCCGCTCCATCCGGACCCGGGCCACCGGGCCGAGGTCATCGGTCACCTCAAGAAGGTCATCACCGCCGCCGAGCTGATGGACGTGCCGCTGGTCAACACGTTCATGGGTGCCGACGGGTCGAAGAACCAGGACGACAACTGGGATGAGGCGCTTCGGGTGTGGCCCGATATCGTCCGCTTCGCGCAAGACCACGGCCGGAAGATCACCATCGAGAACTGCCCGATGCTGTTCAGCTTCGACGAATGGCCGGGCGGCCACAATCTCGCGACCACACCGCGGGTCTGGCGGCGGATCCTGGAGACCTGGGGCGACACGATCGGGCTCAATTTCGACCCGTCCCACCTCATCCTCCAGATGATCGACATCCCGCGCTTCATCGGCGAATTCGGTCCGCACATCCTCCACGTCCAGGCCAAGGACCTGATGATCGATCGCGAGGGCCTGTACGAGCGGGGCATCTTCTCGAACGGCATCGGCTGGCAGATCCCGCGCCTGCCCGGCCTCGGCGAGGTCGCCTGGAGTCCGCTCTTCGCGGCGCTCTATCGGGCCGGCTATGACGGCGACGTGATCATCGAGCACGAGGATCGCGACTTCGAAGGCACCGACGAGAAGGTCAAGCGAGGGTTCCTCCTGGCCCGCGACGTCCTGAGCCCATACATCGTCTGAATGAGGACCTGATGACCCTGAGAATCGACGCACTGACCTACCAGGACGTCGCCAAGACGATCGATCATTCGCTCCTTCGACCGGAGCTCGATGACACGTTCGTCGAGGCCGGCTGTCGTCTTGCGGCTGCCTACGACGTAGCCTCGGTCTGCGTCCGGCCGGCCGACGTCGTCCGGGCGCGCGTCATCCTCGAGGGCACCGACGTCGCGGTCGGCACGACCATCGGATTCCCACACGGCAACCACCTGACCGCGACCAAGGTCTTCGAGGCGGAACGAGCGCTCAGCGACGGGGCGACAGAGCTCGACATGGTCATCCAGATCGGTGCATTGAAGTCGGGCCGCGATGCGGACGTCCAGGCGGACATCGGGGCTGTGGTCGAGGTCGCCCATGCGGCCGGCGCGATCGTCAAGGTGATCTTCGAGAACGCCTATCTGACCGATGAGGAGAAGGTCCGGGCCTGCCAGCTGACCGAGGCTGCCGGTGGCGACTTCGTCAAGACCTCGACCGGGTTCGCTCCCAGCGGGGCGACGCACGAGGACCTGGCCCTGATGCGCCGGAGCGTCTCGCCCCACATCCAGGTCAAGGCGGCCGGTGGGATCCGGACGCTGGATGCTCTGCTCGGTGTGATGGCCATCGGGGTGACACGTGTCGGGGCGACCGCGACGGCATCGATGCTCGACGAATTCAAGGCGCGCAAGGCGGGCCAGGCGCCGATCATCGAGATGCCCCTCGCCGCCGCCGATGGCGGCTACTGATGTCGACTCGGACCGAGCCACGGAGCCGCCCGGCCGCCCTCGAGTGGCTGACCGAGGCGACCATCCTGCTGGATCGCCTGAGTTCGACGCAGGCCGAGGCGATCGAGACTGCCAGCCAGTGGTCCGCCGACGCGATCGCCGCGGATGGGCTGGTCCACCTGTTCGGGACCGGCCACTCGCGGATCCCGCTCGAGGAGATGTTCCCGCGCTACGGTTCGTACCCGGGTTTCAACCCTATCGCGGAATTGTCGATGACCTTTCACACCCAGGTCGTCGGGGCGAATGGCCAGCGTCAGGCGATGTTCATCGAACGGACGCCGGGTCTGGCCGAGGTCATCCTCTCGAACTTCACGTTCGGGCCGGCCGACCTGATGATGGTCTTCTCGGCCAGTGGGACATCGGCCGTACCGGTCGAGATCGCGCGTGGCGCCCGCCGGCGCGGGTTGCGCGTCATCGCGGTAACCTCCGTCGAACAATCGATGTCCGGCGAGCCGGATCCGATGGTCAGGGGGCGCCTACTTGACGAGGCGGATCTCGTCATCGACCTTTGTACCCCGCACGCGGACGCGCTGTGCTGGATCGACGGGCTGGATACCCCGGTGGGACCCGGCTCGACGATCACCGCTGTGGCCATCGTCAACTGCATCAAGGTACGGACCGCCCGGCTGCTCGCTGAGAGGGGCGCGTTGCCGCCGGTCCTGACCCGAGCGTCGGTGATAGGCGCCGAACGTTCGCGGGAGTCATTCGTTGCTGCCTATCGAGAGCACGCACGGCGGATCGCCAGAGCGATCGCGCCCTAGGAGGTGAGACCGATAGACCGAATGGATCGACTGTTTGTCCATACAGGAGGGTATCGTCGACGTGACCAGATCGGCGCGTCGGACGTTACAGGAGGAGAACACATGATCAAGAGATCAACGGGCGTGCGATCGCTGATCGGCCTCGCGGCCGTCGCGCTGATCGCCGCGGCCTGCTCGACCACCGGCGGCTCGGCGGCACCCACGGGTGGCGCCGCAGCCAGTTACAAGGTCGGCTTCTCGAACACGGGCGGCACCGGCAACGGCTTCCGCGAAGAGCAGAACTGCACGGCCAAGGCCGAGGCGCTGTCCTCGGGTGCGGTGTCCGAATTCACGCTGGTGACGCATGACACCGACGCGGCGGGACAGCTCCAGGACCTGCGCGACCTGATCGCGAAGAACGTCCAGGCGCTGGTCTTCAACCCGATCGACCCTGCAGCGCTCAACCCGGCCCTCGAAGAGGCCAAGGCCGCTGGCATCAAGACCGTTGCGGTCGACGCCTACGTGACCGACCCGGATACCTACAAGCTCTACAACAACCAGATCAAGTACGCCGAGCTCGGCGCCAAGTGGCTGTTCGAGCAGCTCGGCGGCGAAGGCAAGGTCTACTACATGCGCGGCATCGCCGGCAATCCGGCCGACTCCGACCGCGACATCGGGTTCAAGAATGCCCTCAAGGACTATCCCAACATCACGGTCGTTCCGACCGCCGATGGCGTCGCCACGGGTTGGGACCCGGCAACCGCCACGAAGCTGGCCAATGAGTTCATCGCCAGCGGCGCCTATGACGATATCGATGGCATCTGGACGTCGGGCATCGACTCCGAAGTCGTCGACGCGATCAAGGCAAGCGGCAAGCCGTACGTGCCGATCGTCGGCACCGACCGTGGCTCGTTCACGGCTCAGCTGCTCAACCCGACCGATTATCCCGACCTGAAGGGTGCAGCCGTCACCAACACCGCCGCCGTCGGTGGGGCCGGTGTCGCGCTCGCACTCAAGCTCCTCAATGGTGAGACCGTCGCAACGGATTCGTCGGCTCCGCAGCCGAACACGGTCCTGCTCGATCCGGTCATCGCCGACAACCTGACCGATGCCGGCAAGGCAACCCTGGATGGGTGGTCGTCAGTCGAGGGCCTGACCCCGACCTGGCCGCTTGGCCTCGAGATCCCGAACTGGACCACGTACACGCCCGAGCAGGCCGTCGCCTGCAAGGCCCCCGGCGAATAGCCGAACCTCACGCTTCGTAGCCATCGGGGGATGCCGTTCCGGCATCCCCCGACTGATACCCATCTCATGCCCGGCGGAGATCGATGACCGTCACCGCAAGCGACCTGCTCCTCGACGCGACCGATGTCGCGAAGGCCTACGGTGCCGTCGTGGCCTTGAAGTCCGCGTCGCTCGCCGTCAGGCCGGGTGAGGTCCACGCCCTGATGGGCGCCAACGGAGCCGGCAAGAGCACGCTGGTCAAGATCCTCACCGGCGCCGTCCGTCCGGATCGAGGCACCATCACGGTGCGCGGTCGAGCGCGGACGGCCCATTCACCGGCCGAGGCCCGCCGAGGCGGTGTCGTCTCCGTCTATCAGGAACCGTCGCTCATCCCGGATCTCGACATCCGGTCGAATCTACGGCTCACCGAAACGCCGGTGGAGGCGTTCCGACACTCCCTCGACGAGCTTGGCCTTGGCGACCTCGATCTGTCGGAGGTCGCCCGCCAGTTGCCCCTCGCAACGCTCCGCATCATCGACCTGGCTCGGGCGCTCGCCATCGAGCCCGACATCCTGATGCTCGACGAGATGACCGCGGCGTTGCCGGCGAACCTCACGGAGCGCGTGCTCGAGGTCATCGGACACCTCCGTGGCGGCGATCGATCAGCCATCTTCATCTCCCATCGCATGATCGAGATCGCCGCCGTCTGCGATCGGGCCACGGTCCTCCGTGAGGGCGTGACCGTCGGCGTCGTCGATGTGACCGAGGGTTCCGAGGAACGGATCGTCGAACTCATGCTTGGCGAGATCGTCGACGACCTGCCAGCGCGCATGGCGGACCTGGCGGGTCCGACATCGACGATGTCCCCGGGCCAGGCTCGACTGACCGCGCGCTCACTCCGTCTCGGGACCAAGCTGGAGGATGTCTCGTTCGAGCTGTTCCCGGGCGAGGTGCTGGGGGTCGTAGCGCTCGAGGGTCAGGGCCAGGACCAATTGTTCGACATCCTGGCGGGTTCGTCCCGGCCGGATGGTGGCGAGTTGCTGGTCGACGGAACGGCTGTTTCATTCGGTCATCCGGCCGATGCCATCCGGGCCGGGCTCGTCTACGTTCCGGCCGACCGCGCCGATGCGCTGCTGATGCAGCGGTCCGTTCGCGAGAACATCGCTCTCGGTTTCACCAGCAGGATCGGGCGCTGGGGGCCGATCGACCTTGCCAAGGAAAGCACGCTTGTCGACGGCGCGGTCGCGACGCTACAGATCGATGCCCGCGCCGGCGGTGAGGTCCGACGACTGTCCGGCGGCAATCAGCAGAAGGTGACGATCGCGCGGTGGGTCGCTGGTGGCGTCAAGACGATGCTCTGCTTCGACCCGACACGCGGCATCGACATCCGGACGAAGCACCAGATCTATGTCCTCCTTCGGGACCTCGCGGACGCGGGTGCGGCGGTCCTGTTCTACACGTCGGAACTCAAGGAGGTCCAGCTCGTCTGCGACCGGACGATCGTGATCTTCGGCGGCAGGGTCGTCGGTGTGATCGACGCGAGAGAAGCCGATGAGCCGACACTGCTACGTGCCGCCTACAACCTCGCTGATCGCGATGACGACGCCGTGGACCACCCATGAGCGCAGCGGCAGCCCCATTCGGCGCCAACCGAGCGCGGGCTCGTGAGGTCGTGGAAGGCTGGTCCAGGCGGAATGCGTGGCCCCTCGGACTGATCGGGTTCCTCGCCCTGCTGCTCGTCTTCACCAAACTGATCCTGCCGAGCTACGGCGTCACCGGCGTTCAGGGTCTGGCCATCTCGGTCCTGCCACTGGCGCTGGCGACCGTCGCGCAGGCGATCGTCGTCATCTCCGGCGGCCTCGACCTTTCGATCGGCTCGATGATGGCCCTGACCAGCGTCGTTGCGGCGTCCCAGATGCAGGGGCAGTCCGACGAATTCGGCGTCGTCGTCGTCGTTGGCGTGTTGTTCCTCGGTGTCGTGCTCGGCGCAGTCAACGGCAGTCTCGTCGTCCTCACCCGCGTCCCGGACATCGTGGTCACGCTGGCCATGTCGTTCGTCTGGGCCGGGTGCGCATTGCTCGTGCTCAACTCACCGGGTGGCGGCGTGTCGCCGTGGCTGAGGAGCCTGGTCCTCGGATCGGTCGGGATCGACTGGATCCCTCGCGCCGCCGTGGTGTTGATCGTCGTGGTGGCGGTGGTCTGGATACCGCTCAGGCGATCGAGGATGGGGTTGTCCATCTACGCCATCGGGAGCAACCGCCTGGCGGCGTTTCGGAGCGGGGTGTCGGTCGGCCGGACGAAGGTCATCGCCTACATCTTCACCGGATTCTTCTCCGCCCTTGGCGGATTGAGCCTGACCGCCAGCACCGGCATCGGCGCGCCGGTCCCCGGCCCATACACCCTGCTCAGCGTGGCCGCCGTGGTGCTCGGCGGCGTGAGTCTCGCCGGCGGACGGGGTGGCGTCTTCGGCCCGATCATCGCCGTCCTCATCCTGTCCATGATCCGATCGGACATGACCTTCCTGAACCTCGACACGAACCTCGCCGTCGTGGCCCAGGGGGCCATCCTGATCGGCGTGGTCATGGTCGGCAGCCTGATCCAATGGCGGCGGAGCCGAGCATGAGTGCCGCCGTGCAGGGCCCTTCTCTGGGAGCGGGGATGACGTCGACCGGGTTACGCGGCCTGTTCCGCGATCGGCCGCTGATCCCGCTGCTCGTCATCCTGCTCATCCTGATCGTCGCCTCCGAACTGGCTCGGCCCGGCATCGTCAACGCAGAGTGGGCACGAGTGATCGCCCAGGCCGCGATCCCGCTGGCCATCCTGGCTGGCTGCCAGACCCTCACGATGTTGACCGCCGGCATCGACCTGTCGGTCGGCGCGGTCGCCTCGATGGCCGGTTTCGTGGTCGCCACCCTCGTCAGTGGCCCGGGGTTCGAGGTGGGCGTGGTCGTCGCCCTGATCGCCGCCGCGCTCGTCGGGCTGGTCAACGGCATCGGCGTCGGCGTCTTCCGGGTCCACCCATTGATCATGACTCTTGGGCTCAGCCTGGTCGTCCTTGGGCTGGCCAACGCCTGGCAGATCCTGACGCTCCAGGTCTCGACCGGTGTTCCCGGCGAGTTGCGATGGCTCGGATCGGATCGATTCGCCGGGATCCTGCCAACCAACCTGCTCGTCTTCATCCCGGTCGCGGCTGTCATCCTGCTCGGACTCCGGCGGACTGGGTTCGGGCGATTGCTGTACGCGGTCGGCGACAATCCGGTCGCCGCGCGCCTTTCGGGCGTTCGCGGCTGGCAGGTCCTGATCGTCCTCTACGTGATCTCAGCGCTGCTTGCCGCCGTCGCCGGGTTCCTCATCGCCGGCCTGACCAACGTCGCGAGCGTGAACCTCGCTGAGAGCTACATCCTGCCATCGGTCGCCGCGGCCGTGATCGGCGGAACGTCCATCCTGGGTGGTAGAGGCGGCTACAGCGGGACGATCGTCGGAGCCCTCATCCTGACGGTCCTGTCGTCGTTGCTTTCGTCCCTCGGCTACCCGGAAGCCGTTCGCCAGATCCTGTTCGGCGGGATCATCGTGGTCGTCGCCGCGGCCTACAGCCGAGTCACCGGCGAAACCTGATGACGACACAGGGGGATCGGGCCGCGGAGCGTCATCTCGGCCTGGACCTCGGGGGCACGAACATCAAGTGGGCGGTCGTCGAGCATGACGGTGAGGACTGGCGGACGCTCGACCGGGATCAGGTCGCCACGCCGGCCACGGATGGCCCGGAAGCCGTCGTCGCCCGGCTGGCGACCGTCGGTACGGCGGCGATGGCCCGCTTCCCGGGTGTCTCCACCGCCGGGGTCGGGATCCCGGGCCTCTACGATCCGGTCGCCGGGACGACCCGCTTCCTGGTCAACGTCCCGGGCGTCTGGGCCGGTCGGCCCGTCGCCGCGCCGGTGGCGGCGGCCCTCGGGGTCCCGGTCAGCCTGATCAATGACGCCCGGGCGTTCGGACTCGCGGAACTCCGACTCGGCGCGGGTCGCGGTGCGAGATCGATGGTCGGCCTGACCCTGGGGACCGGTGTCGGCGGGGTCATCGCCATCGACGGCCACGTCCACCAGGGTCATGACGGAACGGCGGGTGAGGTGGGCCACCAGACGATCGATCCGGACGGCCCGCCGTGTGGTTGCGGCAACCACGGTTGCCTGGAGGCGTACGCCCGGGCCGATGTCATCGCCACGACATGCGGAACGCCGACCGTCGAGGCGGCGGTGGCGGCGGCACGGGCGGGCGACGCCGTGGCCCTCGCCGGACTGGCCGATGTCGGGCGGTATCTCGGGATCGGGATCGGGAACATGATCGCGGTCATCTCGCCCGACCGGGTCGTCCTCGGGGGCGGTGTTGCCGCAGCCGGTGACTTGTTGCTCGACCCCATCCGGCGGGAGGTCCGCCGGCACGTCTTCACGACCTCTGTCGACGAAGTGGAGATCCTGACCGCTGAACTGGGCACCTGGGCGGGAGCGATCGGCGCGGCCATCCACGGCGCGGAGACGGCCGGCTGATGGCGTACCTGCCCCAGTATCGCCATATCGAACAGGTCCTCCGCGAACGGATCGCCGCGCTGAAACCCGGTGAGCGCCTGCCGTCCGACGCCGAGTTGTGCGCCGAGTTCGGGGTCAGCCGGATGACGGCCCGCAATGCGATGCAGCGGCTCGCCGAGGATGGCCTCATCGAACGAGAACCGGGACGGGGCAGCTTCGTCTCTGACCCACCGGCCCATCGACGGGCCGATCGGCTGATGACCTTCACCCAGGAGATGGCGCGGGCCGGTCGCGTCCCCAGCTCGCGGCTCCTCATCCGGACCGTCGGGCCGGCGTCGGCCGCAGAGGCGACGAGCCTGGGGTTGGAGCCGAACCAGCCGGTCGTGCGGCTGCGCCGGCTGCGGCTCGCCGACGACCAGCCGATCGCCGTCGAATCGACCGTCCTCATCGGAGCGTGCGCCGATGCGGTCATGAGCGCCGACCTGATCCACGGGTCTCTCCACGAGACCCTGGCCGGCGCCGGCTTCGTCCTCCGCCGAGGGACGGGAACGGTCTCGGCCGTCTCGGCGACCGACGACGATGCCGAGCTGCTGGCGACGCGTGTCGGGGTCCCGTTGCTGGTCGAGCGGCGGGTCATCGTCGATGCCCAGGGTCGCCGGATCGAGGCGACCGAGTCCCGCTACCTGGCCGACCGCTACGCCCTGGTCGTCTCATTCGAGGTCGCGGCACGCGACCCGGTCAGCATCGAGCGTCCCTGACCCCAGGTCACCGGTCGGGCATCGCCTCGAAGGTGCGATCGATGTCGTCGAGCATCCGGATCGTCGCCCCGCTCACGGCCTCCAGATAGCGCTCACCGAAGTCGGCTGTCGATCCGCGCGGATCGCCCCAGGTCCCGGACCGGGTCGCCCGATGGACGGAACCGGGCGCCGAGAAGAAGAACGCCGTGTGAACCGGGGCCGGGTTGGTGACAACGGGAAAGGGCGGGAACTCGACGTTCGCCCGGTCGAGGTCGACCAGGTTCGGGTCGATGGCCATCACCGCCGACGTCTCGCCCTGGTTGGCGTGGAGACCGGTCGCGGAATCGAAGAATTCGGCAGCCTCGCTCTCGGACAGTCCATCCCAGTAGTTGATCGGGAAGGCACGCGTCCCGGCCGCCATCCGCTCGGCTGCGTCGGCGCAGGCATACGCGATGGCGTACGTGTTGTCGTAGTGCCCGTTGAGGAACACGATCCGCCGGAAGCCGATCGCCGAGAACGAGGCGCACAGGTCCGCGATCATGGCCATGAACGTCGGGATGCGCAGGTGGACCACGCCCGTGAAGCCGACGTGCGGATACGACAGCGCATAGTTGATCGGCGGGGCCACGAGGGCACCGACCCGAGGCGCGATGCGCCGGGCGACCTCCTGCGGGATCAGGACGTCGGTCAGCAGCGGGCCGTGCGGGCCGTGCTGCTCGGTCGAGCCGGTCGGGACGATGATCGTCTGGTGTTCCTTCAGGAACATCTCGACCTCAGGGTCGGTCATCTCGCCGAGGAAGACCGTGGCTCGCTTCTGGGTCATCGCTGCGCTCCTTGGCTGGGGGTCAGGCGATCGTCGTGGTCAGGTCGCCGATGCCGTCGATGGAGACCGTGACGGTATCGCCGGCACCGAGCCGGCGCTTTGGTCCAGGTGGCGTCTCGAGCCGGACCGGCGTCCCGGTCGCGATGACGTCGCCGGGCCGAAGTTCCAGATGCTGGCTGAGGTACGCGACGATCTCGGGGATCCCGAAGCGCATGGCGGACGTGCGATCGTCCTGGACCAGGTCCCCGTCGATCGTGCACCGCAGGGCGACGTCGCTGACGTCGAGTGCGTCCGCGGTCACGACCCACGGACCCACCGGGCAGAACCCGGGCATCGACTTGCCGAGCAGCCACTGGTCGCCATCGAGGCGCTCGTCGCGCGCGGAGATGTCGTTGACGCAGGTGTAGCCGAAGATGTGGTCCATCGCGTCGGCAGGCGTGACCCGGAACGCGGGCACGCCGATGACGACTCCGAGCTCGACTTCGGGATCGACGTCGTCCGTCACGGTGCGGTCCCAGGCGAGCACGGCGCCGTGCCCGGCGACCGCGGAAGCTGCCTTGCCGAAGATCAGCGGCCGGTCGGGGCGGGCTGCAGCACCGGCACCCTCGTAGTTGAGCCCGACCGTGTAGATCGCGCCTGGGTCCGGGACGGCCGGACCGAGGGTCACGGCCGCCAACGGCAACCCGGCCTCGGCCGGCTGGCGGTCGAGCCATGCCCGGAGCCTGCCCAGGGCATCCTGACCGCCCGCCGCGATGGCCCGCATGCCGGCCAGCCCGGTGGCACGCGTGTCGATCAGGACGACGGTGTCGTCGTCACGAATCGACGCCGGCCGCGACCGGCCCTCGTGCTGGATCGTCGCGAGACGCACGCCGTCAGGCCTGGACCGACGGGTCGGCCAGGAGCGGGGCGACGGCCTGCCGCATGACATCCGTCATGCCACTCAGACCGGTCCAACGCTCGAAGGCGATGGCCGCCTGGGCGATGAGCATCTCCGAGCCATTGGCTGCCCGCAGACCACGCGCGCGTGCCGCGGCGACAAGGGCCGTCTCAGCGGGGACGTAGACCAGGTCGAAGACCGTCGCTCGGGGCTGCATCGCCTCGACCGGAAACGGCAGGCCTGGGTCGATCATCCCGACGGTCGTGGCGTTGACGACAAGGTCGGCTGTCTCGAGAGCGTCGTGGAACGCGGCTTCGTCGAGTCCTGCGATGTCGCGCTCGGATCGGCCGATCGAGGCGAGCGGTGTGAGCAATGCCCGGGCCGTTTCGACCGTCCGGTTCGCGACCAGCAACCGGTCCACGGCCGCGGTCAGGCAGGCGTGGACGACGGCGCGGGCTGCGCCGCCTGCGCCGACGACGACGACCCGCGTCCCCTCCAGCGAGCGCCCCATCGCCGACTCGACCCCGACTCGGAAGCCCGGCGCGTCGGTGTTGAAGCCGACAAGCCGCCCGTCATCCGTGCGGACGACATTGTTGACCGCCCCGATCGCCAGGGCATCCGGTTCCACCTCGTCCACGAGTCCGGCCACGACCGGTTTGTACGGCGCGGTCACCCCAAGGCCCAGCCAGCCCTCGCCACGCGCCTCACGCACGGCGGCCTCGACGGCCCCCGGCTCGATCTCCAGCAGGATGTAGCGGGCGTCGATCCCGGCGGCGTCGAACGCAGCGTCGTGCATGACCTGCGAGTGACGTCGCTTGAGCGGCTTGCCGAGCAAGGCGACCTGTCGGGTCATCGCCAGGGAGTCGGAGGACGGCGGACCGGTCCGGCCGCCGCCGGGAACGTCACGTTCGGGATGATCTCGTCGACCCACTGCTGGAGTTGAGCCGGATCGGGCGTCATCGTGTGCAGGAAGAAGTACTCGACACCGGCGTCTACCCGAGCCTGGAGGGAGGCGACGATCTCATCCGGCGTACCGAACAGGTAGACCGACTCGAGGTACTTCGGGCCGCGCTCGTTGCTCATGACCTTGAGGAATGCCTGGTGCTGTTCCTCACGCGCCTCGACCGGATCGTCGGTCATGACGAGGTGCAGGAAGTTCTCGTGGGCCACGAGCGTGTCCGAGGGGTCCTTGCCGGCGGCGCGCATCGCGGCTTGCAGCTCCTGCCAGTCGCGGGCGATATCGGCGGGCGGACAGGTCGGACGCGGGATCCAGCCGTCTGCCTTGACCGTCCGAGCCTTGACCGACTCGACGAACTTCGGGACGTCTGGCGACTTGGGATCGGCCAGTTGCGAGCCGCCACCGATCCAGAGCAGTGGTCGCTGCGTCGTTCGCGGCTCGATGAACACGTCGTCGACGTCGTAGAACTGGCCGTGGTAGGTGACCCGCTCGCCCTCCAGCAGGGGCATCATGATGTCCAGCATCTCGTCGGTCCGCTTGCCGCGCTCCGACTTGTGGACGCCGACCGCCTCATACTCGACCTCGTTCCAGCCCACACCGGCGCCCAGGATGACCCGGTTGTCGGACAGGAACTGAAGGGTCGCCAGTTCCTTGGCCAGGATCACCGGATTGCGCAGTGGCATGATCAGGATCGACGTGCCGAGCCGCACGCGTTCTGTTGCGCCGGCGGCCACGGCGAGCGTGGTCAGTGGTTCGAGCCAGTCGACGGAATAGAAGCGCCTGGCCGCCAGCAGGTGATCGGTGATGAACAACGAATCGAAGCCGAGCGCCTCGACCTGACGGGCGAAGGCCTTGATGCCTCGAGCTCGCTCCGGGCCGTCGCCCTCCCAGATGTACGAGGGCAGGAATACCCCGAACCGGCCGACATCACCCATCAGATCGTTCCCTCACGTTCGAGCAGCCTCACCGGCCGCGGTATCGGGGATCGCGCTTCGCAAAGAACGCATGCGCTCCCTCCAGCATGTCCTCGGTCTCGAAGATCCGGCCTGAGGCCTCCAGTTCGGCGGCCAGTCCGGCATCCAGGCCCGGGCCGGTCGCCTGGTCGAGCAGGCGCTTGGCCTCACGAACGGCCAACGGCCCGCGCGAGGCGATCTCCTGCCCGATGGCATCGGCCCGCGAACGGGCCTCGCCGACCGGGACGACCTCGTTGACCAGGCCGATCCGCTCCGCTTCCGTGGCAGTCAACACCCGACCGGTCAGGATCAGCTCACGCGCCCTGGCGTTGCCGACGACGCGCGGCAGACGCTGCGTCCCGCCGGCACCGGGGGTGACCGCGAGGCGGACCTCCGGCAGGCCGAGCCTTGCCCGCTCCGAGGCCACCCGGATATCGCAGCACAACGCGAGTTCGAGACCCCCGCCCAGGGCATTGCCCTCGATCGCGGCGATGGTCGGCATCGGCAGCTCGGCCAGGCGGCGGGCCATCCCCGCCTCCAGCACATGGCGCGCTCGGCCGGCGGCGCCGCGCTGGGCCTCGAATTCGCCCACGTGCGAGCCGGCCGAGAAGGCACGCTCCCCACGACCGCTGACCACCACGGCCCGGACCGCATCCGCGGAGGCCGCCTCGAGCGTCGTGAGCGCGGCGCCCAGCTCGTCCAGCAGGTCGCGGGTCACCAGATTCAGGGGCGGGTTGACCAGCTCGAGATGGGCGACCGTCCCGAGCTCGAGACTGATGAGTCCGCTCACCGCGCTGCCGCGAACCCGGCGGCCAGGCCCATCGGGCCGGTGGCATACAGGCGCTGATCCATGATCCCGAGTGGTTCCGCCACCCGGGGCCGGAACCCCATCTGGCCCAGGACATCCCGTTCGAGATCGATACCCGGGGCGATCTCGATCAGGACCAGACCGTCCTCGTCGAGCGCGAACACCGCGCGGTCGGTGATGTAGCGGACCTCCTGGCCACGTTCTCTTGCCAGCCGGCCATTGAACGAGATCTCGCGGACCGCCGGCACGAACTTCTGCAGACTGCCTTCGTGGATCACCCGGACGCCGGCGTCGATCGCGAGCTCCAGGCCCTGCGCGGTGAATGATCCGACGAAGTTGATCTTGGCCGTCCGGGCACTGATGTTCGGGAACCCGCCCGGCCCGCGGACGCGGCCCTCGAACGCGTGGACGTTGACGTTGCCTTCCGCATCGACTTCGGCGAACGAAAGACTGGCCACATCGAGGCCTCCGCCGTCGTAGAAGTCGAACATGTACGGCTGGTCGATCATGGCCTGGTAGTTGAACCCGGCCCCGCCCTCGTTGCCGGCGACCGGCGCACCGCCGAAGATGCCCTGCTCCACGGTCAGGACCAGCTGGTCGATGATCCCCTCTTCCCAGGCGACCCGGCCGATCAGTTGGCTGATCCCGAAGCCGAGGTTGCAGATCGCCCCGCGCTTGAATTCGAGGAGAGAGCGTCGGGCGATGATCTTCCGTACGTCGAGTGGCAACGCCGGCTCCGCGGTGACCGGCTTGCGCAGCCGTCCGGCATAGTACGGCGAGTCCTGGGTGATATAGGTCTGCCACTGGTCCGGATCGACATAGACGTGGTCGACGAGTGCGGCGGGGACCTTCACATCGCGCAGCGGCAGGCTCCCGCGCCGGGCCAGCTGGCGGACCTGGGCGATGACGATCCCGCCGCTGTTGTGAGCGGCCATGGCCATGGCGAGCATCTCGCCCTGGACGGCTTCCCCGTCCATCGTCAGATTGCCGTCCTCGTCCGCCGTCGTGCCCCGGATGATGGCGACGTCGATCGGGAAGGCATGGAATAGCAGCCATTCGCGACCGCGCAGGGTGACCAGCTCGACGAGATCCTCGGTGGTGACCGCGTTCTGCTTGCCCCCGGTCTGACGCGGGTCGACATAGGTCCCGAGCCCGACCGAGGTGACCAGTCCCGGTCGGCCCGCGGCGATCTCACGCATGAGCTGCGAGAGCACCCCCTGCGGGAACGAATAGGACTCGAGCTGATCCGCCTCGACGAGTGCCCCGAGGCGAGGCTCGTTGCCGATGTTGCTGCCGATCGTCCGGCGCATCAGCCCGGGCAGCCCGAGCTGCGAGAAACCGCGGTCCGCGAAGTCGCCGATGCCGACGACGCGGACCGTCGTCAGGTCGCGCGGTCGTGCTTCGGCCGTGAAGACCGCGGCCAGCTCGTCGATGAACCGCTGCGGCAGCGCATGTCCCGCGCCGGAGCCGCCGATGACGATCGTCGCACCGTCCTGGACGAGACCGACCGCGTCGTGGACGTCGATGACCTTGCTCACGGCATGTATCCCCCGCTGTTGGGGTTGAGCGTCTGCCCGAGGTACAGGCTGGCGGCGTCAGACAGCAGGAAGATGACCGAATCCGCGACCTCGTCGGCGCGCCCGAACCGCCCAAGCGGCATGTCGCGCAGCCGGCGACGACCCTCCTCGCTGTCGACCAGGTCGGTGGTCATCTCGGTGACGGTCACGCCCGGGGCGACCGCGTTGACCCGGATCCCGGCCGGGCCGAATTCCTGCGCCAGCGCCCGAGTCAGGCCGATGAGCCCGGCCTTGGCGGCGCTGTATGCCGCCGTCTCGGACACGCCCATCTGGCCAAGCCGCGAGGCCACATTCACGATCGCCCCGCTACCTCGCGCGACCATCGATGGCAGCGCAGCACGGCAGGTGTGGTACGCGGCGCTGAGATCGGTGGCGATGACCTCGTCCCAGTCGGCCGGCTCGACCTCGAGGAACGGCCCGACCAGGGTCCGACCCGCGTTGTTGACGAGACCATCGATGGCACCGAACCGCTCGATGACGCGTTCGACCAGCTGTTCCGCGTGCCGGCCATCGGCGATGTCGGCGGCAAAGGTATCGGCTTCGCCGCCTCGGTCCCGGACCCGTTGGGCGACTCGCTCGGCCGCCTCGGCCGAGTGACGGTGATGGACGGCGACGCTGGCCCCCTCTTCGGCCGCCTTCAGGACGACCTCGGCACCGATCCCACGACTGCTCCCGGTCACGAGGACGACCCGTCCAGCCAGCATCGATCCCATCAGGCGACGACCGCGCTGACAGCCTGACGGATCGCGGTGGCTCGCGTGGGCGGCGGACCGGTCGAACTGCGCATCACGAGCGTCGTCGCGAGCACCTCATGTGCCGGGTCCTCCCCCGCCAGGACGCGCTGGGCGAACTCGAACGCTCGTCGTCCGATCTCCTGGAGCGGCAATCGGACCGTTGACAGGGACGGGCTGGCCGTGGCCGCGGTCGGGATATCATCGAATCCCGCCACCGAGACGTCTCGCGGGACGTCGACACCGAGCTGGGCCAGCCGCTGGATGGCCCCCGAGGCGAGCAGGTCGTTCGCCGCGCAGATCGCCGTGAACGGTGCGTCGCCGGCGACCAACGCGTCGACGCCCCGGACCCCGGCCTCCTGGTTGAACCCTGTGCTCACGACGAGGCGAGGATCGGATCGGATGCCGCTCGCGACGAGACCGCGCCGGTAGCCCGCGAGTCGTTCGTGCGAGACGTACAGCGACGCCGGCCCGGCCAGGAAGGCGATGCGGCGGTGGCCCAGCTTCGCGAGGGCGACCACGATGCTTTCCACGGCGGCCGCGTTGTCGATGCCGATCTCGGCGTCACCCTGGGCATGGGGTGAACAATGGACGACCGCCGCACCGTACCCGCGCATCGCCGCCAGGTGCCGGTCCACCTCGGCGTTGAGCGCCGGGTCCGTCAACCCGCTGCCGGCGAAGATGACCGTCGAGGCGCGCATCGACCGCAGCAGTCGGACGTATGAGAGCTCGCGCTCGGCGATCCGGTCGGAACTGCCGGTGATGACGAGGAACCCGCCGACCGCGGCTGCGTCCTCGACGCCGCGGACCACCTCCGCGAAGTACGGGTCGGTGATGTCGTGGACGATCACCCCGACCACCGGGACGTGACTCTTGTGCAGCCCGCGGGCGAGGGCATTCGGGACGTAGTCGAGCGTCCGAGCCGCCTCAAGGACGCGCTCCCGGGTGGCCGGATTGACCGCATACGGGGCGAGCGAGATCACGCGCGAGACGGTCGCGGTCGAGACGCCCGCCAGCCGGGCGACATCGCTGATGGATGCCATCTGTGCCCGGCTCAGTACGGGAACGTCGGGGGTTCGTCGCGCACCGTGACCCACTGCCACTCGGTGAACGTGTCGAGGCTCGCCTCGCCGCCGTAGCGGCTGCCGTTGCCCGAGTCGCCCATCCCGCCGAATGGGATGATCGCCTCGTCGTTGAGCGTCCCGTCGTTGACGTGGACCATGCCCGTCCGCATCCGGTCGGCGATGGCCATGCCGCGTCCGAGCGAGCGGGTGTAGATCGAGGCCACCAGGCCATAGGCGCTCGAGTTCGCCAGTGCCACCGCCTCGTCATCGGTGGCGAAGGTCACGACCGGTGCGACCGGCCCGAAGATCTCGTCGGTCCAGGCCGGCGAGGCGGTCGTGATGTCGGTCAGGACCGTCGGCCGGTAGAAGAGGCCCTCGTGCGTGCCCCCTTCGACCAACGTCGCGCCGCCGGCAACCGAACGCTGGACGATGTCATCGACGCGGGCCAGCTGTTTCTCGTTGACGATCGGCCCAAGCTCGACCTCCTCGCGGTACGGATCACCGGTCCGCAGCCGCCTCGCCTTCTCGGTCAGAGCCGCGACATAGGCGTCGGCGACATCCCGATGGACGAGGTGTCGACCGGCCGCGAAACAGACCTGGCCCTGGAACTGGAACGTCGTGTAGGCGCCGGCGGATGCCGCTGCCTCGATGTCCGCGTCTTCAAGGACGATGAATGCGTTGTTCCCACCCAACTCGAGCGAGACCTTCTTGAGCAGGCCGGCACCGAGCTCCCCGACACGCCGACCGACGGCCGTCGAACCGGTGAACGACACGACCGGGATGTTCGGGTCGGTCACCAACGCCTCGCCGACATCCGCGCCTCCCACGACCACCTGGAGCAGCCCTTCGGGCAGCCCCGCTTCCGCGAAGACCGCGGCGAACATCGCCCCGCCGACGACCGGGGTCTGCGGATCGGGCTTCAAGACGACCGCGTTGCCCAGCGCCAGGGCCGGTGCCACCACGCGCATCCCGAGCACGGACGGCGAGTTCCACGGCGTGATCGCACCGATGACCCCGGCCGGCACCCGCCGGACCATCGAGAGCCGCCCCTTGACGGCAGACGGCATCAGCGATCCGTACGCCTGCGATGGCAGGGTGGCCGCGTTGAGGATCTCCTGATAGGCGAAGTTGGACTCGTGGTGCATCTTCCCGAACACGGCACCGGTCTCGCGCTGTGTCCAGGTCCCGAACTCGTCTCGGTGGGCGTCGTAGATCTCGGCTGCACGACGGAGGATACGCGCCCGCTCCTGGTAGCTCGTCGCGGCCCAGGCCGGCTGGGCGGCAGCAGCCGCGGCAGCTGCCCGGGCGACGTCATCCGGGGTGGATCCGGGGATCGTGACCAGCAGCGTCCCGGTGGCAGGTTCGCGATCCTCGATCGGCGCGCCGGTCCCCGGGCGCCACGTTTCGACGAACGTCCCAAGCCAGTCCTGGGTGACGGACTCGGTCGAGTCCGGCGCGATCGTGGCCATCAGGTCCTCCCTTCGGTCGACCCGGCATCGGTCGACCAGCGTTGTGCATACGTCCGTGGTGCATCCGGGACCACGGCACGGTCCCCGGTCGTCGGGTCGCGCCACACCGGGCCGCGGGCCAGTACGGCGTCGATCAGGCCTTCTTCGAGGTACGTCGGGTATTCCCACGATCGGATATCGATCGCCATCTGACCCGGGTAGCCGATGAGTTCGCGGACCCGCTTGTCCGTGTAATAGCCGGCGACGACCACCAGCTGGAGCGCGCCGAGCACGGTCGGATCGTCGCGCTCGAGCCGCTCGAGTCGACCGCCGATGTCGTCTCCGACCTCGGCGCGGAGAGCCGCCCGAAGGGGCTCGACAAGGTCGGGCCGGGCAGCCAGCACGAATCGCAGACGTGCGTCGCCGAGGACCTCTGCCGCCGAGGGCATCCCGTCCGCGGCAGGGATGAGGAAGTCAGCGATCGCGCTGAGCGTCGCGCGCTCGTCCGCGTCGAGACTCGCGAGCGGGTCGTCGACGACCGCACTCATGCCGGCACCTGCTGTTCGAAGCGCGTCTCGATCATATGGTCGGCTGCCCGGAGCGCGATCGCGACGATCGTCGATGTCGGGTTGACCCCGGACGACGTCACGAAGCACGAGCCATCGACGACGTACAGGTTCGGGACGTCGTGCGCGCGGTTCCAGCGATCGACCACCGAGCGTTCGGGGTCGTCGCCCATCCGGGCGGTGCCCAGCAGATGCCAGCCGGAATAGCGCATCAACCGATCGACTTCGATCTTGTATGCGCCGGCTGCATCCAGCGACTCGGTCGCTCGCTCGATGTGGAAATCAAGCATCCGTCGGGAGTTGTCCGACATCCGGTAGTGGACCTCGGGGACCGGGATCCCGGACGAGTCCGTGACCGTCGGCGAGAGCGTGATGTGGTTCGCCTCGTCGGGCAGATCCTCCGCGAACAGCCCCCAGTTGGCGCCGTGGCCGAGGTGAGCCCGGACGTGGGCGTGGTGGGCCGGACCCCAGGCCTGCTCGCCGGCCCGGCTGGGCAGGGCCGTGTTGATCGGCCCACCGGTCGGCGCCAGGGCCCACCGAGCCCCGCGCAGGAACCCGCGCTTCTCGTCCGTCTCGTAGAACTCGAGCGACTCGATCATGTCCCCGAACTGGCCCTGCCAGCTCATCAGCGGCTCATCGAACAGCCCGGCGACGTTCGCGAACGGATGCATCATCAGCCGCTTGCCGACCAGGCCGGACGCGTTCGCGAGACCATCGGGATGGTCGGCAGACGATGAGAGGAGCAAGAGCCGGGGCGTCCCGATCGCATTGGCCGCAAGGACGACCACCTTGGCCGTCTCGAAGTGCTCGGTCCCATCCCGGTCGATCCAGATCGCGCCGGTCGCCAGTCCGCGAGCGTCCGTCGGGATCCGACTGACCCGAGCACCCGTCACCAGCCGGACGCCCAGGGCGACCGCCTTGGGCCAGTGGGTCAGGTCTGCGGAGGCCTTGGCACCCTCGTTGCAGCCCGACTGACAGGTGCTTCGCTGGACGCACGGGCGTCGGCCGTCATACGCGACGGAGTTGATCGCGTTGAATTCGGGCCACCAGTGCCAGCCGAGTTTCGTCTGGGCACGCGCCACCTTCAGCCCAGCGGAGCCGATGGGCAGCGGCGGCATCGGCACGTCCTCGGTGTCTGGCGGATAGGCCGGGTCGCCGGGCAGCCCGGATACGCCGAACTGCCGGTCGGTCCGGTAGTAGTACGGCAACAGCTCGAAGTAGTCGATCGGCCAATCGTCGGCGATCCCGTCGAGCGAGCGGACGCGGAAGTCTGACGGCAGGGCCCGCGGCCAGGCGCCCGCATAGAGGATCGTGGAGCCGCCCACGGCGTTGTACATGAGCGGTGAGACCGGGCTGTCATCCTCGACGATCGGATAATCCTGCTCAAGACCGCGCAGGTTGGGGCTGGTCGCCCAGTCCTTGCGCGCCTTCAGCTCCCAATCGAGCTTGTTCCCCGGGTAGTCCGCCCGGTCGAGCCAGTCGCCCTGTTCGAGGCATACGACCTTGAACCCGGCCTGGGCCAGCCGCAGCGCCACGACACCGCCCGACGCGCCAGCTCCGATGATGAGGACATCGGCTGGCTCGACGGTCATCGCGCCAACACCGTGGGGGCCATCGGAGCAGGAGCGTCCCGAAGGCCCACCTCGGACAGGACATCGGCGAGGAAGGTCCGCTCCTCATCCGAGATCGGAAGGAGCGGCCGACGTACCGTCGCGTTGTCCAGCACCCCGAGGATCCGCAAGCACTCCTTCAGCCGGACCCGATAGTCCCCGACCGGGGCGGCAAACACGACGTCCGCCAGCCGCTGGACTCGCCGGCCGAGGGCCAGCGCGGTCTCGCGATCGCCTGCCTGCCAGGCGGCGATCATGTCCACCTGCTCCCGGGTCATGACCGCACCGAACCCGATCAGGGCCCCGGTGGCGCCGAGCAGGAACGATTCGAGGATGAAATTGTCGTTGCCGGTCAGGAGGGTGATCCGGCGAGGCAGCTGCTCGAGCAGGCGCGCGATATCGACGAAGCGGCGAGCGTCGAAGGACGCTTCCTTGATGGCCACGACCCCGTCGACCGAAGCCATCGCCTGGAGCGTCTCCGTTTCGAAGTTGACGCCGCCGAGCGCGGGTTGGAGCTGGAACAGGATCAGCGGCAGTCCGACGTCGGCGATGGCCTGGTGATAGGCGACCGGAACACGCGGATCGAGCGGCTGGCTCAGGTATGCGGGGATCGGGAACACGAGCAGGGCATCCGCGCCGGCCGACCGGAGATCCCTGGCCTGGCGCACGGCCGCGTCGGTCGATGGACCGGCAAGGCCGGCCACGATCGGCAGGGCGGTCACGTCGCGAACGATCTGCAGGACGCGGACCTTTTCGTCGTGGCTGAGGTGCGGGCCTTCGCCCGTGTCCACGTTGATCGCCAGGGCGACCGGGCCCTGAGCGACGACCCAACCGATGTACGCGCGCAAGGCCGGTTCGTCGATCTGCCCGTCGTCATCCATGGGCAGCACGGTGGCGGGGATCAGGCCGTCGAGGTTCAATGCCATGGCACGCTCCATCGTCGCGAGTGGGACGGTAGTAAGCGTTTACTATCCTACGCTCAACGAGCGGCCGCCATACTCTGATGGCTTCAGTCGACGGTCACCGCGATCGAGAGGTTGCCATGCTCCCGGGTGCTCGAACCGAGGTCGTCGGCCGCCTCATCCTGGACGACCGGGTGGCGCTCGGCCGACTCGTCGTCGAGGATGGCCTGATCGTGACCGTCGAGACCGACGGAGGATCAGGCGACGCCTCGGATCCGTATATCGCCCCGGGCTTCGTCGACGTCCACGTCCATGGTGGTGGCGGCTACGACGCGATGGGTGATGTGGATGCCCTGAACGGCCTGGCACGTCACCTGATCGGTCACGGCGTGACCTCATTCCTGCCGACGGCTGTGACCGCCCCGCTCGACTCGCTATATGCGTTCGCCGAGCGCGTCCGTGGTTGGTCGGCCAGCGCACCCGTCGATGGCGCGGAGCCACTCGGGTTCGATCTCGAGGGACCGTTTCTCGCGGCGGCTCGCCGGGGGGCTCACGATCCAGCCGCGCTCCTGGACCCAGCTGATGTCCGGAGCAGCGATCTCGATCCATTGCTCGATGGTCTGCGCGTCATCACGATCGCACCGGAGCGACCTGGCGCGCTCGAGCTCATCCGCTGGTTCCGCGAGCGCGGGGTAACGGTTTCACTCGGTCACTCGGCCGCGACCGTCGGCGCGGCGCGAGCCGGCTACGCGGCCGGGGCGACGTCCACGACCCACCTGTTCAACGCGATGACCGGGTTCGACCATCGCGCACCCGGGCTGGCGGTGGCTGCCCTGCTCGAAGATGACGTGTTCGTCGAGCTGATCGCCGACGGGCTCCATGTCGACCAGGCGCTCTGGCCGCTGGTCACCCGCTTGAAGCCCGTCGATCGCCTGCTCCTGGTGAGCGATGCCATCGCGCTGGCCGGCGTCGGCGATGGTCGGCTGAGCGTCGGCGGCCTGGAGGTCGAGGTGCATGGGCTGCGCGCGACGATCGCGGGAACGACGACGCTGGCTGGATCCGTCATCGGCCTTGACGACGCAGTGCGAAACCTGGCCGGTTCGGGGATCGACTTGCCCGCCGTCGTGGCGGCAGCAAGCCGGAACCCCCTGACGATGCTGGGCGTCGATGATCGAGGCCGGATCGCCCGCGGGCTGCGAGCCGACGTCGTCGAACTGTTCGACGACCTACGGATCCGTCGGGTCATGCGAGCCGGGACGTGGGTGTTCGAGGCGTCATGACCGGGTCAGTCCGGGCAACTCACGGCGCAAGTCCCAAGTCGGCGAGGAAGCGGTAGCGCTCGAGTTGCTGGCTGAGCGCTCCGGCGTCGTGGCCGCTGTACGGCCAGACCCTGATGTCCTTCGGCCCCGCGTAATGGTTGAACGCCGCGAAGACGGTCGATGGCGGGCAGGTCTCGTCCATCAGGCCGACGGAGAACAGGGCGGGCGCTCGCGCGCGGACGGCAAAATTGATGCCGTCGAAGTAGTCGAGCGTTGCGAGGACAGCGTCCGCTGAACCGCGCTTGACCGACAGATAGCGGACCAGCTCCTGGTACGGATAGGCGTCGGTGATCTCGATGGCCCGGCGCCAATGACAGAGGAACGGGACATCGATGGCGCTGGCCCGTACGTCGGTGGCGAGGCCGGCCACCGCGAGCGCGAGGCCGCCACCCTGACTCTGTCCGGTCACGGCCATCCGACCTCGATCAACGAGGGGGTGTCGACCGGCTGCGTCGAGAGCGAGGACCGCGTCGGCGATCAGGCGCCGGTAGTAGTACGTCGCGGGGTCATCGACACCTCGCGTCACGAAGCCCGGATAGTGACCGGTCGTCGCCGTATCATCCGGGTCAGGCGTGTCGCCCGGACTCCAGGCCGCACCCTGGCCGCGGCTGTCCATGATGAAGTGGGCATAGCCGGCGGACGCCCAGCGGAGCCATTCGTACGGCAGTGACCGACCGCCACCGTAGCCGATGTACTCGACGACGGTCGGCAGTGGTGCGGCAGCACCGGTAGGCACGACCAGCCAGCCGCGGATCGGCTGCCCTCGAAACCCACCGAACGTGACATCGAACGTGGTCAGCGTCCGAAGTTCCGTCTCGACCTCGACGAAGCTCGGATCCAGACACGCCGACCGCGACACGGAGATGGTGTCAGCCCAGAACGCGTCGAAGTCGGCCGGTTCCGAGCGCTCCGGGCGATAGGCCCGGAGCTCCTCGATGGTCAGGTCGAACCGGCTCACCGGCGTCGCGGCTCGATCAGGTCAGGCGCGGGCCGCGGCGGCCTCGCGAGCCTTCTGCCAGTCGGCCTTGAACTGGACGATGCCCTTGTCGGTGAGCGGGTGGTGGACCATCTGCCGGAGGATCTTGAACGGCAGGGTCGCGATGTGCGCACCGGCCAGGGCCGCCTGGGTCATGTGCAGCGGGTTCCGGATGGATGCGGCCAGGACTTCGGACTCGATCTCGTGGATCGCGAAGATCTCCGCCAGTTCGCGGATCACGATCATCCCGTCCTGGTTGATGTCATCGAGCCTTCCGACGAACGGACTGATCAATGAGGCGCCGGCCTTGGCCGCCAACAGCCCCTGGTTTGCGGTGAAGATCAGCGTGCAGTTGGTCTTGATGCCTTCCTCCGCGAACCGGTTGATCGCCTCCAGGCCGTTCTCGGACATCGCGACCTTGACCACGATGTTCGGGGCGAGGGTCGCGAAATGACGGCCTTCCTCGAGCATCCCGTCCACGTCGTCGCTGACGCACTCGGCCGAGACCGGGCCCGAGGTGATCTTGCAGACCTCCTTGAGGATGTCGTCGTATGAGCCGCCGACCTTCGCGTACAGGGTCGGGTTCGTCGTCACCCCGTCGAGGATGCCCCAGCGGGCGGCGGACCGGATCTCTTCGATGTCGGCGGTGTCCAGGAAGATCTTCATGGGGTGTTGCTCCAGTTCGGGCGCCAGGATCGACTGATTCTACGCCGTACCTCAGAACCGGTCGGCGAGCTGGCGGAGCACGCTCGTGACCGGGCCGATCGCGATCGCGGCGACGGCGGCCAATGCGACGAGTGCGACGTAGCCGCGCAGCCGCTCACCGCGACCGAGCAGGGCCAAGGGCAGGAGTAGTCCGATGATCATCTCGGCGCCGAACAGCAGGGCACCGGGGTCGTGGATCAGCTCGTCGACATGGATCAGCCGTGAGGCCCCGAACGCGAACCCCTCGGCGAACAGCCCGGCCGCCAGGATTGCCACGCCGATCGCCCGTGGCCAACCGTCGGCGTGGCGCCACACGGCTCCGGCACCACCCATGACCGGACCAGCCAGGACGGCGACGGCGCCCCACACGACGGCCGCATGGCTGGCTCCCAGCGCCCTGAACCCGTCACCGAGGATCGCGAACAGCAGGTAGTAGGCGGCGACAGCCGAAACCAGACTGATAAGGCCCCGAAGCGCCCCCGTCGGGATCGTCCGAGCGGACGCTCCAAGGACGAAGGCAAGACCCAGCCAGACGCCGATCATGTTGGCTGGGATCAGCAGACCGAATGGGTAGTCCAGTTGATCCGACCACCAGGCTGCCACGCCAAGGGCGACCCCGCCAAGGATCGATGCCCCGAACCCGCCGACGATCCGGGTCGCCAGCGGCGGGGTCAGGGAGAGGTCAGGCGCCTGGGACGGACTCGACGACATCGGCCGCCGCCTGGGCTTCGGCGGGAGCGTCGGCCGGCGCCGATCCAGCTCGAGCCGCGAACACCGGCTCGCGTCCATCACGGACGGCGAGGGCGGCCGCCACGAACCCATCGAACAGCGGATGCGGGCGCTCCGGGCGCGACTTGAATTCGGGGTGGAACTGGCTGGCCACGAACCAGGGGTGATCCTTGAGCTCGACGATCTCGACCAATCGGCCGTCGGGCGACTGGCCGGACAGGATCATGCCGGCCCCTTCCAGGATCTGGCGATACCGATTGTTGACCTCGAAGCGGTGGCGATGGCGCTCATAGATGACCTCCTGGCCATAGACCGCCGCCGCCTTCGACCCGGGGCTGAGCCGGGCCGGGTAGAGCCCGAGGCGCATCGTTCCGCCCTTGTCCTCCATCTCTCGCTGGTCGGGCATGAAGTCGATCACCGGATGCTCGGTGAACATGTCGAACTCGGTCGAGTTGGCATCGCGGCTGCCGACGACATCGCGTGCGAACTCGATGACCGCGCACTGGAGTCCGAGGCAGAGTCCGAGGTACGGGATGCCGTGCTCGCGGGCGTAGTGGGCGGCCAGGACCTTGCCCTCGATCCCCCGGTGGCCGAACCCGCCTGGGACGAGGACGCCGGCGACGCCGGCAAGTCGATCGTGCAGGTTGTCGTGGGTGAGGGCCTCCGAATCGACCCAGCGGACCCGGGCGTCGACACCGTGGGCCCAGGCGGCGTGACGGAGCGCCTCGGTGACCGACAGGTACGCATCCGGGAGTTCGATGTACTTGCCGACCAAGGCGATCTCGACGACCGGCTTGGGTGCCTTGATCCGATCGACCAGGGCACGCCACGACGCCAGGTCGGGCTCGACATCGGGGTCGCCAAGCCCCAATTCGCGAACGACGAGGCGACCCAGGCCGGCCGTCTCGAAGAGGAGCGGGACCTCGTAGATCGTGTCGGCTGTCTCGGCCGGGATGACCGCGTCCGTGGCCACATCCGTGAAGAGCGCGATCTTCTCGCGGATCTCGTCGGGGACCGGATGGTCCGAGCGCAGGACGATCACGTCGGGCTGGATACCGATCCCGCGCAATTCCTTGACCGAGTGCTGGGTGGGTTTGGTCTTGAGCTCACCGGTCGCGGCGAGAGCCGGCAGCAGCGTGACGTGGACATACAGCACGTTGGCTCGCCCGACGTCCTTGCGCATCTGGCGGATGGCCTCGAGGAATGGCAGCGATTCGATGTCACCGACGGTCCCGCCGACCTCGACGATGACGACGTCCGGGTCGCCGTCGCGCGCGACCCGCCCGATTCGCTCCTTGATCTCGTTGGTGATGTGCGGGATGACCTGGACGGTGCCGCCGAGGTAGTCGCCGCGGCGTTCCTTGGCGATGACCGCCTGGTAGATCCGCCCGGTCGTCACGTTGCTGAGCTGCGACAGGTTCTCGTCGATGAAGCGCTCGTAGTGACCCAGGTCGAGGTCGGTCTCGGCACCGTCATCGGTGACGAACACCTCGCCGTGCTGATACGGGCTCATCGTGCCCGGATCCACGTTGATGTACGGATCGAGCTTGAGGATGGAGACATGCAGGCCACGGGCCTTGAGGAGTCGACCGATGCTGGCGGCGGTGATGCCCTTGCCCAGAGAGGAGGTCACGCCTCCGGTCACAAAGACATACTTCGCCATGGGTCAGGATCCTCCGGGGGTTTTTCAAATGCTATCGGAAAGACGCCCCCGACGCGAATCCATGAAATTGACCAAGGTCGCCGCAAGCCCCGTCATCGGGTCCCCACATCGGGGACCCACAGGCTGGCCGTCCGTATCGGGGTGATCGGGCCACTCGCGGAGACGCCGATCCCGCCGGTGATCAGGACGTCACCGTCTGGCGTCTTCGATCGCGGCGTGGCGCGTGGCATCGACCCGCCCGCTCCCTCGCAGAGCCGGATCAGAGATCGCCTGGCTCACACCACCGCGCGGACGATCGCGTTCTTCATCGCCGAGTCCTCCACACCCGTTCCTGACTCGTCACGGAGCGGGTGAGGCTGCGACCCAGAGACTGGCCGTGTCGATCGGCGCCTCCGCACCGATGGGAACCGCGCCGCCGACTCCGATGACCGTGCCACCCGCGAACAGGATCGCGCCATCTCGCAGGGCCGTGGTGGTGAATCCGACACCGGTCGGTGCACCTGCCATCGGGACGATCTGGGCAAGGTCGCCTGTCTCAGGGTCGTACGTTGCGACGGTGATCGGCTCGCCCGATTCCGAGTACCCCATGACGATGACCCGCCCGATCGTCGAACGGATGGCAGTGAAGAAGGCATCCGGTGAGAGGACGCTGTCGCCCGCGAGCGGGACGACCGGGCCAAAGGTCTGCGCGACTGGATCGAATACCTGGACGCTGAGCCTCGGATCATCGACACGCGATCCAACGATCAGTACTCGTTCGTCCTCCAGCGGTGTCGATCCATGGATGTCGAGACCGGATGCGGGCCTCTCCCAGATCACTCCCTTGCCGGGTGCGTAGAGAACGAGGCGACTGGAGACGAAGAGGACGCTGCCATCAGCGAGGACCATCGGATCGCCCGCCCCGGCCATCTTCGAGTCGGAATCCACGGCGAACGACCCGGTCGCCGGGTCGAAACGTTCGATGGATCCCGGAGTGATCCCCTCGAAGCTCGTCGCGCCGGTCGACTTGATCCCGCCGTCGCCGCCGGCGATGAGTACGTCACCCGACGGGATCCGGACGGCCGCGTGGCCAGCTCGACCCTCGATCATCTGCCCAGTCGAGCTGAAGGTCCCCGTCGCCGGGTCATACAGCTCAGCGGACGACAAGGGCGTGGCCGGTCCGACGGTCATCGAGTGGAACGGGTAGCCGCCCGCGACGAGGACACGACCGTCAGTCAGCAGCGTGACGCTCGGTGACACGCGGCCCTCTCGCATCGACCCTGTCGGGGTGAAGGATCCTGTTGCCGGGTCATAGATCTCTGCGGAGGTCAGGCCGTCGTGATCATCCCGGCTTCCCCAGCCCCCGACAACGAGCACGCGACCGTCGGCGAGTCGGACGGCAGCCGCACCAGCGCGCGCGACTGCCATCGAGCCAGTCTGGAGGAAGCCGTCGACCGCAACCGGTGGCGGCGAGTCCGTCGGGCGCGGGTCGGCGATGGACTGCAGTTCGGCGCCGTTGGCGCCCCGCGCGACCCTTATCAGATCGGCCCCGGCGGCATCCATCGTCCAGACGTCGGATCCCGACGGGGCTGATCGCAGGAACAGGATCCGACGACCGTCCGCCGACCAGCGCGGACAACGGTCATCGGACGGCCCCGACGTGAGTTGAAGCTGAGCGCTGCCATCGGCGGCCGCACGGAAGATGCTCCGGACACCATCGACCGTCCGCTCAAAGAGCAGCGCGGACCCGTCCGGTGAGATCGGATCGGCCTCGCACGCCGGTAGATCCACGTCGTCAAGGAGGACACTCCCGGCCGGGCCATCGACGTCGAACAGGGCAATTCCCTGGCAGGCCGTGGCGTCCGACGCGCAGTCGCCCCAGGCAAGGAACTTTGTCCCGTTCCTCGATGCCGTGTCTGCGAGGAACATGAAGCTCGGCGCCGCGTCCGCGAACGGCGAGGGCAGGAAGATGTTCGCGCCGCCTTCACGGGTCAGGCGTCCGACCACGCGATCACCGGCGAAATGCCACAGAACGGTCTCAGCATCCGCCCAGGCGAATGCATCCAGGACGCCTGGGCCGGATCCGATGCCGAATGTCTCGATCACGCTTCCGTCGGTCTGGAGCATGACCAGCCCGCGCTCCCCCGCGCTGGCGGCGAGCAATCGATCGTCGTAGGGCGACCAGCGGACCGAGAGGGCCGTCGTCAGTCGTCCGACCTCGCTCCCGTCGGATCGCAGGATGTAGACCGTGCCCCCGGATCCGACCGGCGCGCCCCGCACCGCAAGATAGGCGCCATCGCGGGACCAGCGTGGGTCGAAGAACGGGCCGTCGTCCCGGATGACCCGGGGGCTGGACCCGTCAGCTTTCACGAGCTCCAGACGATCGGGATACGCGACCGCGAGGGGCCTACCCAGCGGAGCCTCGTGCATCAGGAGTCGTGCACCGACCAGGGCCATCGTCCCGACCAACAACGCCATGATGATCGCCAGCGCGAGCGCGAGGGCGGGACGCTGCGATCCCCGTCGATCGGCCCGCCACAGGTCAGGGAAGGTCCACCGCCGGCGGCGCGCGGCGGCGGCGGCGGCCGATGCCGAGATGGCGGCCGCCTCGAACGAACGGTCCGCAAACTCCGCATGCGCAAGAAGACGGGCCTCGAGCCGGCTCTCAAAGGTGATGCGATCAGTCATCGCGCAGCTCCAATCGGAGTCGATCGAGCAGCCGGGCGAGGCGCGCCCGGGTGCCCGATGCGGAGCGTCCGGTCGCCCGGGCGAGTTCGGTGGAATTCAGACCGGCCACGTATCGCAGCGCGAGCAGGGTGCGGTCGTCGGGATCCAGCTTGGCCAGGGCGTTGGCGAGGTCGATATCTGCCGCGCGTCCGGAAGGATCGGCCATGGTCGCCGTGTGACCCGGCGCGGGTCCGACCGACAGCTCCACGACGCTCCGGCGGCGTCGGTTGCGGACGAGTTGCCTGGCTTCGTTGGCCGCCACGGTGACGAGCCATGGACGAAGTCGCTCGGGATCCCTGAGCGTCCCGAGCTTCTTCCAGACGATCGGCCAGGCGGACTGGACGGCTTCGTCAGCGAGGTCGAGATCGCCGCAGATGACGTAGCAGACCCGAGTCATATCCCGGTGGTGGGCCTGTACGATCCGGGCGAACGCGGCCTGATCGCCACTCGCGGCGAGCGGGATCGCCGTCGCGAGTGTTTCTTCAGCCGTACCAGTCACCGACGTCATGCCCCACAGATGCTCGGGCATGGGTCAAGTGATTCAACTCCGTGGCGGCCAACTGCCCGGCGGCGGATCGGCGAGCCCTTCGCCCCAGACTTCCGGCCCACAGAAGAACGGCCGCGCCACAGGGCCCGGGAGGGACCCGTGATCGGCGGTCCAGGCGGCCATGACTGCTTCCAGCCACGACTCGATCTCGCGGAACTCCGTCCAGCGCCGGAACGGCCAACCAGCCTCGATGCAGATCCGGACCAGCGACCGCTTGGCCCAGACGATGTCGGCGTAGCCCGCCGCGTACCGATCGGACTCACCGTCACCGATGAATACGACCGCCCGACCAGCGGCCTGGTGGGCGAGGACGCGATTCCGTTTGCACGTCCCGCACACTCGACAGGTCGGGTGGCCGTTCGGGAACGCGATCGATGCGCGCCGACCGGTGAACGTGGTGACGGCCGTGACGACGGGCAACTCCCCTACCCCGAGCGCCTCGAGCGCGGGCTGGATGAAGAACCCGAAGCCGTCCGACACGACCTCGACTGGGATGCCGGCCGCCTGTGCCCGACGGACGAACGGGACGAAACCCGGATCGTGTGGCTGGGCAGCGGCGGTCGCCAGCAACGGGGCCGCCGGTCCGTCGACGAGCCCGATCTCGAATTCCATCAGCCGCCGCGAGCCGGCCAGCCCGGCGTCGTACGCCGCCACCTCGGCCTCCCAACCCCCCGGCATGTGCTCGGCCATCACCGTGTCGGAGACATCGGTCAGCGCGACGGTGCCGTCGTAATCGACCAGGATCGCGAGCGGCACGTCGCCCGTGGCCAAGGTCCGGATGGGCGGCGCGCTGTCGGCTGGCCGCGTCAATGCACTCGCCCGCCGATAGCCTGTCGCATCCTGGCGCCGGTCGGCCAGGAGCCGCTCCGAAGTAGTGCCACGCCGGCCAGGATGACCGCTCCGCCGACGACCTGCGTCGGCCGGATCGCCTCACCCAGGAAGAGCGCCGCCATCAGGACCGCGAGAACCGGAACGAGGAACTGGAAGGCGGTCACCCGGGTCGGGCCAAGGAGCTTGACGCCCTGGAAGATGACCACGTTGGCAAACCCGGCGGCCAGGGTCCCCGAATACACGATCGCCAGGATGACCGGCAGCCCGAACCCGCTCAGGTCCGACGTGGCGAGCTGCGCGATCCCGATCGGGGCGAGGAAGATCGTCCCGGCGACGATCGCCCAGGTCGTGGTGACGAGCGGCGAGTGTCGGCGCAGGATCCGCGCGCCGAAGACCGTGTACGCGGCCCAGCAGACGGCCGCTCCAAGGGTCAGCAGGTCGCCCCCGACCGAGACCCCGAGTCCGAGGCCCTCTCCGGCCGCGATGACGAGACCGACCCCGGCGAATGAGACGAATGCACCGATGAGTTTGACGCCGTTCGGCGTGTCCATCCCGAAGCTCATCGCCAGCAGAGCCGTCACGACCGGGGTCGCGGCGATCAGCAGGGCCGAGTCCCCGGCTGGAACGGTCTGAAGCGCGACGGTCCAGAGGACCTGGTAGAAACCGAACCCGACGACGCCAAGGAGGAGGATCCGCCCGACATCGCCCCGCGGGACGACCAGCCGGCCCTCGCGGATACGCAGCAGGATGACGAGGGTGACGGCCGCGACGCTGTACCGAAGGAAGGTGAAGCCGACCGGTGGCAAGACGCTGATGGCGCCCTTCACCACGATGAAGTTGGCGGCCCAGAAGACCATGACGACCAGGACGGCCAGCTCGACAAGGCGACGCTCGCGGGCCGTCGAGTCACCCGGTCGCAGCGTCGATCGGGACTCGGACAGTTCGACGCCCGCCGTGTCGGCGGGCGTCTCGGTCTTCGTGGAGTCGGGGCTTCCGTCGATCAGACGGTGTCCTGCTCGAGCTCGAGGAGCTCTTCGTCATCCTCTTCGGTGACCTTGAGCCAGACGAACAGGCCGGCCAACACGGCCAGCGGGATGACGATCAGGGCGGCCAGGGTGATCCCGAGCGCGACGGCGACGGTCTTGAGGGCTCTCATACGTTCCTCCTGGTGCGGGTGCTGGGTCGATGATACGCGCCCGGCTTCACGACTTCGCGTCGGCCGGTTTCGCCTCGGCGTGACGAAGGCTTGGCCCACGCGCGACCATCTCGCCGATATCGTCCTTCGTGAACTCAGCCAGGACGTGCTTGTTGCCTGCCTGACCGCCCATCAGGAGCCGGAGCACGAAGGCCCCATCCTGCTCGAAGAAGAAGACGTCGCGCGGCTTCTGGTCGTCCATGTACTTGCCCAGTACACGGAACGCGGACTCGTACGGCCCGGCCGGGCTGGCTGGTGCGGCGACCGGGGCGCCGCGCCTGGCAGCCGCCTCCTCCATGAACCTCGCGATGTCATCGTCAAGGAACGTCAGTGTCTCCTTGGTCGCGGTGCCCATCGTGTCCGACCAGGTCCCGGTCGAGGTCCCAGAGATGACGAGCCCCTGGACGATGAACCCGTCGGGCGCCTCGAGCAGGAGCACGTCGCGCATGCCCCGCTGATCGAGGAACGCGCCGATCGAGCGAAAGACCTCCTCGAAGTCCTGGCGCGCGCTGCCCTCGTAGATCCGCATGGGAATTCGGGCCTCCTCGAGCGGGAGCGGAGCCGCAGTCGACCCCGCCGAAGTGTACCGAGGGGTCTCGCCCCGAGCAAGACTCCGGACCGCCGGAATGCCTTCAGTTCGCGAGATGGACCGCCAGCTGTCCCGCGACCGAGGCGTCGTTGACGATGAGTGCCGTGTTCGCCCTGACCGACGCGCCCTCGGTAAGGATCGCGATGCGGGCCAGCAACCAGGGCGTCACGGATGCGCCGACCACGCCCGCTGTCCGCGCTTCGGTCACGGCTTGCTCGACGACCCGGCGGACGACGTCGTCGGCCAGGGCAGCCGCCGCCGGGACGGGGACGCAAACCAGGATGCCGCCGAGACCCATGCTCAGCTGGACACGGACGAGGTCCGCGGCTTGACCGACGTCGACGGTCGTGGCCGGCGATAGGATGCCTGACGAGCGAGCGTAGAAACCCGGGATATCCAGCTGCCCGACGGTGACGACCGGGACACCGCGAGTCTCCAGGTACTCGAGCGTCGCCGGGACGTCGAGGATGGCCTTCGGGCCGGCGCAGATCACCGCCATCGGCGTCCGGCCGAGTTCCTCGACATCGGAAGAGATATCGAATGTCGGAGGCTGCGAACCGCCGGGCTGACCGAGGGCACCACGGTGGACGCCACCGATACCACCGGTCGCAAAGACCGAGATCCCGGCGGCGCGTGCTGCGATCATCGTCGCCGAGACCGTCGTCGCGGCCCAGCCGTCCGCGACGAGGGCCGATGCCAGGCTCGGACGGGAGGCCTTCCGAACCGATCCGGCAGGCGCCCTGGCGAGGGCCAGCAGCGCCGCATCGTCGAGGCCGACGAGGAGGCGGCCATCGTGGACGGCGACGGTCGCCGGGATGGCGCCGGCCGCCCGGACCGCGGCCTCTGACGCTCGCGCGACCTCGAGGTTCTGCGGGTAGGGCAGGCCGTGACTGATAAGGGTGGATTCGAGGGCGACGACAGCCCCGCCCGCGTCAAGCATGGTTCGAACCTCTGGGCTGATCCGGAGCCGGTCCCCGAACACCCCGCCGCTAGCCAAGCGCCAACTCCGGGCGCGTTCCCGTGATCTGACGAGCGGCCGCCCGGTGTCCGGCCAGTGCCGCGCGACGCAGCGCCGTCGGCGACGACCGACCCGCTGCGCCGACCCCGAACCAGCCGACCAGGAAGCCGGCATCGAACGCGTCGCCGGCACCGGTCGTATCGGTCGCGGCCAGATGCTCTGTGGCGATGTCGAAGCGGGAGCGCGCTGGTCCGAGCCGGGTCAATACCGTCGCGCCTTTCGAACCACGCTTGACCACGGCGATCGCCGCGAGGTCCAGTAACCCCTCCGGATCCCTGGTGCCCAGCAGCGCCTCGGCTTCCATGGCGGTCGCAAACAAGACGTCCGGCGCGACCTCGCCGACCAGCATCGCCGCCGCGCGACGCCCCGCCGCCAGCAAGGGACCGATCGAGGCGAGGTCCAGACTGACCGAGCCACCGGCGGCCCGAGCCAGCTCGATGGCCCGTCGGCCGGCCAGCCCGAGCGGATCGCCGAGCAATGAGTAGACCGGCAGATGGAGTGCGGCCGCACCCTGGAACCAGTCGGCCCGCAGGTCGGCCGGACGCAACTTGTCCGCGGCGCCTCGATCGGCGACGAAACTGCGCTCGCCGTCGGGGTCGACCAGGACGCCGATCCGGCCGGTCGGCGATCCACTGACCCGCGTCACTCGAGGGATGACGCCGTCCGTCCGGACCGCGTTCACCAGCGCCCGTCCGGCCGGATCCCGACCGACGGCAGCGATCAGGCTCGCCCGTGCTCCGAGGCGGCCGAGCCAGCGGGCCGTGTTCGCGGCCGATCCACCCTGGACGAGCGAGACTCGACCGGGGACATCGGTGCCGCGCGCGAGCGCCTGGGCGGGCACGAGCACGACATCGAGCATCAGGTCGCCGAGGACGACGATCCGGGGACCGTGCGCGGCCCGCCGGGTCCGCCGGGGGCGCGTTGGTCGAGGCAGGGGCGGCATCCGCGGTGGGTAGGGCGGCATCCGGGGAGGATAGACCGGCCACGACTACAATGGACGACCCGCCCGCCGCTGGAGCCCGCCACCATGACCGTCGCCGCAGACCTCGATCAGCTGTCGATCGACACGATCCGGACGCTCTCGATCGATGGGGTCCAGAAGGCGAATTCGGGGCACCCGGGGGCGCCGATGGGTGCCGCGCCCATGGCCTATGTGCTGTGGACCCGGTTCCTGCGTCACGCGCCGACCCACCCGGACTGGGCGGACCGGGATCGATTCGTGTTGAGCGCGGGGCACGCCAGCATGCTCCTCTATTCGCTCCTCCACCTGACCGGCTATGCCGTGTCGCTCGAGGACCTCGAGTCGTTCAGGCAATGGGGCGGCATCACCCCGGGTCATCCCGAATACGGTCTGACACCCGGAGTCGATGCGACGACCGGACCGCTCGGCCAGGGTTTCACGAACGCCGTCGGGATGGCCATCGCCGAGCGGCGCCTCGCCCACGAGTTCAACCAGCCGGGCCACGAGGTCGTCGATCATCGGACCTACGTGATCGCATCCGACGGCGATCTCCAGGAAGGGATCACCGCCGAGGCGGCCAGCCTGGCCGGTCATCTGCGTCTCGGCAAGCTGATCGTCCTGTACGACGACAACGGGATCCAGCTCGACGGACCGACCACGATGGCCTGGTCGGAGGACGTCCTCGAACGATTCGATGCCTACCAATGGCATACCCAGCGGGTCATCGATGGCAACGACCTGGCCGCCATCGACGCTGCTATCGACGCTGCGCGACGCGACGACCGGCCGAGCCTGATCGCCGTTCGGACCCACATCGGATTCGGCAGTCCCAACAAGCACGACAGCCAGAAGGCTCACGGGTCGCCCCTCGGCCCCGATGAGGTCCGGCTGACCAAGGAAGCCTATGGCTGGGATCCAAATCGGTCGTTCTACGTTCCGGCAGACGTGGCCGCGAACTTCGAGAAGGCCATCGAGGCTGGGGACGCCTGGTACGGCGATTGGGAGGCGCGCTTCGACGCCTACCGCGATGCGTTCCCCGAGGCGGCCGCGGAACTCCGGCGTCGCACGCTGGCCCCGGGCCTGCCTGACGGCTGGGACTCCGACCTGAAGACCTATCCCGATGGTTCGGACGTCGCCACGAGGAACGCCAGCCAGGACGCGATCGCGGCGCTGGCGGCGCATCTCCCCGAGCTCTTCGGCGGAGCCGCGGACCTGTCCGAATCCAACCTCACCGACGTCAAGGGCGCACAGGATTTCAGTCCTGAAGAGGCGGGCCGGAATCTGCGCTTCGGGGTTCGCGAGCATGCCATGGGCGGGATCACCAATGGCATCGCGTATCACGGCGGATTCCTGCCCTACTGCGCGACGTTCCTGACGTTCAGTGACTACATGCGCGGGAGCGTCCGTCTCGCGGCGCTGTCCGCACTTCACCTGATCTATGTCTGGACGCACGATTCGGTCGGACTCGGAGAGGACGGGCCGACGCACCAGCCGGTGGAGCACTACGCGGCCTTGCGGGCGATCCCGAATCTGTGGTTCGTCCGGCCGGGCGACGCCAATGAGACGGCCGCGGCGTGGGGCCTGGCGGTCGAGCGGACCGACGGACCGATCGCCCTTGCCCTGACCCGCCAGAAGCTCCCGACCCTGCCTGGCACCGCCGAGCTGGCACGCGACGGCGTCGCGCGGGGTGGCTACATCCTTCGCGAGGCCGCCGGCGCCACGCCCGAGCTCATCCTGATCGGGACCGGCTCTGAGCTCCAGCTGGCGTTCAAGGCGGCCGAGGCTCTGGAGGCGGATGGCATCCCGACGCGGGTCGTGTCACTGCCCTGCTGGGAGCGGTTCGACGCCCAGGATCAGGCCTATCGGGACACGGTCCTCCCGCCCGAGGTCCGCAAGCGGGTCAGCATCGAAGTCGGCGTGTCACTCGGATGGGAGCGCTGGGTCGGCGATGAGGGCGCCATCATCGGGCTCGATCATTTCGGTGCCTCAGCGCCCGCCGCGACGATCTTCGAGCACTTCGGGTTCACCACGGAACGGGTCGCGGAGGTCGCCCGGCGGGTCGTCCAGGATGGGTTGCACGGCCGCGTCTCGACCGTCGATGGCGGTCATTTCGGATGGATGGATCCACTCCACCGCTGACCCCGGGGGCGTGGCCGCGCCGGGCCGGCCACGGCTTCGGCCCCGACGACCAAGCGCGGCCGATACACGCGCGGGCCGGTGGGCCCGGCCGCGGCTTCAGTCCCGGCTTCAGTCCACGACCAAGCGCGTCCGATACACGCGCAGTTCGGATGAACAAGCGCGGCCGATAGCGGAATCTGTCAGAAACCGTGGAAACTCGGGGGTGGGCGCGCTGATCTGTTCGTGAACCGCGCGTTACACACGCGCCGAGCGGGGGCCGCGCTACACACGCGCCAGGACGCGCCGGGCGGGGCACGCGCCGGGCGGGGGCCGCGCTACACACGCGCCAGGACGCGCCGGGCGGGAACCCGGCGGGCCGCGTGCGCGGGCCCGGGCTCCGTACGTCGCAGGCAGCCGGCGCCGTATCCTTGAGTCATGCGCATCGCGTTCGCCGCGGATCACGCCGGGGCCGCACTCAAGGCCGAGCTGTTCGCCCGCCTGGCCGCGTCGGACCTCGGGCACGAGTTCATCGACCTTGGTGGAGACGGCTCGGATCCGACTGACGACTACCCGGATTTCGCCCGGCGACTGGGGGATGCCATCACGGTCGGGTCGGCCGACCGCGGCATCCTGATCTGTGGATCGGGGGTCGGCGCGTCGGTCGCGGCCAACAAGATGCCAGGGATCCGGGCGGCGGTCTGCCACGACACCTACTCCGCCCACCAGGGTGTCGAACACGATGACATGAACGTCCTGACATTGGGATCCCGGGTCATCGGGTCCGAGGTCGCATACGAATGCGCGACCGCGTTCCTCGATGCTCGATTCACAGGAGAGCCGCGCCACCGCAGGCGGCTCGAAAAGGTCCTGGAATTGGAACGCCACGCCGGCGGGTGACCCGGCAGCCCATCGGCGTACCATGGGGGCCCACGTTCGGAGGCCTGCATGACCGATTCTGCTTCGACCACCCTTGTCGCGCCGCGACTCGCCCTCGCTGACGGCGCCGCCGCGTATCAGGCGGCCGTGGATCGAGCGCGAGACGGTGAGTGGGCCAATCGGCTCTTCGCTCGCGACGTCAGCCTCTGGACCACGGACGAGCGGGTCGCGCGGGCCATCTCCGAACGTCTCGGCTGGCTGGACGCGCCGGCCCATTTCGGGGATCGGACCGCTGGGCTCGAAGGGTTCGGGGACGCGGTCGTGGCCGAGGGCTATACCACGGCCGTCGTGGCCGGCATGGGCGGAAGCAGCCTCGCTCCGGACGTCCTCCATCGGACATTCGGGTCACAGGACGGTTACCTCGAGGTGCGGATCCTCAATTCCACGGACCCGGCAGCCGTTACGGCGACGCTGGACGATCTGGACCCCATCCGGACGCTCGTCCTCGTCGCCTCCAAGTCGGGCACGACGACGGAACCGAATGCGTTCCTGGCGTATGCGTGGGCGCGAGCCGAGGCGGCGCTCGAAGCCGTGGCCCACAACCGCTACGAGCACCCAGGAGCCTATTTCGCAGCCATCACCGATCCTGGCAAGAGCGTGTCGGCCATCGCCCACACCGACGATTTCCGGGAGGTCTTCCTCAACCCGCCCGATATCGGTGGCCGCTATTCGGCCCTGACCTACGTCGGGCTGGTGCCGGCATCCCTCATCGGCATCGACCTCGATGCGTTGCTGGCCTCGGCGTCGTCGATGCTGGGTGCGTGCCGCGAGCCGGATCCCGCCATCAATCCCGGCCTGTCGCTCGGACTCGCCATCGGCACGCTGGCCGTTGCGGGGCGCGACAAACTGACCTTCCTGGCCGACGACGATATCGTCAGCTTCGGCGCGTGGCTCGAGCAGCTGATCGCCGAGAGCACCGGCAAGCACGGCGTCGGGATCGTGCCGGTCGACCTGGAGCCGCTCGCTGATGCGGCGACATACGGGCATGATCGAGCCTTCGTCCGGCTCTCCCTGGCCGGGTCGGACGACGGCGGCCGCGACGCGCTCGCCGCAGGTCTTGAGGCGGCGGGCCATCCGATCATCCGGATCGAGATCAGCGACCCGATCGACCTGGGCGCGGAGTTCGTCCGTTGGGAGGTCGCCACGGCGATCGCCGGCGTGATCCTGGGCATCGACCCGTTCGACCAGCCGAATGTCGAAGAAGCGAAGCAGCTGACCCGCGACCGGCTCGATGCCGTCGGCAACGGACATGACCAGGACGCTCCGGCCACGACCGGACCGATCGCGTCCGGTGATGGCATCGATCTCTTCGGCGATGCGGCGCTCCGCTTGACCGTCGGTGCCGGAAATGTCGTCGGCGAACTCGCTCGGCACCTCGCCCGCCGCCGGCCGAACGCATACCTTTGCCTCCAGGGCTTCATCGCTCCAAGCGCGTCGCGTGACGCCGCGTTCGCCCGGATCCGAGGGCTCCTGATGGCGAGGACGGGCCAGGCGACGACCGCCGGGTATGGCCCACGTTTCCTGCACTCGACCGGCCAACTCCACAAGGGCGGGGCACCGATCGGCCTGTTCATCCAGCTGACTGCCGACCACCCGAACGATGTCGGGATCCCGGACTGGCCGTACACGTTCGGCCAGCTCATCGATGCCCAGGCGGCCGGCGACTTCGCCGCCATCGAGTCGCATGACCTGCCGATCGTGCGGGTCCATCTCGGCGCGGACCCGGACGCTGGCCTGGCTGCCTTGGAGCGCGCACTCGCGGCAGCGCTCGACACACCGACGGAGGGCTGATCGACATGCGCATCGGGTTCATCGGCTTGGGTCGGATGGGGGCCAACATGGTCCGTCGCCTCGTTCGTGACGGCCACGACATCGTCATCTACAACCGGACGCCCGAGAAGACCCGCGAGATCGCAGCCGAGGGCGCGACCCCGACCTTTTCCATCGCCGAGTTGGTCGCCGCGCTCGACAAGCCGCGGGCGGTCTGGATCATGGTCCCGGCCGGTGACGCGACCGAAGCGCAGATCACCGAATTACTCGAGCACCTTGAGCCCGGCGACACGATCATCGATGGTGGCAATTCCAATTTCCATGACGACATCCGTCGACATGAGGAACTCGCCGCCAGGGGCATCGGGTATGTCGACGCCGGAGTGTCCGGGGGGATCTGGGGGCTGCAGGTCGGCTTCTGCCTGATGGTCGGTGGCGAATCGGCATCAGTGGAGCCGCTCGTCCCGATCTTCACGACCCTCGCCCCGCCGAACGGGTACCTGCACGTCGGCGGTCCGGGTGCCGGGCACTACGTGAAGATGGTCCACAACGGCATCGAGTACGGCCTGATGCAGGCGTACGCCGAGGGCTTCGAGATCATGCACGCCGGCGACTACGACCTTGACTTCGCCGCGATCTCCGACCTCTGGATGCAGGGTTCGGTCGTCCGTTCGTGGTTGCTCGAGCTGGCCGGTCGCGCATTCCGGTCGAACGGGCAGGACCTGGAGCATCTCCGGGGCTACGTCGCCGACTCGGGCGAAGGTCGCTGGACCGTCCAGGAGGCGATCGACCACGATGTCCCGGCACCGGTGATCACCTTCTCGCTGCTGACGCGCTTCCGCTCTCGCCAGGACAATTCGTACGGCGCGAAGGTGCTGGCCGCGCTCCGCAACGAGTTCGGCGGTCACGAAGTCAAGACCGAGTAGCGGCGGGATGGCCGCCACCCGCCCGCGCCCGAAGACGAGAAAGGCGACCGAGCCGAAGGATCCGGCACCGCTCGAGGCGCCGTCCGACCAGCCGATCCCGGCCCGTCCGGCACCACGGCCAAAGGACGCGCCACTGACGATGAAGGAACTCCGCGAGGCGCGCGAGGGACGTCGGGCGTCCCGAGCCAAGCCGGCCACCAACGTGCTGCGCGAAGGCCTGCGACTCGAGCGCGTGCCCGATCCATCCGTGATGGTCCTCTTCGGGGCGACCGGCGACCTTGCCCATCGAAAGGTCATCCCGGCCCTCTACCAGCTGTGGCGGACCAACCTGCTGCCACACGAGTTCAAGCTCGTGGCGATCGGTCGGCGACCCTACGACGACGACACGTTCCGGACGGAGATCCGAACGTCGCTCGAGGCGTTCAGCCGGGTCCTGCCACTGGATCTCGACGCCTGGGAGTCGTTCGCGCAGCGGATCGACTATCACCGCCTCGATTTCGACGACACCGATGGCTTCGAGACGCTGTCGAAGACGCTGGATGCCTATGACAAGTCGCACGGCACGCGCGGCAATCGGCTCTATTACCTGGCCACCCAGCCATCGCAATTCGCCGAGCTGATCGCCCAACTCGGCCGGGCCGGTCTCGATCATGAACGCCACGATGGTGGCTGGCGCCGGGTGGTCATCGAGAAGCCGTTCGGCCATGACCTGGACTCGGCCATCCGACTCAACCGCGAGGTCGGCAAGGTCTTTCGCGAGTCGCAGGTCTACCGTATCGACCACTACCTGGGCAAGGAGACGGTCCGCAACCTGCTCGTCTTCCGCTTCGGGAACGGCATCTTCGAGCCGCTCTGGAATCGGCGCTACGTCGATCATGTCCAGATCACCGTGGCCGAATCGATCGGGATCGAGGGTCGCGGCGCGTTCTACGAGCAGACCGGCGCGTCGAGAGACGTCCTCCAGAACCATCTGCTCCAGATCGTCAGCCTGGTCGCGATGGAGCCGCCGGCGACGTTCGAAGCGAACGCGTTGCGCGACGAGAAGGTCAAGGTGCTGCGGGCGATCACCAGCGATCCCGCGACCGACGTCGTGCGCGGTCAGTACGGTCCCGGTTGGGTGGCCGCGACCCAGGTGCCGGGCTACCGGCAGGAACGCGACGTCGACCCGGAGTCGGAGACCGAGACATTCGTGGCCGCCAAGCTGACCATCGACGACTGGCGCTGGTCGGGCGTCCCGTTCTACGTCCGGACCGGCAAGCGGCTGCCCAAGCGAGCGACGGAGATCGCCATCCAGTACCGCGAGGTCCCGCATCGGCTGTTCAAGGAGCAGGGAGTCGCGCCCGACGCGAACCTGTTGGCCATCCGGATCCAGCCCGACGAGGGGATCATGCTCCGGTTCGGGGCCAAGGTCCCGGGGTTGCGGCTCGACGTCCGGGCCGTGACCATGGACTTCACGTACGGATCCGCGTTCAACGTCGATTCACCCGATGCATACGAGACGCTGATCCTCGACGCTCTCCAGGGCGACGCCTCGCTGTTCACCCGGGCCGACGAAGTCGAAGAAGCCTGGAGCATCGTGGATCCCGTGGTCGATGCGTGGGCCTCCGCCGCGGTGCCGAAGCTGCCGAACTATGACGCCGGAACCTGGGGCCCCGACGCCGCCGACGCGCTGATCGAACGTGACGGCCGCCATTGGCGCCGGATCTGAGAGCGACCACGATGGTGACGGAGGTCCCGATCCGGATCGGCGAGCCCGAGCTGCGCTGGACGGCCCGAGCCCACAGCATCGCCGAGATCGAGACGGAGATCTCGAGGATGTGGTCCGCCAAGGACAGCGGCCGGCAGGCTGCCGAAGAGGAACGCGGGACGTCCGCGGCCCGGACCAACGTCATGAACCTGATCGTCATCGCGTCCGGCCCGGAGCTCGCCGAGCGCAGTGCCGCCACGATCCAGGCGCTGACCGGGCTGCATCCGTCGCGGAGCGTGGTCATCCAGTCGGCCGATCCGGACGGACCGTCCTGGCTGGACGCGCGGATCGAGGCACACTGCGTCATGCCCCACGCGGACGTCGCCGAGACCTGCGCGGAGACGATCCACGTCCGCGCCGGTGGCGAGGCTGGGCGTCACCTGTCGGCGATCGCCACGCCGCTCATCATCCACGACCTCCCGGTGACCGTCTGGTGGCCCGGCGAACCGCGACTCGACGGGCTGGCCGCGAGGCGCCTCCTGGCTGACGCCGATCGGCTGGTCGTTGACGGGTCATCCTGGCACTCCGACGGACTGGCCCGCCTGCGCCAGCTGGCCGCGCTCCAGCGTTCCGGGACCCTGGCCGTCAGCGACTTCGCGCTGGATCGGCAGTCACGCTGGCGCGAGGCCATCGCTTCGATCTTCGACGATCCCGACTTTCTGCCATACCTCCGATCGCTCCGACGGATCGCGATCACGTATGCGACCCACGATGAGACCGACGGCGTCGGGAGCACCAACCTCGTCAAGCCGATCTATCACGTTGGCTGGCTCGCCTCGCGCCTTCGCTTGTCGGTCGTCAAGCCGTTGGCCGCCGTGGCCGGACAGACGCGCGTCGCGCGTCCGACACCGGGTCGACCGGTCGCCGGACGCGGTCTCGTCGCGACGCTGTCCGATGGTCGAGCCGAGGTCGCCGTCGTGATCCGCCCGGTCGTTTCCACGATGCCCACCGGGACGACCCTGCGCGTCGAGCTCCTCGCCGAGCGCCGAGGCTCGGAACTCCGTGCCGACGTGACGGCTGAGGCCGAGATCGTCCATTCGCGGGTCTGGCTGGACGGGGTAGAGGCGCTCGACCGGCACTTTCGCGCGCCGCGACGGGGCGACGTCGACCTTCTTGCCGAGGCGATCGAATCTGGTCGGCGCGACCCGGTCGCAGCAGGCGCATTGCGGGCCGCGGCAACCCTCGCAGCGGTCGACGAAGAAGAACGATGAGGCAGCCATGAGTGAACCTGAGATCCTGGTCGAGCGTGATCCAGACGCATGCGCGACGATCGCCGCCGACCGGATCGCGGCGAGCCTGACCGCTGCCATCGCGGTTCGCGGTCGAGCGGATTGGGCGACGACCGGCGGATCAAGTCCGATCGGGATCTACCGGGAGCTGACCTCGGCGGACCACATCGGCGCCGTCGCATGGAACGCGGTCCACGTCTGGTGGGGCGACGACCGATACGTGCCACGCGACCACACGCTTTCGAACGTGAAGTCGTTCGACGACATCATGCTCGGCATCGCCGGCGGTGAGGAAGGCACGACCGGCGGTGGGGTCCCGGGGGTCCCCATCCCGTTCGACCAGGTCCACCCGTTCCCGACCGGTGAGTCGATCGGCCGCGCCGAGGGGGCAGCCTGGTGCGCCCGATCCCTGGCGGAACGCCTGCGGGCGGCCGGGTTGCCCGAGCGCGGCGGATGGCCCGTGTTCGACCTGATCCTGCTGGGGGTCGGGAGTGACGCGCACCTGCTGTCGGTATTCCCAGGTTCGTCCGCATTCGAGGCGACGGAACTCGGCCTGGCCATCCCGGCGCCGACCCACATCGAGCCGCACGTCGAACGGGTCACCCTGCATCCGGGTGTCATCGAGGTCGCCGCTGACGTGCTGATCGTGGCGACCGGGGCGGACAAGGCCCCGATCCTCGCCGAGGTCTTCGGTCCGGACCGTGATCCGCGCCGCTGGCCGGCCCAGTTGGCTCGACGCTCCGGGGCGACCTGGATCCTGGACGAAGCCGCTGCCGCAGAGCTGCCGCGCTGAGCGGGGCGAAGCCGATCGGTCCGGCCGGGCCGTCCCGCCACATCCGGTCGGTCGATGGCACGCCGATCGCCGTGTTCAGCACGGGCGACGGCCCGGCCATGGTCGTGGTCCATGGGGCGAGCGCCGATCACACGACGTTTCGAGTCATCGGGCCGATCCTCGCGACGACCTTCACGGTCCATGCCATCGATCGTCGAGGCCGCGGGGCCTCGGGCGACGGGCCGGTCTATTCGATCGAGCGTGAATTCGAAGACATCGCCGCAGTCACCGACATCCTCGCGACCGAGACCGGGCGACCGGTCGATGTGCTGGGCCATTCGTACGGCGGCCGGTGCGCGCTGGGTGGGGCGCTCCTGACGGCGTCGATCCAGCGGGTCATCTCGTACGAAGGGGCGCCGACGCCACCGAGCCTGTCGTACCACCCGGCCGGTGTCGAGGAGCGGCTCCGTGATCGGCTCGCCGCGGGTGACCTGGATGGGGTGCTGGCGACGTTCCTGACCGAGGTCGTCGGCATGTCCGACGTCGATCTTCGGGCGTACCAGGCCGATCCGATCTGGCCGATCCGCGCCGCCGCGGCCGGGACGATCCTGCGCGAGCTCGACGCCGAGGCTTCGCCGGCCGCGTCGGTCGACCGGCTCGGAGCCGTTCGCCAGCCGGTCCTCCAGTTGCTCGGTGGCGACAGCCGGAGGGCATTCCGGGACGCCACTCTCGCCCTGGACGCACGACTCGCCGACGGCAGGATCGTGGTCATCGAGGGTGCCCGTCACGCCGCACACCACACCCATCCGGATGCGGTCGTCGAGGCCGTCCTCGGGTTCGTCGGCTGATCGGCTGACCCGGTAGCCGTTCCGGTAGGTGGCGCGGACGGCGTCGTGCGAGACTAGGTCATGCTCGAGATGAACCCGATCGGCTGGATCTTCGTCGGCTTCATCGCCGGCTCACTGTCCGGCGCGCTGGTCGGGGCCAAGACGGCCAGCGGCTGTCTGCCGAACATCGTGGTCGGCATCCTGGGCGGCCTGCTCGGTGGCTGGCTCGCGACCCAGATGGGTTTCGGCCAGGCCCAGGGGTTCATCGCCGCGATCGTCGTTGCGATCTTTGGCTCCGTCGTCGTCCGGCTGATCCTGAATGCCATGAGCGAGCGATGAGAGAGCGGGCTACCATCGAGTCATGACCGATCCGCCTGTCGCCCGACCCTACTCACCCGGCCTGGAGGGCGTGGTCGCCGGCGAGACGAGTCTGAGCCTGATCGACGGCGAGCACGGCCGGCTGACCTATCGCGGTTATCGCATCGGCGACCTCGTCGCGGGGGGCACCTACCCGGCCGTGGCCAACCTCCTCTGGACGGGCGACTGGGACCCGAGGCATCACCTCCCGACCGGCCCGATCCCCGCCGAAGTCATGACCGTCCTGCGGGCCATGCCTGCGACTGCCAAACCGATGGATGCGCTGCGGACTGCTGTCTCGGCCTGGGGGGCGACCCAGTCACTGCCCTGGCCGCCGACCATCGATCAGGCTCGCGCGATCACGGCCTTCTCGCCATCGGCGCTGGCGGCATTCGCTCGCCTGCGGGCCGGCCAGGAACCGATCGACCCCGATCCATCACTCGATCTCGTCGAGGGCTTCCTGTACCAGCTGACCGGCGAACGGCCGGACGACGGCACGGCCCGCGCCCTTGATGCGTACTTCATCGTCGGCGCCGAGCACGGGTTCAACGCGTCGACCTTCACCGCCCGGGTCGTCACCTCTACCCGATCCGACATCGCCTCGGCCGTCGTCGCCGCGATCGGGACGATGAAGGGGCCACTCCACGGCGGCGCCCCGTCCGAAGTCGTGGACCAGCTGAGCGAGATGGAGTCGGCGGAGTCGGCCGAAGCCTGGGTCCGTGATGCCCTCGATCGCGGCGAGCGACTGATGGGTTTCGGTCACCGGGTCTATCGGGCGTACGACCCTCGGGCGGCGGCACTGCGGACGGTCGCGGAGGGCATGGAGCATCGTCCCGACTGGCTCGAGCGTGCGATCGAAGTGGAGGACGTCGTTCTCCGCGTCCTGGCCGAGAAGCACCCGGAGCGTGCCCTCAAGACCAACGTCGAGTACTACGCCGCCCCGGTGTTGATGGGTGTCGGTCTCTCCCCCGATCTTTTCCCGGCCACGTTCTCGTTGGCCCGGCATGCGGGTTGGACGGCCCATGCCCTGGAGCAGGCCGCCGACAACCGACTCATCCGGCCCAGCGTCAACTACATCGGGTCTGCCGAGCGTGACCTTCCGGCCTGAAGGTCAGCGCATCAGCGCATCAGCGCATCCGGCAGCCGCTGACTACAGCCAGCCGCGCCGCCGGAAGAGGACGACGAGAGCGACCAACATCGCCGTCATCAGGGCAAGGATCAAGTAGAAGCTGATCGAATCCCCTTCTCCGGGAAAGGCGACGTTCATCCCGAAGATGCTGGCGATGAGCGTCAGCGGCAGGAGCACGACGCTGACCGCGGTCAGGATCCGGAACGAATCGTTCAGCCGATGCGACAGGACCAATTCGTTCGTCGACTCGAGGGCCTCGATGACTTCCTTGTAGTTCTCGAGGGTGTCCCAGATCCGCTCGGCGGCGTCGGAGATGTCGTCGAAGTAGATCTCGAGCTCTTCCTGCAGGTAGCGCTGCTTCGTCCGCTCGAGATCGCGCAGGACGGCCCGCTGCGGCCGGACGATGCGCCGGAAATTGATGATCTCCTGCTTGGCCTCCGAGATGTCCCGGACGATCTCGGAGGAACGGCCTTCGAAGATGTCGTCCTCGATCCGATCGAGTTTCACCGCCATCTTGCGGAGCATCGGAAAGGATGCATCGACCGAGGTGTCGACGATCTTGTAGAGGAGATAGCCGGAACCTTTGGAAAAGGTCTCTTCGCGCAGTTCGGGCTTCTCGCGATACCGCTCGAACATGGCGCCCAGGGGTGGGAGCGGGATGTTCGGCATGGTGATCAGGTAGTCCGGTCCCATGAACAGGTCGAGCTCGGCGGTCAGGATCCGACCGGTCTCCTTCTCGAACATCGGGAAATGCAGGACGATGAACACGTAGTCGTCGTACGGATCCAGCTTCGGCCGGTTGTTGCGCGAGTACACGTCTTCGTAGTCGAGCGGGTGGAAGTCGAAATGGCTCTCGAGCCATTCTCGATCGGCAGTCCTCGGCGATTCGATGTGGATCCAGCGGATGCCTGCGGCCTCGATGGTGTCCGGGTCGGCCGCGACGGTAGCCGTGATCGGCTCGACATCGAGCACGGGGCGACGACCGCGGGGACGCGGCAACTGGGGAGCGCGGGGCAGTCCGAGGTTCGGCACGGCACCATCCTAGCGGCCAGACCCGCCGAACGGCACTGCGACGTGCCGGACGATCGCCTACTGGACGGGCATCACCGTCGTTGCCGCCACGTCCTGGTCGATGTCGGCGTCGCCCGACGTGCCACGCTGACCCCCGCGACGAGCCCAGATCGTCAGCGCGCCGAGGAGGAACACGGCCGAGCCGACGACGAACAACCCGTGCACGCCACTCAAGGAGGCGACGACGGCGCCCACCGCGGGACCGATGATGCCCGCGGCGTACAACGGCAGGTAGACGAGGTTGAGCGCCGCCGACCTGCGATCGGCTGGCAGTTCTGTCGCGAGCAGGCCGAAGATCATCGAGCTGACCGTGGCCGTGGCCGCACCGAGCCCGACCGCCAGCCATGCCAGCGCTGCCACTGATCCGACCAATGGCATCACGAACAACACCACGGCCGCTCCGGACAGGGCCGCGATCAAGACGGGACGGAAGCCGATCCGGTCACCGACGACCCCGCCGAGGGGCGAGACGAGCGCCCCGACCAGCGCCGCGGTCCCGACCACCAGGCCGATGGCCGAGGCCAGTCCCGGCCCGCGCCCCGCCACGTTCTCGACGAGGACGGGGATGTACGGGCGACTCATCTGGATGGCGACATACGAGATCCCGAAGATCAGGAAGATCCGCCGCGTCGCCCGGTCAGTCAGGACGCCGCGCATCGCAGCGTAGGCCAGGTCCACGATCCTGCCGGTCGGGACCGTCTCCGGCCGGACTTCCCTGGAACCGAGGGCGACCAGGAGCGCGGTCCCCAAGGACAACAGTGACGAGAATGCGAACACGGGCGGGAGCGCCCAGCCGAACCCGTCGATCAGGATCCCGGCCAGCGCCGGGCCGACCGCGAACCCGACCGCGCCCGATGCCCCGAAGATCGCGATCGTCGTGCCGAGCCTGGGCAGCGGGGTCACGTCGCGGATCCCGGCCAGCATGATCCCCGTATTTCCCAGCTGGAACCCGATCAGCAGCATCGCCAGGGCGAGTTGCCATGGCTCCCGGGCGAGTGCCACCGCGGCGAACACGACGGCTTCGACGAGCGCGCTCCGGATGATGACGACCTTGCGGCTGTATTTGTCAGCCCACGCGCCCCACAACGGGACGAGCGGCATCCCGACGATGAAGATCAGGGCGCTGAAGATGCCGATGAACGCGAGACGATCCTCGTTCGGGACGCCCATCTCGGTCAGATAGCTCGGCATCAAGGCAAAGATCTGACTGACGCCGAGACCCTCGACCATCGAGGTGACCCAGAAGACCGCGAGCAGGGTCCGCCAATCCTGGGCAGGTCGTCCTTCGCCGGGCATCCCGGCAGCCTAGCCGATGTGCGCGGCGCACACGAAAGCGCCCGAAGGAACTGGTGGGGACCTCCGTTCGACGGGTCCGGCGGCTGCAAACAAGTCCACAGTCGCTGGTCGTCGCCGAGTCCCTCGCTCGCCGGCCTTGCGGCCTGCGAACCTGGTTCCCGGGACCGTCCTGGAGATCACTCCCCTGACCGGTCTGGCGGTTCAACCTGCCCCTTCGGGCAAGACCAAATGTACGGCCTGGTGCACCCGAGCCACAACAGGCTTGTCCACGAACTTGCCCCGACCCGCCCGAAAGTTATCCCCGAGTTTCCGCGCGATGTGGACCGTCTGTGGATACACTCGCCCGGGAGGTACGTCATGGGTCGCCGGATCGGTCGCCTACTCGCGAGCCAGGATTCCTGGGCACGCCCGCTCGGAGACTTCAACCAGCGCTGGCTGGCCGCCCTCTTCCGTCCGATGCGACCGGTCAGGGACTTCCTCAGCGGTGTCTGGCTTGGTCATCCTGTCCACGCGGCCATCACGGATGTCCCCATCGGGACGCTGTTGCTGGCCGTCGTCCTCGACTTCGCGAGGCAACCTGCCGCGGCAGACATCGCGCTGGTGGCCACATTGCTGTTCATGCTCGCCGCGGCGGCGACCGGCGCGGCCGACTATGTCGACACGGATGGCACCGCGCGGAACCGTGCGACCATCCATTCGACGCTCATGGTCATCGGCCTGATCCTGGTGGTGGCCTCACTGGCGATGCGCATCGGCAGCCCGGCCGACCGGACACTGCCGGCGGTCGTGGCGCTCATCGCGTTCCTCGTGGTCGCCGCCGGCGCATCCGTGGGTGGGGATGTGGTCTATCTGTTCGGGAACATGGTCAGCCGTCATGCATTCCGGGGCAGCGGCACCAAGTGGATCAGGCTTGAGGTCGGCGACATCGCCGACCTCATGACGTTGTCCGAGGCGACGCCGACAAAGGCCCGAGCTGGGATCAACGACCTGGTCCTCGTCCGGATCGGAGACACGGTCCACGCCCTGCACGCGACCTGTGCCCATGCCGGCGGCCCACTCCCCCAGGGCGCGGTCGTCGACGGTTGTATCCAATGCCCGTGGCACGGCGCCCGGTATCGCCTCGTCGATGGGCATGTCGAGCGTGGCCCGGCGCTCTACGACCAGCCGGCATACGAGATCCGCCGGGCCGACGGTGGCGGCTACGAAGTCCGGCGGGCGACCGCCTGATCCCGATGGACGGCGCTCTCGCGATCGATCTGCCCGACCCATGCCTGGTCGTACTGATCGGGGCGGCCGGGGTCGGCAAGTCGACCTTCGCCATCCGCCATTTCGAGACCGACGAGATCCTCTCGTCGGACGGGTTCCGCGCCGCGATCTCGGGCGACGAAGCAAATCAGTCAGTGACCGGCCCGGCCTTCGCCGCGCTCCATCGCGTCCTCGATCGTCGATCCGCCGACGGTCGAACGTCGGTCGTCGACGCGACGAGCGTGCGGGCGGCCGACCGGCGCGCCCTCGTCCGGCGAGCCGACGCTGCCGGACTTCCGTCCGTGGCCATCGTCCTGGATCTGCCCACCGACACCATCCACGCTCGGAATGCCGGGCGCAGCCGGATCGTCGATGCGGCGGTCATCGACCGCCAGCTCGGTCAACTGCGGCGATCGCTCGCCGGACCTGACCGGGCCATCGACCGCGAGGGGTTCGCCCAGATCATCGTCCTCGATGACCCGGACCGCGTCGACCGGGTCATCATCAGGCGCCGAGGCTGAGCGCGCGCGGTCACGCGCTCCCGAAGGCGATGCACGCGATGGCCAGGCAGGCCAGCACGATCCCGATCGCGTGGGTACGTGTGACTCGCTCGTGGAGGAATGCCGCCGCGAGGATGACCGTCGTCACCGGGTAGAGCGACGACAGGACCGCGGCGATGGCCAGGGCTCCGGTCTGGACGGCCACGATGAACGCGCCGTTCCCGACCATGTCGAGGACGCCGACCACGGCGATCGCCGGAAGCAGGCGGGCAGCGGGTCGCCAGGCCGCGCGCCCGATGATGACGATCGATCCGACCAGGGCCGCCTCGCTGGCGCGGATGATGGTCAAGGCACCAAAGGCGTGCCCGTCGCTGATCTGGGCGATCAGGACCCCGAACGAGCCGATGGCCACGCCGGCGACCAGGGCGAGGCCGACCCCGGACGGCCCGCCACCCGTGTCGGGGACTCGTGACACGAGCACGACCGCGACGACGGCCATCCCGATGCCCACGAGGACGACGGGCTGCGGCAGTCCCTCGGTCAGGATGCCGGCGGAGACCGGGATCAGTGCCGCCAGGACCCCGGTGATCGGTGCGACGACACCCATCCGGCCGACTGCCAGTCCGCGATAGAGGGCCATGATGCCGATACCGCCCGCGACACCGGCCAGCACGCTCCAGCCGATGTCACTCGGGGGTGGGGCGGTCTCGCCACCGAGCACTGCCAGGCCAAGGGCCACGACCATGCCGACCGCCTGCGAGATGAGGACGACCCCGAACAGGGCCGCCCGCCGGGTCAGGAGGCCGCCCCCGAAATCCCCGGCTCCCCAGGCGACCGCCGAAACCAGTCCCAGGATGACCGTCGCCGCCTGGGCCGAGATCAGCTCCGTCAGGCGGTCAGCTCCGCTGCGTCCGGCGCATCGCTATCGACGGCGGTCGGACCTTCGAGCACGACCACGGCATCTGCCGCCTCGTCGTAGCGGGCCGAGGTCGTCAGATAGATGACCTGGAAGTCTGCGGCCACGGACCGGAGCAACCCGAGGGCGCGGGCGGCCCGGGCATCATCGAGGGTCACGAACGGATCATCGAAGACCAGCGGCGGCCGGCGGTCGCCGGTCACGAGGCGGACGAGCCCCAGTCGCGCGACGAGATAGACGAGGTCAAGTGTGCCCTGGCTCAACGCACTGACCGACACCCAGTCGCCCTTCTCCGGCGCTCGGACCTCGATGTCGAGCGTTCGGTCGTCGACTCGAACCCGCCGATACCGTCCATCCGTGACCGCGGCCAGATCGCGGACCATGTGCGCCTCGAGGTACCGGGTCGCGGTCTTCATCGTGGCCTGTTCCGCCCGATCGATGGCGGCCAGCGTGGCGCCGAAGACGCGTTGCCGGCGCTGTGTCGCCGCCAGCTGTTCGCGCCACACGGCGAGTCGTTCAGCCTGACCCGCGACCTGCTCGGCGTCGACCGTGTTGGCCTCGACCCGAGCTCGAGCGTTGGCCTCGTCATCGCGCGCGCGCTCCAGCGCGGCCTCCTGATCCCGGACCTCGACTTCCAGCCGCTCACGGGCGCGGGGCTCCTTTGCGATCGGACCCAGCGCCTCGAGGGCGCTCGTCTTCTGCGAGATCTCCAGCGCGGCGGAATCCCGCTGCGCGGCCAGCGTGTCCGGCGGTTCCTTGCCGACCAACCCTTCCAGCTGACCGGTCAACCGCTCGATCCGGGAGACATGCGCCTCCTCGCGAGCGAGGAGATCCTCGGCCTCTGCGGTCTGGGCCAGGCCGAGTGATCCGAGTTGTGCTGCCGCCTTCGCCTCCGTGTCCTTGAGTTCCGCCTCCATATCTGATCGCCCACGCAGACGACGGTCGATCTCGACATCCCGAAGCTGGGCCTGCATCTTGTCGCCGCGCCGCATCCAGAGCGCGACGGCGGCGACGGCCACCCCGGCCAGCGCGATGACGGCGCCGATCCCCTGGATGATCGGCCCGAGGTCGATGATGCCCAGCAGGGTCAAGAGGACCGGTCCTGCCGCCAGCACGACGCCGACGATGACGAGCGCGATCGACACCCGCGAGAGCGGCCGCCATGTCGGCTCCGGGGCGACGTCGAACGAGACCTCTACCTCGCCGGCCAAGGCAGCCCGGAGTTCGCGACTCCGGCCGTCGAGGATCCGCAGCCGCTCGACGGCGGCGCGTACCACCGGCAACGGATTCGGCGACGGATGCGAGCTCGCCAATGTCTGGATCTCAGCCGACACGTCGACCGCTTGTCGAAACCGTTCATAGCGCTCTTCGGCAGCGGACCGTTCGGCCATGATCCGTTCGGCCTGGCGGGCCTTCTCGAGCAGACTCCGTCGTTCGGCCAGTGCGGCATCGGCTTCGGAGCGTCGTTCGTTGGCGCCGGACAAGGTGTCGCGATCTCGTTCCAGCTGGGCGAGCGCGAGCTCGCCCTGGTCAAGCGCCGCCTTGGCCTGCTCCACAGCCTGCTCGGCGACCATCAGTCGGCCCGGGTTTCGCTCGCCTTTGGCCGTCAGGTCATGCAGCGACTTGTCCAGTTTCTTGCGGGCCCGACTGGTGCCCCGGTCGGCGCCACTGATCGAGGCCTGGAGTCGATCGCGGAGGGCGCCTTCATCGCGCGACAGGTCACTCAACTCGAAGTGCCGGACCGATGCCGTCGACCGGAAGAACGCCTCGGTCGGGATGCCGGTCAGCTCGGCCATGACCTGGTCGGCCTGGGCGGGGTCGGTGATCGTCTGCCCGTCGTAATCCAGTCGCACCGTGCCGCGCGCGCCGGCAAAAGTCTTCTCCAGGTTGCCGACCTTGCGCCCGTCATCATCGTCCTGTTCGAACTCGACCCGGATCGTCGAGCGGGCATCCGGCGGGGCACCCCACGGTCGGAGCGACTCGAGTTCGCCGGCCGTGCTGGTCGCACGACGGGTCAGCGCCAGCTCCAGGGCGCGTTGGACCGTCGTCTTGCCGGCCTCATTCGGGCCCCGGATGACGGTCAGGCCGGGGGCCAGTTCGACGTCGAACGCCCGGTAGCGTCGGAACTGCTCGCCGCTGATCCGGCGGACCCTCACAGTGAGACCTCATGACCGGCCAGCAGGAGGCGGCCGAGGCGCAGCGCATCCCGCAGTTCGGCCGCCTCGTTGGCGGATCCGGCGGCCTCGAACGCCACGATCTGAGCCTCCAGGTCGCGGATGAACGCTCCGGCGATGGTGTCCGCCGACGGCAACGGACCCGCGGTCAGCGCCGGCAACGAGACATCCCGCACGCGAACCTTCAGGAATGACGGCGCCAGCGACTTCTCGATCTCGGTCAGGTCCAGATCCAGGTCATCCGGGCGGACGCCGACCAGCCGGGCGTCAAGCACGACGTCCGGATCCGCCTGCGCCGCGAGGCTATCGATCAAGGCGACCTGGCTGGCGACCGACGCGGTGTCGATCTCCTGTTTCGCGAATCGAGTGCGGCCGACCGGTCGCTCCTCGACGCTCACGACGTGCTTCCCAGCCCGCTCATCGAGCTCGACGAGCAGGACCTTGCCGGCACGGTCCTGGTCCAGCGCGACCGCCTCGGGCGCGCCGGCATAGCCGTAGGTCACGGCGCCGGCCGTGCCCGTCTGAGCCGAGTGCCAGTGGCCGAGGGCGAGATAGTCGAGCCCGGACCCCGCGATCTCCTCGGTGGTGACCACGACCTCGTCGCGATCGGTCTTGCCCGGGATCGCGATCGAGCCATGGACCAATCCGATCCGCCAGGTCGAGGGTGGGTCGTGTGGTCCGATGAGGTCCAGGAGTGGACTGCTGGGCGCCCGTTTCGTCGCGAAGACCTTGCCGTAGACGAGCGTGTCGATGGCCGCCAGGTGGACCACGCCGCGACCTGGGTCCAGGAGCGTGACCTTGTCGTCGTCCGGTCCGCTGCCGGCCATCGCCGGCAGGTCGTACGCGCGATAGATGGAGGCACGGTCGAAGACGTCGTGCGTACCCGGGATGATGACGGTCCGGATCCGCCCGTTGGCCAACCGGCTGAGCTCCGCGGCGACGCGCTCGACCGAGCGGCGCGGCTGGACGTTCGAGTCGAACAGGTCACCCGCGATCAGGAACAGGTCGACCTTCTCGGTCAGGGCCAGGTCGATGGCGGCCTTGAATGCCGCGAATTGACGTTCCCGCTGGGCGGCTGCCTGCTCGCCGAGATCGTCGTGGCGCGCGCCGAGGTGGACGTCCGCCGTGTGGATGATCCTGAGCATCAGGTCGCCGGGGTACCTCCTTGCGGCCCATGGCGATCGTGCGAGCGAGGCGCCCCCATGACTCCCCGCTCGCCGACTCCAAGGTCCACGGCTATTGTGACAGGTAGGGTGTCACGGCTGCCAGCCGGGTCGCTCGTGAGCCCAATTCAGCAAGCCGTTGTATCCTCCCGGCACTGAACCGGTGCGCCCCGAGATACAGGGACCCCACATCGGCACCTGGGCGCGCGTCCCGGCTTCGATCGCCAGACCCGCACGACCCCGACGCCGGATGCGGCCGCCCGCAAGCGGCGCACCTCCGAAACCGCGCACGCCCTCGGAGGAGCATCGTGACCTACGTCGATCGGACCCTGAACTGCGTCGACTGCGGCGTGGAATTCATCCATTCCGCGGCCGACCAGGAGTTCTACCAGCAAAAGGGGTTCGTCAGCGACCCGAAGCGCTGCACGAGCTGCCGCGCCAGCCGACGTGCCAGTCGAGACGGCGGCTTCGATGCCCGCGACATCGGCGGCCCGCGCGGCTACGAGCGCGGGGATGATCGGGCGGAGCGCGAATACTTTGCCGTCATCTGCTCCTCATGCGGGAACCAGGCGCAGGTCCCGTTCCGGCCCCGGATGGATCGCCCGGTCTATTGCTCCGACTGCTTCCGGACCGTCCGCCCGGACTGACCCGACCGGGCCGCGACCGGTCACAGGCTGAAGGTCTCACCGGCTCGGTATCGGTCGCGGTGACGACCTCGCCAGACCGTCACGCGCGAACGCCCATGAACCTGCCAGCTATCGCCATACCCGACGACCGCCGTCCCCTCGTCGATGCCCAGGACGACCGAACGGCGGGGTGCCTGGAACGCGATGAGGGCCGAGAGCGGTTCCGGCCAGGCGTCGTAGTGCGGGACGACCGACGCCCCGGGCACGAAACCCAGCCCGTCACGCCAGCGCAGGGGCCAGGGTGCCCAGCGGAGTCGGAAGTCGAATGTCCGACCGGCCAGGGCCATCGCCCCGGCCGAACAGCCGGCAAGCACAGCGCCCCGGTCGTGCGCCGCGGCCATGGCCCGCGCGGCCGTGCTCCCGGCGAGGACCTGGAGCAGGTAGGCCGGCTTTCCGCCCGACAGGTAGATGACGTCCGCCTCGCCGATGGCCTGCGCCGCGGCCGGGTCATCGGCGTCGTCCCGGCCGCGGATGAGGACCGGCTCGACCTCGGCCCCAAGGCCGCTGAAATGGGCGATCCCCCGATCGGCCCAGTCCGAGAACACTGCCTCACCATCGGGAAACGAGGCGGTCGGCACGATCGCCACCCGGGGTCGCGCACGGCCGGTCGCGGCGAGGAGGACGCCGTCGACTCCGTCCATCTGGGGAAGGAATTCTCCGGCGCCGACGAGCGCCACAGGTCCAGGCACCCGCTGAGTGTAGCGACACCTTGCCCAGGGACTCGATGCGCTGCGACACTGCCACGACGACGTCCGCCCCGCGTCCGGATGATCCTGGAGCCTGCATGACCCGCCGCCAACGCTGGACCCTCATCTGCACCGTGATCGGCTCCGGGACGGTGTTCCTCGATGGGACCATCGTCAATGCCGCGCTCCGGCACATCGGCGACGACCTGCCGGGATCGATGATCGGGGTCCTGGAAGGCCAGGCCTACATCGTCGGTGGCTACCTCGCCGTCCTCGCAGCCCTGCTCATCCTGGCCGGCGCCTTGTCGGACTATTACGGTCGTCGGCGAGTCTATGCCATCGGTCTGATCGGGTTCGGGCTCACGTCTGCGCTGTGCGGGCTGGCTCCAAGCCTGGAGATCCTGGTCGTCTTTCGCTTGATCCAGGGCGCGGCCGGCGCGCTGCTCATCCCCGGCTCGCTGGCCCTGATCACGCACGCCTTCGATGGCGTCGCCCGGGCACGGGCATTCGGGATCTGGGCGTCGGCGACCGCGGCATTGACCGTGCTCGGACCGATCATCGGCGGCGCGATCGTGGACACCGTGGGCTGGCGGGTCGCCTTCCTGGTCAATGTCCCGCTCCTGACGTTCGCCCTGTGGGCGACCCTGACCCATGTCCAGGAATCCCGTGACGAGGAGGCGACCGGCCGGTTCGATTGGCTGGGCGCCATCGTTGCGGCGCTGGCGGTCGGCGGCCTGGCTTTCGGCGTGATCCGGGGCGGCGCGACGGCCTGGTCCGACCCGTTGGCGTTCATCGCCCTGGGCATCGGCGTGATCTCGCTCATCGCCTTCCCGATCCTGATGGCCCGTCGTCCGCACCCGCTGGTGCCGCTCGACCTGTTCCACTCGCGGGCGTTTTCCTCGATCAACCTGGCCACGTTCTTCATCTACGGCGGGCTGTATGTGACGTTCTTCTACCAGGCCGTGATCCTCCAGGGAGCGCTCGGCTATACGGCCCTCGCCGCTGGGATCGTGAGCCTCCCGACGGGCCTGATGCTGGCCTTCCTGTCGACCCGGATCGGGACGCTGGCCGGGCGGATCGGATCACGCCCGTTCCTGGTGGCCGGACCGCTCCTGATGGCCGGCTCGGTGCTCTGGTACGCCCGCCTGCCGCTCGACTCGACCGCCTGGGTGGCTGTCCTCGATGTCCCGGCCAGCCTCATCCCGCCAGCTTCGGTGTTCATCGACATCCTGCCCTACACGCTCCTGTTCGGCCTGGGCATCTCGATGGTCGTCGCCCCGTTGACGACGACGCTGATGGGCTCCATCTCGGGCCGCTACTCGGGCATCGGATCGGCGATCAACAACTCGATCTCGAGGGTCGGCCAGCCGCTCCTGGGGGCCGTCATCTTCATCCCGATCAGCCTCGTCTACTATGCATCGCTCGGGGAGTCGACCGGGCTGGACACCGCCGATCCGACGGTTCGGAGCGCCTTCCAGCCTCTCAACCCCCCGCCCGGTGACGCGTCGGCCGCGCAGACGCTGGCGGCGAACCAGGCGTCGATCGAGGCCTTCCATCTGGCCATGCTCGTGTGTGCCGGGCTGCTCGTGATCGGTGCGCTCATCTCGTGGTTTGGCTTGCGCGAGCCTCGGGCGACCCGGGCCAGCGCGCCGACGGTCGAGGACCCCACGATCGGCGCCGACGTTCGAGTCCCGGGAGGCTGAATCGATGCTCCGCGATTGGGATGGGCAGGTGTACGACCGGGTCGCCGACCCGGCGACGCGCTGGGGCGCGGCGATCCTCGACCGGCTGCCGCTGCATGGCGACGAGCGGGTCCTCGATGCCGGCTGCGGGACCGGTCGGGTGACCGAACTGCTGGCGCGTCGCCTGCCTGACGGCCACGTGCTGGCCATCGACGGCTCGCCGGCCATGCTGGCCACTGCCCGACGGCGCCTGGCGGTCTTCGGCGATCGGATCGAGTTCATCGAAGCTGACCTGCGCCAACCGCTGCCGATCGACGGCACCGTCGACGCGGTCCTGTCGACGGCGACGTTCCACTGGATCGTCGACCACGATGCGCTGTTCCGACACCTGGCGGACGTGATCCGGCCCGGCGGCTGGCTGATCGCCCAGTGCGGCGGCGCCGACAACGCGGCCTCGGTGATGGCCGTGCTGGCCACCATCGGCGACGGTTGGCTGGGCGACGTCAACTTCGCCCGACCGGCGGAGACGGCCGGACGACTCGATGCAGCGGGTTTCGTCGACATCGAATGCTGGCTCCAGGACGAGCCGACATGGTTCGAACCAGGCGAGCCGTTCGAGACCTATCTCCGGACGGTGGTCCTTGGGGCGCATCTCGAGCGCCTGCCGCCGTCCGAGCGCGACGCCTTCGTCCATACCGTCGCCAGCCGACTGCCGGAGCCGATGATCGACTATGTCCGGCTCAACATCGTGGCCCGACGGGGTGGCGGGGATCCGGTCAGCGACTGACCCGGAACGGCTCGCCATGACCCGGGATGACGACGTCCGCCGTGCCGAGGACCCTGGCGCGACCGCGTTCGATGGCAGGCTGGTCGGTGCCGAGCGGGTCGACGTCGGGCGTCCGGTCGGTCCGCCACCACAGGTGCGTCATGGCGTATACGCCATCGTCGGCGGTGACCATGAGGGTGGCGTCCTGGGGCGTGTGACCCGGTGTCAGCCAGAGTTCCGTGTGCGGCCCCAGGCGATGCCCGTCACCGTTGTGGTCGAGCCACAGGTCGGCCCGGTAGCGGGCCCAGAAGTCGACGACTTCGGCGTTCGGAAAGAGCGCGATGTTGACCGTGTGGTCGGGGTGATGGTGGCTCAGGAAGACATGGGTGACGGCCTCGGGGGTCACCTCGAGCGCCGCCAGCGGATCGAGGATCAGCGCCCGGTCGGCGACCATCCCCGGATCCGCCACGATCAGGCTGTCGCCGTCACGGACCAGGCTGATGCTGCTGCCGACGTGATGGCCGTCGCGCGTGTACCCAGCGTGGAGCAGGTGGACCGTGGTCACGTTGCGATGGTACCTGTCGGTCGCGGGCGGTGAGTCGAGCCGGCGCGTCGCGTGGTCGGCATGGCATCCTCCGATCCGTGCCATCCGATCGATCCGCCGATCTCGTGTTCCACGGTGGTCGCATCGCCACCATGGACCAGGATCGGCACTTCGTGTCAGCCGTTGCGGTCCGTGACGGCCGGATCGCCGCGGTCGGCAACGACACCGACATCCGGCCGCTGGTCGGCTCGCCCACCCGGCTGATCGATCTCCGGGGCCGGACGATGACACCCGGCTTCGGCGACGCACACATCCATCCCGTCCAGGCCGGCGTCGGTCGTCTGCGCTGTGACCTGACCGGACTGCGCGGCCGCGACGCCTATCTCGCGACGATCGCCGGGTATGCGGCCGATCACCCCGACGCCGCCTGGATCACCGGGGACGGATGGTCGCTGCTGGATTTCCCCGGCGGTCTGCCACACCGTTCGGATCTCGACCGGATCGAACCGCACCGGCCGATCGTGCTGGACAGTCGGGACGGCCACACCGCCTGGGTCAATGGCGTGGCCCTCGAACTCGCCGGGATCACGTCGGACACGACCGATCCGGCGGGTGGTCGGATCGAGCGAGACGCAGACGGCCAGCCATCCGGCGTCCTCCAGGAGCAAGCCACCCACCTGGTCCACTCCCTGGTTCCTGCGGCGGACAGGGCCACGCTCGTGGCCGGTCTCCGACTGGCACAGGCCGAACTCCACGCGCTCGGGATCACCCACTGGCAGGACGCAAGCGTGGAGCCGGACGACGGTGAGGTCGCCTACACCTCGCTCGCGGGGTCCGGCGAGCTGACCGCAAGAGTCGTCGGGGCCCTGTGGTGGGACCGGTCGCGGGGGGCAGAGCAGATCGACGAGCTCGTGGATCGGCGGTCGCGGACGGCGGTCGGCCGGTACGCGCCGACCAGCGTGAAATTGATGCTCGACGGCGTGCTCGAGAACTTCACCGCGGCGTTGCTCGACCCGTATCTCGATGCAGACGGTCGGCCGACGACGGAACGCGGGATGAGCATGGTCGATCCGATCGAGCTGGGCGGATACGTGACCCGCCTCGATGCCCTCGGGTTCCAGGCTCATTTCCATGCCATCGGAGACCGGGCTGTCCGCGATGCGCTCGATGCCGTGGACCACGCCCGACGGGCGAACGGCTGGTCGGACACCCGGCCGAATATCGCCCACATCCAGGTCGTCCACCCCGACGACATCGAACGGTTTGCCACGCTGGGGGTGGCCGCCAACGCCCAGCCCTACTGGGCCTGTCACGAGGAGCAGATGGACCGGCTCACCATCCCATTCCTCGGCCCTGGGCGGGCAGGATGGCAGTATCCATTCGGTTCCCTGCTGCGGGCCGGAGCGAGGTTGGCGATGGGATCGGATTGGAGCGTGTCGACCCCGGATCCGCTGCTGGAGATGGAAGTCGCCGTCACTCGTGTGAGCGAGGACAGTCGCGGCCACCGGGAGCCGTTCTTCCCGGCCGAACGCCTCGATCTGATCGACGCGCTTGCCGGGTTCACGAACGGGACGGCCTGGCTGAACCATCTGGAATCCGAGATCGGCTCGCTCGAGGTCGGCAAGTCGGCCGACCTGGCGGTCCTCGATCGCGATCTTTTCGATCGGGCCGCCGGACCGATCGGCGACGCCCGGGTCGTGGGCACGTTCATCGACGGCCGACCGGTCCACGAAACGGCCGATCTCGGCGGCTGACGTTCGCCGATCCGGGATGGACACATGACGACCCCGGATCGGCATCTCAGGTCGATGTCCGCGATGGCGATCTCGAGCCATGCTCCTGCAGCGCACCGGTACGGATCCGGGGCAGCGGAAAGGAGACCCGATGAACGCCCTCTCGATCATCTTCGTCAACCAGCATCTCGAAGAGCTCCAAGCCGAGAGTCGCCGGTACCCGACGAGCTCGCGGGTCGCCAAGCGGAGCCTGCGCAGTCGCATCGCTGCCGCGGCCGGCACGTTGCGGTCGATGTTCAGGGCCGACGACGGCCCGACCGTCCCGGAACTTCGCAACTACCCATACGGTCGCTGACTTCCTCCCCAGCCACCGTCCATCATCGCCACACCAGGGCCTCCGCTCCTCCGGCGGGGGCCTTCGTGTGTCCGGCCCGAGTCAGATCGATCGGTCCAGGTCGGACGGCCGGTCGATATCGCGAACGGATCGCCCCTCGGGATCGACCCGCCGCCAGTCCTCCTCGACGACGATCATCGTCGCGAGATCAGCGACCAGCGCACGCAGCCGACGCTCCCCGTTCGATACGAGTCGGTCGGCCGCCGAAATGGCTCGATCGGTCCGGACCGCCAGGGGCAACGGGCGAGGCCGTCCGTCATGTTCGAGCACGACCGCGTCGACCTCCGGATCCGACAACGGCGCCATCAGCATCGCCACGACCTCGGGCACGAGCGACGGCATGTCCGCACCAACGACCAGGGCGATCCGACCACGAGCGGCCCGGAGGCCCGCCGACAGGCCGACCAGCGGGCCTTCGAACGCCACTTCGTCGTGGACGACCCGAACATCGTCGCCGAGCCATACCCGCCCGTCCGGCGCGACGACGACCACGATCTCCGCGGCGTGGGGGCGGACCGCGTCGATCGCGAGATCGAGCAGGCGGCGGCCACCGATGTCCTCGGTCAACTTGTCGCGACCGAAGCGGCTGGACCGCCCACCGGCCAGGACGACCGCACTGACCGCGGACCTGGTCATCGGACGGACCGGACCGCCATCGCCGTCGCCGAGCGCGTCCCGGGCACGTGTCCGGCCGGCGTCCGCTGGAGGATCGCCCGTCGGTCCAGGTCCGCGAGGAGGGCCATGACGTAGCGGCGGCTCGTGCCGGTCGCGTCACGGAAGGCGGCCGGGGTCAACGGCTCGGCCGCCGCCATCGAGACGGCCATCTCCGCGAGGCCACGATAGGCATCGACGGCATAGGCGAGATCGGGCTCCAGGACGACGATCCGCTCCGAACGCTCCAGCTCGCGAATGGCATCGGGCGGACAGCCGGCTGCAACGGCAGCCGCCCGGAGGGGCGGTGGGGCGGTGGTGTCGAGGGCCTCGACAAGCCGATCCATCGCCGCGACGAGGCTCGGGTCGGCAGCGGCGGTTCCGGCCAGAGCCGCGGCCGGCGTCGCCACGGTCGTCCCTTCGCGCACCAGGCGCCCGCCGACGAGCATCGCGTCGATCACCGCCGAGCCGACGACCCCGGCGGCGGTCCGGTCGATCGATACCTGCCGGCGGAGACTGGCCGCCGCGAGCGTCCGGGCGTCGGTCAAGGAGATCCGTGCGCCGGATGCCTTCGCGATGATCGACTCCTGGACTGTCGCCTCGACATCGCTGGCCAGGACCCGGGGGGCCTCGTCACGCCCCGCTGCCAGGTAGCCGTGGAGATCGAGTCGGGCCGACCGGACCTCCCCGCGGTCGCCCGAGTGAACGGCGATCGCCAGTCGTTCCACTCGATCACGCGATCCCCGTCGCCGCGACAGACCGCGCGGCGGCGAGGGGTCCAGCACAAGCCCGCCCGTGACCCTGATCTCACCTGAGGCGCGTCGCAAGACGAACCGGTCGCCTGCGGAGACCGCGACCGGTGCCGTCAGGCGCACGATGGCCGCTGCTCGACCGTCGGTCAGGTCGATGGCGTCACGGCCGCTCCGTCCGATGGACGCATCGACGGCCGCCGTCCCGCCGTGGAGCCGGACTCGTGACCGGTCCGCGAGCGGCGCCGAAAGGCTGACCAGCCATCGGTCGCTGGCGATGACGTGCGGATCATCGGTCAGGACCCTGCCGCGGTACAGGTCGCTGGCATCGGGTCCCGCCACGTTGATCGCCAGTCGGCCAGGTTCGGCCCGGTCGACAGCGACGCCGTGGACCTGGAGCCCGCGAGCTCTGGCGGACGCATCGCCGGGTACCAGTCGGAATGTCGCACCGGCCGTCAGCGCACGCCCGCGCAGCGTGCCCGTCACGACCGGCCCGCGCCCCTTGACGACGAACATCCGATCGATCGCCAGGCGGGAGCCGTGATCGGCGGGCGACCCGACGTCCCGCAGCCGCTCGACCAACCGGTCGAGTGCCGCTCGGAGTGCAGCCACGCCATCCCCGGTCGAACCGGACACCGCGATGACCGGCGAGCCGGCGAGCGACGTCCGACCGAGCAGCGCGTCGACCTCGGCCACGACCGCCGACACCCGCTCGGGCGCGACGAGATCGATCTTGGTCACCACGGCGATGCCGTGGAGGAACTCCATGGCATCGAGCAACGCGAGGTGCTCCAGGGTCTGGGCGCGCGGCCCGTCATCGGCCGCGATGACGAGCAGTGGCGCATCGATCTCGCCGACCCCGACGAGCATGTTGCCGATCAGACGCGCATGACCCGGGACGTCCACGAAGTCGAGCGAGCGGCCGTCGTCGAGGGCCAGGTGGGCGTATCCGACATCGATCGTCATCCCGCGCGCCCGTTCCTCGGGCAACCGATCGGCGTCGATGCCGGTCAGGGCGCGGAGCAGCGTCGTCTTGCCGTGGTCGATGTGGCCGGCCGTGCCGACGACGACGGTCATCGCGTGGCTCAGTCCGCTTCGATGGCTTGGGCCAGGGCCTCGACCAACGCCGTGTCGTCCGAGGGTCGGACCGTTCGCAGGTCGAGCAGGACCGCGCCGTGCTCGACCCGCGCGACCACGATCGGCTCGCCGGCTCGGAGCCGCCGGGCGAGCGCCTCTGGGCTCGGTCCCGTCACCCGCAGGCCGGCCGATCCGATCGTCCGACCGGGGAGCGAGCCGCCGCCCACGGCAGCCTCGAGCTCCGTGACCGAGACATGATCCCGAAGCCGGTCCGGGAGGCGGCGAACGAGGGCATCGGCCCGTCCGCGGAGTTCGTCCACGCCGGTCGAGATCATCCGCCAGACCGGGATGTCGGTCATCGCCCGGCCGGCTCGGTACAGCCCGAGCGTCGCGGCCAGCGCCGCCAGGATGACCTTGTCCGGGCGGACGGCTCGCGCGAACGGATCTCTCCGCAATCGGGCGATGAGATCCGCTCGACCGACGATCAGCCCGGCCTGCGGTCCGCCCACGAGCTTGTCGCCACTGAACGTGACCAGGTCCGCCCCTGCCGCAAGGCGCTCGGCAGGCGTCGGCTCATGGGCAAGGCCGACCGTGGCGGTATCGAGCAGCGCGCCACTCCCGAGGTCGTCGATGACGATCGCATCATGCGCATGGGCGAGCCGTGCCAGTTCGACCGCATCCGGCGCCTCGACGAACCCGGTCTGGACGAAGTTGGACGGATGGACGCGGAGGACGACCGTCGCCCGCCCGTCGGCCAGCGGCGGCTCGAAGTCGACGACGCGCGTCCGGTTGGTCGTACCGACCTCGACCAGGCGTGCGCCGGCGCGACGGATGATCTCCGGGATCCGGACGCCCCCACCGATCTCCACGAGTTCGCCCCGCGAGACGGCCACACCACGCCGACCGGCGAGTCCGACAGCGAGCGCCAATGCGGCCGCATTGTTGATGGTGATCAAGGCGTCTTCGGCGTCGGTCAGCGCGATGAGGTGGGTCTCCGCCGTGCGGTCGCGTGGGCCGCGACGGCCATCCTCGCGGTCGAATTCGAGGAGCGTGGATGTCGTCGCAGCCCGGATGGCCGCGGCGATCGCGGTATCCGGCCAGGGCGCCCGGCCGAGGTTCGTGTGCAGGATCACGCCGGTCGCATTGATCACCGAAGGTGGACCCTCCCACGTTCCAGGCGCGTCGGCGAAGCCCGCGATCCGGTTCACCACGGCGTCGACGAGTCCATCGATCGGCGTCGGTGGCTCCCCGGCGACCAGGCGGGACCGCTCGTCCGCGACCACGTCTCGAGCGACCGAGACCAACGCGCCCGGATCGGTGCCGGGCGAGACCTGCTCGCGGACGGACACGAGCAGTCGCTCCACACTGGGCGGTCGGGGGCGATCGGGTGGCATCGGTCCTCCATGGCGGGAACGCGTGGGAGTCGAACCCACCGCGCCGCGCCGAGCGCCGCGCCACTGGTTTTGAAGACCAGGGGACCCACCGGGACCCGACCGCTCCCAGCGTGATGGTAGCGCGAGGCGCTCTATCATCGGATCGTGACCGTGATCGATCCGAGCCCAGTCCGCCTGACCGACCTGACCGACTGTGGCGGGTGCGCCGCCAAGCTCGGCGCCGATCTGCTGGCGGAGGCCCTGGCTGGACTCGGCGCCGAGGCGAACGAGGCCCCAGCCGAGCTGCTGGCCGGGTTGTCGCCGCCTGACGACGCCGCCGTCTATCGCGTCACCGACGATCTCGCCATCATCGGGACGCTGGACTTCTTCCCGCCATTGGTCGACGATCCGCACATTTTCGGGGCCATCGCCGCCGCGAACGCGCTGTCGGATGTGTTCGCGATGGGTGGTCGGGTCCTGTTCGCGCTGTCGATCGCCGCCTTCCCGGAGGACCTTCCGCGAGCTGTCCTGACCGAGATCTTCGCCGGCGCATCCGACAAGGTCCGGGAGGCCGGCGGCGTGCTGGCCGGCGGGCACACCATCCGTGACCCCGAGCCGAAATACGGGCTGGCCGTCATCGGTGCCGCCCACCCCGATCGGCTGCTGCGCAAGGGGGCCGCCCAGCCGGGTGACCGGCTCGTCCTGACCAAGCCGCTGGGGACGGGCGTCCTCGTGTCCGGCTCGCGCCAGGGCCGGACGAGCGAGCCGGACCTGACGGCCGCGATCGACGGCATGTGCGAACTGAATCGGGCCGCGGCCGAGGCCCTCGTCGCGACCGGCATCACGGCCGCCACCGACGTCACCGGGTTCGGCCTGCTCGGACATGGCCTCGAGATGGCCCGTGGCTCCGGCACGCGGTTCGTGTTCGAAGCGGCTGCCCTCCCCGTCCTTGCCGGCGCGCGAGAACTCGCCGCTGCCGGGGTGGAGACCGGAGGCGCGGCGCATAACCGCCGATTCGTGGCGGCGTCACTCGTGGTCGGTCGGGATGTACCGGAGGATCTCGTCACCATCGCCCACGATCCCCAGACCTCCGGCGGGCTGCTCGCCGCGGTCTCGCCCGATCGCATCAACGCCCTCGAGACGGCATTCGACGAAGCCGGTATCGACCATCGCTGGATCGGCACCGTCGCAGCCGGGCAAGCTGGCGTCAGCCTCATCTGATCCTGTCACGGGTCGGGATCGCCCAAAGGCTGACGCGAGGTTCCAGTCAAGCGACAATAGACGACCACGGACCGCTATCGCGGCTGGATCGTCGAGGAGACACAGATGCGCCGTTTCATCGTCGAGGTGGTGCTCGACGCGCTCCTCCTCCTCTTCATCATCCTGTTCCTCGGGATCATCTCGGTCGGGCAGCCATTCCCCTTCGGCCCGGAATCGGTTCCGGTCATCGCCCTGCGTGGCGCCGGCATCATCGGCTTCCTGTCCTGGGCCGCGATCCTGGTCCTGGTCAATCGCTTCGCGCGACCGGTCCTCGTCGCGTTCACGGGCAGGCTGTTGTTCTCGACGATGGGCTTCTTCGTTGTGATCATCAACGCGCTGGCCATCTACATCACCGCGTTCATCGCCCCGATCCAGATCGCCGACGTGGCACAGCCGACGCTGCTCTGGGTCATCGTCGCCGCAGCGCTTTATACGGCCCTTTCGACCCTGATGGACGCGGTGCTCGGGCTGAATCGACCGGACCTCGGCGCGGATCGGACCCGGGGCATCTGGGGGTTCCTCGAGTCCCTGCCCACCCCGCGACGCAACGTCGTCATCGAGAACCTTCGCCTGCAGCAGGTCTACAACGCGATCTACTCAACGAGCCTGGATATCGCCCTGGCCGATACCCCGGTCGGCCAGGTCCGCCGGTGGTTCGCGCGCGTCGTGCTCGGCGACAAGGACGACCTCATCGACGCCACCGGGCCGCAGCGGATCGTCGCGATGCTCCAACAACTCGGGCCGACCTACGTGAAGATCGGCCAGATGATGGCGAGCAGGGCGGACATCCTGCCGCCCAACTGGATCGCTGAGCTGTCCAAGCTCCAGAGCGAGGCCTCCCCGTTCGCCTACGAGGATGTCGTTGCGATCGTCACCAAGGAACTGGGTGCGCCGCCGGAAGCCCTGTACGAGACGTTCGACCCCGTGCCGTTCGCGGCCGCATCCACGGCCCAGGTCCACCAGGCGCGACTGCACGACGGAACCCTGGTCGCCGTCAAGGTCCAGCGGCCCAGGATCGTGGCAAAGACGCAGGCCGACCTCGGCGTCATGCAGGAGCTTGCCAGCGTCGCAGAGAAGCGGCTCGCGCTGGCTCGGAAGGTCGACCTGCACGGCATCGTGTCCGAGTTCGCCAAGGGCGTCCTCAAGGAACTCGACTATCGGAACGAGGCATACCACGCCCTCCGGCTGGCGGACAACATGCAACGCTTCCCGGAGATCCACATCCCGCGGATCTGGGACGAACTGTCGGGCGAACGCGTCATCACGATGGAGTTCGTCAACGGGATCAAGATCTCCAAGGCGGACGAGTTGCGCGCCGCCGGCTTCGACACGACCGAGCTTGGAACGGTCTTCATCCGCTCGATCATCAAGCAGGTGCTCGTGGATGGGTTCTTCCACGGCGACCCGCACCCCGGCAACATCCTGGCGGATCCTGAGTCACACCAGCTCATCTACCTGGACCTGGGGCTCGTCGGCCAGCTCAACTCGCAGCAGCGAGTGGACTTGCTGGGGCTCATCTATTCGATCAAGGAAGTGGACATCCCTGGGATCGGCGATGGGCTGCTCGCGCTCGGGAAGCCCACTCGACAATTCGACGAGGCGCGCTACCGCGACGACATCGACCGGCTCGCCCGCCAGTACCTCATCTACGGCAAGGCGACGTCGCTCGGGTCTGCGCTTGGCGCGTTCCTGTCCGCCGTCTTCGACAATGGTCTCAAGCTCGACAACCAGTTGACCCTGGCGATCAAGGCGGTCATCCAGGCCGAAGAGACGGCCCGGGCGCTTTCGTTCGACATCGACTTGGGCGACGCTGCCGTCACGGAGGCGCGAGCCGCACTCCTGGAGTCGTTCACGCCTGAGAGGATCCAGAAGCAGATCCAGGGAAGTGCCGTCCGGATAGGCAAGGAACTCGCGCGCAAAGTCCCGTCCCTGGAGGGCGCGGCGCTCAGTTGGATCGATCAGTTCAACAAGGGAAAGTTCGTCGTCGAAGTCGACACGAAAGGGCTGGAGAGGTCGATCTCCTCAGTCAGCGACATCGGCCGGCAGGCGACCGTCGGAGTCATCGTCGTCGGGCAGTTGATCGGCACGGCGATCGTGATGGCCATCCTGCTCCAGCCATCGCTCACCCAGTTCCAGGGTCTGGCCTATCTGGCGATGATCGCCTTCGCGGTCACACTCGTGGTCAGCTTCATCGTCCTGTTCCGGGTGTTCTTCCGGCCGGCGCCACGCGACGACGAGCGATAGCCGCCGGCGAAAACGGACCGGCGCAGGGCGGACCGACGCCGACTCGGCCTGCGTCGCGCTACACTCGGGCTGTCGTCGAACCGCAGGAGGCCACCCTTGGCGAAACCCTACGTGAGACTGACCCAGCCCCTCGTCCGCGATACGAAGGGCGGCGAGCTTCGACCCGCGACCTGGGACGAAGCACTCGATCGGACCGTCGCCGGGTTCCGGGCCGCGAAGGCGGCCCACGGCCCGACGACCTTCGGCACCTTCAGCTGCAGTAAGGCGACCAACGAGGTCAACTTCGCGGCCCAGAAGTTCAGCCGAGCGGTCCTGGGCAGCAACAACATCGACAGCTGCAACCGGACGTGACACGCCCCTAGCGTCGCCGGTCTGGCGACGGTATTCGGTGCCGGGGGCGGCACATCCTCATATCGGGAAGTCGAAGACACGGACCTCATCGTCCTGTGGGGCAGCAATGCCCGCGAGACCCACCCGATCTTCTTCCACCACGTCCTCAAGGGGATCCACAACGGTGCCCGCCTGTACGCCATCGACCCGCGCCGGACATCCAGTGCGGAGTGGGCCGACAGCTGGCTCGGCATCGATGTCGGCAGCGATATCGCGTTAGCCAACGCAGTCGGCCGCGAGATCATCGCCGCAGGTCTGGAGAACCGCGAGTTCATCGGCCGCGCCACGATGGACTTCGACGCGTACAAGGCGAAGGTGGAGTCATACACGCTCGACTATGCCGAGCGAGAGACGGGCGTCCCGGCCGCAGCCATCCGGGACCTGGCCCATGCCTTCGCCACGGCGCCCAAGGCGATGCTGTGCTGGACGCTCGGGATCACCGAACATCACAACGCCGTCGACAACGTGCTCGCCCTGATCTCGCTGGTGCTGCTGACCGGTCACGTCGGTCGCTACGGCAGCGGGGTCAACCCGTTGCGGGGCCAGAACAACGTCCAGGGTGGTGGCGACATGGGCGCCTTGCCGGACCGCCTGCCAGGGTTCCAGCACGTCGAGAACGACGCCGTTCGAGCCAAGTTCGATGCCGATTGGGGCGTGGCCGTGCCACCGCAGCGTGGTTGGCACCTGTCCGGCATGTTCGACGCGATGGAGCGGGGCGACCTGAGGGCGGTCTACTGCATCGGCGAGAACCCGGTCCAGTCCGAGGCCGACCAGAAGCGCGCGATCCACCTCCTGTCGAGCCTCGACTTCCTCGTCGTCCAGGACCTGTTCCTGACCAGGACCGCGGCGCTCGCCGACGTGGTCCTGCCGGCCACCGCAGCCTGGGCGGAATCAGAAGGGACGGTCACCAACTCCGAACGACGGGTCCAGCGGGTCCGCAAGGCGGTCGAGCCACCATCGGGCGCGCGTGACGATCTGGCCATCGTGTTCGATCTCGCGAACCGGATGGGTGCGGCCTGGGGCCACCCGGACCCGGAGACGGTCTGGGATGAGGTCCGCCGCCTCGCCCCCGCCTTCGCCGGGATGAGCTATGCCCGGCTTGAGACGCTGGGCGGGATCCAGTGGCCGTGCTGGGACGAAGACCATCCCGGCGAATTGTTCCTCCACTCGCGCCTGTGGGAGGACCCCGTCCCCGGCAATCGGGCGCCGTTCGTTCCGGTCGACCATGATCCGCCGGTCGACAAGCTGGACGCCGACTTCCCGATCCGGCTGACGACCGGCCGACGGCTCGATTCGTACAATACCGGCGTCCAGACGGCCGGCTATACATCGCCCCTTCGCCGCGGTGAAAGCCTGGATACCAGCCCGGAAGACGCCCTCGCCTACGACCTGGCCGATGGCGAGCTGGTCCGGGTCGTGTCCCGGCGCGGGCAGGTCGAGGTCCCGGTGCGGATCGACCCCTCGCTTCGGCCCGGTCTGACTTTCATGACCATGCATTTCCAGGACGATGTCGCGGTCAACCTGCTGACCATCGACGCCACCGACCCCAAGTCGGGCACAGCCGAATTCAAGGCCACGGCCATCAGGATCGAGAAGTTGGCGGCGCCTGTTTCGGCCTGAGCGGCCCGGTCGATCCGGCCGACAGCGCTAGAAGCCCACGTTCTGGGGCAGCGAGAACTCGATGACCAATCCGATCATGAACACGAGCAGGGCCACGCCCAACATCGCCCAGCGGATCCATTGTGGACGGAATCTCGCCGCCATCCCGGCAAAGAATAGGACCGACGCGAAGAGGACGGCCGTCAGCACGAAGTCGTCGCCGATCTGATTGGCGGTCTGGGCGTCCTTCAGGGCCTGTTCTGCCTGGGCGGCCTTGGCATCCGAAGCGGTCTGTTCGGCGAGGACGTATTCGGGGCGTTCGAACGGCGTACCGAGCGGGATCAGGTTGATGTTCGGTGGGCGCTCACCCAACCAGGCCTCGAACGCGACCAGGAACTCGGTCCGGAAGCGGTCCTCGATGTACTTGGCCAGCTCCTCGTCGCCACCCAGCGCCGCATCTGACCAGGCGAGGAATGACGCGACATCGATCTGGATCTGCCTCGACGCGACCGTCCCGTGGGTGGCCGCTTCGGACCGGAGCGCTGCGGCTTCCGCATAGCTGTTCGCCTGGTTGCCACCCCAGCGGGTCGCCTGATATGCCCCCCACGCGGAGAGGACTGTGGCGAGGGACAGCAGGATCGCGGCAACGACCTCGACACGCTCATCGCGCCACGCGTCGCGTGCGGCGCTGGCGATCCCGCGCAGGCTGTCGTCAGCCTCGTGCGGCTCGAGCGACGCGGGAGGTGTGTCGCTGCTCACGCTGATCCCGGTCAGCCCTCGCCAACTGGCACGACCGGATCCGACGACGGCGTGAACACACCGGCGAGCAGGCCGAGGCCGATGATCAATGCCGCGGCCAACAACGCCACGTCAAGACCGGCCGCGATCCAAAGGATGGCGAAGATGATCGCGACGAGCCCGATGCGCTCCAGCACGCGCCGATCCCGACGAATGGTGCCATCGGCGCCACGAAGGCCGACCACGAAGGCCAGCACGACGAGGATGACCGCCGCCACCAGCACGACCGAGGCCCACACGCGAAGGTCGGCAACCGTCGCGTCGACGACCGCTCTGATCGCCCCCACGAGGTCGCCCTCGGCGACCCCGGACAGCACGAGATCTTCGATCGCGCCGATCGCGAGCTTTGCCAGTGCGAACGCGATGATCGTCCCGAGCCCGAGAAAGAGGAGCATCCGCAGCCGTGAGGTCGAGAGCCAAAGCGTCAGCAGGATGAGCAGCAAGGTCACGATCAACAGGACGATCACGATGGCATCGAACGCCTGGACGGCGGACCGCGCCGCCAGCAGCCGGTCGGCCTTCATCAGCTGGATCGTCCCGAAGTCAGGCGGCAAGGTGATCCCGAGGGCGGTCGCCAGTCGACCGGAGAGGATGGCCGGAGGATCCCCAGATGAGAGGTCGGGGATCTGGACACCGTCGGGCAGCAGCCCGATCGACTGGAGTTCCTCCAGGGCCGCCTGCACGACCGGGAAAACGGAGACCACGACGTATCCGTCCTTCACCGTGACGGCGTCCGGGTCGCCCCGGAGCAAGTCCACGACTCGCGCATGGGTGAACGAGACCACCTTCGCGAGACCGGCCTGGACCCTGGGGTTCAGAAGGGCGACCTGGAGCCGCTTGTCGATGGCATCGGTGATCGCCAGGGTGATCGGGGCCGCGAGCGCTTCACTCGGGCCGGGCAGCCGCGACGCGATCCGTCCCTGGACGTCCAGGGCATCCACGACCTGGATGCTGATCCGGCTGGCGAGCGGGTCGATCACCGCCGGTTCGTCGAGCGACTTGGTGACGACCGCCGTGAAGCGATCCGTGTCGAACAACGTCTGGTGGGCCCAGACGGCCACCGTCGATAACAGGATCGCCAGGCAAGCCAGGACAAGGGCGATCCCGGCCAGGACCCGTCGACCGCGCCGGGACGATCGAACTGTGCTGGTTCCGATGTCGCTGTCGGTCACTCCCGTCGTCCCCCGTCGATGATCAGCCATGGACAGCGAACACTAACAGGCGCGGGGTCAGGCTATCCTGCACCTCCACGGCGGATGCCGCAGCCATGACGGAGGACTTCAGCTCGATGCGAATGACCATCGGACTCGTCGGAGTCTCACTGGCAGCCATGGTGGCCGGCTGCGTCAGCGGTAGCGGCGGGACAGGCGGCAACCTCGACGGCGATTGGCAGCTCACCGCGCAGTCCGTGGACGGCTCGATGACCTCGATCCCGGCCGGCGTCTCGGTGGATGCGACATTCCGAGACACGGCGATCGTCGGGTCGACGGGCTGCAATCGATACGCGGCGTCATATACCGTCGATGGGAACGCCCTGAAGATCGAACTCGGTCCGATGAGCCTGATGGCTTGCCCGCCGCCAGCCTCGGATGTCGAGTCGACGTACCTGGCCAACCTTGGCAAGGTCAGCACCTTCACGGCGACCAGCGACGGCCTGACCATGTACGACTCTGGCGGCACCGCGATCCTCGCCTACTCGGTCCTGACACCGGCATCGCTGACCGGCGTGACCTGGCACGTCACCGGCTACAACAACGGGACCGGTGGCGTGGTCAGCGTCGCGACGGGGTCGGACCCGACCGCGCTGTTCGATGCGGCCGGGACGGTCAGCGGTGATGGCTCATGCAACATGTTCAACGGCCCGGCCGTGGTCGACGGCAGTTCCATCAAGATCGGTCCGCTGGCGACGACCAGGCGGGCCTGCGTCGACGAGGCGATCAGCACCCAGGAGACGCAGTACCTCGCCGCGCTCGAGCGGGCATCGACATACGCCGTCCACGGCACCACGTTGGAGTTGCGTGACGCCGACGGCGCCAAGATGGTCGGGTTCGAGGAACGTTAGGCAGCCGTCGCGGCTCCGGTGTCGATCGCGTGATATTCGGCCAGGAGTCGCTGCTCGTCGTCCTTCTTCGGGAAGAACCGGAAGACGATCGCGGCGCCGATGAGGACGGCCAGGATGCCGGCGCCGTACGCCCACTGCGCTCCGTCGAGGAACGACGCCTTCGCCCCGGCCGTGATGGCGCTCGCATACTGCGGATACTGGGCGGCCACGGCTTCCGCACTGCTGAACGACTTGGTCAGCTGCTGTTGGACGCTGCTCGTGATCTGGGCCGCGTTCGGGGCGGCAGCGACGGCCGCCGACACCGCGGTGGCGTAGCCAGCCGTCAGCAGGGCACCGAAGATCGACTGCATGAACGCACCGCCAAGGTCGCGCTGGAGGTCCGCCGTCCCTGACGCCATCCCGGCGCGCGTGACCGGCACCGATCCAGTCAGCGAATGCGAAGCGGGCGTGCCTGCGAACCCGACACCGATGCCGACGAACGAATAGCCGAGGGCGACCTGCCAGTACGGGCTGCCCTCCTGCCAGAGCACGAACATCGTGACGAAGCCAGCCAGGACGAAGACGTAGCCCAGCAACAAGGTGAACCGGGCGCCGCGCGCCTCGACCAGCTTGGCCGACCGCGGCGCCACGATGACCATGAACAATGCCGCCGGGATGATCGAGGCACCCGCCTCCAACGTCGAGTACGCAAGCACGTTCTGTAGGTACTGCTGGCCGATGAACATCGCGCCCATCAGCGACCCGAAGACGATGATCCCCGCGCACGCCGCCACCCAGAAGACCCGTCGCGATGCGATCTTGAGGTCGTACAGCGGGTTCCGTGCTCGCTGCTGTCGGAGGACGAAAGTGACGCCGGCGACCACGGCGATCGCGGCCAGGCCCAGCGCCAGCGTCTGCTCGCCGGAAACGGGCGCGAAGTTGATGGCCAGGATCGCGGCACCCACCATCACCGCGGACAGGACACCACCCAGATTGTCGACCGTCTCGGTCGTCTCGTTGATGTGGGCCGGCACGAACCGGATGGCCATGACCAGGGCCACCGCGGCAAGCGGGAGCGTCACGAGGAATACCGAACCCCACTCGAAATGCTCGAGCAGGAACCCGGACACCAACGGCCCGAGCGCCGCGATGGCACCCCCGAGGGCAGACCACAGGGCGATCGAGCGGGTTCGCGCCGGTCCCGACCACAGCGCTGCGATGAGGGCCAGGGTCGTCGGGTAGGCCATGCCGGCTGACAGTCCGCCCACGATCCGCGCAACGATCAGGACTTCGATCGACGGAGCGAAGGCGGCGACCAGGCATGCCGGGATCGAGAGCAGGATGCCGAGGATGAGCATCAGCTTGCGTCCGTAACGGTCGCCCAGCGCGCCGAGCCACAGGACTGACGCCGCCAGGCCGAGCGAATACCCGACGGCCACGAGGTCGAGTGCCGTCTGGGACGCCGTGAAGGCCGCTCCGATGTCGGGCAGCGCGACATTCGCGACCGAAAGATTCAGGTTGGCGACGGCGGCGACGAGGATGAGCGAGAGCAGGACAAGCTGGCCACGTTCCGGACCGGTGCCCGCGTCCGCGGGAACGGTGGCGGCGGGGTCGGCGGTGGCCGGGTCGGCGGTCGTCATCGCGGCTCCAGAAGGGGTGGTCGGCCGAGGATACCCGGTGCGAGACCAGCTCGCCGGGCGAGTGCGCTACGACGCTGGGGGAGCGGCCCGGCGGGACCACGACCGGACTACACTCGGGCCGATGGATCTGCATGTCATCGGTCCCCTCGCCTCGCCCATCGAACGCGCCGCCGTCGATGCCGTCCTGGGTCCACCGGAGTCCGGCTGGGTCGGAGGTCCCCGCGAATCGCGGACGGATGGCCACGCCGCCCAGGGCGGACACGCAACGCGCGCACGACGTTCCCAGCTGTTGCCGGCGCTCCATGCGGTGCAGTCGCGGATCGGGTGGATCAGCACGCCGGCCCTCAACTACATCTGCAAGCGTCTGGCCGTCGCGCCGGCCGAGGCCTACGGCGTCGCCACGTTCTATGCGTTGTATGCCACGACGCCACGTCCCCCGGTCGTCGCCCACGTCTGTGATGACATCGCCTGCCGCCTGGCCGGCGCCGAGACGCTGTGCGGTGACCTGACCCGGAGCGTCGGGCCGGCCGGTGGACCGGTCCGGGACGGCGGCGCGACGTGGCTCCGCAGCCCGTGCCTGGGCATGTGCGACAAGGCGCCGGCCTGCCTGCTGACCGTCGCGGGCGAGCGCTCAGGAGCGACCGCGATCGGCCCGGTGGATGCCGTGACGGTCGTCCGACTGCTGGAGGACGCGGATCATGCCCCGGCATCCCACCCGGATCACGATCCGCCGAGTCCGGGGCTGGCGCCGACCGGTCTGCTGGGTCGGGTCGGTGTCGTGGATCCGACCTCGCTGGACGCATACCGCGCCAGTGGTGGCTATGTCGCCCTCAGCCGCGCGATCGAGATCGGCCCCGAGGCGGTCATCGCCGAAGTGACGGCCTCGAAGCTGATGGGCCGGGGCGGAGCGGCCTTTCCGACCGGCCGAAAGTGGGCGGCTGTGGCCGCCCAGCCGGCGCAGCCGCATTATCTCGTCTGCAATGCCGATGAGTCGGAGCCCGGCACCTTCAAGGACCGGGTCCTCCTCGAAGGCGACCCATTCGCCACGGTCGAAGCGATGACCATCGCGGCCTTCGCGACCGGCGCGGCGAAGGGCTACCTGTACATCCGCGGCGAGTATCCAGAGGCCGAGACACGCGTCTCGGGCGCGATCGACCAGGCTCGTGCCGCCGGTCTCCTCGGTGACGACATCCTCGGTTCAGGCGTGCCGTTCGACATCGAGATCCGGCGCGGGGCCGGCGCCTACATCTGCGGCGAGGAGACGGCGCTATTCGAATCGATCGAGGGCAAACGCGGTGAACCGCGCAACAAGCCGCCGTTCCCGGTCGAGGTCGGATTGTTCGGCAAGCCGACGGTGGTCAACAACGTCGAGACACTTGCAAACGTGCTCCGGATCGTCACCGATGGCGGCGAAGCGTTCGCCAGGATCGGGACCGAGGGATCGACCGGCCCGAAGCTGTTCTGCCTGTCGGGCCACATCGCCCGGCCCGGTGCCTATGAGGTCGAGTTCGGCGCGACCCTGGGCGACCTGATCCAGCTCGCCGGCGGCGTGCCCGGGGGCCGAGCCATCCGCACGATCCTGCTCGGCGGAGCGGCCGGAGTCTTCGTGGGGCCGGATGCCCTCGACATGCCGCTCACCTTCGAGGCGACCCGGGCAGCCGGGGCGACGCTCGGATCGGGCGTGATCATGGTCTTCGACGAGACGGCCGACCTCGTCGATATCCTCCGGCGGATCGCCCAATTCTTCCGTGATGAGTCCTGCGGTCAGTGCGTCCCATGTCGCGTCGGAAGCGTCCGGCAAGAGGAATTGCTCGCGCGACTCGCGGCCGGTTCCCGCGTCCGGCCGCGCGACGAAGAGCTGGTGCTGCTGCGCGAGATCGGCCAGGCGATGCGTGATGCCTCCATCTGCGGGCTGGGCCAGACAGCGTCATCGGCGATCGAGTCGGCCCTGCGCCTGCCGGGTATGGTGGCGCTGTGACCGATCAGTCGAACCCCGGCACGACCTCCGATCCCGCCGTCCTTGCGGCGATCCTGTTCGATGCGCCCGCCCGCGCGTCGCGACCGCCGGGGCCGCCGCCGGTCGAGGCCCCGAGTTCGATCGAACTCACGATCGATGGCATGCCCGTCTCCGTGACCACCGGCACGACGATCCTCGGGGCATGCCGCGAGCAGGGCATCGACACCCCGACATTGTGCTATGCGGACAATCTTGACCCGGTCAATGTCTGTCGCGTGTGCGTCGTCGAGGTCGCCGGGTCGCGCGTCCTTGTTCCAGCCTGCTCACGCAAGGCCGAGCCCGGGATGGAGATCCAGACCGACTCGGAACGGGTCCGCCTGTCTCGCAAGGTCGTCCTTGAGTTGCTGGGGTCCAGCGTGGACATCTCGCTCACGGGGCCGACCACGCCCGATGGCACCGTCGCCTCATACGCCGAGCGCTACGGCGCCGACCCGGGTCGATTCGGACCGCCGGTCGAGGCGGCAGTCGCCGGCGAGCGCGACGGGCACGAACCAGGTCACCATCACGCTCCTGCCGGCGACGCCACGGCGGCCACGGTCGCGCAACCGACCAAGGTCGACAACGAGCTGTACGTGCGCGACTACTCGAAATGCATCCTCTGCTACAAGTGCGTCGATGCCTGTGGGGAACAGGCCCAGAACACATTTGCCATCGCGGTGGCCGGACGCGGCTTCGACGCCCGGATCTCGACCGAGCAGGCCGTTCCGCTGCCCGAATCCGCCTGCGTCTACTGCGGCAACTGCATCGGCGTCTGCCCGACGGGCGCCCTGATGTTCAAGTCCGAGTACGACATGCGGGCGGCCGGGACGTGGGATGAGTCGGCCCAGACCGTGACCGATACCATCTGCCCCTACTGCGGCGTCGGTTGTGCCGTCTCGCTCCACGCCCAGGACGACCGGATCGTCAAGGTCACCTCGCCATCCGATTCATCGGTGACCGACGGCCATCTGTGCATCAAGGGCCGGTTCGGCTTCGAATTCGTGAACAGCCGCCCGAAGCCGCCGGTCACGAGCTGACCGCGGGTCCTTCCCGTGCGGACCGCTCATCCTGGTGCTCCCAGACCGTGTTCAGTGGGTCGCGCCGGCCGAGGGCGACAGCGGCGATCGGTGCCGCGATGAGGGCGATCACACCGGTACTCAGAAGGACAGTCCTGACGGCGTCGGTGTACGCGCTCGCATAGGCGGCGGCGTTCGCGGGGTCCAGGCCGTCGACCAGCGCGCCGTACTGGGGCAAGCCGATGGCGATCAGCACGTTCTGGAACGATCCGACGGCTGCATTCCCCTCGCCGGGTGGCGTACCGACGAGTGAGGCCGCGTAGGAGTCGAGTGCCAGACGTGTCACCAAGAGCGTGACGACGATCAGGCCCGCCCGGCTGCCCAGTGCCACGGAGACCTCGTTGAGGGCGGCCGCCGTGGCCGGGAGCCCTCGGGGCACGCTCGCGAAGATGATCGCGGTCCGGACGGTGGTCGCGATGACGAAGCCCGCCCCGATCAGGAGGAATGCAAGGGCAAACCCCGCGTAACCGACTCCTGGGCGGAGGATGATGGAGATGAGCACACTCCCAAGCCCGACGGCCGCGACACCCATGAAGACGAGCGATCGCGGCCCGAACCTGGCGATCAGGATACCCGCGACCGGACCCGCGACGACGAGCGCTGCCATGAATGGGACTGTCGCGACGACGGCCAGGAACGGGCCGTAGCCCAGGATGAGCTGGAAATAGATCGGCACCTGGAGCAGGACCGATGCCTGGGCGTACGCGATGACGAACCCGACGAAGAGCGCGGTCGCGACCGGTCGCGGCTCGACGCGGCCTCGGCTCGGGTCGAGCCGACGACGTCGGCGGTCCGCGACAAGACCGCCGACGACGAGCATCGCGCCGACGACCGCGAACGTGACGCGGATCAGGCTCGCGCGTTCTCCCTGGAAGCCGATCAGCCCGGCGGTCAGGATGACGATCCCGAACGCCCAGATCGCCGTCGCGATGGGCACCGCGCGGTCGTCTCGATCGCGCATCGGCAGATCGCCCCACGCCGATCGGGCGATCCATAGACCGACACCAGAGGCGACTGCCGCGACGAGATAGGCGGGCCACCGAGCACCGCTCGGCCCGAACAACGTCAGGAGCACCGGGCCGGCGGCCATGGCCGCGCCGTACGCGCCGTATGCGAAGCCGATGGCCGTGGCCCGAGGGATGCCCGAGTATCGAGTAGCGACGCCGGCCAGGGCCATCGGCAGGACGACGCTTGCTCCGCCGACTCCGACGAACTGGATGACGAGGAGGAGCGGGCCGTCGGTGACGACGATGCCGGCGAGGCCGGCCAGGGTCATGGCCGTGAGCGCGCCGATCATGATCCGACGCCGGCCGTCAGCGTCACCAAGCACGCCTCCGACGAGCAGCATCCCGGCCGTCGCGACCGCTGCGACGAGGAGCACGACCTGGGTATCGTCGTTGGATCGGACGGCGGATTGAACGCCAGGCAGGCCGGCTGCGTAGGCCCGCGGAGTGAGCCCGGATGCGAGCAATGCGAAGCAGGCAGCGATCAGCGTGCGCAGCGCCCCTGGGTCGTTGCCCAGATCACGCACGAACGTCGGAACCGAGACCCGTCCCATGTCGCCAGATGCTAGCCGGATGCGATCGACCCGATTCGCACCCCATGTGGCGGCGAATATGGCACGGACCCGAGTGTATCGCGACGAACGTGGCTGACTTCGAGGAAGCGTGCATCTCGTGCGGTGAGCAGACGGGCGTCGGATCCGTCTTCTACTCGGACCGTCGGGTCATCGCCGGAGAGGATGACGCGCCGGTCTATCTGTGCTCACTCTTGTGACGCCCGGATCAGGGCGGCTCGTCACGGACGACGCATGACTGATCGCGAAGCGCGTTCTCTGTCCGAGAAACGGCTCGATCGCCGGGATCACCTGGTCCGGCGGCGGGTCGATCGGGTTCTGATCGGACTACGTGCCTCGATAGTTGGAGATCTGCTTCCGGTTCCCGAAGACCCCGCCACCCCACGTCCCGAGGTCGGCAAGGAAGGCGAAGAACACGAAGATCCAGCCGATCAGGCTCATCCCGTTGGGTGCAGCGAACCCGTAGACGAGCGTCGTCCAGGGCAGGAACAGGAAACCCAGACCGAGAAGCAACTGCGAACCGAGCAGGGCGTTCCAGTAGGTCGGGTCGTTGTACCAGCCCACGAACAGGACGAACCTCGGCATGATGATGCCGAACAGCGTGACGATGCAGCCCATCCTGGCTCCCTCCCTTGGAATCAGCGGCAAGAACGCTGCGAAGCGTAACTGGCCGGACCTCGCGTGACCAGGCCTTGGCCCACTCGACGGGATGAACCCTCAGCCCAGACCGCTCAGATCGCGCAGGTCGATCCGCCCATCGTGCGCATAGACGTTGAAGCCGGATCCGCGCAGGAAGTCCACCAGCGTCACGCCGAGCCGATCGGCCGTCTCGATGGCGAGGTCGGATGGCGCGGAGACCGCACAAACGATCGGGATCCCGGCTGCCGCCGCCTTCTGGATGATCTCGAAGCTGACCCGGCCGGAGACCATCAGGATCCGATCATGGAGCGGCAGAGCGCCGGCCAGTGACCTGCGAGCCGACCAGCTTGTCGAGCGCGTTGTGGCGCCCGACGTCCTCACGCAGGGCGAGCAATTCGCCGCGCGGCGTGAACAGTCCGGCAGCGTGCAGGCCGCCGGTCTCGTCGAAGGCTCGTTGGGCCGCCCGCAACAGGTCGGGCAGGGCCAGGATGACCGACCGCGCCACGACAGGCCCATCCGGCAGCGGGTCCACGCGAAGGGCGATCTCGTCGATCGAGGCCTTGCCGCAGATCCCGCACGACGCTGTCGCCACGAAGTGGCGCTCGGCGACCGCCGAGTCGTCGAATGAGCGCGAGAGGCGGACGACGATCGTGTCATCCGGCTGGCTCGATGCTGCGGGGTCGCCCCCGACGGTGCGCAGGACCTCCTGGCCCGCCAGGAGGCCTTCCGTCTGGAGGAACCCGATGGCCAGCTCAGCCTCGGAGCCTGGAGTCCGCATCGTGACCGCGACCGCGACCGGATCCTGACCTGGCCCGGCTGCCCGGATCTCGAGCGGCGCTTCGCCGACGACCCGGTCATCGCGGACCTCGAGCGATCCGCCCCGGACGGCGAGGATCCGGCGGCTGGTGACATGTCGAGTCGGCGGTGGCGGCGCGGCCGTCGGATCGGGCATGGGCGCATCATAGAACCGTGGCCAGCGATCCCATCCTGACGCCGACCGACCGATCGGCCATCGCGGCGGCCCGACGGGCCGTCCTCGCCACGATCGCCCCGGATGGTCGTCCGCGCCTGGTCCCGATCTGCTTCGTCCTGGCCGAGACCGACCCGATCCTCTACACGCCGATCGACGACAAGCCGAAGGCAACGACCGATCCGATGCGCTTGGCTCGAGTCCGCGATATCACCGCGGATCCGCGGGTCACGATCCTGATCGACCGCTGGGGCGAGGACTGGTCGACTCTGACCTGGCTCCGACTGACGGGCCACGCGTCGCTCCTCCCGATCGATGACGACCGACACGCTGAGACGATCCGCGCGCTTCGCGCGAGGTACCCGCAGTACGTCGATCATCGGATCGAGGCCCGGCCGGTCATCGCCATCCGACTCGACCGGGCAACACGCTGGGCGGCGGCCGACCACCCCTAGCGATCGAGGAAGATCGCCTCGCCCATCGGTCGCAGGCAATGCGTCGAACTCATCGCCTGCAGGTAGCCACCGGCGTTTAGGATGGCGACCATCTCCCCCTCTGCCACGGCTGGCATGGGATAGTCCTCGGCGAACACGTCGCCGGCTTCATTGATGTGGCCGGCGACGGTGACCGTCTCGGTCCTGGGCGCGTCCGCTCTGGCGCACACGACGATCTCCTGCGCGAACCGGTAGATGAAGTACGAGCAATTGACGTTCCAGCCGATGTCGAGCCCGACGAAGGTCGTGCCGCGCCGCCGCTCGACGGTCACGACCTCGCCCAACAGGATCGCCGCGTCTTTGGTCAGATGGTCGCCGGGCTCGCACCCGACGCTGACGCCGAGTGGTCCGAGGTGCCGAGCCAGGACCGCCGAGTAGCGATCGAGGTCGACGGCCGTTTCATCGGCTCGCGCCGGAACCCCGAGTCCGCCGCCCACGTTGACCTCGATGATGTCGTGGCCCGCGGCTCGGCACCGCTCGACCGCCACGACGGCGACGGCCAACGCCGCCTCGAACCCGTCCAATCCATCGGCCAGCCAGCCGGAGCCGGCATGGAAGTGGATCGTGTCCACGGAGAGCCCGTGGCGGGCGGCCGCCGTGAGCGCCGCGTCCAGCCGTTCGAGCTCGATGCCGAACTTGGTCGGGCGATCCCCCGCGTATTCGAGATGTTCGTTGTAGCCGACGCCCGAGCCCGGGTCGATGCGCAGGCCGATGGTCGTGCCTGGCGCGCGACGTCCATAGCGTTCGATCTGGCTGATCGCGTCCAGGTTCAGGTGGACGCCGCGGGCCAGGAGGACATCGAGGTCGCGCTCGGACACGTTCGTCCCGGTGAAACTGATCTCGTCCTGGCGCCAGCCGCATGCCATGGCCCACTCGACTTCGCCCGGGGAGCAGGCATCGATCCCCACGCTCTCCGGCGAGCCTGGCGCCCCGAGCGCACGAAAGACCTCGAGGACTTCGGGTGCCGGGTTCGCCTTGAGCGCGAGCCGAAGGCGATACTCCATCCCGGTCGATGCCAGGGCGGCCTGCACCCTGCGGGCGTTCTCGGCGAACCGGCTGCGGTCATACACGAACAAGGGCGTCATCCGATCGCGGGCGAGCCGTTCCGCATCACGCCCCGCGATCCGCAGTCGTCCGGCAGCGACGTCCAGGCCCGGTCGGGCCCACCAGGGTGCGACGGTCACGCGTCGCTGTTCGACCGTCTCGCGTCGCTACTCCGAGGTCGCGGAGTCCAGCGATCCGGCCCCACTTCGACCTCCACGCCGAGCGTGGTCATCAACCGGGCGGAGGCCGCCGCGATGTCGGCGATAGCGCCCTCGAAGGCCTCGGTGTTCCGCGCGCTCGGCACGCGATAGCCGCTGATCTTGCGGACGAACTGGCGGGCGGCGGCCTCCAGTTCGCCCGTCGTCGCCGCCTCGTCGGCTCGACGCAGGGTCTTGATGCTTCGGCACATGCGTCTACGGTACGTCGGCGACGAGATCCGGGCGAGTCTCGGGCTATCCTCGCAGGATGGACCGAGTCAACGGGCCGGAGGAGCTGATCGCGGCTTATGGATTGATCGCCCACCCGGAGGGCGGCTGGTATGCGGAGACCTGGCGTGCCGAGGCAGACGAGGGTGTTCGGCCAGGCGGCAGCGCGATCCTGTACCTGCTCGCCGCCGGCGAACGATCCGACTGGCACCGGGTGGATGCGGACGAGATCTGGCAGTTCTCCGCCGGTGATCCACTCGAGCTTCGTGTGTGGGCTGACGGTGATGCGGACGTGACGGTCTACCGGTTGCGCGGCGACCTGGAGGGCGATGGCGTCGTGCAGGCGGTCGTGCCGGCCGGGGCGTGGCAGACAGCTCGTCCGCTGGGAACGTGGACGCTGGTCGGGTGCATCGTCACTCCCGGTTTCCAGTTCGAGGGTTTCGAGCTGGCGCCATCGGGTTGGGAGCCGCCCGGCTGACGGGTTCAGCCCCCGGAGGCAAGCCGCCATTCGATCGTGCCGGTGTAGCAGTGTTTGATGAGGGCGCAGGCGCCATGACTGAGATCCCAGGTCCGACCGGCCACGTACGGTCCGCGATCGATGACCGGGACGGTGACTGACTTCCCGTTGGACGGATTGCGGAAGGTGACCATCGTCCCGCATGGCAGCGAGCGATGCGCGACGCCGACCAGACCCTTGGTCATCTTGAACCCACAGGCCGTCCCGTTCCCGTAGAGACCCGGCCCGTACCATGAGATGTCGCGGTCGAAGTGCCAGACGTTTCGGGCGATGACCTGGGCCTTCGCTGGCTTCTGGGTTGGTCGAACCGGAGCCGGGAGTGGCTCCGTTCGCGGGTATGGCTCGATCATGGTCGAACCGCGATCCAGGGTCCCGGCAGAGCGGTCCCCCGGATCCAGGGGCGGGATCGTCATGGACGTCCCTCGCACAAGCGACGCGATCTCCACGTTCTGGAAGAGATCGGGGTCCAGGGTCGCTGCCGGGCTGGGGACCCGGGAACCTACTGGACCTGGGACGGCTACCGTGGCGACCGCGGCGATGAGCGCCACGAGCGCGACGACCTTCTTCAGGTGCACGTCTGGTACTACCGTACCATGGGATCGCGAAATACGGATCCGTGACAGCATCCGCGGCATGGTGACGGCGGCCTATCAGATCAGTGGCGCCCTCGATCTGCGCAGGTCACTCGCGTCGCTCTCACATGGCCCCGGCGATCCGACGATCCACCTGCAGGATGGTCGGGTGTGGTGGGCGACACGGACGCCCGATGGCCCCGCCGCCATCGCTCTGACCCACGACGGGACCACCATCCGGGCGGAGGCGTACGGTAACGGGGCGGGCACGGTCCTGGCCGCCGTCCCCCTGCTGCTCGGCCTGTCCATGGCGACCACCCCCATCCCCGATGCGCATCCGCTCGTCAGTCGGCTCGCACGGCGCTATCCCGGGATCCGGATCCCCCGCACGGGCGCCGTCATCGACTCGCTGGTCCCTGCGATCCTCGAGCAGAAGGTGACCGGCCAGGAGGCGGCACGGGCGTGGCGTGGTCTCATCCGGGTCCATGGTGAACCGGCCCCTGGCCCCGAAACCTGGCGCCTCCGGCTCAGCCCATCGGCTGCGACGTTGGCGGCACTGCCCTACTACGCCTACCACCCGTTCGGCGTGGAACGTCGCCGCGCCGACCTGATCCGCCACGTCGCCGCTCGGGCCGCATGGTTCGAGGCGAGCGTGGACCTGCCCCTCGCCGATGCCTACGCGCGAATGACGTCAGTGACCGGGATCGGGCCGTGGACCGCGGCCGAGGTCGGAGTCCGGGCGCTCGGTGACCCGGACGCGGTGAGCGTCGGCGACTTCCACCTGCCCCACCTCGTCGCCTACGGTCTGGCCGGCGAGGCCCGAGGCACGGACGAACGGATGCTCGAGTTGCTGGAGCCGTATCGTGGCCAGCGCGCGCGGGTCATGCGCCTGCTCGAACTGTTCGGTCCGAGACCGCCGCGTCGCGGCCCGCGACTGTCCATCCAGCGGATCGACCCGTACTAGACCGCCCTGGCGGCACCCGCTCGCTGGATCCTGACCGCCTCGGCGAACTCGTCGACCGTCGCGGGCGTACACGGGTCGAGCGACGCGATGACCTGGCTCGCGCCGGCCTCGGCGTGTGCAGCCAGACCGGCGGCGATCTGCTCGGGCGTGCCGGTCAGGGCGGGGCCGGTCGGGGCCTCCGTCGCAGCAGGAGGCCCGACTTTCGGGTATCGGACGTTGACGCCGACCGTCACGGCCAGCGACGCGGGCTCACGTCCGACCCGCCGACAGGCATCGATGAGCTCGCCTCTCACCCGTCCGAGTCGCTCGTCGGGCAGTCCGAACCAGGCAAGATTCCAGGCATCGGCATGGCGCGCTGTCAGTTCCAGCATCCGCGGTTGCTTGGCGGCGATGAGGATCGGCAGGTCCGGCCGGGCAGGCGGGCGCAGAACGGCGTCGCGGGCCGTGACGTAGCGACCGTCAAAGTCCGCCCGACCGCGCCGGATCAGGTCGCAGATGACGGTCAGCGACTCCTCGAAACGACCGACCTTGTGGTCCGTGGGGTAGCCGAACGCCTCGTACTCCGGGTCGTGCCAGCCGCAACCGATACCCAGGGTCAGCCGGCCGTCGCTGACGTGGTCGAGGGTCGCGGCCATCTTCGCCAGGAGGGCCGGGTTTCGGAATGCCGTGCACATCACGATCGTCCCCAATCCGACCCGATCGGTCGCCTCGGCGATAGCCGACAGGATCGTCCAGCACTCGTGGATACCCGATGTCTCGCCATCGGCTCGATAGAGCAGGTGGTCGTAGACCCAGACCGAGTCGAGGGCGGTGGCCTCAGCACGGATCGCGACCGCCCGGATGGTCGCGTAGTCGGGGATGCCGCGCTCGTCCTCCTCCTCGCCGATGGGTAGCACGATCCCGATGCGCATCCGTCTCGCCCTCCGGCAGGTCTGCCGTCACCACGGCCGACCTACGTCAGTCCTTGAGTTCGACCCCGATCAGGAGCAGGTCGTCCGAACCTGGGTTCTGAAGTGTGTGCGCGGGAGTCGGCCCGGCCCACTGGACGCGCGGCAGCTCGAACGGCGGATCCGCAAGTCGCGTGTCGAGCACCACCGCCCCGGTCTCGTCACGGCGCACCACCTGCGACCCCGACAAGGCGTACAGGAGCGTCCCCCGCCGATGGGTGTGGAGCGGCGCCGTCTCGCCCGCCCGGATCGTGATCTCCAGGACGCGGACGTGCTCGTTCTCGAAGATGGTGACGTGGTTGTCCGGTGCCGCGATCGGGCCGTCAAGATCGTCCGGCCACGGCCAGTCGACCGGACCCTCGACCTGGTCGTTCATCGGTCGCTCGTGCCCGGTTCGTGCCGATAGAACGGCGTGGGCTCGGCTGGCAACGGCGTGTCGCCCCGGATGAGGTCGGCGGCCTTCTCGGCGATCATCATCACCGGAGCATAGATGTTGGCGTTGGTGACGTATGGCATCACCGATGCGTCGACGACCCGCAACCCATCGAGACCGTGGACGCGCATCGTCATCGGCTCTGTGACCGCGGCGGCATCGACCCCCAGCCTTGCCGTGCACGACGGGTGGAGCGCCGTCTCGGCATCGCGGGCCACCCACGCCCGGATCTCGTCCTCTGTGTCAACCGCGGCGCCCGGCGATGTCTCGCCGCCGTCGAACGCCGCCATCGCCGGCTGGCCCAGGATCCGACGGGCCACGTGGATGGCCTCGACCCACTCGCGCCGGTCCTGCTCCGTCGACAGGTAGTTGAAGCGCAGCGCCGGATGATCGTGCGGATCAGTGGTCCTGAGCGAGACCGACCCCCGGGCATCCGAATACATCGGGCCGACATGGACCTGGTAGCCATGGCCGGCCGCTCCGGCGCTCCCGTCATAGCGGATCGCCAGGGGCAGGAAGTGGAACATCAGGTTCGGGTATGCGACGTCGTCGTTGGACCGCGCGAAGCCGCCACCCTCGAAATGGTTGGTCGCCCCCGAACCGCGCCGCAGGAACAGCCACTCGGCCCCGATGAACGGTCGGCGCCACAGTTGCGTGGCCGATGGCTGCTCCGAGACCGGCTGCAGGGACCGATGCTGGATGTAGACCTCGAGGTGGTCCTGGAGATTGGCACCGACGCCGGGCAGATCGGCCACGACCGGGATCCCCAACGCGGTCAGGTCGGCCGCCGCGCCCACCCCGGACAACTGCAGGAGTTGGGGCGTGTTGATCGCGCCCGCGGCGAGGATGATCTCGCCGGCCAGGATCCGTTCGGTGCCGCCACCCCGCCGCTCGATATCGACGCCAACGGCCCGCCGGCCCTCGAAGACCAGGCCGGTCACGAACGTCCGCGTCCGGACGGTCAGATTCTTGCGGCCGCGGATCGGTCGCAGATACGCCTGCGCGGCCGACAGCCGTCTGCCGCGATGGATGTTCCGGTCGAATGGGGCGAAGCCCTCCTGGCGGTAGCCGTTGACGTCCTCGGTCAAGGCGTAGCCGGCCTCAGCACACGCTGCGAAGAAGGCTCCGAATAGCGGGTTCGTGGCCGGCCCCCGCTCGACGACCAGCGGCCCGTCGTGGCCTCGCCATGGATCGTCCGGCGCGGCCGCGAGACAGGTTTCCATGCGCTTGAAATAGGGCAGGCAGTGCGCGTAGTCCCAGCTGCCCATGCCCGGATCGGCGGCCCAGCGCTCGTAGTCCAGCGGATTGCCGCGCTGGAAGATCTGGCCGTTGATGCTGGACGACCCGCCCAGGACCTTGCCACGGGCGTGGTAGATCCGCCGGCCGCCCATGTGCGGCTCCGGCTCGGACTCGTAACCCCAGTCGTAGTAGCGGCTGCCGATCGGGAAGGTCAGCGCCGCCGGCATATGGATGAAGACATCGAACCGGTAATCCGGTCGGCCCGCTTCCAGGAGCAGGACGCTCGTCCCGGGGTCGGCCGACAGCCGGTTGGCGAGCGCGCAGCCCGCCGATCCGCCGCCCACGATGATGAAGTCGAAGCGCTTGACCGACATGGCCTCGGATGCTAGCAGTCGGCGGATCGGTCGGCGATGATTGGCGGCATGACCGACCTCAGCTATTCCGATTTCGACGCGCTGACGTTCGACTGCTACGGGACGCTCATCGATTGGGAGACGGGCATCCTCGCAGGTCTCAGGACGATCCTCGGTCGCCACGGCGCGGGACGATCGGACGAGGCGTTGCTCACGTCCTACGCCGTTGCCGAGGCGGCGGCCGAGGCCGGTCGGTATCGACCGTATCGGGAGATCCTGGCGGAGGCAGCTCGCGCCGTCGCGAGGGATCTTGGCCTGGAACCCGCACCGGGCGAGCTCGATACGTTCGCCGATTCAGTCGGTGAGTGGCCGGCATTCCCCGATTCGATCGCGGCACTCACGACCCTGCACGACCGTTTCCGACTGGGTGTCATCACCAATTGTGACGATGATCTGTTCGCCCGATCCGCGGCGCGGCTCGAGACCGACTTCGACTGGGTCGTGACCGCCCAGCAGGTCGGTGCCTACAAGCCGGACCGCCGCGGCTTCGACCTTGCCTTCGAGCGGTTGGGCCTGCCGCGGGACCGGATCCTCCACGTCGCGCAGAGTCTCTATCACGATCACGCCACGGCTCAGCGTCTTGGCCTGAGGACCGTCTGGATCGACCGCCGACACGGTCGCCCCGGATCCGGCGCGACCCCACCGGCGCAGGCTCGGCCAGACGCCGTCTTCCCCGATATGGCGTCGTTCGCCGCGGCCGCGACGGCCGACCGATAGCGTTCGCTCCAGCACCACGCAGGCAACTCCTGTTCGACGATGCGGTTCGCCACGTACTGACCGCCAAGGATGCGGCTGGCCTGCTGTCCTGCACCTGAGGCCAGGAGCGGGTGACACGGTCTAACGGTCAGCCGCCGCCACATACCAGGGCAAGAGGGTCGCCCAGCCGCCGCGGTTCCGGTCGCGCCAGTCCTGCCCCTCGGAACCCAGCGCCTCCCAGCCACGATGTTCGATCTGGACGATGGTGCCCGAGGCTCCGTTCGGGAGGAAGCTGATCTCGACTTCGGTCGCATCGGCTCGATCGCGTCGGAGGTGCCAGGCGTAGACGAGTCGGTTCGGTGGTTCCCAGACCGTCACCTCGCCCCAGTCATGCTCGATACCGCCGCCCGTCCGTTCATAGATCCGGCCACCGAGGACGGGCTCCATGACGATGGCGAGCCCGTTCTCGCCGCTGACGGTGTGATCGGCCGGCCACCACGTCGCGATCTTCGCGGTCCAGACCTCGAACGCCCGGTCGGGCGGGGCGCCGACCTCGAAGGACAGCCGGATCGGCTCGATCATCGATCAGGCGTCGTGTTGTCGGCGACGAGGCGGAACCGGGTGGCCACCTCCCCCCAGACTTGTTCGAGATACTGACGTACGGCATCCACGCCTTCGTCGTGAAGCCGATAGATGTGGCGGGTCCCGTGGGGCTCCTCGACGACCAATCCGGCTTCCTTGAGCAGCCGGAGATGACGGGACACGGCAGGCCGGCTGATGGGGAGCGCGTCGGCCAGTTCTCCGACCGAACGACCATCCACGCCGAGCAACTCGACGATGGCCCGGCGATTCGGGTCGCCAAGGGCCTCGAACGGGTCGCCCGATCGAGCGCGAGACGGGCTGGATGTCACGTTCCTACAGCGCACGCATCCGGTTGTTCTTGGCATCGTGGGTGACCTCGGCCAGCCCGAGCGCCTCGAGCAACGGAGGCATGTACACACCGAACCGACCGCGAAGCCCCTTCTTGAGGCCGTACCATCCCCCGACGGGATTGTCCGCGGCTCGAGCCCATGCTTCGACCGAATCGTCGGGTGGCGTCTTCTGTTCGTCGGCGCCGCCGAGCGGCATCCAGTCGCCGTGCGCCTTGAGCATCGCGTGGAGATCGTCGATCGCGCGGCGGTCGTAGCGGAGTTGCGTGCTGCCGACCTGACAGACGATCGCTGGGGGATCGGCGGCATCGTCGAGATACATCTGGTAGGCCGACGATCCGGGCGGCGTAGTCAGCATCCACGGATCGTCCTTCGTACCGGTTCCGGCGTATCGGTTCACGCTGACCTCCATCGATCGATCGCTGACTTGGTAACCATATCGTTACGGTACCAGTCGCGCGCCGGGGCCACAACCGCGACGCCACTTGCCATCCCGGCGCCCGGACACACAGCCGTCACGCGGACCCGGCAAGCTTGTGAGCGATACCGACCTGATGGCACGACATCGAGGAGCACATGCTCGACCGAACCCGGATCGCCCGCGCGATGACCCTGATCGCCGCATCCATGCTCGTCGTATCGGCCTGCAGTGGTGCGGCCGGCCCTCAGCGGCGCAGCGCGGATCCATCCCAGGTCCCGGCTGGCTCCCAGGTCCCGGCTGGCTCCCAGGAGGTCCCCGCGACGAGCGGTCCATCGCCGGACGCTGCATCGTCCGCTATGGCTACCGCGAGTTCGACGGACGGACCGGTCCTCGATCAGTCCTGGGCAACGGCAGATCTCGTGGACGTCACGACGGGCGAGGCGTTCAAGATCTCCGACCACGCCGGCAAGGTCATCATCATCGAGACGATGGCCATCTGGTGCCCGAGCTGCCGCGCCCAGCAGAACGACGTCCGCGCCGCGCTTGAGGATCTGCCGGCCGACACGGTCGAATACATCGTCCTTGACATCGACCCCAGCGAACAGGCGGACAGCCTGGCCGCCTACCGCGAGGACAATCGCTACACCGGTACCTATGCCATCGCCGGTCCCGATGTCGCCCGGGCGCTGGCCGGCGAATTCGGCGACCAGGTCCTCAATCCGCCCTCGACGCCGATCGTCATCGTCGGGGTGGACGGCCGAGTGACCCTGACCGATTTCGGACACAAATCCGTCGCGGACATCATCGCCCTGGCTCACGCGAACGGGGCCTAGCCCTGGAGGGTCTGTGGCTGGCGTTCACGCTCGGCGTCGGCAGCGCCGCCAGCCCGTGCCTCCTACCGCTTTATCCCAGCTTCCTGGCCTACCTGTCGGCGAACACCGGAGCGCTGGCGACCCGACGTGGGTCGGGATTCCTGGGGCTCATCATCCTGGCCGGTGTCCTGACCACGATGCTGCTCGTTGCGGCCGTGCTCGTCGTCGTCGCGGTGCCGATCGGTTCCCTGCTGGCGTTCCTGATCCCTGCCGTGGATGTCCTGCTCGTCGTGCTCGGCGTCCTGCTGTTGGCCGGCCGCAACCCGTTCGAGCGGTTGCCCGGCACCACGGTCCCGATCGTCTCCAACCCCTTCGGACAGGCGTACCTGTATGGGGTGATGCTCGGCCCATTGGCTCTGCCCTGCGCCGGCGTCTTCGCCATCTCCCTCATCGCCTACTCGGTCGGCCTGACCGAGACGCTGCCCAAGATCCTCACCTTCCTCGCCTACGGCCTCGGGTTCGGCTTGCCGCTGGTCCTCCTGTCGCTGCTGGCGGGCGCACGCCGACGGGACGTTGTGCGCTTCATCACCAGCCATCATCGCGCCATCGAGGTCATCGGAGGCATCCTGCTGGTGGTGGTGGGCGTCGGCGATCTTGTCCTCAACTGGGACAGCATCCTCCTGACGTTCCGTGTCGGCTGATGACAGACTCGTCCGCATGACCGCGCACGACTTCCGCGATCCGACCATGACCGTCATCTACGGCCTGGACACCTGCGAGGACACCACGCGTGCCCGTGATCGCTTCGACGCCGCCGGCCGGGCGTATCGCTATGTCAGGTTGGATCGGGACACCGCCACCAGGGACCGCCTCCACGCGGCGGGCTACCGGGCGACGCCGGTCGTCGTGACGCCCGACGGCAGGCTCGCCGTGGAACCGGATGACGACGCCCTCGCGGAGTTCATCGCCGCAACGGCCTGAAGGCGCTGATGCTCGCCCAGGTCTTCGCCGCGCGAGCGCGCAGCCAGTCGGGTGAATCGACCACGAGGTAGAACGCCACGTAGGCGTAGGCCATGCCGGCGAGCACGTCGACCAGCCAGTGATCGCCCGTATAGATCACCGAGAACGCCACCAGCAGCGTGTACCCGAACGCCAGCCAGCCGATCCGCCCGAACGCCCGTCGTAATGCCAGGAAGGTCAGGAACGGATACGCGACGTGGAGTGAGGGAAAGGCCGCGACAAGGTTGGGGTTCACGCTCCCGAACGCCATCGAATACAGGTATTTCCCATCGAACCCGAGCGATCGTGCGATCTCTTCGAACGCGGCGGGCTTGAGGTACTGGATCAACGGCGTACCTGTCGGCCCATCCAGAGCGCCCGCGTTCGCGGCATACCAGGGTGGCGCCGCCGGGATCAGGAGGTAGGTGACGAAACCGGCCAGGCTCAACACGATGAGCCCCGCCACGAAATCGTAGAACTGCGGTCGCCGCCAGACCCACAGGACGTATCCGGTCGCCAGCGGCAGGGCGAAGTGGAGCATGTACACGACCGTCGCGAGGATGGCATACGGATCCATGCCGGACACTGGTCGGAGCGCGTCCTGGAGGATCTGGGTCGGGATCGCCCCGAACGTGATCGCGCGATCGGCGGCGACCATCCCTTCGACGTGGACGGCCAGTCCCGTGTCGTCGGCGATGCCGCGCATGAGTTCGTAGGCCAACAGCAGCGCGATGAACGGGATCCAGTCGCGCAGGAAGAGCCGGCCCCGACCGAGCAACACGGCCGACAAGCCGAACCCCACGGCCAGGACGTCTGGCGTGAGCGCGATCCCGCGGTCGAACATGATCGCGACCACGAGCACCGCATAGCCGACCAGCGCGACGACCAGCAAGCGATCGTTACGTCGGCCAAGTGCCGTGTTCAGGTCCGACTCGAGGCGTGCCGTGCCGCTTCTCCTCCCGTGGGCCGACACGATACCGCGAACCCGAGATCGGCTCGGTGCTTGCGTTACCCTTCGACCGATGGTGGAGGGAACAGCCACGACGCTCTGCTCGAACTGCGGTACTGACAACAAGCCGGGAAGGAAGTTCTGCGTCGGCTGTGCGAGCGCGCTCGAGAGCACCTGCCCGAACTGCGGCGCGGCAGTCGAGCCTGGTGACCGGTTCTGTGGGGAATGCGCGGCGCCACTGACGCCAGACGCGTCCATCGCGACGCCGTCCGCAGCCGGCAACGCGATCGCGCGGAGCGGCGCCACGGGTATGCCCACACGGTCGCCGGTGGCCGAGCGACGACTCGTGACGATCCTCTTCGCCGATCTGGTCGGGTTCACGCCATATGCCGAAGGCCGCGATGCCGAGGAGGTGCGCGAGACCCTGACCCGCTATTTCGACCTGGCACGAGAGGTCATCGGCCGGTATGGCGGAACGGTCGAGAAGTTCATCGGCGACGCCGTCATGGCTGTCTGGGGTGCGCCGGTCGCGCGGGAGGATGATGCCGAGCGCGGCGTCCGTGCGGGTCTCGAGCTGGTCGAAGCCGTGCGAACCCTCGGGCCCGGGATCGAGGCCCGCGCCGGGATCCTGACCGGCGAGGCCGCGGTCAGCCTCGATGCCGTCGGCCAGGGCATGGTCGCTGGGGACCTCGTCAACACCGCCTCGCGATTGCAGTCGGTGGCACCCGCCGGGGCGGTCCTGGTCGGCGAGTCGACCCAGCGGGCGACATCGCAGGCCATCGCGTTCGAGGAAGCTGGCGAGCAGGTCCTCAAGGGCAAGGCCAGCCCGATCCCGGCCTATCGAGCACTTTGGGTCACATCGGAACGGGGCGGTCGCAATCGATCCGATGCCCTCGAGGCACCGTTCGTCGGCCGAGCCGAGGAGCTTCGGCTGCTCAAGGACCTGTATCACACGACGAGCCGCGAACAGCGGGCCCGGCTCGTCAGCGTCATCGGACCGGCCGGTATCGGCAAGACACGGCTGGCGTGGGAGTTCCTGAAGTACATCGATGGGCTGCTTGAGACCGTGCTCTGGCACGACGGGCGCAGTCCGGCATACGGTGACGGGATCACGTTCTGGGCGCTCGGGGAGATGGTTCGCGAGCGATGCCGCCTGCTCGAGACCGATGACGAGCCGACGACCCGTTCGAAGGTTGCCGAGACCGTCGCCATGTACGTACCCGACCAGGACGAGCGACGCTGGATCGAGGCCAGCCTGCTGACCCTGCTGGGCATCGAATCAGGGTTGGGCTCGGAACAGCTCTTCGGTGCGTGGCGGACGTTCTTCGAACGCCTTGCGGACAGCGGGCCGGTGGTCCTGGTCTTCGAGGACTTCCACCTCGCGGATTCGGGGCTCATGGACTTCGTGGATCACCTGCTCGAATGGAGCCGAAACGTCCCCATCTACGTCGTCACGCTGTCACGCCCGGAACTGATCGACCGGCGTGCGGACTGGAGCGTCGGCAAGCGTCAATTCACGTCGCTGTATCTCGAGCCGCTCGACGAGACGTCGATGCGCGAGCTGCTGGCCGGCCTGGTCCCGGGCTTGCCCGAGACTGCGGCCGCGGCGATCGTGTCGCGCGCTGACGGCATCCCGCTCTACGCGGTCGAGATGGTCCGAACGCTCATCGCCGACGGCCGGCTGAGCATCGTCGACGGCGCCTACCGCCCGAACGGGGACCTCACGTCACTGGCGGTGCCGGACACCCTGACCGCCCTCATCGCCTCACGGTTGGACGCGCTCGAGCCGTCCGAACGAGCGCTCGTCTCGGATGCGGCCGTCCTCGGCCAGAGCTTCACGGTCGACAGCGTGGCCGCGATCTCGGGCCGAGACCCGGCCGCGTTGGAGCCGATGCTCCGCGACCTCGTCCGTCGCGAGATCCTCGAACTCGAGGTAAACCCGCGTTCGCCGGAACGTGGCCAGTACGCCTTCGTGCAGGCGCTCATCCGTGAGGTCGCGTACGCCACGCTGGCTCGATCGGACCGCAAGGTCCGCCATCTCGCGGCCGCCCGCCACTTCGAGTCGCTCGGTTCGGATGAGCTCGCCGGCGCGCTCGCGGGACACTACCTGGCAGCGCACGCGAATGCGCCAGACGGCCCGGAGCGCGATGCGCTCGGCACGCAGGCCAGGATCGCCCTCAGAGCAGGCGCCGAACGTGCTGCCGGCCTTGGAGCGCACGATCAGGCGATCCTCCTCAGCGAGCAGGCGCTGACGATCACGTCGGATCCAGCTGACGAGGCGCTCCTCCACGAACGAGCCGGTGGGTCCGCGTTCGTTCTTCAGCGGGTGGAACCCACGCAGCGACACTTTCGGGCGGCGATCGGCCTCTGGGCCGGGTTGGGGGACCGAGTCGCGGAAGCGCGAGCGACCGCCGAATTCGGTCGCGGGTTGCTCAGTTTCTTCCATTTCGAGCCAGCGCTCAGCCTCCTGATCGACGCCTCCGAGCGGTTCGCGGACCTCGACGACGATGGCACGCTCGCGAAACTTGACGGACAGCTTGCTCGAGCGTGGTACCTGAATGGGGATCCCGCCCGGGCCGTGGCCGTCGCCGACCGAGTGCTTGCGGCAGCCGAGCGTGTGGATCTCGTGGAGATCGTCGCCGATACGCTCATCACGCGTGGGTCGGCACTGTGCGACCTGGGACGATCCTACGAGGGGATCGGCGCAGTCGAGACCGCGCGCCGGCTCGCCGCCACACATGACTTTCCGATGGCAGAGAACCGGGCGTTGAACAACCTGGCGGCGTTGCAAGGTCACCACGATCCTCGAGCCTCGCACGAAGCGGCGTGGGCCGGACTCGCGATCTCCCGGCGGCTCGGGATCCGATCCTTCCACCTGTTCGAGAACGCCCGCGATTCGGCCCTCCGGCTCGGTGAGTGGGACTGGATCGACAGTGAACTCACGGCGCTGCTGGAAGCGGACGTTGACCCGCTGGACCGGACGACCGCGATCGGCGGCCTGATCGCGATCCTCGCCTATCGGGGAGCGCCGACTGTGGATCTCGTCGCCGACCTCGACGCGATCCCGATGGTTGCAGACGACATGATCAAGGCGATGACGATCGAGGACTCGAGGGCCGCCGTGTCGTTTGCTGCGGGTCGATACGAGCAGGCCCGCGCGCACTGTCATCGATACGGCGAGCTGTTCGCCCAAGCGCGGAACGATGCCTACCTGCAGGCCGCACGGAATGCCGTCCTGACGGGTGATGCCAAGGGCGCTCGAGACGATCTCGCCGTCGTCGAATCGATAGCCCGACGCGGTCGGGTGCTGGAAGCGGACGTGACCACGATCAAGGCCGGCATCGCCGCACTGGACGGTCGATCACGCGAGGCTCTCGACGGCTATCGCGAGGCGCTCCGGACGTGGCGCGACCTGGGGACCGTTTGGGACGAGGCGCTGTGTGGTCTGCAGATGGCGACCCTGATCGGTCCCCATGAGCCCGAGGTCAAGGCGGCCGCCGAACGTGCTCGCGAGATCCTCGTCCGTCTCCGGGCCGAGCCATTCCTCGACCGGCTCGATGCCGCGATGGCGGCGTCGACCTCGACCTCGGCACAGGCGGAGGCCCCGATGGAGGAGCGCACCCCGGCTGGCTGACCGTTGAGCCACCCGTCCTCAGGCCGGATCACGTCGACCGTGGTCGCGCCGATGCATCGGATCAGCCGGGTACTTTCGAGCGGGTGTCGGCGGGTCCGTCCCGGCACGTATGGTGGGTGGATCATGAGCGCCAGCATCTTCACGCTGGTCCGGGCTGCCACGGGCCGTCGTCTTCTGTCGGCGACGCTCCTTGGTGGCGGACTGCTCATGCTCGGTCTTCCTGCCGTCGCCCTGGCCGCCGACCCGTCGCCGTCACCGGCTCCGAGCCAATCAGCGGATCCGACGCCGGCACCGACCCCAGATCCCACGCCCGCCCCGACTCCCGATCCGACCCCGCCGCCCGATCCCTCGCCGCCACCGACCACGACGGCACCGACCTCGATGAACCTGTTCGTCGCCTCGAAGTTCCGATTCCAGGATCCGGACTGGCGGGCATGCACCGCGGCATCGACCCAGGACATGCTCAACTTCATCGCCGTCGGGGACACCGCCGGAGATGGCGCGATCTGGCAGCACGACCGTCGCCAAGACGGTCCAGGACCGGATCCTGAAGTGGGCACGCCACCACGACACCCTGATCGGCGGCCACGGGTCCGATCCGCACGGCTGGCGAAATGCACTCAACTACTTCGGCTGGGGAGCCGATGCACTCCAGGCCGGCTCGCGGATCTTCGACGACCGATCCTACGGATCGTTCGACCGAGCGATGAAGGCAGCCGTCCGTGCGCTGCTCAAGACGGGCAAGCCGGTGGGGCTGATGGGCTGGCGTGGTCGCCATGCCCAGATGGTCACCGGCTACTACGGGCTCAAGGGAGATCCATGGGCACGTGACGCGAACGGCAAGTATACGAATGCGTTCACGGTCCGGGGGTTCTACCTGAGTGACCCGCTCCGCAAGTCGAACGCGGTCGACCGAACGATCAGCTACCACGCACTCCGGTATACGACGACATACAAGTGGCGGTTCCAGCGCTACTACGAGCGGGACAGCCGACTCGATGACCCCTACAGTCCCGGCTACCAGCAGTCGCGCAAGGAGTGGTACGGCAAGTTCGTCCTGATCCTCCCGCTGCACTGAGCGAGTCGTACCATCAAGCGATGCCACATCGCCCGGACCTTGCCGGCCTTGGATCGTGGGGCTTCGCCTTCCCGGGGCCACTTCGAGACGAACTGACCACGTTGGCTCTGGCCGGCTCCAAGACCACGACGGCAGGTCTGTTCGCCGAGTTGGAGGTCGATGGCGAAGTGCTGCCAGCCCCGGGCCTCCGTGAGGTCCTGCTCGATTCGGATGACCGGCCGGTCGCGGTCATCGAGACCATCGAGTGTCGGGTCGTCCGACTGGCCGATGTCGACGACCGTCATGCCATCGACGAAGGTGAGGGGTACGCCGATGCGGCCGCGTTCCGGGCCTCGCACGAACGGTTCTGGAACGGCTATATCGACGACCTGCGTGACCGGATCGGACGCGATTTCACGATCGATGACGACACCCTCGTCGTCCTCCAGCGGTTCAAGGTCGTCGAACGACTGGCACCCGGGACGACGACATAGCAAAGGAGATGGCCGTGGAGATGCCCAAACCGACCGAGGCCGACAAAGCTCGATTCCGCTCCGTGGTCCCAGAGGACCCGCGGGTCGAGGTCAAGCCGATGTTCGGGAACCTCGGTGCGTTCGTGAACGGGAACATGTTCCTGGGTCTGTTCGGCGCCCAGATCGGTCTGAAACTGGCTGCAGACGACGCCGCCGCCCTCAGGGAGATGGAGGGGGCCGGACCGTTCGGGCCGGCCGAGCGGCCGATGGGCGGCTACGTGACCATGCCGGCGTCGCTCATCGGGACGGCGGACGGCAGCCGGTGGGTCGCCAGATCGCTCGACCACGTCGGAGCGATGCCTCCGAAGGCACCGAAGCCAGCGAAGCGATGAGCCAGGGCCGCCTGACGATCGGGAACGCCCTCGCGGCGGCTCGTTCGCGGATCGACCGGCTCACGCCCGCCGCGGCACTGGCGGAGTCGGCGGCTGGTGCGGTCCTCATCGACACCCGATGCCAGGAATCGCGCGATCGGGACGGCATCGTCCCGGACGCTGTCCATATCCCGCTGTCGGTCCTGTTCTGGAGGCTGGACCCGACCTCCGCCTCCGCTGATCCGAGTGTCGCCGACCCGGACCGGCGGGTCATCCTGCTGTGCGCCCATGGATATTCATCGAGCATGGCAGCCGCGACCCTTCGAGACCTTGGGTTCGGGCGGGCGACCGATGTGGACGGCGGTTTCGAGGCCTGGGTCGCCGCCGGCCTGCCGGTCGATCGCCCGGCCGGTGGCTCGAGCTAGCGCCGGTCCTTGACGGAGATCCAGGTCGTCTTCGTCTCGGTGTACTGGTCGTGGGCGTGGACCGATTTGTCGTGGCCGCCGAAGCCCGACAGTTTGTAGCCCCCGAACGGCGTCGTCATGTCGCCCTCGGAATAGGCATTGACCCCGACGACGCCGGCCCGGAGCTCGCGGGCGACGCGGTGCGCGACATTGAGGTCGTTCGTATAGAGCGATGCGGCGAGCCCGTATGGCGTGTCGTTGGCGATCGCGACCCCCTCCGCTTCGGTGTCGAACTCGATCACCGAAAGGACCGGGCCGAAGATCTCTTCGCGGGCGATCCGCATATCGTTGCGGACGTTGTCGAAGACCGTCGGCGGGATGAAATACCCGCCGGTGTCCTCGAGGATTTGCTCGCCGCCGGTCACGATCCGGGCGCCCTCGCGGCGGCCGGCATCGACGTAGCCGAGCACGGTCTCCATCTGACCCCGGCTGATGATCGCGCCGATCCTGGTCGCGGGATCGAGGGGATCGCCCACGGGCCACCGCTCGAGTTCGGCCAGGAGCGCGTCAACGAGCCGATCCTTCACCGAGCGGTGGACGACCAACCGCGAGCCCGCCGAACAGTTCTCGCCCATGTTCCAGAAGATCGCCACGGCGACATTCGCGGCGACCGACGCGAGATCGCTGACATCGTCGAACACCAGTTGCGGACTCTTCCCGCCGAGCTCGAGCAGGACCCGCTTGAGGTTCGTGTCGGCGGCGTAGTGCAGGAATCGGCGGCCCACGTCGGTCGATCCGGTGAACGCGAGGCAATCGACGTCGGGGTGACGACCGAGCGCCTCGCCGACGATGTCGCCGGGCCCCGTCACGACGTTCAGGACGCCATCGGGTACGCCGGCCTCGGTCGCGAGCTCGGCCATCCGGAGGAGGCTGAGCGATGTCGTCGAGGCCGGTTTGATCACGACCGTGTTGCCCGTGGCAAGGGCCGGACCCAGTTTCCAGGCGGCCATCTGGGCCGGGTAGTTCCATGGGATCACGGCAGCCACCACGCCGACCGGTTCGCGGGTGATCGTGGCGACAGTACCCTGCGGCGATGGCGCGACCTGCCCGTACAGTTTGTCGATCGCCTCGGCGTGCCATCGGATGCAGGTCGCCGTCTCCGGGACATCGAGACCGACGGTGTCGGTGATCGGCTTTCCCGCATCGAGCGTCTCGATCAGCCCGATCTCACGACCGTTGGCCTCGATCAGGCCGGCCCAGCGAATCAGGATCCCCTTGCGTTCGGCCGGATCGAGCCGCGACCAGCGGCCGTCATCGGCCGCCATGCGCGCGACCGCGACTGCGGCATCGACGTCGGCCGGGCCGCCCTTCGCGATCTCAGCCAGCCGCTGGCCGGTGGCCGGGTTGTCGGTCGCGTACCGGGCGCCCCCGACGGCGTCCCGGAACGCACCGTCGATGTACAGCTGGGTTCGAGGCCGCAACTCGACCAGCGCGGCCCGCGAGTCGGCGATGTCGGGGATGGCGATCTCGGTCATCGGTGCAGTCCACTCTACGGCAGACGACCGGCGAGGCGTATTCTGGGCGAGCGCCGGACGTGCGGGCGCCCGCGAGGAGACAGACGAACTGATCGATCCAGGGGTCCTGCCAAGCGGCGAAGGTTGCGTCGAATGCCTGGCGACCGCCGGCTGGTGGTTCCACCTGCGCCGCTGCGCGGCTTGCGGTCACATCGGTTGCTGTGACTCGTCCCCCTCGCAGCACGCCAGTCGCCACGCCCTCGATACCGGCCACCCCATCGTGCGCAGCTATGAGCCAGGCGAAGACTGGTTCTGGGATTACGTCAACGAGGATCTGATCGCCGGGGTCGATCTCGCCCCACCACTCGCCCACCCGATCGACCAGCCCGTGCCGGGGCCGGTCGGTCGCGTCCCGCCGGATTGGCAGGATCGGCTGAACTAGCGCAGCCGGCATCGGTGCACCGGCCAACCGATCGGACGGGTGGAACCGATGTCAGGATCCCGATCATCGGCCGCTGGTCAGCCGCAGACGAAGCGATCGAGCCTCGCCGAACGACTGGCCATCATCTCGGTCAGCCTCGCCCGAACGGCGACCAGCGCATCGGTCATCGGCGCGTCAGCTGGCAGATCCAGGCGCATGTCGGGATCGTTCGACAACGGGTGCCAGAACCAGCCCTGCGCGTCGCAGGTGAGTTCCGGCGCGACGTCCTGTGGGCGGATCGGCTCACCCTCGGACGCGGCCCCGCGCAACGCGATCGGTCGGAATATCCGATCCTTTGGCGCGATCCCGAACGTGTCAGCCAGGCGATGGAGGCCTGGGAGCTCGTCGAGAGCGGCCTCGGGCAGCGAGGCGGCGAGACGGACTCGGGCGCCGGCCTCGACCAGGGTCCGGATCCCGACCAGCGCGCGGGCGTGCGCACCCGGGCCGCGGTGCGCGTCATGACGTCCGGCGGTCGCGGAATCAAGGCTGACCTGGAAGGCGACCGGCCGACCCTGCTCGATCAGCGGCAGGAGATTCGCCCAGCGCGGCCCACGCAGCAGCATCGCGTTGGTGAGTAGCGTCAGCGGCAAGCGATCGGTCACGTATTCGATGAGCTCGGGCAGATCAGGCCGGAGCGTCGGCTCGCCGCCAGTCAGGAAGACCTGGTCCATCTCGGCGCTGACGGCCTCGTCGACGCGGACGCGGATCCGGTCGGCCGATAGGCGCCGCGGGTCGGCCCGCGGACCGGACACCACACAGCAGTAGTCGCAGGCCAGGTTGCAGTCGTAGTTCGTGTACACCCACAGTCTGGTCGGCATCAGCCGTTCGACGGACTGCGGCGCTGCGGAGGGTCCGGCAACGGCCTCGGCGCCACCATCCGTCTCGGCCCAGTCCGTCCGCGCCCGACCCTTGCGCAGGTAGTGGTCCGTCCAGCCTGGCCGGTCCGGGTCGGAGGAGACCGACAGGATCCCGTGGGCGCTGGCCGCCTCGAACGAGCGGAGTTGCTCCGTCACGTCAGGGTTCGGGCTGGACAACCGCAGGATCTGGCCATCGTGCATCCGCAGCAGGGCGAGGTGGACCTGGATCAACAAGCCGGAATCGAGATCGGCATGCGGGTCCTCGACGACCGCGTGGACCGGCAGTGCGCGGTCACCGCCGTAGTTCAGTTCGAGGCTATGCGTCGGCATCTGATCCCGCGCCGGGAGCGACCCGCTCGAGGGTCGAATACTGGAATCGCTGCGGGGAACCGGAAGGCGTGTGGTGGAGATAGCGACGGCTATCGATCAACCGGAGGCCGTCGCCACATTCATCGGCAAGCTCCTGTGGGTCGTACCGTTGGACCGGCATGCCGCTGCACATCTCCGGCCCGTCATCGGCGAAGGTCGCGATGATCGCGACGCCGCCGATCGGGACGGTCCGTTCCAACAGCCGGGCGTAGCGTCGCCGAGCCGCCGGATCCAGGAGGAAGTGGAAGGCCGCTCGATCGTGCCAGATGTCGAACCGGCCGACGCGTTCGAGTCGGGTGATGTCACCCACGATCCATTCGACCCCGTCCGCCTTCGCGCCCAATCGGTGGCGCGCCACGGCGAGCCCCGCTTCTGAGATATCGAGGACGGCGATCCGATCGAGATCGGCTTCGATCAGACTGTCGACCAGGCTGGACGCCCCACCGCCGATATCGATGATGCTCCGACCGCCGCGCGCGATGGCTCGCCGGACCAATTCGCGTGACGTGAACGGGTCGGGCTCGTACCAGCCCACGGCCGTCGTCTCGCGAGTCGCGTAGATCCAGTCCCATGGGTTGCTGGCTGGCGGGTTCTGCATCGAAGGGCTCTTCCGCGTGTTCAGGTCGCTGGCTTCTCGGACGATGACGGGTCTGAGGGACCGGCCGATGACGATCCCGTGACGCCAGGGTCGATACTGACACGGTACCCGTCACAGGGTCGTCATGGCGCACGAATAGGGTCGGAGCGCTCGATACACGACGACCTCGCCGAAGGAGATCCGACCATGAGCAGCATGACGGCGGCGCCGGACGACCTGGCCGCGATGGCCCAGAAGCCGTCATTCGGCTGGGGGATGGCCGGGTTGCGGATCTTCTTCGGGATCGTCTACCTCCACAACGGCCTGGCCAAGCTCCTGCCGCCGATCCCGAACCTGTGGCCGGACACGCCGATCGGGTTCGTCATCAACGCGGAGGGTCCGCGAAGCGCGCAGTCGATCCTCCAGTACGAGGTCGTGACCCAGAACCACCCGATCGAACCGTACCGAGCCCTCGTCGAGACCGTCATCCTGCCGAACTTCGGGGCCTTCGGGTTCGCGGTCGGCGCGACGGAGACACTGGTGGGCGTCCTCCTGATCCTGGGCCTCGTGACGCCGATCGCCGCGATCGTCGCCGCCCTGATGGCCCTCCATCTCCAGTTCGCCACGCTCTGGAACGACAAGTGGATCTACGAGTATTCAGTCGAATGGGTCCCCCTCCTGGCCATCGCCGCATTCCGAGCGGGTCGCTGGCATGGTCTGGATGCACGGTTCGCCGCGACCCGCGCGAGGTGGCCTGGGTGACGACGGCACGGCCGGGCCGTCGGACGCTGGTCACCGGCGGGGCCGGGTTCATCGGCGGGGAATTGATCGCGACGCTGCTCGCCGACGGCGGCACGGTCACCGTTCTCGACGATCTCTCGACGGCCGCACCGGACTGGCGTGATCGGTTCGTCGACGCGCCCGGGTTGACCTTCATCGAGGGCGATGCGGCGGACGCGCGTACGGTCCGGACTGCGATGCCGGGGCACCATCGGGTCGTCCATCTGGCGTCGGGGACCGATATCGCCGGCGGGTTCGGCCATCCGGAGAAGGATTTCCGGAACGGGATCGTCGCGACGGAAGTGGTCTGCGAAGCGATGCACGAACTCGGGATCGACGAACTCTGGTACGCCTCATCGGGTGTCGTCTACGGTCGGTCGGTACGCGTCCCGACGGCCGAGGGCGACGGTCCCCTGCTCCCGGCCTCCCACTACGCCGCGGCCAAGCTGGCCGGCGAAGCCATCGTCTCGGGGTTCGCGCAGCTGTATGACTGGCGGGCGTTCGCGTTCCGTTTCGGCAATACGGTCGGACCGCGATCGGATCATGGCGTCGTCCACGACCTCGCGGTCAAACTGCTCCGCGACCCCACTCGTCTCGAGATCCTCGGCGACGGGACGCCGGCCAAACCGTATGTCGCGGTCAGTGATCTCGTGGCCGGGATGCGTCATGCGGCGTCGGTCGTGAACGAACCCGTACTTACGGTCCTCAACGTCGGCCCGGAGGGTACGGTCACGGTCCGGCGGGTCGCGGAGATCGTCGTCGAAGCCCTCGGACTGGATCCGGGTTCCGTCGCCTTCTCGTTCCGTGCCACCGGGGCTGCCGATGGCGGCGGCTGGCCCGGGGATACCCCGCTGGTCGATTTCGACACCTCGGCGATGCGTGCGCTTGGCTGGCGACCGACGATGCAGGCTGAGGACGCCATCCGCGACGCGGCCCGCGGGATCGCCGCGCGGTACCGCGCCGATGATCGGGACATGCTGACTTCGATCGAGCGTCGAGCCGCCGCGATGACCGCCGGGTGACAGCATTCGCGGCCGTGATCCCGGTCATCGACGAGCGGGAGTCGATCGGCGATATCGTGGCCGGGCTCCGACAAGCGGGTGCCTGCTGCATCTTCGTGGTCGACGGTGGATCGGTCGACGGGACAGCCGCGGTGGCAACGAAGGCCGGGGCGATCGTCATCGACGAGCCTCGTCGTGGCTACGGTCAGGCCTGCCTGACCGGTGCGGCTCGAGCCCTTGGACCCGGCCCGCATCGGCACGACGCAGTGGCGTTCCTCGATGGTGACGGATCTTGCGACCCGGCCGAGATCGAGCGGCTCGTCGGCGCCCTGTCGACTGCCGAGGTGGCGCTCGGCCGACGAGTCGCCCGACGGGTCGAGCCTGGGGCGATGCCGTGGCACGCTCGTCTCGGCAACCTCTTCGTCGCACTCATCCTCTCGATCCGTACAGGTCGTCGGGTCCATGACCTGCCGCCGGCCAAGGCAATCCGGGCGGCGGCGCTGGAGCGGCTGGCGCTCGACGAGACCGGGTTTGGCTGGACCGTTCAGCTCGTGGCCCGGGCGCTGACAGACCGTTCGCTCCGCATCCTCGAGGTCCCGGTTTCCTTCCGGCGGCGACGTGGTGGGGTCAGCAAGGTGTCCGGGTCGCTCCAGGCATCTGTCGGCGCGGCCCTCGCGATGATCCGCGTCGCGATCCAGGCCAGCCGGCCACGTCCGGTCGTGGCGATGATGGCCAAGGCGCCGGGCAGCGACCGGGCCAAGACCCGTCTCGCGGTCGACCTGGGCGCGGGATCGACGGCCGAGTTCTGGGCGGCTTGCCTGGCGGATTCCGGGACGAACCTGCTCGAGGCGGCGGTCACGGTCGGGATGGACCCGATCGTGATGCTCGCGAGCGCTTCGGACCGGCCGGCCGTGACCGAACTCCTCGACCCGCGCTGGGCCACGGTCGTCCAGGGCCAGCCGGGGCTGTCCGAAGCCCTCATCGATGTCTTCCTCGGCGCCCACGACCGAGGCACGGACCGGGCGATGGCCGTGGCCGGAGACGTCCCGTCGCTGCCGCCGGCCTACGCGGTCGATGCCCTCGCCCGGCTCGGCGACGGGCCGACCGCCGCTGTCCTGGGGCCGAGCAGGGATGGCGGCTTCCACCTCGTCGCGTTGCGCTGGCCGGGGACTCCCCGGTGGTGGCCTCGGTCGATCCGTCGACGCCGCCGAGCCCAGTTGGCCGGACGTCTTCGGACCGTATTCCACGTCCCGATGGGTGGCGCGACGGCCCTCGAGGCCACCACACGCGGCCTCATCGCCGCGAGCTGGACCGTCTCCGAGCTCGAGCCGTGGACGGACATCGACACGATCGACGACCTCAGGATGCTCGCCGCCGACCTCGAAGGCGACGGCCGACACGCCCGGCGGACACGCGTCTGGTTGGCAAGTCAGGACGTGCAGACCAGCCGCTGACCGACAGGTCCGATGATCAAGTCGGCGCCGCTCCCGGTTCGGGGCCCCACACGACGAATCGACCATCGTCGACGATGACCGGCCGATCTCCGGCGGACAGGGCGGCGCTGATCCTGTCGTGGAGACGCGCGATGTTGGATGTCGGCGACCAGGCGTCCCGGTCGACGATCACGTACGCCGTGGCAGGCGGGATCGGGGCCGCGACCAGCCGGCGGATCAGGGGTCGGCTGGCAAGGGGCGCGATCAGCCCTTCGTCGACGACCAGCAGCGCCGAGTCGGGCACGGACGCCGCCACGCGCGCCAGGCGATCGATCGCCCCGTTCCGGGGCAGGAACGCCGGGTCGGTGCCGTCGAATGGAGGCAAGGATCCCTGGATCCAGGCTCCGGCGACGGCTGGCACGATGGCCACCGCGAAGAGTGCGCTCAGCGATGCGGCCGCCAGGTGGCGCTGGCCGGCGCGTCGCCGGCGGCCGATGAAGGCGAGCGCCCGTCGACCGCCGAACGCTGTCGCGGCCAGAAGCGGTACGACGAGGATCACCGGGTACTGCAATCGCAGTCCGGCTTGCCAGAAGTGAGCGGAGAGCAACAGCGCAACCAGCGGCGGCGGGACGAGAGCGGCCCAGCGCGGACGGAGCAGGGGCAGCCCACCGAGCGACACGACCATCCCCGCGAACACGAACCATGGTGCCGGTCGCGTGAGCGCGGCGAGCACGGCATCGGTCTTCGTGAACGGGGCGAGGAGGACATCCAGGCCGCCACCGAGCCAGGCGTAGTAGGTCGCCGTCTCGCTCGGGGCACCGGCGCGGATCAGCGGCATCAGGAACCCGAAGACGACGATCCCCCAACCGACCGCCACGAGCGACAGGACCCGTCCCTGGTGACGCGACCGACGCGGCCCACGGGTCGCGGTGACGAGCGCGACGACGAAGATGGCATATGTCACGTCCTCGCGGGTCACGAGCGCGAGGATGGCGAGGGTCCAGAACGTCCGCGGACGACCGAGTCAGGCCGGCCCAACCGGCAAGGAGGGCAAGGACGACACCGGCGACCTCGGGATGGAAGTCGGACCGGATCACGTCCTGCATGGCTCCCCAGATCGGAAGCCCGATCGCCAGGACGGCGGCCATCGGCCCGGCGGCCCGACTCGGCCGAAGGCCCGCTCTGACGAACAGGAATGTCGCCGGCACGAACGTGCCCACGGCCAGCGCATGGAAGAGGCTGAGGGCGCGGACGTCGGGCCAGACGAGCCGCTCGAACAAGGCCGGGACGACGAGGATCGGGCTGAAGTGCAGCCCGAGGAACGACCCTCGTGGAAGCTCGAGACCCAGCGACCGTCTTGGCCCACGTTCCAGACGATCTGCTGGAAGAAGCCCAGGTCGTAGGGCGGCGCCGACAGACCGTCGACCCG
>CAVRGM010000006.1:0-21484 GCA_963720715.1 uncultured Chloroflexia bacterium
GCCCGGCCGCGGTCTATGCTCCGTCCATCCCGACCGGCACCGCGCTGCGGCAGCGATTCCGCGCGCACCATCGCCCGGTCCCCCCATCACCCGTAGGTGACCCTTCATATGCCCGGACCCGGCCCAGACCAGCGCCAACGCAACCGCCGACCACGACGTCGTGCCCCGGTCGGAGGCGGCCGCGCTCCCGTCACCGAATTCGAAGAACAGCAGGAGCTCGAAGCCGCTCGTGAGCGGAACGACCTGGAGGTCGCCGACCTTCGCGAGATGAGCGTCGCGGAACTGCGTCAGGTCTCGCGTGACCTTGAGGTCGAGGCGGGCAGCGGCGATCGCAAGGACGTGCTCGTCGACCTCATCCTCCAGCGCCAGACCGAGCGTGCCGGCCACGATTATGCCAACGGCATCCTCGACATCGTCGACGAGGGTTTTGGCTTCCTTCGTCGCCATGGACTGCTGCCGAGCCCGGAGGACGTGTACGTCAGCTCGAGCCAGGTCCGCCGGTTCGGCCTCCGTATCGGGGATCGAGTCGCCGGCGCCGTTCGTGCGCCGCGCGAGGCCGAGAAGTACTGGGGCATGCTCCGGGTCGACTCGGTCAACGGGGTCGACACGGAGACCGCGCGTCGCCGGCCGGTCTTCGCCGACCTGACCCCCGTCCACCCGGACGTGCTCATCAACCTCGAGACGGATCCCAAGAATCTGAGCCAGCGGCTGATCAACCTCGTGAACCCCATCGGCAAAGGCCAGCGCGCGCTGATCGTCAGCCCGCCGAAGGCCGGCAAGACGATGCTTCTGAAGCAGATCGCCAATGGCGTCAGCGCCAACTATCCGGACGTGCTCCTGATGGTCGCCCTCATCGGCGAACGACCCGAGGAAGTCACCGACATGCGCCGGAGCGTCAAGGGCGAGGTCATCAGCTCGACCTTCGACGAGCCGACCGAAAACCACACCCACGTGGCCGAGATGGCCCTCGAGATCGCCAAACGACAGGTCGAGACCGGTCGCGACGTGGTGATCCTCCTCGACTCGATCACCCGACTGGCGCGCGCCTACAACCTGGCCCTGCCCCCCTCCGGCCGGACACTGTCCGGTGGCCTCGATCCGATCGCGCTCTACCCGCCCAAGCGCTTCTTCGGTGCCGCCCGGAACATCGAGGAAGGCGGCTCGCTGACGATCATCGGGACCTGCCTGGTCGACACCGGGTCGCGGATGGACGATGTCATCTACGAGGAGTTCAAAGGCACCGGTAACTCGGAACTGATCCTCGATCGGAAGTTGGCCGAGAAGCGGATCTTCCCGTCGATCGACGTCCAGCGGTCGGGCACCCGTCGTGAGGAGCTCTTGCTCGAGGAGGGCACCCTCAAGATGGTCTGGACCATGCGCCGGATGCTCTCGGCCGTGGGCGCCAACGAGGGCATCGAGGTCCTCCTCAATCGGCTGGCCAAGACCGAGTCCAACGCGGAATTCCTGTCGAGCCTGACCAAGAGTCTCGACGCCTAGGCTGTTCAGCCGGACCCGACCGCCCGCGGTTGCCGGTCCCGTGAGGTCCGTGTTACGGTTCCCGACGATGTCGTAAGCCCGTAGCCACGGGTATCGGCCGCGTAGCGAGACCCCAGCTCGAAACCGCGACCCGGACGGTTCGCCCGCCAACCTCCCCCCGCGACCACGCGTCCCGGCGGACCGACCGATTGCCAGGAGACCGTATTGCTGAACGCATCGGTCGGCGTCCAGCGCGTCATCGGACGCCTGCGTCGATCCCGCGACCACCCCGCGCCGCCAGCCGGACGCTTCACATCCCGGGGACTCGCCACCTCTCCCGAGGTCGGCGGGCAGATGCGAAGGTTGGCTGCGGCGACCCATCTGATTCCTCGACGGCGATCATTCGCCCAGGCCACACCCCGACGTGCGGCCTACCGCTCGACGCTCGTCGCCCGCCTCGGACCTGATCGCGCCGTTGCGATCGCCGTCGCCGCGGTCCTGGTCGGCGCTTCACTCGTCAGCATCACGGCTGGTGGACCGACCCGGAACACGGGCAACACCGAAGGGTTTGGCGACGGCCCGCGGATCGCCGTCGGCGGCGCCGGGGGCTTCCAGGAACGCGATGACGGAGCCATCGGCGATCAGCCGACCGGTGCGGTCGGTGGCGCGGTCGAATTCGGCTCCCCGGAACCGGATGGCCTGAGCGACGCGCGGTTCGCCGCCATCGGCCCGGCACCTGCGCCGGAGGCGAGCGATGTCGTCGGGCCGTACATCGATGACGGGACCCTGGTCAAGCCGATCGCAGTCGACACCTCCGTTCCTGATGGCAGTGACCTGGTCACGACCTACAAGGTCAAGTCCGGAGACACGCTCGTGGGCATCGCCCAGAAGTTCGGTGTCTCGATGATGTCGTTGTGGTGGGCCAACGACCTCAAGTCGAAGGATGACCTCCACATCGGACAGGTCCTCGATATCCCGCCGGTCACCGGTCTGATCGTGACGATCACGGCCGACGACACACTCGAGAGCCTGGCCGACGACTACAAGGTCAACGGTGAGGACATCCTGGCGACGAACGGCCTCGACGACCCGAACCTGGTCGTCGGTCAGGTCCTGGTCATCCCGGGTGCGAAGGGCGACCCCATCCCGACCCCCAAGCCCACGCCCAAGCCGAAGCCCACAGCGCCACCCGGCAACGGTGGTGGCGGTGGTGGAAGTGGCGGTCACACTCGTCCGCCGGCGACGTATACCGGTGGCCAGATGCTGTGGCCCGTCGCGGGCGGTCACAACTACATCAGCCAGTACTTCCATTCGGGTCACTACGCCCTCGATATCGCCGCGGACTATGGTTCGACGGTCCGGGCGGCCGCATCGGGGACGGTCACCTTCGCCGGCTGGAAGAACAACGGCGGGGGCTATCAGGTGTGGGTCTCGCACGGGTCAGGGCTGTACACGACGTACAACCACATGTCGGCGATCACCGTCGGGCGCGGCCAGCACGTCGGCCGGGGCCAGCAGGTCGGCCGGATCGGACAGTCTGGTGATGCCACCGGACCGCACCTCCACTTCGAGGTCTGGCGCGGACCCATCTGGGACGGTGGAACGCGGGTGAACCCACTTCTCTACCTGTAGCCAGCGCGCATTTTCCCGGTCAGCCCTGGACGGCGTGCGAGAATGGGTCGGATGTTCCTCGACCGGGTGAAGATCTGGGTCCGCGGTGGCGATGGCGGCGATGGTGCCGCGACCTTCCGGCAGGAAGCCCATGTCCCGCGAGGTGGTCCTGACGGTGGCGATGGTGGGCGCGGCGGTTCCGTTTACCTGCGGGTGGATGCCGGCCAGACCACCCTGCGCGACTTCAATCACCGGCATCACTTCAAGGCGACGCCCGGCGGTCGAGGGACGCGAGCCAGGCGCCATGGCAAGGCAGGGGATGACCTGACGCTCGACGTGCCACCCGGCACCGCGGTATACGACGACGAGAGCGGGCGCACTCTTGGCCGACCTGGTGGCCGTCGGACAGGTGGCGATGGTCGCCCGCGGCGGTCGTGGCGGGCTGGGCAACACACATTTCAAGACATCGACCCATCAGGCTCCCAAGCACGCGCAGAAAGGTGAGCCGGGCACGGAGGCCTGGATCCGGCTCGAGCTTCGATTGATCGCCGACATCGGGCTGGTCGGCCTCCCGAATGCCGGAAAGTCGACGATCCTCGCCGCCCTGACCGCCGCGACCCCGAAGATCGCCGACTACCCGTTCACGACGCTGGAACCGAACCTTGGTGTCATGGAGCTCGAGGACGAACGACGTCCGACCATGGCCGACGTGCCCGGTCTGATCGAGGGAGCGAGCAGCGGGGCAGGGCTTGGTCACGCGTTCCTGCGACATGTCGAGCGGACCCGGATCCTCGTGCACGTGGTCGATGGGGCCGCGCGGGATCCCGAATGGGACTACGACGTCATCCGCGAGGAGCTTCGCGCGCACGACCCGACCCTGCTCGAGAAACCGATGCTGGTCGTGTTCAACAAGCTCGACCTGCCGGCAGCCGCCGAAGCCTGGCCGGCCTTCCGACAGGCTCGCAAGGCCGAGGGGGTCGTTGCCGTCGGCATCTCGGCGGCGCTCGGCGATGGAGCCCAGGATCTGGTGGATCGGATCGCGGCGACGCTGCCCGATGCGGCCTCGATGGATGAGCCACCGGAACCTTCCGGGGTCGTCGTCCACCGGATCGAGGCCATGCGGGAAGGGTTCAGCGTGGAGCTCGATGGCGACGGAGCGTTCAGGGTCCGCGGCGCGAGGATCGAACGGATCGCTGCCCAAACCAACTTCGATGTCGAAGAATCCGCCGAGCGGTTCCAGCGCGATCTCGCCCGGATGGGCATCGAAACCGAGCTGCGCAGGGCGGGGATCAGTGCCGGCGACACGGTCCGCATCGGAGCCACGGAGCTCGAGTGGGAGGCCCAGCCCTGGGAACGAGTCTGACCCACGGACCGATGCCGCTCGTGCCCGGCTCGATCGGCGTCTTCGGTGGCACGTTCGACCCCATCCACGTCGCGCACCTGGCCGTCGCACAGGAGGCGGCCGAAGCCCTCGGCCTCGAATGCGTCGTCTTCGTGCCGGCCGGCGAGCCGCCCCACAAGCCAGGCCGACGGATCACGCCCGGCGAGCACCGTCTGGCGATGGTCGAGCTGGCCATCGCGGGCAACGACCGATTTACCGCCAGCGCGATGGAACTCGAGCGACCGGGACCGTCGTACACGGTCGACACGCTCGAGGCGATGAGCGCGTCAGCGTCGGTCGACGGCCCGCCAGCGAACCTCACCCTCGTCGTGTCGGCCGAGGCGTTCGCCGACTTCCTGGCCTGGCGAGCACCCGGAAGGATCCTCGAACTGGCCCGCATCGCGATCGCGCCGCGCGATGGATACGCCGACGTCGGGCCGGCGCTCCTGGACGGTCAGTCGCCGGGTCTTGCCAGCCGGGCGATCTGGCTCGACGCGCCCAGGATGCGCCTGTCGGCGAGCGACCTGCGCCGTCGTGCTGGAGCCGGCCACTCGCTGCGGTATCTCGTCCCTGATGCGGTCGCCGCCTACATCGACGACCATGGGCTGTACGCCGATCCCAGGAGGACCACCACATCGTGACCGAACCCGCCAATCCCGCCGACCACGCCGGCGCGCCCAGTGCCGACGGACTGCCCAAGCGGTCGCGGACACGAGCGAAACGGACGGCGACCGCTGAGATCGTGCCGGCAGCGCCCGCGGAGCATCCGCCACTCGAGCTGGCTCGGCGGATCGTCGAACTGGCCGAGGACAAGAAGGCGGCCGATATCGTGCTGCTCGACCTCGCTGGGTTGACCACGATGGCCGACTACTTCGTGATCTGTTCGGGAGGATCGGAGCGGCAACTCGAAGCCATCGCCTCCGGGATCATCAGCGCGCTCCGGGATGAGCGGGTCCGATCGATCGGTCGCGAGGGGACGGCCGCATCGCACTGGATCCTGGTCGACTTCGGATCGGTCATCGTCCACGTCTTCACTCCGCCGGAACGCGACTACTACGGGCTCGAGAAGCACTGGTCCGAGGCACGCACGATCCTGAGCGTGCAGTAGGGGGTCCGGGGGTACCGTCGGGTCATGTCAGGGGATACGACCACGCTCCTAGCATCGGCCCATGTCCGCTGTTCGAGACCGCTGTCCCGTCTGTACCCACCGGCTCATCACGACCCGGTTCGACACGACGTTCCGCCTGCCTGACCGAAGCGAGCGATTGTGCTTCGGGATCCCGGGCGGTCTGTGCGAGGACTGCTCGCAGCTGTACATCGACCCCGACTTGATCGAACTCCTCGACCTTGGTGAAGGACGCTGCGTGTTCGCCATCGAGAGCGACTTGGTCGTCCAGGAGCAGGCCTGGTCGTCCGCCGACTGACGATCGTGGCGATCAGGCGATCGCGACTCGGGTCGCGCGGACGTGATCGATCACCCACAGGCTGAACGCGAGCCGCCGTTGCGCATGGCCTCGCTCGTGACCGGGAACACCCTTGACCATCGCGTCGAGCTCCACGAGGCTGTCGAGCGCGGCCGTCAGCTCGGCCACCGACCATAGCCCGGCCTGCTCGCGGAGCCGCTCCATGCGATATTCGCTGGCGATGCCCATCGCCTTGCCGACGGCGGACAGGCGCTCCCCGGATCCGACCCGATCGGCAGTCTCGATCAGCTCACGGATCCGTCGATGGAGGACGGCCAGCAGGACCGGTTCGGGCGTTGCGTCGAAGAGACGATCCAGCCAGTCGAGCGCGGACGCCACGCGACGGAGACCGACGGCATCGGTGAACGCCCAGACTGAACCCGGGACCGCCTCGGCGACCAGGGCTTCGATATCCGCCGGGTCGATCGGGGCCGCTCCCCGGTAGAGTCCGAGCTTCTCGAGTTCCATCGATGCGATCCGGGTCTGCTGGGTCCGTTCCGTGTCGCCCTCGGTGACGAAGCCACCGATCCGCTCCGCCAGCGCCTTGGCGGCACCCGGCCCGAGCAGCAGTCCGCGATCGCGCGCCTCCGCCTCGATCCAGCCGGCCAGGCCCGCGGCTTTCGGTGCCTGGAAACGGCGCACGGTCCCGCCACCGGCCGTCACCGCGTCGGCCAATCGTTTGGGTGCCGGTGCCCTGGCCGCGCCATCGGCCATGGCCAGGATCACCAGGCCATTACCGGGTGCGATGAGGGTCATGGCCGACAGGAAGGCGTCCCGATCCGCCGTCCTGAGCACGAGACTGCCGGGGTTGCTCACGACGGCCAGTGTCCCGCCGCCGAACATGACCGGCGTCGCCAGGCGGGCCGTGAGCTCGGCGACCTGCCCACTCGCTCCGTTCCGATCGCCACGCATCCGCCAGCGCTCCATCGGGCCACCGGTCGCCGCTGCGAGTCCGACCTCGAAGCGGTCGACGGCCCGGGCCATCGACAGGTCGTCGTCGCCCCAGAAGAAGGCGAGTGGGGTCGGGGAGGCAGGCGCGGTCTGTGGAGGCGTTGCCATCGGGCCGATGGTACCCGACCCTCCTGGCCCACCCGGTCATCGCTTCACCACCCGGATCGGGCGCCGCGGCCGTGACCGCCGCCGACGGGGGCACCGGGATCGGCAGCAGTCCAGTGACCGGGATCGCGCACAGGAAGGTGGGGGTCTGCGTCGCGATGACGGCGGCCAGTGCACCCGTCGTGGGCACACCTGTCGGACCGGCGCTGATCGCCCGGGCGCCCTCGAGCCGGGTCGTCATCCCGTCGGGCTCGAAGCTGACGGCCACCGTCCCGTCCTCGTCGGTGCGCAGGACTCGCGCGCCGGAGGCGGTCAGACGCTCGATGGTGGATTTCGCGGGATGGCCGTACGGGTTTCCGGCACCCGCCGAGGCGACGGCGACGGTGGGCCGCGTTGCATCGATGAATGCCTCGGTGGTGGCCGTCCGGCTGCCGTGGTGGGCGACCTTGAGGAGATCGACGTGGGGCAATCCTTCGCTGATGATCGACGGGTCGATCTCCTCCTCGACATCGCCCATGAGCAGGAATCGTCGAGGACCAACGGAGCCGAGCATGACGACCGACACGTTGTTGATGCCGGTTCCCCCGTCCGGCGGCTCGCTGGGGACCCGGCCGCGGATGGGCCACAGGACATGGAGATCGATCTCGTCCACCTTCAGACGATCACCCGCGGCGAGCGATCGACGAGTCGGTGCGCCCGGTCGGGCGAGATCGCGCAGCCAGGCTGCGTAGCCCGGCCCCGGACCGATCATCCCGGGCTCGAACACCGTCGCGACGCGGTACCGCTCGAGAAGGAGGGCGAGCCCGGCGACGTGGTCCTCATGCGGGTGACTCAGGATGACCGCATCGATCCGCCGATCCCAGGCCGGGATCCGACGATCGAGCGCCACGAGGAGGCGATCAGGATCCGGACCGCCGTCAACGAGCAGGCGCGCACCGCGCGACCCCTCGACCAGGATGGCGTCGCCCTGACCGACGTCGAGGATGGTCACTCGGGGGGCGGCGCTTGGCCTCGCCGCCACCACGCCGCCAGCCACCGTGGCGGCGATCATCAGGGCGATGACGCTCGCCCGGCTGGCAGAACGAAGGCCGCTCAGCGCTGGGGCCGCCCCACGTCCCTTGGCGTCGCCGCCGGCCGTCCCTGATGCTCCTGCTCTCAAGGCCGCTGACGCGGGCGCCGGTCGGGTTCGCTGCCACCAGACCGCGACGGCGAGTGCTGCGGCCACCGCCAGGCCGCCGATCAGGTCGAACGGTGGCGCCAATCCGACCGTGGCGAACGGCAGGCCAGCGGACACCTGGACGGTCGTCACCAGGATCCGCAGGATCACCCAACCCGGTGCCGCAAGGAGCGCCCCGACCAGCGGCGGAGCGCCCGCGGCGACAAGGGCGCCCGCGCCGAGCGCGATGAGCCCGACCGCCATTGCCGGCGCGACCAGCGGCACGACGACGAGGTTGACGATCGGTGAGAGGACGGCCAGGCGCCCGAACGAGACCAGGATGATCGGCAGGGTGGCCGCCTGGGCGGCCAGGGATACGCCGATGTTCTCGGCCAGCCAGCCCGGCAACCGTCCGGCCGCCCGACCCTCCAGCCAGCCCGTCAACGGGGATGCCCAGACGATGAGGCCGGCCGTCGCCAGCGACGACAGCTGGAAACCGGCATCGGTGACCAGTCCCGGGTCGATCAACAGCAGGACCGTGACGGCCCAGCCGAGAGCCGCCGCAGCCCGCCCGGCACGCCCGCTCTCGCGAGCCAGCAGCACGACGCCCGCCATCAGCCCGGCCCGAACGACCGAGGCGGAGGCTCCGGCAAACGCGACATACGCGACGATCGCGATGATCGTCACCACCGATCGCCGCCGCCGCCCCAGACGACCGGTCAACGCGGCGATCGCCGCCGCCACGATCGCGATATTCCAGCCCGAGATGGCCACGACGTGGCTGACCCCGGCTGCCGTGAACGCGGCCGCCAGGTCGCGGTCGACTCGGTCGCGCAGTCCGATCAGGATGCCCGCGGCCAGGCCTGCCTCCGGCTCGGGAAGGACCATCGCGAGGGCGTCACCCGCACCGCGCCGAAGGATCTCCAGGCGGTGCAGCAGATCGTCGCTCGCCGGCTCGACGGTGAGCGATCGGGAGTCGAGGGTCCCGACCGCGCCGATCCGGAGCAGGTACGAGCCGTACGAGGACTCGGGCCGCGGTCGGATGGCCCCGTCGACCGTGATGACATCGCCCGGGATCACGACCGGGTAACGCGGTAGCGTGGCGGCGACTCGGAACGGCGGACTGCCTGTTTCCGTGGTGATCAGTGTGGCGGTCTGGCTGCCGTCGCGCGGCGAACCGGTGGCCTCGATCATGAACCGCCACGGACCGCTGCCATCGGGCGGCTGGTCGAGCATCGGACCCGCGGCTGGCAGCATCCCGAGGCGCAGGAGGAGCAGTGCCGCGCCGATCGCCACCGGCAATGCACTCCGGCCGATCGGCACCCGCATCTCCCGGAGTAGCAGGACCATGGCGAGCGCGAGGGCCGTCGCCGCGCCGAGATGACGTTCCGCGACGTGCTGCGAGAGGATGGCCGCCGTGATGACGCCCAACGCCAGGCGGACGCTCCGGCCCACGTCAGCGGACCGTGACCAGGTCCTTCAGCCCATCGAACGTCTTCTGGCCGACGAGCTTTCGGGTCTGGAGGTCGTCGACCGTAGCGAACGGTTGTTCCGCCCGTGAGCCGAGGATCTTCGCCGCGGTCACAGGCCCGATGCCTGGCAGGGTGTCCAGTTCGGAGTCGGTGGCCCGATTGAGGTCGATCAAGTCGCCAGCTGCGGTGGTATCGCCCGATGCCGATCCGACCCCGACCACCGTCGGTCCCGTCGGATCGTCGCGCGACGGGACCCTGACCTGGTCGCCATCGTGGAGCGGTGCCGCGAGGTTGAGCTCTCGCCCGGCACGGTCGGTGTCGACCCGCGGACCGTACCCGCCGGCTGCGTCCACAAGGTCGCCGATCCGGGCATCCGGCGCCAGGCGGTACACACCCGGGTGATCGATCGCACCCACGACCTCGACGACCAGGACGTCGATCGGACTACTCGAGGTCCCGCCGACCGCAGAGCCGGCGTCGATGAGGCCTGTGCCGAGTGGCCCTCCGCCATCGACTGCCACGATGCCGGCCGTGCCCGTGCCCAACACGAGAGCGACGGCACCGATCGCGAGGATGGCCGCCAGGCCACCGACGAGCAGCGTCATCTGCGGCAACGTCGATCGTGGGCCGCCGGCTCCGCTCTCGTCGCCCGGGCGACCGGCCGGTCCAGGCGAAGGCGCGTCTTCCAGGACACGCCAAGGCGTCGGACTTGGGTCCATCCATCGACCTCCCTCGGCGGGATGGCCGGGCGAGCCGTACCTGGGTGGACGGACGTCTCGCCACGTTGGGGGCACTTCCGACGCGGCGAGACGTCTTGGCCGGACTCTAGACGGAGGCCCTTAGCTGCGACTTATCGCCACCAGCGGAGTCAACCGAGGACGGTTGAGCGTTCGGATCGCGTTCGGGCGAGACACATGATTCGGGCGGTATCATCGCAACCGCGCGCAGCTCTCGATGAAGTAGGCGGTACCCAGGTGCTTCCACTAAAGAATAGGGGCGCGATGCCCGGTCAGCTCCTCGCGCGCCTGGACCTGGGCCGACCGCTGGTCGCGATCTTCGTCGTCTTGTCGATGGCGGCGTGTTCGTCGAGTCCGAGCCTGGCCCCAGCGAGCACTCACGGGAATCCGATCTCGACGTCGTCGCAAACCCCCACTTCAACGGCGACAAGACTGCCCGCGACGTCGCCATCGGGCTTGCCCTCCTCCACTCCAGGTGCGATCGCGGTGCCCGCCTGGCACGCCACCGATTCGATGGTGACCCCGCGCGCCTTCCATACGGCGACCCTGTTGCCTGATGGCGACGTCCTGGTCGCCGGAGGCCGTGTCAGCGACGGTCTCGACGGCACGGTGCTGTCCGCGGCCGAGCTTTATGACCCAGTCAGCGGCACCTGGACCGCCACCGACCGAATGAATAAGGCTCGCTGGGGTCATGTTGCGACCCTGCTACCGGATGGCAGGGTGCTCGTGGCTGGCGGTTACCGCAAGGGCGGCCACGCACTTGCCTCGGCGGAGCTCTATGACCCAGTCAGCGGGACATGGACGGCCACGGGGAGCATGACCAAGGCCCGCGCTGGTCACACGGCCACGCTGCTGCCGAACGGCAAGGTCCTCGTGGTGAGCGGTGGCGCTGAGGACCAGGAGGGCGAGGGCGACCCACGGAGCGCGTCTGCTGAGTTGTACGACCCTGACACGGGAACGTGGACCGCGACGACGAGCATGATCGAGGCACGCAAGGGCTCGACGGCGACGCTTCTGGCCGACGGCAATGTGCTCGTGGCGGGTGGGGACGGCGACTTCACGGCTGCCGAGCTGTACGACCCGCGGACGGGGAAGTGGACTGCGACGGGGAGCATGGCCGACGGCCGCTTCGGCCACACCGCCACACTGCTGCCGGATGAGAACGTACTGGTAACGGGCGGTTGCGCGTGCAGCGAACCAGGTGCCCTGGCCTCCGCAGAGCTGTATGAGCCGAGTACCAGGACGTGGACGGCCACCGGGAGCATGGGTGCGGCGCGCATCTTCCATACCGCGACCCTGATGCCGAGCGGCAGGGTGCTCGTGGTCAACGACGGCCTCGCCGGCGACCAGTCGACCTCGGCAGAGCGATACGACCCGCAAACCGGCTTGTGGGCGGCCACCGCCAGCCCTAGCCAGGCCCATTTCGCCTACACGGCGACGCTGCTTCTCGACGGCCGGGTGCTGGTGATCGGCGGCGAGGACGGGAGCCGGCCATCCGCAGAGCTCTATGACCCTGGTATCGGATCCTGAGGGGACAACAAGGGAACGAGGCTCATCGATGGCGTCGGTAGTCGATCTCCCAGCTCAACGCCCAGGTCGTGCCGCCGTCGGTCGAACGTTGCCATTGCCAGCGGAACGAGTCGGACGTGACGTCCAGCCAGACCATTCGGTCGTGGACGATCCGGCCGTCGACTGACTTGTCGCGGATGAACGCGATCCGACCGTCGGCGTCCACTCCGACGAGATCGAGGTAGGCGCCGGTCGAATCGACCCAGGTCTGGCGCCATCGTCCATCGGCCGCATCGCGTACGGACAGACTGCGCCCGATCAGTCGGCTGTCGGCATCGGATCCTTCGAAGGCTTCCTCGATCACCCGGTCATCGAGGATGCGCCGGATCGTGTTCGTGCCGTGGCCGCCACCCGCCCATGTCACATCCCAGGTGCCGAGCCAGAAATCGAGCGCGTCGGGTCCGAGCGGGTCGTGGCCCATCGGCGGTCAGACCTCGGGATCGAGTTCGAGTGCCGCGGAATTGATGCAGTAGCGCAGACCGGTCGGGTTCGGCCCATCGTCAAAGACATGGCCGAGATGTCCGCCGCAGGTCGCGCACAGGGCTTCCGTCCGGGTCATGAACATCGAGCGGTCCTTCTCGGTCGCCACGGCCGCCGGATCGGACGGGGCGAAGAAGCTCGGCCAGCCGCTGCGTGAGTCGAATTTCGCGGCGGAGGAGAAGAGCTCGGTGCCGCACCCGGCGCAGCGATACGTGCCGGTCCGGTGCTCGTCCCAGAGCGCGCCGGTGAATGCGCGCTCCGTGCCCTTCTGGCGAAGGACGCGGTACTGCTCAGGGGTCAGCTCGGCACGCCATTGCGCGTCGGTCTTGTCGGCGGGGGAGGTGGTCGTGGTGTGGTCCGTGTCTTGCATACCTGAACCATACGCCGGGTGCGTGTCGGGCCGATGACGCCGGGTCAGCGCGATCGCTGCTCCCAAGCGACCCAGTGGGTCCCATCCCAGAAACGGTGCCAGTTCAGGCCATCACGACCCGTGGCCCAGACGTCGATCCGGTCGGCTGCCCACGAGGAGGCGGCGGGGGTGATGCCGGCGGCCAGCTCGCCCCCGAGCGATTCCCAGGGATGCCACGTCGACCCGTCCCAGAACCGGTTCCACAACTCGCCGTCGACGAAGACGCCGAAGACCTGGAGTCGATCGGGCGCCCAGGCAGTGGCCGCTGGTCCCGAAACGAGTGAACCGCCGAGCGACTCGCTGTCCTGCCAGGTTCCATCGTGGAACGCCTGGTGGATGAGCGAGCCGTCGGCGGTCGTCCAGAACAGGTCGATCCTGTCAGGACCCCATGAAACGGCGGCGATGCCGGTGGTCATCGGTTCCGAGCCTCCTCGGCACAGGCTACTCCGAGGGTGCCAGCGCGTGCTGCAGGTCGTCGGCGACGCAATCGTCGAGACGACGAACGACATCGGCCGATCCGCGCGTCAATGCCGCCAGCGCCACCGCTGTCGAGCGGCGGATCCGAGACGGTCGAGCAGGCCGGGTGAGCTCGTGACGTCGGACTTCCCGAGCCAGTCGATCCTGGCGCGTGTCGCGCTCGCGATCGCCGGAGACCTCGAGGGCGTAATAGATCCAGGGATGCATGTTCAGCTCCGTTCCATTCAGCGGATGTGGTCGTCGGGATATGGGTCACGCGAGTCAGAACCCCAGGCGACCGCGGCCGCGTCGAGCGCGCCCAGGCCGATGACGACGACGGCGATGATGATGAGGATGGCCATGACGCGACTCCCTTCGCTGCTAACCTGTTTTTGCACCCAAAAAGGTTACTCAGTGAATCTAGCGGGTTGCGGATAACCTGTCAAGCGCTATATAGTGGTTAGCGACATGGAACTCGCCGCCCCCACCCGACCCACCGCAGACCACGCTCACGACGTCGTCCTCGACGACACATTCGACTTCCTGAACACCGACGACACGGAGAACGGTTTCCCCGCGGAGCGGCTACCGACGCTTGACGCGGCACTGTCCTGGTTCGTCGACCGAGGGGTCATCCACCGGGAAGGCGCAGACAAGGTTCGAAGCCAGGACCTCGGCCACCCGGTCGTCACGAACCGGGACCTTGCCCGGATCCACGGGGTCCGGTCCGCCCTCCGCGAGGTCGCCGTGGCGATCGTTGACCAACGCGCGCCCTCGCCGGCGGCGCTCGACACCGTGAACCGGGCGCTGCACGCCCGTCAGGTCATCGAGCTCGTGCCGTCGCCAGACGGTGTGCACGTGGACCACCGGCATGTCGGCGATCCGATCGATGACGCCCTGGCCCGCCTGTCCGATCCGCTTGTCACGGAACTGACCTCCGGCCATCCCGACCGGATCAAGGTCTGTGACAGCGACACCTGCGAATGGATCTTCTACGACGGTTCGCGGACGAGCCGACGGCGCTGGTGCGACATGTCGACCTGTGGGAACCGCGCGAAGGCCGCTCGCCATCGGGCACGCGAACGGGCCGCCAGCGCCGAGGGCGGTAGCCCGAACTAGCCGCGCTCGAGGATCGGACGAACCTCGTTCGCGAGGCGGGTCATCGACTCCTCGTCGAACGGTGCCGGGAAGCCGGCGATCAGGTGCCGGTAGCCGATCTCCAGGAAGGGCGCCAGCCGCTCGGCGACATCCTCGGGTGTGCCGACCGGCTGATCAGTCCACTCCTTGGCATGGCCGTTGCCTTCGAAGATGGCCTTCTTGACTCGCTCCGCCTCGGCCCGACTGTCCCTGATCACGACCGCGCCCAGTCCGGTCGTGCGTTCGATCTCGGCCGGATCGCGCCCGATCGCCTCGCAATGCTGGAGCAGCACCCGTTCCTTGCGCTTCACCTGGGCGATCCCGCCGCCGACGTTGTTGGCATCACCGTATTTCGCGACGAGCTTCAGGGTGACCTTCTCCCCGCCACCGCCGATGAGCAGCGGCAGATGCTCCTGGATCGGCGCTGGCTTGTTTCGGACGGCCGTGGCCGCATAGTGCGGCCCAGCCGCGCTCGGGCTTTCCCCGTGGAGCATCCCGCGCATGACCGGCAGCGCCTCACCAAGCCAGCGCAGGCGCTCCGGGGGTCCCGAGCCGAACGCCAGTCCGAAGGCTTCGTGCTCCTCCTCGAACCAGGCCGCCCCGATCCCGAGGATGGCCCGCCCATTCGAGATGTGGTCGAGCGTCGCGGCCATCTTCGCGACCAGTGCGGGTTCGCGGAACGTGTTGGCTCCGACCATCAGCCCGATCCGGACGTTTTCGGTCGCCTGGGCCCACGCAGCCAGGGTCAGCCAGGCCTCGAACATCGGGCCATCCGAGCTGCCCACGATCGGGTAGAGGTGATCCCAGGTCCAGAGCGTGTCGTACCCGAGCCGGTCGGCCCGGATGCCTGCCTCCAGGAGGCTCGGCCAGTCCGTGTACTGGTTCCAGCACAGCGCACCGATCTTGACTTCGCTCAATTCACGCTCCATTCACTCTTGCATGACGATATCGACCGAGATCTCCACCGCCGGGATCGTGCCCCGGTTCTCGAGCCAGTGGGTCGTGTTCCGATCCTCGGGCCAGCCCACCCCAGGTCCGTAGTCCGTCGCGACGCCGTCTCGATGGTCGGTGATCGTGCCCTGCAGGACGTACACGGTGCCCGGCCTGCCGATGTGGTCGTGGATCGGTCCGAACACGCCGCCAGGCTCGATGGTCACCATACGCGTTCGAAGTTGGCGCCGTTCCATGCCCTCGATCTCGGGGCCAAGGTCGACCGTTGCCAGCAACCTCACGGCAACACCTTTCGTCTCGGGTGCGACCTGTTCCTTGCCCATCGTGCTCCTCCGTGTGCGTCCAGGGTCTGTCGAGGATCCGGTGGCCCTTCCAGACTGGCCTGACGTGATGCCCTCGACGTCATGACCGCGTCATTCCACGCCTTGAGCCCGCCAGGCATCAGGCCGTTTCCACCGCGCGCGTCGGCTCGGCGCGGAACGAGTAAGCGTCAGCGGACGACGAGGTTCACCAGCTTGCCGCCGCCGGCGACCACGATCCGGTCCGGGGTCTTGCCGCCGAGGATCTCCTGGATGCGTTCGCGGGCAAGCACCGCAGCCTCGATGGCCTGGGGCGTCGCATCGGCAGCGACGGTGACCTTGTCGCGAAGCTTGCCATTGACCTGGATCGGGATCTCGCGGGTCGATTCGACGACCGCGGTGGCATCGACCTCGGGCCAGGACTGGAGGTGGATCGACGTCCACTCGACCCCGCGAATCTCGAGCAACCGGCCCCACAGCTCCTCGCTGATATGCGGCGCGGACGGCGCGAGCATCAACAGAAGCAGCTCGATGGCTTCGTCCCACTCTGCCGACCCGGCGACGACCGTTCCGCGGTATCGGAACAGCGTGTTCGCCAGCTCCATGAGCTTGGCGATCATCGTGTTGAAGCGGAACGCCTCGTAGTCGGCGGTGACATCGCGGAGCGTCTTGTGGGCCGCTGCCCGGATCGCGCTGCGGGCGGCCGTGTCGGTCTCGCCGGTAGGTAGGGACCCGGCCTCCGGATCGCCGGGCTCCCGTCCGGTCGGGTCGAGAGCAAGGGTCCAGACCCGGTTCAGGAAGCGATGGACGCCACCGATCCCGGTTGGACTCCACGGCCCACCCTGGTCCCACGGGCCCATGAACATCAGGAACAGCCGGATGGTGTCGGCGCCGTAGCGCGCGACCAGCTCGTCGGGGTCCTGGACGTTGCCGCGCGATTTCGACATCCGCTCGCCATCGGCACCCAGGATCTGGCCCTGATTGAACAATCGGGTGAACGGCTCTCGATCCCGGACAAGGCCGATGTCGGCCATCGCCTTGGTGAAGAACCGGGCGTATAAAAGGTGCAGGACAGCGTGCTCGGCGCCGCCCGTGTATTGGTCGACCGGGGTCCACTTGTCAGTCATCTCGCGATCGACCGGGCCACCCGGCTCGTCTGGCGACAGGTAGCGGAACCAGTACCACGACGAATCCATGAATGTGTCCATGGTGTCCGTCTCGCGCCGCGCCGGGCCACCGCAGCGCGGGCACTCGACGCGCAGGAACGTTTCGTCGTGGTTGAGCGGATTGTCGCCGCTCCCGGCGTAGTCCACCGTTTCCGGGAGCAGAACGGGCAGGTCCTCGTACGGCACCGGCACGACGCCATCGCGCTCGCAATAGACGATCGGGAACGGCGTGCCCCAGTAGCGTTGACGGCTGAACAGCCAATCGTGAAGCCGGTAGGTGACCTTGGGTTCGGCACGTCCCGTCTCGGCCAGCCAGGCAACGATCGCCCGGCCGCCTTCGTCGGCAGCGAGCCCGTCGAACCGGTCGCTGTTGACCAGGCGCTCATCGGCCGCGTGGACCACATAGGCATCGGTCATCGGTTCATCCCGCGCGACGTCTGCCGCTGCGACCACGCGGCGGATCTCGAGGCCGAACCGCTGGGCGAACTCGAAGTCGCGCGCATCGTGGGCGGGCACGGCCATGATCGCGCCGGTCCCGTACCCGGCCAGCACGTAGTCTGCGACGAAGATCGGGATCCGTTCGCCGTTGACCGGGTTGATCGCCGCCGCCCCGATGGCGATGCCGGTCTTCTCCCGGTCGGTCGACAGCCGGTCGATCTCGGTCCGGCGGCGGGCCTGGCCGACATACGCCTCCACCTCGGCCAGTCGATCCGGGTGGGTCAGCTTCGGGACGAGCGGATGCTCCGGCGCGACGACCATGAACGTCGCGCCGAATAGCGTGTCGGGCCGGGTCGTGAATACGCGGAGCCGGTCGCCGCCCGGCTGGTAGTCGTCCGGTGCGATCTCGAAATCGATCTCGGCCCCCTCCGACCGACCGATCCAGTTCGTCTGCATCAGGCGGATCGGTTCGGGCCAATCGAGGCCGGTGAAGTCAAGCAACTCGTCGGCGTAGGCGGTCGTTCGCAGGAACCATTGCTCCAGGTCGCGCTTCTCGACCAGCGCGCCACACCGCCAGCAATGCCGATCCGTGCCCTCGACCTGCTCGCGAGCCAGGGTCCCGTCGTTGGGGCACCAGTCGACGGCCGATAACGCCCGGTAGGCGAGCCCAGCCTCCAGGAACTTCAGGAACAGCCACTGGTTCCAGCGGTAGTACGACGGGTCCGCGGTGACGACTTCCTTCGACCAGGCGAAGGTCGCCCCCATCGTCCGGAACTGCCGCCGCATCTTCTCGATGTTCTGCATCGTCCAGGTGAACGGATGCCCGCCGCTCTTGATGGCCGCATTCTCAGCCGGCAGTCCGAAGGCGTCGAAACCGATCGGGAAGAACACGTTGAAGCCGTGCATCCGGCGGAACCGGGCGAGCGCGTCGCTCGGGGTCACGATGTACCAGTGGCCGATGTGCAGGTCGCCCGACGGGTACGGATACATCGTCAGCAGGTAGTAGGGGGGTCGCTCATCGGCGAGGAGGTCGGTCTCGTGCAGGCCGAGCTCGTCCCAGCGCGCCTGCCAGCGCGGCTCGATGCTGGTCGGCTCGTAGCGCTCGATCCGGGTGCGGTCCTGCGCGGTCTCGGTCACGATCTTCCTCGGATACCACGCACCCCTCGCCGGCCGGACGAGGGGTGGGAGGTCGGCTGTCTCATGGTGGAGCTACGGGGACTCGAACCCCGGACCCCCTGCATGCCATGCAGGTGCTCTTCCAGCTGAGCTATAGCCCCACGGGATGCGGAGTCTACCAGAGGTCCGACGCGGGTCAGCGAGGGCGCGACGTGGCACCATCACCGGTGTGACGAACTTCGATCTCCTGTTGCGCGGCGGTGTCGTCATCGACGGGACCGGATCGCCCGCGGTTCGTGCCGATGTCGGCATCCTTGGCGACCGCATCCTGGCCGTCGGCGACCTGTCCCACGTGGATGTGACCGACGTGGCCACGGTCCTCGACGTCGACGGTCACGTCGTGGCGCCTGGGTTCATCGATCCCCATGGGCATTCGGACGGATCACTGTTCCTCGACGGTGCCCTGGCCAGCCACCTGCATCAGGGGTTCACGACCCAGTTGTCGGGAAATTGCGGGGATTCGCTGGCGCCCATCACGCCGGTCGGGCGTGATGTCGTGGACCTGTCGCTCCGGGCGAACGGCCTCGTCGCGCACTGGGCGTCATTCGAGGAGTATCTCGATCGAGTCGAGGAACAGCCACTGGGGCCGAACGTCGCCTTCCTGGTCGGTCACGGGACCATCCGCGCGTCCGTGCTGGGCACGGATGCCCGACAGCCCACCGACCTCGAGCTTGCGGCGATGACCAAAGAGCTCGAAGCGGCCCTCGACGCGGGTGCGATCGGGATGTCCAGCGGTCTGATCTATGCGCCCGGCATCCATGCCCAACCGGCGGAGGTCGAGTCGCTCGTCGCCGCGACGGCTCGACGTGGCGGCCTGTACGCGACCCACATGCGCAACGAGGCCGACGACCTGTTCGGGTCGCTCGATGAAGCGGTCGCGGCCGTTCGCCAGGCGGGTCCGGATGCTCGACTCCAGGTCTCGCACCTCAAGGCCGCTTCCACCAGCGTCTGGGGGCGGGCCGGCGAAGCCGTCGCGTTCCTTGCGGCGGCCCGAGCTGAGGGTCTGGACGTCGGCGCTGATCAATACCCGTATACCGCTGCCGCGACGACCCTCGCCACCATCCTGCCGCCGGCCCTCCAGGCCCTCGGCGTCGACGAGTGCGTCGCGGCCCTCGCAGACCCGCACATCCGGGACGTGATTCGCGCCGAGATGGAGCGCGGCATCTCGGGCTGGGAGAATGTCGCCGCTGATCCGGGCTGGGACGGGATCCGGATCGCATATGCCGCCAGTCGGCCCGAGTGGTCCGGTCGATCATTGGCGGCCCTGGCCGAGGAGCTCCACGCTGACCCGGCCGATCTGGCTTTCGACGTCCTTGCCGCCGACCGTCTCGATGTCTCTGTGGTCATCGAGTGCATGGCCGAATCCGATGTCGAGACGATCATGGCCGTGCCCTGGATCGCGGTCTGCACCGATGCAGAAGGTCGACGTCCCGACCATCCGATCCTGGATGCCGGCCGGCCCCACCCGCGAACATACGGGAGCACCGCACGGGTCCTCGGCCACTACGTCCGCGAGCGATCCATCCTGCCCCTCGAAACGGCGGTCGCCAAGTTGACATCGATCCCGGCGGGACGGATGCGACTGCTCGACCGCGGCGTGATCCGTGAAGGCGCCCTCGCCGATGTCGTCGTGTTCGATCCGGCCACCGTCATCGACCGAGCGACGTATGAGGCACCGGCGCACTATCCGACGGGCATCCAGCATGTGATCGTCAACGGACGCGCGGCGATCATCGACGGTACCGAGACCGGCGCCCGCCCCGGCCGGCTCCTCCGGCGCTGACCTGACTCGGGCTCAGCGTTCGACGACGACCCGGAAATAATCCGACCAGGCGATCTCGTCGTCGTCGCGCACGGCAGTCCAGGACACGAGGATCGTCCAATCGCCCACCGGTGGGGCCGCGGTCTCAAAGCTCTGCCCGTGCGGGCGGCCGTCCTTCGCGACGACCCCGTACGTGTCGGGGACCTCGCCGCGCCAACGGACTGCCTCGGATTGCGCCACCCGACCGACCTCCCAACTGGAGAAGCGCCACGCACCTGGGAGCGTGAACCGAAGGGTGTCGCCGACGTGGACCGGCACGATGTGCTTTGACCCCGGCGCACGGAATGATGGCCCGCAATCGGTCGACGCCTCGAATCCGTCGATCCTGAAGGACGAGGGGCAGCCATCGAGACCACGCTCGTTCCGGTCGCCGTCGACGAGCGTGAGCGACGGGATCGGTGGCAACGGTCGCTCAGGTTTGGGCGTGTGCACGGGGCGAGGCGGCGGCGTCACAACGGTCGGTGGAGGCGGCTCGCAGGTCCAAGTCACCGTTCCGCTCAGGCGCGCCATCGACGGGTCGTCGGCGATCGGCCGGACCCAGTCGGCCAGCGGCGTGGGGATCGGGCCTGGGCCTGCTGACTCCGGGTCCGGAGCGAGGTGATCGAATCGGATCGTCCCTGCGGACCAGTCAGGCGTCGTTTCGGCGAGAACGACATCGCCCGTCTTCCTGCCGGGCCAATAGCTGGCGGCGTCCTCGCGTCCGATGGAGAACATCCGTGGCGACGCCGCGCGCGGGTTGATTTCGATCCAGACCGACTCGCCTCGGAACATCACCGGCCCGTCCGGATAGAACGAACCGACCTCGGTGGGGCTCGTCCATTCGCAGGCCATCGTGATGGTCACCGGGTCGATCGCCGGTGTCGTGAACGCGATCGTGGCCGCACCGTACGACTGCTCCTCCGGATAGCGAAGCGCAGGTCGCAGGGACGCAGACGGAGTCGGCCGTTCGGTCGGGCTCGCAGTCGGCTCCGGATCCGGGCTTGGACGCTCGGTTGGCGAGTTGGTGGCGACCGGAGTCGGCTCCGGATCCGACGAGAGGGCAGATGGTGCGCTCGTGGGCGAGCAGGCCGCAACCAGGATAACCACGAGCAGCCCGGCGTGGGAGAGACCTATCCATGGGCGCATTCTCACGCACCTCGGACGAGCGTCGGCCGGCCGTTGTGTCGGTTCACGAATCACGCGCACCGGCCCAACATGTCACGATCGCCCGGTGATCGCCACGGAGTCCG
>CAVRGM010000007.1:0-279864 GCA_963720715.1 uncultured Chloroflexia bacterium
TGAAGCAGGACACCATGCCGCTGGTCAGCCCACGTGCGCCCGCGCGCCGCTCCTCGGTCTAGAATTGCGAGATGAAGAGCATCGGCTTCCTGTCGTTCGGACACTGGTCGGCGTCGCCCTACTCGCAGGTGCGGTCCGGCGCGGATGCGCTGATGCAGTCGATCGAGCTCGCCGAGGCGGTCGAGGACCTGGGTGCCGACGGTGCCTACTTCCGCGTCCACCACTTCGCCCAGCAGCTCGCGTCGCCGTTCCCGCTCCTCGCGGCGATCGGCGCGCGGACCAAGCGCATCGAGATCGGCACGGCCGTCATCGACATGCGCTACGAGAACCCGCTCTACATGGTCGAAGACGCTGGCGCCGCCGACCTCATCGCCGGTGGTCGCCTACAGCTGGGGATCAGTCGCGGATCGCCCGAGCAGGTGATCGACGGTTTCCGATACTTCGGCTACGCCCCGCCCGAAGGGGGGACCGACGCGGACATGGCCCGCCAGCACGCCGACGTGTTCCTCCGGGCGCTGTCCGGCGCGGGGTTCGCCCAGCCCAATCCTTCCCCGATGTTCCCGAACCCGCCCGGTCTGCTCCGCCCCGAGCCGCACTCGCCCGGGCTGCGCGACCGGATCTGGTGGGGCGCCGGGTCACGCGCGACCGCGGAATGGACGGCCCAACAGGGCTTGAACCTGATGTCGTCAACGCTCCTGACCGAGGACGCCGGCGTGCCGTTCCATGAGCTCCAGGCGGAGCAGATCCGGCTGTTCCGCGAGGCGTGGACAGCCGCTGGGCATCAGCGCCAGCCGCGAGTCTCGGTCAGTCGCAGCATCTTCGCCCTGGTCGACGATCGAGACCGCGCGTTCTTCGGTCAGGGCAACCAGGAGTCGGACAAGGTCGGCTACATCGATGCCCAGACGAAAGCCATCTTCGGGCGCTCGTACGCCGCGGAGCCCGACGTCCTCGTCGAAGAGCTCGCCAAGGACACCGCGATCCAGGCTGCGGATACGTTGCTCCTGACCGTCCCGAACCAGCTCGGCGTCGAATACAACGCCCACGCGATCGAGAGCATCCTCAGATACGTGGCTCCAGGGCTCGGCTGGCGATAGCCGGCGGGGAGATCCGCACATCCGTCGCGCGCGGGGCTATCGCTCGCGGTGCCGTCAGGATCCTGTGGTCGATTCACCCGGAGGCGGGTCGCCCGCGGTGGCGGCCTCCAGCCAACCCTCGAAGTCACGCCCATCGAGAGCAGCGGAGGCTCGAGCCCAGCGTTCCTCGGCCCAGCCGGTGAAGTCGTAGTCGATCGCGGAGATGCGCGCCTGGATGGCGGCCCAGAGGGTCCAGCCGACGTCGGACATGATCATCTGGAGGCGCATCCGGGCCAGGAGGGTAGGGGAGGCTTCGCCGAAGTAGGCGGTGCATAGCTCGTTGACCTGGGCATCGTCGTACCCGAGTTCCTGGGCGGTGTTGCCCAACTCGAACGTCGGGTCGTTGTTACCGCTGTACTCCCAATCGACGAGCCACAGCCGCGATCCGTCGTCGAGGTAGTTCTCGGCGAGGAGGTCGTTATGACAAGGGACGGTGGGAAGGGGCCGAGCTGCGAGGGCGGCCTTGACCCGCGGTAGCAGACCGAGGTGCTCGCGATATCCGGCCGGGATCGAGATCGACCGTTCATCGACCAGCGTGAGATACCGCTCGGCGACTCGGAACATGTCGAAGTCGTCGCGGAACCGCGGCCCCGCGTGGAGTCGGCGGAGGGCCGCCGCGACCCGCGACGGCATGTCGGCGGCTCGCAAGGTCTGGTTGGACATCGTCTGCGCATCCAGCCACACGAGGGCGAAGACGTCCCACTCCGGGACGGTCTGGACCACGCGTGGCGCGACACCGGCCTCCGCCGCGGCGACCGTGTTCGCGATCTCGTTCCCACGGTCGACGGCCAGCAGGTCCGTCTCGGCCCCTGGGATGCGCACGAAGTACGAGACCCCGTCCACGACCACCCGCCAGTTCGTATTGGTCAGCCCGGCCGGGATCCGTTCGGCGACCGCGCCGCGATCCGCCCAATCGGGTATGGCCGCGATGACCTCGTCGATCGTGGGTGGCACGCCGAGAGGGTAGCGCAGCCGCTACCCTTCAGGGGTGGAGCACACGAGGGCCGTCATCATCGGTGGCGGGGTCGGCGGCACGAGCATCGCCTATCACCTCGCGGAGCGCGGCTGGACCGACATCGTCCTCGTCGAACGTGCCGAACTCACCTCCGGCTCGACCTTTCATTCGGCCGGTCTGGTCGGCCAGCTCCGGGGCTCGGTGACGCTCACAAAGATGATGATGTACGGCTCCGACCTCTACCGGCGGCTGGCGGCCGAGACGGGGATGGACCCGTCGTGGCACGAGGTCGGTTCGCTCCGCCTGGCGTCGACGCCGGAACGGTTCGAGGAGCTCCGACGCCAGGCGGGTTGGGCGAAGACGTTCGGCCTGCCGCTCGACCTCATCACGGCGACCGAGGCGCAGGACCGCTTCCCTCTGATGTCCACGGACGGCGTCCTGGGCGCCGTCTGGCTGCCGACCGATGGCTGGCTGGATCCGTCCGGTCTCGCGAACGCGCTGGCCGCCGGCGCACGACAGAAGGGGGCCCGGATCCGGACCCGGACCCGGGTCGTGGCGATCGGAACGGAGCACGGCCGGGTGACGGGCGTGACCGTCGAGTCCAAGGGCGAACGCAGCGAGATCCGGGCCGACGTCGTGGTCAACGCCGGCGGCATGTTCGCCCCCGAGATCGGCGCGATGGTCGGGGTGACCGTGCCCATCATCCCGATGGCGCACCAGTACCTCTTGACCGAGCCGATCGTGGGCGTCCACCCGGGTCTCCCCCAGCTCCGCGATCCCGACAACCTCGTCTACTTCCGCGAGGAGGTCGGTGGCCTGTGCATGGGCGGCTACGAGCGCGACCCGGCGCCGTGGTCGCTCGATGGAGTCCCAGCCGACTTCAACGGCAAGCTGCTCGCGCCCGACATGGAGCGATTCCAGCCGATCATGGAGGGCGCTGTTCTGCGCGTCCCGGCGATGGCCGATGCGGGGGTCAACCGAGTCATCAACGGGCCGGAAGGGTTCACGCCGGACAACGAGTTCATCCTCGGTGAATCGGAGGTCGGTGGCTTCTTCGTCGCCGCCGGCTTCTCCGCTCACGGCATCGCCGGTGCGGGTGGGATCGGCCGCCAGATCGCATCGTGGATCGTCGATGGCGAACCCGAGCTCGACCTCTGGAAGATGGACATCCGGCGGTTCGGGCCGGCGTATCGAAGCCAGGGCTACACGCTGGCGCGCTCGATAGAGAACTATGCGACCTACTACGACATCCACTATCCCAATGAGGAGCGCCAGGCCGGGCGCCCGCTGCGGATGGCACCGGCCTATGCGACCCTCGAGGGCCTGGGCGCGGTCTTCGGCGAGAAGTCCGGCTGGGAGCGCCCGAACTGGTTCGAGTCGAATGCCGCCACCGGTGACGAAGCCCTGAGGCCGCGCGGCTGGGCGGGCGAGCACTGGTCGTCGGCGATCGGCGCCGAGGCACTGGCCACCCGACAGGCGGCCGGCCTGTTCGACGAGACGTCATTCGCGAAGATCGAGATCGTCGGGCCCGGGGCGGTGGCGTTCATGCAGTCGATGTGCGCGAACGACGTCGATGTGCCGGTCGGACGGATCATGTACACCCAGCTCCTCAACCGGCGGGGCGGGATCGAATGCGATGTGACGGTCACCCGGGTGGCCGCCGACCGCTACCTGTTCATCACCGGGACCGCGTTCGGCCAGCACGATATGGCCTGGCTGCGTCGCCACCGTCCCGACGACGGGAGCGTGCTGCTCAACGACATCACCTCGGGTCGTGTCTGCTACGCCCTGTGGGGTCCGCGGGCGCGCGACATCCTCGCCTCCGTCACGCGCGACGACATGTCGGATGTCGGTTTCCCGTATCTCACCGCGCGCGCCATCACCGTCGGTGCCGTGCCGGTCTATGCGCTGCGCGTCACGTACGTCGGGGAGCTCGGCTGGGAGCTGTATGGCCCCGCCGAGTTCGGCGTCGCGCTGTGGCGGACGCTCTGGGACGCGGGCGTGCCGCATGGCATGGTCGCGGGCGGCTACCGGGCCATCGACGCGCTCCGGATCGAGAAGGGCTACCGCGTCTGGTCGAGCGACATCACGCCCGACGAAACGCCGTACGAGGCTGGACTCGGCTTCGCGGTCGCGCTCGACAAGGGGGTCGACTTCATCGGGCGGGAGTCACTCGTTGCGGCCAAGGCGGCCGGCCCGACCAAACGGCTCCGCTGCCTGGTCCTCGACGATCCCCGTTCGGTCTGCCTCGGCAACGAGCCCGTGCGGCTCGGTGCCGAGATCGTCGGGCGGGTGACGACCGGAGGCTATGGCTTCGCGGTCCAACGCTCCATCGCCTACGCGTACCTGCCGCCCACCACCGCGATCGGTGCGCGCGGTGAGGTCGAGGTATTCGGGGAGTGGGTCGGCTTCGAGGTCGTCCGGGAGCCCATATATGATCCCGGGGGCGCGAGGATCCGGGGATGAGCGAGACCTCGGCGCCCGAGTATGGAGCGGACTGGTCGGCGGGCTTCCGACGTGGCTCGGACGCCGAGCTGCGGAGCTGGATCGATGTCGGCATGGCGGCCTGCGACGAGGCCGATGCGATCGCACTGGCGCATTTCCGGCGTGACCTCCAGATCGAAACGAAGCCAGACCGGACCTTCGTCACCCAGGCGGATACGGCGATCGAGCGGATGATCCGGGGTCGCCTGAGCGATGCGTTCCCCGGCCACGGGATCGTCGGAGAGGAGTACGGATCCGACTCGGCCGATGCCGCGATCCGCTGGTACATCGATCCGATCGATGCCACCAATAACTTCATCCGCGGGATCCCGATCTTCGCGACGCTGCTTGCCGTCGAGCGCGATGGCGAGCTGCAGGCCGCGGTGTTGTCGGCACCGGCGCTCAGGCGACGCTGGTGGGGGTGGCGGGACGGAGGCGCCTGGGCACGGGACACGGGTGAGGCGGCGCATCGTATCCAGGTCTCCGCGGTCGGCGAACTGTCCGATGCCCAGGTCTTCTCCAGTTCGGGCCGCGAGGTCGTCGCATCTGGCCGGGCGCCCGGCTTCGATCGCGTTCTGGGCGAAGCCTGGCGCGAACGTGGTATCGGTGACTTCTGGGGCTACGCCCTTGTTGCGGAGGGGGCCGGCGAGGCGATGATCGAGGTCGGCCTGAAGGCATGGGACGCCGCCGCGCCGCTCCTGCTCGTCGAGGAGGCGGGGGGCCGGGCGACCGACTTCGAGGGCCACCGGGTCGTCGACAGCGGTACGTTCCTTGCCTCGAACGGCCGCCTGCACGAGGATGTCCGTCGTCGATTGAACGGGACGTAGGAGGTCCGTGATGCAGGAATCCATGCCGCTGGGTACTCCGGAGCCGCGACCCATCCCGATCGACGATGGGTCATCCTCGCCCGGCCCCTCCAACGGGTCGCCCTGGACGGATCCCCGGGCGCTGCAGATCCTGTCGACCGAACACTGGAGTCTGCTGTCGGGCCGCTCGCTCGCCTACAACGAGGCGTTCAGCCGAGCCGGGATGTTCCTGTCCTTCCTTTCGGCCACGCTTATCGTGATCGGATTCCTCGTCGGGACCCTCGGCCTGACGACCGATCTGTTGCCCATCGTGGCCGTTCTCCTGGTCGCCGATCTGTACATCGGTCTGGCGACCGTCGGACGGCTGATCGACGCCAATGGGGAGGAACTGCTGGCCGTCCGGGGCATGAACCGGATCCGGCACGCCTATCTGGAGATGGTCCCGGGCATCGAGCCGTACTTCGTCAGCAGCGCCCACGACGACATGGAAGGTGTGCTCATCTCGTACGGCGAAGCCCCGGGTAGTACGAGGGTCTGGCGCGATGTCCTGCACGGGCTGACGACCACCATCGGGATGATCGCCACGATCGACCTCATGATCTTCGCCGCCCTCTGCTCGCTATCGTCGTTGGCGGCCGGCGCGTCGGTCATGCTGGCCATCGCAGTCGCGGCCCTCGGCTTCGTCGTCGGCTTCGCGATCTTTGCGGTCATCGGCATGCGCACTGCGCTCGGTCAGCAGGCTCGAGGCGATTCGCTCTTCCCGACCCCCCGAATCACCCCAGCACAGGACCGAACAGGAGTCCCGGTCGACTCAGTGAAGCCTCAGGACCAGACCGAATAGCGCAAACAGGACGATCACGACCACAAATGCCACGCGGAACACCCTTGAGTCCGACGCCCCGAAGTTCGAAAGCGAACCCGGCGCCGGCAGCCCGGTCATATCGGTCAGCCCGTCCGCGGTAGAGCGCAGCACGTCGAGCGTGTCGTCGTCAACGAGGTCCTCGACAACGGCGGCCATCGCCGCCTCCTGGAAGGCGGTCGCGGCAGCGACGCGATCGTCCGCACGCGTCACGGACATGGCCATGTCGGTCGCGGCCCAGGTGCCGCTGAACCCGGCCTGCGAGAAGAGGCGCATCGTGGCATCCCGGGCAGCGGCCGTCGCCTCGTCGAACAGTGGGCCTCGGCCGGCCGCCTTCGCAGCGTCGCGTGCGACCCGTTCGGCGGCGAGACGGGTGGCATCGGGCGGTCGGACGACGATGACCTGAAGGTCGACGCGAGCCATGCGCCCGAGCAGATCGGCGACCCTCGTTCGCGCCGCGGCGTCGGCGTCCCCGGCTGAGGTCGCCTGGTCCACTCTAGGCGTCGGCGGTCGCGAGTGCGAGGCTGTCGCCGAGGATGGCCAGGGCCTGATCGACCTCGTCGGCTGTCGTCACCAGCGGCGGGATGATCCGGATCACGTTCGCGTACGTGCCCGCCGTGAGCACGATGAGGTTTCGTGCCAGTGCCTCGGCCTGGATCCGCTTGGTGACCTCCGGGTCCGGCACGCGGCCGTCACCGATCCCTGGCTTGATCATTTCGATCGCGACCATGAGGCCGAGTCCGCGCACGTCGCCGATGGCGGGATGTCGCCCGGCCAGCATGTGCAATCCGGCCAGGAACTGGTCGCCACGCTCGCGCGCGTTCGCGACGAGCCGCTCGTCCTCGATGACGTCCAGCGTGGCGTTCGCCGCGGCGCAAGAGACGACGTTGCCGCCGTACGTGCCGCCGTGAGTGCCGGGCTTCCAGGCGGCCATGACGTCGGCGTGTGCCAGGATCCCCGACAGCGGCAGACCGGACGCGATCCCCTTGGCCATGACCAGGATGTCCGGCTCGACCGCCCAGTGCTCCACCGCGAACATCTCGCCGGTCCGCCCGAACCCGGTCTGGACCTCGTCGGCGATGAGCAGGATGCCGTGCTGGCGGGTGATCTCGCGCAGCCGGGGCAGGAAGCCCGGAGGCGGCACGATGTAGCCGCCCTCGCCGAGCACCGGCTCGATGATGATCGCGGCAACCCGGTCCGGGTAGATGAATTGGTGGAAGGTCAGGTCGAGCTGCGCCTCCCAGTCGCACGTGCAGGCACTTGGGTCGTGAGCGCCGCCGACCGCCCGATAGCAGTACGGGTAGGCCGTGTGGTAAACGGAGCCGGGGAGTGGCTCGAAGGCGGCCCGATAGACGTCCTTGGCGGTGGTCAAGGCCATCGTCTGGGCGGTCCGACCGTGGTAGCCGTACCGGAACGCAAGGACGGCCGGTCGACCGGTGGCGGCCCGTGCCAGTTTCACGGAGGCCTCGACGGCTTCCGCGCCGGAGTTCGACAGGAAGGCCTGCCATGGCCCACCGGGCAGCACGTGGCGCAGCCGCTCGTACAGCCGCAGCCCTGGCTCGTGGTACAGGATGTTCTGCTGGCCGTGGAGCAGCTTGACCGCCTGCGCAGCGACCGCCGCTGCCACGCGAGGGTGGGCATGCCCGGTGTTGGTCACGCCGATCCCCGACGAGTAATCGAGGTAGCGCTGCCCGTCGCGCGCGATGAGCCACGATCCTTCGCCGCGGTCGATGTCCAGGTCGGTGATCCGGCTCCAGACGGCCGGCACGACCGAATGATCGGGCAGGGCGCCGGCCGGGGTGGTCGGGGATGGCGCCGTGTCAACCATCAGAGGATCGTACTCGCCTTCAGGTCCTGGGCCGCGACCCGACGCTGCCAGAGCGTCACGGCCAGGACCAGGATGACCGCGACCACGAAGATGATCGTCCCGATCACGTTGACCTGGACCGGGATGCCGCGCAACTGCGAGCCATAGATGAACAGTGGGAACGTCTGGGTCTGTCCCGCGGTGAAGCTGGTGATGACGTAGTCGTCGATGGACAGGCTGAACGCGAGCAGCGCTGCCGCCATGATCCCAGGCAGGATCAGCGGGAAGGTCACCTTCCAGAACGTCGTCCACTCGTTCGCTCCGAGGTCCATCGCGGCCTCCTCGAGATGGCGCGGGAATCCCTGGAGTCTCGCCTTCACCGTGACCACCACGAAGCTGATGTTGAACATGATGTGGGCGATGATGATGGTGGTGATGCTCAACGGGTAGACGACCCCTTGCGGGATGAACGGCAACTGGACCGAGGCGATGAAGGTCGTCAGCAGTGAAGCGCCCAGGACGATCTCAGGCGTCGACATCGGCAGGAAGATCAGCAGGTTGGTCGTGCCTCGTCCGCGGAAGTCGTAGCGGACGAGCGACAGTCCGATGAGCGTGCCCAGGATCGTCGCGACGATCGTCGAGATGAACGCGATCACGAGGCTGTTCCGGACGGCGTCGGGGAGCCCCGGGCGGCCCAGCGGGTTCAGCCAGGCGTCGATGGAGAATGTGCCCCACGACAGGTTCGATCGTCCGGCCGGATCGTTGAAGCTGAACGCGATCATGATCAGGACCGGCAGGATCAGGTAGACCGTGACCCCGAACACGTAGATCGGCAGGAGCCAGCGATCGACCAGCCGATGGACTCGTGACCCGATCGAGACCGGTTGTCGCGCGTCAGCGGTGACGACAGCCATCAGACCAGCTCCTCCGTGCCGAGCAGCCGGGTGTAGATCAGGACACCGATCAGGATGGCCGCCATCAGGATGAACGACAGGGCCGACGCGGTCGGGTAGTCCGTGATCCGCAGGTAGCGAGCCTGGATGACGTTGCCGATCATGAGCGACTGCGGATTGCCGAGCAGCTCGGCGTTGACGTAGTCACCGACCGCCGGGATGAACGTCAGCAGCGAGCCGGCGAAGATGCCGGGCAGGGCGAGCGGCAGGGTGACCCGGATGAACGCCTCGCTCACGAACCAGGTCCCGACGATCGCTCCGACGATGAGGCCCGGGATGCCGAGTGGCAGCGGCCCGTAGTCCATGACGACGCCGATGACCACACCCAGCAGGCCCCCGAGGACGGCCCCGACGATGGTCCCGCGGGGTCGCCACGGACCGGCATAGAGGTCCTCGGCGGCCTCGAGGAGCCGCCGATCGATCTTTTCGAGCGCGACGTACAGGGGCAGGGTCATGAACGGCAGGAAGTTGTAGGTGATACCGGCGATGACTGCGGCGGGCGTGGCCAGCAACTGGAAGTCGGCCGGGAGGAGACCGATCGACTTGAGCGGCCCGAGGAGGATCCCGTTGTCGGACAGGATGATCTTCCACGAGATCGTCCGAAGCAGGAAGCTCGTGAAGAACGGCGCGATGACGAGGAACAGCAGCAGGTTCTTGTAGGCGCCACCGCGAAATGCGATCGCGTACGCGAGCGGGAATCCAAGGGAGAAGGCCAGGATCGTCGCGAGTCCGCCGTACACGATCGACCGGGCGATCCACGGCCAGTACTCGGCGACGGCCTCCGGGTAGATGCCCCAATTCCAGGTCTGCTGGAACCCATCCTGGATGTTGCCGGTCCACAGGGACACGAGGAACATCTGGATCGCCGGGTAGACGAAGAAGACGGCCAGCCACAGGAGACCCGGGGCGAGCAGCAGATATGGCGCGATGGTTCGGAACGAGACCGCCCGTCGCATCCCGGTCTAGAGGCCCAGGACCTTCGAGAACGCTTCGCTCCAGGCGACCTCCTCGTCCGCCGTCGTCGCTCGGAACTGGTGCAGGCGCGCGATCCAGTCATCGGGCGGGAAGATCAGCGGGTTGTCCGCCAAAGAAGGATCGGCATCAAGCATCGCCTCGCGGGCGCCAGCGACCGGGCAGACATAGTTCACCCAGGCCTCGATCGTCGCCGCGTTGATCGGGTCGTAGTAGAAGTTGATCCAGATCTGAGCGAGTCGGATGTTGGGCGAGCCCTTGGGGACGCACATGTTGTCCGTCCAGAGCATCCCGCCCTCCTTGGCGAGGACCCACTGGGGATCCTGGTTGCGCTTTTTCGATCCGGGCTTGACGAGTGCGATGTCACCCGACCAGGCGAGGGCCAGGACGGCATCGCCGGCGACGAGCGTTTCCGTATACGAGTTGCCGGTCACTTGGCGGACCCAGCCGCTGGACACCGCCGTGTCGACCTGGGCCAGCGATGCATCGAACTGGTCCTGGGTCAGCGCCGCCGGGTCGAACCCGAGGTGCAGGGCAGCCAGCCCGACCGTGTCACGCATCTCGTCGAGGTAGGTCATCTGTCCTTCGAATCGGTCGCTGAACAGGACGTCGAGCGAATCGAGCGGACCGGTCTTGTTCTGGTCGAACATCAGGCCGGTCATCCCGGACTGCCAGGGCGCCGCCGTGTTCGTATCGGGATCGAACGATCGGCCGACGTACACCGGCAGCAGGTTGGCCACGAAGTTCGGCATGGCATCGCGATCGAGCGTCTCCAGCCAGCCAAGGCGGACCAATCGACCGACCATCCAGTCGGTGACGACGATCAGATCCCATTCGGACGGCAGACCGGCGCCGAGCGGTCCCGACAGACTCGAGCTGAAGAAGCCTTCGTTGCTGTCGATATCCTCCAGGTAGAGGACGTCGATGCCGGTCTCGTTGGTGAACTTCTCGATCGTCGGATACGAGTTGTCGTCCTCGTTGATGTCGATGTAGCCGATCCAGTTGGCGAACCGGAGGGTGCCCGTCTCCGGGGCGGCCGAGGCCACGGGCTCGGCACTCGCATCGCCAGGCGTCGGTGCCGTGCCGTCGGTCGGGCCGGGCGTCGGACCGCCGGCCTGGGGACTGGCGGATGGACCGGTCGTCCCACCCCCGGAGGTCGAGGCGAGGAACGCGCCGAAGCCGACCGCGGCGACCGCGATCGCTCCGCCGACGAGGAACTTCCGACGAGACACACCAGGCGGGGGTGGCGGCGGCCCTCCCGCCGCGGCAGCGAGTGCGGCGCCGACGGGCATGTCGGGTGGCGGGGCCCCGCCCGCCTCGACCGCGAACGTGTGATCGGGCGACCAGGTCAGCCGTACCTCCTCGCCCGGCTCCCACAGCTCGGCGCGAGTGGCCCGTTCGACGTTCTGCTCGTAGACCGTCATCGTGCCGCCGCCTCGAGTCTCCACGATGTAGCTCGTCGACACGCCGAGATACGATGCGTCGCGGATCGTCCCGACAAGCTGGTTCACACCCTCGGGCACCGGGTCGCTGAGCTCGAGCAGACGGATCTTCTCCGGCCGGACGCCGATCTCGTAGGCGCCAAGACCTTCGGTCAGCGCGACGGGCACTCGGACATCGGTGTCGTCTGTCAGGCGCGAGACGGCGTACGTGCCGTCCATCCCGGCCGGGGTCGTCGGGAGGAGGTTGCTGACACCCAGGAACCCAGCCACGAACCGGGTCCGGGGCCGTTCGTACAGGCTCGCCGGGTCACCCAGCTGTTCGTAGCGCCCGCGGTTCATGACGGCGATACGATCGGACATCGTCATCGCCTCTTCCTGGTCGTGGGTCACGAAGATGAACGTGATCCCGACTTCCTGCTGGATCCGCTTGAGCTCGATCTGCATCTGCTTGCGCAGCTTGAGATCGAGCGCGCCGAGCGGTTCGTCCAGCAGCAGGACGGAGGGACGATTGATCAGGGCCCGGGCCAGCGCGACGCGCTGCGCCTGACCGCCCGACAGCTGGGTCGGCTTCCGCCGCTCGTAGCCCGGCAGTTCGACCAGTTTGAGCATGTCCGTGACCCGCGTCCTGACCTCGTCGTCTCCGACGTGCGAGCGGCGCAGGCCGAAGGCGACATTTTCGTAGATCGTCAGGTGCGGGAACAGCGCGTAGTTCTGGAATACCGTGTTGACGTGTCGCTTGTAGGGCGGCAGCCAGGTGACGTCCTGGCCCTTGAGCTCGATGAGGCCCGAGGTCGGTGGCTCGAACCCGCCGATCATCCGCAGCGTGGTGGTCTTGCCGCATCCCGACGGGCCCAGGAGCGTGAAGAACTCCCCGGACTGGACCTCGAGGTCGATGTGGTCGACGACCACGGCCTCGCCGTAGCGCTTGGTGACCCCGACGAGTCTGACGTCGATGGTCGGTGCGATCGGTTCGTTCGGCACTGGCGCTTCGACTCCCGTCAGCAAAGCACGACCGCACGTCGCGCGACTCGGTCGACGGAGGATAGGTTCGTGGCAGACGGGGTGTCAAGGCAACGAGATTCGCGGACAACCAACCGGTTCGATTCGGAATCCGCGTGCACTGGTGGCAAGCGCCGCGCCGGGAGCGGCACTGGCTCGGTCGCGTTAGGATATCGACAGGTTCTCTGCCAGAACGACCGCCTACCATCGCCACTGAGGATCGACCGTCCATGCCCGAGCTGACTCACGACGCCGTCATCGAGGCCATGCGGACCGTCCAGGAACCCGAGCTCGGGCGTGACCTGATCGCTCTGGACATGGTCAAGGACGTTGTTATCGACGGGTCGTCACTGGCCATGACCATCGAACTGACCACGCCGGCCTGCCCCCTCAAGGATGAGATCGAGCGAACGACCCAAGCCGCCCTCGGGGCCATCGGCGCGACCGAGGTCCAGATCACCTGGGGGGCGATGGTCCGCAGAGCGCAGCCTCGGCAGGCCGAGCAGCTGGTGCCGGGCGTCAAGAATGTCATCGCGGTGGCGTCCGGCAAAGGGGGAGTGGGCAAGAGCACGGTCAGCGTCAACCTGGCGGTCGCGTTGGCCCAGGCAGGCGCCTCCGTCGGTCTCCTCGATGCCGACATCACCGGCCCGAATATCCCGCTCATGCTCGGCCTGGAGGGTCAGCCGAAGGCCAGCGCCAACAACAAGATCACGCCCCTCGAGCGCTATGGCGTCAAGGCCATCTCCATCCAGTTCTTCGTCCCGGAGGGTCAGCCCATCGTGTGGCGCGGTCCGTTGGTCGGCGGTGCCATCCAGCAGTTCCTGCGCGACGTCGACTGGGGCGAACTCGACTACCTGGTCATCGACCTGCCGCCGGGCACCTCGGATGCGCAGCTGACACTTGCCCAGGCGGTACCCATCTCCGGGGCGGTCCTGGTCACGACGCCGCAGGCCGTCGCGCTGGCCGATGTCGGCAAGGCCCTGGCCATGTTCGAGCGGATGAGCGTGCCCGTCATCGGTCTGGTCGAGAACATGACCGCGTTCGTCTGCCCGCACTGCGGCGAACTGACCGAGATCTTCGGGCGTGGGGGTGGGGAGCGGTTCGCCGCCGAACATGGGCTCGACTATCTCGGAGGCGTCCCGCTCGACGTCACGGTCCGCCAGGGCGGTGACGTCGGGGTGCCGGCCGTCGCCCAACGCGAACCCGGTCCAGCCGGGAAGGCGCTGACGGCGATCGCCAGCACCGTGGCTGCGCGGATGAGCGTCCGGGCGGCACAGGGCGCGTCGCAACCGGTGCTGACCGTCAACTAGGACGACGGTCGTGCGCTCGGAGCGCAGCTGTCGGGGTGTTTTTGCCAAATGCTCATCACCCGAGCCTTGGTCAGCAATTCGTTGACAGACCGGCCATCGGGTGAGCGTCTGACCGGATCGGCGTCGCGTCGGTCCCGCGCCCACGCTCGCCTGAACCTCGTCGGATCCTGGCTGGCCCGCCGAATGTCCGTGTGAAGGGCGTTTGTCAGGGATCAGTGCGCTGGATAGGCCCGCGGCTCCTCCGCATCGCCGACTCAGCCGATGCGGGACGCTCCGCGTAGGGTCTCGAACAGAGCCGACGCGGTCGCAAGGGCAGCCCGCGATCGGCCCATCGGTCCGGTCAGGAACACGGTGCGCTCGAAGTTCCGTCGGACCTCTGGCGTCACGATCGCGATGTCGACCGACGTCTCCCGGTTGCGCGACCCCGCTCGGACGGCCAGCCCGACATCGGCGCCGGTTCGATCGCGGACCCGGTCAGCGGCGGCGGCCGGCTCCTCGTCGGTCCGATCCCCGGGCATCGACTCGATCAGGCGCAGCCAGGGGACATCGCCCAGGACGGCGCCGAGGCTGCCACCCGATCCGATCTCGACCGCGGCGAGCGACCACCCGCGTGACTCGAGCTCGAACCCGATGGCCTGGCTCCAGGTCGTGTCTCCGGTCGCCCAGACGTACTCGCCGACGTGCCGAAGCACCTCCTGGGCGACCGCCTCGACCGCGGCCTCCGCCGAACGGTCACCGCTGCCAAGGGCGGAGATCCGGACATCGACCGCCTCCGCCCTGGCGTAGGTCGCGACGATCGGATCGGTCGACCGCAGGAGTCCCTCACCAAGCAGTTCCGCGACCTGTGACTCGCCGATGCCGGCCAGCCGATATGTCCGTGACACCGTGTCCGCACCGAGGCCCGAGGCGGAGAGTCGCGGCATCACCAGCTCGTGCCACATCGGCCGCATCTCGCGAGGCGGTCCGGGCATCGCCACGACGACGCGACCGTCCGGTCGGGTCGCCAGCCAGCCCGGAGCCGTGCCATTCGGATTGGCCAACGGGACGGCCGACGGGATGAGCCAGGCTTGCTTCAGATTCATCTCGGGGAACGGGATCCCGCGGCGTGCCCAGAGGTCACGAAGCCAGCGTTCCAGTTCGGGGTCGACGACCGGCGTCTCGCCGGATACCCGTGCGATGGCCTCGCGGGTGAGATCGTCCGGAGTCGGCCCGAGCCCTCCAGTCGAGACGACCAGGTCGACCCGCTCGAGCGCACCGCGGAAGGCGGCCGCGACGGTGTCGAGATCGTCGGGCAGGACGGTGATCCTCGATACCCCGACACCCGTATCCGTCAGGGAGCGGGCCAGCTCGGCGGCATTCGTGTCCCGTGTCTCACCCACGGTCAGCTCCGTCCCGATGCTCAGCAGCTCGGCGGCCAGGAGTCGGCGTGGGGATGGCGTCATCGACGCCAGCGTAGCGGCGGGCTCGGCGTGATGCACTGCTATCATCGGCACGGACGTACGAATCCGAGCCCTAGCGGAGCACGATCCTGGACGGCCCAAGCTCGACCCCCCCGCCGAACACGCCACCGCCGAACACGCCACCGCCGCGAGGCCCGCGCCAACGACCCCCGGGTCTGCGCGCCCAGATCGGGGCAACCCGCGAGGCGGCGATGGCCCTGGCGATGGCCCATGTCGACCTCGCCAAGGCCGAAGCGGGCGCCATCGCGGGCGAAGTCGGCAAGGTCGCGGCGCTCGCTGGGCTGGCCTTCGTCCTGGTCATCTTCGCGGTATTCCTCCTCGTCATCGGGGTGTCCCTGACGATCGGCGAATTCGTCCTGGGTTCTATGGGCTGGGGTGTCATCCACGGGGTCCTGCTGTTCGTGTCGCTGGCTGTCGCCGCCGTCCTTGTGGCGCTCGGGATAGCAGGGCGACGGATCGGCGGGGCCTTACTCGTCGCCGTCGTCGTCGGGATCATCAGCGGCGTGGTATTCGGGCTGGATCTGCCGAACCAGTTGTACCGAGCCATCGGCGAGGCCCTCGGGATCGCGGTCGTGCCTGAGACCCTGCCGCTCGCCGTCGGCGCCGCGATCGGAGCCGTCGTCGGGCTCGTCGCCGGGATCATCGTCGCGTTCCGCTTGGCTGGTTCGGCCGGCGGCCGGATCGGAGCGGTCGTCCTGCTGACGCTGGTCGGGCTGGCGCTCGGCGCCTTCACCGCGATCACCTTCGGTCCACAGGTCGGGGCCGGCATCGGGATCACGGTCGGCTACGTCATGTGGATCGTCCTGATGGCGATCGACGTCGCCCGGACCGGGATCGATGTCGAAGCCCTCAAACTGCGGTTCTATCCGACCCAGACCATCGATACCAGCAAGGAGACGCTCGAGTGGCTGCAGAAACGGATGCCGCCCGGGATCGGGTCCTAGCGGCCCGAGCCATCCTGGGCGAAGAGCTCGAGACGCTCGAGGCCTCGGCCCGGGCGGCGGCAGATGTGCCCGCCAAGGTCCGACGCAATCCGGGCAAGGTCGCGGCGGTCGCCGGCGGCGCCGGGTTCATCGCCCTGCGTGGCCCGCAACGACTGTTCCGGGCCGGCAAGCGAGCCGTCTTCGGTGCGCCTGAACCCCTGCCCGAATCCATGCTTCCGGATGCCATCGAGAAGGCGCTCCGTGAACTTGGCGATGACGGCACCAAGGTCCGCGGTGCACTCGAGCGTGATTTTGCCGCCTATGCCAAGCAAGCTGCCAGGGACCGGTCCGGTCTGCGCACTTTGCTCCTGTTGTCGGTCGCCCGGCCGATGTTGGCCAATGGCGCGAAATTCGGCGCCAAGTGGCTGTTCCGGACCGACGACGAAGGCTTCCGGGCACGGCTGGAGCAGATCCGCGACCGGACCGGTCTCGAGACGGATCCACCCCGCGCGAAGGACGACGTCGACCCCCTGCCTGGTGACGGAACCGCTCCGGACTGACCCATCCAGCGACCTTCGGTTCGTCGGCTGCTGTCGCCGGCTCCTGTCGATGGCCGCCGGACGTTCGACTAGACTGACCGCGGGCGAGTGGCGGAATGGCAGACGCGCCGGCCTTAGGAGCCGGTGCCGCGTGAGCGGCGTGGAGGTTCGATCCCTCTCTCGCCTACCAGGATCCGGTCCCACCGTATACTTCGGCGACGATGCAGATCACCCGGACCCCTGGTCCCAGTTCCACCGTGCTGCTCGAGATCGAGCTTCCACCCGAACGCCTGAGCCGGGCCACGGACGACGCCGTCCGTCGCCTTTCTCGTCGGACCCGCGTGCCAGGGTTTCGCCCCGGCAAGGCCCCGCGTCCAGTCCTCGAGCGTCATCTCGGACCCGGGGTCGTGATGGAAGAGGCCGTCGAGCACCTCGTCGAAGATGCGTACCGTGAGGCGGTCGTCGCGGAGGAGATCCTGCCCCTGACCAACCCCGACGTGGAGATCGTCCGGGCGGAGGAAGGACAGCCGCTGGTCTTCAAGGCGACCATCCAGGTCCGGCCCGACGTCGAACTCGGCGACTACAAACACTTCAACTTCCAGCCCGAGGTCGAAATCATCGATGACGCCCGGGTGGACACCGTGCTCGAAGAACTGCGCGACCAGAATGCGACGCTGACCGCCGTCGAGGGCCGCGGTGCCAAGGACGGTGATTACGCGGTCATCTCCTTCGTGGGGACCCGGGCCGGTGAGCCGTTCGAAGGCGGGACCTCGGAACGGATGCCGCTGATCCTCGGCCAGGAGCGGCTCATCCCGGGTTTCGAGGCGAACCTCGTCGGCCTCGAAGTGGGAGGCACGACCGGGTTCGACATCACGTTCCCGGAGGACTACCCGGAGCCGGAGCTGGCCGGCAAACCGGCGCACTTCGAAGTCGAAGTCAAGGAGCTCCGCGAGAAGGTGCTACCCGACCTGGATGACGACTTCATCGGGACGCTCGGCGAGTTCGCCGACATCGACGCGCTGCGGACCGATATCCGGACCCGACTCGAGCGGAACGCACTCGATCGCGCCCGGCACGGCTTCGCCGACCAGATCATCGACTACGCCGTCGCGAATGCGACACTGGAGCTGCCGGACATCCTCATCGACCAGGAGGTCGAGGTGATGCACGATGAGTTCCGCGCCACGATCGCCCGTCAGGGGATCACCGAGGAGGCCTACCTCAAGGCGGTGGACAAGACCGACGCTGATCTCCATGCGGAGTTCAGGCCAGGTGCCGAAAAGCGCGTCCGGACGCTGCTCGTCCTGTCGAAGGTCGCCGATGAAGAGTCGGTCGTCGTCCCGGATGCAGAAGTCGCGGCGGAGATCGCCAGGGGACGTGAGCGCTACGCGGACGATCAGCGGCTGCTGGCCTATTTCAATTCCGAACGGGGTCGCTCCTACATCCGGAGCACCCTCCGGCGGACACGCGTGATCGAGCAGCTCATCGACGAATGGCTTGCCGATCATCCCGACCACCGCTCGCTGCCGCATCTGGAAGATGACGCGGATTCGGCGATCCAGAGTGACCAGGCGTCGGCCAACGCCGCCATCGACGCCACCGATCCCGGTTCCATCCTCGAAGATGTGCCGACACCTGCCGGCTGACGCCCTCACCTCCGCAACCTGAACACTGGGAGTCCTGAATGCTCGTCCCGATGGTCATCGAATCCTCCAGCCGGGGGGAGCGTGCCTACGACATCTACTCGCGCCTGCTTCGAGAGCGCATCATCTTCCTGGGTGATGCCATCGAGGACCATCTGGCCAATCTGGTCATCGCCCAGCTCCTCTTCCTCGAGTCGGAAGATCCTGAGAAGGACATCAGCCTGTACATCAATTCGCCCGGTGGCCAGGTGACCTCCGGTTTGGCGATCTACGACACGATGCAATACCTGCGGGCCCCGGTCAGCACGATCTGCATCGGCATGGCGGCGTCCATGGCCGCCGTCCTGCTGGCGGCCGGTGCGCCAGGCAAGCGCTATGCGCTGCCCAACAGCCGAGTCATGATCCACCAGGGATCGGGCGGGTTCAGGGGCAACGCTCCGGATGCCGTCATCCAGATGAAAGAGTGGGAATACCTGGTCCAGCGCAACCACGAGATCCTCGCCCGGCATACCGGCCAGACGCTCGAGGCGATCATCCACGACACCGACCGCGACCATTTCATGGGCCCCGAGGAGGCCAAGGACTATGGCATCATCGATGCGGTCTACGCGGTCGAGAGTAGTTCCCTGATCGCGCAGGCGCACGACGCCGGGCTCGCCGGTGGGGAAGGGTCCAAGGCCGCCGAGGAAGCGACCGACGATGGACCCGAGCCGAGCGGGGCGCCCGACAAGACCAAGGACAGCTAGGTTCGGGGACAAGCGAAGACGTGACGACCTCAAGCAGCAGCACGAAGGGCCCCAAGGTCCCGTATCGGTGCTCGTTCTGCGGCAAGAGCCAGGAACAGGTCCGCAAGCTCATCGCGGGGCAAGGCGTCTACATCTGCGACGAGTGCATCAACCTGTGCCAGGAGATCATCGAGGAAGAGCTTCTCGAGACGCCCAAGCCCAAGTCGTCAAGCGCGAAGCTGCCCAATCCGCATCAGATCAAGGACGCGCTCGACCAGTACGTCATCAGCCAGGAGCGCGCCAAGAAGGTCCTGTCAGTCGCGGTCTACAACCACTACAAGCGGGTCAACGCCGGTCACCAGGTCGATGAGGTCGAGCTCCAGAAATCGAACGTCCTCCTGGTCGGACCGACTGGCTCGGGCAAGACCCTGCTGGCCCAGACCCTCGCCCGGGTCCTCGACGTGCCGTTCTGCATCGCCGACGCGACCTCGCTGACCGAGGCCGGATACGTCGGCGAAGACGTGGAGAACATCCTCCTGCGACTCATCCAGGCGGCCGATTTCGATGTCGCCCGGGCCCAGCGCGGGATCATCTACATCGACGAGATCGACAAGATCGCGCGAAAGGCGGATAACCCGTCGATCACCCGCGACGTCTCCGGCGAAGGTGTCCAGCAGGCACTGCTCAAGATCCTCGAGGGGACCGTCGCCAATGTCCCACCGCAGGGTGGCCGCAAGCACCCGCACCAGGACTTCATCCAGATCGATACGACGAACGTCCTGTTCATCTGCGGGGGTGCCTTCGACGGCCTGGAACGGATCATCGAGGAACGGGTCGGCAAGCGGTCGATCGGGTTCGGCGCCGATTCGGTCATGACCGCCGTCCAGCGCGGCCGGATCCTCGAGCGGCTGATGCCGGAGGACCTGCTGAAGTTCGGCCTGATCCCCGAATTCATCGGCCGGCTGCCGGTGATGGTCACGCTGTCCGCGCTCTCGGCCGAGGACCTCGTCCGGGTCTTGACCGAACCGAAGAATGCGGTCACTCGTCAATTCGAGAAGTTTCTGTCGCTCGACAAGGTCGAGCTGGCGTTCACGCCGGGTGCGCTGCAGGCCGCCGCCGAGGTCGCGCTCGATCGCAAGACCGGGGCGCGCGCCTTGCGTTCGATCGTCGAGGAGTCGCTCCTCGAGGTCATGTACGACATCCCCGACCGGGCCGACGTCCGCAAGTGCATCATCACCGAGGAGACGATCCGGTCGGGTCGGTTGCCGTTGCTCCTGACCAAGACCGATGTCGACAAGGGTGTCGACGAGACCAACTACGAGGAATGGCTGGCGGAGCGCGGCGAGACCGCGTAGACCCGCCGGCCCTGCGAAGTCGTCAGCCGACCTCGATCGGGACCTCGTAGACATCCGGGGTCGGGTGCCCTGCCATCTCGTGGACGCGCATCACTGCTTCCTTCGACGGACCGGTCGCCAGACAGAAGACCTTGCCGGATTCCGGGTCCAGCCAGGCGTGCTCATAGTGGACACCCTCCTGGGCCTCGATGTCGAGGTCGCGCTGGTGCGCCTCGGCAAGCTGCTGGGCGCTGACCCCGAAGAATCCTGAGTGGACGTCCATGAACTTCGCCATCGGATGCCTCCATCGTTTGATCGGCACCTTGTGTGCCGCTTCTCGTAGCGCGATGCTGAGCGACACCATGCCGCCGGTCATCGGTCATTCGACCGATACCGTGGCTGACGGATGTCCGTGCGGCTGTCATCTGACGCCCATGGTCAGCGTGCTAGACTCCGGCTCTCACGGTGGTGACCGGGAAGAGTAGCCACGAAACCCCCGAAAGCGAGCGCGGGCCGGTGCGAGCCGCGTGGGAGGGTCGAGGCGAAGGTCGCTCGCGAGCCGTGCGGGAGTCGCCCGATAGCGCGGCACGAGGGCGCCGGGCGTGGCCGATCGCGATGAGCGGAGCGGCCCCGGACGCCGAACCAGCAGGTGGTACCACGAACCCGTTCGTCCGCTGGGCGAACGGGTCATTTCATGTTCGAGGGCACACATGTCGGAGCTGCCGAAGGCATATACACCACGCGATGTCGAAGGCGCCATCTACGACCGATGGCTGGCGGCCGACGTGTTCGCGCCCGATGGCGCGGGATCGACCGCGGACCCCGCCTTGCCGACTTTCACGATCATCCAGCCACCGCCCAACATCACCGGCTCACTCCATCTGGGTCATGCCCAACGGACGGCGGTCGAGGACCTGCTCATCCGGCACGCTCGGATGCGCGGCCACCGGACCCTCTTCCTGCCCGGCCTGGACCATGCCTCGATCGCGGCCCAATTCGTGCTCGATGGGATCCTGGCCACTGAAGGCGAGAACCGTCAGTCGCTGGGTCGCGAGCGGTATCTCGATCGGATGCGGGCGTTCGTGGCGACCACTCGCGAGATCATGCTCTCCCAGCAGCGCCGGGTCGGAGCCTCGGCCGACTGGGGCCGCCTGCGCTACACGATGGACGATGGCTCGGCCAAGGCCGTGCGGACCGCGTTCAAGCGACTGTTCGATGCCGGCCTGGCGTATCGATCCGAGGCCCTCGTGAACTGGTGCCCCGGCTGTCGGACCAGTGTCAGCGATCTCGAAGTCGTGGCCACACCCGAGACCGGCAGCCTTTGGTCAGTCCGCTATCACCTCCTCGATCCGGCGACCGGCCGGCCCGACCCGACGTCGACGATCACCATCGCCACCACCCGGCCGGAGACGATCCTCGGTGATACGGCCGTCGCGGTCCATCCCGAGGACGACCGTTATCGCGCGCTTGTCGGTCGGATGGTGCGTATCCCGTTCGTCGGTCGCGACGTGCCGATCATCGCCGACGAGATGGTCGACCCGGCGTTCGGCACGGGCGCGGTCAAGATCACTCCCGGCCACGACCATGACGACCATGCCACCGGACTCCGGCACGGCCTGGCGGCTCCATCGATCCTGGCCGACGATGGTTCGATCGAAGGGACCGGGACGCGATTCGACGGCATGGACCGGGCTGTCGCGCGGACGACCATCGTCGCCGACCTCGAGGCCGCCGGAGACCTGGTGGGCGCCATCCCGCACGAGATGGTCGTGGGGCGCTGCCAGCGAAGCAACGATATCCTCGAGCCACGGCTCCGGACCCAATGGTTCATCCGGACGGGGCCGCTGGCCGAGCGTGCGCTTGATGTCACGCGGTCCGGTCGGACCCGGATCGTGCCCGAACGGTTCGAGGCCACGTGGGAACACTGGCTGACCGGTATCCGGGACTGGAATGTGTCGCGCCAGCTCTGGTGGGGGCACCGCATCCCGGCCTGGTACTGTCCTGACGGCCATATCACGGTCTCCGCCGAACCGGCCGGGCCGGAGGCCTGTGACGTGTGCGCTCGCGCAGCCGGCGACCTCCACCAGGACCCGGACATCTTCGACACCTGGTTCAGTTCTGGGCTCTGGCCATTCTCGACCCTGGGCTGGCCGGATGCGACCGACGACCTGGCGACGTACTACCCGACCTCGGTGATGGAGACGGGCTACGACATCATCTTCTTCTGGGTCGCCCGGATGATGATGCTCGGCCTGGCGCTGACCGACCAGGAGCCGTTCCATACGGTCTACCTGTCGGGGCTGATCCGCGACCCGCTCGGCCAGAAGATGTCGAAGACCAAAGGCAACGTGGTCGACCCGTTGGGCGCCATCGATACCGCCGGGGCCGATGCGCTGCGATTCGCGGTGATCCACGGCGCGACGCCCGGCAACGACATCCGGTTCGGGACGGCCAAGCTCGAACAGGCCCGGAATTTCGCCAACAAGCTCTGGAATGCGACGCGCTTCGTGATCGGCGCCCGGCCGGCGACCATCCCCGCCGATGCGCCTCGCCAGCTGCCCGACAGCCGTTACCTCGGTCCGGCCGAGCGATGGCTCCTGTCCCGGGCGGCAGCCACGACCGTGGCTGTCGATGGCGCCATCGCCGACTTCACATTCGGCGAGATGACGCGCTTGCTGTACGACGCGATCTGGGGAGAGTTCTGCGACTGGGGCCTGGAGCTGGCCAAGGTCCGGCTGGCAGACGCGGACCTGCCCGCGGGGGTGCGTGAGGCGACGTGGTGGACGCTCGTCGACGTCCTGGATACCTACCTCCGCCTGCTCCATCCGGTGATGCCCTTCGTGACCGAAGCGCTCTGGCAGACACTGCCCCACCGACCGACCGATCCAAGCCTCCTGATCGTCGCCCGCTGGCCCGGAGTCGGGGAGCGTGACCAGGGCGCCGAAACGCAGCTCGAAGCCCTCGTCGAGCTGGTGACCGAGATCCGCAACGCGAGGTCGCAGGCGCGCCTGCCGGCCGGTGACTGGCTGTCGACGGAGATCTATGTCCCGACCGAGCTCGGTCCGGTGTTCGAAAGCCTGCGGCCGGCGATCGAGCGGCTGGCTCGCGCTCGGCCCCTCGAGCGGCGCCTGACCCTCGAAGGGCTCCAGGCAGGACGACCCGGCAGCCTGGCCGTCATCGCCGGAGATGCCGAGGCCGTGGTCCACGCTCGCGCGGGTGTCGACGAAGCGGCATCGGCGGCATTGGACCGGGCGCGACTGGAGCATGAGCTGGCCGAGGCCCAGGGCTGGCTGGACCAGGCACGGGCGCGTCTGGCGGACGAGGCATTCCTGGCCAAGGCCCCGGCCCATGTCGTCGATGGTGCCAGACGCCGGGAGGCGGAGCTGGCCGACCAGGTCGACAGGCTCCGGGACCGATCGAACGGCTGAACTGGCGGGCGGAGGAGGCCACCCGCCGGTCCGAAACCGTCGGTCGAGCTAGCCCTTGACCGCACCACCGGTGATGCCGCGGACGAAGTAGCGCTGGAGTGACAGGAAGACGATGATCGGGATGATCATCGAGATGAAGGCCGCAGCCGTGAGGTACTGCCAGCCACCGCCGAACGAGGTCGTCAGGTTGGCCAGGACGACCGACAGCGGATGGTTCTGAGGAACGGGGCCGAGGTAGACCAGCGCGACGAGCAGGTCGTTCCAGACCCACAGGAACTGGAAGATGATCAGCGATGCCAACGCCGGCACGCTCATCGGGACGGCCAGCCGGAAGAACGCGGTCGACTGGCTCGCCCCGTCGATGGCGGCCGACTCGAAGACCTCGCGCGGTAATCCGCCGAAGTAGTTCCGCAACAGGTAGATCGCGAACGGCAGCCCATACCCGGTGTGCGCCAGCCAGACGGCCAGGATCGTCCCGTTGATGGCGATCCCGAACGGGTGCCAGTCGCGGAACAGGGTGAGGACCGGGACGAGGGTGACCTGAAGCGGCACGACGAGGAGGCCGACGACGACGACGAACAGGATGTTCCGACCGGGGAAGTTCATCCACGCGAAGGCGTAGGCGGCGAATGCGGCGATCATCACGACCAGGACCGTCGCCGGGATGGTGATGATGAAGCTGTTGATGAACGCCTGGTCGATCCCACCTCGACCGAGCACGTACTCGTAGTTCTCAAGCGTGAAGTCCCAGGGCGGCGTGAACGCTGTCCACCAGCCACTCGAATTCGTCGCGGCGGCCGGCCTGAAGGATGCGACCAGCAGGCCGATTGCCGGGATGGCCCAGATCACCATCAGGGCGATCAGGACGAGGTGGAGCGGGATCCGGCCGAGCCGTGGTCCCCGCGACTTCTCGGCCGTGGTGGTTCGTTCGAGAGCGGGGGCTTCTGCCTGCGTCATCGGAGGGCCTCCTGCTCGCGGAACCGGCGGACATTGACGATCATCACCGGCACGATGGCCACGAACAGGATGACCGCGATCGCCGCCGCTCGACCCGGTTGTCCGTTCACGAACAGCACCTGGAACATCAGATTGGCGATGACGTTCGTGTCGAAATTACCGTTCGTCATCGTGTACACGACATCGAACGTCTTGAGGGCGTAGATGATGATCGTGGTCGCGACGACCGCGATGGTCGGTGCCAGCAATGGCAGCACGATGCCGCGGAAGACCTGGAGTTCGTTGGCACCGTCGACTCGGGCAGCCTCCAGGAGTTCGGTGCTGATCCCTTTGAGGCCAGCCGACAGGATGACCATCGCGAAGCCGGTCAATAACCAGACGCCGACGATGATCAGGAAGAGGTTGTTCCACGGCTGCGAGATGAGCCACGCGACTGGATCACCGCCGACTCCCGTGACCACCGCGTTCAGCGTCCCGACGTTCGGGTCCAGGTCGTACATGAACTTCCAGATGACCGCCGCCGCGACGAAGCTGATGGCCAGCGGCAGGAAGACGATCGACTTGACGACGCTCTCATAGCGCACCCGATCGACGAGGACGGCGACCAGGAGCCCAAGACCTACGACCAAGCCCGTGAGCAGGACGACCCATAGCGCATTGTTTCGTAGCGCGATCAGCGTGCTGTTCTGGTTGAAGAACCAGGTGTAATTGTCGAGTCCGATGAACTTGTCGCCCCTCGCGTTCTGGAAGCTCCGGAAGATCGTCGAGATCGTCGGATAGACGAGGAACACGCCAAGGAAGGTGAGGGCCGGGGCCAGCCACAACCACGGGCGCAGGCCCGGTGCCCAGCGTCGTGGGATGTGGCGAAGAAGCCACTCGATCAGCAGGATGTAGCCGATCAGGATGATCGGCACGAGGACGACGACGATCGCCGCCGACAGGATCCGGTTTCCGAGTAGGTCTTCGAGCACTCCCAGCCCTCCCTGCGAATTCCGACGGCGGCCGCCGGGGGCGGCCGCCGTCGGATGATCGATCGCCTACTGCGTATAGGCGTCCGCCTGCGTGGCGTCGAGATCGGACAGGATGGAGTCGAGGCTGCCAGGGTCCTGGACGTACTTGACCATCGCCTGGTTGAACGCCTTGGTCATCGCGTTCGGCATCAGGTCCGACGCGTCGAACCGGAAGACCTTGGCGTTGGCCAGGATCTCCGCGGAGCGCTTCGAGACCTCGTCCGGATAGGCGTCAAGCGGGACGTTCTTGTTGGCCGAGATGAAGCCGCCGCGAGCGACCCAGATCGCCTGGGCGTCGGGCGTCAACAGGTAGTTGATCATCGACTGTGCCTGCGGGGTGTCGTTGAACATCCCGAACAGGTCGCCACCGCCGGTCACCCCGGAATTGGCCGGATCGATATCCGGGAATGGGAAGAAATCGTACTGATCAGCCGTCGCTCCAGCCTCGCTCTCGAAGAACGTGGTGATGAAGCTCGCCTGATGGTGGAGCAGGCAGCCGGGTGGGGTCGCGAACATCGGGTTGGCCGCCTTGCCGAAGTTGGTCGAGTTGACATAGTCGGCTCCGCCGTAGGCGTTGCTGACCGCTTCGCCGAACGTTTCGAACGCCGACTTGATGGCTGGGTCCGTCCACTTCGTGGTTCCGGCGACCCAACCGTCATAGACCGCGGTGCCGGCCTGACGGAGGACGATGTCCTCGATCCAGTCCGTGCCGGGCCAGCCGGAGTCGCCGCCCAATTCGAGTCCGATGCACCATTCCTTGGTGTCACCGGTGGCGGCGCCCTGGGCAGTCGTGTTCAAGTCAGCCCAGGTGGCCGGCACGCCGGCCGTCCAATTCGCCTTGTTGAACCAGATCAGGCCCTTGACCGCGCCCTTGGTGAAGATGCCGATGAGCTTGCCATCGGCGGCTTTGCCCAGCGCGGCGAACCCGTTCGGGGTGGCCGCCTCGTACGCAGCGAAGTCGACGAAATCGAGGGGCAGCAGGGCGCCCTGGTCGTACCACTGGTGCATCAGGCCCGGACCGGGCAGACCCGCCACGTCGGGCAGGTTGCCGCCGGCGATGCCGGCCGTCAGCGCGGTCCCCAGGTCACGCTGTCCTGTGTAGTTGATATTGACACCGCTGCAATCGACCCACGGCTGCATCATCGCCAGGAACGAGTCCTGCTCGGCGCCCGTCCACGTCCCGTAGACGCTGACATCGCCGCCGATGTTGTCGCAGGTGTAGCCGGCGGCGGAGGGTTCTACGCTGGGTTCGCCACCGGTACTTGCCGCCGGGGTCGGCGTCGCGGGGGCGACAGAGTCGGCCGGGCTTGATGTTGCTGAACTCGATGTGCATGCGGCCGCCGCTAGGGCGAAGACCGCGATCATCGCGGCGATCTTCGATCGCCGTCCGATCCGCTCCTCCATGGTCTGATCTCCTTTCCCTGAACCGCGACCCGATGGTCGGATCGCCCTTCGGGCTGCTTGCCGGCGCGCTCGCCGGATCTAGGCGTGTCGACGGGTCGTCGAGCCACGCACGATGAGCTCGGTCGGGAGCAGCGTCCGGTGCGGCGTCGCCCGGTCGGCGACCCGTTCGAGGAGCGCTCGTCCAGCCGCCTGCCCGAGCTCGTAGGCCGGCAGATGGACGGTGGTGAGTGGGGGATCGAAATAGGCAGCAAGTGGGATGTCGTCGAACCCGACGATCGAAACATCGTCAGGCACGCGGCGGCCGGCATCGCGCAGGGCGCCGATCACGCCGAGGGCAACGACGTCGCTGGCCACGAATGCGGCATCGAAGGTGGTACGGGACAACAGGCGAGCCATGGCTCGGTGGCCACTGGGAGCGTCGAAGTCCGCCTCCTCGACGAGCTCCGGGTCGAAACCGATACCGGCGTTCTCGAGGCCTGACCGGTAACCGGTGAGACGATCCTGGGCCGCGGTATAGGCCAGCGGCGCATTGGTCACGCAGGCGATCCGGCGATGGCCGAGTCCGATGAGATGCTCTACGGCTCCCCGCGCCCCGGCGACGTTGTCGACGTCGACACTGTGGACGTCGACGGCGGGCAGGGAGCCCTGCAGGACGATCGGGAAGCCGTCCCGGACCAACTCGAGGAGGGATGGGTCGTCGGACCTCGGCCCGTGGACGATCAGCCCGTCGGCATGCTGCGAACGCAGGAGCGACACATATGACGAGCCTGGCCCCTCCGTCGCGAGCAGTTCGACCATGACCCGGAAGCCACCGGATCGGGCGGCCGCTGAGAGGCCCCGCAGGGTCTCGGCCAGGACGGCGTCGCTGGCGACCTGTTCGGGCGATTGATGCAGGACCAGGGCCAGCGTGTGGCTGCGACCGCCGGCCAACTGGCGGGCCGATGCGTTCGGCTGATAGCCCAGCCGAGTCGCGGCATCGACGACCCGGCGTCGTGTGGCGGCCGGGATCTTGACGTCCGGGCGCTCGTTGAGCACGAACGACACGGTCGTTCGCGAGACACCGGCAGCCGCGGCGACATCAGCGCTGGTCGGACGTTTCGACATCTGGCGGCTACGGCCTCCGTCGTTTGGCGATTTGACGCGGGCTGCTGGCTGGGGGACAGTAACGCGCGTCAGTAACGCGTATCAATGACGCGAAACCGGCACCTTGTCAAGTCCGTGCTGCAACGATCCGGCTCGGGCCGCAGTGTCGTCCAACCCCGTCGCGGAGACCACAATGCAGCCAGATCAGGAAAGATCGACGGTCGTTTCGCCCCGGTTCGGGGACGATTGGTGGCAGCGTGGGGTCGTGTACCAGATCTATCCGCGAAGTTTCGCGGATAGCGACGGCGATGGGGTCGGCGACCTGCCCGGGATCATCGAGCACCTCGACCACCTCGGGCCGGCCGGCCTGGGTGTCGACGCGATCTGGTTGTCACCGATCTATCCGTCGCCCGGTCTTGACGTCGGCTACGATGTCAGTGACCACGCCCGGATCGATCCGCTGTTCGGGACTGAAGACGACTTCGATCGGCTGTTGAGCGAAGCCCACCGGCGCGGTATCCGGGTCGTCCTCGATCTGGTCATGAATCACACCAGCGACGCACACGCGTGGTTCGTGTCCTCGCGCCAGGGCCGCGACGGCCCGTACGCCGACTGGTATCTCTGGCGCGATCCGGCTGGCTTCGGTGCGGACGGCCATCCGCTGCCGCCCAATAATTGGGTGTCGTTCTTCGGTGGCCCGGGCTGGCAGTGGGAGCCGGCGCGCGGCCAGTTCTATTACCACACCTTCCTGACCGAACAGCCGGAGCTCGATTGGCGGGCGCCCGGCGTCGAGCCGGCCCAATTCGACATGGTTCGGGGCTGGCTGGAGCGGGGCGTCGACGGCTTCCGTCTGGATGTATTCAATGCCTTCCTGAAAGACCCGAAGTTGCGCTCGAACCCTGAACGGCCCGGTCCGACGGCGTGGCGTCGCCAGGAGCATCTCCACGATCGCGACCAGCAGGATTTTCCGGCCCTCATCGAGCGGTTCCGGGCGGTCGTCGACGAGTATCCCGGCCGGATGTCGATCGGCGAGATCTTCGATGGCACGGTCGAGCGGGCCGCGGCGTTGACGACCGGCCACCACCTCGTGTTCGACTGGGAGCTTCTCGAGGCGAGCTGGACGGTCGAGGGGATCCGTCGGGCCATCTCGGACCGCGAGGCCGCCTACGGCGCCAGCCGTTGGCCGGCGGCCGTTCTGTCGAACCACGACCGGCCGCGACAGGCATCCCGCCTGACTCGATCGATCGGCGCCACCGATAGCGACCGGATCGCGCGCGCCGCGGCCGTGCTGTTGCTGACGATCCGGGGCACGCCCTTCCTGTACTACGGCGAGGAGCTGGGGATGACCGACGTGGCCATCCCGCCCGAGGAAAGTATCGATCCACCGGCGCGCTGGGTCGGGCCGGACTTCGTATGGTGGGATCGTTCCCCGTGTCGAACGCCGATGCCCTGGACTCCCGGGCCCGGCGCTGGCTTCACCACGGGACACCCGTGGTTGCGCCTTGGATCCGATGCGGCCCAGCGCAACGTCGCGACCCAATCCCAGGACCCGTCGTCGATCCTGTCGATGTATCGCGCGCTGATCGGGCTCCGAGCATCGGCCCCGGGCCTGCAGCTCGGGACGCTCGAGCTGCTCGATCCCGATGGGACCGAGGTGATCGCCTTCGTCCGTCGTGCTCCGGGCTCGACGTTCCTCGTTGCGATCAATCTCGGCCGGTCAGCGCTCGCGTGGCAGGTGCCGGCGATCGGCGGCGTCACGGGATGGCGGCAGCGCTTCACGACCGCCGGGTCGGGCGCGGCCCAGGACGAAGTCACGACCGATCGCGTCGACCTCGCACCCGACGAGGCGTGCATCTTCGAGGGCACCACCTGACCGCCCCTGCGCAACGGCCCCTGCTACGATGACGACCGAACCACTAGCAACATCGTGAGGGCGCCCGTGCCGCTTGAATTCCTGAAGCGTCGGAACAGTCCGGAGGCCACGCCGGCCGATGCGCCCGCGAGCGCGCGATCGACGTCGATACCCGAGGAGGTCGTCGCCCAGGACCATATCCTCAAGCTCTACTACGCCGGCAAGAGCAGCGAGGGTGTCCGCCTGAAGGCAGGCCCGTCCGCGATCGCCGAGCTGCCGACCATGCTGGTCGGGTTGGCCCTGTCCGAGATCGAGGTCGTGGAGCCGCTGCCGATCGAGTTCAGCCAGGCGACGCCGACGATCGTCATGCCGTCCGAGGCCATGCAGTGGCTCAATGCCCACCACGTCCACTCGCCGATCACCCGACACGCCCTGGTCGTGCTCGAATCGATCGACGCGGTCGACCTGGCCTTCGACACGTTCGTCTGCGCGCTGCTGGACGGCGAGGTCGACACGTCGGGCTATCCCGAATACAACGCCGTGGTCGGTGGCGTGGCCGCGCATTGGGACGAGGCCACCGGCGACATGATCTGTCGGGCAGTGGTCGGCTGGGGCGGTCGGGGAGTCCGGGGCGACACGGACCGGATCGGCACCCGGATCCTCGGTGGGTTGCTGGGAAACATCCTGGCCAGTCAGTACGCGCTCGGCCTGACACCGGTCGAGCGTCCCGTCCCTGCGGCCGGTCGAGGCGGCCTGGTGTGTGCCCATTGCGGGTTCGCGTCGGCGCACGAGCGGGCGTTCTACTGCCCGAAGTGCGGCATGCGGCTGTTGCGCGGCTGAGACCGGATCAGATGCCTGCCTATGACTACGACTGCGCAGCCTGCGGTCGTCGGTTCGAGGTCATCCACGGTGTCCACGCCGAACGACCGACGAGTTGTCCGCTGTGTGGCAGCGGCCCGATCCGAAAGGCGATCAGCGCGCCGGCGATCCACTACAAGGGCTCGGGCTGGGCCAAGAAGGAACGGTCGGTGACGGCTACTCCCAAGGGCCCCAGCGATCCAGGGTCAGGTTCGGAGGCGGCCACGGACTCGAAGAAGGACGGCGCGTCGAAGGACAGCGGATCGAAGGACACCGGATCAAAGGACAGTGCGTCGACCCCGGATGCCGTTCCGTCGTCGACCTCGGCCGGCCCGGCCACTCCAGCCGACTGACCGGATGGCGGCCACCGACTGGATCACCCTCGCTGAGGCGGCCGAGATCCTGGCGGCATCGAACATCCATTTCGCACCGGCTACGATCGGCGGCTGGGCCCGATCGGGGCGCCTGCAGAGCATCAAGTTGGGCGGCCGCAGGTTCGTTCGACGGGGCGAGGTCCGAGCGCTCGTCGCTCTACCGCGACGGGTCCGCGGTGAGGACCTCCAGCCCGGGCTGTTCGAGGGACTCGACCCCTGAGACCGCCGTGGCGAACGGATCCGACAGAGATCCTCAGCCGTGTCCTCGACGAGCCGCGGGTCGCCTTGGTGCGGGCGGTCCTGGACAGGTACGGGGCCGCGGCCGGCGGGCTGCTGGCCAACGGTCTTGCCTTTTCCTCGCTGTTCGCGGCGATCCCCACGACGCTCCTCGTCGTCGGGGTGGCCGGCTGGCTGACCGGCGATCCGGCAGTCAGGATGTCCGTCGCTGATGCGCTTACTGCTGCGTTCCCGCCGCTGGCGGATCTCATCGAGGGATCGCTCGAGGCGATGACCGCGGGTGCCGCGGTCACGTCGATCATCGGAGTCATCGGGCTGATCTGGACGGTCAGCCAGCTCTACGGCGCGTTGGACGTCGCGTTCGCCCGGATCTTCGCCACCGACCCGGAACGGGATATCGTGCGCCGGACCGCCCGTGGGTTCGTGGTCGTCGGCATCCTGGTCGTGGCGATCGTCGGGTTCATCGTGCTCTCGACCATCGCCACCACGCTCAACGCCCTTGCGCCGGATGTGCCATTCCTGAGTGGGCTGACCGGGGTCGCGGGCTCGATTCCGTTCCTGACCACGGTCGCCATCGTGGCCGTCGTCGTCGTCTATCGGGCGCTGCCACCTCGACCGCCCGCGTGGCGGTCGGTCTTCCTCCCGGCCGTCATCGTCGGGATCGTCATCGTCATCCTCAGCCAGGTGTTCACGTTCCTGGTGCCGCGCCTGGTCGGGGTGGCGGCGCTGGCTGGATCGTTGGCATCGGCGTTCATCGCGTTGGCCTGGCTCTCGTTCACCTTCCAGGCGATCCTGTACGGGGCAGCGTGGGTCGGCGTCCGCGATGAGGCTCGGCGGCCGACCGACTCAGCCGGCCTGGGGAGTCCCGCAGCGCCGGCAGAACCGGGCGGTGGCCGACAGTGACAATCCGCAACTCAGGCACGGCTGGACGCCACCACCCGCCTTCGGGCCCTTGGGGCTGACGACATCCTGTGCTGACGCGGCCCACAGCGCGTCCATCCCACCCTGCGGTGCGGCCGGTCGGTCGAGGAAGGGCAATCCGTTTGCCGGGGTGCCGGCGAGCCATGACGGGCGGGTCGGCCACTGTGGCTCTGATCCAGGTGTGACGGTCGGATCGACCGCTGGCGTGGGGACGCTCTGCGGCGCGGCCTGGCCAGGAACGCTGGGATCGGGCGCGACCATGTGCCAGACTGGCTGGGCGACGACATCGGCCACGACTGGGGGTTGGGTCGGGGACTCGGGCTCCGGCTCCGGCTCGGGGACGACGACTACCGGCTCAGGCTCGGCGGCGACGACCACCGGCTCAGGCTCAGCGACGACGGCCTCGGGCTCCGGCTCTGGCTCAGCGACGACGACCAGCGGCTCCGGCTCCGGCTCAGCGACGACGACCTCGGGCATCGGTGCCGCGTCGACCAACGCTGGATCGAGGGACGTCGCTTCGGGGGCAGGGGCCTCCTGGGCGGCGGCTGCGTCGCGACGAAGCTCGAACGCGTCGAGTTCGGCGTCCATGTCCCAGCTAGGTTCCTCGCGACGTGGTGGCGTCGGCTCCATCGCCACGTCGTCCACTTCGTCCGGTCGCACGTCGACGACCGGGCCGGTCAGCGCGGCGAGTCGTTGGACGGCATCGACCGCCTCGAGGTCATGGGCGCTCCCGTTCATCCCGTTCCCGTTCGTCGTGGTCGGCGCGACCGCTTCGTCGGCCGGTCGAGTCAGTGCGGCCAGGCGGGCGACGGTGTCGATCTCGGCCACCGGCTGGCCGGCGACGTCATGGCCATTCGCGGCGATCGGCGGGGCAAGGTCACCGATAGAGGTCGGGCTCGGCTCCAGCTGCGGGAATGGCGCCGGCATGATCTCGTGACCGAGGTGCGGGGCGCAGGTCAGGCAGCGCGCCTCGGCTTCGTTCCAGCAGTTCGGGCACGTGTACTGCCGGCACTGCATGCAGAAGTTGAACGTCTTGTGGAACGCATCGAGCTGCGACGCAGTGGCCTCGCGGTCGGTTTCGCTCCGAGCCGCGGCCATCGCCTCGTCCATCGATGTTCCGTCGGACATCACGAAGTTCTTCAGGCCGCGCGAGATCACGGTGACGCCCTTGAGTCGCCGTCGCGGCTGCGCGGACTCGAAGGTGTAGCGGGTGCCACACCGCTCGCAGAAGGATTTGGTCAGGATCTCGGTCATCAGGGTCCCCGGGATGCGCGCGGATAACGCCCTGCCGGCCCGGCCGGCTCGGGCGGGTCGAGAGTATAGCGCAGGGCCGCCAACGCCCTGCCACCCGGGGGTACTCCTTCGACCCCCCGAATCGTCCGGGTCCATGGAGCGTGGCGGGCGATCTCAGGAGCCTCTGCTAGACTCCGCCACCGACCATGCCGCCGCTGACCGCCGTCGAGCGATTCTTCGAACGCCTGTTTGAGCGACCTTCGGCTCGTCTCTTCCGGGCGCGGTTGCAGCCTGTCCAGCTGCAGCGCCGGATCGAGCGAGCGATGGAGAGCGATCGACTCACGACTTCCGACCGCACACTCGTCCCCAACCGGTACGTGGTCCACCTCAATCCGGATGACGTGGCCGAATTCGGCGACATGACTCCAGTGCTCGCCGCAGAGCTGGCAGACGGCGCCCTGGCCTTTGCCCGCAACCATCGGTATACGCTCGCGGACCGGCCGCGGGTCGACCTCGTGGCAGATCCTCGGGTCGAGCGTGCAGACATGCGTGTCCTGACTCGATTCGCCGAGGCGGTGGCCGGTCGACCTGGTCACAGCCCTGTCGCACTCGCCGTCGATCCGAGCGGAACGGCGGCCGACGGTGATCCATCGATGACACGCGTGTATGCGATCCCGCGACCCACCGCGCCGCGGGCAGTCCTCCGGATCAAGGATCCGGATGGCCGAACCCGTGACGCGCTCATCGCGCCGACCGGCCTGACCATCGGCCGCGCGACCGACAACGACCTCGTTGCGGCTGATGCCCAGGTATCGCGCCATCACGGGCGGATCGTCGGTCGACGGGGAACCTTGGTATACGCCGATCTGGGCAGCACGAACGGGTCGCGCGTCAACGGGGTCCCGGTGACGGAGGTCGTACTGGGCGTGGGAGACAGACTCGAGATCGGCGGCACGGTCCTGATCGTCGAGGTCGCCGGGGCGTCCGACTGATGGATGGCTTCACCATCGTGATCTGGGCCGTCCGACTGCTGTTCCTGGGCCTCCTGTACCTGTTCCTGGCGCGGGTCATCCGCGCCCTGCTGCGCGACCTTCGTGCCGCAGCGCGAGAACCGAGCGATCGGCATGGGCGCCTGGTGATCCTCGACTCGCCGAGCGGTGAGCCGGCGGCCGGGCGGTCGTTCGGACTCGACGTCATCACACCGCTCGGTCGCGATGTCAACAACGCGATCGTGATCGACGACGAGTTCGCGTCGGCCGACCATGCGGTACTGACGTTCCGGGGCCGGAGCTGGTATGTCGAAGACCTGGGCAGCACCAACGGCTCGTTCGTCAACGGTTTCCGGATCGACGGGGTGGCCCCGCTCGGTTTCGGCGATGAGCTCCAGATCGGTCAGGTTCGGATGCGGCTGGAACGGATGCACGGATGACCATTTCAGCGATCACCCCGGACCGGCCGGCGCGCCGGGCGTGGGCATTCGGTCCGATCCGCCCCCGGCCGCGCTGGCTGGAGCTTCGTCTGCTTGTCCTGGTCGGCATGGCGGTCGCGGTCGGCAGCGTGTCGCTGGCGTTGACGGTCGACCGTAAGTTCGCGCTGTACGACCCGGAGTCGACCGTCCTCTTCCTGGGCGCCTTGGCCGCCGCCCACCTGGCCATGGTCCTCGCCGGGCGCCGGACCGACCAGATCCTGCTGCCGGCGGTCGGGATGCTCGGTGGGATCTCGCTCCTGCTCATGCAGCGGCTGCCGCAGGACCTCGTCCGCCAGACGTTCCTGGGCACGACGCTCGATCTTGCGCAGGTCCAGCTCGTTTGGCTCTTGACCGGCCTGGCGATCGCCACGACGGTCGGTATCGTCGTCCGCTCGGATCTCTGGCTGCGCCGCTACAAGTACACCTGGGCTGTCGCTGGGGTCGGTTTGTTGTTGTTGACCTTCCTGTTCGGGACCGAGGTCAATGGCCAGAGACTGACCCTTCAGGTCGGCCCGATCGCGGGACAACCGTCCGAACTGCTCAAGGTCATCCTCGTCGTCTTCCTGGCTGGCTACCTGTCAGAGAATTGGGCGCTCCTGGTCGAGCAGGACAGCCGTCTCGGACCGTTGCGGCTGCCGCCCTTGCCGTACCTCGCCCCGATGCTGGCGATGTGGGCGATCGCCCTGGGGATCGTCGTCGTGCAGCGCGATCTCGGCGCCGCGCTGCTGTTCTTCGGGGTCTTCCTGGCGCTGCTTTATGTCGCGACCGGCCGTCGCAGCCTGGTCGTCATCGGGTTGGTCCTGTTCGTCCTCGGGAGCGCCCTGATGGCCGTCCTGTTCCAACACATCCGGACCCGGATCGACATCTGGATCGATCCATTCGCGGACCCGCTGGGCGCCGGCTATCAGGTCGTCCAGGCACTCCACGCATTCGCCCGAGGCGGCCTCCTTGGGGTCGGCCTGGGCGCGGGCTTGCCCGAGATCGGCGGCGCGATCACGATCCCCGAGGTTCACACGGACTTTCCACTTGCCGCCCTCGGTGAGGAACTCGGGATCGTCGGGGTGATCGGCATCCTGGGATTGTTTCTCGTGGTGATCGAGCGGGGCATGCGCATCGGGGCCGCCGCCGCCGATGATTTCCGGGCATTGCTGGCCATCGGGCTGGCGCTGGTCATCGGTGTCCAGGCGTTCATCATCGCCGCCGGCGACCTCAAGGTCCTGCCCCTGACCGGTGTGACCCTTCCCTTCATCAGTTACGGCGGTTCGTCCATCCTCGTCAACTCGCTCGTCGTCGGGCTTCTCCTGGCGCTGTCCGACAAGGGCGTCGAGCCGCCGCCCGCACCGACCGCCGGGTCCCGCTGGCGACGGCCATGGCAGCGAGGCGTCCACTGATGCTCATCGACGATCCGGCCCGGCGACCGATCGGACGGGCCACCGTCAACGTGGCGGTCGTTGTCTTCGTCGGCTTCATCGTGCTGGCATTGGCGGCCGGCTACTGGGGTGTGGTGGCGGCCCCCGGACTCGTTCGCTCGCCGGGTGACGCGGCCGTCATCGCCGCGTCCCGAACCGTGCCGCGCGGGCTCATCGTGGACCGGTCGGGCAAGGTCCTCGCTGACAACCGCCTCGACCGCAACGGCGAGTCGTATCGGGTATATCCGGGCCGGGCCGCCAGCCAGGTCGTTGGTTATGCCTCGCCGATCTACGGTCGGGCCGGTCTGGAACAGTCATACGATGCGGAGCTGACGGGACTCGCCGGCGATCCGATGTCGGAGGCCTTCGGGAAGTTCGGCGCGGATCGATATGACCCGCAGGATCTGACGCTGTCGCTGTCGTTCGATCTCCAGAAAGCCGCGGTCGCCGCGCTGGGCAAGCATCGCGGGGCCGTGGTCATGCTCGATCCGACCAACGGTGAGGTGCTCGCGCTTGCATCGACCCCGACCTATGACGCCTCGGCGATCGCCGATCCGGCGACCGCCGGGCCAGCCTTCGATGCTTTGCGGGCCGACCCTGACCTGCCACTCCTGCCGCGGGCGACGCTCGGTCGCTACGTTCCCGGCTCGGTGTTCAAGATCGTGACCGCCATCGCCGGCCTGGGTTCGGGCGCGATCACGCCTGCGACGACCTACAGGAAGCAACCGGGCGCGGAGAAGGATGGCCTGCTGGTCGATGGCTTCCGAGTCCGCGATGGCCACCACCCGTCGACCGGCTCCCAGGCGCTCGATCTCGTCAGCGCGACCGAGGTTTCATGCAACATCTACTACGCCCTGGTCGGACTCGATACCGGTGGCCAGGCGCTCGTCGACTACGCCGACCGGATGGGTTTCGGGGCGGCCCTGCCGTTCGATCTGCCGACCGCCGCGTCGCAGGTGACCGATGGCGATGGCTCGGACCCGGGGGGCTTCCAAGACGATGTCGAACTTGCGAACGCCGCCTACGGTCAGGCGGAGACGTTCGTGACGCCCCTCCAGATGGCCCTTGTCGCTGCGACCGTGGCGAACGACGGCGAGCTGATGCGACCCCGGCTGGTCACGGCGATCGGAAGCGATCGGAGCGGGACGCGGGCGATCGGACCGTCGTCGATGGGCAGGATCCTGCCGGTCGCGGCAGCACGAGAGATCAATGCGGCCATGGTCCAGGCGGTCGAGGGCCCCTTGGGCCAGCAGTTCACGACCGGAGCCAAGGTGCCCGGGGTGACGACCGCCGGGAAGTCGGGAACCGCCGAGTTGGGTGGATCGGGCGAGCCCCATTCGTGGTTCATCGGGTTTGCTCCCGCAGAGCATCCGACGGTCGCCATCGCGGTCCTCGTCGAACAGGCGGGACGTGGCGGCGAGGTGGCCGCGCCGATCGCCGGTGACCTGATGACCCTGTATCTCAACGGTGGCCGATGACCGGACCCGATGTCGGACCACCGACCGACCCGCCCGAGCCCCGTCCGATCATCGAGCGGATCGGACTTGCCGCCGTGGCGGGAGCCCTGGCCGTGCTGTTCGGTGGCGTGGCCGCGGCTTCCTGGATCGGCGGCGAGCTGTTCCTGGCCGTGATGGGAGCGGTCGGCTGCGTCATGACGATCTGGGTCGGCTTGACCACACTGGTTCGCGGCTGACCCACCGAGACGGGTGGTCGCGTCAGGCCGCCGGCCCGGGTTCCGCGAGGAGTTCGCGGATGACCTGTTCGGACCCGGCGTAATCGCCCTCACCGAAGTGTTCGTGGCGGATCTGCCCGCTCTTGTCAACGAAATAGAACGCCGGCCAATAGTGGTTGGCATAGTCATTCCAGGTCTCGAATGCGGGATCGAACGCCACCGGGAAGGTGACTCCCTGGTCAACGACGGCCCGCTCCACGTTGTCGAGATCGCGCTCGAAGGAGAGTTCGGGTGTGTGGACGCCAAGGACCGTGAACCCGGCCGCCTCGTAGCGTTCGAACCAGGCCTTCACATACGGTTGGACATTGCGGCAGTTGTAGCAGCCGAACGTCCAGAAGTGGACGAGCACGACCTTGCCACGCAGTCCTGCCAGGGTCAGTGGCGCAGCGTTGATCCAGGCCGTGATCCCGCTCATCTCAGGCGCCCGGCCGAGATCCTCGAGTGGGACCGTGGCCGGGAGGTCCGGAGCGATCGGGTCCGGGAGCGCGGCATACGCTGCGGCGATGCCCGGATCCATGAAGCTCGACCCGTCGCCCGAACGGCCGACTCCGGCACGGGCGGGACTCCCCAGATCGGTCAACGCGTCCTGAACGGTCGGCGCCTTCTCGACGCTGTACAACGCGTTCGTATAGCCATCGGGCAGCACTCCGGCGACCGCATCCTGGATGTCGTAGTCCAGGCCGGTGGCGACGAGGACGGCGCTGGCCAACATCAGCGCCCCGACGACCCGTCGTCCATTCGGGTTCGTTCCCCTGACGACCGACCGCCCCCAGCGGGCGATGACGAGCATCGGCACGGCCACGCCCGCGACATAGGCGATGGCGACGGCAAGGGCCTCGGGGGTGGCTCCTGCTGAAGCGGCGAGGGCGATCACTCCGGCCATGATCGGGCCGACACATGGCGCCCAGAGGAGACCGAGCGCCGCCCCGATGAGGAGTCCGCCGAACAGGCCGTTCGAGCCCGCAGCCGGACGCGTGATCCGATGGGCCAGATCCGTGCCGGGCCGGAGTCGAGCAGACAGGCCGTCGGCCAGGTGGGGCAGGAGCAACAGCAGTCCGAGGACCCCAAGCCCGACGACGGCCAGGGTCCGCAGGCGGTCAGTCGTGAGACCGAGGGCCGCCAGACCGGCCGCGAGCAGGACGGCGGTCAGGACGAACGTGAGCGCGAACCCGACGACGACGCCGATCGGGCGCCGGGCGCCACCCCCGCCGGCTGAGCCGAGGACCAGCGGGACCACCGGCAAGGTGCACGGCGCGATGATCGTGAACACGCCCGCGACGAACGCCGCAGGCAACAGGATGAGCATGCCTGTCGAGTCTCCGGGCGGCTCATGACGGCCGGATGACGTCGAGCCGTACCAGAAGTGAACGAATCGGCGGGTTCCCGTCGTCCATGTAGGTGTCGGGAACCATTCTGGCGTCCTGGGCGTACTATCTCTCGACTCACCTCCCCCGACGACCACCCAACCCGCGAGAGAGGCCGATGACCAAGATCCAGGAAACCGGGGACAAGGTCCTCGCCAATGTCGAACGCGTCATCGTCGGCAAGCATCAGGAAGTCCGTCTGGCCCTGGTCGCCCTGCTGTGCCGAGGACACCTGCTCATCGAGGACGTCCCGGGGACCGGCAAGACGGTCCTGGCAAAGGCCATCGCGAAGAGCCTCGGTGGGTCGTTCCGAAGGATCCAGTTCACCCCGGACCTCCTGCCGTCGGATGTGTCCGGCCTGAGCATCTACAACCAGAAGACCCAGGAGTTCGAATTCCGCCCCGGGCCGATCTTCAGCCAGGTCGTGCTGGCCGATGAGATCAACCGGGCGACGCCGAAGACCCAGTCCTCATTGCTCGAATGCATGGAGGAGCGACAGGCCACGATCGACGGGACGACGTATCCGATGCCCGACCCGTTCCTGGTCATCGCGACTCAGAATCCGATCGAATACGAGGGGACTTTCGCGCTCCCCGAGGCGCAACTCGACCGATTCATGCTCCGCCTTCGGCTTGGCTATCCACAACCGATCGAGGAGATCGTCATCCTCGATGAGCAGAAGCGTACGCATCCGCTGGACGACCTTGAGGAGATCCTGACCGTTGATGACCTGCGCGAGATGCAGGCGGCGGTCCGTGAGATCTACGTCGATTCGACGGTTTCGGACTACATCGTTCGATTGGTCAACGGCACCCGCAACCATCCGGACGTCTACCTCGGCGCCTCACCGCGCGGCTCCATCGCGTTGTACCGCGCCGGCCAGGCGATGGCCGGTCTGCTCGGCCGCGATTACGTGATCCCCGATGACGTGAAGGCGCTTGCGGAGCCTGCCCTCGCACATCGACTGATCATCAAGACAAGCTCCTCCATCCATGACATCCAGGCCGGCCAGGTGGTCCGTGAGTTGCTCGAATCCACGCCGATCGAGGGCATCAGGCCGACTGGAGGCGGTCCGACGGGATTGCGCGGCGATCGTGGCCCGGCCACGGCGACCAACGCCTAGCGACCGAAGCCGCACGGGAGACGACTGCCGGTGATCCGCAAGCTTGAGCTGCTCATCGTCGGTGTCCTGCTCGTCGTCGCGGCGTTCTCGACGGCCGAGCCGTTCCTGTTCTACCTGCTCTATCTGGCGATCCTCGTCATCGGCGGGTCGTACGTCCTGGTCAGGCTCGGCCTGTCCGATCTCGAAGCCGGCTACGCGGTGAGCCAGCTGCACGGTCACGTCGGCGATCGGATGCGGGTGACCTACACCCTTCGGAACACGAGCCGGGTGCCGAAGCCATGGCTGGAGATCCACAACCCGACGACCATGCCGGGCGGTCTGCCGGGTCGCGCGATCAGCCTCGGGGGTCGGACCGAACGATCCTGGTTGATCAGGGCCCAGCTGACCCGGCGCGGCCATTTCCGGATCGAACCACTCCACATCCGGACCGGCGACCCGTTCGGATTCTTCGAGGCGTCGGCTACGGTCGGGCAGGGGATCTCGGTCGTCGTCTACCCGCGGCTCGAGGCCCTGCCTCGGTGGCGCCTGCCGACGGCCGCCCTCGAGGGAAGCCACGCGATGCCGGTCAAGACCCTCCAGACGACGCCGATGGCGACATCGGTCCGACCGTACGCGCCGGGCGATGCGATGAACCGCATCCACTGGAAGACGACCGCCCGGCACGGTGAGATCCAGGTCAAGGAATTCGATCTCGAACAGACCGCTGACGCCTGGATCGTCCTCGACCTGCAGCGCGGGATCCAGACGGGCCGTGGCGACGAGTCCACCGTCGAAGCGGCGGTCCGCGCGGCCGCCTCGATCGCCGACCGCGCGCTCCAGGAGAACCGGGCGGTCGGTCTGACCGTCAATGCCGGTCGGGCTGTTTACCTGCCCCCAGACCGGGGTGGGCGACAGCACCTCAAGATCATGCAGCTCCTGGCCGCGGTCGAGGCCGACGGCCATAGCCCGCTGGTCGAGACGCTGATCAACACGGTCGGCAGGTTGCGTCGGGGCATGACCGCCGTGATCATCACGGCGTCCCTCGACCCCGCGTGGGTCCGGCCGCTGGCCGCCCTGCGGTCACGGGGCGTCGCCTGCGTCGTGGTCACGGTCGACGCCGGAGCCTTCGAGCGATACGGCCGAGCGGCCGAAGCCGGCCAGACAGCTACCTCAGACGCTCCGATGCCCGACCCGGAAGCCGAGGAGCTCGCGGCCAAGCGTTCGCGAGCCCTCCAGCACGCCCTGGCCGAGTACGAGCTGCGCTCGCACGTCGTCATCCCGGCTCGGCCGTTGGGCGAGTTGCTGACCCGATGAGACGATCGATCAAGCTCGCCCCGGCCGAGGGCTGGCTGACCCTGGCCCTCGTCGCCGTGATGTGCCTGACGATGGCCCGCGCATTCGACGACTCACGCTGGGTGCTCGGACGCGAGCAATATCTGGACCTGCTCGTCGTCGCGGCCATGGGCGGGGTCCTGTGTGGGTTCATCGGTCCGAAGGCCGGCTGGGGGCGATGGTTGACCTACCTCATCGGCTCGATCTTCGCAGCCCTCATCGTGCCGATCCTGACCGCCGTCGCCGGGTCGACGACCTGGCGCTGGCTGGACGACCTGTATGTCGCGACGGCATCGTCCGCGGTCTCGGCCTATACGGACATCGCCATTCGCGGGTTTGCAACGACACCCCAGTTCCTCCATCACATCCTGGTCTTCGGCCTCATCGTCTGGGCGACCTCGATGTTCGCCGCCTATGCGGTCTTCGGTCACCACCGGCCCCTGGGTGGGATCGTCGTCGTCGGGATCATCCTCATCAGCAACATCTGGATCACGGCCAACGACCAGTTGCCGTACCTGATCGTGTTCTCCGTGGCGGCGCTGCTGCTCCTCGTCCGGTCGCACGTCTACGACGAGGAGGCCGAGTGGCTGCGACGCCGGATCGGCGATCCATCGTCCATCTCCGCCGTCTACCTTCGCGGTGGGACGATATTCATCGGGCTGACGGTGGTCGCGGCGTTCCTCCTGATGCAGACGGCATCGTCGGCGCCATTGGCTGGTGCCTGGGGCGGGGTCCAGGACGGCATCCTGAACATCTCGAGTGCTGTCGCCCGCTTCCTTCCAGGCGGCGGCGCGTCGCGGACATTGCCGATCTCATTCGCCTCCGGTGCCATCGGCCAGTTCTGGCAGCAGGATCCGGGTCTGGCCCTGACCATCAACCGCGATCCGATCGATCCGCTGTCGTACTACTGGCGGGTCGAGACGTATGACCGGCTCGAACTGACCGGCCGCGACCAGAGTGAGTCGACCTCGGTGGAGCTGGCCGCCGGTGCCCCGATCGGCGATCGCCTGGCGGACGGCGCCGATCAGCCGGGCCTGCATCGGATCGACTTCATGGTGACGCCCGCCGAGTACCACCAGTCCAAAGTCGTGTCCGCAGCGAGCCCGGTCAGCATCGATGAGCCGGTCCGGCTTTCCACGGCCGGGTCTGACGGGAACTTCGCGGTCATCGACCGCCTCGGCTCGGATGCGAGCTATCAAGTGAGTGCCATGGTCGCCGTCGACGGCAACGAACCGGGGCAACTCAACGAGGAAGCGCTGCGGGCGACCGGCCAGGAGTATCCAGCCGAGATCAGCCGGCTCTATCTCCAGTTGCCGGCGGATGGGATGTTCGGTCCGTATTCGGTCAAGCTGCGTCAACAGATCGTGACCGAGGCGAAGTCGAGGACGACTCCATACGACCTGGCCGACTCAGCAAGGAGGATCCTGCAGCGCGATTTCAAGTATGAGACGGACATCAGCGCTCTCGACTGTTCCAGGGTCAGCCGGGTCGAATGCTTCGCCCACTACAAGGCCGGCTTCTGCCAGTACTACGCGATCACGATGGCGGCCATCCTGCGCGATCTCGGGGTGCCGACGCGGGTCGTGGCGGGCTTCCTGCCCGGGGCTCGGAACGGGCCCGTGGAGAGCATCGGGTCCGATGCGGCCCACGAGTGGGTCGAGGTCTACTTCCCGGGCTATGGCTGGGTCGAATTCGACCCGACACCGGCCGGCGTGTCGCAATTGGCCGCGTTGCCGTCCGGTCGACCGGTCGCCAGTGCCGACGCCGGCGCCGCCGCCTCATTGCAACCGGTGCCGACGAGAGATCGCGGACCCGTCGAGGGCGATGACGGCCTGGTCGGCTCCGTCGACTCGAGTGGACGCGGGTCACTCGGTCCACTCATCGGGTTGGGCGTGCTTCTCCTGGTCGTCATGGGAGGCGCAGCGTTCGTGGCCTGGCGGCGCGGGCCACGTGACGGGACCAACGTCGATGGCGCGTACGGGACGGTCATCCGCATCGCTTCACGGCTGGGCTTCGGCCGACGGCCGGCCGAGACCGTCTACGAGTACGCCGGTGCACTCGGGGACGTACTTCCCGAGGTCCGGCCCGAACTCCAGACGGTCGCCCACGCAAAGGTGGAATCCGCCTATGGCCGGAGAGTGATGAGCGACGACCGCCTGGCCAGTCTCACGCTGGCGCAACGTCGTCTGCGGGTCAGCCTGCTCCGACTGGCATTCCGGCGTGATCAGCGACGCCGCCGCTGATCACAGGGCGCCGCTCCGCGCCCGCTCAGCGGCTGCCGCGACATCCTTCGGCGGTCGATCGACCAGACCGAGGTGACCCGTCAGGTTGTGGGCTCGGAGGACGGGTCGGCCGGCGCGGAACTCGACGATGGTGATCCCGCACAGGTCCATCGACCACATCCAGAATCGATCGAGCGACAGGTCGAACAGGCTCAGCAGGGTGACCTTGAAGACGCCGTCGTGGCCGACCAGGATCGACCACGGCTGGCTGGCGGCTTCGTCGCGGTAGCCCGGGACCTGCGGCTGGTCGAGCGAGCCAGCTGATCGTCCGTCGGCCATTCGCGCCAGGATGTCCGCCAGCGACGACCGGACCCGGGCCTGGACAGCTGGCAGGGTCTCGCCATCCGGAGCAGATGATTCGAGGGGGGTCCGCCGCCAGGCGGCAAGCTCGGGCCCGTATCGCTCGCTGACTTCGCTGTGGAGCAGACCCTGCCAGGCACCCTGGTGGATCTCGAGCAACCCGGGATCAGGGCGTAGCGGTGCCGCCATCTCTCCGTCCCGCAATGCCCTCTCGATCGCCTCGGCCGTCTGGGTCGTCCGCCGAAGCGGCGAGTGGGCGATCTCGAGCGGCGGCCCGCTCGGCACGGGCAGGGCCGCTGGGTCGTGCGGCCTGGCCAGCCGGGCCGCGACAAGACCGGCCTGGCGCAGGCCCATGTCGGACAGAGGCGTCTCGGCCTGACCCTGAAAACGACCTTCAACGATGAACGTCGATTCGCCATGCCGGACGAGGACGAGGGTCGCGTCGAGCCCATCCGGGATCAGCGCTCCGGTCGCGCTCACCGTGGCCCACCGAGCCGGATCGTCCACAGGTCCGTGACCCCGTCCTGCGTTCGGATGGCCTCCGAGATGGCATCCGGTACATCGTCGTCGAGGGCCAGGATCATGAATGCGTCCTCGCGCGGCCGGGTCCTGGCAAGGTGCATCGCGCTGATGTTGATATCGGCCTCCCCGAGCATGACCCCCACCCGCCCGACGGTCCCGGGACGATCCTGGTGGCGGGTGATGAGCATGTCGCCGGCCGGGGCCATGTCGAGCCGGTAGTCGTCCAGGCGGGTGATCCGCGGCTCGCCGCCGGCGACGGTCCCGGCCACGACCGTCGTCCGACCGCCGGTCTCGCCCGACAGCGTGATCAAGGCGGCGAACGCGCCGGCATCGGGGGTCTTGCGCTCGATGACCGTGATCCCGCGGGCCTTGGCGAGGGCGCCGGCATTGACCAGGTTGACCCGTTCGCTGATCGATGTCTCGAGCAAGCCACGGAGCGTCGCGGCGACGAGCGGCGAACCATCGAAATCGGCCAGTTCGCCGGCCAGCTCCAGGGTCAGGGTTCGCACGCCACCGCGCGAGAATTGGGCGAAGAACTGGCCGAGGATCTCGGCCAGAGGCAGGTATGGGGCGATCGCCCGGGCCGTCTCCGGGGTCAGAAGCGGGGCGTTGACCGCATATCGGGCGCTCCGACCGGCAAGCACGTCGAGGACCTGGTCGGCGACCTCCTCCGAGACGAGCACCTGCGCCTCGGCGGTCGACGCACCGAGGTGCGGAGTAAGCGACGTATTCGGTGCGTCGAGCAGGGGGGAATCGATCGGTGGCTCCTGCTCGAATACATCGATCCCGGCGCCGCCCAGGTGACCGGTTCGGAGCGCGTCGGCGACGGCCGTCTCATCGATGATCCCGCCACGGGCGACATTCAGGACGATCGAGCCGGGCTTGAGTCGGGCGATCGCATCGCGTCCGAGCAGGCCGCGCGTACTCCGGTTCAGCGGCACGTGGACGGTCACGACATCGGCCCGGTCCAGCAATTCGTCGAACTCGACCAGCTCGACTCCGTGGTTGGCGGCTGCTTCCGCGGTGATATATGGGTCGACCCCGATGACGACCATCTCCATGGCCCGGGCCCGGACGGCGATGGCCTGTCCGATCTTGCCCAGCCCGATGATCCCGAGCGTCCGACCGCGCAGCTCGAGTCCGGTGAACTGGGCCCGCTTCCATTCCCCGCGCCGGACCGACGCGTCGGCTGGAGCGATCCGGCGGGCTACGCCGTACAGGAGGGCCAGGGTATGTTCGGCGGCCGCGATCGTATTGCCGGTCGGGGCATTGACCACGACGATCCCGGCCCGCGTCGCGCTCTCGAGATCCACGTTGTCGACACCGACCCCGGCCCGGCCGATGACCTGCAGGCGGGTTCCGGCGGCGATCAGTTCGGCATCGACCTGGACCTGGCTTCGGACGATGAGGGCGTCATAATCGCCCACGATCGCGCACAGCTCCGCCTGCGACAGCCCCGGGCGTTCATCGACCTGGTGCTGGCTCCGGATGCGATCGATGCCTTCCTGGGCGACGGGTTCTGCGACCAGGACCCTCATGCACCGGCCCCGACGACGGTCGGGGTCGTGAGTCCGAACGAGTCGAGGGCGGCGACCTGCGCGGCGGCCACCGCGGCGCCCGGATCGACCCGGCGCCCGATCTCGATCGAGGCGATCTCGAGGGTGCTCATGGCGCCGAGGATCTCTTCGAGCGTGACCGAACCGAGGTGGCCAAGTCGGAAGATCTTGCCGGTCAGCTTGCCCTGACCGCCGGCCAGCACCACACCGCGCGCCTTGACTGCTCCGTTGAACGCTTTCCAGTCAAGTCCGTCGGGCACGGTGGCGGCCGTCACGGTCCGCGAGGCGTGGCGTGGATCGGCGAACAGCTCGAAACCAAGCGCCTTGAGCCCGGCCCGGGACGCGGCCGCGCAGGCTTCGTGCCGGGCGAACACGTGCTCGGCGCCTTCCGCATCCATCAACCGGAGCCCCTCGTCGACCTGGTAGACGACGGCGATGGCCGGGGTGAACGGTGTCTGGCCGTTGGCGTGCGCCTCACGGTGCGCCTTGAGATCGAGGTAGAGGCGGGGCATGGTGGCCGCGTCCATGGCCGTCCAGGCACGGTCGGACGCTGCGATCATGGCCAGCCCGGGCGCCGACATCCATGCCTTCTGCGAACCCGTGACCACGACATCGATGCCCCAGGCGTCCATCTCGAACGGGACGGCCCCAAGGCCCGAGACGCTATCGACGAGGATGAGCGCGCCCGGGGCGAGTTCATGGATGACGGCTGCAAGTTCCGGGATCGGGTTCATGACCGACGTCGAGGTCTCGTTGTGGGTCAGCAGCACGGCCCGGTAGTCGGCCGATCGTTGGAGCTCGGCGCGCAGCGCAGCCGGGTCCGCAGCGTGGCCCCACTCGACATCCATCCTGGTGACATCGGCGCCGTAGACCTTGGCGATCTTGGCGAAACGATCGCCGAACGACCCGATCGATACGCCCAGAACGCGGTCGCCAGGCGACAGCGTGTTGACGACCGCAGCTTCGAGCCCTCCGGTGCCGGCCGTGGTGATCATCGCGATATCGCTCGTGGTGCCGAAGTACGGACGCATCCCGGTCAGGATCCGGTCGAGCATCGCAGCGAATTCCGGCCCACGATGGTTGATCATCTGCCGCGAACCCGCGGTCCGAACGGAGGGGGGCAGGCCGGTCGGGCCGGGGATGCGCAGATTGGGCTCGAAGCGGTCCACGAAACTGGTCCTCCTGGGCATGGCGGGGTCGATCGCCGGATCGAGCCTATGCTCTCACGTCGGAGCTCGATCGGCCCGTCACGCGACAGCAGCGGGGCTCGTCCATCCAGCGACCGTTCCCCGGAGGACCCGACGCATGCCCTTGAGCCGATGACCAGGCCTCGACGCCGTTCCGATCGCCTCGCCGTGCTCGTCGTCCTGGTGACCCTGCTGGTCGCTTCCGTGATCGCCATCGGGGCAGTCGCCACGGACACCCTTGGGGCGGGGCGCCTGTACGGGCGCGCCGTAGCCAAGGTCGATCGCCTCCTGGCCGGACCCGTTCCGGATCGGTCGGCGCCGGTCACCGTCCTCGTGACCGACCCGCCCGGCCTCATCGGCGACGAGGACCTCATCGGGCCGGGCGAGAGCGAGGCCCGGCCGCACCCGTTGAGACGCCGGCGTCGACTTCGACCGGTCTTGTACCCAGTCCGGAGACGGTGGCCACCGCCAGTCCGACCGCGACTCCGAGGCCCGAGCGGGTCCCGGTCGATATCGAGATCGTCAAGCATCCGAACGCGGTCTTCGCCCACGAGATCGAGGTGACCTGGTGCGCGTCGGCGGGCGTCCAGATGACGTTGGCCACGCTGGGTCTTGTGGATACCTCGCATGACCAGCAACGCGAGATCCAGAGTCGGGTCAGACGCTGGGAGAGCTACAAGGACAGCCACAACGGCGACTGGGGGCCTTCGGCGATGGCCCTCGCACTTGACGCCTACGGAGCGCCGGGCTACGAGGTTCGAGCGTACGACAGCCGCCAGGGGGCGCTGCGCGACGCTGCACGAGCGATCCAGCAGACGAACTCACCGGTCCTGCTGCTTGCCTGGCGTGGGGCGCACACCTGGGTGATGACCGGATTCCGGGCGGATGCGGACCCGTCGGTGTTCGCCCGACCGGAGATCACCGGGGCCTACATCCTCGATCCCTGGTACCCGGACGTTTCGAGCATCTGGGGTCCGTCCGATCCTCCCGGCACCTTCCAGGACTCGGCTGAGATGATCCGCAATTACCTGCCCTGGAAGCGACCGGAGGGGCTCTATCCGGACCGCGACGGCCTGTTCATCGCAGTCGTGCCGACGGTCAGGGTCGATCGTTGACGACCGCGCGGATGTGCCGGACTCGCGTCGCCAGGAACATCGCCGAGAAGGGAGTCCTTGACGAGGAGTCCGGCGGCGTAGCCGAACGGGATGGCCAGGATGGCCAGGCTTGGGATGAGGGCCTGGGTGACCAGCACGACCACGCCGAACCCGGCGAACGACGAGACGACCTGTCGGACCGTGTCGTGGGTCGCGTACAGGCCACGCGAGAGCGGGTAGGCAAGGGCGTCGAGCGGGATCGATACGGCGAAGGCGGCGACCATCGCCGACGTCCGGGCGACATCGTCGGGACCGAAGGCCCCACCGCCCAGCAGGACCTCGACGAGTGTCCCCGACAGGACGAACAGGCCGATAGCGGCGACCACGGTCAGGGCGGCGATGGTGACGACATTCCGGGTCAGGATGTCGCGGAACGCGCGACGGATCGCCGCCCGCGAAGGCCGATGACAGGACCGGGAAGACCGCCAGCGAGAACGACACGCCGATGAGGCTGACGGGCAGGACCTGGTAGTCGAGCGCGAAATTCAGCGACGAAACGCCACCGACCCCGAGTCCGACGGCCACGACGGTGAAGTAGGTGAGGGTCAGTGGCTCGATCGGGACCGAGGCCATCCGGGGGATCATCAGCCGCAGGAATTCACGGAACGCGGCTGTCCGGAAGCCGAGCGCCGGTCGGATCCGGAATGACGTCCGGGTCGTGCCGATGGCCCGGATCGCGAGGTGAAGGGCGGCGCCAGCGACCGCGCCCCACGCCGTGGCGGCGATCCCGAACCGACCGGCGAACAGGACGGTCGCCACGATGATCCCGCCCGTATAGCAGAGCGGCGCGATGGCGTAGAACACGAAGCGGCGATGGGCGACGAGGATCTCACCGAGGGCCATGGATGCCGCGAACATGACCTGGGCGAGGCAGTTGATCCGCAGCAGCTGGACATAGAGGTCCCGGGTCGCTGGATCGAAGTCCTTGCCGACGACGCCGCCCAGCCAGGGCGCGAGCAGAAACAAGCCCGCGCTCGCCAGGCCCATGACGATGACCGCTCCGGTCAGTGCCGTCCGGCCGAAACCATTGGCCGGCTCCTCGTCCCCGGGGTTCCGTTCGCGGAGGCTGTTGTAGATGGGCACGAACGGGGCGGCGAGTCCAGCCGCCACCAGGACATCGAGGGCGATCTCCGGGATCCGGAACGCCGCGTTGTAGGCATCGAGCTCGGCCCCGGCACCGTAGGTATTGGCGAAGACGCGGTTACGGACCACGCCCAGCGCGAAATAGGCGAGGGACAGGACCGACAGGACGATCGCGCCGCGAGGGAAGATGCGATCGATGAGCGCGCGGATCGTCGGCACGGCGCTCCTCCAGATGTTCAGCCGTCGGCTGCCCGTTCGAGTCTTGCGTCCCAGTAGTCGAGGAACTCGAGGTTGCCGGGCGAATGGCCCGCCCGCGTCAGCAGCGTGGCCGCGTCGGTGAACTGTTCGACGCCGTGGACGACGACGTGTGTGACGAATGTCCAGAGTGGGTACCCGGGCTTGCCCTCGACGTCGCAGTCGGCGGCCAGCTCCGCATCCGACAAGCTGGCCAGCCAGGCGCGCATCTCGATCTCATCCCGCCGCCAGTGGGCAGCGATATCGGCGACGGTCGGATAGTCGCCCGGGACGAGTTCGGTCGGCGACCCGGGAGCGTGAGTCACGCCCTGCAGTCGTTCACGCCAACTCCACTCGACGTCGAGTTCGTGGACGAGGGTCGCCCGCAGGTCGCGACCGTTGATCGTCTCGGTCAGAAGGAATCGCTCCGGCGGGAGCCCCTCGGACGTGGTCAGGACCCGGTCGCGCAACCAGTACAGGAAGTCGACCATCGTGGCGACCTCCGATCGCTGCACGTCGCCTACCTGTCCCGCCGGACCTGGAGGCGCCGGCCGCGGATGGTGGCACCCGCCAGCGCCCGCCCGATATCGTCGGCCACGCTGGCCTGGACATCGACGAGCGAGAACGCGTCGTTGATCTGGATCGCCCCGACGGCCGTGCCCGGGACGCCAGCCTCGTTGGTGATCGCGCCGACGAGATCGCCGGGACGGATGCCGGCTCGCCTCCCGCCACCGACGAACAAGCGAACCCACGGGCCGCCGGAACCGGGGCGGTCCACGCCTGGCCCGCCGCGCCCGGGCCTCACGCCTGGTCGACCAGGTCGAGGGCCCTGGCCTCGCGGCGGCGGACCGACTCCGAGCGGCGGCGAGGACAATTCCACCTCGTCCGCATCCTGCGTCGTGGCACCGTCGATCAGGCTCACGGCCGCGAGCGCGATGTCGACGACATCGAATTCCTCGGACAACGGTTCGATGACGCCACGGAACCGGTCGAAGCCATCGGCCAGCAGCGCCTCCCGCAGGTTGGCCCGGAGGACCTCGGTCCGTCGTTCGCGGAGGTCGGCCACGGTCGGCAGGTGGGCGATCTCCAGCTTCGAGTTGGTGGCCGCTTCGATGTTGCGGAGGAGGCGGTGTTCGCGCGGCTCGACCAACGTGATCGCGTTCCCCTCGCGGCCGGCACGGCCGGTGCGGCCGATCCGATGGACGTACGCATCCGGGTTCGAGGGCACGTCGAAGTTGACGACGTGCGAGACATGCTCGATGTCGAGGCCGCGGGCGGCGACGTCCGTGGCGACGAGAACGTCCAGGGAACCATCGCGGAACCGGCCCATGATCCGATCCCGGCCCTCCTGTGCCAGACCGCCGTGCAGCGCCGCGGCGTCGTGGCCGCGAACGCTCAAGGCCTCGGCCAGGTCATCCACCTCACCCCGCGTCCGGGCGAAGATGAGGGCCGAAGTCGGATCCTCGACGTCGAGGATCCGACACAGGGCTGCCAACTTGTCATTGCGCCGGACCACGTAGGCCACCTGGCGGACGAGCGCCGCACCGTCGCGGTCTCGTTTCTCGGCGTGGACCTTGATCCGGGCCGGATCATGCAGGTGACGCTTGGCGATGCGCGTGATCGTCGGTGAGATCGTGGCCGAGAAGAGTGCCGTCTGGCGGTCCTCTGGTGTCGCGCCGAGGATGGCCTCGAGGTCCTCCGCGAAGCCCATGTCGAGCATTTCGTCGGCCTCGTCGAGGATCACCACGCGCACGCCGTCGAGCCGGAGGCTGCCCCGGCTGATGTGGTCGACCGCGCGGCCGGGGGTCGCCACGACGATGTCGACGCCACGCCGCAGCCCGCGCAGCTGTTGGCCGATCGGTTGTCCGCCGTACACCGGCAGCACCCTGGCACCGAGTCCGCGGCCGTACTTGAGGATGGCCTCGGCGACCTGCATCGCCAGTTCCCGGGTCGGGACGAGGATGAGCGCCGAGGTGGCACCGTCGCCTGCCTCGCCGATCGCGATCCTTTGGAGGGTGGGCAGCGCGAATGCGGCCGTCTTTCCGGTGCCGGTCGGGGCCTCCGCGAGCAGGTCGCGGCCGGCCAGCAAGGGAGGGATCGCCTCCCGCTGGATCGGCGTCGGCTCCTCGTAACCGAGCACCGAGATCGCCTCGAGCAATCGAGGGTCAAGCTCGAGGGCCGCGAACCCGTCTGGCCCTGTGTCGTCGTCTGTCACCGCCACCTACCGCATACGTTCGGACGAGCGACAAGGATGCCGCATCCGTGGACTCGCAGTCGGTGGCGATCAACCACCTTGGTTCCCGAGGGATGTCCGCTGAACGGGTCAGCGGCTATGCGTGTGGGGATCCGGCAGATGCCGCTCCGTCACGGGCAGGTGATCGGTGTCGGGTTCCGCGTACGACTCGGATCAGGCGCCGCAGGTCGCGTCGAGGGATGCGGCCATCCGCTGGCCGGTCAGCGCCCCGTCGACGGCCTCGACGAGATCGCCGTCGAACGCGACGTGATCCCCTTCGACCGTCATTCCGTCTTCGACCGCGTCCCCGTGCCATTCCGAGTTCGACTCCGGGCTTGGGACGTAGACAAGCTCGTAGGTGTCGATGGCCCCGTGATCGATGATGCCGATCCCGACCGTGGCAGGCCCTCCGCTCCCTGAGCGCTGACCCAGGGCAGCAAACTTCGTGCCATCGTGCCCGAAGGCTCGGGCGGCATCGTCTCCGGTGAAACAGGCGAAGAAATCGAATACGACGGGTTCGCCGCCAAACGTGAGCGTCGCGCTGCCGCCGCACGATGTGATCGCATCGAGTGAGCATTCGAAGCCTGCGTCCTGCCCACCAGCCTCAGTCTGCTCGGCCGTCGTCGGCGCCGGCTCAGCTGCGGTCGGCGCGGCCGGCGTCGAGTCCACTCCGAGATCTGATGTCCCCGCTGGTGCGTCGTTCGTCGGTACCGCGGCTCCGCCGCCGCAGGCGCCGATGGACATGACGACGGCCAGAGCAAGCGCGGCCGCCCCGGTACGATGGCTTCCTGAGCTCGCTGGCACGGACCACGACATGATTCCACCTCCGTGACTCACCGTAGTCGAAGGCGTCAACCCCGCCACACACTTGCCGCCATTTGGGAGGGCCGACATGGCGCCGAGCTGGCTGCGGGACTAGCCAGCGTCCTTCTTCTGCGTCTCGGACAGCCGCCGCCGCTGCTCCATGCTGGCCTTCATGCCGTCGCCCATGGAAGCCGTCGGGTGGTTCACGCGTTGCTTGCGCTTTGGCCGTTCCGCGCGCGCCTGGGCACGGGCCTCCATCCGAGCCGCGATCGTGGCCTCGTACCCCTGATCGCCGGGGAAGTAGTAACGCTGGCTGATCAGCTCGTCGGGGAGGTACTGCTGCCCGATGTCGTCGCCCTCGAAGTCGTGCGGGGACGTGTACCCGACGCCGATGCCATGCGCCTTCATCCGCCGGTCGCCGGCTGATCGAAGGTGGTTCGGCACGGGCAGCGAGCCATGCTTCAGGACGTCCGCCAGCGCGGCGCCGTACGCTCGGCCGACCGAGTCGGACTTGGGGGCCGACGCGACGTAGGTCGTGGCCTGGGCGAGGGCGTATTGCGCCTCCGGCAGACCGATCCAGTCGAGTGCCTGGCCGGCGGCCACTGCGACGGTCAACGCTCGCGGATCCGCGTTGCCGACGTCTTCCGAGGCGCTGATGATCAACCGGCGGGCGATGAACTTCGGGTCCTCGCCGGCGGCGACCATCGCGGCCAGCCAGTAGAGCGCGGCATCCGGGTCGTTCCCCCGCAGGCTCTTGATGAACGCCGACACCGTGTCGTAATGGCCGTCGCCGGCCCGGTCATAGGCGAGGACCCGCTGCTGGGCGGCGGCCTCGACGTCCTCGAGTCGCGGGCTGACGTGGCCATCGGTATCCCGGATGTCCTCGTCCTCCGCCAGCGCGGCGGCCCCTTCGAGGACGTTGAGAGCGGCCCGGGCATCGCCCCCGGCCAGCGAGACCAGGTGGGCGAATGCAGCATCGGTCAGGGTGACGCCTCCGGTCGGACCGAGTGGACCCGCGAGGCCACGGTCGTCGTCCGCCAGCGCTCGCCGGACGACGCTGCCGACCTCGTCGTCCGTCAGGGCCTCCAGGCGCCACACCCGCATCCTGGACAACAGCGCGGCATTGACCTCGAAGTACGGATTCTCGGTCGTGGCACCGATCAAGGTGATCGTGCCGTCCTCGACATGTGGCAACAAGGCATCCTGCTGGGCCTTGTTGAAGCGGTGGATCTCGTCGAGGAACAGCACACTGCGCGTGCCCTGGAGGGCCAGCCGCTCCTGCGCCTCCGCGATCGTGGCCCGGACCTCGACGACGCCCGACATGACCGCAGACAGTGTCGTGAAGTCGGCCCCGACCTCAGCTGCCAGCAGGCGCGCCAGGCTCGTCTTGCCGGTGCCGGGCGGGCCCCACAGCAGGAGCGATGCGAGATGGCCACGGGCGAGGCTTCGCCGGAGGGGGCCGCGGTCGCCGACGAGGTGCTCCTGTCCGACGAACTCGCCGAGACTCCGTGGCCGCATCCGGGCGGCCAGCGGCTGTCGCTCCGGGGGTGGCTGGAATAGCGGTTCGGGACGGGCGCCGGTGGGGCGCCGGGCAGATGGCATGGTCCGGATGGTAGCGCCGGCCGGTTCGCTAGAAGACGATCGGCCCGATCATCTGCGACACGACCCAGAGCCCGATGAGGACGGCGAAGAGCGATCCGCCGACGATCGCGATCCTGCGGACATCCCGGGCGACATAGGCGTATTCGGTCGCCGCCGACGTTTCGAGGGTCGAGGTCGCGCGTGGCGTTGGGGTCGCTCGAACAGCGCGCGCTTGTCGCTCCTGCGCGTCGGTCTCGCGCTCCTCGGCAACGATCGCGGCCTCGAGCTCCGCGGCTCGAGCTTCTTCCTGTGGCGTGAGTCCGGTCGGGCGGACCACCGAAGTGGCCGCCGCCGTCGATGCCGGCGGGCGGGCTGGCTGGCGCTGCATCGGCGGACGCTGTCCGGGTCGGGACGTGCTGCCCCGGGTTCGTTTGGCCATGACGGCAGAGGATAGCATCCAATCCGGCCGACCCGCCGACGAGACGCCCTGCTAGACTCGGCGCCCCCAGGAGGATGCCCAGATCGACGCCAACGCGCTCGTCCAACCAAATCTCGGCGCGATCGTCATCGCCCTGTCGATCGCCGTCGTCGTCCTGGCGGTGGCCGTCGTGGTGATCGCGCGGCGGACAGCGCGCATCGAACGGCGCCTCACTGGCCTGACCCGTGGTGCCGACGGGACCAGTCTCGAAGCCGTCCTGGACGCCCACCTCGACAAGGTCTACGCCGTCGCTCGAGAGCTCGATGACGTGGCCGCTCGGACCGCCGTCCTCGAAGCCGCCCAGCGGCGGGCGTTCCAGCGGGTGGGGCTCGTCCGCTACAACCCGTTCGAGGAGACCGGCGGCAACCAGAGTTTTGCGCTGGCCCTGCTCGATGCCCGCGGCGACGGCTGGGTGCTTTCCTCGTTGCATGCCCGAGCCGGCACCCGGGTCTATGCCAAGACGGTCGCCGGTGGCCGGGTGGACACGGGGATGTCCGGAGAGGAGACGGAGGCCGTGCGTCTGGCGATGGGGTTGACAGCCTAGCTGTCACGACGGTGGCCGATCCTCCGCCCATGGCCCCCACCAAACCGATCGTTCGAACCCCGAAGCGGGCGACACGCGCTCGCCGCGGACCGCAGCCGCTCGATCAGTTGCCAGCCTGGACCGAGCTCGTCCCGGTCATCGAGCCGACCGTCGGTGGCGGCCAGCCGGGCGGGATCGACGCCCTGCTGGGCGGCCTCAACCAGGAACAACGCCGGGCGGTCACCCACGAGCAAGGGCCGCTCCTGATCGTCGCCGGGGCCGGGACCGGCAAGACCCAGGTCATCACTCGGCGCATCGCCTGGCTTATCGCCACCCGTCGAGCCAAGCCTGCCGAGATCCTGGCACTGACCTTTACGGACAAGGCAGCTGAGGAGATGGCCGTCCGGGTGGACCAGCTCGTCCCGTACGGCTTCACCGACACGGCCATCTCGACGTTCCACGCGTTCGGCGATCGGCTCATCCGTGAGTACGCGCTGGAACTCGGCCTGCCGACCGATGTCCGGGTATTGAGCCGCGCCGAAGTCATCATCTTCCTGCGCGAGCACCTCTTCGAATTCGAGCTCGACGCCTACCGGCCCCTCGGGGACCCGACCCAATTCCTGTCGGCCCTGGCGACGCTGTTCAGCCGCTGCAAGGACGAGGACATCGCACCAGCGGAATACCTGGCCCATGCTGGACGCCTGACCGCCGAGGCACAGGCCGTGCGCCTCGCCGCCGGCGACGACCCGGCCGCCGAGGGCGCCGTCGAGACGTCCCGGCAGCAAGCGGAACTGGCCCGTGCCTATGCCACGTACCAGCTGCTCCTGGCGTCGAACGGCTGCATCGACTTCGGCGATCAGGTCGCACTCGCGTTGCGCCTCGTCCGAACGTCGCCGGCGGCCCGAGCGGAGATCGCGGGTCGGTTCCGGTACATCCTCGTGGACGAGTTCCAGGACACGAATCGCGCCCAGGCCGAGCTCGTGGCGGCGCTCGCCGCCGACCACCGGAACGTGACCGTGGTGGGCGATGACGACCAGGCGATCTATGCGTTCCGCGGAGCGGCCGTGGACAACATCCTGGCGTTCCAGGATCGCTACCTTGGTGCCCGGACCATCGTCCTCCGCCGGAACTACCGGTCGACGGCAGCCATCCTGGATGCCGCCTACCGGCTGATCCGGTTCAACGACCCGGACCGGCTCGAATCACGGGTCGGGATCGACAAGCGCCTGAGGCCCGAACGGGTCGTGCCGACTCCGTCGCCGGTGGCCCTGGAGGTTTTCGCGACGGGCGCCGAAGAAGCCGACTGGATCGCCGCGGACATCGGTCGGCGTATCGCGGGCGGTGCAGCGCCGCGCGATCACGCGGTCCTCGTCCGGGCGAACGGTCACGCCGATCCCATCCTGCGGGCATTGAACATGGCCGGGATCGCGTGGCGCTTCTCGGGCACCTCGGGGCTGTATACACGACCGGAAGTCCGCCTGTTGTTGTCGTTCCTGCGCGTCATCGCGGATCTCGATTCGTCGGTCGACCTGTACGCGTTGTGTGCCTCGGAGGTCTATGGTCTGGGCGGCGAGGAGCTGACCGCGATCGTCAACATGGCCCGACGGCGCAATCGGTCGGTGTGGGCGATCCTCGAGGAGCTCGATCGCCAGCCGGGCATCCTGCGCGTCCGACCGGCGACCCGGGCCGTCGTCCAGCGACTCGTCGGCGAACTGACCGCGTATTCGGTGGCTGCCCACGAGCAGCCGGCGGGCGTGGTCCTGTATCGCTTCCTGCGCGACAGCGGTCTCCTCGCCCGATTGGTCGACTCGGATACGCCGGCGGCCGAGGAACGGCTTCAGAACGTCGCCCGGTTCTTCGACATCGTCCGCAACCAGTCCGCGCTGCTGGCCGACGATCGGGCGATCTTCGTAGCGCGCCATCTTGCGACGCTCATCGAAGCGGGCGATGATCCGGCGACCGCTGACCTCGACCCCGACATCGATGCGGTCGCGGTACTGACCATCCACAAGGCGAAGGGCCTCGAGTTCCCGGTCGTCTATCTGCCGGGCATGGTCGCCGGCCGCTTCCCGTTGACGAGCCGTACCGAACCGCTCGCCCTTCCGCCAGGCCTCGGTCCGGGCCAGCCGGTCGGACCCAGCGACAGCCTCTCCGAGGAACGGCGGTTGTGCTACGTCGCGATGACCCGGGCACGCGATTCGTTGGTCCTCTCCCACGCGGCGGACTACGGCGGTGCGCGAGCCCGACGCGTGTCGCCGTTCGTGCTCGAGGCACTCGGACTGTCGGTGGCATCGGGCGTGCCGGGCGCGGGTGCCAAGGCATCCACGGCCGAGCAGCGATTGGCGGCGTTCTCGGACCCACCAGCGGCGCCACCAACGGGTGCACGATCGAGGCCCAGCTCGGAACCCCTGATGCTCAGCTACTACCAGGTCGACGATTACCTGACCTGTCCGCTCAAGTACAAGTACGCGCACGTCCTGCGGATCCCGCTGGCGCCACATCACGCGATCGTCTACGGGGCGGCGCTCCACAAGGCGGTCCAGGTCTTTCACCAGCGTCAGGCCAAGGGCCAGGTGATGACCGAAGACGAACTCGTTGAAGTGTTCGAGTCGGCCTGGTCGAACGAGGGCTTCATCAGCCGCGAGCACGAGGACGCGAGGCTGGTCTCGGGCAGGGCTGCGCTGCGTCGGTTCCGCGACGCGCAACTCGAGGACGGTGCGGTCATCCCGACGTACGTGGAGCGGGAGTTCAGTTTCTCGCTCGGTGGCGACCGCGTCCGCGGTCGCTGGGATCGCGTCGACGTCGTCCCGCTCGATGCGGGGGCGGACCGGGCGCCCGTGGATGTTCTGCCGCCGAGTGCGGATGTCGTCGCGCCGACCCTGGAGATGCTTGGTCCAGAGCGGGTGACCATCACGGACTACAAGTCATCCGATGTGCGGGACCCGGCCAAGGCGCGGGCAAGGGCACGCGAATCGCTCCAGCTGCAGATCTACGCCATGGCCTACGAGGCGATGACCGGCCGCCTTCCCGACTCGCTTGCGCTGCACTTCCTCGGGACGGGCGTGGTCGGCGAGGTCCCGGTCGATCAGAAGCGACTGGTCAAAGCGCGCGCCAAGATCTCCCGCGCTGCGGCCGGGATCCGTGCCCGCGACTACACGGCAAGCCCGGGGTATCTCGCCTGCTCGTACTGCGCCTTCCGCGAGATGTGTCCCGAGCGCGTCACCCGCTGACCGCTGGCGCGACCCGGACTAGGGCGATCTCCCGACTCGACGGATCCCCACGACGGTCACATCCTTGTGGTTCGTCCCAGTTCGTGGGGTCGGGGAGGGGAGTCCAGATCGTCGATGGATCAGCTTGGGCGGCTCGTCAGGCCGTGGAGCACGGGCGAAGACGCACAGGCCCTAGACTCGATGGTGATGGACGCGAGAGACCGGGCTGCCAATCTTGGCTTCTTCGGGGCGGCCGCCGTGGCCTGGATCCTCGTCGGGTTGGTGATCAGCTCCCGTGATCCGGTCGCCGACCCGGACGCCGGCGTCATCGGAGCCGTGCTGATCGGGCTGGCTGTGGCGTTGACCCTCGTTCCGTTGCTGTGGCTGACCGTTTTCGGGCGGCACCGACAGATCGCCTATCGCGGCGATTGGGTCCGGGCCACTCGGCGGGCCGCCTGGGTCGGGATCGTGGTCGCCGTGCTGATCGTGCTTCGACTGCAAGGCCTGTTGGAACTGCCGATCGCCCTGTTCATGATCGCGTTGGTCGTGGTCGCCGAGGCGACGTTGTCACGGGAGCGCTGAGTGCCCCCCTCCACGCCTTTCGTCGCCGAGAAGACACGCCTGGCGGACGCGGTGGAGAGCGCTCGTGACGAGATCATCGGCCTGTCGCATGAGATCCACGCGGACCCGGAGCCGGCGTTCGAGGAACACCGCGCCGCCGCCCGCGTCGCCGGCTTGTTGGCCCGACACGGGTTCGCCGTCCGATCGCCGGCTGGCAGCCTCGCCACAGCCGTCCGGGCGACCCTGACCGGATCAGGGGGTGATGGTCCACGGATCGGCATCCTGGCCGAATATGACGCGCTGCCCGGACTCGGCCACGGGTGTGGGCACAACTCGATGGCCGCCTCGGGCGTCGGGGCTGCGATCGCCCTGGCCAGCGTCGCGGACATCCTGCCTGGTGAGATCGTGTTCCTCGGGACGCCGGCCGAGGAGTACGGGAGCGGCAAGCAGGTCATGATCGATGACGGGTTGTTCGACGGTCTGGACGCCGCGCTCCTCTATCACCCGTCCGACCGATCGCGTGTCGAGTGCCAGACCCTCGCTTCTGAGGACGTCGAAGTCGTCTTCAACGGGCTTCAATCGCACGCATCGTCGGAACCGTGGATGGGCAAAAACGCCCTCGATGCGTTGATCGTGCTGTTCACGACGGTCGGCCTGTGGCGTCAACAGCTCCGGCCGACCGCCCGCGTGCACGGGATCATCCGCGACGGCGGGACCGCAGCCAACATCATCCCGGACCGGTCCGCCGCGTGGTTCATGATCCGCAGTGACGACGAGGCGGACTACGAGCGGATGCGCGTCCGTTTTCGCGAGCTCTGTCAGGCCGCGGCGCTGGCGACGGACACCTCGGTCGACGTCGAGTTCAGCGGGCTGGCCCGGACGATGCGCAACAATCGCGTGCTGGCCGATCGGTTCCGATCGAACATGACCGCTTATGGCGTTGAGGACATGGGCGATGACCCGAATCTCGGTTCGACCGACATGGCCAACGTGAGCTGGGTCTGTCCGACCATCCATCCCAGCCTCGCCATCGCGCCCGAAGGGACCCCAGGGCACTCGATCTTGTTCCGCGAGGCGGCCGCCAGCGCAAGGGGTGACGAGGTCACGCTGCTGGCTGCGACGCTGGTCGCCCAGACGGCCCTCGACCTGTTCCTCGACCCAGCACTCGTCGAGGCGGCCTGGCGGGCATTCCGGGAGTCTGACTGAGCGCGCCGGAATGTCGTCGAACCGTGGTGTTCGGGTCGCCACCGTCCGGGGCGGTGCTACCATCGGTCGTGGCGCGTCCCGCTGGACGACGGGTTTCGAACCGGCGGCGCCCCCAGTGAGACGGATCGATCTCGCCGCGTTGACCGCAGCGACCGTCTCGGGAGGCATCCCGTGGCTGAACGCCCCGACCGATCAGACTCGGATCCTGGCTTTGCCCAGCGCAATGGATGGGACGGATCGTTCGAGACATTCGACGACTTCGACCTGCCGACGTACGTCGGGCCGTCCACGTTCATGAACCTGCCGTGGGTGAGCGACCCGGCCGAGATCGCCCGGCGGGGCGTCGACGTCGCCGTCATCGGGGCACCGTTCGACGACGCGGTCAGTCACCGCTCGGGCGCTCGATTCGGTCCGCGGGCCATCCGCGAGGCCCAGTACACATCGGGGTCGATCAATTCGCTCCAACTCGATGTCCAGCCCTTCGAGGTCCTGACCGTGGTCGATGCCGGGGACGCGAACATCGTCCCGGCCTGGATCGAGCGTGGTCACGCGATGATCTATCGCAAGGTCCTTGAAGTCGCTCGGACCGGGGCCATCCCGATCATCCTCGGCGGCGATCATTCGATCACCTGGCCATCCGCCACGGCCGTCGCCGAGACCCGCCGCCCGAGCAGCGTCGGGATCGTCCATTTCGACGCGCACGCCGACACCGCGATGGATGCCTGGGGTGTGCTGGCAAGCCACGGTTCGCCGATGCGCCGGCTGATCGAGTCGGGCGCCATCGACGGACGCAACTTCGTGCAGGTCGGTCTCCGCGGATACTGGCCGCCGCCCGAGACGTTCGCCTGGATGCGCGAACACGGGCTGCGCTGGCACCTCATGCGCGAGATCGAGGAGCGTGGAGCCGAGGTGGTCATCGCCGAGGCGATCGGTGAGGCGCTCGATGGCGCTGATTCGATCTACCTCTCGCTCGATATCGATGTCATCGATCCGGGCATGGCTCCAGGCACGGGTACGCCCGAACCGGGCGGGATGCTGACCCGCGAGGTCCTGCGCGCGATCCGCCAGATCGTCTCGGCCGTCGACCTCGCCGGGATGGACATCGTCGAAGTGGCGCCGCCCTACGATCACGCCGAGACGACGGCGGCGGCGGCGAACCGGGCCGCCCTGGAAGCGATCAGCGCGCTCGCGGTCAAACGCCGGGCCGGCGGTCGCGTCCGCTGGGAGGCATGACCATCGATCCGCGACCTTTCGGACCACCTGACCAGGCGACGGCGGCCGCGCTCGCCCGGCTGTATGACCTCGATCTGGTCGACGATCCAGGCGATCTGGACCTCTACCTCGCGCTGGCCGAACGCGCCGACGGCCCGATCCTCGAGTTGGCGGTCGGGACGGGTCGCCTGGCCATCCCGCTGGCCAGCGCCGGCTACTCGGTCACGGGTGTCGATCTCGATCCGGCGATGATCGATCGCGCCCGCCAGCGGGTCCGGAACACCCGGGCCGAGGATCGACTGACGCTTGTCCAGGCGGACTTGGTGGGGCTCCGGTTGCCCGACGCCGGGTCATTCCGACTGGCGTTCATCGCCCTCAATTCGCTCCTGTTGCTGCCGACCCGCGCGGACCAGCGGGCGGCGCTCAAAGCGCTCGCCGATCACCTGGCTCCAGGTGGGCTGGCGGTCGTGGATGTGTGGCTGCCGGATGCGGAGGACCTGGCCAGGTTCGATGGGCGGATCATCCTCGAATGGCCCCGCCAAGACCCGGAAACGGGTGCGATCGTCACCAAGGCGGCGTCCGCGCTCCATGACTCGGCCAGTGCCAGCATCACGATGACGACGTTGTTCGAGGAGGGTAGCCAGGGTGAGCCGGCCCGACGCTGGATGCGACACGACCGACTTCGCCTGGTGACCGCGGACGAGCTCCGAAGCTACGCGGAGGACGCTGGCCTCGCCGTCGAGCTACTGGCTGGTGGGTATGACCTCGGTCTGCTCGGGCCGGGCAGCGAGCGAGCGGTCCTCATCGCGATCCGCCGCTGACGACCCGACGGACCGGTCGCGGACCGGGACGTCTGGGTGGGTGTCGGCGCCGGGTCCCGTGGTATCGTCCGGCCGATGACCTCGAACGATCAGATCCGCCTGCTCGTCATCGAAGACGTCCCGCAGGTCGCCCAGTACATCCGGGGCCTGCTCAACTCGCAGGCCCGGGTCAAGCTGCTCGACGTCCTGTCCGATGGCAGTCGTGCCGTCGCCACCATCGCCGAACTCCGCCCGGACATCGTCCTCGTCGATTCGCTGCTCCAGGGCCGGATCAAGGGCCCAAAACTCGTCGAGCAGATCCACGAGGCGGCGCTGGCCGTGCCGGTCATCGTCCTGACCGTGCCCCAGAACCCGATCGAGCAGGATCCAGCGAACGGCATCCATGGCGTCATCGCGATGCCATTCTCCGGATTCGACCTGATGACGCGGATCGCCACGGCCCGCAAGGAGTTCGAAGCGACCGAAGCCGTCGCCTCGACCCGGCTGCTGAGCGTCTTCGCACCCAAGGGTGGCGTCGGCAAGACGACGATCGCGTTCAACCTCGCGGTCGCCCTCGGCCAGCTCGGTCAACGGACCGTGCTCATCGACGGCAGCCTCCAGTTCGGGGACCTGCGCTCGCTGCTCAAGGTCCCCGTCGATGCCCCATCGATCCTTGACCTGCCGACCGACCGGATCGCGGAGTCGGATCTGGGTGACGTCCTGTGGCGCGATCCATCCGGCATCGACATCCTGCTCGCGCCGCCTCGCATCGAGATGGCCGAGATGCTCACGGCACGCGACGTCGACAAGATCCTGTCCCTGTTGCGTCGCGTATACGAGGCCATCGTCATCGACATGTCGAGCGCGTTGAACGACATCAATCTGGCGTTCCTGGATGCCAGCGACGCGATCATCGAGATCGTCACCTACGATTCGACGACGATCCACAACACGGTCGCCATCGCCGATACGTTCCGGTCGATCGGTTATCCAGCGTCCAAGGTCCGCTATCTCATCAATCGCTCCGATTCGTCGGGCGGCATCGACCCGACCAACCTGGCCCAGGCGCTCGGACGTGTGCCCGAACATTCCGTCGTGTCCGACGGTCGATTGGTCATGCAGGCGAACAACGAAGGGATCCCGTTCGTGCTCGCCAGTCCCGACGCCCCGATCACCAAGGATATCCAGCGGGTCGCAAGCCAATTGATCGACGCCGGTCGAGTGGCCGTCGCGGCCGGGCGGTCCTGAGGTCGCGATGCCGGACGCTCGACCGATCGGGGTCTTCGACTCCGGTGTCGGCGGCCTCACGGTCCTGCGCGAGATCATCCGACGGAGTCCGGCCGAATCCACGATCTACCTCGGTGACAACGCCCGGGCCCCGTACGGGACGCGCACCGACGACGAGGTCCTGGCCTTTTCGACCGAGTGCCTCGACCGGCTCGCCGAGCATGATGTGAAGGCGATCGTCGTGGCCTGCAACACCTCGACCGCGGTCGCCATCGACGCCCTCCGCCGGCGCTATCCCACACCGATCGTGGGCGTCATCCGACCCGGGGCGGCGGCTGCCGCCCTGGCCACCCGGAACGGCCGGATCGGAGTGATCGCCACACCGGCCACGGTCCGCTCGCATGCGTATCAACGGGCGATCCACGATGAACGCGCCGAGGTCGACATCAAGGAGCACCCGACCCCGACCCTCGTGCCCCTGGTCGAGGCGGGAGACCTGACCGGTGTCGCGGTCTCCGCTGCCGTCGCTCAGGCTCTCGCCCCGTTCATCGACGATACCGCGGCGAATCCCGATGCCATCGACACCCTCCTCCTGGGCTGCACCCACTACCCCCTGCTTCGACCGGTCATCGCCAGCCTCGTCGGTGACCAGGTGGCGATCGTGGACTCGGCCACCGCGACCGCATCGGCGCTCGCGGAATTGTTGGCGGTCAACCGGATCGACGCACCGGGCGAGCGCCAGCCCAATCATCGACAGCTGACGACGGGTGATCCGGTTTCGTTCGGGGCGTTGGCAGGGCGCCTGTTCGGCGAGGCCGTGCCAGCGGTCGAGCACATCGAACTGCCGGTCGCAGTCCGATGACGACCGGAGCCGGACGCTCGGGCGGCCGTCCATCGTGGCGCGACGACCGGGTCTGGCAAGCCGGGTTCCTGATCGGTTCCGCGCTCGGCGCGGCGGCGACCGTGGCCGGGCGTCGCGCCGAACGATCGGCTCGCCGGGGTCTCGTGGACTGGCCCGAGGTAGAGCGGATCGCGATCGGCCGGCTTCGTTCGTCACCGGGTGGCCTCGACCCGGCCGAACTCGAGGCGGCGGGTCCGGCGTATGACGAGGCGATGAGCCGGATCGTACCCGCGCTGTCGGCGGCGCTCGACTGTGAACTGCCGGGGGTCGTGGACCGCTCCGGCGTGGTCGATCGGGCCGGCTGGGTGCGAGCCAACACGGGCGCGTTCGCGTCGTTGATCGGCCGGCTGGAAGCCGATCTGCTCGACCAGGTCGTGCCGCCGGGAGGTGGCCTGGCGAAGGCGACGATGGCCCTGGCCAACCGCTGGGTGTCGACCCGCCAGCTCGGCTACCTGCTTGGATTCATGGGAGCGCGGGTGCTCGGCCAGTACGACCTGGCCCTCCTGTCGACGGAGGCGGCGCCCGGTCGGCTGCTGTTCGTCGAGGAGAACATCCGAGCGACGGCTCGCGCCCTGGGCGTTCCCATCGGCCCCTTCCGAACCTGGATCGCGTTGCACGAGACGACCCACGCCTTCGAATTCGAAGCCCATCCGTGGCTCCGGCCATACCTGGCCGAGCGGCTTGAGCGACAGCTTGGTCTGTTCGGCAAGGATGCTCGCGGACTGGGTCGCGAGGCGATCCGTGGTCTTGGCCGATCGCTCCGAGGTGAGGCCAACGGGGAGCACTGGCTCGAGCGGCTGATGGGCCCGGAGCAGCGCGCGCTGTTTCGCGAGACGCAAGCGGTGATGAGCCTGCTGGAGGGGTTCAGCGACTACGTCATGGATGAGGTCGGTCGTGACCTGGTCCCTGACGTCGCCCGGATCAGTGCCAGGTTCCATGAACGCCGGGCGAAACGGACTCCGTTCGAACGGTCGATGCTGCGGCTGACGGGGATGGATCTGAAACTCGAGCAGTACCGCAAGGGGGAGCAGTTCGTCCGGGCCATCGCCGAGCGCGGTGGGTCGACCGCCTTGACGCTTCTCTGGGCGGGACCGGAGAACCTCCCGAAGGACGGTGAGATCGAACGACCGGAGCGCTGGATCGGTCGCGTCCTCGCCGGCGCTCCACAATGACCGGCGAGGGCGAGGACCTTTCGACGCGCCTGGCTGGACCCGGGTCGGGGCCGGCTGGGGTGCCGAGTGCCATCGCACTCAGCCCGATCCTGGCCGCCCGGTACCGATCACGCGACCTCGAACGGATCCGGGCGGCGGCACCCGGGTCCCAGATCGTGATGATCTCCGCCGAAGGTCTCGCTGACGGGCCCCTCGACGACGTGGAGGTCATGCTCCGTGGCTGGCTCAGTCCGGAAGCCTTCGATCGGGTGCTGACCCACGCTCCACGATTGGCCTGGGTCCACTCGGCGACCTCCGGGGTCGAAGGTGCGCTCACGCCAGGAGCACTTGAACGGGACATCGTCGTGACCAACGCGCGGGGCGTGTTCAGCCAGCCGATCGCCGAGTACGTGATGATGATGATCCTGGCCATCAGCCGGCGACTCCCGCAGCTCCTCGAGCTCCAGCGTGAGCGGACCTGGCAGCCGCTCGAAGGCGCCGAGCTCCGTGACGTCACGGTCGGGATCGTGGGTCTGGGCTCGATCGGACGGGCCGTCGGGTCGTTGACCGAGGCGTTCGGTTGTCGGGTCGTTGCTGTCCGCCGTCGAGCCGATCCGGACGGATCGGATCCGGACTCGGCGGACGAACCTGGTTCGACCCGTCCGACCGGATTCGACCGGGTCGGGGGTCCAGACGGTCTCCCCGACCTGCTGGCCGAATCCGACTTCATCGTCCTTGCGGCACCACTGACGCCCGACACCGAATCGATGATCGATGCCAGGACGCTGGCCATGATCAAGCCCGGAGCGTGGCTGATCAACGTCGCCCGCGGCCGCCTGATCGACGAACGAGCCCTCCTTCGGGCCCTGACCGACGGCACGCTCGGTGGCGCGGTCCTCGACACCTTCCGCGACGAGCCGTTACCGCCGGACTCGCCGTTCTACGACCTGCCGAACGTCATCGTGACGCCGCACACGGCCTGGTCGAGCGGGCGCGTCCTCGACCGCAGTGTCGAACTCTTCTGCGACAACCTGCGTCGGTTCGCCCGGCGCGAACCGATGGTCAATCTCGTCGACCCGAGCGCCGGGTACTGATCCCGGCGACAATCGACGCATGCAGATCGCCATCGTCGGCCTGGCCGGGTCAGGCAAGACCACCGTGTTCAATACCCTGACCCGCGGTCATGCCGAGACCGGCGGCTATGGCGGGGTGACCCTCAACGTCGGCGTCGTCAAGGTCCCGGATCGGCGTCTGGACGTCCTGGCCGACCTGTTCAAGCCGAAGAAGGTCATCCAGGCGGACGTCACGTATGTCGACCTGCCGGCCCCGCCGCCATCGACCGACGGCCGGGTCGGGACGGAAGAACTACCCGCGGATCATCTGGCCAGGCTGCGCGATTCGGATGCGCTGCTCCACGTCGTGCGAGCATTCGAGGATCCAGCCAATCCGCATCCGGACGGCAGTGTCGACCCGCGCCGGGACATCGAGCGCCTCGACCTTGAGTTCATGCTGGCCGACCTGTCCATGGCGGAGCGACGGATCGAGCGGCTGAAGACGAGTGCCCGACACGGCAACCCGGCCGAACGCGAGGCGGCCGAGCGCGAAGATGCCGTCGTGCGCCGGATCCAGGCCGGGCTGGAGGCTGGTTCGCCGATCCGCGACCTGGCCCTCGATCCCGACGATGAGAAGGCGATCCGTGGCTTCCGCTTCCTGACCCAGAAGCCGGTCCTCGTCCTGCTCGACGTCGGTGAGGCGGACCTCGCGACCGCGCCCGGGCTGGTGGATGCTGTCACCTCCGGGTACGACCACCGTCATGCGATGGTCGAGGCGCTGTCGGCCAAGATCGAGATGGAACTCGGCGAACTCGAGCCCGAGGACGCGGCCATCTTCATGGAGGAGCTTGGGATCGCCGAGTCCGGGCTCGGTCGCGTCATCGACTTGTCGTACCGGTTGCTCGGCCTCATCTCGTTCCTGACCGCCGGGCCGGATGAGGTCCGAGCCTGGCCCATCCCGGATGGTTCGACCGCGGTCGATGCCGCGGGCGCGATCCATACCGACCTGGCCAGGGGCTTCATCCGAGCCGAGACCATCGCCTACGACGACCTTGTCGCGCTCGGCTCGATGGCCGAGGCCCGCAAGGCCGGGCGGCTGCGCTCCGAGGGCAAGACCTACCGGGTCCGCGACGGCGACGTCATCGAGATCCTGTTCTCGCGCTGATCAGTTCAGGCGGCCCGAGCCCGGGTCGAATTCGGCGACGACCGTGTTGAACGCCTTGCCCTCATCGAGATCCTGGGCCGGGTCGTCGTCATCGTCGTCTTCCTCCGCGTCGGCAAGTTCGACTTCCAGCGCGACCAGGAAGTTCTCCGCTTCGTCGGTCGAGACGTTGACCGCCGCGACCAGCTGGTCGTCACTGACATGGATGAACCCGTGCTCGCGCTCGAGCTCGACGGCGATCGCCTCGACGAGGGTATCTTGGACGTAGGAGTCCTGGATCCGGCGACGGATGCTCTGGACGAGCTCGAGGAATTCGTCCGGCTCCCACTCGGATTCGCTGACGACGAGAACGTCTGAATAGACCTCGTTGTCGCCTTCATGCAATTCGTAGAAGAACACATCGACTCCCGCGTTCGGCCAGATCAGGCCGGCCAGTATACGACCGGACCCGGTTCGGACGGTCACGAGGAGGGCGGATGGTCCGACGCATCGACGTCGTCCATGTCGCTTCGGCCAGTCGCGATATCACTGCCGACGACCCGCGAGGCTGGCGACTGGGCGGCGGCGTGACGTATGCGGCGCTCGCGACGGCTCGGTTGGGTCTGGCCACCGCGGCGCTCATCGGCGCTGATGAGGTGACCGCGCAGGCACCGGAACTGGACCTCCTGAGAACGGCCGGCGTGGAGCTGCGGATCGCCCGGCTGGCCGAGGCGCCCGTCTTCGAGAATCGAGAGTCACCGACAGGCAGGATCCAGATCTGTCACGCCACGGGTCGGCCGATCGACGTGCCCGACCTTCCTGAAGCGTGGTTGGCGGCACCCGGCTGGTCGGTCGTGCCCGTCGCCGGCGAGATCCAGGAAGTCTGGGCGGATGTGATCCCGCCGGAGGCGTACCTGGCACTCGGCTGGCAAGGGCTGTTGCGTGACCTGCAAGTCGGACAGGTCGTGGGTCGGCGGGCGCCGGGACCATCCGCCCTGCTCCGGCGGGCCGATCTCGTCGGGGTCAGTCGCAACGACCTCGACCGACCGTTCGGCGACGCTCATCTGGCCCGGTTGCTCAAGGCTGGGGCCGACCTCCTCCTGACCGACGGTGACCGAGGCGGACGGCTCGTGCGGATCGGTGGCGATCGGGCCGGCCAGGTTCGTGAATACCGCTCGGTGTCGGCGAGTGAGGTCGATCCGACGGGGGCGGGCGACACGTTCCTCGCGGCCCTGCTCGCGTCCGTCTTGCGACCCGACCTGATCGGGCGGGCGGGGGATGGGGATGATCTCGACCTTGCGTTCGCCGCCGCCGCCGGCTCACTGGCCGTGGAGGGAGTCGGGTTGGCGGCCGTTCCCGACCTGGCTGCGGTCAAGCGACGGGCGGCCGCGATGCACTGACCCGGCGACGGCTCGTCGACGCAGGCGGGCCACCCGCCGGACGAGGTCCGCCTCCAGCTGGACCTCCGGCCGTCCGAGCCGACGACGGCGTTCGGCGACCCGGAGCGCGTCGAGTGCGATCCGGAGCGCCCCCGGCCGGTCTGCCAGGCGATGTTCGCGAAGCTTGGCCAGTTCGATCATGGCCACGATCGCCACTCGGCCCTGGCCGGCGGCCAGCTCCGCCCAGGCTGCGGCCGCCTCCGGATGATGTCCCGATCGTCGCAGCAGGTGCGCGCGATCGATGGCGATCCGTTCGCTCGTCCAGGGCGATCCGCTGGGCATCCGCGAGTGAGCGATGGACGGTCGGCCGCCGAAATCAGCCCGATGGAGTGGCGACCACCACGGGCCGTCGTCTGATCGGTCGGCTGACCGTGTCGGCAAGTCGGGATACCGCGGGGTCGTGATCTCGGGACGCTGGCGAGCGACCTCGAGGCATTCAAGCGCCTCCGCGAGCCGGCGTTCACGAGCGAACGATCGAGCGAGACCGGCCAGATCACCGGCGTGTGCGCCGAGTCGGCGCTCAGGATCGGCCAGTCCATCGGCAAGGTAGGCGAGCAGCTGGCCGAGCGAGCGGACGTCGAGATCGTTGTGGTCGAGCACCTCGGTCAGGGAATCCGCCGACCCGCCGTGGAGGAACCCGAGGTAGCGGCCGGGGATCTCCCAGCCCCCCACGTCGCCGATCCGTCGCCGCCCGAGCAGCGCGACTTCGGCGGTCTGCAAGCGTGCGTCGGGCATCCTGTGGCGGAACAGGCGGCGCACGATGGGCAGCAGGTCGAGGTGACCGGCCAGCCCCGGCGCGGCCTGTCCGGCCAGTCGATAACGAGCGACCAGCAGCGGCCAGTCGAACCCGCGTCCGTTATACGTCACCAGCCAGGCGTCGCCCGGGATCGCCGCTCGCAACGCGTTCAACAGGGCCGGTTCCTCGCCGTGGTCCGGCAGGACCAGCTGGACCTGTCGGAAGCGATCGGCTTCCCACCAGCCGAGACCGATCAGGAAGGCGACCGTGCCCGCGGCTGTCGCCAACCCGGTCGTCTCGGTGTCCAGGCAGATGAGCGCGACGTCGGCCGGTGGATGACCGGGCAGCGTCGCGAGACGCTGTCGGTCGACGCAAAGGAGCTGGCTCGGTCGCTCCACCCGGACGATCGTGCCGGCCACGCTACGGATGATCTCGCCGCCGAGGGTCTCAGCCAGCCGCTCGGCGGCCGCCCGACCATCCAGAGGCGCACGCACCGGGGCGACCTGGAGCGCCGGCGTGGAACGAAGCGAGGCCCGGTAGCGGGCAAGCCGATCCGTGATCCCACCGCGGCCGTCGATCACGATGCGGTTCGGGCCGCGACCGGTGGACTCGGGGCGCCCAGGTCGGCCAGCAAGCGCAAGGCCAGACCCCGCCCATCGATGTCGGGTTCAAGGCGCGGCCCCGTGCAGGCCGGACAGCCGGCTTCGCAATCGCACGACGCGATGAGTTCGGCAGCGGCCGCGATGAGCTCGGCATGGCGCTCCCACAGGCGTTCGGACAAGCCGATCCCACCCGGGACGGATTCGTAGAGATAGATGGTCGGTCGCTCAGAGTGCGGCGAGCGAACCTGGCTGACCAGCCCGAGGTCCCGCGGATCGACCATCAACAGCACACTGGCGACGGTCTGGATCGCGCGTCCGACACCGACCAGCGCGACGTCCAGGTCGTTGCGTCGCCAGCGGTCTCGGGGCGCATCGACCGTCAGCCAGTAGGCGGTCGTCTGCAGTTCGATCTCCGGCAGGTGGATGCGGCCCCAGCCGAGATTCTCGTTGGTCACGAACTTGAGCTTCTTGAAGATCGTGGCAAGGCTGGCGACCATCACCTCGCCATGCGAGCGCCGGCCACCGTCCGCCGCCGCATCGGCGAACACATCGAGCGGCTTCAAGGTGATCGCCCGGTCGGCCTGGGTGTAGTGATCGACGTCGACGTGGGAGACATAGGCCTTGCGCTCGTCCCAGTCCAGGCGGTCGACGTGGAACTGGATCGACTCGTGGAGATAGATGGCGTCCTCGTGGACCAGCGTCTGTGCGGCGAACAGGTCGACCTCGCCGATCACCCGGGGTCGATCCGGTGTCGTGTCGATGATCACGACGTTTTCCTGTGCCGCCGTGCGGAGCGAGATCTCCGATGCCGGGAAGTTCTCGCTGGACCAATACCATCGACCGTCGGCGGCCTGCCGGACATGGCCATCCTCACCGAGGAACGCCAGCAGGTCATCGACCGTGGTCACGCCGAACCGGTCGCCCGGCTCGAACGGCAGCTCGAACGTCGCAGCCCGAAGGTGGGCCAGGAGCAGGTGCAGGTTGTCCGGGTCCAGCCGGGCCTCCTCCGGTGATCCCGCCAGCAGGAACCCGGGGTGATGGGCGACGTACTGATCGACCGGTCCACCGCTGGCGACCAACACGGCGACGCTGGTCCCGGCCCGGCGGCCGGCTCGACCGAACTGTTGCCATGTCGCCGCGATGGAACCGGGGTAGCCGACCACGATCGACACGTCGAGACGGCCGATGTCCACTCCGAGTTCGAGGGCATTGGTCGCGACGACGCCGAGGATCTCGCCATCCCGAAGCCCGCGCTCGATGGATCGGCGCTCGGTCGGGAGGTAGCCGCCCCGGTAGCCGCGGACCCGGCTGCGCGGACCACGATGCTCTCGAAGCGCCTCGCGGAGACCCGTCAGGAGCAGTTCCACCGCGACCCTGGATCGGCCGAACACGATGGTCTGGCGACCAGCTCGAAGGAAGGGCAGAGCCCAGCGTTGGGCCAGGGTCACAGCCGATCCACGGGCACCGCTGGCTTGATCGAGGATAGGCGGGTCGACCAGCAGGAGATGGCGCTCGCCCGACGGTGCGCCGTTCTCGCGGATGACCGTCACCGGGCGACCGGTCAATGCTTCGGCCAGCTCAGCCGGGTTCCCGATGGTCGCCGAGCAACAGATGATGACCGGGTGGCTCCCGTAGTGCGCACAGATCCGGAGCAGCCGGCGGATCACGTTGGCGACATGACCGCCGAACACACCGCGATACGTATGGAGCTCGTCGATCACGATGTAGCGAAGCTGCTCGAACAACTGGAACCACTTCGTGTGGTGGGGCAGGATCGCCGCGTGGAGCATGTCCGGGTTGGTGACCACGACCTGCCCGGCACCTCGGACGGCCGATCGGATCGGGGCCGGCGTGTCACCGTCGTAGGTGGATGCCGAAACCCGCAGCTCACTCGCCCGGGCGAGCTCGGAGATCTCGGTCACCTGGTCCTGACCGAGGGCCTTGGTCGGGAACAGCAGAAGCGCCCGGGCGGACGGGTCGTCGGCGATGGCCTGCAGGATGGGCAGCGCGTAACACAGGCTCTTGCCTGATGCCGTGGGCGTGACCACGACGACGTCTTCTTCCCGGCGGACGGCGTGCAGGGCGGCTGCCTGATGGGTGTAGGGGCGGTCGATCCCGCGTCCGGCCAGCCCGGCCACGATCCGCGCATCCAGCCAGGCTGGGAAATCGTCGTGCTGGGCCGGCGTGGCCGGGAGGACCGCGTGATGGAGGACGCCCCGCGCAAGCGACGGCTCCGCGAGGATGTCGGCCAGGACGGTTTCGGGTGGTGCGGGCGCGTAGGTTCGCATGGCTTGCCTCTGAAACCGACCGTCTGTTCTAAACGGCGCGAGTCTATCAGACGGTCCTGGAGCGTTGTGACAGCTTGGATGTCACGGTGCGCGAGTTGACACCCCGCGAGCGCGTAGCTACCCTCCGGCAATGGTTCGACCGACCCACCCGTCGCCGAGCGCCGACCCCGACGACCCGGACGACCCGGCCGAACCATCGACCGGTTCGTCCGGTGCGACATTCCTCGGCATCCCGATCGGAGAGCCGGACCTGGCCAGCCTGCCGATCGCGGGCATCACCCGACGCCGGATGGCAACCCTCCTCGGCGTCTTGTTGGCGGTCTGGATCGTGGTCGTATTCGCTCGCCAGGTGAGCGAGGCCTCGGCCGCCAACAGTCGTGCCGAGGCGATGGTTTCCGACAACGCAGACCGCGCGTACCAGAACGGCGCCCTCGAGGCCGAGCTCCAGGAGATCCAGCGCCAGCCGTATGTCCTCCAGCAAGCCCGCGCATTCGGTCTCGGTGGCTTGCGCGAGATCCCGTTCAGCCTCGCGGCGGATGCACCGTCCCTGGCTCCCGACGCGCCCGGTTCGGCAGCGGTGCGGCTTGGCGCGCCGTCATCGATGAGCCCGCTGGAGCATTGGCTGACCCTCCTGTTCGGACCCGACGACTGACCGACGTGGCCGCTACCCCTCGTCTTGGGGCTGCGCGGCGGCTATCCTGAGACGCTGACGGCCGACCGGTCGTCCCCGGCGGAGGCGGCCCAGCGATGATCGACATCCCGGTCGAGGACTTCGTATTCGTCGTCTGTGCCCTCGTCGGCGGCGCCCTGCTGCTGATCACCGTCCTGCTGGACGACATCCTGGGCGCCGTCTTCGACATCGACGTGGGTGGCGTGTCGCTCATGCCACTGCTCCTGTCGTTCATCTCCATGTTCGGCGTCGGTGGCCTGTTCGCGACCCAGGTCCTGGACCTCCACGGGGGTCAGGCGGCCGTCGTCGGGACGGGCTTCGGCCTTGTGGGCATGGGGATCGCCTACGGGCTGTTCAGCTTCCTGCGCCGCGCCCAGGCCGACGAGCCGTTCTCGATGAGCGACCTGGTCGGCGACACCGCGTTCGTCTCCGTCGGCATCCCGGCCGGTCGGTACGGCAGCGTCCTTGTCAAGAAGGAGGGCCAGACCCACGAATACAGCGCCACGGCCTCGATCGATATCGCGGTCGGGACCACTGCCCGGGTGATCGGCGTCGCCGGCAACGGGCTCATCGTCGGCCAGATCCCGGAGGGAACGATCGACCGTGCCTGACATCTTCGACTTCATCGGCGGCGGCGTGCTGCCGATCTTCCTGACCATCATCATCGTCGTCCTGATCGTGTCGTACATCGGCAGCCGCTACAAGGTTGCCGGGGCGAACGAGGCACTCATCGTCAGCGGCCAGCGTGACAAGGGCCCGGACGGCAGCAAGAACCTCAAGGTCGTTCGCGGCGGCGGCGTGATCGTCCTGCCGTTGGTCAACAAGGTCGGCAAGCTGACCTTGACCGCTCGCCAGATCAACGTGGCCCTGTCCGACGCCGTCACGCGCCAGGGCATCAAGGTGGCCGTCCAGGGGGTCGCCACGTTCAAGGTCGGCGCCGACGATGAATCGATCCGCAACGCCGCGGAACGATTTCTCGAGGCCAAGGACGAGGAAGTCGATTCCATCGTCAAGAACGTGCTCGAGGGGTCGCTCCGGTCCATCGTCGGGACACTGACGGTGGAGGAACTCAACCTCGATCGGCAGAAGTTCCAGCAGGCGGTCCAGGACGCCGCCCGTGGCGACCTCGCCACCTCCGGGCTCCAGATCGATTCGTTCACGATCCAGGCGATCCGGGACGAGTCCGGCTACATGGAGCTGATCGGTCAGCAGGAAACGGCGCGTCGCGAACGGGACGCCCGGATGGCCAAGGCCGCCGCCGATCAGGAAGCCGCGGTCCGGGAGGCCGAAGCCGAGCAGGTCAAGATCAACGCCGCCCGGGACGTCGCTCTGCGTCGGGCGGAGACCGAGACGCAGACCGCGGCCGCGCAGGCCCGGGCGGCCCAGTCCGGGCCGCTCGCCGAGGCCGAGGCCACCCAGGAGGTCACCCGCAAGCAGACCGAGCTGGCCGAGCTGGAGGCCGCGCGCAAGCAGATGGAGCTGCTCACGAGCACGGTCCGCCCGGCCGAGGCGGATGCGGAGGCACAGGTCCGTCGGGCCGAGGGCGAGAAGTCGGCTCGGATCGCTCAGGCGCAGGCCGAGGCCGAGCGAGTCAAGCTGGCCGGCGAGGCGGAGGCTCGCGTCGTGGAGGTCACCGCTGAAGCGATCGCCAAGAAGACCAGCCTGGAAGGCAATGCCGAAGCGGGCATCACGTTCACCAAGGGCGAGGCGGAGGCCAAGGCGCTTGCGCTGCGAGCAGAGGCGTACCGCCAGTTCAATGAAGCGGCGATCCTGCAGACGGTCTTGTCGATGATGCCCGAGATCGTGCGCGCGGCGGCGGAGCCGTTGGCCAATATCGATACGCTGACCGTGCTCTCGAATGATGGCGCCTCGGATGTCGTCCGAAACGTCACCCGGACCGTGAGCGAAGCAAACGCGACGGTCAAGGGACTGACCGGGATCGATATCCCCGCGCTCGTCAGTGAAGCCATCGCCGGGAATCAGCCGTCATCGCCACCGCCAGCGCCGGAACGGCCGAGGCGACGGGGTGGAAACGACGACGGCGGCGGTGGCGGAATCGGGGGCGGCGGGGCGGAAGTCGGGGCGGCGGCGGCAGCCCGGCCGGTCCAGGCGGTGGGCCTGCGCCGGATCCAAGCGGCGGTCCGTCGGCGTCGGCCGGCCAGGCTGGCACGAGTCGGGGACCCGCCTGGGGCGCGCCGCCAATGACGACGGGCGAGACGCCCGCGTCGGTCGAGGCATCCAAGGTCGCCGCCGACGCCGCTCTGGCGGCCGCGGACGAGGCCATCCGGGCGGCTGCGGCGACCGCGGCTCCCGGTCAGCTGACCGATCGTGCGATCGGGCCTGCGCGACCGGCCACGACCGGGCGTCCAGCCAGTGCCGACATCGATGCGACGACGACCGTGGACGACGCGATCCTCAAACTCGCGTCCGATCTCCGATCGATCCCCGGGATCGAGCGGTTCGGGACGATCCGATTGTCGGACCTCGATCGGGCTGGACCGAGGCCGATCCGAACCCTCTGGCGGGTCTCACGCGATCAGCTGGACGCGCGGTACGGCCAGCTGACCATCGGCGAGCTGGTCGATCGGTATGGCGGGGGAGCGCGGCCGCCGGCCTGAACCTAGGCTGCGCGTACCTTCGCGGCGCGCGGGCCCTTCGGGCTGGATTCGATCTCGAACTCGACTTTCTCGCCGCCGACCAGGCGGTCGAAGTCGAGCGAGCTGTCCAGTCCACCGCGATGGAAGAAGTATTCCTTCTCGTCCTCGGCGGTGATGAAGCCGAAGCCTCGATCTGAGATGACCTTCTTGATGGTCCCGGTCGTCATGATCGACTCCCTTGCTCCCCGAACGAGGAAAGCAGAACGCACGGCCCGTTCGAGAAGGAGGTCGACCACGCGGAGCTGCATCGCGAGGCGCGATACCGATCAACCATAGCACGCTGGTTCGAACGTCCCGCGCTGGCGATGATCGATCAGTCGGTCGTAGAATGGGCACCGGCTCGACCGTGGCGGAGTAGCTCAGTGGTAGAGCAGGGGACTCATAAGCCCTTGGTCGGTGGTTCAAATCCGCCCTCCGCTACCAACCACGACAAGGCACGGCCCTCCTCGCCCGGGAGGGCCGTATCGAATCCTTCACGTTCGATCGCGCCACCATCCATCGCCGTCGGGCGTCCGTATCCCGTGCATGGACCCATGACCTCTGTCACAGGGCCATCATCGAACTCGTAGGTATACTCGGTCCCGACGGCGACGCCGCCGTCGCTCGCTCGACGCGGAGGCTCGTCTCTTGAATCCCAAGTTCTTCCGAAATGGCATCGTGATGCTGGTCCTGGTGGTCGGCACCGCGGCGTTGCTGTTCACCTGGATCCAGGGCAGCACGCAGCCCAACACGATCGGCTATTCCGAGTTCCTCAGTCAGGTCAAGGCTGGCAGCATCACGACCGTCGTCCAGCAGGGTGAGACGTTGACGGTCACCCCGGATTCGGGAGCCACCTACACGGTCACGGTACCCAGCATCCTGACCCAGGTCCTGCCCGACATGAAGGCCGCGGCCGATGCCGGGGGGACGACGCTCAGCGCAGACATCTTCAGCGCGGATCCCACCCCGGACACGTCATGGCTTGGCCTGCTGCTGACCGGCCTGCTGCCGCTGCTCATCATCGGCGGCTTCATCTTCTTCATGATGAGACAGGCCCAAGGCACGAACAATCAGGCCATGTCGTTCGGCAAGAGCCGGGCGCGCATGTTCCTCGGCAACAAGACGGTCGTGACCTTCGGCGACGTGGCGGGCGTGGATGAGGCGAAGACCGAACTCCAGGAAGTCGTCGAGTTCCTCAAGTACCCCGAGAAGTTCAACTCCCTCGGAGCCCGGATCCCGCGCGGCGTGCTCCTGGTCGGCCCTCCCGGCACCGGCAAGACGCTGATGGCCCGTGCCGTGGCCGGCGAAGCCGGGGTGCCGTTCTTCAGCATCAGTGGCTCGGAATTCGTCGAGATGTTCGTCGGCGTGGGCGCGTCCCGCGTGCGCGACCTGTTCGACCAGGCCAAGCGCAATTCGCCGTGCATCGTCTTCGTGGACGAGATCGACGCGGTCGGCCGCCAGCGCGGCGCCGGCCTCGGTGGCAGCCACGACGAACGTGAGCAGACGCTCAACCAGATCCTGGTCGAGATGGACGGCTTCGACACGAATACCAACGTCATCGTCGTGGCCGCGACGAACCGGCCAGACGTCCTCGATCCGGCCCTGCTCCGACCGGGTCGGTTCGATCGCCAGGTCATCCTCGACCGTCCCGACATGAAGGGTCGGACCGAGATCCTTCGGGTCCACACCAAGGGCAAGCCGCTCGACAAGGGCGTCGACGTGGAAGGCGTCGCCCGACAGTCGCCCGGGTTCTCCGGCGCGGACCTGGCCAACCTCGTCAACGAGGCAGCCATCCTGTCGGCCCGGCGCAACAAGAAGGTCATCGGCATGTCCGAATTCCAGGAAGCCCTGGAGCGGATCGTGGCCGGGCCGGAGCGCAAGTCTCGGGTCATCTCCGACGCGGAGAAGGCGATCATCGCCTACCACGAGGGCGGCCACGCGGTCGTCCAGCGGATCCTGCCGAAGTGCGACCCCGTCTCCAAGGTGACGATCATCAGCCGTGGCATGGCCCTTGGCTACACGATGGCCTTGCCCCAGGAGGATCGATACCTCCAGAGCAAGACCGAGTTCGAGGACAAGATCGCCGGACTGCTCGGCGGCAATGTCTCCGAGCGACTCATCTTCGGCGACACGACGACCGGCGCCAGCAACGACATCGAGAAGGCGACCGATCTGGCCCGCCGGATGGTCACCGAGTTCGGGATGAGCGACAAGCTCGGTCCGTTGTCGTTCGGCAAGCGCGACGAGATGGTCTTCCTGGGCCGCTCGATGGGCGAGCAGCGCGACTACAGCGACGAGGTCGCCCGGACCATCGACGAAGAGGTCCGAGCCATCATCGACAAGGCCTACGAGCGGGCGACGGAGGTCTTGACGACCCACCGGGACAAGCTCGTGGCCCTGGCCGAGAAACTCGTCGCCGAGGAGACCGTCGACGCGGAGGGCTTCGAAGCGCTGTTCAGCGACATGCCGCCCAAGGAAGACAACCACGGCATCCCGTCCATCGTCGGCCCCGGCCAGCCGATCCCCGAGCCGAACCCGCAGCCGGCCTGAGGGCAGGCTTCGCGAGGAACCCGAGCGGGCCGGCGACGGCCCGCTCGTTCGATTCATCCGGCCGTTCAATACAATGGGTGTCATGCCCACCATCGACGCAGATCTCGACGCCCACCTCGACGCCACGGCCGCCGCCCGGCTCGAGTCATACATGGCCTTCCTGCGCATCCCGAGCATCTCGGCTATCCCTGAGCACGCTGCCGACTGTCGGGCCGCGGCCGACTGGCTGGCCGCGGGCCTGACCGACGCCGGTCTCGAGCATGTCGAGGTCGCCGAAACCAGCGGCCATCCGCTCGTGTACGCCGACTGGCTGCATGCATCGGATGCTCCGACGGTGCTCATCTACGGGCATTACGACGTGCAGCCGGTCGATCCGCTCGAGTTGTGGACGTCGCCGCCGTTCGAGCCGGTCGTGGTCGATGGCCGGATGCTGGCCCGCGGTTCATCGGACGACAAGGGCCAGATCCACGCGCATCTGATGGCGGCGGCCGCCATGCTGGCCACTCGGGGCGGCTTCCCGATCAATGTCAAGTACCTCTTCGAAGGCGACGAGGAATCCAGCTCCGCCCACCTCGACAGCTGGCTTCGAGCCAATGCCGAGCGCCTTGCCGCCGATGTAGCCGTGATCAGCGACTCGGGTTTCTTCGACGGGAATCTGCCGGCCATCACGGTCAGTCTGCGCGGCATCATGTACGCCCAGATCGATGTCGTCGGGACCGCTGTCGATCTCCATTCGGGGAGTTACGGGGGCGCCGTCCAGAACCCGGCCAACGCCCTGGCCCAGATCCTGGCGAGCCTCAAGGGTCCCGACGGCCGCATCCGGATCCCGGGTTTCTACGACGACGTCGTCGCGCTCTCTGATGCCGACCGGGCGGCGCTGGAGTCCCTGCCGTTCGACGATGCGGCGTACCAGGCGCATCTCGGCCTGCCGGCCCTCGTCGGTGAGGTCGGTTACACCACGCTGGAACGTCGCGCGACGCGCCCGACCCTCGACGTCAACGGGCTGTGGGGCGGCTTCCAGGGTGCCGGAACCAAGACCATCATCCCGGCCCACGCGCATGCCAAGGTCAGCTGCCGGCTCGTCGCCGACCAGGACCCGGAAACCATCTTCGAGGCGTTCCGAGCGTACGTCGAGGCGATCGCGCCGCCAGGCGTCACGACGACCGTCGTAAACCTCGGGGGCGGTCGTCCCAGTCTGATGCCGCTCGATCACCCGGCCACGCAGGCCGCGGCCAGGGCGCTTGAGTCGACCTTCGGACAGGCGCCGGTCTACATCCGGGAAGGTGGCTCGATCCCGGTCGGGGCCAGCTTCTCGAGCCTCCTCGGTTTACCAGTCGTCCTGCTCGGCATCACCCCGCCGGACGATAACGCCCACGCGCCGAACGAGTGGATGGATCTTGCCAACTACGAGACGGGGATCCGGATGTTCGCCCGCTTGTTCGATGAGTTGGTCGACCTGCCTCGATGAGGCGTCACGAGGGCCGTGTCGCGGGCACTATGCGGATTTGTAGGGTCCGGGCGGGTGATTCAAGGTCGTTCGGGTGCTACGCTACGGCGACTGCCACCGTCCGGGAGGAAACGATCCCTTGAGCACTGACGCTCCCGAAACATCCAGCGACGAGCTGCCTTCCACAGACCGGCCGGGCGAGCCTGCCCAGATGGCCTGGCGGCTCGACACCGCCAACGGCAGTCTGGCGCCCAAGTCCGCGCTCGACGTGCTGGTCGATCTCAACGACAAGGTCACCACTGGCCAGGTCAGCGAGTATCAGCCGGTCCCGCTCGGGTTCACGCCCCTCGACAAGACGATCGGCACGGGCCTGCGCTCCGGCGAATTGCTCCTCATCGGCGGGGCACAGGGCACCGGCAAGACCACGATGGCCCTCCAGATGGCGCGCAATGTCGCGTCGGGTGGCCAGGCCAACGTCCTGTACATCTGCTTCGAGCATGACGAGCAGTACCTGCTGAATCGGCTCATCGCGATGGAATCGGCGCTTGCCCACCTGCCCCACAAGACCGGCGCGATCAAGATCCAGGATGTCCGCAAGGAGATCCTGGGGACATGGATGGCGGAGGGCGAAGCGAACGCCCAGATGGCCAACAACCCACGGCTCCGGCCGTCGATGGACCGTATCGCGCGCTACGGGCAGAACCTGTTCCTCATGCGTGGGTCGCAAACGGCCAGCACCATCGACAACATGCGCAAGCTGGTCCAGTCGCATCGCGAGCTCTCCGGCGACCGGCGCCTCGTGGTCTTCGTCGACTATCTGCAGAAGGTGCCCCAGATCCCCGAGCCGGAGAACGAGACGGAGAAGGTCACCTACCTCGTCAACGGCTTGAAGGACATCGCCCTGTCCGAAGACGTGCCGATGGTCTGCATCGTCGCCGCCGACAAGGAAGGATTGAAGGCCTCGCGCCTGCGTAACTTCCACCTGCGTGGCTCGTCGGCCATCAACTACGAGGCGGACATCATCCTGATCCTGAACGAGAAGTACCACATCGTGGCCAAGGTCAATATCGAATTCAACCCGTATCAGGCCCAGCGGTTCCGTGACTGGGTGGTCGTGTCGGTCGAGAAGAACCGGGGCGGGCAGGACAACGTGGACGTGGAATTCGAGAAGCACTTCGAGTTCAGTTGCTTCGATCCGAATGGTCGGACCGTGCAGGAGAAGCTCATCGAGGAGCGCCTCTACAACGACTAGCGCGGCGCCAGATCGGGCGCCATCGCCGCCGGGATAGACTGGAACGGTGAAGAGTCCCGGTCCGTTCCCGGAGATCGTCGAGATCGTGGTCGAGATCCCACGCGGGTCACGGAACAAGTACGAGTTCGACGAAGAAGCCGAAGTCTTTCGGCTGGACCGTGTGCTGTCGAGCGCCGTCTACTACAACTTCGACTACGGGTTCATCGAAGGCACCCGGGCTGACGACGGGGACCATACCGACGCGCTGCTGATCATCGACGAGCCGACATTCACCGGCTGCCACGTCTGGGCACGGCCGATCGGCGGGCTCGAGATGCGCGACGAGAAGGGTTTCGACTTCAAGGTCCTGTGCGTGGCCATCGGCGATGCCCACCAGCAGCACATCGAACGACTCGAGCAGGTTCGCCCACACCGGCTCGTGGAGATCGAGCACTTCTTCGAGACCTACAAGGCGCTCGAGGACAAGGATGTCGACGTCCTGGGTTGGCGTGAACGAGACCGCGCCCTCGATGTCCTCCTGACGGACCGTGCCAAGTGGCGATCGGAAACGGCGTCGCGTCCCGAGTGAAGTCACAGAAGGGTCGACCTCGCTGGCCCGGAGCAGATCTCCCGGGTCGCCGGTTGTTCGTGGCGGTCCCGCTGCCGGACGCGGCCGCCGGACAGGTCGCCGAGGTCGTCGATCGGATCCGCGCTGAGGGTCTGGCTGGCGCGGGGCGGGATGTCCGATGGGTCCGACTCGATGGACTCCACATGACCCTCCGCTTCCTGGGGCCGACGCTCGATGAGCGACTGGCCGCCGCCATCGATTCCGCGAGGCGCGTCGCCGCACACTCGGCCGCCTTTCACGTGACGCTCGGCGGCGCTGGGACGTTTCCCTCGCCGGAGCGCCCGCGGGCGATCTGGATCGGCCTCAAAGCCGGCACAGCCGAGTTGTCGGCCCTGGCCGACGCCGTGGATACCGAACTGGCGACCGCCGGCTGGCGTTTCGATGCCAAGCCGTTCCGGGCGCACCTCACGCTCGCTCGATCGGATGGCGTCGCGGCCGGATCGGTCATCGGCGCTCGACTGGTCGAGTTGGCGGCGGACCTCGAGATCCCGTTCGAGGTGGACAGGATCGGGGTCTACGAAAGCCTGACCGGCGGCGGACCGGCGCGCTATGAAGCGGTCGACACCATCAGCCTGACCGGAGCCTGACGAGGTCGTCGGTTGCGTCCCGCTCGCCCCACGCGCTAGGCTGCCCATCCGACCCCACGAGGCGGTCGCCCAAGCACCCAATCAGGAGGCCGTCGATGGCGCCGTCGGATCCCCGACAGACGAAGTTCGTGCTCGATGAGTCGCGCATCCCACGGGCCTGGTACAACATCGTCGCCGACCTCCCGGTCCCGCCCGCGCCACCGCTCCACCCGGGCACGCACCAGCCGATCGGACCCGATGACCTGGCCCCACTGTTCCCGATGGCCCTGATCGGCCAGGAGGTCTCGGGTGAGCGCGAGATCGAGATCCCGGAGCCGGTCCGCGACGCCTACCGCCTGTATCGACCGAGTCCGCTGTTCCGGGCACATCGGCTCGAACGGGCACTCGATACGCCGGCCCACATCTACTACAAGTACGAGGGCGTCAGCCCGGCTGGCAGCCACAAGCCGAACACGGCGATCCCCCAGGCGTTCTACAACAAGGAAGCCGGGGTCAAGCGCCTGGCCACCGAGACCGGCGCGGGTCAGTGGGGCAGTGCCCTCGCCTTTGCCGGCGCGCTGTTCGGGCTCGAGGTCAAGGTCTATATGGTTCGGGCCAGCTACGACCAGAAGCCGTACCGGCGAGTCCTGATGGAGACCTATGGTGCGGAGGTCGTGGCCAGCCCGTCCTTGACCACGAACTACGGCCGGGCGGTCCTGGCCGAGACGCCGGACAGCCCGGGTTCGCTGGGGATGGCCATCAGCGAGGCGGTCGAAGACGCGGCGACCCGGGATGACACTCGCTACGCACTGGGGTCGGTGCTGAACCACGTCCTCCTCCACCAGACCGTCATCGGCCAGGAAGCGATCGAGCAGATGGGGATGGCCGGGGAATCACCCGATGTCGTCATCGCCTGTACTGGCGGCGGCTCGAACTTCGCCGGGCTCACCTTCCCGTTCCTCGGACGCAACTTCCGGGAGGGGGCGAAGCACCGGGTCATCGCGGCCGAACCGGAGGCGGCGCCGAGTCTGACCCGGGGCGTCTATGCCTACGACTTCGGGGACACCGGCAAGCTCGCCCCGTTGGTCAAGATGCACACCCTCGGCGCAGATTTCATCCCGGAACCGATCCACGCCGGCGGGCTTCGCTATCACGGCATGGCCCCGCTGGTCAGCCTGCTCAAGGAGCACGACTTCATCGAGGCGCGCAGCGTCCATCAGCGTTCGAGTTTCGAAGCCGGCGTCCAGTTCGCCAGAGCGGAGGGCATCCTGCCTGCGCCCGAGCCGACCCATGCGATCCGGGTCGCGATCGATGAGGCGCTGGCGGCCAAGGAGGCCGGTGAGGCTCGGGTGATCCTGTTCAACCTGTGTGGTCACGGGCATTTCGACCTGTCCGCCTACGAGCGCTATCTCGATGGCTCGCTCGAGGACTACGAATACCCGCTCGATAAGGTCGAGGCCGCGTTGGCCGGCCTTCCGCAGGTCTGAGCCGAGGTCAGGGGGATGCCTCGGCTGACCTGCCGGTCGTGTGGTCGCCAGGTCTATACGGTCGCTCCGCTCGAGTCATTGTTCGCCGAAGAACGGCGTTGTCCACGTTGCGGGGCCTTGATGCATTCGGAGCGACGCGAAACGGAGCGACGGGCGACGGTGCGGCGCAAGAACCCGCCCCACGACCCGGGGCCGCCGTTGGCTGAACCCGGGACCGGATCGACCGAGCGTCGCGAGACAGAACGGCGGACCGCTCGGCGTCGCACCGATGGGTCGGGCGGGAGCCCCCCGCCACCGGCCCGCACCAACGAGGGCGGCTGGCAGGACTGACGAGGCGCTCTGGCGCACAGTGATGGCGCCGTCCTCCCGGGCGCACCCGTCGACTGCGATACTCGCCCACATGCATGTCGCGTTCCTCGGGTTCGGACTGATCGCCGGGGCGATCGCCCAGGCCCTCAAGTCCGATCCCGGCTCGGCCGATCGGACCATCGCTGCGTGGTCGCCGTCCGGTGACGGTCCGCGTCGGGCTCACGAGGAAGGGATCGTCGACCTCGTCGCGGCATCGCCGCCTGCGGCCCTCGCCGACGCCGACCTCGTCGTCCTTGCGGGCCCGGCGACGGCCTGCCTGACACTCCTCGACCGATCGGCGGGTGAGTGGCGAGGGGCCATGCCGCCAGAGGCGGTCGTGACCGACGTTGCCAGCACCAAGGTTGCCCTGGTCAGTCGGGCCGATGCGCTCGGGATCCGGTTCGTCGGTGGTCACCCGATGGCCGGCCTCGAGTCGAGCGGCTACCTCACCGGGACCGCGGACCTCTTTGTCGGCCGTCCCTGGGTCATCTCGCCGGGCAGCGTCGCCGAACCGGCCGACATCGACCAGGTCGTCGCCCTCGCGACCGCCTGTTCGGCGACCGTGGTCTTTCTCGACGCCGCCACTCACGATCGGGCCGTGGCTGCGATCAGCCACCTGCCCTTGATCGTCGCGGCGGCGATGGTCGGATCTGTGTCCGGTCCCGGTGCCCTCGGTGGGGAAGCGGACGACGTCTGGCCGGTCGCGGCTCGGCTGGCGGCTGGCGGCTGGCGCGACGGGACGCGGGTCGCCCGTGGTGATCCGGCGATGGGGGCGGCCATCGCCGCGACCAATCCCGTCGAGCTGGCGGCCCGGATCCGGTCGATGCGGGATGAACTCGATCGGTGGTTGGCGGACCTGGAGCGCGCCGGCGGGCCGGACGAAGCCGCCATGCGGGATCGGCTGGCGGCCGCCCGGGCGATGCTCGAGGCCGGACAGTGACCTCGGAGCGCGTCTTCGTCGTCGAGCGCAGATCGATCCCGGGCGGAACCGATTGGCATGGCGTCCGCACAGACGACCTGGCCGAGATGGCATCCGTCCTCGAGGCGCGAGGTCGATACGAAGACCGCGCCATGATGGAGATCGATCCGACGTACAAACAAGTGATCCCGTATCTCGTCCTGCGTGACGGGGACGCCTGGTTCCTCATGCGACGGACGGCCGCGGGCGGTGACGCCCGGTTGCATGGTCGGTATTCGATCGGGGTCGGGGGTCATCTCAATCCCGGTGACGACGGGCTGCTCGGCGGGCTCCGACGGGAATGGGCGGAGGAGCTGGTCGCCGCCTTCGTACCGAGGTTCCACCTCGTCGGCTTCCTGAATGACGAGACCACCGAGGTCGGTGCCGTCCACATCGGCGCGATCTTCGTGGCGGACGCTGCCGGTCGCCCGGTCGCCGTCCGCGAGACCGACAAGCTCACTGGCGGGTTCGCCTCGACGGCGTCGGTCGCCGAGGTCGCCGACGGACTCGAGACCTGGAGCCGGATCGTCTTCGACTTCCTGGTTCCGACGGGGGATCGGGCGCACCCGATGAGTCCCTCGCCAGACTCGCGCAGCAACCTATAATCGGCGCGCCGGGCATGCGATCCAACGACGCGGCACAGCCGGCGGGTTCAACGGAGGACTGATGGCGGCCAAGATCCTCGTCGTCGATGACGACCCGAACGTCCAGCGGCTCCTGCAGTACACCCTCAAGCAGGAAGGCTATGACGTCGTCGTGGCCTCGGATGGCGCGGAAGGCTTCCGGCTGTGGGGCGCGGAGGAACCGGATCTGATCCTCCTGGACGTCATGCTGCCCAAACTCGACGGCTATCAGGTCGCGACGAAGATCCGGACCGAGGAGGGCAGCGCCAGCCACGTCCCGATCATCATGCTGACCGCCGAGCGCGAGGTCGAACAGAAGGTCCGTGGCCTGCGGGCAGGTGCCGACGACTACCTGATCAAGCCGTTCCATCCGGCCGAGCTGATGGCCCGGATCAAGAGCCTGCTCGCTCGATTCGCCCCGAAGGAGAGCCTGCTGGCACGACCGCCACTCGGCCGGGTCATGGCGTTCTATGGCGCCAAGGGTGGCGTCGGCACGACGACCATCGCGATCAACGCGGCGATCGCCCTTCACCGGGAGCTGGGGCGGAAGGTCTGCCTCGTGGATGGCAACCTGCAGTTCGGGGACCATCGCGTCTTCCTGGATCTCGGTCTTGACCGCAAGAGCATCGTCGACGTCGTGACCGCTCCATCGATCGACGCCGATCTCATCCGGCAGGTCCTGGTCAAGCACGATTCGGGGATCGATCTGCTCCTGGCGCCGCCGACGCCGGAGACGGCCGAACTGGTCCGGCCGGAGCACCTGCCCTACATCGCCGACCAGCTTCGCTCGGTGTACGACTACATCCTGATCGACATCGACAAACGGCTCGACGACATCAACCTGGGCGTCTTCGAGTCGGCGGAGACTGTGTTCGTGGTCATGACCGCGGACCTGTCGTGCCTGAAGAACGTCCGTCTCATCCTGGAGACGATGGAGCACCTCGGCTACCCGGCGAGCAAGGTCGAGCTCGTGCTCAATCGATCGAATGCGTTCACCGGGATCAGCGTCAAGAACGCGGAAGGGGCGCTCAAGCGGACGATCGAGCATCAGATCGTCAATGAATACCGAGGCGCCATCAGTGCCCTCAACTCGGGCGCACCGTTCATGTTCACGAAGGCTGACTCATCCTTGGGTGGGTCGTTGCTCCAGTTCGCACGGACCGTGGACAAGCCGCAGCCAAGCGCGGCCGCCGCGCCTGCCGGCGCCCGCGCCTGATAACCGGCTGGTGACCGCCGGGTGAGCCGCGGGTGATCGTCCGCGAGTAGCCTCCGGGCGTGCTGGCGGTCATCCCATCCGCGACCCTGCTCGGCCTCGCCGGACGCTTTATCCGGGTCGAGGTCGATGTGGCGCCCGGCCTGCCCGGGTTCACCGTCGTGGGCCTGGCCGACGCGGCGATGCAGGAATCGCGAGAGCGGGTCCGAGGGGCACTGCGCAACTCGGGCTTCCACCATCCGCCCCGGCGGATCACGGTCAATCTCGCCCCCGCAGACCTGCGCAAGGCTGGCGCCTCCCTGGATGTGGCCATCGCGCTCGGCATCCTGCTCGGCTCCGAGCAGGTTCGGGCGGGGCGGGGAGTCACGGCGATGATCGGTGAGCTGTCGCTCAGCGGCGAGGTCAGACCGGTACCCGGGATCCTGCCGATGGCCAGCGCCCTTCGATCGAGCGGCGTCAGGAGGATCGTCGTCGCCGCCGCCGCGGTAGAGGAGGCGCGCCTCGTCGAGGGCCTGGAGGTCTTCGGCGTCGAGGTCCTGCGAGACGTCGTCGGGTTCGTCATCGCCGGGTCCCGACAGCGCCTGCCGCCATCCCCATCGAGCGTTCGCTCGGCGGCCATCGACGGCCTGGGACCGACTGGACCGGCACGTCCGCCGGGTGATGGGCCCACGATCCCGGATCTGGCCGAGGTGCGTGGCCAGCTCGAGGCACGACGCGGCCTGGAGATCGCCCTGTCTGGCGGCCATGGACTCATGCTGGTCGGGCCACCCGGATCCGGCAAGACGCTCTTGGCTCGAACGATCCCGGGCCTCCTCCCGCCGCTCGCCGATGGCGCCGCCATGACCGCCACGATCGTCGCCTCGGCGGCCGGCGAAGGGCCGATGCATGCGCTTCGTCGACGTCCTCCGTTCCGGGCACCACACCACACCCTCTCGTACGCGGCCATGGTCGGCGGTGGACCGCACCTGTCGCCCGGAGAAGTGACTCTCGCTCACGAGGGCGTCCTGTTCCTCGACGAGTTGCCAGAGTTCGACCATGACGTCCTCGAGGCGCTCCGCCAGCCCCTCGAAGAGGGTCGCGTCGCGATCTCGCGGGTGGGTCGGGCGACCATATTCCCGGCCCGCTTCCAGTTGGTGGCGGCGATGAACCCGTGCCCGTGCGGTTATGCCGGTTCCACGGATCGTTCATGCCGGTGTGCCCCGACAGAACCGGAACGGTATCAACGACGCATCTCTGGCCCGTTGCGGGACCGCATCGACGTCTGGCTGGCAATGCCCAGGGTCGCACCCGCGGCGCTGGTGAGCGGTCCCGACTCGGAAGGGACCGGGAGCGTCAGCGCTCGCATCGCCACGGCTCGCACGCTGGCGTTGGGGAGGTCCCCGGGCATGCTCAATGGACGACTGACAGGACGTCGCCTGCGTGACGTTTGTGCGCTGCGGCCATCCACCGTGGCTCGGATCGTCGAGTTGGCCGATCTCGAATTGGCCAGTGGCCGAGGCACGGAACGGCTGCTTCGGGTCGCACGGACGATCGCCGATCTGGCCGGATCAGGATCCGTGACCGAAGATCACCTTGACGAGGCAGCGCGCTATCGACCGGCCGACCTGCGGGCGTCGACCGCCCTGGCCCGCTGACGTGCTCGGCGTCGGGACCGGCGGACCAGGCGACGACGCTGCCTCGGCGAGGCCCAGGGACGGATCGCCAGGAGCCGCTTCGGAAGAACGCGATGCGTGGGCTGTCCTGGCCGGTGTCCGCGGGCTGGGGCCGGTCGGGTTCGGTGGCTTGCTGCGTCGGTACGGGAGCGGTCTGGCCATCCTTCGCGAGGCCTCGACGCCGGGTGGACCTGCCCGCCTGGCCGAAACGCGCGCCGAACCGCAGGACGATGGCCCGGGCCGGCGCGTCGTGGGTCCCGATGTCGCGATCGCCATCGCAGATGCCGCGGGTCGCACGGCTGAGACGCTCGACCGGATCCGGTCGCTCGGGCTGACGGTCGTGACCATGGAAGATCCCGGCTATCCGGACCGATTGAGCCAGGTGGAGATGCCGCCCCATGTCCTTTACGTGCTGGGCGATCCCGCCGCGATGGGGATCGCGGCGGCCATCGCCATCGTGGGTACCCGCCGTCCGACCGATCAAGGTCGGTCCATCGCGGCCCGGATCGCTGCCAATCTCGTGGCGGTCGGGGCCGGAGTCGTGTCAGGTCTGGCTGTCGGGATCGATGGCGCCGCCCATGCCAGCACGATCCAGGCTGGCGGAACGACGGTCGCGGTCATCGGTGCCGGTCACGCCCGGATGCACCCGCGGATCCACGACCGCCTGGCGAACGCGATCATCGGCTCAGGTGGCGCGATCGTTTCCGAACTCGGGCCGGACGTCGAGCCCAGTCGGGGGACGTTCCCGCGCCGCAACCGGATCATCAGCGGCCTGACCGATGCGACCGTCGTCGTCGAAGCCCCGGCTCGGAGCGGCGCCCTGATCACCGCGTCCTGGGCCCTCGAGCAAGGTCGTGAATGCTTCCTGGTCCCAGGCTCGATCGATGCTCCCGCGTCCGCCGGCTGCCTGGCCTTCCTGCGTGAGTTCCCGGACCGGGCGCGGATCGTCGCGGGGATCCCCCAGCTCATCGATGACCTCGGACTCGCCGACCGGTTGACCGAACCCGGTGTCCCCGTCGACGCAGCCGCGACCCTTTCTGGAGTCGGTGAGGTCGCAGGTCGGATCGGGCGCGAGATCGTGCTCGGCCGGGCGACCGTCGATGAGATCGTGGCGGCCACCGGATGGCCGGTCGCCACCGTGCTGGCGGCCCTCACGATGCTCGAACGGCAGGCGCTCGTCGTCGGCATCCACGGGCGGTTCCGGCCGAGCGGAGCCCTGGCCGCAGCCGATCCGGGACGGAATCGCCAGCGGCCGCGCGATGCGGCCTGATTGCCGGTCGGGCGGACCGATGCTACCCTCGCCGTGGTTCGCTCCGGTAGGAGCGCCCGCCCTCGGGCAGTCCCCAGGCTGTCGAGCTGGAGTGTCTATTGCGTCAGGCCATCGTCGCGTTGCTGGCCGTCCCCATCCTGATCACGGTCTACCTCGGAGTCCTGCTCCGTCGGTCCATCCTCGCTCGAGGGGGTCTGGCGGTCGGCTTGACCCTGATCCTCGGCGTGGGCGTCATCGGGGCGGCCCGCCCTGAGCCAGCTGCCGCGACGCCGCCGACGACCCTCGCGCCGCTTGCACAGACCGAGTTCACGACGACCTTTGCGACGGACCGGGCGCTGACGGAGGCGATGACCATCGGCTTCAGCACACCGATGTCGCCGGCCTCGGTCGCGGCCTCACTCGTGGTCGAGCCCGCGGTCCCGGTGAGCCTGTCCTGGGACACGACCGACACGGTCCTCACCGTCGTGCCGCGGGACCACTGGCCGGCTGCGACGCTGCAGACCGTGACCGTCCCCGCCGGCGCCCTGGCGCGATCCGGCCAGCCGTTGACCAGACCGGCGAGGGCCGCCTTCCTGACCCGCGCCGCCACGACCGGGACCCTCTCCGCCACCGATCAGATCGGCAAGCGGGTGGCCCCGACGACAGGCTTCGAGCTCGCCTTCGTCCGGATGGTCGACCCCGACTCCGTCCAGTCGGCGATCCGCCTCGACCCGCCGGTCGATGGCACCGTCCGAAGACTGGCCACCGCTGGCGACGCCGATCGATACTTGTTCGTCCCGTCCGCGCCGCTCAAGGCCGGTGCCGATTACTCGATCACGGCCAGCGGTGTCGTTGACACTGACGGGCAGCCACTCGATGCGATCACGCTGGCCGTCCGGACGGTCGCCGCGCCGGCCGTCGTGCGCTTCCGTCCGCTGGCCGGCGCGCGCGCCGTGGAGCGAGCCGGCCCGCTATCTGTCCGGTTCACGATCCCGATGGATCGACGGAGTACGGCCCGTGCCTTCGTGGCATCGGTCGATGGCAAGGAATTGGCCGGCAAGGTGGCATGGGCCGAACACGACACCGTCCTGGTGTTCACGCCAGATGACCCGCTGCCGTTCGGGACCGTCGTCATCATGCAGCTGACGACGAACGCACAGAGCACGGCCGGCGTCGCTCTCGTGGAGCCTGGTCGTGCGACGTTCCATACGGTCAAGCGGCCGGCCGCGCACAAGGTGGCCGCTGCGCCACCGCCCGGTGGCGGCGGCGGCGGTGGCGGTGGCGGCGGCGGCGGCGGTGGCGGCGGCGGCGGTGGCGGCGGCGGCGGCGGCGGTGGCGGCGGTGGTGGAGCCGCTGGTGGCGGCAGCTGGGCCGCGGTCGAGTCGTACTACCTCGGACTGATGAATTGCACGCGGACCGGTGGATGGGTCGACGCCGGCGGTCATTGCGACAGCCCGGGTGGCCGGAACGTGGCACCGCTCAAGCTCGATGACGGGATCAGCGACCGGGTCAGTCGGCCGTATGCGAAGCGCCTTGCGGTCAACAACCAGTGCAGCCACTTCATCGGCGGAAACCCGGGCGATCGCCTGCGTGCGGCCGGGTATGACAGCTATCGCTGGGCGGAGAACCTGGGCTGTCGATCAGGCAACGCGAAGGACGCGGTCCTCGCGTCGCACCGCTTCTTCCAGAGCGAGAAGTCGTACAAGGGCGGCCACTACGTGAACATGATGAACGCCGACTACGATCGGGTCGGGATCGGCGTCTGGGTGGCCGGCGGTCGGGTCCGCCTGGTGATCGACTTCTACCACCCCTGAACCGGACCATCGGCGGGCTGGTCGAGGCTGCCGATCGCTGCCAGCATCGGGCGATGATCCGGAATGTCGTCATCCACCTCAACGGCGAGCAGCCACTGCTGGCTGATCTGTACGAGGCGCCCTCGCCCGGAGACGTCGGCTTGCGCTGCACGAATCTTCGCGACATGAGCGGCAAGCGACCTGTCTTCGTCGACGACATGAAGTCGGTCTTCTTCTTCCCGTACCTGCACATGCGTTTCGTCGAGATCCCGCCCGGGGCGATCTCGGGTAGCGACGGCGCCCTGGACCTGGCGGTCGACAGCGAACCACCCGCAGACACCAAGACCCCGGTCGAGCCGGAGCCGGACCTCGAGATCGACGAGGATTTCCTGCGCCGCATCCGCGAGGTCTGAGTTCGGGCTGCCGGCCAGATAAGGACCCGGTGCTACACTCCGCGCCGTGTCAAAGAACCTCGTCATCGTCGAATCACCGGCCAAGGCGCGGACGATCGAGCGCTATCTTGGTGCCGACTACCGCGTGCTCGCCTCGTACGGACATGTCCGTGACCTGCCCGAGAATCCGGGCAAGGGCAAATTCGGGGTCGATGTCGACCACGATTTCGCGCCGGAGTATGTGATCACCGAGGATCGGCGCAAACAACTCGGTGAGATCATCAAGGCGGCGAAGTCGGCCGACATGGTCTTCCTGGCCACGGACCTGGACCGTGAGGGCGAAGCGATCGCCTGGCACGTCGCCGAAGCGGCCAACGTACCCCCGGCCAAGACCCAGCGGGTGACCTTCAACGAGATCACCGAGCCCGCGATCCGTGAGGCGTTCGCGAGTCCTCGCCAGATCGACATGGATCTCGTGGATGCTCAGCAGACCCGCCGGATCGTCGATCGGCTGGTCGGTTATACGCTCAGCCCGCTCCTCGGCAAGAAAGTCCAGCGAGGGTTGTCGGCCGGCCGAGTCCAGTCGGTCGCAGTTCGACTCGTCGTCGAGCGCGAGCGCGAGATCGCCGCGTTCACGGCCCGGGAGTACTGGTCGATCGAGGCGGCCCTGGAGACCGTCGCCGGTGAGAAGTTCAACGCTGAGTTGGTCCGGATCGATGGCGCCGCAGTCGAGATCGCCGATGCGGCGACGGCCGATCGGCATGTGGCGGCGATCCACCAGCTCCATCCTGTGGTCACCAAGGTCGGCACGCGGAATCAGAAGCGGTCTCCGGCGGCTCCGTTCACGACCTCGACCCTGCAGCAGGAGGCCAGCCGCCGACTGGGGTTCAGCCCGAAGCGGACGATGTCAGTCGCCCAGCGCCTGTATGAGGGCGCGGATACGCCTGAGGGTCACGTGGGCTTGATCACCTACATGCGGACCGACTCGACTGCCATCGCAGGAGTGGCCATGGGTGAGGCGCGCGAGGTCATCGAGGCCCGCTACGGGACGCCGTACACGATGCCAAAGGGCCGCGTCTACAAGACGAAGGCAAAGGGGGCCCAGGAAGCCCACGAATCGATCCGGCCGACCAGCTTTCGGCGTGACCCGGAGGCGATGGGCCGACACCTCAAGGACGACGAGGCGCGCCTGTACCGCCTCATCTGGCAGCGTGCCCTGGCCTCACAGATGACCCCCAAGGAGCTCGAGACGACGACCATCGAGCTGTCCGATGGCGGCTATGACCTGCGCGCATCCGCCACGAAGGTCCTGTTCGACGGCTTTTCTCGCGTCTACACGGAAGGACGAGACGACGACCAGCCTGACGAAGACGAGGCGACTGGACGATTGCCCACGCTCGGGGAGGGTGATCGGACGACGGTCGATGACGTGATCCCGACGCAGCATTTCACAGAACCGCCGCCGCGCTTCACGGAGGCATCCTTGATCAAGGCGCTCGAGGAACACGGGGTCGGCCGTCCATCGACCTACGCGGCCACGATCTCGACGATCACCGATCGCGGCTACGTCCGCGTCGAAGATCGGCGCCTGTACCCGGAGCTGGTCGCCGAGGTCGTGACCGACCTCCTGGTCGAGCACTTCGGGAACTACGTCGACCTGCAGTTCACGGCCCGGATGGAGGAGGAGCTTGACGAGGTGGCGCGCGGAGAACGCCCGTGGGTCCCGCTTCTGCGCGCGTTCTACGGGCCGCTCCACGACGCGGTCGCCGCGGGCGAGGACATCGCCCCATGGACGCGCGAGACCGACCAGACCTGCTCGCTGGGTCACCCGATGGTCCTCCGGTTCGGCCGGAACGGCCCATTCCTGGCCTGTTCGCTGTACCCGGAGCACAAGGAGACGCGACCCTGGCCGATCGTCGAACCCGCCCCGGAGACCGGCGAGGTCTGCCCGCAGTGCGGGGAGGGGACGCTCATCGGGCGGACCGGGCGGTTCGGTCCATTCGTGGGTTGCTCCCGCTATCCCGAGTGCAAGTACATCAAGAAGGACGGGCCACCCCCACCGGACCCGCTGCCGTTCGAGGTGATCTGCCCGAAGAACCATGACGGCCATCTCGTGCCGCGCCGGGCGCGCCGGACCGGCAACGTGTTCTGGGGCTGTTCCAATTACCCACGCTGCGACTTCACGACCAACAACGAACCGCTCGGCGGACTTCACGACATCGACGACGGACCGCTGGCTCGCAAGGACAATTCCGCGATCTGCCTGGTCTGCGGTTCGACCAGCGACAGCCCGGCCGATGCCATCGCGCCGGGGACGAAGTACCCGGGTGGGCCGCCAAACCCGGAGGCCCTGGCGCGGCCGAGTCGGGCTCGCGGTGGCAGCCGGGCCGGTGGGTCGAGCAAGGCCGGCGGTCGGGCCCGAGCCGGTTCTCGGTCCGGTGGCCGGGCCGCCACGAAGCGGACACGACCGGTCGAGCCGGCAGCCGACGCGTGACCGGGTCGCCGCCTGCCGGATCGACCGACCCTGACCTTGGGCGGTTCCTCCGGTCGCTGGCGGCGCGAGACCTCTCGCCTCACACGCGGCGAGCGTATGCGACGGCGGTCGGGGCGTATCTCGACTGGCTGACCGAGCGAGGGGTCGAACGCGATCGCCCGACGCGGACCGATCTGCGCGCGTATCTGGCCGTCCTGGGAGCGGGCCACGCCCGATCCTCGGTCGCACAGCGACTGGCGGCGATCCGTGCGTTCTATCGGTGGTCGACTCGCGACGGGTCGACCCCCGGTGACCCATGGGCGTCCATCCACACGCCCCGGCTCCCGAAGCGACTGCCGCGCGTGCTGGAGGTCGACCAGGTGACGAGGCTGCTGGCCGTCATCGACGAGGATCTCGACGCGTCCTGGACGGGATCGCCCGACCGAGCCGGCCTCCACGTCGCCCTGGCGTTGCGGGACCGGGCCCTGGTCGAGACGGCCTATGCCGCGGGTCTGCGGATCAGCGAACTCGCCGCCGCCGAGTTGGCATCACTCGACCTGCGACGCGGTGAGATCCGCGTCCTCGGCAAGGGCCGCAAGGAGCGGATCGGGCTGCTCGGCCGACCGGCCCGGGTGAGCCTCGAGGAATACCTGGAGGAGGGCCGTCCGACCCTGGTCGCCCGTGGCGCCCGGACCGATCTGCCGCCCGAAGAAATCTTCCTGAACCATCTGGGTGGGCCCCTGGGTGTGCGAGGACTGCGCTATCGCTTCGACGGTCTGTCCGCACGGGCAGGCCTGCCGACCGGCGTGTCGCCGCACACCTTGCGTCATTCCTTCGCCACCCACCTGCTCGACGGTGGTGCCGACCTGCGGGTCGTCCAGGACCTGCTCGGCCACGAGAACCTGGCGACGACCCAGCTCTACACCCATGTATCGCCGGGTCGGCTGCAGGCGGCGTATCGGGAGGCCCACCCGCGGGCGCGTCGCGTCCCACTGCCGTGAGCGTGTCCGGTTCGCTGGCACGCGCCGGACTGATCGTCTCGAGTGCGTTCCTTGTCTCCCGCGTCCTGGGCTACGTCCGGGTCGTGGTCATCGCCAACGCCTTTCCGGCGACCGAACTCGATGCCTTCTTTGCCGCCTTCCGGATCCCGGACCTGATCTTCCAGCTGGTGGCCGCCGGAGCGTTGTCATCGGCGCTGATCCCCATCGTTTCGAGCCTGTTCGCGAGCAACGAACGAGCGAGGGCCTGGCGGGTCGTATCGACCGTCATCAACCTGATGCTCGCCGGGCTCCTGGTCCTGACCGTCACCCTGTTCATCCTGGCTCCCGTCGTCGTCCCGATCATCACCCCGGGTTTCGAGGGGGCCAAGCTCGACCGGACCATCGAGCTGACCCGGATCATGTTGCTCAGCCCGATCTTCCTGGGCATGGGCGCGGTCGCCACCAGCGTTCTCAACGCCGGGGGTCGATTCGCCGCGGCGGCGGTTGCGCCCATCGTCTACAACCTGGCCATCATCGGCGGAGCCATCTTCCTCGGTCCGACGCTCGGCATCGAAGGGCTGGCGCTCGGTGTCGTCGCCGGCGCGATGGGCCACCTGCTCGTCCAGCTCCGGCCGCTCGCCCGACTCGGGTTCCGGTATCGCGCACGGGTCGATCTTGGCGATCCGGAGGCGGTCAAGGCCCTCACGTTGATGGCGCCTCGGGCGATCGGGCTCGGGGTCACCCAGATCACGTTCATCGTGGTCACCGCATTGGCCAGTCTGCTTGGGACCGGTGCCGTCGCGGACTTCAACTTCGCCTTCGCGCTGCTCCAGATCCCGCTCGGGATCATCGGCGTCCCGCTGGGCATCGTCCTGCTGCCGACGTTGTCACGCGACGCGGCCGGCGGACGCGATGGGCCGTTCGCCTCGCTCGTGACCCGGGCCTTGCGGCTGCTGATCTATGTGATGGTCCCGATCTCGGTGCTCATGGGGATCCTCCGCCAGCCAGTCGTCGAGTTCCTGTTCGGTGGGGGGAGCATCCTTCCGCGCGACCTCGACCTGACCGCGCTGACCCTGGTCGGGTTCGTCGTCGGATTGACCGCTCACGCGATGATCGCGGTGCTCGCCCGGGCCTTCTACGCCCGACAGGACACGGTCACGCCGGTCGTGGCGGCGATCGGGGCCGTCGTCGTCAATACGACCCTCGCGGTGATCCTGGTCGGTCCATTCGGCCTTCCTGGCATCGCCCTCGCGATCGCCATCGCAGCCTGGATCGAGGCACTCGCCCTGTTGGGCATCCTGGCCCGACGATCGCCCGGGTTCGTGTTGTCCGGGCTCGGCCGGGTGGCGCTCGAGGCCGTGGCCGGTAGCGTTGCGGCAGGTCTCGTCGGGTCGATCGTCTTGCGTAGCCTCGACGGTGCCCTCGGCGAACTCGGCAGGGTCGGCCAGGTCATCCCGATCGCGATCGTCGGACTGGCGTTCTCGGCGGTGTATACCCTCGCGTCGATCGTCTTGCGGATCCCGGAACTGCCGTCTATCGTCGCGGTCATGGCCGACCTGTTCCGCCGTCCCAGCCGGTCGTGACGGTCGTCGACCCGGAGGCATGGGACCGGATCGTCCGGGCTGGTAGTCTCGGATCGTACCTGCAGATGAGCGCCTGGGCGGCCGTCAAGGCGGTCAATGGCTGGACCTCGCAGCAGCTACTCGTCGACGACGTCGCCGGCCGGATCGGCGCACAGATCCTGGCCAGACGCCCCGGGCCAATGCCCTGGGCATTTGCCTACGCGCCGCGCGGTCCGATCGCCGACACCTGGGACGCGGCCGCCATCGCACGGTTCAGCCTGGCTGTCCGGACCGACCTCCCGGCCGCGATCGGTCGGGTCAGCCACGTCCGGGTCGACCCCGAGATCGAGGCCGGCGGTCCCCGCGATGTCGACGGATCGACGTGTCGCGCCTTGCGCGAAGCCGGCTGGACACCGGCCCCGCCGATCCAGCCCAATGCGACCAGGATCATCGACCTGGCTGCCGATGAATCGGCCCTGTGGGGCGACCTTCGCAAGAAGTGGCGTCAGTACGTGAACAAGGCCCGGAGCGGCGGCATCGTCGTGGTCGATGGCGACGAATCACGCCTGGGGGAGTTCTACCGGGTCTATCGCGAGACCGCCGACCGAGCCGGGTTCCTGATCCGCGCCGAGTCCGCGTATCGAGACGTGTGGCGTGCGTTCGCCCCGTCCGGCGAGGCGCGCCTGCTGTTCGCCCAGGATGCCGATGGGGAGGTGCAGGCGACCCTGTTCCTCGTGCGCTGCGGACCGAGAGTCGTGGAACCGTACGGCGGGATGACCGCCGCCGGCGCCGGATCGCGGGCCAACTACCTGCTCAAGTGGGAGGCGATCCGCTCCTCGCGCGAAGCGGGCGCGACGAGTTACGACCTGTGGGGTCTGGCCACCGGCGGGATCGCCCAATTCAAGACCGGTTTCGGCGGGCGCGAGGTCCGGTATGTCGGCGCCTGGGATCTCGTCCTCGATCCGCTGGGTCGACGGGCATACGATCTGGCCCAGCGGAGCCGCGCCGGTTGGGCCCGACGACGACACGGCGCCCACGGTCAGCACGGTGCCGCCGGGTTCGGAGCCGGAGATTGAGTGACGGCCCGGCCTTTCGAGACGCCACAGGCGCTCAGCTCGCCGACTGGGATCGGCGAGTGGTCGACGCGCCGGGCGGCCACGTCTACCAATCGCTCGCCTGGGCAGAACACCGACGTCGATCCGGCTGGTTGCCGCGCTTTCTGGTCGGCCACGACGACAGCCGGGTCCTCGCCCTGGTTCGTCCCTGGCCGTTGATCGGCGGCGGCAGTGCTTACATCCCCCGCGGGCCGGTCCCTGTGGACACCGACCCAGCGACCCTGGCACGACGCCAAGTCGCCGTCGCCGATGCACTCGCGAGCGATGGAGTCGACGTCGTCGCCGCAGACCCGGAAGTGCCGGCTGCGGCGACCGCGTTTCGTGACGCGATCGTGGCCGGCGGCTTCACGCCGATCGATGAGATCCAGCCGTCACGCCATCGGGTCAGTCTGCCGCTCGGGCCGGACGCGGACGAGGCGACCGTATTCGCCTCGATCGCCAGATCCACCCGTCAGCGGGTTCGTGCGGCGGACGCGTCCGAGATCGAAGTCGTCCGCTACGACAGCCGGGTCGGGGGCGGCGGGGCGGGGGACGGCTTCTGCAGCCCACACGACACGACCGAGGCCGCCCTGGACCGGTTTTACGACCTGCTGCTCGAGACCGGCGAGCGACGCGGGTTCGGGTTCGGACCGCGTGACGGGTTCGTGGCCTGGTGGGGTGCAGCGCACGCTGCTGGTCACCTGATCTACCTCGAAGCCAGGACCGCCGCTCCCACGAGCGGGTCGGACCCGCTCATCGCCGGTCTGATCCTGTATCGCCACGGCGGACGCCTCTCGACCGTCCACTCCGGGGATCGTGCCGCGCAACGAGGTGCGCACCCGGGCGTTCCCCACCTGCTCCGTTGGCGGGCCATCCAGCTGGCCATCCGGGCAGATGCCCTCGAGATGGATCTGGGGGGTGTCGATGTCGCGGGCGCCCGCGGCGAACCGCAGCCGGGCGATGCGCTCTATGGCCTGTACCGACACAAGACGTCCTTCGGCGGCCGATGGCTGGCACTGACAGGCGCCCATGAACGGGTCTACGACCAGCGTGGCTATCGGCTCGGGCGAATGTCCGGTCGGATGGCCCGGATGATGGGCCGGCGATGACGGAACCGACGATCGGCGACCTGCTGGCGGCGGCCGAACCGCATGACAGCATCCCGGCCGGCGGCCTGATCGAGCGTCTCCAGCGGGACGGCCGTCTCGTCGCTGCCCGGGTCGACGATCAGGCCATCGGTCCCGCGGCACTGGCCCCGATCGGCATCCACGACGTGACCCAGGATTCACGCCAGGTCAAGCGCGGGGACCTGTTCGTGGCCATTTCGGGTGCCCGCGCGGATGGTCATGACTTCGTGGCCGCCGCGACCGCCGCGGGAGCCGCCGCCGTCCTGGTCGGCCACCCGGTCACGGGACTGGCCGTGCCACAGCTCGTGGTGACCGATCCACGGCGGGCGCTCGCGACGGCCGCAGCCTGGCGGTATGGCGATCCGAGTCGGGACCTGGCCGTGGTCGGGATCACTGGCACGGACGGCAAGACGACCACCTCGTTCCTGGCCGTCGCCGCTTTGGAAGCGGCCGGGCTGCGGACAGGGATGATCGGGACGGTCGCGACACGGGTCGGTGGGGTCCAGGCAGCACACGAGGAGCACGCGACGACGCCCGAGTCACCGGCGCTGCAGCGTGCGCTCAGGGCGATGGTCAACGCCGGCGACCGGGTGGCGGTCCTGGAGACGACCTCGCACGGCCTGGCGCTCGGGCGGGTCGACGAGGTCGCCTACGACGTGGCCATCCTGACCAACCTGACCCATGAACACCTCGAGCTGCACGGGACGTGGGAGGCATATCGTGATGCGAAGCTGCGTCTCTTCGAGAAGCTCGCTGAGCCAGCCCCGCGGGCATGGCCGGCGACCGGGATCGTCAATCTCGACGACCCGTCGGCAGGCCGGTTCATCGGGGTCGCGCAGGAGGCGGGCGCCCGCGTCCTGACCTACGGCACGGACCCGACGGCCGATATCCGCGCCACAAGCGTGGAAGAAGATCGAGCGGGCCTCCGGATCGGATACACGGCACCGTACGGCGTCGCGACCCTCAGCGTCCGCCTGCTCGGCCGGTTCAACGTCCACAACGCATTGGCGGTCGTGGCCCTGGGCGTGGCAGCCGACCTTGACCCCGAGGCCATCAGGTCCGGGATCGGTCGCCTGGACCGTGTGCCGGGCCGGATGGAGCCGGTGGACCTTGGTCAGCCGTTCGGTGTCATCGTCGACTTCGCCCACAGTCCGGCATCACTCAGGATCGTCCTCGACCTTCTCGCCCCGGTCGCTGCTGCACGCGGTGGGGCCGTGACGGTCGTCTTCGGATCGGCCGGCGAACGGGATACGGCCAAACGGCCGGTGATGGGTCGGATCGCCGGCGAACGCGCTCGCGTCGTCGTCGTGACCGATGAGGATCCACGTGGAGAGGATCCCATCGACATCGTCGAGGCCATCGGTCGCGGGGCCGAAGCGGCCGGGATGCGTCGCGGCCACGACCTGCTGCTGATCAACGACCGTCGAGCGGCCATCGATGCCGCCATCGAGCGTGCCCGGCCGGGCGACATCGTCCTGTTGGCCGGCAAGGGACATGAACGGTCGATCATCGGCCCGAGCGGTGCTCTGGACTGGGACGAGCGGGCCGAGGCCGAGGCTGCATTGCGCAGGGCGGGCTTCGGCTGAGGGTATGCTTGGCTCGATGGCCAGCACGACCCCGCAACCGAAGACGACGACGACCGGGACCCCCCGGCGGGGCGCGCGCCGCGTGCCTGCCGTGACCCCGGTGCCGACGGATCGCGACGTCGACATCGAAGCGCTCCGGCAGCCGCTCTACGCGGCGATCCTTGCCGAGCATCCGAATGCCGATGTCGAACCCGTCGGACGGGCATTCGACCGGGCGGTCGAGGCGCATGCCGGCCAGAAGCGAGCGACCGGCGAGCCATATGTCATCCATCCGATCGCGTCCGCCCAGATCCTGGCCGAGCTCGGGCTCGACACGACGGCCATCCAGGCGGCGCTGCTGCACGACGCACCCGAGGACACCGAGTACAGCCTTCCGGCCGTCGAGGAGGATTTCGGGCCCGAGGTCGCCCACCTGGTGGACGGCGTCACCAAGCTGTCCAAATTCAGCACCCACAGCCATGAACAGCAGCAGGCCGAGAACATCCGCAAGATGTTGCTGGCGATGGCTCAGGACATCCGGGTCGTCCTGATCAAGCTGGCCGACCGGCTCCACAACATGCGCACGTTGTCGTCCCTGCCGGTCGACAAGCAGCAGCGCATCGCTCGCCAGACGATGGAGATCTACGCGCCACTCGCCGAGCGGCTCGGGATCTGGCAGATCAAGTGGGAACTCGAGGACCTCGCCTTCAAGGCGCTCGAGCCGGAACGCTTCCGTGACCTGGCCCGACTGCTGGATACCCGACGAGCCGGCCGCGAGACCTACATCGAGCGGGCCATCGCCGAACTGCGACCGCGTCTCGAGGCATCCGGGATCGTGGCCGACATCGAGGGTCGGCCGAAACATATCTACAGCATCTGGAAGAAGATGCAGCGCAAGGGTGCCGAGTTCGGCGAGATCTACGACGTCTACGCGATCCGGTTGCTCGTTGACGAGGTCCGCGATTGCTACGCGGCCCTGGGCATCGTCCATTCCATCTGGCGACCGATCCCCGGCCAGTTCGACGACTACATCGCGGTCCCCAAGAACAATCTGTACCAGTCGCTCCATACGGCGGTCATCGCCCTCGACGGCAAGCCCCTCGAGATCCAGATCCGGACCCACCAGATGCACCAGGTGAGCGAGGTCGGGATCGCCGCGCACTGGCGATACAAGGAAGGCACGAAGTCCGACCGCGAGTACGACGCCAAGCTGGCCTGGCTGCGCCAGCTCATGGACTGGCAGCGCGACGTGTCCGAATCGGATGCGACCGAGTTCGTGGAGGGCATCAAGCTCGACATCTTCCAGGACCAGGTCTTCGTGTTCACCCCGAAAGGCGACATCAAGGACCTGCCGGCTGGCGCGACACCGCTCGATTTCGCCTATCGGATCCACACCGATGTCGGTCACCGCACGATCGGGGCCAAGGTCAACAACCGGTTGGTGCCCCTGGACTACCGGTTGAAGAACGGCGACATCGTCGAGATCGTGACGACCAAGGGCGAGCACGGCCCGTCGCGCGACTGGCTGAATGTCGTCCGAACAAGCCATGCTCGCGAGAAGATCCGGCAATGGTTCAAGCGCAAGGACCGCGACGAGAACATCGTCCATGGCCGCGAATCGCTCGAGCGCGAACTGCGCCGGCTGGCCCGGACGTCGATCGCGGCCGTCGGCCTCGAGTCGGTCACCGACGTGGCTCGCCAGTACAACCACGACACTGTCGACGATTTCTATGCGGCCATCGGGTACGGTGCGATCAGCGCCCAGCAGGTCGTCATGCGGCTGGGGGTCCTCGATGACGTCCAGAGCACACTTCCCACGGTCGCTCCGCCACCGCGCTTCGAACGGACCGGCGGCGTCCGGGTCAAGGGCGTGGGCGATCTGCTGGTCCGCTTCGGCAAATGCTGCAGTCCGATCCCGGGTGATCCGATCGTCGGCTTCATCACTCGCGGCAAGGGCGTGACCGTCCATCTGCAGACCTGCGCGACGGTGATCAACGAACGGGAGGTCACCCGGCTCATCGATGTCGAGTGGGAGGCCGGCCCCGTCCGACACGTACCAGATCGCGATCCGAGTGGAGGCATTCGATCGCACCGGCCTGCTCAGCGACATCACCCAGGTCGTGGCCGAGAACAAGGTCAACATCATCGCGGCGAATGTCGGCGTCACGCCAGATCACACAGCCGTGGTGACCGCCACGATCCAGGTCCACTCCGTCTCACAGCTGGCCCGGGTCATGAGCCGGATCGAGACGCTCAAGGATGTCATCTCGGTCCAGCGCGACCTCGGCTGATCACCGGGCCGTCTAGACTTCGCCCATGCCCGCTTTCCGAGCCCCGCGCGGCACGCGTGACCTGTTGCCGCCCGAGACGGCCCTGTGGACGCGACTCGAGCGTCTGGCGGCCGATCTGGCGGCGCGCTATGGGTACCGCCGGATCGAGACGCCGTTGTTCGAGCTCACTGACGTGTTCGAGCGCGGCGTCGGCGAGGTCACCGACATCGTCGAGAAGGAACTGTTCAGGTTGGCCCAGCGGACCGACGATGCGGATTCGTGGTCTCTTCGTCCGGAACCGACCGCGGGCATCGTCCGCGCCTATGTCCAACACGGCATGCAGACCTGGCCCCAACCGGTCAAGCTCGTCGAGATCGGGCCGATGTTCCGATACGATCGACCACAGGCGGGGCGATACCGGCAGTTCTGGCAGTTCGATGTGGAGGCCATCGGCGATCCTGGTCCGGCCGTCGACGCCGAGATCGTCGAGCTCGGGTTGCGCTATTACCGCGATGCCGGGCTGGACGGTGTCGAGGTCCTGCTGAATTCGATCGGCGACGCGGCCTGTCGGCCCACCTACGTGGGCGAGCTGACGGCCTACTACCGGGGTCACCGAGCCGTTCTGCCCGAAGTGGAACGCGACCGGCTGGAGCGGAATGTGCTCCGGCTCCTCGACTCGAAGGATCCAGCGATGGCGGCCATCAACGCCGGCGCGCCGCGCATCACCGACCACCTGTGCGCCGAATGCGCCGCACATTTCGCGGGTGTTCGAGCGCACCTGGATGTCCTGGGGGTCCGGTATCGGCTGGAGCCCGGGCTCGTTCGCGGGCTCGACTACTACACGCGAACGGCCTTCGAGTTCTATGTCGCGGGTCGCGAGGGCCAGCAGCAGGCCCTCGCCGGTGGTGGGCGCTACGACGGGCTGGTCGAGCTGTTCGGTGGCAAGCCGACGCCCGGGATCGGCTTCGGGATCGGACTGGATCGGTTGGTCCTTGCGCTCGGAGAGGCACGCCGGATGCCTGTCGAACCCGGGCCGGTCGCGGTCGTCGTCGGTGCCGACCCCGCGAACACCGCTGCGCGGCTGAAGGTGGTCACGGACCTGCGATCAGCCGGGATCCCGGCTCGTGCGGAGCTCGGGCAGCGCAAGCTCGGCAAGCAATTGGAGGCGGCCGCCCGCGATCAGGCCCACTTTGCGGTGATCGTGGGTGACGAGCTGGCGGGCGGCGAGGTCGGTCTGCGTGACCTGCCGGCCGGCACCCAGAAGCTCGTCCCGGTCGAGGACCTCGCCCGGGAGCTGGGACGGGCGCACGGCGCCCATCGCCACGGCGTGGACACGAGCTGACGGTGGTCCCGCGATCCATCCTGGCCATCCTGCGGCTGGGGTTCGGCCTATTGACCTTCGCGGCGATCGCGGCCCAGCTCCTGTCCCTGAGCGATGCGGGCACGCTCGACCTGGTCAACTACTTCAGCTACTTCACGATCCTCAGCAACGTCATCGGGGCGGCGCTCCTGCTCGTCGGAGCGGCCCGCTGGCGGACCGGCCATGACGACCGGATCGACCTGCTGCGCGGCGGCGCGGTCGTCTACTTGTCGGTCACATTCATCGTGTTCGCCCTGTTGCTGTCGAACACGGATGTCGATCTGGCCCTGCCCTGGGTCAACACCGTCCTGCACGAGGTCATCCCGATCGTGGTCCTCGTCGATTGGCTGCTCGACCCACCGGTCACGCGCATCGGCTTCCGCCGGGCACTCGGCTGGCTGGCGTTCCCGATCGGGTGGTTGGTCTATGTCCTGATCCGCGGCGCGCTGACCGCGAAGTACCCCTACCCGTTCCTGGACCCGGCGAATGGTGGCTACGGGTCGGTCGCGCTTTACGTCATCGGGATCGCGATCCTGGTGATCGTCCTGGCCGTCATCATCGGCGGGCTCGGGGATCGCCTGGGCTCCCGGCGTTCGGCGGCGCCCGCCCGCAACTGACCCGTCAGCCGAGTAGCAATCGGACCGCGACGATGGTCCCGACCACGATGATCGCGCCGCGAAGGGCGACCGGCGACATCCGCCGCCCGACGACCGCCCCGAGTTGACCGCCGACCGTCGAGCCGATCGCCAGCAGGATGGCGGGTACCCAGTCGACCGGCGCGACGGCGATGAAGATGATCGCCGCCACGGTGTTGATCGAGGTTGCGATGACGTTCTTGAGGCCGTTGAGCCGTTGCAGGTCGTCGTCGATCAGGATGGCCAGCAACGCGATCAGGATCACACCCTGTGCCGCCCCGAAGTAGCCGCCATAGATGCCGGTCAGATAGACGCCGACGACCAGGACCGGGCCGCCGCCCACGCCCGACGTGTGACCAAGGCGCTCGCGTCGGGCCGCGACCCAGGCGGTCAGTCGCGGCTGGATGGCGACCAGGGCACAGGCGATCAGGATGAGGATCGGGACGATCCGTTCGAAGGCGCTGGGCGGCAGGACCAGCAGAAGTGCGGCGCCGGTCAGACCTCCGAGCATGCCGGTGACGAGCAATGGGATCGCCCGCGCTCGTTGGCCAGCGAGTTCGCGCCGATAGCCGATGGTGCCACTGAGGCTGCCCGGCACCAGGCCGACCGTATTGGAGACATTGGCCACGAGTGGTGAATAGCCGAGGAAGAGGAGGGTCGGGAAGGTGATCAGCGATCCGGATCCGACGATCGTGTTGATCGCGCCGGCGGCCATCCCGGCGGCGACGATGGCGAGCGCGGCAAGGGGATCGCTCAACTGGGACTCCTGTGCTGGTCGGCCGGTCGGATTCTAGGGTCCGGGCGGTACACTCGCCCGATGCGGACGAGACGGGTGCTCCACAGCCCGTCGACCGAGGTGGAGAGCTTCGATCCGGCGGCCTTCCCGGCGCGCGAAGCGCGTCTTCGCGCGGACGACGGAGCCGCAAGCGCTCGCTGGCGGGAGTTACTCGCCTCCGAGCGGACGATCGTCGCCGATGGGGCGATGGGTACGATGTTGTTCGCGAACGGGTTGCTGTTCGGCGACCCACCCGAGGTCTGGAACCTTTCGAAGCCGGACGTCGTTCGGGGGATCCATCGAGGGTATCTCGACGCTGGCTCGCAGATCCTGATGACCAACACCTTCGGTGGCAATCGGATGCGGCTCAGCCTCCATGGCCTCCAGGACCGCGTGACGGAGCTCAATCAGACCGCGGCGATCCTGCTTCGGAGCGAGGTCGACGCGGCGGGTGGCAGCGCGCTGGTGGCCGGCGACATCGGACCGAGCGGGGCGATCCTGGCTCCGACCGGCACCCTCGATTACGCGGAGGCGGTCGACATCTTCGCCGAACAGGCCGCCGCACTGGTCGCCGGTGGCGTCGACCTCATCTGGATCGAAACGATGTCCGACCTGGCCGAGATGAAGGCGGCCATCGAAGGGTCCCGGCGGGTCTCACCCGGCATCGCACTCATCGCGACGATGACCTTCGATACGCGTGGTCATACGATGATGGGCGTCTCGCCCGAGCAGGCCGTCGTTGCGCTGTCCGCCTGGGGTGCCGATGCCGTGGGGGGCAACTGCGGGAACGGGCCGGACGAGTTGATCACAGTCGTCGAGCGGATGCGCGCCGCCGACGCCGATGCGGTCCTGGTCGCCAAGTCCAACGCCGGGATGCCCGAACTGGTCGACATGCGGGCCGTGTACCGAGCCGATCCGGAAACCATGGCGCAGGCGGCAAGGACCATGCGCGACTCCGGTGCGACGATCGTCGGCGGGTGTTGTGGGACTACGCCGTCACACCTCGAGGCGATCGCCGCCCTCGTGGGATCCTGATCCGAGTCGCGATGAGCGAGTGGCTGTACTTCATCCATCCGCCGCGCGACGATTTCGCGGCGACCATGACGGCCGAGGAAGAGGTCGTCTGGGGGATCCATTTCGAGCGTTTCGAGCGGCTGCTCGCCGAGGGATCGCTCATCCTCGTCGGCCCGACACTCGGGTCGATCAACACCGGGATCGCCATCTTCGAAGCACCCGACGAGGTGGCCGCTCGTCGGATCATGGATGAGGATCCGGTCATCGCGGGCGGCTACGCCCGTGGCGAGCTTCGGCCGTTCCGGGTCTCGCTCATGCGGGGACGCGACGGCTGACCGTCCCACGAGGGGCTACGATACGCCGGCCATGACCGACACCAGCGCGAGCCTCGCCACGCCGTATCGAACGCATACCTGCGGTCAGCTCCGGGCGAGCGACGCGGGCGCGACGGTCCGGCTGTCGGGGTGGGTCCACCGGCGGCGCGACCACGGGCCGTTGATCTTCCTCGACCTGCGCGACCGGCATGGGATCACCCAGGTCGTCGTCGACAAAGCGGATGCGCCGGGAGCTCATGAACAGGCCAGCCGGATCCGCCCAGAGTTCGTGGTCTCGGCCGGAGGGAAGGTCGCGGCTCGCCTGCCCGGGACCGAGAACACGAAGCTGCCGACGGGCGCGATCGAACTCCAGGCTACCGACATCGAGATCCTGTCCGAGGCAAAGACGCCGCCGTTCTACATCAACGACCCGGATGCCCCGGTCGACGAGATCGTCCGACTCAAGTACCGGTACCTCGACATCCGGCGCGAACCGATGCAGCAGCGCCTGCTGCTGCGCAGCCGGATGGTCCAGGCGATCCGCGAGGTCCATCACGCCAACGGGTTCGTGGAAGTCGAGACGCCGACCCTTATCAAGAGCACGCCGGAGGGTGCTCGTGACTTCATCGTCCCGAGTCGTCTCCAACCCGGGACGGTCTATGCGCTGCCCCAGAGCCCGCAGCAACTCAAGCAGCTCCTGATGGTCGCGGGGATAGACCGCTATATGCAGATCGCGCGCTGCTACCGCGACGAGGACCTGCGCGGGGACCGGCAGCCGGAGTTCACCCAGCTCGATCTCGAGATGAGCTTCGTCGATGAGGCGACGGTCATGGGTTTCGTGGAGGCTCTGGCCATCGAGGTCTCGAGGGCGACCGTGCCCGACCGGCCGATCCTGCAGACGCCGTTCCCGATCCTCACCCATCACGAGGCCCTGGACCGGTTCGGTTCGGACAAGCCGGACGTCCGGTTCGGGATGGAGCTGGTCGACCTCGGATCCGTTCTGGTCGATCCGGACGGGACGCCGTCGTCGGGTTTCGCGGTGTTCGACACGACCCTGGCGGCCGGAGGGCGGGTCAAGGCGATCGTCGCGCCTGGCATGGCCGGCATCAGCCGCCGCGAGATCGACGAACTGACCGAGCGCGCCCGCCGGTTCGGGGCAAAGGGTCTGGCCTACCTCGCGCTCGAGCCGAGTGGCGAGGTGAAGGGTCCGATCGCCAAGTTCCTCGATGACGGCATGCGGCGAGCGATCATCACGGAGACCGCAGCCGATCGCGGAGACCTGATCCTCATCGTCGCGGATAGCTCGCCTGACATCGTCGCCGACGTGCTCGGGCGGATGCGGGTCGAACTGGGCGACCGGCTCGGGCTCGCCGACCCGAACGTGTTGGCCTACGTCTGGGTCAACCGCTTCCCGATGTACCAATGGGATGCCGAGCTCGGGCGCTGGCATGCCACGCACAACCCGTTCTCGGGTGTCCTGCCGGAGGATGAGGCGTTGCTCGTGACCGCGTCCGGCGACCCGGCGCGACCCTCACCCGACGACCCGGCCGGTCGCGCCCGGGCGCTCCAGTACGACCTGGCTCTCAACGGCTGGGAGCTGGGTGGCGGCTCGATCCGCATCCATCGTCGCGGCCTCCTGGAGCGGAGTCTCCAGCTGCAGGGCCATTCGCTCGACGACATGGCCCAGAAGTTCGGGGCGGTCCTCGACGCGTTCGAATACGGCGCTCCGCCGCACGGCGGGATCGCTCTCGGCATCGACCGCTGGGCTGCCCTGTTCGCCCATCAGACGAATATCCGCGAGGTCATGGCCTTTCCCAAGACCCAATCCGGGGCGGACCCGATGCTCGATGCCCCGTCGGTCCCGGAGCCGGGCCAGTACGAGGAACTCGGGCTCCGGTTCGTCGGGCTGCCGGCGCGCGGATCGGATGCGGACGGATGAGGGATCGACCCGGCGCCCTGGGCGCCATCGGGAACACCCCGATCGTCCGCCTCAAGCGGATGGCCGAGCCCGGGATGGCCGAAGTCTGGGTAAAGCTTGAAGCCGCCAATCCGACCGGTTCGTACAAGGACCGGATGGCCCTGGCCATGATCGAAGGGGCGGAAGCCGCGGGTCGTTTGCGCCCGGGGCAGACCGTCGTCGAATATACCGGCGGTTCGACCGGGAGTTCGCTCGCGTTCGTCTGCTCGATCAAGGGCTATCCGTTGCGGATCGTGAGCTCTGACGCCTATTCGGTCGAGAAGATCAAGACGATGCGGGCGTTCGGCGCCGACGTCGAGATCATCGCCAGCCCGGAAGGCATCACCCCGACGCTCATCCCGCGACTCCGGGCGCGAGCCGCCGAGATCGCAGCCGAGATCGGCGGCTATCAGACCGACCAATTCAACAATACCGACATGGTCGAGGGCTACATGGCCCTGGGCCATGAGTTGTACGAGCAACTCGATGGTCGGGTCGATGCCGTGTGCATCTACGTCGGCACCGCTGGCTGCTATCTGGGTACCACCCGGGCCTTGCGCGAGCGGCTGCCGGACCTCTACCGGGTCGCCGTCGAGCCGGCCGAATCCGCCGTCCTGTCCGGTGGACCGGCGGGCACGCATCGGATCGAAGGTGGCGGAGTCGGGTTCGTGCCGCCGTTGCTGTCCATGGGCGAGGTCGACGAGGTCATCGCCGTCTCGACCGCGGATGCGTTTGCCACCGCCCGCCGAGCGGCACGCGACGAAGGCGTCTGGTCCGGCCCATCGGTGGGCGCGAATATCCATGCTTCGCTCACGCTCGCTCGCCGACTCGGTCCCGGGGCCAGGATCGCGACCATCCAGGTCGATTCCGGACTCAAGTATCTTGCCGGCGAGCTGTACACCTGAACGAACTCGGCCGGCTCGGCTGGTTCGCCGAACGACCTCGGCTGGCGGCGCTTCTCGGGGCGACATGCATCGCGTTCTCCGGGATCTTCTATCTGTATGCGGCCGTGTCGCCATCGACCGGGACGTTCTACCGAGCCGTCTTCGGCCTGCCCATCCTGGTCTTCGTCGCCATCGGCGAACACCGGCGGCATGGCCCGCTGTCGCGCGACACGATCGCTCTGGCCGCCATCGCCGGCATCTTCTTCGCGGGTGACCTGACCTTCTGGCACCATGCCATCGGCGCAGTCGGCGCCGGGCTGGCGACGGTTCTGGGCAACCTCCAGGTGATCATCGTCGGCTTCTTCGCCTGGTTACTGTTGAGCGAGCGGCCGTCCCGGGCGACATTGCTGGCGCTGCCGGTCGTCCTCGCCGGCGTCATCCTCATCTCGGGGGTCTTCGGCCAGGGTGCATACGGGGCGGACCCGCGCCTTGGGGTGATCCTCGGGATCCTGACTGCGCTGTGCTACTCCGGGTACCTGCTCATCATCCGGCGCGGCGGCCGCGACCCACGGCGACCGGCCGGTCCGGTCGCCATCGCGACCGTCTTCGTGGCGATCTCGGCCTTCGTGGTCGGTGAGGTGGTCGGGGACCTCGACCTCACGCCGCCGCCGGCCAGCCTCGTCTGGCTGGCCATCCTGGGGATCACCGCCCAGTCCGCGGGCTACCTCCTGATCTCCATCGCGCTGCCGCGATCGCCGGCGATCATCACCTCGGTCATCCTGCTGAGCCAACCCGTCGTGACGATGGGCCTGGCGATCGTCCTCCTGGGCGAGACGCCGTCGGCTACGCAGTTGCTCGGGGTCGCCCTGGTCGTCGGCGGCATCACGGCGTCGACGATCCCGGTCGTGCGGATGCGCGACGGCCTGCGTCGCCTCAAGCCCGGAGTTCGGACGGTGAACCGCTAGCGGCGCCTGATCACGCTCCGGTCAGGTCAGCCTCGGCCGCGACATCCGCACCCCACTCGTGATGATGATCGCCGGGTGGGTCCGGCGGACCCTCGTACGTGGGCAGGTCGCCGAACGGTGTGTCGACATCGGTCACGACACCCGGGTCCCCGACCTCGACCACGACGGAAGGCAGCGTGGCCGCCAGGTCTTCGATCACGTCGGGCGGCATCCGGTCGGCGGCGACAGAGCGGAGCGTGGCCAGTGCCGTGGCCGGCACGAGGACCGGCCAGCCAAGTTCACCATGCCAGGCCGGACGCAGGATCGGGCGGGTGTCGGCGCCATGCGTCTCGATCAGGGTCGTGACGGTCTCCGGTCCGACCCAGGTCATCCGCGCCGGCCAGATCAGGAATGCCGTCGTCTCTTGAACCTCGGCCGCGGCCAACTCGCAGCCGCGGAGCATCTGACCGACGGGACCGGCTTCCATCGCGGCCGGTGCGCCTGGGATCGCCTCGGTCCCGGCGAGCGCCGCGGCCACGGCGCCGTCCGGATCGGGCGACAGCACGATGATCGGCAGGGCCCCGCCCGACCAGGCCAGGTCGGCGAGCCGGCGCACGCGCGGTTGCCCGAGCGTGTCAGCCAACGCCCCGTCCGCGCTGGCTGAAAGGATGACGGCCGCGACGGTCACGAGTCCCTCCTTGTCTTTGATGCCGGTCGAGGATACGGGGACCCGCTGGCCGCGGTCCAGTTTCCGTGGGACAATCCGGCGTCCCATCACGTTCCAGGAGAGCTGCTCACCCGTGCCCGACGCCCAGGCGACGACCATCGCCACCCGAACCGATCTCCGCAACGTCGCGATCGTCGCCCATGTCGACCACGGCAAGACCACGCTCGTGGACGCCATGCTCCGCCAGACCGGGACGTTCCGGTCGAACCAGGCGCTCGTGGACCGGGTCATGGATTCAGGTGATCTGGAGCGTGAGAAGGGGATCACGATCCTGGCCAAGCAGACGACGATCGATCACGCCGGTGTGCGCTTGAACATCGTCGATACGCCCGGTCATGCCGATTTCGGCGGCGAGGTGGAACGCTCGCTCCTGATGGTCGATTCGGTCCTGCTCCTCGTCGACGCCGCGGAGGGTCCGCTGCCCCAGACCCGCTACGTGCTCCAGAAGGCGATGGCCAGGCGTCTGCCGGTGATCGTGGCCCTCAACAAGATCGACCGGGGTGACGCTCGGCCGGCAGAGGTCCTCGACGACGTCTATGAGCTGTTCATGGACCTTGGGGCCGACGAACACCAGATCGAATTCCCGGTCATCTACACCAACGCCAAGGCCGGGACGGCCACCCGGGACCTGGCCGAGCCGGGCACCGACCTCGGCCCCTTGCTGGACCTGCTCGTGGATGTCACGCCCCCGGTCACCTATACCCCAGGCCATCCGTTGCAGCTCCTGGTGACCAATCTGTCGGCGAACGAATACGTCGGTCGGATGGCCGTCGGCCGGATCTGGAACGGGACGATCCGGACCGGGCAACGCATCAGCGTGATCCGGGATGAGGCCGACGACACGGCCGGGTTCATCGAGCCAGGCCGCACGATCACCTTGAGCGGTTCGGTCACGAGTCTCCAGACCGCTCACGGCATCGACCGGGTCGATATCGATGAGGCCGGCCCGGGCGACATCGTGAGTGTGGCAGGACTGCCCGAGGTGACCATCGGGGATACCCTCACCGACCCGGCCGACCCGCGCCCGCTGGCTCGGCTCGATGTCGACGCGCCGACCCTCCGGATGACGTTCGGGGTCAATACCTCACCGCTGGCCGGCCGCGAAGGCAAGTACGTGACCAGCCGGCAGATCAAGGCCCGGCTCGAGAAGGAGGTCCTCGGCAACGTCTCGATCGAAGTCCGTCCGTCGGAGTCGAGCGAGGCGTTCGAGGTCCGCGGTCGCGGCGAGTTGCAACTGGCCGTCCTGATCGAGCAGATGCGGCGCGAGGGCTTCGAGCTGACCGCCTCGCGCCCGGAGGTCCTGCTGCGCGAGGTCCGTAACGAGCTCCAGGAGCCATACGAGCGCATCACCATCGATATCCCGCCCGACTACATCGGCGAGATCCAGACCGCGCTGGCCGGTCGCAAGGGTCGCCTCGAGCAGATGTCGACCGATACCGACGGCCGCGTTCGGATGGAGTACGTCCTGCCGGTGCGTGGGCTGATCGGGTATCGGGGCCAACTGCTGACAGACACCCGCGGGACGGCGCTGCTCCACCAGATCGGTGAGGGCTACGGGCCGTGGGCCGGCGAGGTGACGCACCGCACCAACGGCGTGCTCGTCTCCGATCGCCCCGGGATCTCAAATGCCTATGGGCTGTTCAACCTTGAGCAGCGGGCGACGCTGTTCATCGGCGCCGGGGTCGAGACATACGAGGGCATGATCGTCGGGGAGAACAGCCGGTCCGGCGACATGGACGTCAACCCGACCAAGGAAAAGAAACTGACCAATATCCGGACCCACTCACACGATGAGTCGCTGCGCCTGACGCCGGCTCGCCAGCTGACCCTCGAGACGGCGCTCGAGTTCATCGCCGCCGACGAGCTGGTCGAGGTGACCCCGGCATCGATCCGATTGCGCAAGCGCGCCCTGTCGCAGCACGATCGCCGCCGCGAGGCCGGCCGCGCCGAGGACCTGCGCCGGGATACCGAGCGCGACGCGGCCGACGGCCGCTGACGGACGCCCGGGCCGGGGGTACGGTGTACGATCGGGCGGATGCCGATCTACCTCGATCACGCCGCGACGACGCCGCTCCGACGTGAGGTCCTCGATGCGATGCTGCCGTACCTGACCGAGTCGTACGGCAATCCGAGTTCGGCTCACGCGTTCGGCCGTGCCGCTCGAGCCGGGCTGGATGAAGCGCACGAGGCCGTCGCGACGCGGCTGCATGCCCAGGCCCGCGAGATCGTCTTCACCTCCGGTGGGACGGAGGCGAACAATCTCGCCATCAAGGGCGCGGCCTGGGCGGGCAAGGCGCACGGTCATCGGATCATCTCCTCGGCGGTCGAGCACCACGCCGTGGGTCATACCCTTCGATACCTCGAGAAGTTCGGGTTCGAGATCGTCGAATTGCCGGTTGACCGGTACGGCCGGGTCGACCCCGATCAGCTCGAGGCCAACCTCAACGACAAGACGATCCTCGTCTCGATCATGCTCGCCAACAACGAGGTCGGCACGATCCAGCCCATCGCCGACGTTGCGGCCCGGGTGCGCACAAGGAAGGGCGTCATCCTGCATGTCGATGCCGTCCAGGCGGCCCCCTGGATCGATCTCGATGTCGACGTCCTGGGTGCCGACCTGATCTCGCTGGGGGCGCACAAGTTCGAGGGCCCCAAGGGGGTCGGGGTCCTGTATGTCCGGCACGGAACCCACATCCTCGCCCAGCAACAGGGCGGCACGCAGGAGCGCCATCGCCGGGCCGGCACCGAGAACGTGGCCGGCGCGGTCGGTTTCGCGGCGGCCTACGCCCTCGCCTGTGACGAACGTCCGGCCACGACGCAGCGTCTCCGGAGCCAACGCGAACGACTGGCCAAGGCGGTCCTGGCGGTACCCGGAGTCGAGCTCACGGGTCATCCCCGGAACCGGCTGCCAGGCCTGCTGTCACTGGTCGCCCGTGAGACGGACGGGACGTCGGTCGCGACCGCGCTCGACCTGGAGGGCATCGCCTGCTCGATCGGGTCGGCCTGCACGAGCGGCTCGACGGAGGTCAGTCACGTCCTGACGGCGATGGGCTATCCGGATGAGGAAGCGCGCGGCGCGCTGCGGCTGTCGCTCGGTCGGACGACCACCGACGGGGAGGTCGAGACGGCCGTGGACGTCGTGCCCCGGGTCATCGCCTCGATGCGGCTCGGCACGCTCAGTATCTCGGCAGATCCGCTCGGCCAGGGGATCCTGGCATGAGTCGGGTCCTGGTGGCCATGTCGGGTGGCGTGGATTCGTCGGTCGCGGCAGCGCTGCTCCGTGAACAGGGCCACGACGTGGTCGGTGTCTGGATGCGCCTCCACGATGTCGCGGACACGTATTCCGAATTCAAGAAGAGCTGTTGCTCGCTGGATGCCGCGGACGATGCTCGTCGAGTGGCCGCCCAGCTCGACATCCCGTTCTACGTGATGAACCTTGAGCGCGAGTTCGATGCCGGCGTCCTCCAACCCTTCCTGGATGCGTACCTGGGTGGCGAGACGCCATCACCGTGCATCGACTGCAACACCTACGTGAAGTTCGGCGCGTTGCTCGGCCGGGCTCGACACCTGTATCGATGCGATGCGGTCGCCACCGGACACTATGCTCGCCGCGATGTCGACCGCGCCGGTCGGTCGCGATTGCTCCGGGCACGCGACGTCGACAAGGACCAGACGTACTTCCTGTATGGCCTGCGCCAGGACCAGCTCGACCACGCCCGGTTCCCGCTCGGCGAGCTGACCAAGCCGGAGGTCCGGGCTGTGGCCAGGTCGCTCGGGCTGGCCACAGCCGACAAGCCCGAAAGCCAGGAGATCTGCTTCGTGCCCGGCGGCGACTATCGCGACGCGCTCCAGGATCGAGCCGGCTGGATGCCGGCTCCAGGGCCACTCCTCGATGTCGATGGCGAGCGGGTCGGGGAGCATCGTGGGGCACCGGGCTACACGGTCGGGCAGCGTCAGGGGCTCGGCGTCGCGCTCGGCGAACCTCGCTATGTCAGCCGGATCGACCCCCTGACCAACACGATCACGCTCGGCCGCCGTCAGGACCTCGAAACGACGACCATCCACCTCGAGCGAGCGACCTTCGTCGCCGGCGCCGCCCCGGCCGTCGCCGGGTCATTCCGGGCCGAGGTCCGGATCCGCCACCGGGCGGAGCCCATCCCGGCGACGGTCAGACCGGCCACTGCGGACGAGCCAGCCAGGGCTGGCAACTGGACGATCGAGACCGATCGGCCGGTCTGGGCCGCGGCCCCCGGGCAGGCGGCCGTCCTGTATGACGGTGAGGTCGTCCTCGGTGGCGGACGCATCGCGCGTTCGCGAGCCGACGACCCGCCCGTCCCCGCAGCGTCGGGACGGTTGGTCGGCGCGGCCGAATGAGTATCGAGCCGGCCCTGATCCTGTCCATCCTCGTCGGGATCTTCAACGCCGCGCTTTCCATCCTGATCCGCGGCAGTGCGGGCGGCCGGCTCCCGATCCTCGTCGTGGCCGCGATCCTCGGCGCCTGGGCGGGTGATGCCCTGGGTGGCCGGCTCGGGCTCGCCCTCTGGGCGATCGGCGACTTCCATCTCGTCGCCGCGACGATCGGGGCCTGGATCGGCATCGGGATCTCGTCCGCGGTCGCCGTCCTCGGTCCATCGAGGCACCACGCATGAGCGGCGCGGCGGATGGACGATCGAACGGTTCGTTCGTTCGAGGGCTCACCCTGGGGGCCATCCTCGGGGCGATCCTGGCCGGTTCATCGGTGTGGTCGCGTCGGCGGCGGCGGCGGGTCGCGGATCGGGACCGCTCGTCGCCCTAGGCGGTCTGGATCGCGACCTCGAAGGTGGTCCGATCGCCATCGCTGCCCTGGCTCTGTGGATAGATGCCGTCGTCCGCGTTCTGGACCTCGTGCCGACCCTTCGCGGCATACACACCTGAGCCGTACACCTCGTCGCTCAGGGCATCATCGAAGAAGGGCTGCGACGTGGATCCGAACCCGCTCGAGGCATCGGTGTGCGGGGTGGGGGACATCCGGTACTCCTCGGCATGGCCGGTTGCCATCCGAGGTCCGGGTGCGACCGTGAGACGGCCTGAGAACGGTCAGCCGGTGTTCGCCGCCGCGATGACCGCGACGAGCGCGATCGCGGCCGGCAACGCCTGGACGACGAGGATCCGGCGACTGACGGTGGCCGCGCCGAACAGGCCGGCCACGACGATGCAGCCGAGGAAGAACACCCTGACCTGGAACCCGATCGGATCTGCGGCCACGAGGCCCCAGGCCAGCCCGGCCACGAGGAATCCGTTGTACAGCCCCTGGTTCGCCGCCAATGTCGCGGATCGGTCGGCGAAGGCCTGGTCGGTCCCGAACGCCCGCATGCCGCGCGGCGTTCGCCACAAGAACATCTCGAGGATGACGATATAGACGTGGATGGCCGCCACGACGACGACGAGCGCCGCTGCGACCGTCGTCACCTCGTGACCCTGACCGATCGGGTCGCTGTCGGGCTCAAGGGCAGGACACCTCGAAGCTGCCCGTCCGTGGTTCTGCTGCACCACCCTGCTGGAGCGCGACCCGGTCGCTGAACGTCGCCGTGCCGGTGGCGGTCACCGGGCGTCCGTCGGGCACCGTGTAGCTGTCGATCTGGCTCGCCCCATCCGGGCGCTCGGCGCCGAACCAGTTGCCATCGTCGCCCGCAACCCACTCGACCCCGCCGGCGAATGGATCGCCGATCGCGACGTGGACGGATGGGGCCCCGTATGTATCGCCCTGGCTCTCCCAGCCCTCGGGTGGCAGCACGATGACGAGTTCGGGATCCTCACCGTAGGTTCCTGCCTGGATATAGCGTGGGGCGAAGATGTCGCACCGCACACCGGAGAATTCATAGCGGTCGTCACCGATGATCACGACGGCCGTGTTCATGTCACCGCTGGCCGAGTCGGCACTCGGAGCCGGCGCGGCCGATCCTGCGGCCGATGCGGCCGTGGTCGGTGCTGCCGTCGTGGCCACGGACTCGACGGCATCGACTGAAGCCTCCGGCTGAACGGCCGTCGACGCCGTCGCGCCTCCACCGCAGCCGATCAGCGCAAGGGTGATGACGAGAGCGCCCGCGGTCCGCCCCACGGTCGCCCGATGATCCATGACGGTTCGTCGCACGATCTTCCCTCCTTCGTATGGGTGCCTCCCCACCGACGCATCCGGACGACGCTGACAAGACCTGGACCCTATGAGGGTACGGGTCATGGCAAGCCACGTCAGCGACCTTGTACCGGCATGTGCGGCTCGTGGTGGGCGGTTGAGTACCATTGCGTTCGATGCCACCCCCCGCCCAGCGTCCGGATCCGAGGATCGTCGCGCTACCTGCCGCCGACATCCGTCGCCGCTTCGTCGAGTTCTTCGCCGAACGCGGTCATACGGTGGTGCCCAGCGCCGGTCTGGTCCCGGCGGGGGATGCCACGCTGCTGTTCACCAACTCCGGGATGGTCCAGTTCAAGGACGTATTCATCGGTGCCGAGACCCGGTCGTATACCCGCGCGGTCGATTACCAGCGCTGCCTGCGCGTGGCGGGCAAGCACAACGACTTCGAGGAGGTCGGGCGCACGCCTCGCCATCACACTTTCTTCGAGATGCTGGGCAATTGGTCGTTCGGCGACTACTTCAAGCGCGAGGCGATCCACTGGGCCTGGGAGTTCCTGACCGAGGATCTGGGTATCCCGGCCGAACGTCTGGCAGCGACCACGTACACCGACGACCAGGTCGCCTGGGATGTCTGGGCCGACGAGATCGGGCTGCCACCCGAGCGGATGGCCCGCTGGGGCGACGTCGACCGCGGCGACGACAGCAACTTCTGGCGGATGGCCGAGACCGGCCCGTGTGGGCCGTGCAGCGAGATCCATTTCGATCGGGGCGTCCATCTGTCCGAGGGCCCCGAGTGCATCCCGGACCACAGCGAGCACTGCCCGCGCTGGCTGGAGATCTGGAATCTCGTGTTCATGGAGTTCGATCAATCGCCGACCGGCAGAGTCCCGCTCCCGTTCGGCAGCGTCGACACCGGGATGGGTCTGGAACGCCTGGCCAGCGTCCTTCAGCAGGTCCCGACCAACTACGACACGGACCTGTTCACGCCGATCCACGCCCGGATGCGCGAGCTGTTCGGGCACGATCCGGATGCGTTCGAGGCAGAGCGGTTCAGCTACCAGGTCATCGCCGACCACGCCCGGGCGGTCACCTTCCTGGCCGGCGATGACGTGCTGCCATCGAACGAGGGCCGGGGCTACGTCATGCGCAAGCTGTTTCGACGGGCGGTCCGCCACGGCCGGCTGCTCGGCCGCCACGAGCCGTTCATGGCCGACGCGGCGTCGGTCGTCATCGAGGTCATGGGCGAGGCGTACCCACACCTCGTGACCCGACGTGAGGAGATCCTTGGCATCGTCGCCCGCGAGGAAGTGCAATTCGCCCGTACGCTCGATGCCGGGACGCGCCTGCTCGATGCGGAGATCGTCCTCGTCCTGGGCGAGGATAACCCGGAGCGGACGATCGGCCGACAGGCCGAGAACCTGACGGCTGACGCCCCCCGACTGCCCGGTGACATCGCGTTTCGGTTGCATGACACGTACGGGTTCCCGATCGACCTGACCGTCGAACTGGCCGCCGAGTACGGCGTCGCCGTCGATCGAGGCGGCTTCGAGGACGCCCTGGAGGAGCAACGGGCCAGGAGTCGATCGGGGACCAGGGACCAGCTTTCCCGGCAGGCCGGCCTGGCCGCGCTATTCGGGGCGATCCAGGCACGAGCCGGCGACACGGAGTTCCTCGGCTATGAGACCACGAACGCCGCGGGCCGAGTCGTCGCGATCGTCCGCGACGGTCTCGAATTCGACGAGCTGACGGGCCATGGGGAGGCCGAGGTCGTGCTTGATCGGACGCCGTTCTATGCCGAGGGTGGCGGACAGGTCGGCGACCGGGGCATCCTGCGCGAACCGGATGGCGGAAGTGACCTGTTCACGGTCACCGATACCCAGCGTCCGGTCGGTGGCCTGATCGTCCATCGCGGCATCCTGCATGGTCGGATGACCGTGCGTTCTACCGTGGAAGCCGTCGTCGATGCCGAGCGGCGGGCGGATACGATGCGCAACCACACCGCCACGCACCTCCTCCACCGGGCGCTCAGGAACGTGGTCGGCGATCGAGCCCGACAGGCCGGTTCGCTCGTGACACCGGATCACTTCCGCTTCGATTTCCCGCTGGACCGCGGGCTGACGGTAGACGAGCAGCGCGCGATCGAGGATGAGGTCCAGCGCATCATCCGGGAGGATCGGCCCGTCACCATCGCGTACATGACCATGACGGAAGCGATCGATGGCGGTGCCGATGCGTTCTTCGACGAGAAGTATGGCGAGACGGTACGAACGATCCGCGTCCAGGATTACAGTTTCGAGTTGTGTGGCGGCACGCACTGCCGAGCGACAGGCCAGATCGGCGGCTTCCTGGTGACTGGTGAACGGAGCATCGGGTCTGGGATGCGACGGATCGAGGCCGTCACGGGGGTCGCCGCGGATCGCCTCGTGCGCGACCGGTTCGCTGCCCTCGACCGAGCTGTCGAGACGCTCGGGGCTCGCTCGATCGACGCGATCGAAGACAGGATCGTCACGCTTCAGGACGAATTGCGGGAGTCGAAACGGCGTCTCAAGGCCGGGGCCTCGGTCGGCCTGCCCCGGCCGAGCGAGCTGGCCGCGACGGCCGACGAAGTCACGCCGGGTGTCCGCCTCGTCGCTGCGGCACTGCCGTTCGAATCGCTCGATGCGCTCAAGGCGACCGCACGAGACCTGAGCAGCCTGCTCGGCTCGGGCGTCGTTGCCCTCGCTCTCGACGCGGACGAACCCCAGTTGTTCGTGACGGTGTCGCCGGATCTCGTCGAGCGCGGCGTATCGGCCGGAGACCTGGTCCTGGCCGCGATGCCGGCGCTCGACGGGCGTGGGGGTGGTCGGCCGACGATGGCCCAGGGGCGTGGCACACGCCGGGCCGGACTTGCCGATGCGCTGACGGCGCTCCGCGCTCGACTCGAAAGCGGAGACTGATGGCCTTCTGGCGGCGCATCTGGCAGCGGGACTCGGACGAGACGCTGACCGCGTGCACGGCACTCGACGTCGGGACCGAATTCGCCAAGGCCCTCGTCTTCGACATCGATGCGCAGGGGAAGGGAACCATCCGGGGAGTCGGCCGCAAGCGACAGGGCTTGGCCCATATGCAGTCCGGGACGGTGGCCGACATCGCGGCTGTCGTCGACAACTGCGCGGTGGCGCTCCAGGAAGCCGAGGAGATGGCCGGCTTCCGCCCGAGCCAGGTCGTCATCGGCATCGCCGGCGAGTTGGTCAAGGGCTTCACCACGACCCACAGTCAGGAGCGCAAACGCCCCGACCAGCCCATCTCCGAGGGCGAGTTGCAGCGTCTGATCGACGTCGTCCAGCGCGAGGCGCTCCACGAAGCAGAGCGGGCGATCACCTGGGAGACGGGGCTGCCCCAGGTCGACGTCCGGCTGGTCCATGCGGCCGTCACCGGCGCCTCGATCGACGGGTATGCGTTGACCAATCCGGTGGGCTTCCAGGGTCGTCACGTCAAGATCGGGATCTTCAACGCCTTCGCGCCGCTCGTCCACCTCGGGGCGCTCCAGAGCGTCGCCTCCCAGCTCGACCTCGAGTTGCTCGAGATCGTGGCTGAGCCGTATGCGGTGGCGCGGGTGCTCGGTGACGAACACATCCGGCAGGCCGGCGCCCTGTTCGTCGATGTCGGCGGCGGTACGACCGATGTCGCGCTGGTCCGCCAGGGCGGGATCGAGGGCACCAGGATGTTCGCCCTGGGGGGTCGCGCGTTCACGAAGAGTCTGGCCGATCGGCTGGACCTGCCGTTCCCTCGCGCCGAGGCGGTCAAGGTCGACCATGCCCGGGGCGTGGTCGTCGATCATGCCGAACAGGTCGCGGGGATCATCGCCGATGACGTTCGGGTCTGGTCGGCCGGGGTGGAGTTGGTCATGGAGGAGCTGTCGGGTGGCGACCTGCTGCCCGGCCGGATCTACCTGTGTGGTGGCGGTTCCCGCCTGCCCGAGATCAGCGCCGCTCTGTCCGCGAGGTCGTTCTACGAACGGTTGCCGTTCGCCCGACCGCCCGAAGTCATGGTCATGGCCCCGGATCAGATCGAGACGATCACCGACGGCACGGACCTGCTCATCGACCAGCAGGACGTGACGCCCCTCGGGCTGGCATTCCAGGCCATCGAACTGCAGACCGGCGACGACCCACTCGATGCAGCCTTACGCCGAGTCCTTCGGGCGATGAAGGTCTGATCCGGTGGCCGGTTCGATCATCTATCTCGAGGTCGACGATGAGATCACGTCGGCAGCGGCCCGGATCCGCGATGCCGAGCCGGCTCGCCTCGCCGTCGTCCTGCCACACGGCTCCCGGGTGGCGACATCGCGGATCAACTTCCGCCTGCTGTCGCGTGACGCGCTGACCCACGAGAAGCGCCTGTCCCTCATCTCGGCCGATCCGGCGACGCGGGCACTGGCCGCCTCGGCCGGTCTGCCGGTCTTCGCCTCCGTCGCCGAGTACGAGACCGCGATGGCCGATGCGGATACGGGCTCGGCTCCAGCGCAGGATCGTCCGGTCCGGGCCGAGCCGGCCCCTGAGCGGGTGGTCGCCGCGGCCGTGACCGCGACCGAGATGAAGCCGGAGGGACCGGCGGCGACGGGTGGCCGAACCGTTCGGACGGTCGTCCCCGTCGCCCCGGGCGCCGCCCGGTCGCGGGACCGGACCGCCTGGCTGATCGGAGCCGGGATCCTGGCCCTGGCGGTGCTCGTCGCGGCCGTCGGGACCTACCTCCTGTTGCCGTCCGCGGCCATCGTGGTCACGCCACGACCGGAGCCGGTCGGCCCGGTCGCGATCCAGGTCGTCGCTGATCCGTCGGCTTCCGCGCCGGGAGGTGACCCACCGGTCGTGCCGGCCGAGATCCTGACCGTGCCGGTCACCGCCGAGGACACCTTTCCGGCGACCGGCACGCGGGTCGATCTGACCAAGGCGACGGGAGCCGTCCGGTTCGAGAATCTCGACCCGACGAGCACCAACCGGGTCGCCGAAGGCAGCATCGTGAGCACCAGAGACGGGATCCGATTTCGGACCGACGCGACCATCACGGTCGACAAGGCCGACCTGGTCGGGTTGACCATCTTCCCGGCTCGAGCGAGCGTCGCGGTGACGGCGGTCGGAGGGGGTCCGGACGGCAATGTCGAGCCGGGCACGATCGTCGTGGTGCCGCGTGACGAGAGCTCGGTCTTCCTGCGCGTCTCCAACCCGGAGGCGACGACCGGCGGGACGCGCGAGGAGATCGCTCGGGTCACCCAGGAGGACGTGGACGGCGCGCTCGTGGCCCTCGATGCGTCGCTCGAGGCGAACTTCGATCAGGCCATCGCCGATCCCGACCTTGCCCCGGACGGGGAGCGGATATTCCCGGAGACCGGCACCCTTGGACCCACCACCCCGTCGGTCGCGCCAGAGTCCCTCCTCGGCCAGGAGGTCACGGAATTCACGCTCGGCGCATCGGCGACCGGAACCGTGGTCAGTACCGACCCGTCGCCGGTCGCGGCCATCGCCGAGGAGCAGCTCCGCGCCTCGGTCGCACCAGGCCACGAACTCGTCGATGGCTCGGTGGTCATCGACATCGGCGACGCGGTGGTGGTCGGCCAGACGGTCGCCTTCCCGGTCAACGCGACGGCTGAGCAGGTCGCGATCCTCGACGCCGACACGCTCAAGGCACTGGTCATCGGCAAACCGATCGGCGATGCCGAGGCGATCCTCGCCCCATTCGGTGTCGTCAGCCTGACTGTCTCGCCGGATTGGAGCGGGACGGTGCCGGGCTTCGACAGCCGGGTCGATCTGACCATCGGGCAGCCGGTCCCGATCGAGACCGGCTCGCCATCGCCGGATCCGTGAGCCGCCTGCTCGGTATCGACCTGGGCGAGCGTCGGATCGGGTTGGCCACCGGTGACGATGTGGGTGGTATCGCGAGACCGTTGACGACCTTGCGTCGAGGCCGCGACGTGGCCGCGGACGCTGTCGCCCTGCGCCAGGTGATCGAGAGCGAAGTCGGTGGATGAGCTCGTCGTCGGCCTGCCGCTCGAGGCCTCCGGCGCCATCGGGCCCCAAGCTGTCCTGACCCGCGCTTGGGTCGAAGCGCTCGAGGTCCTGTTGGAACTTCCGCTAACCTATCGCGACGAACGCCTGTCCAGCCACCTCGCGGAGGCCCGTCTCGGACCGATGAAGCGTGGTCGGGCCGGTGGGCCGCCGAGCAAGACCCAGCGAGATGTCTATCGCGCCCGGGTCGACCGCGAGGCCGCCGCCATCATCCTGCAGGACGAACTCGACACACGCGCCCGACGTCGAGCGTCCACGCCACGAGCCACGCCATCCCAGGAGACCGACTCATGACGATCCGCTCCGGCGGACGCCCGCGCGATGGTCGACCGGCGCCGGTCCGCCCGTACGACCCCGAGTCCTACGCGACCGCATCGATCCCCGAGTTCTCCGAACCGATCAAGCGCGGCCGCGGTGGCCGTGGCGGCGGCGGTGCCGGGAGCGGGCTGGTCGGCCTGCTGAAGTTCCTGGTCTTTGCGCTCGTCCTCGCCGCCATCGTGCTGGGCGTGGGGCTCACCGTCCTGCGGCCGGTCGTCGGCGAGGCGGTCATGGCCGTCGCGGAAGACAATCCGGCCGCCTTGCGGCTGCCCTTCGTCGAGGACATCGTCCGCGAAAATCTCGGGACTGCGTTGACGCAGCCGGCCTCGTCGGCGTCCAGCCAGGTGGAGTTCCTGGTGGAGGACGGCGATACGGCCAGCACGATCGCCGCCCGCCTCGAAGAGCAGGGGTTGATCAAGGATCGGCGGGCGTTCGTGTTCATCTCCACCGTCCAGGGGCTCACCGGCTCCCTGCAACAGGGCACGTTCGTCCTGCGCGAGAACATGACCCCGGACCAGGTCGTCAACGCCCTGCTGGCACCACCCAAGATCCCGTACGTCGATATCGCCCTTCGGACCGGTCTCCGTCTCGAGCAGATCACCGCGAAGCTCCAGACGCTGCCCCTGGATATGGATCCGCACGAGTTCTATGACCTGGCCAAATCGCCACCCGCCTCGCTCATCGATGACTACCCCTGGCTGAAGAAGATCCTGGCCGACGCCCCGAAGGGCGCGTCGCTCGAGGGATTCCTCTGGCCGGCGACCTACCGGGTCCTGCCCGACACGACCCCGGAAGAACTGATCCGGCTGATGCTCGACCGGTTCGCCGCCGATGTCGGGCCGGACCGGATGAACGTCCCGAAGGACCGCGGCCTGGACTTCTACCAGGTCCTTTCGCTGGCCTCGATCGTGGAGCATGAGGCGGTCCTCGACGAGGAGCGGGCCCGCATCGCGGGCGTGTACCAGAACCGACTCGACGGTCTGCCCGGGATCAAGAACAAGATCCTGAATGCCGATCCGACCGTGTTCTATGCCATCGACACGATGGAACTGGCCAAACTCAAGTTCGCCGACTGGCAACGCTACGTATTCTGGTCGCCGCCCGGCGTGTCCCTGTCCGACCTCGTCGTCCCTCCAGAGTTGCAGGGGTATCAGACATACCAGACGCCGGGCCTCATCCCCGGGCCGATCGCCACCCCGAGCCTGCCCTCGATCGACGCCGCCCTGGAGCCGGACACGCAGGACAAGTACCTCTACTTCCTGGCCATCCCTGATGGTGGTGGCGCCCATGTCTTCGCCAAGACGAAGGCCGAGCACGATGCGAACCGGAAGAAGTACGGCTACCTGAAATGACGTCCCAGCTGCCGGAGCCTGGCGATTTCGCAGGGCCGCCATCGGCCGCACGCCTGGCTGACTGGGCGCTGGCGGACGCCGAAGCCCGGCCCGCTCGCCTGGCCCGGCTTCGGGCGCGCTTCGCGGAGGCGGGCGTCGATGGCTACTACGGCGTTCGGCCTGAGCATGCCCGCTACCTGACCGGCGTGACCCTGGCCGACGGCGAAGAGAAGGTCGCCGGCAATTCCGGCCAATTCGTCATCGGCGGCGACCGAGTGATCGTCCTGGCCAATTCGCGGTATTCCACCCAGGTCCGACGCGAGGCGCCCGAGGCTGACCTGTTCGAGGCCTACACGGACCTGCCGACCCGCTGGCCGGAACTCACTGGCGATGATCGGTGCACGGCGGCTGGCGGTCGAGGCCGGGTTCGTGTCCCATGCGCTCTGGGAGCGCCTGGCCGCCGCCGCCCCGGGCGTCGAGCTGGTCGCGATCGATGGTTGGATCGAAGCGGACCGTGCGATCAAGGAACCGGCCGAGACCGAACGGATCGCTGCCGCCTGCGCGGTCGCAGACCGGGCATTGGCGACGCTCCTGCCGGACATCCAGCCCGGCGTGACCGAGGCGGAACTGGCGCTCCGGCTCGAGTGGCTGATGCGAACCGGCGGCGCAGAAGGGCTCGCCTTCGACGTGGCCTGCCTGGCCGGCCCGGAAGCCGCGCTGCCGCACGGGGCGCCTGGTGATCGACCCATCCTGGACGGCGAGGTGCTGCTCTTCGATTTCGGTGCCAAGGTGGCCGGCTACCGAAGCGACATGACCCGGACACTATTCGTCGGTCAACCGTCGGCTCGCGACCTGGACCTCTACGACCTCGTCGGGCGCGCCCAGCAGGCGGCCATCGATCGCCTGGAGCAGGCCGTGGCCGATGGACGTGCCGATCTGCCCAGTGGCCGATCCATCGATGCGACCGCGCGGGCCGTCATCGACGCAGGCGGCCACGGCGAGCACTTCGGCCACGGCACCGGCCACGGCATCGGCCTGGCGACCCACGAAGCTCCGTCTCTGGGGCGAACGGCCACCGACGTCCCGCTCCCGAGCCCGACCGTCTTCTCGATCGAGCCCGGGGTCTACCTCGATGGTGAGACGGGCGTCCGGATCGAGGACCTCCTCCTGTTGGATGCGGCGACCAGCCGGGTCGAGCGTCTGACCAGGTTCCCACGCGACGTCCTCGTCGTCGCGGGCTGACAAGCCGGCGGAGCGCCGGGTAGGCTGCTGCCGATGGACCCATTCCCGTTCGACATGTTCGGCCTGATGGGCGGGATCGTCGCGGTCAGCATGGTGGTGTTCCTGGCCATGACCGTGCTGGTCGTCGGCGTGATCGTCTGGGCGGTCCGGCGCGGGTTGCCACGCCTCGAGGATCCGGCGGTCGCGCAGCTCAAGGCGCGGTTGGCCAGCGGCGAGATCAGTCCCGTCGAATACGAGGTCCGGATGCGCGCCCTGCGGGACGCGAAAGGCGACTGATGGCGCTCTGCTACGATCGGCCACGGTCGACACCGACCGCGGTTTTCGAGGAGTCCCACCCGACATGATCAGCACAGGTGAACTGAAGAAGGGCGTCGCCATCGAGCTTGACGGCGAACTCTGGCAGATCCTCGACTACCACCACATCAAGATGGGTCGCGGATCCGCGCAGGTCAGGATCACGCTCCGGAACATCAAGCGCGGACAGACGGTCGAGCGCTCGTTCCAGGCCGGTACGAAGTGGCCTCGAGCGTCGATGGAGAAGCGGCCGGTCCAGTTCCTGTACCGCGACGGCGACGATTATCACTTCATGGATAACGACACGTATGACCAGTTCATCCTGTCGACCGACCTGCTCGCCGATGCCGCTCCGTATCTCAAGGACGGGATGACGCTTGATCGGACCAGTTACCAGGGAGAGACGATCGGGGTCGAAGTGCCGATCACGGTGGATCTCGCCGTGGTCGAAACCGAGCCGGGCTTCGCGGGCGACACCCAGTCCGGGGCACGAAAGCCGGCCACCACGGAGACGGGCCTGATCGTCCAGGTCCCGATCTTCGTCGAGCCGGGCGACACCATCCGGGTCGATACCCGGACCGGGGAATACCAGACCCGCGTCTAGCGTGGCCCGTGGATGAGCGACCCGGAGCCGCCTGACTGGGCCCTCCCGAGTTGGGATTCGATCGTCGCCGCCCCTCGACCCAGCGGCCCGATCGGAGTCCGGATCCTGGCCGTCAGCGAGGTGACCCGGACGATCCGCAGCGCGGTCCGGGGGGATCCTCGGCTCATCGATCTGTGGGTCGAGGGCGAGATCGGTCGGGTCACGGTCTCGTCGGCGGGGCACGCCTATTTCGCCCTCAAGGACGAGCGCAGCCAACTCCAGTGCGTCTGGTTCCGCGACCAGCGGTCGCAGTCCGCCTTCGAGGCGCAGGCCGGCCTCCGGGTGGTTGCTCACGGCCGGATCGACCTGTTCGAACCGCAGGGCGCGCTTCAGCTCTACGTCGAGTCCATCCAGCCGGCCGGCCTCGGCGACTTGACCCTTCGACTGGAAGCCCTCAAGGCACGTCTTGCGGCGGAGGGCCTGTTCGACAACACTCGCAAGCGCAGTCTCCCGGGGCGCCCGGCGACGATCGCCGTCGTGACCAGCCCGAGCGGGGCGGTCTGGAAGGACATCTGCAAGGTGCTGGCACGGCGCTGGCCGCTCACCCGCGTCGTCCTCGTCGCGGCGCAGGTCCAGGGCGATGGGGCGCCAGCCAGCCTGATCGCGGCCCTTCGCAAAGTGGAGCGACACGCCGCGGAGCGCCACGCCGCCGGCCGGTCGGACGAGGCCCCGACGGTCACCATCGTGGCTCGTGGCGGCGGGTCACTCGAGGACCTCTGGGCGTTCAATGACGAAGCCGTCGTCCGAGCGGTGGTGAGTCATCGGCTCCCGGTCATCAGCGGCGTCGGTCATGAGGTCGACTTGACGTTGGTCGACCTGGCCGCCGACGTGCGTGCGCCGACCCCATCCGCGGCGGCCGAGATCGCCGTGCCAGATCGGATCGAGGCGATCGGCGCGATCCGGGCTGCTGGTCGTCGTCTGGACGCCGCCGCGACCAGCCGCCTCCGGTCGGGCTCGCGCGAGGTCGTGGCCGAACGGCGAGCGCTCGAGCGTCTCAGCCCACTCAGCCAGCTGGCGATGGCCCGCGAGCGGGTCGGGATCCTCATCGACCGGGCGACCCGTGCCACAGAGGCTGCCCTGGCCGCTCGTCGGCGCCTGGATGAGCGGCTTGTGACCCGCCTTGTGCCGACCCTTCCAACACGACTCGAGCGGGACCGGGTTCGCCTCGGGCGTTCGGACGCGCTTGGATCGCTTGCCCTCGGCCGGGTGGTCGGGGCGCGGGCCGTGCTGGAGACGGCCGGAGCGGCCCTCGCGGTCCTTGGGCCGCAGGCGACCCTGGATCGAGGTTACGCCATCGTCCGGCGCGCCTCGGACGACCGGATCGTGCGCACCCCGGCGGATGCCCCGTCCGGCAGCCGGTTGTCGGTCCGGGTCGCGGGTGGTGAGCTGCCGGCCACGGTGGACGACCCGTCCGGATGACTGGCGAGATCGTCGCCGTCTCGTTGTTCGTCCTGGCCGTGATCGTGATCGCGGTCATCGGCTTGCGAGTTGGTATGCTCGTCGCTCCGCGTATCGACCGGCTCAGTGATGGAGACGACCAGGTTGACCGTGCCGACCCCGACTGAACCGACCATCGAGACCCTCGCTTTCGATGACGCCCTGGCCGAACTCCAGCGAGTCGTCGCAGAGCTCGAATCAGGCGGACAGCCGCTCGAGCAGGCGATCGCCCTGTACGAGCGCGGGGTCGCCCTTCAGGCCCGCTGCGAGACCCTCCTGGGAGACGCCGAGCTCCGTGTCCAGCAGCTGGTGGCCCGAGCCGGCGGGGTGCTGGAGACCCGGGACGTCCGACCCGAGGAGGCGACCGAAGACGCGAGCAGCGGTTAGTCCGACCGGCGGATGACCGCTGGACCGATGTTGAGGTTGAACCGGAACCGATTCCCAGGGTCAAGACGGGCCTTGGTCTCGGTCAGCCTGGTGAACCGCTCGGTGCCGAATGCGAGCCTGACTCGCTCATTCGTCTCATCGACGGCGGCGTAGTTCGCATAGCCGGCCCCGGACAGCGAGCTGACCGCGAGGTCCGCCGCCGTGGACCTGGCCCAACCGATCTGAGCGTCGTCGTCCGCGGGATCCTCCCAGATCGACAATGCCGTGGCATTCCAGGTGGCCGCTCGCTGACCGAAGGCGGCACCACCGGCGGGCTCGCGGTCGGCAGCGCCGCGGATGGCTTCGAGGAGGACCGTACTCAGCCCGCCCGGACCCGCCTCCACGGCGGCGACGACCGCGCCGATCGCCGGCTCGTCAAGCGCTCGCAGGAAGTGACCTTTCCAATAGTGGCGCAGGCCGAAGGGCAAGCGCCCGGCTGCCGCCTGGAGGTCCGGGTAGGTCATCGGGCCGATCGAGTCGTCGATGGCGGGTAGCCCGAACCGGATCGGTCTCAGGATCGGGTCGATCGCGGCCGGGTCGCCGGGCCAGCAGACCGTGACGCGGACTTCCAAGTCGCCAGGCCTGTCGCTGGAGGGTCCGATGGTCGAGATGAGTTCGAGGGCGCCAGGCGCCGTCTCGGCGACCTGGGCGATGGTCCGGAGGACCTGCTTGGCGGCGCCGAGCGGAAACGCCACGGTCCCGGCCGTGATCGGTCCGGGGTCGATCGCCTGAAAGGTGAACGCGGTCACGACCCCGAAGTTGCCCCCGCCGCCGCGCAGGGCCCAGAGCAGGTCGGCGTCGTCATCGAGGCTGGCCACGACCTGTTCTCCGGCGGCGGTCACGAGTTCGGCCCTGATGAGGTTGTCGCAGGTGAGGCCCTGGAGCCCGGACAGCCAGCCGATGCCCCCGCCGAGGGTCAGGCCACCGACACCGGTGTCGCCGAACGTCCCGCCCACGACAGCAAGGCCGTGGGCCCAGGCCGCGGCATCGAGGTCCTCCCACAGGGCGCCACCCTCGGCACGCACGATCCGGGTGACGGGATCGACGCTGACCGCGCGCATGGCGCGGAGGTCGACGACGAGGGCGGCGTCGGCCATGGCGTGACCGGCGACACCGTGACCGCCGCCACGGACCGCGATCGGAAGGCCCAGGTCGTTCGCGGCCACGACCGCGGCGGTGACGTCGCCCACCGACCTCGCTCCGACGATCACGGCGGGCCTCCGTTGGACCGTCGCATTGAACGTCGCCCGAAGTTCGTCGTAGCCTGGATCCGTCGCGGTCGTGACTCGATCGGCGAGCGAGCGCCGGAGTCCGTCGACGATGAACCGTTCCATGTCGCCTCGCGTCGTGCGGCTTCGGATCGACGAAACGCGCCACTCAGGGTGGACAGGTTTAGACTCACCTGGACCGACCATCCGTCGGGTCGTTGCGCCCGTACCATCATCACACGTCTACCGACCGAACCGTCTTCGCGACCAGACCCGAGAACTGCCCGAACCAGCCCAACCCAGGAGCGCCCCAACGTGCCGATCCTCCCGACGATCCAGGACCCAGCCGACCTGCGCGGCCTGAGCGAGGCCGAGCTCACGGAGCTGGCGAGCGAGATCCGGGAGACCATCATCCGGACCGTGGCCAGTACTGGCGGCCACCTGGGATCCTCGCTCGGGGTGGTCGAGCTGACGATCGCGCTCCATCGACTGCTTAAATCGCCGCGCGACCGGATCGTCTGGGACACCGGCCACCAGGCGTACCCGCACAAGCTGCTCACAGGCCGGCTGGCGCGGTTCGAGACGCTCCGACAGCTCGACGGCGTGGGCGGGTTCCCGCGCCGTACCGAATCGCCTCACGACGTCTTCGATGGTGGACATGCCGGGACCGGGCTGTCGATCGCCGAAGGCCTGGCTGAGGCACGCGACTTGCGGCACGGCCTGGAGCGCATCGCCGTCGTGGTCGGCGACGCCGCGCTGATGAGCGGGCTGTCGCTGGAAGCGCTCAACGACATCGGACAGCGCCAGACCCAGATGCTGATCATCGTCAACGACAACGAGATGTCGATCAGCCCGACGGTCGGGGCGTTCTCCAAGTACCTCTCGGAGATCAAGCTGTCGCCGGCCTGGCAGCACAGCAAGGGCGCATACGACCGGTTGGTCGAGCGGATCCCGATCGGCGGAGCGACCATCCTCGAACTCAGCCGGCGGCTCCGCAGATCGGTCGTCAACTTCGCCCAGCCCGGCCAGCTGTTCGAGGACCTGGGGATCACCTACATCGGGGTCGTGCCGGGTCACGACGTGCACGCCCTGCTCGAGACGATGGGGCGAGCCCTGGCGCTGCCGGGACCAACCATCGTCCACGTCCGGACCCAGAAGGGACGCGGCTTCCAGCCGGCAGAGCGAGACCAGGTCGGCTTCCACGGCGCCGCGTTGCCACCGATCTCGGTCGACCCGGCGCCTGGCGCCGTTGCGATGCCGACCGAGTCGATGACCGACGATGCCGCGCCACCAGAGCGCGTCCTCGAGGCGCCGGTGCGCAACCCGAATTACACCGCCGTCTTCGCCGCCGAGCTCATCGAGCTCGCGGCGAGCGACCGCCGGATCGTCGGGATCACGGCCGGGATGCCGACCGGGACCGGGATGGCTCGATTCCAATCGGCCTATCCCGACCGGATGTTCGATGTCGGGATCGCCGAACAGCATTCGGTGGCGCTGGCGACCGGGTTGGCGATGGGCGGGATGCGACCAGTCGTTGCGCTCTACTCGACGTTCCTCCAGCGAGCGTTCGACCAGACGGTCCATGACGTCTGCCAGAACGATCAGCCGGTGCTGATCGCGGTCGATCGGGCCGGTCTGGTCGGCGAGGACGGAACGAGTCACCAGGGCATGTTCACCCTGCCGGCCCAGCGGCAGATCCCGAACCTCGTGATCGCCTCCCCCAAGGACGAGCAGGAGCTTCGGTCACTGGTTCGTACCGGACTTGCCCAGGATCATCCGTTCGCGCTGCACTATCCGCGAGATCCGGGGTTCGGGCTCGAACCCGTCGAGCCGGGGATCCTGCCGATCGGACGCGGTGAGGTCCTGCGCGAGGGGAGCGACCTGCTGTTCGTCGGGTTCGGCCCGATCGTGGCGCGGGCGGTCGCCGCGGCTGACATCCTGGCCCAGGAAGGCTGGTCGATCGGGGTCATCAATGCCCGCTTCGCCCGGCCACTCGATCGCCAGCTGATCCTCGACCAGGCACGCGGCAAGCGACTCCTCGCAACCTTCGAGGAGAGCGTCGTCACCGGTGGGTTCGGCAGCGGTGTGCTCGAGCTGGTCGAGGAAGCCCGCCTGACCGATCCGGCATACCGCGATCTGCACTTGAAGATCATCGGTATCCCCGGCGAGCGCTTCGTCGACCACGGGTCGGTGGCGGACCTGCGGCAGCTGCTGCGCCTCGATGCGACAGGACTCGCGGGCCAGGTCCGCGACACGCTCGAGGCGATGCGCGCCACGCCCGACCGATCGGAGATCGCGACGACATAGGTCGACGCCCCGACGCCGAACGGCGTCGCGGACCCGATGGACGGCACCGAAGGCTTGGGCAGCGCCTCAGATCGAACTGGTGGCCACGAAGTCGTGGGCACTAGGATGGAGCCGTGCGGATCTGCCCTTCATGCTCGGAGAGCAACGCCGAGCGTGCCCGCTTCTGTCAGGCCTGTGGCACGGCGCTGGCCGAGCAGCCCGATGCGCCCGGCGAAGTCCGCAAGGTCGTCACGATCGTCTTCGCCGACATGGCCGGATCGACTCGGATCGGCGAGAGCCTCGACCCTGAAGCGCTCCGACGGGTCCAGGCCCGCTATTTCGACGTGCTCGCCGCGGCAGTCGATGCCCACGGAGGCACGGTCGAGAAGTACATCGGCGACGCTGTCATGGCCGTCTTCGGGATCCCCCAGCTCCATGAAGACGATGCCTTGCGGGCGGTCCGGGCGGCCGTCGCGATGCAGGGCGCGATCGCCGTCCTCAACGAGGCGCTCGAGCGTGACCATGGGCTTCGGATCGCCATCCGGATCGGAGTGAACACGGGCGAGGTGGTCGCCGGTGACCCGCGGGCTGGCCAGCGACTCGTGACCGGCGACGCCGTCAATGTCGCCGCCCGCCTGGAACAGGCGGCTGATCCTGGGGCGGTCCTCATCGCCGCGGCCACCCATCGGCTGGTCCGGGACGCGGTGGATGTCGAGCCGGTCGAACCGCTCCACGTCCGCGGGAAGTCGAACCCGATCGAGGCGGTGCGCGTCAATGCGGTGTTCGCAGACATCGCCGGTCACGCCCGCCACCTCGACTCACCGATGATCGGCCGGACGACGGAGCTCGAGCTGGTCCGTCGAGGACTGGATCGCGCGCGAACGGAGCGGACGTCGTATCTGTTCACCCTGCTCGGGTCGGCGGGCGTCGGAAAGTCGCGACTCGTGCGGGAGTTCCTCGACGGGGTCGAGGATGCGACGGTCTTCAGCGGTCGGTGTCTGTCGTATGGCGAGGGGATCACCTTCTATGCCGTCGGCGAGATCGTCCAGCAAGCGGCGGGGATCATCGACGCCGATGAGCCGGCGACGGCGATCGCGAAACTGTCGGATGTCCTGGCCGGGGCGGAGGACGCGGACCGGATCGCACGTCTCGTCGGTGGCTTGTTCGGCTGGGCCGATCCGAGCACGGTGGACGACGCATCCTGGGCGGTTCGCAAACTCTTCGAGCACGTGGCCCACGACCAGCCCGTCGTTCTGGTGATCGACGACATCAACTGGGCAGAGCCGTTGCTCCTCGATCTGCTCGATTACCTGGCCGACTGGACGCGCGATGCGATGCTGCTCGTCCTGGCTGTCGCTCGCCCGGAGCTCCTCGACCTCCGGCCCGGATGGGGCGGCGGCAAGATGAACGCGACCACCATCCTTCTGGAGCCACTGGCCGCCACGGAGGCCGGGGCGCTGCTCGAGAACCTGCTCGGCGGCGCCAACCTGCCGCGAGACGCACGTGACCGGATCCTGGCCGCCGCCGAGGGCAATCCGCTATTCGTGGAAGAGATGCTCGGGATGCTCATCGACGACGGCCTCCTCCGGCGCGAGGCTGGTGGCTGGCAGGCTGCGTCGGATCTCGCAGACCTGACCGTGCCGCCGACGATCCAGTTGCTGCTGGCCGCGCGGCTCGACCGTCTCGAAGCGGAGGAACGGGCCGTCATCGAGCGAGGCGCGGTGGAAGGCAAGGTGTTTCATACGGGCGCCATCACCTCGCTCGCTCCTGAGGGCCTGCGCGCCCAGGTCCGACCACGCCTGCTCGCGCTCGCCCGGAAGGAACTCATCCGACCCGATCGGGCGGAGTTCGTCGGCGAGGATGCGTTCAGGTTCCGGCACATGCTCATCCGGGACGCCGCGTATCAGGCGATGCCGAAGGCGCAACGGGCCGAACTGCACGAGGGCTTCGCTCGCTGGCTCACCCAGACGGTCGGGGACCGCCTCGCCGACTATCAGGAGATCCGTGGCTATCACCTGGAACAGGCCCATCGCTACCGGGCCGAGCTGGGTTCGAACGACGAGCGCACCCGCGAGCTCGGGCGCGAGGCCGGTCGGGCGCTGCGGGCCTCGTCCGAGCGCGCCCAGGCGCGCCGGGACTTTGGGGCGACATCCAGGCTGCTCGAGCGCTCTACCGTGCTCCTCGACGGGTTCGAGCGAGCAGAGGCACTCATCGAGCTGGGCGAACACTTCGTCTGGGTGGACGAGAGCGTCCGCGCGCTGGACGTGTTGCGGGGATTCCTTGCCTCGGCGGAGGCAGCCGAGTGGCCCGGGCTGCGGATCCGTGCTGAGCTGTTCCTGACCTTTGCTCGGGCAGCGGTCGATCCGGAGTGGTCGCAGGAGGCCAGCTACCGGGAAGTCCAGGCGCTGCTCGCGAAAGCCGAGGACCTTGGCGACGATGCCGCCATCACCGCATGCCTCCTGGGGACCGGCCAATGGGCCTTCTGGTGCGGCCGGACGGATGAGCAGCACGAGATATCCGAGCGCCTGCTGCCGAGGATCGATGGATTGCGAGTCATCTACCGCGAATGGGTGGCGAACGGTTTCCGCACCGACGCCTACTGGGGATCGATCCCGATCGAGCAAGGGCTTGCGGATCTCGACATCGCCCGGCGGGTCGTCGGCGACAACGTGCAGGGCCGGTTCGGATGCGACGTTGTCGAACTCGCCCTGCTCGTCCTGGCCGATCGCACGGACGAGGCCGAGGTGTTGATCGACCGGCTCGACCGAGCGCAAACCGACCATGCCGGGACCCACCCGTTCAGCGCGCAGATCTTCGCCGAGAGTCTGACCCGTCTCGGCCGACATGACGAGGCCATCGCGGCGTTGCGATCGGCCAAGGCGTACTACGACGATCGCGGTGAGACGGGTGTCAATTCGACCGTCACGGCCCAGTTGGCCAGATGCCTGGCCGACATCGGGCAGGAACGCGAGGCCGTCGCGCTCGTCGACGCGGCCCGCTCGATGGCCGCCGACGACGACTTCGCGACGGTCGTGGAGATCCAGTGGGCCAGCGCACGCCTCGCACAAGCGCGCGGTGACCACCAGGCTGCGCTCGTGGCGACGGAGGGTGCCATCGACGCGCTGCGGCCGACGGAGTGGATGACGTTCCTGGCCGACGCCCTCCGACGGCGCGGCGAGATCCTCCATGCGATCGGGCGCGACGAGGAAGCGCGGGCCTCGCTCGACGAGGCGCGTGCCCTGTACGACCGGAAGGGAGCCGTGGCACCAGCCCGACAGCTCCGGGAATGGCGTGCTGCGGCGTCTGTCGACCCCGCGTGAACCGGGCTGTGACACGATAGGGGAGTGACGTCACCACGGCCCACCCGCGTGCGACTCGACCAGCTGCTGGTCGAGCGGGGACTCGCCGAATCGCAGACGCGTGCCCAGGCGCTGGTGTTGGCCGGGAAGGTCAAGGTCGGTGGCGGGGATTCGGCCCGAGCCGACCACAAGTCCGGCGACCTCATCCCGTTCGACACGCCGGTCGCCGTCACCCCAGCGGAACCATACGTCAGTCGCGGCGGATACAAGCTGGCCGCGGCGCTGGACGCCTTTGCCATCGACCCGGCCGGTCTGGTGGCCCTCGACGTGGGAGCCTCGACCGGTGGCTTCGTCGACGTGCTGTTGCAACGGGGTGCGAGCCGGGTCTACGCTCTCGACGTGGGTCGTGGACAGCTCGCCGATGCGTTGCGTCGTGACCCGCGTGTCGTGTCGATGGAACGCACCAATGCCCGGGCACTGACGGCCGAAACGCTGCCTGAGCCGGTCGACCTCGCGACCGTCGACGTCTCGTTCATCTCTCTCGACAAGGTCCTTGGGCCGATCCGTTCGACGCTCCGATCCGGCCGCGGACACCACATCGTGGCCCTGGTCAAGCCGCAGTTCGAGGCCGGTCGAGGCCGGACCGACCATGGCGTCGTCCGCGATCCAGTCGTCCATCGCGAGGTTCTGGAGCAGATCATCGCCGGTGCCCGCCAGCACGGACTCGGGACGCGGGCGGTCATCGCCTCGCCGATCACCGGGCCCGAGGGCAATCGCGAGTTCCTGGTCGATCTGGCCCCCGGCCCGGGCTGCGCCGAGATCGACGAGCGGATCGGCGAGGCGACCGGCACATGACCGTCCAGCGGATCGGTTTTGCCTACAACCCGACCATCGAGGCCGCCGTGGAGCTGAGCGCCAGGGCCGCCGGCTGGTGCCAGGTCCGAGGGATCGCCGAGTGGCAATCGCCCTCGGGCGACACGGACGGACTGGTCCGGAAGCTGGTCGACACGGACGCCCTGGTCGTGCTGGGCGGCGACGGCACGTTCCTGCGCGCTGCGCGCGCTGTGGCCGAAGTCGATGTCCCACTGCTCGGCATCAACCTCGGCAAGGTCGGGTTCCTGTCCAAGGCCGAAGCCGGCGACCTCGACGAGGTGCTCGGGCAGATCGTCGCCGGCGATTATCGGATCCAGGCCCGCATGGCCATCGAGGCGCGGGTCCTGCGCGGCGGAAGTCCCGGCAGCGAACGTCTGGTCGCGCTCAACGACGTCGTCGTCGCTCGCGGGGCACTGGCCCGGGTCTGCCGGCTCGATGTCGCCATCGACGATACCCACCTGGCGACGTTCATCGCCGATGGCCTCGTCGTCGCCACCCCGACGGGTTCGACGGGCTACTCGTTCTCGGCCGGTGGACCGATCCTCGATCCCGGGGCACGCAATCTCGTCGTGACGCCGATCGCGGCATACCTGTCGGCCATCCGGTCGGTCGTGGTCGCGCCCGACCAGGTGGTCCGCTGTACGGTCGTGGACGCGGTCGAGGCGCTCATCTCGGTCGACGGCCGGGAGGACCTGGTGCTGGCCGTCGGCGATGTCGTCGAGGTCCACGCGATCGAGCGGCCGATCCGGCTGATCGAGCCGGCCGGCACCCAGCCGTTCTGGGACCTGCTCCGGCACAAGGTCGCGTTGCTTCCGTCATGAACGACACGCATCCAGAGGTCGGACGGCTGCTTGAGTTGAGCGTCCGCGACCTTGCCCTGATCGACCGCTTGCGGCTTGGCCTCGAACCGGGTCTCAACGTGATCACGGGCGAGACCGGCGCTGGGAAGAGCCTGTTGATCGACGCGCTCGGCCTGGTCCGTGGCGCGCGCGCGGACACCGGAGTGATCCGACACGGCACCGATACGGCACGCGTGGAGGCCATCTTCGATCGCCTCCCCGAGCCGCTCATCGCCAGTCGTGAAGTGAGTGCGGTGGGCCGGTCGATGGCCCGCCTCGACGACGTCGCCACGACGGCGTCGCGTCTGGCGGAAGAGATCGGACCGCTCATCGAGATCCACGGCCAGCACGACCAGCAACGCTTGCTCGATGAACGGGTGCAGCGAGATCTGCTCGACGCGTTCGGGCGGCATGGTGACGGGCGGGAGGCGATGGCTGACCGCGTGGCGCGGTGGCGCGCGAACGAAGCTGCGCGCAACGAGCTGGCCATCGATCCGCGCGAATTGGCGCGGCGGGTGGATCTGCTCGAATACGAGGTCGCGGAGATCACCGGGGCACGGCTGCGGCCCGGTGAGGCCGACGAGATCCGGGCGCGATTGTCGGCGGCCCAGCATGGCGAAGCGATCGCCCGGGGAGCGGCGGCGGTCCGGGCAGCCCTCAGTGCGGACGGGACCGGAGCCCGGGAAGCGACCGCGATCGCCGGGCGTGAGGCGCGCGCCCTCGGCCGGGTCGACCCACGATTCGAGACCGCTGCCGAGCGCCTGGCGGGGCTGGAGGCCGAACTCGAGGACGTGGCGGCCGAGATCCGCGGCCTGGTCGACGGGATCGATCACGACCCGGTGGCGATCGCCGAACTCGAATCCAGGCTCGGGACGATCTATGCCCTCGAGCGGCGCTACGGCGACGGTGAGGCCGCGATCATCGCCCACGGCCAGCGAGCCTCCGAAGAGCTTGCTCGCCTGACCGACCTCGATGCGGAACGGGCGCGTCGGGACCGCGATGGAGCGGCCCTGCTGGCCGAAGTCGCGGCGGCGGCAGCCGACCTGTCGGCGGCCCGCAAGCTGGCGGCTTCCGTCCTCGGTTCGGCCGTCGGCGACGTCCTCGAAGAACTTGGCTTTCCGCCCGATGTCTTCGACATCGCGCTGGGACGACGCTCGGCCGATCCCTCGGAGCCGGCCATCGAGGTCGATGGCGACGCCGTCGCCTTCGACGCCACCGGGATCGATCAGGTGGCCTTTCGGATCGCGCCGAACCCGGGTGAGCCGGCCCGGCCGCTGGCCCGGATCGCATCGGGCGGCGAGCTGTCCAGGGTCGCATTGGCCATCAAGCGGGTGGTGGCCGAGTCGGATCTGACGCCGGTCCTCGTCTTCGACGAGGTGGACACCGGGATCGGTGGACGAAGTGCCGACCCGATCGGCCGGAGCCTGTGGACCCTGGCTCGTCGCCATCAAGTCCTGTGCGTCACCCATCTGCCCCAGATCGCGGCCCATGCCGACGCCCATTTTCGGATCACCAAGCGAGAGCGGGATGGCCGGACCGTGACCGATATCGAACGGCTCGATCGCGAAGGCCGGATCGTGGAACTGGCCCAGATGCTCGGCGGCGATGCGGGCGGGACGGCGACCCTGGCCAGTGCGCGCGAGCTGCTCGATCGTGCCGAGGGCTGGCGCGTCGGGGTCGCCCAGTCGGCCTGAGCCCGCAGAGATGGCTGATCTCGACACGGCGATCAGTGACTATCTGATCTACCTGCACGTCGAGCGCGGCCTGGCTCCGGCCACGATCCGGGCGTATCGGGCCGACCTGGCCGATTTCGAGGCGTCCCGCGGCGCCCGCGCCCGGTGGGCGACCTCGCCGGACGTCGCCGTCGGCTATCTTGCCGCGCGGACCCGACGCGGCCGTCGGGGCGACCCGGGACTGGCTGCGAGCAGCGTCCGGCGTCGCGCGGCCGCGCTCAAGGGCTTCTATCAATTCGCCTTCGGCGAGGGCATCATCGAGACGGACATTGCCGCGCACCTTGACCTGCCGCGACCGTCCCGGATGCTTCCGCAGACCCTCACGGTCGCCGAGGTGGAGCGACTCCTCGATGCGGCGGGCGGAGACGGCCCGGACGCCCCACTGACGGAGATCCGGGGCCGATCCCTGCTGGAGCTCCTGTACGCGGCCGGACTTCGGATCAGCGAGGCGGTCGGACTGGATCGCGATGACCTGTCGGTCGACGGTGCCTTCGTCAGGGTCATCGGCAAGGGCGACAAGGAGCGCCTCGTCCCGATCGGCGAGATCGCCCTCGACCGGCTCGGCCGCTGGATCGACGGACCGCGCACGGCCCTGCTGGAGGTCCATCACGTCGAGCCGGTTCGAGGTGGACCGTTGTTCCTGGGCGACCGGGGCGGGCGATGGGCGCGCCAGCAGGCCTGGTCGACCGTGAAGCGGGCGGCCGATTCTGCCGGCCTCGGAGATCGGGTCAGCCCACACACGCTCCGTCACTCGTTTGCCACTCACCTGCTCGAGGGTGGAGCCGATCTGCGCATCGTCCAGGAGTTGCTCGGACATGCGAGTATCACCACGACGCAGCTGTATACCCATTTGACGGGCGAGCGGATCCGTGACGTCTACGACCAGTCCCACCCGCGGGCCTGACCTGGAGGTATCGACTCGATGAGCTACGCAGACGGCCTGCTTTCGACCGGCGAGCGCATCCTGCACCGGAACAAGCAGCACCCGTTCATCTTCATCTGGGGCGCCCGGTATTCGATCCTGGCGCTCGTCATCGGCATCGTCCTCCTCGTTGTGAGCAGCATCCTGGGGCCGGATGGCCTGGGCGGTTCGATCGGCCAGCTCCTCGGCTGGATCACTCTCGTCCTGTTCATCGGTGGGATCGTGGTGGCGATCTGGACGGCGTTGCGCTACGTCAACCAGGAATACGTCCTGACCAATCGACGAGTCATCCAGGTCGAAGGGGTCCTCAACCGGACCGCGAATGACAGTTCCCTCGAGAAGATCAACGACGCGGTCCTGTCCCAGTCGCTCTTCGGGCGGATGTTCGACTTCGGGAACCTGACCGTCCTGACCGCGTCCGAGTCAGGTATCGACATGATGCGGATGATCCGCGGTCCGATCACGTTCAAGAAGCAGATGCTCGACGCGAAGCACGACTACGAGGTCGACATGGAGCGGTCCGGGTGGGCGCCTGGACCACCGATCCGTGAGGGTTCGACGGCGGCACCCGTCTCGCCTGCGGCCACGACGCCGATCGCCGCACGGGCAGCGACGGTCGAGCATGACCCCGACGAAGTCACCCGAACCCTGGCCAGCCTGGCCGACCTGCGCGACCGCGGGGCGATCACGGCTGAGGAATACGACCAGAAGAAGGCCGACCTCCTGGGCCGGTTGTAGGCGCCGCGGCTCTCGGCGACCGAGCCCGCTACGATAGGCACCATCCCCGCAATACAGGTGCCGCTTGTCTCTGGATGACCTTCTCCCCGCCGCGATCGTCGTCGGCATCATGCTGCTCGTCGGCCTTCCGGTCCACGAGTTCAGTCATGCCCTGACTGCGTATCGTCTGGGCGACGGTACGGCCAAGCTGTTCGGTCGGTTGACGCTCAATCCGATCGCCCATTTCGACCCGGTCGGCGGCTCGCTCCTGGCCCTCACCTTCATCGGATCCGCGGCGACCGGGACACCGATCGGGTTCGGCTGGGCGAAACCGACGCCGGTCAACCCGATGAACCTGGAAGGTGGGCGGCGCGGCGAGGCGCTGGTGGCCGCGGCCGGCCCGATCTCCAACCTGATCCTGGCGGCTGCGGCGGCCATCCCGCTGCGGTACCTGAATGCGAACATCGAGCTGCGGTTCCAGGTCGAGCTGCTGTGGCAGATCCTTGTCCTGTTCGTCCAGATCAATCTGTTGCTCATGATCTTCAACCTGATCCCGATCCCGCCACTCGATGGCTCCAAGGTCATGTTCGCCTTCATGGATCGACGCACCGAGTACCAGGTCCGGCCGTTCCTGGAGCAGTACGGCTTCATCATCCTCATCGCGCTGCTGTTCCTGCCGCCGGGCAACTCGATCGGCGGCCGGATCATCTCGCCGATCCTGAATGGCCTCTTCAACGTCCTGGTGGGCGGCTAGGACCCGCCAGTTCCGAACGCACCTGCGGGCGTCCGTCGACCCCCGGGAGCGAGCGGAGCTGGTGGCCTGGATCTCGCCCGACCAGCTCGCATTGTTCGACTCGATGCACGTCGCCGACCGGCGCCACGGACTCGATGTGGTCGGGACGCTGCGAGCCGACGGCGTCGGCGAACCGGATGCGCTGCTGGCCGGCCTGCTGCATGACGCCGGCAAGGGCGACACGGGCGTCTGGCCACGGGTGGCGTACAGCCTGGGGGACCGCTACGGCGACTGGATCCCGGCCATGGCGGCGATCCTGCCCGGCTTCGGGCCAGCGCTTGAACGGCTGCGGACCCATGCCGACACGTCTGCGACGCTCGCGGCAGGTGCGGGCTGCTCGGACCGGACCGTCGAGCTGATCCGCCATCAGGACGATCCGACCGATCCGGACTTCGGCGAGTTGCTCCGGATCGCGGACGAGGCGAACTGATGGCCGGAGTCTCCCCGGGCGTACCGGTCATGGCCGACTCGATCGTGACAGCGACAGCGGCATCGACCGTCCAGTTCGGCGAAGGCCGACGCCCCGAACAACGGACCCAGGTCCAGGTCGGCGAGTTCGACGGACCGCTGGCCCTGCTCCTGGCGCTGATCGAGGCGCGCCAGCTTGACGTCCTGACCGTCCCGCTCGGCGCCGTGGCCGATGCCTATCTCGATGCACTCGGCGGGCTCGAATCGGACCGTCTGGGCAACGTCAGCTCGTTCGTGGCGGTCGCCAGCCAGCTGATCCTGATCAAGAGTCGGGCGATGCTGCCGCGCCGGACCGGTCCGATCGACCCGACCGCGCTACCCGACGAGGGAGCCGATCCGGAGGCAGAGCTGCGGGCGCGGCTGATCCTGTATCGGGCCTACCGCGACGGCGGTCAGCGCCTGAGCCAGGAAGGCGCCCACCGGATCGGCCTGTTCCGTCGAGAACCCGGCGCTGCCCGGGCGGCCGCAGTGGCCGGGGCGAGGCCCGTCGACGCCCGTCCGCTCGACCCCGACCTGCTGGCCCGGGCGCTCGACCGCCTGGTCGCCATCGTGCCACCGCCAGATGTCCCGGCGGAGGCCATGGCCAGGCTCATCACGATCACGGAGCGTGCGGAGATCATCCGGGCCGCCCTCATGGATGCGCCGATCATCGTCCTTCAGGATCTGTTGCATGGCATCCACGACCGGGTCGTCATCGCGATCACCTTCCTGGCCATGCTCGAGCTGATGAAGCGCCGGGAGATCGTCGTGGAGCAAGCCAAGCCATGGGGCCCCATCGTCGCGCGGGCCACGACAGCCGAGGAGCGCGCGCTTGCCGGGGTCGCTGTGGAGGCCGTTCCTGTGCCGATCGACGAGACCCTGGAGTCGTTCGCGTGACCGACACCGCTGGGCCGCCAGACCAGGCGGAACCACCCGAACCGATCGAGCTGACCGAGGCGGCACTCGAGGCGCTCCTCTTCGTTGCCGAGAAGCCGCTCTCGCGGCGAGAGATCGCCGCACTCGCCGGGACCGATCGCCCGACCGTCGATGCTCGGCTGGGCGACCTCGAGATGTCGCTCCAGTCCCGTGGGATCAATCTCGTCATCGATGGTGACCGGGTGGAGCTGGCTACTGCGGCGGAAGGTGGCGCCCTGGTCGCGCGCTATCTCGGGGCCGATGCCGTGCGCCTGTCGCCCGCATCGCTGGAGGCGCTGGCGATCATCGCCTACCGTCAGCCCGTCACCCGGTCGGCCGTGGAGCGGATCCGGGGCGTGGATTCGGACTACACGATCCGGACCCTCCTCCATCGCCGGTTCATCGTCGAACTGGGCCGGTCGGACGCCCCCGGTCGACCATTCCTGTACGGCACCGGGTTCGATTTCCTCGAGCGCTTCGGATTGACCAGCCTGGAGGACTTGCCGCCACTCGACGGCGATGTCGCCGTCCGGCTGGCCGAGGAAGGCGGAGAACCGGTCACCGTGCCGCTGTTCGACGCTGCCACGGACGACGGCGGCACGGACGACGACGCCTGATGCCCGTCGAACGACTCCAGAAGGTCCTCGCCGCGTCGGGCGTGGCCTCGCGCCGGGCGAGTGAGGTACTCATCGCCAACGGCCGAGTCACGGTCGACGGCAGGCCGGCCCGCCTCGGGATGCAGGTCGATCCGGAGACCACGATCATCGCAGTGGACGGTCGGGTCATCGGTGCCGCCTCCCAACCCGAGTACATCCTGCTCCATAAACCGGGCGGGGTGACCTCGACCGTCCGCGATCGGCACGCCTCGAAGACGGTCCTGGACATGATCCCGACCGCGATGTTGCCGGAAGGCGGGCGCCTGTACCCGGTCGGGCGGCTGGACCAGGATTCCGAAGGGTTGCTCGTGCTGACCAATGACGGCGCCTGGGCCGACCGCGTCCTCCACCCACGTCATGGCGTGGAGCGGGAGTACGCCATCGGCCTGCGCGGCCCGCTGTCGGCCGAACAGGTGGACCGACTCAAGGCCGGGATCGAACTGGACGAGGGTGTCGCCACCCTGACCGGCCTGCGAGCGACGACCGACATCGAGACGCGGCGTCTGCTCGAGTTGATCGCCCCGCCGCCCGGCCAGCTTGTCTGGTATCGGGCGATCCTCGCCCAGGGCTGGAAGCGCCAGTTACGACGGATGTTCGGCGTCGTCGGCGCACCGGTCGAGCGCCTTGTCCGCGTTCGGATCGGGCCGGTCCGGCTGGACGACCTCCGGAGCGGCCGCGCGCGTCGGCTCCGGGCCCCGGAGGTCCGCGGCCTGGGCGCCGGCGCCGGGACCAGTCGGGCCGGCGCCCGGTCGAAGTCCGGAACCAAATGAACGTCCAGCTCCGGAACGTCCGGATGGTCGATGGTCGCGGTGGACCGCCTGTCGATCGGGTCGACGTGTCGATCCTCGATGGTCGGGTCGCCGAGATCGGGCGGTCCGACGAGCCCACGTCCACCGGGCTGATCGATGTGGCCGGGCGAACGCTGCTGCCCGGGCTCATCGATGCCCACGCCCACGTCCTGTCCGACACGTCACGGAGTCCGGGTTTCGGGCCGCCCCCGGAGCGCCATGGCGACGACCCGAGGCCGCGCGAACTCGGCTACTTCGTGCTGGCCAACACGGCCGCAGCGCTCCTGCGCGCCGGAGTCACCTCCGTCCGCGATGTCGGCAGCTACGACCTGGAGGCGATCGTCCTCCGCCGGGCCATCGACCTCGGACTGCTCGACGGACCGCGGATCGTGTCGTGTGCTCGGATCATCAGTGCGACGTCGCCGGGCGGGGCCATCTTCGGGACGATGTATCACGAGGCGGATGGTCCGTGGGAGATGCGCAAGGCGGTCCGGCGCCAGGTCCGCGACGGCGCTGACTACGTCAAGATCATGGCCACCGGGGCTCGCTCGGTCGATCGCGAGGATCCGGAGCCGGCCCAGATGACCCGCGAAGAGATCGGCGCGGTCGTCGACGAGGCGCATCGGCTCGGGATCCGCGTCGCGGCTCACGCAGAAGGTCTTGGTGGGACACGGATCGCCGTCGAGGAGGGCGTCGACACGATCGAGCACGGCCTCTCACTCCATCGCGCACCGGAGCTCCTCGACTTCATGGCGGAACGTGGGATCGTCCTCGTCCCGACGCTGTCGACCTTCGACGACCTGGCCGAGCGCTTCGCGACCGATTTCAGCCCACGACTGGTCGACCAGGCCAAACGACAGGCCGAGGAGGCTCGACTGACCGTGGCCGCCGCCATGGTGGCCGGCGTGACCCTGGCGATGGGCTATGACAGCGGGCCGCCCGGGACCAACGCCAACGAGCTGCTCAAGCTGGCCGATGCCGGTCTGGGCGCGAGCGGGGCGGTCGTCGCGGCCACGGCCGGGTCCGCGCTGGCGCTGGGTCTCCACGACGATATCGGGACCATCGAGGTCGGCAAGCGGGCTGATCTCATGATCGTCGACGGCGATCCACTCGCCGATCCATCCATCCTGCTCGACCCGGGCCGGATCTGGCTGGTGATCGCGGGCGGGAACCTTGTCGCCGGGTCGTCGATCGATCGACCACCGTTGCCGGGGAGCTGACCGGATGTGCGCCCGATGAGCAGGATGTCGCCGCTGACCGAGGGCACCGTGCTGTGGCAGCCGTCCGAGGCGGAGCGGCGAGCTTCGCGGATGACCGACTACCTCGGCTGGCTCGAACGCGAGCGTGGGCTGACGTTCGCCGACTACGACAGACTCTGGCGCTGGTCGGTCGAGGATCTCGACGCCTTCTGGTCGTCGATCGTCGACTATTTCGACATCCCGCTCGGTGGATCGTGGGACCGGGTCCTCGGCGACCGGACGATCCCCGGGGCGACGTGGTTCGACGGCGCCCTGATCAACTATGCCGAGGTGCTGTTCAGGCGGGCCGATTCGGAACGGCCCGCGCTGTTGGCCCAGTCTGAGATCCGGCCGCTCAGCGCCACATCCTGGGCCGACTTCGAGGCAGCGGTCGCTGCGACCGCGAGCGGACTCCGTCGGCTCGGCGTCGGCCGCGGCGATCGGGTCGCGGCCGTCATCCCCAACATCCCCGAGGCGGTCGTCGCCTTCGTGGCCACGGCCAGTCTGGGCGCGATCTGGGCCAGCGCCTCGCCCGACCTCGGGTTCACGGCCCTCGTCGACCGGTTCAGTCAGATCGAGCCCAAGGTCCTCATCGCCGTCGACGGTTATCGCTATGGCGGCAAACCGTTCGATCGTCGTCCGATCATCGACGAACTCAAGGGGGCGCTGCCGAGCCTTGAGCAGACCATCCGGCTCGGCTATCTCCACCCGGACGAGGCGACGAGCGGATCGCACGAGATGACCTGGGCGGCGCTCCTCGCTGGCCCGACAGAGCCGCTGACGTTCGTGCGAGTCCCGTTCGACCATCCGCTCTGGGTGCTCTATTCGTCGGGGACCACCGGGCTGCCCAAGGCCATCGTCCATGGTCACGGCGGGGTCGTCCTCGAGCATTCGAAGGCCGTCGGCCTGCAATACGACGTGCGCCCGGGCGACCGGATGTTCTGGTTCAGCACGACCGGCTGGATGATGTGGAACTTCCTGGTCGGTTCCATGCTCGTCGGTGGGACCCCGGTGCTGTTCGACGGCAGCCCCGGGCACCCAGACCTGGACGTCCTGTGGGATCTGGCCGAACAGACCCGGGTCAGCCTGTTCGGCACGAGCGCGGCGTACCTGGGTGCCTGTCGCAAGGCGGGGATCCGACCGGGCGACACGCACGACCTCGGCACGCTCCGGGCGATCGGCTCGACCGGTTCGCCGCTTCCGGTCGACGGCTTCGAGTGGGTCTACGACGCGGTCAAGCCGGACGTCTGGCTCGCGTCGATGAGCGGCGGCACCGATGTCGTCAGTGCGTTCGTCGGCGGTTGTCCGTTGCTGCCCGTGCACGCCGGGGAGCTCCAGGCCCGTGCCCTGGGCGCCCGGGTCGAAATCTTTCGATGCCGACGGTCGGTCCGTGGTGGGCCAGACCGGTGAACTCGTCCTGACGGCGCCGCTGCCGACCATGCCGGTCTTCCTGTGGGGCGATCTCGACGGCAGCCGGTACCGCGAGAGCTATCTCGAGATGTACCCGGGGGTCTGGCGCCACGGCGACTGGATCCGGATCACGGATCACGGGAGCGCCGTCATCGAGGGCCGGTCCGATTCGACCCTCAATCGCCAGGGCATCCAATTCGGGACGGCCGAGCTCTACGGTGTGGTGGAACGGCTGCCCGAGGTCGTGGACAGCCTGGTCGTCGGCCTGGAACTGCCCGGCGGTGGCTACTGGATGCCGCTGTTCGTCGTGCTCGCCGACGGGATCGTGCTGGACGCATCGCTCGAAACCCGGATCCGGTCGACCATCCGGTCTTCGCTATCTGCCCGTCACGTCCCAGATGAGATCGTCGCGGTCCCGTCCGTCCCGCGGACGCTGACCGGCAAGAAGATGGAGGTCCCGGTCAAACGACTTTTGTCCGGGCAGCCGCTCGAGGATGTGGCCGCCGCGGGATCGATGACCGATCCTCAAGCGCTTGCCTTCTACCAACGCTACGCGCCCTGACGCCACACACCTACTTCCGCCTACGGCGCGGCAGTCACATTCTGAGCGTCAGTCGCGCGCGCGAGCTTGGCGAGCGCGACAGCGGCCGCAGCCAGCCACGTGACAAGCATGATGACGCCTCCGGCGACCACGAAGAAGATGAGGGCAAGCACCGTCCCGGCCGGCACGAGACCGAGCAACCGGTTCCGGCCATGACCCGTCCAGGGGATCAGGACGCTCATCGCGAGCAGGGCAAGCAGGTTCACCACCTCGCCCAGGATGAACACGAAGAAGACCCAGTCGATCCTCAGTCCGTCCTCGAAGACGTTGGCGATGCTCGACAGAGCGACACCGGCTCCCGCGACGATCGAGAGTCGAGTCACCGACGTCCCACCGACCATTCGGCCGAAGACCGGGAGCGCGAGCGCGAGCGATAGCAGGACTGCGCTAAAGCCGAGCACATGCGGCCACTCGGCCTGACTGGCGGTCGCCTCGAACGACGGATCCGCGACGACCCAATAGGCGAGAAAGCTGACGCCCGTGACGGCAAAGAGCACGACGCGCAACATGAGGATGGAGTATGGGATGACGCCAGCCGGGATGTGCGACGGTTCTGGCGCCATCCGCTGAATGTGTCGGGGTGTCGTTCACCCGTGGCCCTCCACGCAACGGCTATCCTCACCCGATGGAACACTCACTCCGTACGCCGCTCGTCGTCGCACTTGATGGCCCAGGCTCCTCGGGCAAGAGCAGCGTGGGCGCGGCGGCCGCGATCGAGGTCGGCTATCGCTTCTGCGATACCGGGCTGCTCTATCGGGCGGTGACCTGGCTGGCCACGGCTCGCGACGTCAACGCGTCATACCCACATGCCTTGCGCGGGCTCGTCGACGAAGTCGAACTGGCGCCCGATGCGCAGGGCCGGCTCGCCCGGGTGCTCGTCGACGGCACCGATCACACCGATGACGTCCGGGGTCCGTCGGTGGATGCCGCCGTGTCGGCGATCTCGGCGGTCCCGGAGCTTCGCACCGCGCTCCTCGAGCGCCAACGCGGGCTCGCCGCGGCCGGGGGGATCATCATGGCCGGTCGCGATATCGGCACGGTCGTGCTGCCCGATGCCGATCTCAAGCTCTTCCTGGACGCGTCCGTCGAGGAGCGTGCCCGTCGCCGGACGGACGAGCGCGGCCTTGATCCGGGCAGCGAGGAGGGCCTGGCGATCCTCGAGGCTCTCCGCCGGCGCGACGCACTCGACTCGACCCGGGCGGTCGCACCGCTCCGTGCTGCGACGGATGCCCGGATCATCTCGACCGATGGCAACCGGTTCGAGGACACCGTCGATGCGGTCGTCAACGCCATCCGCGATGTCGAGGCTCGTCGTGCAGCCGAACCGCGGCCGAGCATCGCCGGCACGTGACTGCCGACCCGGGCAGACCGGCGACCCCGGTAACGTCGCTCCCGATCGAGAGTTCGATCACGCCCCTGATCAGGACGCTGATGATCGGCGCCCGGGTATTCGGGATGGCCGTCAGCCGGGTGGCCATCGATGGAGCCGTCGATGAGATCCCACGCGAGGGACCGGTCATCATCGCCGCCAACCACGCGTCCAATCTCGATCCGGTCGTGATCGGGTCGTGGCTGATGCCGACGCTCGGCCGGCGGATCCAATGGCTGGGCAAGAAGGAGCTGTTCGACTGGCCGCTGGTCGGTTGGGCGGCCGCTCGCGGTGGCGTCCACCCGGTCGATCGTGGTGCGGCCGACGTCGAGGCGTATCGGCTGGCCAAGCGGATCCTCGACGAAGGGCAAGTCCTGTTCGTCTTCCCGGAAGGGACGCGCAGCCCAGATGGCGTCCTCCAGGCGCCCCAGGATGGGGTCGCGGTGCTGGCCATCCGAACCGGGGCGCCGGTCGTCCCGGTCGGCATCGGGGGGTCGAGCCGGGTGTGGCCGAAGGGACAAACGCTGCCCCATCCGGGCGGCCACGTGACTGCCCGTGTCGGGTCGCCGTTCCAGCCCGTGGCGCTGCTCCCGCCGGGCATGGACCGGCGCGCCGCCAAGCCGGTCGTGAGCCGGATGATCATGGACCGCATCGCCGACCTGCTGCCCGCGTCCCAGCGGGGCATCTTCGGGACTGTGCCGGACCCCGTGCGATAATCGGTCCATGGGAACCGTCGAGACCGTCCGCATCGCGAAGCGCACCGGCTTCTGCTATGGCGTGCGCGAGGCGATCGACAAGGCCAAGGAGGCGTCGGCTGCCGGGAAGGCGACCCATACGCTCGGCCAGGTCGTGCATAACGAAGGGGTCGTGCGCGACCTCCAGGGCCTCGGCATCGAGACCGTCGATACGCTCGATGCGGTCGATCACGGTGCGGCGGTCGTGATCCGGGCCCACGGCGTCCGGCCGGACGTGATGGAGCGTGCCGAGGCGCGTGGTCTCGAGGTCATCGATGGCACCTGCACGTGGGTCATCCAGGAACAGCGTGAGCTCGTGCGGCTGGTCGAGGACGGCTACACCATCGTGTTGCTCGGGACGCCCAAGCACCCCGAGGTCGTGGGCCTCCTCGGTTTCGCACCGGACGCCATCGTGGTCGACGAGGAGGAGGAATGGGAGGCGGCGATCCCGCGGCGCAAGCGGATGGCCCTCATCTCGCAATCGACCCAACCACCGTGGAAGTTCGAGCGGCTGGCGGCATTCATGGTCTCGCGAGCCCACGAGCTCAAGATCGTCAACACGGTCTGTCCGGTCACGATCCGGCGGCAGCAGGACACGCTCGAGGCGGCCGGTGAGGTCGATCTGATGGTCGTCGTGGGCGGCCGGTCCAGCGCGAACACCAAGGAGCTGACCCGCCTGTGCGAGATCGCCGGGACCGCGGCCATCCAGATCGAGAGCGTCAGCGACCTTGACGACGCCACCGAGTTCGGGGACGCCCGGATCGTCGGCGTGACCGGTGGGACATCGACGCCGATCGAGGACCTGCGGGACGTCACGGAACGGATCCTCGTCCTGGCCGGGACACGCGAGGCGAGCGCCAATGCAGCGGCGATCGCCGGTATGGCCCTGGAACAGGCGGCCACGCCGGCCGGGCGGACGACATCGCTGCCGACCGTCACGAGGACCACGGACCCGGTCGCAACGTCCGGCGCAGCCTGACGGTGGCCAGCGCCTCACGCGGCGGGATCCCGGTCGTCGCGATCGTCGGGCGGCCGAACGTCGGGAAGAGCACCCTGTTCAATCAATTCATCGGTGGTCGCGCCGCCATCGTCGAGGACCGTGCCCGTACGACCCGTGACCGGCTGTATGGCGATGCCGAATGGAACGGTCGGCGCTTCGTGATCGTCGACACGGGCGGCCTGGAACTCGATCCTGACGATCCGATCGAAGCGCGGGTCCAGGAACAGGCCCGGCTGGCCATCGCCGAGGCCGACGTGATCCTGTTCGTGGTCGATGCGGTCAGCGGGACCACGCCCGCGGACCTCGAGGCGGCTCGGATCCTGCGCCGGGCGACGGCGCCGGTCATCGTCGTCGTGAACAAGGCGGACAACGAGAAACGCGAGCTCGATGGCGCGGAGTTCCATCGCCTCGGCTGGGACGAGACATACACGATCTCCGCCTCGCACGGCCGGGGGACCGGCGACCTGCTCGACGCGCTGGTGTGGGCCCTGCCACCCGAGACGGAGGCGGAACTCGCACGCAAGGCGAAGGAGGCCGAAGCCGAGGCATGGGCCCAGGAGATCGCGGCCGGTGAGCTGGAACCGTTCGTGGTCGGCGACCCCGAGGCTGGCGACGGCCCCGACGGCGGCGTCGAAGGGCCGGACCTCGACGGTGTCGATGCCGAGGCGGCTCGCTGGGATGCGGCGATGGCCGCCGAGAAGGACGGCGAACCGGCGGCGATCGCCTTCGTCGGACGGCCCAATGTCGGGAAGTCGAGCCTGCTCAACGCGTTACTGGGAGAGGATCGGGCGATCGTGTCGGACATCCCGGGCACGACTCGCGATGCGATCGACACCCGGCTGGAATGGGGCCGGAGCGAGATCGTCCTCATCGACACGGCGGGTATCCGCCGTCGAGGCAAGGTCGCCGGCGGACCGGCCGCCGAGAAGTATTCGACCCTGCGCGCACTGCACGCCCTGGCGCGAGCCGATGTCGCGGTGCTGGTGATCGATGCCGTCGAGGGCCTGACCAGCCAGGACGCCCACGTCGCGGGCTATGTCGTCGAAGAGGGCAGGGGACTCGTCGTGGCGGTCAACAAGTGGGACCTGGTCGAGGACAAGACGGATCGGACGTTCGACCAGTACGTCGAGTGGATCCGGAGCGAGGTCCCATTCCTCGATTTCGCGCCGATCGTGTCGATCAGCGCGAAGACAGGACAACGTGTCGGGCGCGTCCTGGAGGCCGCCATCGAGATCTGGGGTGAGCGCCGCAAGCGGATCTCCACGGGCGAGCTCAACCGGGTCCTGAGCGCCGCCACCGAACGAACGCCGCCACCGCCCGTACGGGGCCACCGCCCGAAGCTGTTCTATGTCACTCAGGCGGCCGTCGCGCCGCCGACCTTCGTCTTCTTCGCCTCCGATGCCTCGGCCGTCCATTTCAGCTATCGGCGCTATCTCGAGAACCAGTTGCGTGACCGGTTCGGGTTCGACGGGACGCCCATCCGGCTCGTGTTTCGGGACCGCGTGTCGGTCAAGTTGCCGCGCAAGAAGAAGTCGCGCAGCGCGCCAGGCAAGAGCGGTCCTGGCCGCGGCAAGGCTACCGGCCGGAAAGGCGCGCCAGCCGCGCGAGGGCGAACGGCCTCCTGATGGACGTGCCGCGCGTCGCGGTCGTAGGCGCCGGAGCGTGGGGAACGACGCTGGCCCGGGTGGTCGCCCGGGTGGAGCCGGTCACCTTGTTGTGCCACTCCCCGGAGACGGCGGTGCGGATCCGCGAGACCGGCCGTAACGAGGCTCGACTGCCGGGGGTCGATCTGCCGAAGAACATCGTGGCGACCGCGGATCGGACTGCCATCCGCGATGCGACCTCGCTGGTCATCCTCGCCGCGCCATCCGCCCACCTGCGCACGACGGTCGCCGCGCTGGCCGGGGAACTTGCGCCCGAGGCCGACCTGTTGTCCGTGGTCAAGGGGCTTGAGCGGGAAACACTGCTCCGGATGAGCCAGGTGATCGCCGAGGCGGCCGATGTTGCGGTGGGCCGGGTGGCTGCGCTGTCGGGGCCGAATCTGGCCGCTGAGGTCGCCCGCAACCTGCCCGCCTCCGCCGTGGTCGCATCGTCCGACCTGGAGCTCGCGGGTCGGATCGTCGAACGCCTGGGCCGCCGCCGCTTCCGGCTGTACGTGAACGAGGACATCCTGGGCGTGGAGCTGTGCGGGGCGCTCAAGAACGTGGTGGCCATCGCTGCCGGCGCGGCCGAGGCGCTCGGGTTCGGCGACAACGGCAAGGCCGGGCTGTTGACCCGAGGTTTGGCCGAGATGACCCGCCTCGGTATCGCGGCCGGCGCCAATCCGCTGACGTTCGCCGGTCTGGCCGGCATGGGCGACCTCATCGCGACCGCTGGTTCGCCGCTTTCCCGAAACCATCGACTCGGCGAGGAACTGGCCAAGGGCCGGTCGTGGGCAGAGATCGAGGCCACATCGTCCGGCACGGCCGAAGGCGCGTACACGGTCCAGGCAGCGTTGGGTCTTGCCGAGCGGCTGGGCGTCGAGATGCCGATCGCGCGGGAGGTCTCCCGGGCGTTATTCGAGGGCAAGAGCGTCCAGCGTTGCCTGGTCGACCTGCTGGCGCGCGAATCCAAGGACGAACTGGCCGATTATGGCCGCTGGATGGCGCGCCTGAAGACGGGTCAGCCCCGTCGTGGCCCGAGCGACCGATAGTGCAGGGAGGCGCACGTGACCACCGAGCCGCCTGAGAAGCCCGGAACCGACTCAGCGACACCGACCAGCGAGCCGTCCGCCCCAGAGCAGGACACCGAAACGACCCGGATGCGGGCACAGGATCCCGCCACGCCAACGCCGGCCGTCCTTTGGGCGCAACCATCCTCAGCCCCGGGTCGGCTCGAGGTCCCGGGCGCACCGGGCCTGTCGTTCGCCGACACCGCATCGAGGTTCGTCGCATGGCTCATCGACTCGCTCATCGTGGGTGTGATCGGGTTCATCGTCGCCGTCGCGCTCGGATTCGGCCGGACGACGGTCATCCAGACCGGGACGTCCATCAGCACGAATACCTCGGTCACTGGTGCGGCATTCGCGGTGCCGTTCGCGCTGATCGGTTTGGCGTACTTCGTATTCTTCTGGACCGGCGGGCGGCGTGCGACGCCCGGTCAGCAGATCTTCCACCTCCAGGTCGGCAACGCCTTCGACGGACGTGGCCTCGCACTGACCCAGGCGGTCCGTCGCTGGATCGGCTATGGCTCGTGGATCGGCCTGTTCGCCATCTTCTGGACCGGCGCCACGCTCGTCGAACTCGTCTGGGTTATCGCCCTGCTCGTCACGACCGTCGGCAGTCCCACCAAGCAGGGGTTGCACGACCGTTTCGCCAACAGCGCAGTCGTCCGACCGTCCAGCGAGTCGTCCAGGGGACTGGTTACCTGTTGTCTGGTCCTTATCCTGATCATCGTCGCGCTCTCGGTCCTATCGATCGTCGCGCTGATCCTCCTCGGGAGCCAGGTCAGCGAGATACTGCGCAACGCCGGCAACCAGGTATGACGGGGCGTCACGGTCCCGGTGCTAGACTCCGGCTCGACGGGGCGTGGCGCAGTCTGGTAGCGCACCAGTCTGGGGGACTGGTGGTCGTGGGTTCAAATCCCGCCGCCCCGACCAGAAATCACTCACGAAACGGCACTCCCGGGGCGGAGTGCGCCCTCCGTGGACGGCTACGTGAAGTCTGGGAGCCGTCGTACATCGTGTCGCTCGGGGATGAGATCGCGGAGGTTCTGGCCGTGACATCCGACGGACCCTGGCGCAGATCGTGGCGGATCTGAACGATGCCGACACCCGTGCAGACAGCAAGGTCAATCGGAAGTCGATCTACGCGGCGGTCAAGCGTGAACTCGGCCCGAACGGCCGGTTACGTGCACACAGGCCGACGGTCACACACGGTGGAGCGTGTATGCATGAGCGTCTCCACGGTCACGCACGATGTCTGCGACAAAGCCCTGCCCGGGTCGTGTCTGCACGCACCCCCCGTACATAGGGGTCGATGCCGACACGGCGGCTGCGACCCTTCTGGAGATCGTGATGGACTGGCGGAGCGTCGGAAGGTTTGGAGTTCTCCGAGGCTCGCTACTCGAGTCCAGCTGTTCGCGAGAGATATTCGGACGCGCGTCGGAGGGCTCCGATGACCTCCCGTCGCAACCCGGTCAGCTGGGCGTGGTACTCGGCGGCACAGAGGGCTTGTCGTAGCTCCAGCCCTCTTTCTCAATCCGCTTGCGAGCTTCAGAATTAGGACACCATGACCTGCTGGCCCTGAGGTCCGAACACCGTGACGTTGTTCTTTGGTCGAGTCATGAACCAGATGACCGACAGAACGATGAAGCCAATGAACCAGATGAAACCGATGAGCGTGACGGCAATCCCGCCACCGATGGCCGTGGCGGCTTGACATGTCGCGAGAGCATCACCTGTTTCGCCTGCGCAGTTGTTGCTCACTGCCGACGCCCCGCTCACGATCCAGGCGACCATGACTGCGGTCCAAATCAGGATCGCCCAGGTCATTTTTCGCCAACTTCGCACGTTCACCCTCCGCAGTCGGGGATTACATCTCGGAGCGAGGATAGTCCCGCTGCCGCGCGCCGTGCCGAGCGAGCACGCCGCCGGCCCGACGGGACCGGCGGCAGGTCCGAACTTTCCGACGCACATACCAGCTGCCGTCCATTGACACGAGGCAGGAACATCGGGGGATGGAGTACCGATGGGTAGGCGACGGCGCTGCGAGGGATTCCGAGGGCAACGTATGGGAGGTCGTCAGCTCGCCCGATGGGTCGTGGGCAATTCTGACGAGGGACGCTGACGACAGGTATGAGCATGTCGGCTACCGGACGTCCGGTCCCGGCCGCTACCGGCTTGTCGAGGGTTCCGTGACTCGCTGCCAAGGTCAGCTCGATCGACCCAATGACGCCCGTGTCGCCAACAACGGAACCTTTCTGGTGAGTGACTGGCTGTTCGGGGACGACCGAAGGTGTCGCGTTTGCGTCTTTGACAAGGCAGGCACCCCGCTTATCGACGGCCGATATGCTGCGAACGTCCTAGCCACGGGCATATCCGATGATGGTCGGTTCGGCGCCCTGCAGCTCGCGAGTAACCCTGACGCCCTGACTTCGATGATCGGGCGATCGTGTGGGATCTCGAACTTGGGATCACCCTTTGGTCGAAGCAGCTGGAGGGCGGGCAGGCGCGAACAATCGTGCTCGACACGGCTGCCGGTGTTCTCCGGTCAATGACCAGCCGTGCCGGACGGGTGGAGTACGACCTTGCCACGGGCAGCACTGACATCGGCGCATTGAGGGATACCTTCCTCGAACAAGGGAACGGGTTCGAGGTCTTGGATCTCGTGATGGACGAGGTGGCGACCGGGTCGGTTCGTGAGGACCGCGCTGCCGTTCTCATCGCGTACTGCGAAGCGGCCGCGGCCAAGCTTCAGCCTTACCCAAGCCACCAGGCTCGTGCGCTTCGAGTGGCCGGCGAGATTGCCGAGACGCAACATGATCCAGTCACCGCCCTGCGATATTGGGACCGCGCCTTGGCTATCGACCCGAAGGTGGGCGTAAGGATGCGAGCCAAGGCATTGAGGGCATCCGGGGTCACACAGGACTGACCTTCGGAGCAGACAACCGAGCGAGGTCGATAGATGGGAATCCGGTACCGCAAGAGCATCAGGCTTGGCGGAGGTGTCCGACTCAACCTCAGCAAGTCCGGAATGGGGATGTCCGCCGGTATCCCCGGATTCAGAGTCGGCACCAACTCGTCGGGGCGGATCACGCGGTATATGGGCATTCCGGGGACCGGGCTGTATAGCCGATCCTCAGTCGGGTCCTCGCCCAGAGGGTCGAACACGAGGGCTCGACCTGCGTCATCCGGGCGTCGCCCGAAGTCGATACCAGCCAGCGAGGCTACGAACCTGCTGCCCAAGCCCGGTTGGCTTTCGGGAGCCGGCGAGAAGCGCTACTACGAGGGGGTCCAGGCGTACCTCAAGAATGACTACGCATCCGCGCTGGCGGCATTCGCCGCGTGCCTGGTGGCCGAACCGAAAGCGGCCTCTGCCCATCTATTCGCGGCGCTCTGCGTCGGCAAACTCGATGGCCCAGACGTGGAGCAGATCCAGCACCTGGAGGCTGTGGTGGGTGGCTCCGACCCCATCCCGGATCGGCTTCAGACCAAGTACCTGCCTCCCGGCTTCGTCGAGCTCACGTTGACGGTCAAGATCACCGACATGATCTGGGGCCAAGCGCCAGTTGGCTCGGTCGGGGCGACCTTGATGCTGGCTGAGTTGTACCAGGCCGGCGGTCGTCTCGAGGAAGCACTCGGCCTGATCCAGCAACTGCACGAAGCAGAACCGGCAGATACGACGATCCGGCTTTCCTTGGCCGACCTCTACTTTGCCGACCAGGACTTCGAAGGGGTCCTTGATGCGGCGTCGTCCGCCATCAACGACTCTGATACTGGGGTCGCACTTCTCCACCTGCGGGCTGCCGCGCTCGTCCAGCTTGGCCACATGGACGGAGCACTCGATGCCTTCCGTCAGGCGTTGGCAAAGACTTCCAATCGCGATCCGGACCTCCTCAAAGTCGTCCGGTACGATCGGGCTCTGGCCTACGAAGCCGCAGGCCAGTCCCGGAAAGCACGAATAGACCTAGAGAAGATCATGGCGACAGACCCTTCATATCTCGACGTGCGCGAGCGGCTTCAATCACTTCAATGACATCCGTAAAGGCGGTCAGTCACGGCCCCCGTCTCGCCGCCCGCTCCGCCTCGATCCAGTCCGATCCGGCGTCCCAGTAGTCGCGGTCCCGCGCGAGCTCTCGACGTTCCGCCTCAGCCTCCCAGGCAGCGCACCATCCCTCAGCCGTCTCGACTGCCATCCCGGTCCCGGCCAGCGTGTTCCGAACAGCCGCACGACGAGCCTCGTGGATGCGCTCGGGATCGGCTCGGCGTGGCATGGGATTGAGGGTACGGCGGGGTCGTGACGGGTTGGGTGACGAGCTATCTTCCGGTTGTGCTCCTCGCCGTCCTAGCTCTTGGCACGCGCGTGTTTGTCGCGAGCAACGGGCTCGAACTGTTCCACCTGGTCAGTGGGGAATCACGGCTACGGCCGTCGTGATTGATGTCTACGCCAAGTCAGAGGGCGACTTCGGACGCGGCGCCAGGCACTCGGACTCCTAGAAGCCTGTCCGGGCCGACCGGGGTTTGTGTGGCGGAGTAGGGTGTTTTCGAACGGAGGGTTCGATGGCGACCGAGCGATGCCCGGCAACGAAGGACGGCCAGCAATGCGTGCTCCCCGCCGGCCACACCGAGCAACATCAGGCGCCGGCAGACCCGGGCTGGGCGCCAGCCGCTACGGGGCCTCCGTCTCCGGCATCTCCGCCTTCACAACCCGTTGTTGCCCCATCGCGGACGCTCGACTGGGCTGGGTTGGTGATCCTTCTGGCGGGTGGCCTTGCGATCCTCGGATCCTTCCTGCCGTGGGTACAAGCGACGGCCCCTCTTGTCGGCACCATCAGTCGGACCGGGCTTGACGGCGGCGGCGACGGCATAATCTCGATCGTCCTGGGCATCGTCATGGCCCTGTTCGGGATCGCCATCCTTGCCCGGAGCGGCCGGAAGAGACGTGGCGCGCGTCGGCGCGCTGGTGTGCGCGGGCGTGCTCGGGGGCCTCGCGTACGTCGATATCTCGGATGTCAACAGCCGCATCGCCGGACTGGACTCGAACGTCGTCGTTGGGTCGATCGGGGCCGGGCTGATGGTCGTCGCCCTGGCGGCCGTCCTCTGCGTGGTCGGGGTGTTCCTGCCCGGTGGCCCCGAGGCTGTGGCTGGCCCGACTGCCCAGCAGGTGCCACCCGGTTATGAGTGTGGGTTCTGTCACAAGCCGCTTAGTCCGGCATGGAATGGCAAATGCGAGCACTGCAAGACGACCTACGCCGAGGTTCCGCCAGTTCTTCGCGCCACCTGATGGCGGGAACCCATCCGCAGTTCGCCTCCCGCAGCCTCGATGAACGTCCACGAGCCGAATGGATCGCGAGGGCCGAACTGGGATGGCGCGAGCTAGCCGGGCGACTGGTTGCCGGCCAGGAATTTCGACGAGTGCCGCGGCGGCACTCGCGGGACGGGTAGCCATCGCGGTTGTCCGGCCAGGCTGATGTCAACCCAAGCGACAGAGGGAAAGGGAACCCCATGCCACGCACCACCGCACGTCTGGTCGCCGTGATCGGCCTAGCTCTCCTTCTCGTGGTCTCGGCCGCGGGATTCGTCAGCGCCCACATCCCCTCGAATTCATCAGGGGTCTATACGGCCTGCCTTGGAACCGGTGGCTCGATTAGGCTCATCAACTATGAGGCGGGGACACGCTGCAAGAAGGGCGAGAAAACCCGGACCTGGAACCAGACGGCACCGAAAGGCAGCACCGGTGACCAGGGTCCCAAGGGCGATACGGGTGACCAGGGCCCTAAGGGCGACACCGGAGACCAGGGTGCCAAAGGAGATACGGGCGACCAAGGGCCCGCAGGGACCACGACGATTGATGTTGTCAGCGTGCCACTGGGGTCGGTGCAGGGTGACGGGGTAGACGCCGCGACGGTCGGTCCGTTCACCCTGAGGGCGGAATGCTGGGCCGACGCTCCCACCATTTGGCGTGCAGGGTGGTACGTGCAAACGTCTGCCGACCATTCACTCGTCAAGGACGGCACTCTCGAGCCTACCGACAACTATCACGTGGGCGGGCTGATCCTCAACGCCACCGGCTATCGAACCGACCACGACTTTGTCCCGGCCGAACCGTTCCTAGCTGTTGCTCCTGACGGGACGCAGTTCTCAGCCCATCTGTGGATCGGTTTCAACGTCCTCGGAAGCACGGCTGATCGGTGCGAGTTCGGCGGGACGATCTCGCATTGATTGACGCCTGACCCGGCTCACTCCAGCTGCGCGTCCGGGCCGACGATCCCGCCGACGTGCGGCCAGTCGAGCCTGGAGCGTCTGGGGCTGGTACCAACGCGGTACCAACAGGAGCGTACGAACGCGGATTCCGAACCCGAACAGAAGGCCGATTCGTGCGTGCCTCCGTCTCCGATGGACCTCCGCGGACCCCGTGGACCAGTCTGGGGGACTGGTGGTCGTGGGTTCAAATCCCGCCGCCCCGACCAGAAATCACTCAAGAGACCGGCCCTCAGGCCGGTTTCTTCGTGTCCGGTGATAGCTTCACGGTAGCTTGATAGCCGGTCCTGCCGAGTCCACTGATGGACATCCCGACATCGGGGGCTATGCCGGACGGAAAGGGATGCTGCGGGCCAAGAGGAGCACCAAACCTCGACGCTCCGCAGCCTCCCGGGCGTCGCACCACCCCTCAGCTGCCTCTCGGGCCATGCCGGTGCCCGCGAAGTCGTCACGCGCCGCGTCGCGGCGAGCCTGGTGGATGCGGTCGGGATCGGTACGTCGGGACATGGTGGGACGGTGGGGCGACGTCGTGATGGGTTGCGCGGCGGAGTAGGCTCGTCGCGTTGGGTTCTCCCGGTGAGCAAGAGGGCACCATGTACGACATGCTCGCGCCGTTCGTCATCCTCGGCAGCCTCCTGTGGGTCGGGCTGGCAATCGGCATCGGTCTGCTGGCTGAGAAACGAGGCTCGTCCGGTCCGTTGTGGTTCGCTCTAGCCGTATTCACTTCGCCAGTCGTCGCCTTGTTGCTTCTGCTGATCCTCACTCCGCAGGGTGGGACGTCTGGTCGGAGGTAGAACTGCCTACGCGGTCGAGCCTGCTGGATGCGTTCCAGATCGGGACGGCGAGGGATGGTGGGCAAGTATCGACCCATCGTGACGGGTTGGATGGCGCAGTAGTCTCTGGCCATGAAGCCGCTCGTTGTCCTGTTCAGCCAACGATGAGGCTCGCGATCCTGCTGACCGCTCGTTGCGGAGTCGGCTGACCATCATGCATCTTCTGCGCGCGATCGCGAGGCCCCTGGTGCTCGTGGTGGTGGTCGGCTGGTCGGCGCTGGTGCTGCTCGCTCAGGCGTTCAAAGGAGCCAGCGTCGGCGGCCTTGCCTGCCGCACGGACCCGAACTGCGGTGAGGTGCTCTGGATGCCCGTGGCCGTATGGCTTGGGGGTTGTGTTGTCATCCTCGTGATTGGCTACTGGACGCGGCACGGAGGCAAGACGGACTAGTTCTGAGGCGTCCGGATCGACGATCTCGCCCCCCACAGAGGAAGTCCTCCGCCCTTGCGCACGTGTCTACGATGGCGCTATCCAGGGAAGACGAACGCCAGCCTGGTGGGTGGTCGCGCTACGAGCTCCCAATCGGGATCGGCGCGACGGGACACGGATTGATCCCTGCAGGAGTGGCGTGGCCGGTTGGATGGTGGAGTAGTCTGCGGCAACGAGTTGACGATTTAATCAGGCGCAAGCGACCCCGTGCGGAGGTCCAATGAAAGGCATGATCCTTGATTTCTCGATCCCCGAGAGCGCGGGGTTGATCACGGGTGACGACGGCGGTCGCTACCGGTTCGAGGGCACCGATTGGAAATCCCAAGCGACCCAGCCGCGTCCTGGGGTGCGTGTGGATTTCCTCGGATCCGACGGGACGGCGTCCGAAGTCTATGTCGACCCCACCGCGCCTGGAGGTTCCGGTACATGGGGTGCGAGTGCCTCCAGGGCATCGTTCGCCGCGCAAGGACTCGACGACCGATATCGTGGCCTCTATCGAAGCAGCGATGAGGGAGTGCTCCTTGGGCTTTGCGCTGGCGTCGGCCACAAGTTCGATGCACCGGTCGGGGTGGTTCGTCTGGCGGTGGTGATCGCCGCCTTCTTCGTCTTCGGCTTCCTCTACTTCGCCGGGATCTTTGTTCCGGCAGTTCCCACGCGCGGTGTACCACACCCTCGGTAGGGACTCTTCCCCGAGGAGGACATCCGCTGGACGAAGGTCCGTTCTTCCACGGCACGAAAGCCGCCCTGCGCGTGGGCGACCTCCTCACGGCCGGCTTTCGGTCGAACTACCGGCCCGATGTCGTGATGAACCACATCTACTTCACGGCCCTGCGTGACGGTGCTGGGCTCGCGGCAGAACTCGCGGCTGGCGAAGGTGCTCCGCATGTCTACGTCGTTGAGCCAATGGGAGCGTTCGAGGACGACCCGAACGTGACCGACAAGAAGTTCCCCGGCAACCCAACCCGGTCCTACCGCAGCAGAGAGCCACTCAGGATCGTCGGCGAGGTGACCGACTGGACGCGGCAAACCCCTGCGGCGCTACGGGCATGGCGCGACCGGCTGGCGGCAATCCGCGAGGATGAACGAGGCGAGATCATCAACTGATCGCGACATGCGGCGACGACTCCTGCTCAAGGCTGAAATGCGGTCGTAGCGAAGGTTGGATCCCGACCATCCAGACACGCGGGGCAGAGCGTGACCAGGCGCGCGCCCCGTGCGACCTGATTGAGTCCTAGTGGCGTGCGGTCACTCGGCTGGAACCGCCCCGTCGAGAGGCATCCTCCACCGACTGCTCCGGCCCTAGGCGCTTCGACTCCGGTTCCGTGTTCCAGTCCGAGGGGCCGTCTCGCGACATGATCAGAAGCGTGCTTGATCGGTCGGCTGCTGAGGTAGGCTTCGGCAGTGAGGAAGAGCCTGTTCCTGGTCGTATTCGTGGCCGCTGGCTGCGCCGTCTTTCCCTCTGGTTCGGAACCCCCTCCAGTCGTCACCGGCGAGACGCCGCCGGTCGCGACGCAGGCCATCACGACCGACCCGCCGTCGGCGACCCCAGAACCATCGACGCGAACCCTGGTCGTCAAGGTGACCAAACAAACCGCCAGCGCCAAGCAGAACGACACGGCGACGATCACGATCAAGACGAAGAAGAATTCCCGCTGCAATATCGATGTCGAGTACGAGTCTGGGCAGGCCACGGCCGCCGGTCTGGGTAAGAAGACCGCCGACTCGTCGGGGACCGATCACATGGAAATGGACGGTCGGCGGGAATACGACCCCAGGCGTCTGGCCGATCCACATCGCCTGTCAGCTGAACGATCGCTCGGGTGACGTGGACACGACGCTACGAGTCAAGTAGGAACGCAGGGCCGATCGACCAGGATCCGTCTCGGGATCCTGTGTATCGGGTGCTTCCTGGTCGGGGTCGCATCGACCCTTGCTCTCCAGTGGTTCTCCTCGACGGCTTCGATCCGACCCATGGCGACGGCCAGCGGGGAGCCCTCGCCGACCGCCACGCCACTGATGCCGACGCCCCTTTCCACGCTCGTCGCGGACCTTGTGGTCGCGCCCGAGCACGTCGACGGCTATGACCGCGACCTGTTCCCACACTGGATCGACGCGGATGGCGACGGCTGTAACACACGCGCCGAGGTCCTGATCGCCGAGGCAGTCGTCGCGCCGTCGATCTCGGGAACGTGTGACCTGACCGGCGGCTCATGGCTGAGTCCATATGACGGGCTGCGGATCGATGGCGCAGGCGGGGTTCAGATCGACCATGTCGTCGCCCTGGCGGAAGCCTGGTATTCGGGGGCCGTCAGCTGGACCACGGAGCGACGACAGCGCTTCGCCAATGATCTCGAAGTGCCCTGGACCCTGAACGCCGTTTCGCCCGAATCCAACGAGGCCAAGGGCTCGAGTGACCCCGCCGAATGGCTGCCGCCGCTGTCGTCGGACCTGTGCCCCTACATCGAGGCATGGATCGGGACGAAGATCCGCTGGGGTCTCGCGATCGACGCGGCCGAGAAGCACGCCCTCGATCAAGCGGTCGCCGCTTGTCCGGACAGCGCCATCCTGGTGACGCCGGCGGCTCCATGACGGGGCGGGCTGACGATCGCGCGGGGACCGATTCGTCTTTCGATCGGGCAGTTTCGGAGAAGCCCCCAGCAGCGATGGCACCCTAGGATAGGAAATGCCCCATCAAGACTGCCGGAGGAACCTTCCATGACCGACACGAAGAAGTCCGCCAGGAACGCCACCTTCTCGGATGAAGAAAAGGCCGCGATGAAAGAGCGCGCGAAGGAACAGAAGGCGGCCGCACGTCGTGGCAAGGACGACGCAGCCGGCGAGGCCGACTTGCTCGCAAAGATCGCCGAGATGCCCCAGGCCGATCGCGTCATGGCCGAGCGGCTCCATGAGATCGTCAAGGCCACCGCACCGGACCTCTCGCCCAAGACCTGGTACGGGATGCCCGCCTACGCGAGGGATGGCAAGATCGTCTGCTTCTTCAAGAGCGCCGACAAGTTCAAGTCGCGGTACGCGACGCTCGGCTTCGAGGAGAACGCGAACCTCGACGAGGGCGCCATGTGGCCGACCTCATACGCCCTGACGAAGCTGACCGCCGCTGACGAAGCCAAGATCACGGCCCTCGTGAAGAAGGCGGCAGGCTGAGGTCGATCGCGCCTCGTCACTGGTGCCGACGCGCACCTGATTAGTACGTTCGGGTGGCATCTGGATGACCCGAATGGGCTATCGGAGTGCTAGCGTCGAGTTCGACGGCCAAGTGGTGGGGGAGGACTCCGACAAGCGCATGAGCGACGGATCGGCGTTGACCAACGTGCAGAAGATCCTGCGGGGCAGTCCGCGGGTCGACGAGGTCGAACTGGAGCTCCTCAGGTCCAGATCACTCAAACGACTCGCCGCCCTGACCGATCAGGAACGGACCGAATCCGCCGCGGCTGCCGACGAGACCACGTACGACGCCGACGCCATCCGGGAGGCTGCATTGATCGAAGCGCTGGGTCCGGCACCCGAAGAGGCCCTGTCGATGGCAGGCGCGGATCAACCGCCAGAGCCACCTGAGCCACCAGAGCCACCAGCCGAGCCCGATGACGACGCCGTCACCGACGCGACGCAGCAGGCCATCCTGTTCCCGGTGGATCATGTGGTCGAGCCGCTCGCCACGGATGCGGCGGCCGCGGATGCTCCGTCATCGCCAGCGATCGAGGCCGAGCCAGTGATCGAGGCCGAGCCGGTGATCGCGATCGAGGCGGAAGTGGCGCCCGCCCAACCGGCCACTCCTGGATCGGCGTACTGCCCGTACTGCGCTACCACCTTGGACCCGGCGCCCGAGGTCAGCCGTCGCTGCACGGTCTGCCGCCAGCGGATCGTGGTCAAGCACCTTGGAAACCGGACTGTCTACCTGGCGGAGGCCGCCGTGCCGGTGTTCGAGGCGGAGCAACGCCGTCTCGCTGCCGCCGAACTCTGGGATCGCGCGCGCCACGATTGGCTCGATCTCGCCCTCGAGAAGGGAGCACCTGCGGACCGGGTCGCGAAAGCTGCAGCCGAGCCGCCCTCGGAAGCCCGGGTCGACGCGGCACGCTCGCTGTACCTCACGGCGGTGGATCGGTCGTTCGAGGCCGATGTGCGTCGAGGCCGCTGGAAAGAAGCGGCGCAGCTTCGCTACGACGAGGCGCTCATCCTGTTCGGCGTGGCCGGCGTATCCGTCCCGGCCGTTCCGGTCGATGTACCGGTGCCGGTCAGCGTGCCCGCAAGCAAAGCCCACCGAAGCCGCGTGGGGCGCAAGCAAAAGCCGTAGACCGTGCCCTGGCACGATGGTGACCCATCGCACCGCGACATCCGGCGCCACACATAGCGGCCGTTGATGGACCGCACCGGATAGTCGTCCCGGAGCCCGAATCGGCCTTCACATCTCGCCCAAGTCGGCCTACTCTCCGCCAACGAACTGGGTGGCGATGGACCGTGAGGTCCTGCCGGTGCGGCGTCGATAACGGTCGCCGACTCGACGCACCGGGCCAATGGCGAGACCGACCCGTCGGGTTTGTTGAGCGTTGAAATGGCTGACCACTACTCGACCTTGGGCGTCGCCCGATTCGCGGATCCGCTGACGATCCGCTCGGCGTACCGCGCGCTCGCGCGACGGAGTCATCCCGATGCCGGCGGTGACGCGCAGACGATGGTCCGACTCAATAGTGCCTGGGACGTGCTGAGCCAGCCGTCGCGGCGCGCGAGCTACGACGAGGAGCTCCGGACCTGGGAGCGAGCCACCGCCGAACGGGCACCGACGCCGCGCCAGGCCCGGAACGGCCATACGATCCTCGACTTCGGGCGCTACGAGGGCTGGTCCCTCCTCGATATCGGCGCGGTCGATGACGACTACCTGGTCTGGCTGGCGAGGACCCCGACCGGCCGTTCGCTTCGTACCGAGATCAGCCGGATCCTCGAAGATCGAGCGAGGGCCCTCGAAGCGGTCCGTCCGGCGGCCGTTCCGACGAAGCGTCGAGGCTGGCGGGGCTGACGCTCGCTCCCGCCGGTCGGTACGATGGACTGACCGCACGGGAGAACCGATGAGCTGGCAGACGCCTGGCCAGGAGCCGCCAGTCGACGAGAACGCGGAGACGGCTCGGGTGCCGACCGATCCCCCGGTTGAACCCACGACACCACCGCCCGGACTTATCTCCGCCGAGCCGGTCGGCTGGACCGATGTCCGGCCGGAGGCGGCACCAGCCACCAGTCCAACAGCGCCATCCGACACGACCGGCCTGGTCATCTCGAGGGTCTTCCCCCGACTCGTCGCGTACTCCATCGATTACGCACTGCTGGGGGCGATCAACGTCATCGTCGGGGTGGCGACAGGCCTCTTCTCCGATCATCCGGACCCGACCACGGCGCTGATCGTCGCCATCGGATTGACCGTCCTCGATCTCCTGTATTTCGTCCTGCTCTGGACGAGTGCCTTGCGCGCTACCCTCGGCATGCGTCTGATGCAGCTCCAGGTCCTCGGCGCGGTCGATGCCGGCCGGTTGTCCTTGAACGATGCCCTGTTGCGCTGGCTGGCCCTGACCGGCGCGATCGCCATCCTCGCCCTCGTGCCGTCGATCGCCACGACGGTCGGCTTCCTGTCCGTCGTGTGGCTCCTGGTCCTGTTCGTCACGACCGCGACGCACCCGCTCCGTCAGGGGCTGCACGACCGCTGGGCGCGTTCGGTCGTCGTCCAGCCGGCCCCCGGCGGCTCCGGGCTGGCCGTGATCGGCTGCCTGGTGCTCATCGTCGTGTTCGTGTTCATCGTGCCGCTCGTACTCGTCGCGGTCCTTGGCGACCAGATCCGCGACATCCTGGAGGAGATCGGCCGGTCCGTCTGATCGTCCGCGCAGGCCATAGACTGGGCAGCATGCCTCCCGACGATCCACCAAGGCTGGGTGACATGCCCTCCGACGGCTTCCGGGCGGCGGCCCACGCGGTCGTGGACATGATGGCCGATTACCTCGAGGGTGTAGCCGCGTATCCGGTCTTCCCGGCGGTCGAGCCGGGTTCCCTTCGGCCGATGTTCCCGGCCGAGCCCCCTGCGGCGCCAGAACCCATCGAGACGATCCTGGCCGACTATCGGTCGCTGGTGGAACCCAACGCCACCCATTGGCAGCACCCCGGGTTCATGGCCTATTTCGCAACGAGTGCGTCCGGACCCGGGATCCTCGGCGAGATGCTGACGGCCGCCCTCGGCCAGAACCCGATGCTGTGGCGGACCTCGCCCATCGGGACAGAGCTCGAGGAGGTCGTCGTCGATTGGCTCCGCCAGGCACTCGGGCTGCCGGCGACATTCGACGGCCTGCTGACCGATACGGCATCGACGTCGACGCTCATCGCCCTTGGCGCCGCTCGCGAAGCGGCCGGTCTGGAGGTTGCGGCCCTGGGTCTTGCGGCGCGGGCGGAGCTCGGTCATGGCCTGCGCGTCTACGCGTCCGCAGAGGCACACAGTTCCATCGACAAGGCGTGCATGACGCTCGGTATCGGACGCGCATCGATCGTCCGGATCGCGACCAACGAACGATACGAGCTCGAACCCGACGCCCTCGCGACCGCGATCACGGCCGACCGTGAGGCCGGTCTGCGCCCGATCGCCGTCGTCGCGACGATCGGCACGACCTCATCGACCGCGATCGATCCGGTGCAAGCCGTCGCCGACATCGCCGAACGCGAGCACGTGTGGCTGCACGTGGACGCGGCCTACGCCGGACCGATCGCGATGCTGCCGGATCGCCGACAGGCATTCGCCGGCTGGGAACGGGCCGATTCGATCGTCATCAACCCGCATAAGTGGCTGTTCACGCCACTTGACGCGTCGCTGCTCCTGACCCGCCGGATGGATCAGCTTCGGGCGGCGTTCAGCCTCGTGCCTGAATATCTGCTGACCCTCGATCGCGACGGACCGGTCCACGACTACAGCGAGTACACGCCCCAGCTGGGACGCCGGTTCCGGGCCCTCAAGTTGTGGATCCAGCTGCGCTGGTTCGGTCTCGAAGGCATCCGCGAGCGGCTTGCAGCGCATCTCGAGCTGGCCCTTACATTCGCATCGTGGATCGATGCCGATCCCGATTGGCAACGCCTTGCGCCGGCACCGTTCTCGACGGTCTGTTTCCGTTGGGATCCGGTCGGCCGATCCCTCGACGAAGCCACCCTGGACGCGGCCAACGCCGCCATCATGGATACCGTCAACCGGACCGGTGAGGTCTTCCTGTCGCATACGAGATTGGCAGGTCGGTTCACGATCCGACTGGCCATCGGCAACATCCGGACCGAGGCACGCCACGTCGAACGAGCCTGGGTCCTGCTTCGCGAGGCGGCCGCGGAATGGTGAAGCTCGTGCCCCGCGACATCCGATTCTTCGCCTCGGCGGCCGAGCTCCGTGACTGGTTCGCGACGAACCACGCCACGGCTCCGGAGCTGTGGGTCGGCTACTACAAGAAGGCGACGGGACTCCCGAGCGTGGTCTGGGCAGAGGCCGTCGAAGAGGCCCTGTGTGTCGGCTGGATCGATGGCCTGGCCAAGCGGATCGACGACCGATCGCACGTCCAGCGCTTCACGCCCCGTCGGGCCGGCAGCAACTGGAGTGCGATCAATGTCGCCAGCGTCGCGCGGTTGACCGAGCAGGGCCGGATGCGACCGGCCGGGATCGCGGCCTTCGAGGCGCGACGCGCGGACCGGACGGCGATCTATTCCTACGAGCGGGATGCCGCCGAGTTCTCGCCGGCCGAGCTGGCACGATTCCGTGCCGAATTCGGGCGCCTGGGCCGATTGGCAGGCGCGGTCGGCGTCCTATCGACGGTCCGCGACGCACTGGGTCACGAGCGCGAAGCGGCCCGAGACGCGCACACGGCGGCTGAGTACCCTCATCGAGGACTCCGGTGCGGGGCGACGCATCCGCCTGTTGTCGTACTCGCGGCCGAGCGGATGACGATGAGCGACGACGCGCTGGACACGGCCCTCGACGAGCTACGACGCCTCGACCTCGGGGATACTTTCGAGCCCCGAGCCGCGGCGGTGATCGTCGCCTCGGGCCTGCATCGCCTCGTCGTCCCCGGAGCGGCGGGTGGGCTTGGTGGCCGGATGGTCGATGCTGCGGAGGCCCTGCTGGCGCTCGGGGCGCTCGATGGCTCGACGGCGCTCGGTTTCGCGATGCAGGTCCACGTCGTGGGCGCCCTGGTCGATACCGATGCGGAGACGATCCGGGCCGGGCTTCGCGAGCGCGTCTATCGGTCGATCGTGGCTGACGGGGCGCTGGTCAACAACGCTGCGACGGAGGACGGTGGCGGCTCGCCGTCACGTGGCGCGATCCCGGGCACCATCGCGGTCGCTGGACCTGACGGCTCATGGCGGTTGACCGGTGAGAAGACCTGGACCACCTGGCTGCCCAACCTCACGTACGCGTTCGTCTCGGCCCGGATCGCCGACACGGACCCCATCGAGGTCGGCAGCTGGCTGGTCGACCTGGGCTCCGACGGGGTCGATCGCCGACCGGGGTTCGAGGCGATGGGGATGCGTGGCTCCGCATCGGGGCGACTGGTTCTCGATGGGGTTCGCGTGCCGGGCGATGGGCTGCTGATCCGTCGCCGAGCCGGGGAGCCGGACCCGCGCGGGCCGGTGCCGGGGGCCTGGTTCGGGATCTCGATCGCGGCGACCTACCTCGGGATCGGTGAGGGCGCCCGGGCTGAGGTCACCCGCTGGGCACGCGACCGGCGTCCGGGCGACGGCTCCACGTCCGTGGCGGACATCCCGAGCGTGCAGCTGCGACTGGGTCGGATGGATGCCGAGCTTCGAACCGCCAGGATCGTCGTCCTCGATGTCGCCCGGCGCTGGGACGCAGCGGTCGACACCGGACGAACTGAGCCGCTGGCGGGCGTGGCCGCCGATGTCGCCCTGGCCAAGCTGGTTGCCACGGAGGCCGGGGTCCACGCGACTGACGAAGCGCTGCGTATCGCGGGTGGGCCCGGGTTTCTCGCGGGACACCTCGAGCGCGCGTTCCGCGACGCTCGAGCGGGTCTCATCAATCCGCCACTCACCGACGTGGCACTCGGGGGCTTCGCAAGGGACCTCATTCGGTAGGGCGGAGCGATCCGCCGAGCGCGGTCTGGGTCAGGACCCGGCGCCGGCCCGGAAGTCCGCTGCGGTCTTGTCGGCGCCCACCACCAGCGACCGGTAGTAGCCGGACGACGCTTTGTCCGTATCGGTGTACGCGGTGGCGCCCGACGTTCGAGTCGACTCGAACGACGCCTCGTTGCCATGGTTGTTCGAGGCGCCGCGCCAGATGTCCGGCAGCGACAGGTCCGTCGTGAAGAGGTCCCGGATGTACGTCGTGATCCCTCCATGGCCTTCTGCGATGACCCCCGCGACCCCGATCTCGAGGAAGCCGGCCCCGTAATTGTCGACCCGGCTGCGGGCGACCTTCCGGCTTGGATCCGCACGGCCGGGCTCGGAATTGCCCGAGGCGTAGCAAAGGTGGTTGAGGATGACGACCGCATCCGGTGCGAGGTCGAGGTCCTTGAGGTATGGCTCACCGCGGTATTTCACGTTGCGGTTGCCGTGGCCGACCCTGGCGTTCAGTCCGAAGCCGTCCTTGGTCGAGTATTGCGGGTCGTTGACATACGGGCTCGGCCAGCCATTGCCATGTCCCAGGTAGATCACGAGAGAGGCACCGACGGTCGCCGCCTTGACCCGCTTCCAGGAGGCATTCGGGCTGTAGACCCGGGTGACATCCGAGGTGTACTTGATCGCCTCGGCGTAGGCCTCGTCCGCCCGCGCCCGATAGGACTTCGTGGACGACTCGACCGGTCCGACGATGATGACCACCTTCGCTCCCGGGTCAGCAACGGCGTCGACCCGGCCGGGAACGGCCGCGACGGAGAGCAGAACGGCGAAGAGGGAGGCGGCGACGGACAGGCGCAATACGGTCTCCCGGCGAACGGACCCGGATGTGAGCACTCTCCACGATGGCGAGGACAGGCGGCCCGGGCAATCGCGGGATGGTCCCCATCACGAGGTCCGATGGGGCCAGATGCGTCGGTGCACCGCCCCGGACTATGTCTGCGGGCTGTCCGCGATCCGTCGAGCCATCGTCGCCATCACCTGCCAGGCCACGTCCGGATGCTCGGCCAGGAAGGGTCGGAACTCCCACTCCGTCAGGCCGACGCACGTGAGATCGGTCTCGGCCGTCACGGTCGCCGTCCGGACCGTGTCGGTCGCCAGAAGGGCGATCTCACCGAACCAGTCACCGGCGCGGAGCCGCTTCACCTCCTTGCCACCGATGGTCACGGTCGCGGTCCCGTCCAGCACGATGAAGAAGCCGACGCCACTCTCGCCTTCGACGAGGGCGTGCTGACCGGCGTTGAACGAGCGATCCTTGAACTCCCGGGCGAGTTGCTCCAGGGTGCGACGGTCGAGTCCGGCGAGGAGCGGGACCTTGGCCAGCGCATCGAGCGGTACGGCAGTGCTCATGCTCGCGATACTACATGCGGTCTGTCGGCCCGCACAAGATTGGACGCCGGGGTCGAGGAACGCGCTAGCGCTCGCGACCGAATCGACCGAATCGACCGATCGAGAGCAACGCTCCCGCGCCGAAGATCATGAACAACACCGCCGTGAGCGTTCCGCGATCGTTTGCGCGTGGCGTCACAGGATCGGCGATCGACGTCGGTGGCGCTGTTGGCACGGTCGTGGCGCCGCTGCCCGCGACCGTGATCACCACGTCCGTGGTCGTGACGATGGAGCCGTCATCGGGGTCGATCGTGCCGCTTGAGTGGATCGCAGCACAGGTCCTGTGTTTGCCGGCGCCCTCGAGGGCCGCCAGGTCTTCGGCGTCGAGGACTTCAGCCGGGATGACGGCATCTCCGACGCGCCCGTCTCCATTCGAATCGACGCCACCCTTGCCGCAGAACGCCGCATGCCCGTCGAATCCGACGAACTGACCGGTGGTCGGATCGACTGTGAACGTGACGGTCAGATCCGTACCGGCTTGATAGCTGGTCACGAACAACGCGGCGATGCCGGGATAGGCGTCGGTCACGAAGTCGGGCACGATCATCCGGCCAGCGAACAGGTAGAAGCCCGACCCGGAGTCGAAGGTGACGGTCCCGCTGACGACACCCTCGGGTGCGAAGTCAACCGACGTGATGGCGCCGCCATCGTCGAAGTCCAGGGCGACGCATGTCGGGCTGTTGTTCACGATCGACGGCAACGAGGTCGTCGCGTCTGCGGACACCGTCGCATCGGCCAGGATGACCCACGGCGTCAGCAACCCGATCTGCAGGCTGCCGTCCGTCGGGCCGGAGGGATCCGGCGCGGTGTAGCCGGTCAATTGCCCACACTCGACGCTCGAGCTGGCGGCGGCGACATTCGCGATCCCCAGAGTCAGCGATGCGATGCAGGCTACCAATGCCGCGCTTACGCGGATCGACGATGTTCTCACCCCGGCTCACCTCAGATCTCACTGCGTGGCAGATGCCACGAGCCCACGATGGTGTCTCGGTGCGTGGCGGCAACACTGAACGAAGGTTCCGTCGATGACGGAATTCGTACGACTCTCCGGGTCCGACCGTGGCATCATCGATCCATGCCACCGATCGACGAGTTGACCCGCATCGAGCCAGCCCATATCGGCCGCCTGGACAACCAGGGGATCTTCACCACCGGGCTCCTGTTGGAGCGGTCCGAGACGTCGACCCGTCGTCAGACGCTGGCCGACCAGGTCGGAGCCGACACGACCGATGTCCTGATGTGGCGCGATGAGGCCCTGATGCTCAATCTGGCGAGCTTCGGGCCGGCCGAACACCGGATGATGATCCAGGCGCGGATCGAAGGGCTGCGAGACATCCTTGCGCTGGACCTCGACGAGTTTCGTGAGCGGACTCGCACCGGCGCCTCCCAACTCGGGATGGATCCGCCGACCGATCCGACCGTGGAGGGTTGGTGGGATCAGGCCAGGACCCTCGAGGACGAATAGTCCGCCGGCGGTTCGCACGGGCCCCGGCTAGGATGCTGGCGTGCATGTCACCGGGTCCCGGATCGCGTCGTTCTTCATCGCGGTCGCCACAGCCATCGTCATCGTCACGGCCGCGGTGGTCCCATTCCTGACCCCGCAGTGGGTGTCCTTCGAACAAGATCGTGCAGAGGCGACGGCCTGGACTGGCTTCACGACCGAGGAGCTGGGTACGGCGACCGACGCGATCCTGTCCGACCTCGTGTTCGGTGGCGACTTCGACGTCAATGTGGCGGACAGCCCGGTGCTGAATGCGCGAGAACAGGCGCACATGTCCGATGTTCGGACCGTGTTCCGGGGCCTGTGGCTGCTGGCCGCGATCTCCATCGTGGTCCTTATCGCCGCGACGCGGCGCCGGGATCGCGGAGCGACGTGGCGGGCGGTCCGGAGCGGCGCGCTGGTCCTGACGGGTGGGGTCGTCGTGCTGGGCGTCATCTCGTTCGTGGCCTTCGACCAGCTCTTCGAGACGTTCCACGAGGTCTTCTTCCCGCCTGGGTCGTACCTGTTCGACCCGACGACGGATCGCCTCGTCCAACTCTTTCCATTCAGATTCTGGGACGAGACCTCGACCGCGGTCGGCGTCGTGATCATCGTGATCGCGGTCCTGGTGGCTGTCGTCGCCGGTCGACGGGCCGCCCAGCGTGCCGCTCCCGGCTCGACTGCCGGTCTGGCCGTAAGCACCGAACTGGGCCGATGACGGAAGCAGGGCGATGAGCTCGACCGGTCGGACGGAGCTGCTCAGCGTCGAGACCGCGCGAGACGCGGTCTTGGCCGATGCCCAGCCGGTGGAGACGGAGGCGATCGCCGCCGCCGCTGGCCTCGGTCGGATCAGTGCTGCCCCGATCGTCGCCGCCGTGTCCCTGCCGCCCTGGCCGAACTCCGCGATGGACGGTTATGCCATCCGAGCCGTGGATACCGCCGCTGCAACGGAGGACCATCCGGTCCGCCTCGCTGTCATCGGCGACCTGGCAGCCGGAGCCGAGCCAGACCGTCCGGTCACCTCCGCCACCGCCATCCGGATCGCGACCGGTGCCCGCCTGCCGGACGGGGCCGATGCCGTGGTCCCGGTCGAGGACACGACGCCGCTCGACCCGACCGGCCGACAAGGGCTTCGCGGCCGGGACGCGACCGGGCCGCTGCCATCGGCCTGCCTCGTCCACGTCGTCGTCGAACCTGGCGGATCGGTCCGGGTGGCAGGCAGCGACCTGACGGCGGGCGCGGAGCTTGTCGGGTCCGGTGTCGCGCTATCGGCCGCGAGCGTGACCCTTGTGGCTGGGGCCGGGGTCGGCGAGATCCTGGTCCATCGCCTGCCGCAGGTGGCTGTCCTCGCGACCGGTGACGAGGTTCGGGCGCCCGGTGAGCCGCTCGGTCCAGCCGGCATCCCCGACGCGAACGGTCCGGGGCTGCGGGCCCTCGTGATGGCTGCGGGGGCGCGACCCATCGACCTCGGCATCGCCCGAGACCGGTTGGAGGACGTTCTCGAACGGCTCCAGCAGGGCATCGAGGCTGGGGCCGATGCGCTCATCGTGTCCGGCGGTGTCTCGGTCGGGCCGTTCGATGTGGTCAAGGCCGCGATGAGCTCGATCGGACGGATCGACCTGTGGCGGGTCGCCGTCCAGCCAGGCAAACCATTCGCATTCGGGGTCGCCCCACGACCCGATGGTGGCCGCCCGGTCCTCCTGTTCGGGCTACCCGGCAATCCGGTCTCGTCCGCCGTGACCTTCGAGCTCTTCGTCCGACCAGCGATCCGTCGCCTGGCGGGCCGGCATGACCTGCTCCGACCCATCGAGCGGGCGATCCTCGACGATCCGGTGACCAAGAGTCGCGGCCGACGTGCGTTCCTGCGGGTCGAGTCCGAACGCGATGCCTCGGGTGCGCCGATCCGTGACGATCACGGTCGCGTTCGGGTCCATCTGGCGGGCGGGCAGGGGAGTCATGTCATCTCGGCGCTCGCCGCAGCCGACGCCCTGGCGGTCATCCCCGAGGCGGACGACAGCCTGCCGGCCGGCGCAGAAGTCGCATTGTGGTGGCTTGACCGGGCATGATGTCCGCAGATCGCACGATCACGACCCGGAGGAGCTGATGGCGTCGAGACCTCAACCACGCGCCGAGCGACGGCGACTTTCCCATGTGGATCGCGCCGGACGACCGCGGATGGTCGATGTCTCAGCCAAACCATCCACGGCGCGACGGGCTATCGCCGAGGCCAGCGTGGCCGTCTCGCCGGAGACCATGAGCCTGGTCATCGATGGCGGCGGTGCGAAGGGCGACGTCCTGGGCGTGGCCGAACTCGCCGGGGTGATGGGTGCCAAGCGCACCAGCGATCTCATCCCGCTCTGCCACCCGCTGGCCCTCACCGATCTCGTCGTGGCCATCAAGCCGGATCGCGCAGCCGGCGTCCTGCGCATCCGGGCGGAAGCCGCGACGACGGGTCCGACCGGCGTCGAGATGGAGGCGATGACTGCCGCGTCGATCGCCGCCCTGACCGTCTACGACATGGTCAAGGGTGTCGAACGAGGCGTCGAGATCCGGGATCTCCGACTCGTCTCCAAGACCGGCGGCAAGAGCGGGACCTGGGTCCGCCAGGCGCCGCCGTCGGGTGATGTGCCACCGGCGCGGCCCAAGACGGGGGCACGGGCGGCGGGTCGGGTCGGCCCGAAGCGCAAGGGTCCCGGGTGAGCATCCGGTCGGCCGTGGTCATCACGGCCAGTGACGGCGTGGCCGCGGGCGCCCGGATCGACGAGTCGGGCGAACGGGTCGCCGCCCGCCTGACGGCACTCGGGTTCGAGGTGGACCGGGCACTCACGACCGATGACCGCCAGGCCATCCAGGCCGCGCTGATCTCGGCCGCGACCGACCATCCGCTGGTGATCACGACCGGCGGGACGGGTCTGACGCCACGCGATGTGACACCGCAGGCGACCCAGGCCGTCATCGACTACGAAGTCCCGGGGTTTGCCGAGGCGATGCGCGCCCACGGCCGCTCGAAGACCCCGCTGGCCGATCTGTCGCGCGCTGTCGTCGGCGTTCGCGCCGGCAGCCTGATCGTCAACCTGCCGGGTAGTCCCAGCGGCGCGCTCGACTCGCTCGAGGCGCTGGTTCCCGTGCTCGACCACGCCCTCGAGACCCTCGCGGGGCCGTACGATCACGCGAGCAAGGCTGCGGACAAGGGAGGCTGACCGCCGTGTTCGACACCTTCGCCGACGTTCCCGCCTATCCGCTGGTCTTCCCGATCTTCTGGGGCGCCTTCGCGATCCTTCTGGTGATCCTCGCCAGGCGGCTGCGCGTGTTCACGGCGGTTCGTTCCGGATCGCGGGGGACCGACGCCCAGGTCGGCCGGCGCGCCTGGGGCCTTTTCCGCTACTCGATCCTGCAGACGAAGATGTTTCGTTGGTCGAGGGCGGGTGCGGTCCACTACGTCGTCTTCCTCGGCTCCACGCTCCTGCTCATCGGCAACATCAATATCGTCACCGGAGGCTTGGTCCAGGCTATCGCCTCGTGGCCGCTCGAAGGGATCCTGTGGGCCATCGCGCTGGCGGTCCAGAACGTCATCGCCGTCGCGGTGCTTGTCGTCCTGGTCTATATGTTCAAGCGACGTATCGTCGATCGCCCCGCCCGGATGTCGCTCAACCGCCCCGGCCTCCTGGTCCTGGTCATGATCGCCCTCGTCGTCTCCACGGAGTTCTTCGCGCAGGCGTTCGAGGCCGCGACGTACGGCGACATCGATGGCGCGATCGTGGCCAACGCCTTGGCGGTCCCGTTCGCGACGCTGGGCGAACCGGCCACGCACGCGGCGTTCGTCGGTCTGTGGTGGGCGCACGTGTTCGTCCTGGCCGCATTCCTGATCTACATCCCCACGAACAAGCACTTCCACGTGTACACGGCGTTCGTCAATGTCTGGTTCCGCAAGCTCGCCCCGCGCGGCGCACTGCCCAAGATGGACCTCGAGGACGAGACAGCCACATTCGGACTCAAGACCCTCCAGGATCTCGGCTGGAAGGACCTGCTCGACGGCTTCACCTGTACCGAATGCGGCCGCTGCCAGGAGGCCTGTCCCGCGTTCAATACCGGGAAGCCCCTCAACCCGAAGGCGATGATCATGGGCATCCGGACCATGTCGGAGTCGGCGGAGCGGACCACCGACCTCATCCCGAACTCGCCGATCGTTCGGGAGACGTACGGACTGGACGACGCGACCGTTTCCGCCACGGCGCTCGCAACACCGATCGTCGACACGGCGATCCCCTATGACGCGGTCTGGGACTGCGTCACCTGCGGAGCGTGCGTGGAGGCCTGCCCGGTCCTGATCGAGCATGTCGACAAGATCGTCGGCTTGCGGCGGAACCTCGTTCTTGAGGAATCGCGGTTTCCGACCGAATTGACGACGGCGTTCCGATCCATGGAGAACCAGGGCAATCCGTGGGGTCAGCCAGCGTCGGCCAGGCTCGACTGGACGAAGCCGCTCGAGTTCGAGGTCCCGACCGTCGCGGCGATGGCCGCTGACGGACGTCTGGATGAGCTCGAGGTGCTGTACTGGGTCGGTTGCGCCGCCGCGTTCGACACCCGGAACCAGAAGGTCGCTCGCGCTGTCGCCACGTGCCTGCATGCGGCCGGAGTCACGTTCGCCGTCCTGGGCCAGGAGGAATCGTGCACCGGCGATCCGGCCCGACGGATGGGCAACGACTACGTCTTCCAGATGCTGGCGATGGGCAACGTCGAGACGCTCGATCGGTACGGGATGAAGGAGCGGACGATCGTGACCGCGTGTCCGCATTGCTTCAACACGATCGGCAACGAATACGGCCAACTCGGCGGCGAGTACAAGATCGTCCACCATTCGACGTTCCTGGCCGGTCTCGTCGCATCCGGTCGGCTCGCGACGGTGCCAGAGGAAGCCGGGTCCGAGACCGGCGATCACCGGCCGGGCAGCGTGACGGTCCACGATTCGTGCTATCTCGCCCGGTACAACAACGTCATCGCGGCGCCGCGGGATGTGCTTGGCGCCGCGGGCGTCTCGATCACGGAGATGGAGAAGTCGGGCAAGAACACGTTCTGCTGTGGCGCTGGCGGCGGCCGGATGTGGATGGAGGAGACTCGCGGGACGCGTATCAACGAGAGCCGGACGGCCCAGGTCCTTGCGACGGGCGCCGAGACGGTCGCCACGTCGTGCCCGTTCTGCATGGTCATGATGAGCGATGGCTTGGCGGCAGCCGACGGCGGGACTATGGTGAGCGCGATGGACATCAGCGAGGTCCTGGCGGCTCGGATCGCGACCGTGCCGGCCGAGCGGCAGCTGCCGGTCCTGTGACCGCGCTGCTCATCCTCGGCGCGATGGTCGTCCCGCTCGCCCTGGGCTGGTTGGGGTTGATCGGCTGGCCGGTCATCCTCATCGCGGAGGTCGCGATCATCCTCGTCGCCGGATGGCGGTTCGATCGTGGTCGCCCGCTGGGGGCCGTGGGTCCGGTCGCCGACGTGAACCGCGCGGACATGAGCATGGACTTCGGGAATCCGGTCGTCAGCCCGATCCCCAAGGAGGTCGCCGAAACGCCGGCGGACCGGCTCGGTCCATCGCACGACCCGACCGGCGGGGATGCGCGCTGACCGACGCCCAGGGGATGACCCCGATCGACCTCAGCCCGCCACGGATTCCTCCACCCGATAGCCGCGACGAACGATCTCGTCGAGGAACATGTCCAACGATTCCGACGTCCGAAGGCATTCACCGAGTTCACCTTCGGTATCGGGGGTCATGAAGCTTGCGCTCGCGAACGGATGAGTGATCGGATCGTCGCCGGGCCGTGGCGGCGGTGCAGAGATGCTCACGAGCGCTCCCGGTCGATCCCACAGATCGAGGACCAGGGTGTCATCGCGATAGACCAGGAAGTGGCGGGCTGGATCAAGGGACATCGATCGCCTCCGGTCAGTGGTTGAAGACGGATTGCAGCAGGGTGTACATCCCCGGGTCGTTGGTCGACAGCCAGCTCCGGTTGTACATCAATCTGTCGGCGTCGCCATTCGTGTACGGATGGCCAAGGTACGCCGCCACGGAGTTCCCGAAGTATTCCTCCTTGTTGGCGGCCGAATACCAGGCCGGGTTCAACCACATCGCCGTCGCCGCAGAGGCCGGGGTGGTCGGTGTCAGCGGGCCGCTGGCGGCAAGTCTCGTCGCATACAACGTCTGCAGCGTCGTTACCTGAGCGAGCGTCAGGCTGCTGGCCTGCAGCGCATGCCCACCTTCATGCGCGGCCAGGAAGCCGTCGCCGTACCCGGCGGCCTGTCCCGGGATCGAGATCAGGTCTTCTTCGGCGATGGCGAAGCGATGCACGCCTGAGATATCGGTCTGGATCCCGCGCACGTTGTCCCACAGGCGCCCGTCGAACGTCTTGGTGCCCTTGAGGTGAGCGTATTCGGGCAGGTCGGTGAGCTGCTTGTCATGGGGGATGACATCGAGCGCGACGTTCGTCGTGAGGAGCTGGCTGAGACTTGGATCGGACAGGTCGCCGAACAACTCGACCGCCGCGATCTTCGCCGCGGCGACCGCCGCTTCTGACGATCCGTGGCCGACGACCTTGACCGGCAGATCGGCCAGTGGGTCGACGTCCGGCGGCTCGACTCGTCGTCCGGCCGTCAAGGCGCCCCAGGTGAGCGGCCCGACGATCCCGTCGGGAACCAGATCGTTGGCCGATTGGAAGGCGATGACCGCTGCCTTCGTCAGTGGCCCGAAGATGCCGTCGGTGGCGAGTGCGGGGTCTGCCCCGCGCTCGTCCAGACGGCCCTGGAGCTCGACCACCGATGGTCCCCGGGATCCCCGTTTCAACGTGGGTCTCGACTCTACGGTCGGTCCCGGGACCTGCTGGCCTTCACCGAAACCCAGGCCCTCGCCGATCCGTTCAAGGTCCAGGCCGTCGGTCGCCAGACCGCCGCTCGGACCGTCAGCAGCATGCCCGAGCGGATCGTCCTCCTCGATGTGTTGACGCTGGATCACGACACCCTGACCCACGACGGCTGAGGTTGGCGCGGACGTCCGTGGCTGGTCGTTCTGGCCCTGGAGCAACCCCGTCACGGCTCGATTTCCAGCCCGATGGGCGAGGCCGGAGAGGTCCTCGGCGTGGAGTGCGCCCGGTCGGATCTGCCGGGGCCCCGAGTTCGTGGTGTCCCTGGTTCCGTCACGGAGATCGTCGTCGAGTGCGGTCGTTCGGTGCCGGGCGTGGTCTTGACGCTGGAGGCGCTCACGAGTCATGGCCTTCGATGATGCCTCGCTTGAGGTCGGTGGGGCGTGCCACGCAAGGCAGACGTTGGGGCGGTATCGCTCGCCCTATCGGGCAGATCCCACGCGACCTCTGCGCCGTTGCTGTCGGCTGGCCCATGCCGCCGACGTCAGGTCTCCGGCAACACGCTGCAGGGGGTTCGCCGCTGGTACGATGCCCACGGTGACCGATCAGACGCCCACCATCTATCGCTTGTCCGACGAGCAGATCCTGCTCCGCGATGCGGTAGCTGTCCTCGCCGACGAACGGGTCGCGCCACGCGCCGCGGCCATCGACCGCGATGAAGCGTTCCCACAGGACCTGCGCGAACTGCTGTCGACCCAGGACATCCTGGCTCTGCCGTTCCCGGCCGAACACGGCGGCATCGGGGCGGACCTGCTGACCGTCTGCCTTGCCATCGAGCAGCTCAGTCGTGCGTGCGCGACGACCGGGCTCATCCTGGCCGTCCAGGCCCTTGGCGCACTCCCGATGTTGACGGCCGGCACCGCGGAGCAGCGCGCGCGATGGATCCCGAAGCTGGCGTCCGGGGAGCACCTCATCGCGTTCGCCCTGACCGAGGCGGACGCGGGCTCCGATGCATCGGGGATCAAGACTCGCGCCGTCCGTGACGGCGACGAGTACGTCATCACGGGTTCGAAGCGGTTCATCACCCATGGCTCGATCGCAGACCTGATCACGGTCTTCGCGGTCACCGATCCCGACCCGTCGGAACGCCACCGTCGTCTGTCGTGCTTCATCGTCGAGGTCCCGACCGCTGGGTTCCAGGTGGCTCGTCTCGAGCACAAGATGGGGATCCGGGGCAGCCCCACCGCCGAACTGGCGTTTGATGGCGTCCGCGTGCCGGCGGGGAACCGGATCGGGGAAGAAGGCGACGGATTCAAGCTCGCCATGGCCACCTTCGATCGGAGCCGGCCGGGCATCGCTGCCCAGGCCGTCGGCATCGCGCAGGGAGCGTTGGACGTCGCCACGGCCTACGCGCGCGACCGGCGCCAGTTCGGCCAACGGATCGGCGATATCCAGATGGTGAGCGCGATGCTGGCCGACATGGACGCGTCGACGGAGGCCGCTCGTCAGCTGCTCTATAAGGCTTGTGTCGAGATCGAGATCGGCTCGCCGTCCGCCGCCCGCTGGGCCTCGATGTGTAAACTCGTGGCCGGTGATGCCGCCATGCGGGTCACGACCGACGCCGTCCAGGTACTCGGGGGATACGGTTACATCGACGAGTTCCCGGTCGAGCGGATGATGCGTGACGCCAAGATCACCCAGCTCTATGAAGGGACTCAACAGATCCAGCGTCTGGTCGTCGCCCGGGCCTTGCTCGGACGGGACGGCTGACTCGCCCGCAAGGAGGACCACCGCCTCGTGCGAATCGTCGTGCTCGTCAAACCTGTTCCGGATCCGGCGTCTGCGGGAGAACGTCTGGACGCGGATGGGCGGCTGGATCGCGCTGCCATCCCGGCTGTCGTCAACGGCAATGACGAATACGTCCTGGAAGCCGCGCTGAAACTCGTCGCAGCGGCTGGCGAAGGCGAGATCTGCCTGCTCTCCATGGCCCCGACGAATGCCCCCGAGACGTTGCGCAAGGCACTCGCCATGGGCGCCGATCGGGCCGTCCACATCACCGATCCTGCACTCGCCGGCTCGTGTGCCGTCTCGACGGCGACTGTCCTCGCGGCAGCGCTGCGGGAGATGGAATTCGACATGGTCTTCGCCGGGATCGATGCGTCAGATGGGGTCGGAGGGATCGTCCCGGCGGCGATCGCTGCACACCTCGGTCTGCCGTTCCTGTCATATGCGGCCCGGATCGAGCCGGACATGGCTGCCCGGACGGTCCGCGTCCAGCGCATCAGCGCTACCGGCTACGACCTCCTCGAGGCACCGCTGCCGGTGGTCATCGCCGGGACACAGGCGCTCGGCGAACCGCGTTACCCGTCTCTCAAGGGGATCATGGCGGCCCGCAACAAGGAGATCGTCACCCGATCGCTCGCCGACCTGGGTCTGGACGGGACGGCGGTCGGTGCGGCCGCAGCCACGACCCGCGTCATCGACAGCCGCATGCCGCCGGCCCGGGGCGCGACCGAGGTCGTCCGCGGCACGCCCGCTGAAGGGGCCAGCCGGATCGTCGACGTGATGGTCGAGCGGAGGATCATCTGATGGCCGGCCTGTGGGTCGTCGCCGAACCCGGTCCGGACGGGGGCATTGCCCGGGTCAGCGCCGAGGCGGCCACCCTCGCCCGCGGGCTGGCGGCGGATGCGGGCCTGGATGCGGTCGGCATCGTGATCGCCGCCGACCCAGGCCCAGCGGCCGACGAATTGGCGACCTACCTGCCGCTCGTCTGGGCCATCGCCGATCCGGCCACCGCCGATCACGCCTGGTCGTCCGTGGCGGCCGGGCATATCGCCGCGCTGCTGGAATCCGAGTCGCCGGACGCGATCCTCGTCGGTGCCGGTGCCGATGGTCGGGATCTCGCCGGGGCGGTTTCGGCGCTGACCGGTCTGGGTGTCCTGGTCAATGCGACGGGTGTGGCCTGGACCGACACGGGTCCGACGGTCGAGATGAGCGTCTTCGGCGGGAGACTCCTGACCAGCTCCGGCTTTACTTCGGGACGCGGCATCATCACGATCCGGCCGAACGTCACGACCGCGATGGCGGCGGAGACGAGCGGCCGGACCGAGCCCCGGCAGACCGGTGTCTCGGCGACCCTGCCCGCGGTGTCCGTGGTCGAACGGGTCAGCCAGGCGGGTGCCGCGGCGCCGATCGAGGAAGCCAGGATCATCGTCGCCGGTGGTCGAGGGGTCGCCGGTCCGGATGGCTTCGGCATCGTGGCTGAGCTTGCGGAGGCACTCGGCGGGACCGTCGGAGCGAGTCGCGCAGCGGTCGATTCGGGCTGGATCCCGTACAGCCAGCAGATCGGCCAGACGGGCAAGATCGTCAAGCCCGAGCTCTATCTCGCCCTCGGCATCAGTGGCGCGATCCAGCACAAGGTCGGGATGCGGACCTCCGGGACGATCATCGCGGTCAATCGTGATCCTGATGCGCCGATCGCCGAGTTCGCCGATCTCCTCGTCGTCGGCGACCTGTTCGAGGTGGGGACCGAGCTGCTCACCCTGCTGCGCAATCGGTCAGGCTGAACCACGGGGTCTGGCTTGAGCGCATGAACGACTTGATCATCCTGTTGCCGATCGCGGCGTTCATCGCATTGGCCGCTGGTCTGGCGGTGGTCTTGCGCGGGACCGGAAGGATCGTGGCGCGGACACGCGAGGCGGAACACTTCCGCAGCGCCGTCCAGGACCTGGCCGCGCGGATCGATGTCTCGCTCGGCAGCGCCGCCCAGGAGATCGACGCGGTCAGACGACGGCAGGTCGATCCGGAGACGATCGCGCCGACCGTCGAGTCGGCCAAGGATGCCGTCGATCGATACACCGAAGAGGCGCAGGGGCTGAAGGGTCCGGCGGGCGCCCAACCGGTCCGGGATGCGATCGTCGGTGACCTCGAACGGGCCGGGCGGGCGCTCGAGATGGTCGAGCACGGGACGACGATCATGGTCAATGCCCGCCGCGGACCCCGTGAGCTGGAGGCCCAGACCTCGGTCAAGCGCGGCTATCTCAACCTCATCCATGCTCGCGAAGCGATCGCTCGACACGCCCTGGATGCACAGGAGATCGAGGCCGCCGGTGCCGGCGAGAAGAGCGGTCCGCGGATCGCCTGACCACACCATCTAGTGGTATTCTCGGGTGACACCACTAGCCCTTGTGGTGTTGACCCTGCAGGAGAGCGATGCGCTGCCCCAGCTGCGGCGAGCGGGAGACCCGTGTCGTCGACTCGCGTGACCTTGACGATTCGGCGACGATCCGACGGCGGCGGGAGTGCGCCGCCTGCGCGATGCAATTCACCACCTACGAGCGGGTCGAAGCCGCCCGTCTCGTGATCATCAAGCGCGATGGTGCGCGCCAAGAGTTCGATCGAGAACGGCTTGCCTCCGGGTTGCGCAAGGCACTCACCCGGCGGCCCGTCGCCGATGATGCCGCGGAAACGGCGGCCGATGCGATCGAGGCAGAACTTCGCTCCGCGGGCGTGACCGAGGTCCCATCTTCCCGGATCGGCGCGATGGCCATGGACCAGCTCCGCGGCATCGACCAGATCGCCTACATCCGGTTCGCCAGCGTCTACCAGAGCTTCGAAGATCTCGAGGCACTCAAGCGCGAAGTCGACACCCTCTATGCCGAACGAGGGACAGGAGCCGTGGCCAGATGAGCGTCCTATCCGACCGGGATATCCGCGCGGCCCTGGCCGACGGCAGCGTCCGGATCGAGCCGTACGACCCGCACGACCTCCAACCGTCGTCGGTGGACCTGCACCTCGACCGTTCGTTCCGCGTGTTCCGCAACAACCGCTACGCGTTCATCGACGTCCGCTCGCCGCAGCCGGATCTGACCGAGCTGCTGACCATCACGGACGACGACCCATTCATCCTTCATCCCGGCGAATTCGTCCTGGGGCAGACGCACGAATGGGTGGAACTGCCGAACGATCTCGTCGCGAGGCTCGAGGGCAAGGCCCTGGCACTCGACACGCCGGTTCCGACGCCAACCGGCTGGCGGACGATGGGCGATCTTGAGCCCGGAGACACCGTCTTCGACGAGGCGGGCGCTCCGACGACGATCGTCGCTGCTACCGAACCGATGCTCGGACGGCCATGCCGCGAAGTCCTGTTCTCGGACGGTCAGCGCATCGTGGCTGATGCAGGGCATCAATGGGTGACGTCGTCCAAGGCCGACCGAACGCACGGGAACAAGCGTCTTGCGATCCGGACGACAGACGACGTGGCGCGGACGCTTCGGGCGAACGGCGAACTAAATCATCACGTGCCGTTGGCTGGTCCCGTGCAGTACCCGACTCGTCTTGATCTGCCGATCGAGCCCTACACGTTGGGAGCTTGGCTCGGCGATGGCACGACGACGGCGGCCGCGATCACGACGTACGACGACGAAGTCGTCGAGCAGATCAGCGGTGAAGGCTATCCGGTGAGACGGCTGACATACGCTCCGCATCTGTGGTCGATCGGCGCGACTGGCCGGACCCGTGACCCAGTGTCTGGTCGATACGAACGAAACGGATCCCTATCGAGCCGTCTGCGTGACCTCGGGATGCGCGACGGCAAGTACGTACCGCGGCCCTATCTCGAGGCGGGCATCACACAACGCCTGGCCTTGCTCCAGGGGCTGATGGATACGGATGGCTACGTCGATGACGTTGCGGGTCGCTGTGAATTCACGAGCACCCGTGAGCAGCTCGCGGACAGCGTGGTCGAGCTGGCCGCGAGCCTCGGCTTCCGGCCGATCAAGTCCTCCGGCCGGGCGACGCTATACGGCGTCGATAAGGGACCGAATTATCGAGTCACGTTCATGCCTGATCGACCGGTCTTCCGACTGCCGCGCAAGTTGGCACGCCAGAAGGCCGGCGACGCTCGATTCCATCGCTTCCGAGCGATCGATGTCGTCATGGACGTGCCCTCTGTTCCGGTCCGTTGCATCGAGGTCGCTTCTCCCCGGGGAATGTTCCTCGTGTCGAGGTCGTTCATTCCCACGCACAACAGTTCCCTCGGAAGACTCGGCCTGCTGATCCACTCTACGGCGGGCTACGTCGATCCCGGCTGGCAGGGCAACCTGACGCTCGAGCTGTCGAACGTGGCCAACCTGCCGATCGCCCTGTATTTCGGGATGCGGATCGGCCAGATCAGCTTCTTCAAGATGTCCAGTCCGGTCGATCGGCCGTACGGGTCGCCGGAGCTTGGATCCAAGTATCAGGGCCAGTCCGAACCGACGGCCTCGGCCTTCCATCGTGACTTCGATGGCGAAAAGGTGACCGGGAAATCCTGAGCGGATCGACCCGATGGCGATGAACGACTCCGTCGACTGGGCACGGGATCTCGGTGGCGGGACCCGTGTCGCCCTGGTCCAGGCCGGGACCTTTCGCTCGGACGCAGGCGTCCTGTTCGGACCGGTGCCGTGGGTCCTGTGGCGCGACCTCGTGACCGATGAGGTCGACGACAAGCGACGGCTCCTCCAGGCGCTCAACTGCCTGGCCGTCGAGACGTCCGCCGGTCGCGTCCTGGTCGAGACGGGCATCGGCGAACGAGTCGATGACAAGACCCGGACGATGCGGACGTACGAAGGCCCACCGATCGTGGCGGCCCTCGAGGCGGCACGGTTCGAGCCCGCCTCGGTCGACATCGTGGCCATGAGTCACTTGCACTTCGATCACGCGGGCGGGCTACTGCGGGCCGATGGGTCGCGTGCCTTCCCACGCGCCCGGATCGTGGCCCAGCGGGCCGAATGGGAGGTCGCCCTCGGCGACAACCCCCGGTCAGTTGCGAGCTACGTCCAGCCAGAACTCAACTTGGTCCGGGAGTGGGGGACCGAGGGCTGGGCCGATGGCGAGCGTGAGCTGATCCCGGGTGTTTCCGTCATCCCGACCGGCGGCCACTCGGCGGGGCACCAGGCGATCGTCGTCCGTGGCTCTGGCAGGGGCGCACGGACCCTTGCCTTCTTCGGCGACCTGATGATGCGGCCATGGGCGGCCAATCCACGTTGGGTGACGTCCTATGACGACTTCCCACTCAATTCGGTCACCCGCAAGGCGGAACTCTTCGCGCAGGCCGCGGACGAGGACTGGATCGTGGTGCTTTCGCACGAGGTCCGCAACCCCATCGGCCGACTGGTCCGCGACCGAGATCGATTCCGGTTCGAATCCGACTGACTACGGAGTCGGCAGGATCGCCTCGATCTGGGCGACGGCCGCGGCCTCGTCGAGGGGCGCCCCGACGATGGATGCGATCACGCCGTTCTCGTCGATGAAGATCTGGGTCGGTAACCCGAACGCCTTGTACTCGTGGAAGATCTGTCCGGACCCGTCGAAGCCGATCGTGTAGCCCAGGTCGTATCGATCTGCGTAGGCGGCCACGTCGGCCGGGGATGTCTCCTGGACGCTGACGGCGACGAGCTCGAGGCCGCGGTCCTTGTAGCGCTCCGCCAGCTCGCGCAGGATCGGGACCTCGGACTGACACGGCGGGCACCAGGTCGTCCAGAAGTTGACCCAGACCGCCTTGCCCCGCAGATCGGCGAGGCGGATCGGGTTGCCGTCGAGGTCGGTCAGCTGGTAGGTCGACCCATCGTCGTTGGCGATCGTGAATTCGGGTGCCATGGCGCCGACCGCCAGACCCGTGGCGGGTGGCGAGGACAGGATGTAGGCGGTGGCCCGTGGGTCCACGACAGCCGGGCCGTCGGCGGTGTTACCGAGCGGCGTCGTCACGCCGACGAGGACCACGATTGCCACGACCACGGCGGCGAAGGCGAGGACGAGCTGCCGACCACTGAACGGCCCGATCACCCCATGCCGTTCTCGTTTGTGATTGAACGCGGGTCGGTCGCCCATCAGATCGACGTGTTGAACGTGAAGTACCTGGGTAGCAGCACCAGCCAGTCGAAGATCATCGCCAACCCGATGAACACGACGAGCAGACCACCGATCAGCGAGACCGTCCGGCCGTGTCGGATCAACGGGGCCATCAGGCGAGGCGCCCGGTCGAACACGGCCGCCAGCAGGAGGAATGGCAGGCCGAGACCGATCGTGTAGGCGACGAGCAGGACGGTGCCTTGGGCGACCGTGGCCGACGTGGCGGCCATGGTCAGGATCCCGCCGAGGATGATCCCGATGCAAGGGCTCCAGCCGATCGCGAAGATCGCCCCGAGTCCGAACGACGCCAGCCAGCCGCCACGTGAGCTGACCAGCCGGCTGCCCAGCCGATCGCCGACCCCGGCGGTCGACGTCGTGAAGGATGTGGAGCCCGTCGTGGTCGCAAGCGAACCGGCCGCCCCTGCGTCCAGCGGACGCCAGGTGCGTTGGAGGCCCGGGATGCGGAGCAGACCGGCCAGCTCGAGACCGAGCACGACCAGGATCAGGCCACCGATCGTCCGCAATGCCGGCAGGTAGTCCACCAGCGGACCAGCGGCGAATGTCGCGGTCACGCCGAGCATCGTGAACACGGCCCCGAACCCCGCCACGAAGGCCAGGGCGTGACGCATGGCCAACCATCGCGAAGGACGCGCACCTGCGGCCGAACCAGCTACCGCGATCGCGCTGAGCTGACCGAGGTAGGCCGGGACGAGGGGCAGGACACAGGGCGACAGGAAGCTGATGACCCCCGCGCCGAGGGCCACCAGGATGGTCAGATCCGTCCCGCTCATCGGACGATCAGCCGTCCAGGACGTCGGCCAGGAGCCGGCGCAGCTTCGTCGCGCTGGTCGCCAGCTCGAGGCGTCGATCGCCCAGTTCCACGACCGGGATCAAGGAGCGGAACGCGTCCAAGGCAGGGTCCGCATCGATATCACGCTCTTCGAACCGCGGCACGGGACTTCCCGTCGCGTAACGCTCCTCCAGGAGTGCGTCGAGCAGGACACGAGTCTCGTCGCACAGGCCGCACCCTGTCCGCGAATACAGGACCAGAACGGGGAGGGGAGTGGCGTCGCTCACGGCCGGATTGTAGGCGAGGGTCGGGAATCGGCCGGTTTCCGGGGTACGATGGATGCCGCGCCCCCGTAGCTCAGTGGACAGAGCGAGGCCGTCCTAAGGCCTGCGTCGGCGGTTCGAGTCCGTCCGGGGGCGCCAGTTGCTGCCCAACCCTCGAGCATGTGCGGCGCTGTCGGCCTGTCAAGACCCACGGCTCGGTGTCGGCGCAGGGTGTGCAGTCGCGTAGAAGTGTCGTATATGCGCGCCGCGTCACGCCCGCAGGATCTCGTCCTTGGACTTGTTGGCATTCGTTCGGGCACAGCGTGCTCGAAGTGGCGCTGACGGCGGCTCCCTGATGCCGCTGCGGCCGGATTAGAGATACCCTCCCTTCTATGGACATGCTCACAGGTGAACAGATCGCTGCGGCCAACCTGACCGACTGGCGCAAGCTGGCCCAGGGACTGCATGCGCGCTACGTGGTCGACGACTTCGGCACCGGCGCACGGTTCGTCGCCGCTGTGGGCGACGCCGGCGACGCGCTGGGTCACCACCCGCGCGTGTCGATCGGCAAGGGATACGTCGACCTCGAGGTAGTGAGCGACGACGCCATCTATCGCGACGCCGAGGGCACCGAACACGTCATCGAGTGGGTCACCCAGCAGGACATCGACTTGGCGCGACGGATCAGCGAGATCGGGGCCGAGCACCGGGTCGCCGCCGACCCGGCCTCGGTCAGCGAGGTCGAGTTGGGCCTGGACACGGCGCACTCGGCCACGATCGCTCCGGTGTGGGCCGCCCTGCTGACCGGGAGCGCCGAGGCACAGGGCCGCGGGTCCCCCAGCGACGAGATCCGGGACGCCACGGGACGGGTGCCCAACTTGTGGTTCGGGGACACCGACGAGCACGAGACCCCGAGACAGCTGTTCCACATCGAGGTCTATGTGGCGCCCGAGGTAGCCGCGCCACGGATCGCCGCCGCCCTCGCCGCGGGTGGGACCGTCATCGATGAAAGCAACGCGCCCTCGCTCACTGTGATCGCCGACCAGGACGGCAACAAGGGAGTCGTTTGCGTCGACGTGTCCGCTGCGAAGAAGGATTGAACCGCCAACTTCGGCAGGCGTAGCACCGCGAGCGTACAGACCAGGCCAGCCACCCCGCCGAAGATTCGCGGGTGAACCTGTGCACCATCCGCGGTGTCATCACAGAGCACCTTCTTCTCGAGTCGGTCGCCGAGCGCCAGCTCAATCCCCGTCAGGTGCGGCGTATCACACCAGAGGGTCCGACGCTTTGCTTCTTGAGCCCCCGAGTCCGTCCGGGGGCGCTTTCAGGCCAAACCGATGAGTGTCTGCGAGGCGACCGGCGCGTCAAGCCCTGCCTGGATCACCAACGCGACCGCGCGAGTCAAGAGCGGTGGCGGCCTCATCGCCGCAGCCTCATCATGCCGCATGGGTCGTATGCGCAGCCGCCGCCCGTAGAATCGACCGACGTAGCTGAGTGGGGAATGGTGAAGACGCACAAACTTCCGTCCCAGGAGGTCCTGCCGTTCGCGCCGACGCCGTCGGCGAGCATCGCCGGGCGGACGCTCGCGGAGTCCGTGTACCAACGCCGAGTCGAGCCGCGGCGCCTCCCTGATGACGCCCCGAACATCCTGATCGTCCTGATCGACGACGCCGGTCCCGGGTTGCCCTCGACCTTCGGCGGCGAGGTCACGACGACCACCCTTGACCGGATCGTCGATGAAGGCATCACCTACAACCGCTTCCACACCACGGCGATGTGCTCGCCCACCCGTGCCTCCCTCCTGTCGGGCCGGAACCATCACCGTGTGGGTGCCGGCCAGATCGCGGAGCTGGCGAACGACTGGGACGGCTATTCAGGACACATCCCGAAGTCCAGCGCCCTGGTCGCCGAGGTGCTCAAAGACTACGGATACAGCACGGCCGCCTTCGGCAAGTGGCACAACACCCCGGCCGAAGAGACGACCGCGGCGGGGCCATTCGAGAACTGGCCGACGGGCCTCGGCTTCGAATACTTCTACGGGTTCCTTGCCGGCGAGGCGTCCCAGTACGAACCGAACCTCGTACGGAACACGACCATCGTCCTGCCTCCCAAGACCCCCGAACAGGGCTACCACCTGAGCGAGGACCTGGCCGACGATGCGATCGGCTGGCTGCGCAAGCACAAGGCGTTCGAGCCGGACAAGCCCTTCTTCATGTACTGGGCCAGCGGCTGTCTCCATGGTCCGCACCACATCACCAGGGAATGGGTCGACAAGTACAAGGGCAAGTTCGACGACGGCTGGGATGCCTATCGAGAGCGTGTCTTCCACCAAGCCAAGGAAAAGGGCTGGATCCCGCAGGAGGCCCAGCTCACGCCACGCCACCCGCAGATGCCGGCCTGGGATGACATCCCCGACGATGAGCGGCCCTTCCAGCGGCGCCTGATGGAGGTCGCCGCCGGGTTCGCTGAGCACGTCGATGTCCAGGTCGGCCGATTGGTTGACGAGGTCGAGCGCCTCGGCTACGGCGACAACACCCTGGTCTTCTACATCTGGGGCGACAACGGATCGTCGGGCGAGGGCCAGAACGGGACGATCAGCGAGCTGCTCGCCCAGAACGGCATCCCGACAACGGTCTCGCAGCACATCGAGGCACTCGAGGAGCTTGGCGGTCTCGACGCCCTCGGCTCACCCAAGACCGACAACCAGTACCACGCCGGGTGGGCGTGGGCTGGTAGCACGCCTTACAAGGGGATGAAGCTGCTGGCCTCGCATCTCGGCGGCACGCGCAATCCGATGGCCATTCGCTGGCCTGCCCAGATCAAGCACGACGCGACACCTCGCACGCAGTTCCATCATTGCAATGACCTCGTGCCCACGATCTACGAGATCGTCGGGATAACGCCGCCGCGCGTCGTCAACGGCATCCCACAGGACCCGATCGACGGCGTCAGCTTCGCCTACAGCTTCGACGACCCGAAGGCGGCTGGCCGCCTGCACACGCAGTACTTCGAGATCATGGGCAGTCGCAGCCTCTACCACGACGGCTGGATGGCCTCCACCATCGGACCGCGTCTGCCGTGGGTCCCTGGCGTGCCTCCTGGCATCGCCGAGTGGACGCCGGACGATGACGTGTGGGAGCTGTACAACCTCGAAGAGGACTGGACACAGGCCAACGACGTTGCGGCGGCGATGCCCGACAAGGTCGCCAAGATGAGGGAGATGTTCGCGATCGAGGCGGCGCGCAACGACGTCCTTCCAGTCGGCGGAGGGCTGTGGACGGTCGTTTATCACCCCGAGCTGCGGATCAGCCCGCCGTACACCGAATGGGACTTTTCAGGCGACATCATCCGGATGCCCGAGTTCTGTGCCCCCGCCCTCGGCAACAAGGCGAACCTGGTGAAGATCGACGCCGAGATCCCGGCCGATGCGAGCGGGGTGCTGTACGCCCTCGGCGGTGCCGGCGGCGGGCTCACCTGTTACATCGATGACGGGATCCTGTGCTACGAGTACAACCTCTTCCTGGTCTATCGGACGAAGATTCGGTCAGCGGAGAAGGTCCCCGCCGGGAAGGTCCAGATCGAGATCGAGACGAAGTACGCAGTCCGGCGGCCCGGCGGACCGCTCGACATCACGATGAAGGTCGGTGGCACGACCGTCGCCAGCGGCCAGGTCCCGATCAGCGCGGCGCTCTTGTTCAGCGCCAACGATTGCCTGGACATCGGGCGGTGCCTCGGAGGACCGGTCTCGCTCGAGTACTACGACAGAGCGCCGTTCCCGTTCAACGGCACCATCGAAAACGTCCACGTCGAGTACACCGACTGACGGGGTCCGGCTCAGCTGACGATCGCGTACCACTCAAGCCGATCGATCGATTTGCTTTCCGAGCCCCTAAGCCCGTCCGGGGGCGCCACGTCATACTGTTTTGACCGCGACCGGGAACGTCCGCGGGATCTGGGGTTCGTACGTCGTCACTCATGGCCGAATCCCTCTGATCCGCTCCAGAAACCTCCCCATCGCCTCGGAGACCTGGCTGAGGTTCGCGAGCGACCTCGTCAGATCGCCGGGCACCTCCAGGGAGTGATCGCTGTCCGGGAGCTCAAGGATCTCTGCGGCCGGCAATGAGGCTGCGAACGAGCCATCCCAGGCCGGGTCGATCGCGCCGCCCACGAGAAGCCGAGGCGCGTCCCCTTTGTGTAGGGCGTCACGGACCACCCTCGTAACGTCGGTTCCATCGTCCGCCAGGAGTGGGGTGAGCCACACTGCGGGCAAGTTCTCCTGCGCTGCGAGCGTGGCTGCCAGCGATGTAAGCGATTTCGCGATCAGGAGTGGATGGGGGTCATGCGATCTCACACGGTCGAGCGCTGCTCGTCCCCGTTCGCCAACCCACGTGACAGGCTCGTCCTTTGTGTGGTCGAACACATCGGTGATGACGAGCACGTTGCGGTGCGATTGAATGGCCGTCACGCGGGCGTACCAGAGCAGCGGAGCCTGTGCCGTATAACCTGCGCCGGGCAGGACGATCGCCCACTCGGCAGTGCCTTGATCGAAGACCATCGCGCGGCTCGGTCCGATCCGTAACTCTTCGATGGAAACAGCCATCAGATCAGTATGCCCCTCGCGTCGTCATCGAGGACTCGGCAGCCGAAGCGTTTCATTTGGCCACTCGACTACACAGCAACTCGTCACCTAGAGGCAGATAGCGGTTGGGTCCCGTCCGGGGGCGCCACACCCGCGCTGGGCGTCGGCGCGCCGCGTTCGGCGTTCGCGGTGGGGCGCTCAGCAGACCACTTCGTCTGGGGCGGCGCGCCACCAACCGCCCGGGTCCGCGATCGCGAAGATGGAGTGACCGGCGGCGTCGTACGCGGCGACGACGATCGCGCGGTAATCGAGGCCCTCCGGGCCGACCGGAGGACCGGCGCACTCGTGGTAGGACGGCGCGACCCAGCTGATCTCACCTGCGGCCGCCGGCGCCGTGGCCGCTAGCGCCAGGACCGACGGGGAAAGGCGCGTGTGCTCGACCAGACACGGCCCGCTGGTCCCTGGCGACGGGTTGTCCGGCTCCGACAGGCACTCGGTTACGCCGTAGACCCTGATCTCCACGCCCGCTGTGCGGGGAGACTTCCAACGGACGATGTGCGTGACCTGGTATGTGATCTCGTCAGTCCCGGTGGGCCCCGGTAGCTCCACGACGACAGTCTTGAACGTCACGCCGGTCGGCTTCGCCGGTACGGTGGGCGCCGTGGCCTTCGGAGTTGGCCGAGGCGTCGGCGGTGGCGCGAACGAAGCGGTCGGCATGGCCGAGGCCGGGGCCGATGATCGAGTCGCGGTATCCAGCGGAGTGGCTGCGTTGGAGGCGAGACTGGACGCAGTGCTCGACGGGAGGGCACTGGCACGCGGTGACGAGGTCGATTGGCAAGCCGCAACCGCGACACTGGCCGCGATCAGGAGCGCGCGTCCGAGTGTGGCGATCGAAAGCAGGCTCATGCGAGCCTCCCGTGTGGCGGAATGCACTCCTGAGACGCGCTCGTGGGGCGGGACGTGTCGCGCCACCCCATCCAGCCAGTCTACGAGCCGGATTCCGCCGTGCTCCCGACGACGAGCCTGGCCGTCGCGTCCGCAGCCGCCGAGGCGAGACTGGCCCGGGTCTCAAAGCTCAGCTTGACGTCCCGTGCGTCGATCGACGCCTTCAGGTCCTCTAGCACCCTTGGCAGGAGAACTCGAAACGCTTCATATCGAGATGTGGCGGCTTCGAGCGCGTGCTCGTCGTGCATGGTCTGCCCTCATTCATGATCGGGACGGTGTCCGGACGCAATCGTGATGAGGCGAGGCCCGCAACGCAAATCACCGGGTCCGAAGGATCGGCATCCGGTCAGAGCTCGCCGGTCGGGACGGTGCCAGCCTGGATCTCGGCGAGGTAGGCGCGGTCCTCGAACCTTCGGGGGTCGAACGGATCAGCAGACACGTCCGTCGCGTCACGGGACACGACCCAATTCGCGACGATCTCGCCCACGCCGGCCCCCATCATCGCGCCGAACCCGGCCAGCGCGGCCGCGAGGAAGAAGCCACTCGGAGCGCCGGACCCCGCAGCGCCGATGAGCGGGCGGCCGTCAGGCGTCCTCGCGTAGAGGCCGCCCTCGTGCCCGATCACCGGCCCCGGTCCGTTGCCGGTCATCGCGTCCGCGTACCTGGCGAGTCCCGGGACGACGGTGGATGCCCCACGAAGGACCATCAGCGGGAACTCCGGCGGACCGGCCGCCCGTTCGACCGGCGATACGGGCGTTGGATCCCACGCCCAGCCGATCTTGATCGCGGCTGGTCCTCCCGTGTCATCGGGCTTGACGTGGATCCCTGGCGGCAACGGATCGAGCAGGCGGCGAGTCCGTGGGTCGGCAGCCAGCTCCGTTCGTTCAGTCGTCGTCCACGGCAGCGACCGTCCGTCGAGCGTGATCGTAAATGGAGCATCTCGAGGGATGACCCCCGCGATATCGTGCACGACCACCTTCTGGCGCAGGACGGTCTCGAGCGGGAGGCTGATGCCCGCCAAGCGTGCCACATTGCCGGCGAACGGTCCGGCCGCGTCGACGATCACGTCAGACGAGATCGATATCGGTCCGTCTGCCGTCCTGACCGCGACTCCGGTGACCCGTCCGCCCGTTACCCCGATGCCATCAACCTCGCCCCGGACAAAGCGGACGCCGCGGTTCTCGGCTCGCTGAAGCATCGCCCGACCGAGGGCCACCGTGTCGAGGCTGCCGGCGCGCCGAATGAAGATCGCGGCTGCGACGTCGGGTCCGAGATGCGGCCAGCGTCGATGAAGGGAGTCCCCGTCGAGGACCTCGGCTTGTGCCGCCTTGGTCGCCTGATGGGTGGCGACGATGTCTGCCAGCCCATCCGCCGTGTCCGGGATGTCGCTGATGAAGAGGTAGCCACGACGGTCCATCGGGATGTTCGCCCCGTCGCGCCGCAAGTCGTCGATCCGTTCAAGGCTTCGCTGGGTGAGCTGGACCATCGCCGGATGCGGCCACCAGACGCGGTAGTTCGCCTCAGGTCGGTGGCTCGTCAGCGACATGGGCGGCCGGGGGTCGATCAACACGATACGAGCGCCCGGGCTGCGCTCCGATAGCGACCACGCCGTGGCAGCACCCGCGATCCCAGCCCCGATGATGACGACATCGGCGACGGACGAGACCGTGTTCATCGCGCCACCCTACTCGGGTCACGGCGGGGCCGCGTTGGGGTCCTGATGTGGCTCCCGGGCAAGCGCATCGCCTCCGGTCGATTCACCCTGGCCTTGTGCTCGCCTCCACGATGGCCGCCATCGTGAGGGCATGTCCTTCGGCGTGCAGACGCGCGAACTCCGACTCCCCGATCGCGGCACGAACGATCGCCGCCGTTCGGGCATGGCTCTTGGGATCCCAGCCGACCAACCGGGCCTCGGCGCGCAGCCGGTCCACCATGCCAAGGAACCCGGCCGCGCGATCTGGATATCGCGATGCGGACAATGCCGCCAGCTCGTCGACGGCGTCGGCCACGGCCATCCGGAAGCCGATCCGACCGGCAGCGGCGATGGCGGTCTTGGCGTGGACCAGGGCGCCCTCCTCGTCACCCATCGACCGTCGGACCCGAGCCCACAGGAGATCTGACTGGACGGACCAGTCTGGGGGGACCTCTTGGCCCGACTCTATCGCGTCCAGCTCGGCCATTCTGGCGGCTGCTTCGGTCGCCCGTCCCTCGAGGAGCGCGACTTCCACGAAAACGCTCAGCGGATGAACGAGGTTCCGCCGATCCTCGTCGGGTCGTAGGTCGTGGATCGTCATCGACTCGGCCAGACAGGCTCGAGCCTTCGTGAATTCGCCGACCGAGGCGTAGACCGACGCGACGTCGTCGAGGACGATGGATACGCCGACGTCATCCCCGAGTTCGCGGTCGATCTCGATCGCTTCAAGCTTGAGCGCCGCAGACCGGCGAGGATCGCCACAGAAGCGGGGGAACTCGCTGAGGAGAGCGAGGATCTGGCTTCGGGTCCTGGGATCGGCACCCGCCTTCGAGCGGAGCGCGGCGTCGCCCCATCGTTCGCCCTCATCCGGTGACCCGATCAGGAGCCAGTACAGCTCGACGGTTCGAAACAGCGAGATCACAACAGCCGCATCGTCGCGATCGATGGCCCGATCGAACGCGAGCCGCAGGTTCTCTCGTTCGGCGTCGCACATCGCAAGCCACTCCTCCCCGCGAGCCCGCCTGCCATCGGGCGTCTTGGTTCGGGCGTCCCAGGCGATGGATGTGAAGTGGGCCAGGTGGCGGTCGCGCGCCGTCGTCGCATCCGGGTCGGCCTCCAGGGCCTCCGCGGCGAACTCGCGGATCGTTTCGAGCATCGCGTACCGATCGCCGACCTGGTGGACAAGGCTCTGCTCGACGAGATCGCCGAAGACATCGAGATCGCAGGCAGCGACGGCACACGCCGCCGCGACGTCGAAGCCCCCGGCCAACACGGACAATCGACGGAACGCAGACTGCGCCTCCGGTGCGAGCAGCTCATAGCTCCACGCGATCGTCTCGCGGAGGGTCCGGTGCCGATCGGGCGAATCTCGCGGGCCGACCGCAAGGATGGTCAGGCGGTGAGACAGGCGATCGCGCAGCACCCGCGGCGCGAGCACGCCGAGTCGCGCCGCGGCCAGCTCGATCGCGAGAGGAAGTCCGTCAAGTCGCTCGACGATGTCATCGACCACCGGCCGAGCGAGGACCGTCATCCCGAGCACTTGTTCAGCGCGCTGCTCGAAGAGGCCCACCGCATCAGCGTCGGTGAGCGGCGGGACCTCCAACCGTTGCTCGCCCTGGATCCGCAACGGCGCCCGGCTCGTGACCAGGATCTTCAGTGACGGACAGTGGTCGAGCAAGGCGGCGACGTCGCCGGCCGCCCCGATGACCTGCTCGAAATTGTCCAGGACGAGCAGTATCCGTCGATTCCCGATCACCTGTTCCGGGCGATCGCCACCACCCGTGATCGCGCCGATCCGTTCGAGGACCCGTTCGGGGTCGCGGACCGGGGAGAGGTCGACGAACAGGACTCCGTCTGGGTAGTCCTGGAGGACCGCATGGGCGAGCACGATCGCGAGACGGGTCTTGCCGACGCCACCGGGTCCGGTGAGAGTCAGCAGCCGCCGGGTCTGGAGGAACGAGACCGCTCGTGCGAGTTCTACGTGGCGCCCGACCAGCGAGGTCCGAGCGACCGGCAGACGCACGGCCGGCTGGATCGACCCGATCAGGGGACCTGCCAGCGTCGGATCCTGGCGGAGGATGCGGATCTCCAGCTCCTGGAGTTCCGGCGATGGTTCCACGCCAAGGTCTTCGACCAGGATGACGCGCAGCCGACGATAGGCAGCCAGGGCGTCGGCCTGGCGCCCTGACCGATAGAGCGCGAGCATCATCTGGCGCCAGGATCCTTCGCGCAACGGATGGCGGGCAACGAGCGCCTCCAACTCTCCGCAAAGCGGCCCATGCCGACCGAGCTCGAGGTCCGCCTCGATGCGGCCGTCGAGCGCGAGGAGTCGCAGTTCCTCGAGCCGCGCCGCTTCCCTGACCGCGGCCTCGCCGCGGACGATCGGGAACGCATCGACGTCGGAAAAGGGTGCCCCACGCCAGAGTGTCAGGGCGGACCGGAGCGTGTCTGCGGCGACGTCCCATCGACGGGTCTCGATCGCGGCGCGGCCTTCGGCCAGGCGTTGCTCGAACACCTCGATGTCGAGTTCACCCGGACCCAGTCGGACGCTGTATCCGGCTGCGACGGTGAGGATGCGGTCAGACCCGATCTCGCTGCGGAGTCGGGCGACATGGGCGTGGAGGGATCCTTGGGCAGTGGGCGGTGGGTCGTCACCCCACAGCGCCTCGAACAGCTGATCGACCGATGTCGGGCGTCCGGCTTTCATCAGCAGCGCCGTGAGGAGGGCACGCCGCTTCGGTGCGCCGACGTCGACCCGACTTCCGTCGTCCGCCCGGACCTCCAGGGTGCCGAGAACGGCGAAGTACACCTGCGACTCCGCGATGGGCGAAAAGGGATCGCAGTATCCGCCACGTGGAGATGGCGGCGCAAGCCTGCGGCAAGGCTGCGGCAAGGCCCATCAGCCAGCCTGTGCCTGAGGACGGGCTCGGACGCGAACAGGATGGGTTCGAGCTGGCTGGTGGTCCACCCGCAACGAGGAGGGTTCAAGATGCACGTTGATCAAGTTCGCGGTGGTCATATCCGGATCCGGCAAGGCCGCACACGGGCGCTGGCCCTCGTGCTGGCGGTGTCGTCGCTGTTCGCCGGTACCGGGCAGGCGCTGGCCGCGGACCCAACACCGACCAAGGTCGATCTCCTGGGCTGTCTCGAGGACGGCCAAGCCACTGTCGACGCCGGCACGCCGTTCGTGTTGGACATCTTCTGGGGTGCGACCACCTGGCGCAAGGAGATCAAGTTCCTGCTCGGTCAGCGAGCGTCGGCATGGATCGATGGCGTCGCGATCCCGCACCCGAACTGGTATTGGGGGATGCCGCAGAAGACCCATCCCTGGCCGGATCTGGCGTGGAGTGTCGCCTGGGACTACCCAGTCGACGCGATGGTGGCTGACCAGTCGATGACGGTGAGCTACAAGTTGCGGCTGCGGTTCCCGCTTTCCGACGGCGTCGATCACTATCCGCGCGGCGTCCTGCTCGAGCGAACCAGCTGCACGATCACGGCGGTCTGACGCCGATCGGCACGGATCGGATCGACAGTCAGGATCGCTCCACGTCGATCCGCCGGCTCATCGACGTGGTAGGCGATCGGCCCGACGGCGCGTTCGACCGCACAGGCGGGCGCGCCTCGCGGGCCGGTTTCATCCTATGCTGCATCGCGACGCGCGGGTGTGCTCACCTATCCACGATCCGCGGCGAGCAGAGGGTTCGATGCGATTTCAGGAAGTCCTCGATTCGTTGCCGATCCTTGGCGTGTTCGTCGCGTTCGCGATCCTCGCCCTGATCCTCTACGAGATCGGCTACCGGGTCGGGCGCTGGTGGCAGGCACGGACGCCAGAGGAGACGGAAGGTCCGACCGGGGTCATCGTGGGTTCCCTGCTGGCGCTCATGGCCTTCCTGCTGGCGGTCACCATGGGCATGGCCTCCGACCGCTACGACGTCCGCCGTGGCAATGTACTCGCCGAAGCCAACTCGATCGGCACGACCTATCTTCGCGCCGGCTATCTGCCCGAGCCGGTCGCCAGCAAGAGCCAGGAACTCCTCCGGGAGTACGTACCGATCCGGATCGTCGCCAGCGGGTCGTCGGACGTCTCGGCCGGGATCGCCCGGTCGGTGGCGATCCAGAACGAGCTCTGGGCGATGGCCGCGGAACTCGCCCGCGCGACCCCGGACTCGACCGTCCTCGCCCTGTACATCGAGGCGCTGAACGATACGATCGACATCAATGAGACGCGGATCGTCGCCGGCATCTATGCGCGGGTGCCTGAGACGGTCCTGCTGTTGCTGATCGTCGGTTCTGCCCTGACCCTCGGCATGGTCGGGTTCGGCGCCGGCCTGACCCGGCGGCGAAGCCCGCTCACGGCGATCGTCCTGATCGTCGTGCTGGGGGCCGTCATCACCCTGGTCGTGGACCTCGATCGTCCGCGCGACGGGTTCCTGCAGATCAGCCAACAGCCGCTCATCGACCTCCAACAGCAGGTGGGAGCGCCGACCCCATGATCAACCTGACGCCACCCAGCGCGGTCGATGGTCCGCTCCTGCTCGTCGATATCAGTGGCTACACATCGTTCCTGCAGTCGGTGGCGCAGGCACACGCCAACGACATGTTCACGAACACGGCGGTCCCCGAGGCACGTCTTCCCGTTGCGCGGCGCCTGATGCGTCTCCCATCTGCCGCTCGGGTTGCCTCGATGGCGTAGGGTTGTGGCAGCGTCGGTGCGCCCATGCACCTGTCGTCCCTAGCGACAGCTCCGGCAGCAGAGGGAGATCGAATGAATCTGGTCGACACACTCAGCGAGGCATTCAACAAGGCGATCGCTGACATCGTCAACGCGATCCCGACCGTGGTCGGGGCGCTGTTGATCCTGCTCGTCGGTCTCATCGTCGGGCGGATCGTGGGTGGCATCGTGACCGGCCTGCTGGTGCGTGCCAAGGCGGACGCCCTGTTCTCGCGATACGCCGGGACGATTTACGGCGACACCCCCGGCGCAAGCACCCCGTCGGTCTACATCGGCGTGCTCGCCAAATGGCTCGTGTATCTGGTCTTCTTCCTTTCCGCCGCGAACTTCCTGGGCTGGACACAGGTCAGCCTCCTGATCAACCAGTTCCTGGCCTGGCTGCCGAACCTGATCGTGGCCGTGATCATCCTCCTGGCCGCACCGGTCATCGGGCGGATCATCCGGACGGCGATCGAAGCCTCGGGCGATGGCCTCGGCGTGTCGAACACCGCGCTCCTCGGCCGGATCGCAGAGACGGCCGTGATCGCGTTCGCGATCATCATCGCCCTGTACCAGGTCGGGATCGCATCGGATCTGGTCAACATCCTGTTCATCGGCGTGGTCTTCGGTCTCGCCCTCGCCTTCGGGCTGGCGTTCGGACTCGGTGGCCGCTCGGTCGCTGAGGACATCTCGCGCGCCTGGTATCAGCGCTCGATCGAGATGGCCAGCCGGATCTCCGACGCCCAGGACGCGCCGGCACCGACCCGCCCGACTCCGCCTCCGCCGCCGGCCCCTAGGCCACCCGTCCAGGGTTCCTGAACCCGACGCGGATGTGACGACCGACCCCGGGCGGTGCCCCGGGGTCGGTTCACGTCGCCCGTATGCTCACTGACGGTGCCGGGCTATCCTGCCAGGGTGACCCGTCGCCGGATCCCGGACGAAGTGCTTGATGCCGCGCATGCCCGGGCTCTGGCTCGTGAGGCGCGCGACTGGGCGGAGGCAGACCGCCTTCGTGGAGAGATCGAGGCCGCCGGTTGGAAGGTGGCCGATCGCGGGACCGACTTCGCGCTGACCCCGGCGGCACCGCCGGACGTCGAGGATGGGCCGCTGACCCGCTACGGCTCCAGTGCGAGCGTGCCGTCTCGTCTTGATGAAGCACCCGTCGGGCTGGCGAGCGTGGTCATCGTCGCCACCGATTGGCCGGACGATGTCGCGAGGGCTCGTGCAGCGCTGGGTGTCCACGCGCCGGCCGGCACTTCGCTGGTCATCGTCGCCGATGGGCCATCGGATTCCCAGGCACAGGCGTTGGACCGTCTCGACCCGGTGGAGCCGCGATCGGCGATCATCCCGACCGAAATCGTCTGGACGAGTGATCGGCTCGGCCACGGGGCGGCGCTCAACATCGGCATCCGTCGCGCTACCGGGCCGATCGTCATCGTCATGGATGCGAGCGTGGAACCCGAGCGCGACGTCGTATCACCGTTGGTCGCTGTCCTGGCTGACCCGTCGGTCGGTGTCGCCGGGCCATGGGGCATCGTGTCCGACGACCTCCGGACGTTCAGCGACGGGTCGGCCGGTGACGTCGATGCCATCGAGGGCTATCTCATGGCGTTCAGGCGAGCGGACTACGTCGAGCGGGGACCGCTCGACGAGCGGTTCCGCTTCTATCGGAACCTGGACATCTGGTGGAGCCTCGTCCTGCGCGATGAGGGCGCCGGGCTGCCGCCACGTCGGGCGGTCATGGTCGACCAGTTGGCCATCTCCCGCCACGAGCATCGTGGCTTCGTGAGCCTGTCGGACGACGAGCGAGACCGTCAGAGCAAGCGCAACTTCTACCGGATCATCGATCGCTTCGGTGCTCGAAGGGACCTACTGGTCGGCGGCTGAGCGAACCAGCCGGCTGCCGTCCGGCCCGTCGACCACGTCCCAGCCGAGTGCCACCAGTCGGGCGCGGTGGGCATCGGCGACGGCGAAATCGCGTCTCGAACGGGCCACCGTGCGCGCTTCGAAGATCGCGGCGACATCGTCGGGAGGGGTGGAACCCGTCGCTGGCGCGAGACGCGGATCAGCCCAGACCCGGTCCAGATCCAGGCCAAGCACCGCGTCGGCATCAAGGATCAGCCAGCGACGTTCGTCGCTGGAGATCGGCGCCCGCAGGACTTCACGGAGAAGGGCGAGTGCTGCTGGCATGTCGAGGTCGTCGTCGATGGCGGCGACGAACCGATCGTGGAGCTCCCGGCCGGCGCTCGACAGCTCCGTCCCCGGACGCAACGCCCGGTCGGATCGTGGATATGGCTGATCGTGATCGGAGCCATGACCCGACACACCCGTCGCAATGCCTACCGGCCGGTCGTCAGCTGTTCCGGCCCGGAGCACCGCAGGGGCGAGCCAGGGTCCAGCGGAGGGTGGGGGACCGAGGCCGCGAAGTCCCGCCCGGAGCGAGGCGAGCGCGGCTGCGGCTGCCCCAAGCGATCGGTCCGAATACTCGAGTTTGCGGGCGTAGCGGGAGGTCAGGGTCAGGTAGCGGAAGGCAAGCGGGTCGATACCGCGATCGATCAGTTCGGTGATCCGCTGGAAGTTGCCGGCTGATTTGGCCATCTTGCGACCGTCCATCAGCAGGAATTCACCATGGACCCAGTGTCGGGCGGGAACCTCGCCGGTGATCGCCGCCGATTGGGCGATCTCGTCCTCGTGATGGGGAAAGATGTTGTCGATGCCTCCGGTATGGATGTCGAACTGTGGCCCGAGATAGCGCATCGCCATCGCCGAGCACTCCAGGTGCCAGCCCGGGAACCCGTCGCCCCACCGCGCAGTCGGCCACTTGAGGATGCGACCGGGGCCGGCGGCCTTCCACAGCGCGAAGTCGGCCGGATCGCGTTTGTCGGGTTCGATGTCGCCCCGGTGCCCGGCCCGCAGGTCGGTCAGGCTGTTGCCGGACAGGCGGCCGTATCCGTCGAACCGCCCGACGTCGTAGTAGACGTTGCCGTCGGTCGTCCGGTAGGCATAGCCCGCGTCTTCGAGACGTTCGGCCAGTTCGACCATGTCCGGGATGTGCTCGGTCGCTCGCGGGAAGACGTGGGCGGGCAGGATGTTGACCACGGCTTCATCGGCGTGGAACGCGGCCTCGTAGGCGGCCGCGATCTCGGCCGGTGACTTGTGCTCCAGACCGGCGGCGAGAAGCATCGGATCCTGGCCCCGATCGAATCCCTCATCACGCAGGTGCCCGACGTCGGTGATGTTCTTGACGTGGTGGACTTCCAGTCCGTGGTACAGGAGCGCTCGACGGATGAGGTCGGCCAGGATGTTGCTGCGCAGGTTGCCGACGTGCGCGTAGCGGTAGACGGTCGGGCCGCAGGTGTACATCCCGACCCTGCCGGGGGCGAGCGGATCGACCGGCGTGACGGCTCGCCGGAGTGTGTCGCGGAGTCGCAATGTCATGGTCGTCAATCCTACGGCCGGCGGCGACCCTAACGATTCTGACCGGCCTTCGTTGTCCATCCAGAGGCCTCGCGGCCCGTTCCATCGTTCCCCCGGCGGTGTGGACTGCGAGGCCTCGTCATGCGCCCGGTGATCGATGATCGGGCGTTCCCGGGGGGCATCCACGTGACCCGACCTATACTCCGCGCGATGCGCCGCCTGATCGTCCTCGCCGTTCTCGCGACCCTGCTCGCCTCGTGCGGTGGACCGGCGGCCGCCGCCGGCAGACCGGTCCGGATCCTGACCGGCGAGCCGACCAGCCTGGACCCCGCGATCCAGGGCGACGCGGGCAGCGCGGCGATCACCGCCCAGCTGTTCGAATCGCTGACGGCCTTCGATGCCGATCTGCAGGTCCGACCGGCGTTGGCCGGATCGTGGGAGTTCGCCGACGCCGGCCGACGAGTGACGTTCCACCTTCGACCCGACCTGGCCTTCTCCGATGGCAGCCCGCTCAAGGCGAGCGACGTACGCGATAGCTGGTTGCGGATCATCGATCCGGCTCATCCATCGCCCCTCGCGTCGCTCGCCTTCGACATCGCCGGGGCTGAGGCGTACGCCCGTGGCGAGGCTCCGGACCCGACGTCGGTCGGACTACACGCGGATGACGCCGCCGGAACCCTCGTCGTCGACCTGAATCGACCGGCGACGGATTTCGTGAACATCGTGGCCGGCCCGACGTTCTCGGTCGTGCCACCCTCGATCGACACCGATCCCGCGGCGCTCACACCAGGCCCGGATTTCGTATCCAGTGGCGGGTACGTGCTGAGCGGCACGACCGACGATGGGCTGCAACTGACCGCCAACCCACACTACTGGGCTGGACCGCCGGCCATCGACACGATCGACCTCGTCGGCAGTCTCGGTGGCGGGAGTGCGGTCAGCGCATTCTCGAACGGGGACCTCGACTACGCGCCGGTGTCATCCATCGATGCCACGTGGTTGGCCTATGACGAGCGGCTTGGGCCGCAGTTGCGTGCGGTCGGATCGTTGTCCGTCCAGTACTACGGCTTCGAGACCACCCAGCCGCCCTTCGATGACGTCCGTGTTCGCAGGGCGTTCGGCGAGGCTGTCGATTGGCGACGGATGGCGGCCCTTGGTTCGGACGATCCAGGCGAGGTCGCCAACTCCATGGTCCCGCCCGGCATCCCCGGCCGAAGTGATCAGGATTTCCTGCCGGCGTACGACCCGGATGACGCAAGACGACTCCTCGCGGACGCGGGCTATCCCGGCGGCGCCGGGTTCCCGGAAACCGTCCTGATGACCGGCGGCAGCGGCTTCGATGCCGCGATCGTGGCCGAGGTCAAGCGCGAACTGGGCGTGACCCTCGACGCGGAGACGATGGGTGCGGGCTACTTCGACCGGCTCGCCACCAACGCCCCCCAGATGTGGTCGCTCGCCTGGGTGGCCGACTACCCGGGCCGGAACGACTTCCTGGGCGTGCTGCTTGGGAGCAATGCGACGAACAACTACGGCCACTGGGCGTCCGAGCCCTTCGATGCGGCGATCACCGAAGCCGTGTCCGCTGCGGACCCGGCGGTCGCCTCGGACGCGTTCGATCGGGCGGAATCCATCGTCCGCGACGAGGTGCCACTCATCCCGGTGGTGTATGGGCCAGGCTGGGCACTGTCGCGTGACGGCCTGCTCGGTGCCGGCCAGAACGGTCTTGGCATCATCCGGATGGCCGGATTGGCGTGGGCGGACCAGTGAGGCGCGCGGCGTTCGTCCTGACGGCCCTCCTGGTCTTGATGAGTTCGGCCGCGCCGGTCATGGGGGCCTCGAGGGCTACGTTCGGGCAGCCATCCGCGACGTCGTCATACGGGCAGGGCATCCAGTTCGATCAGCCGGTCGACGTCGCCGCGGATGTCAGGCGCGTGGAACTCCTGTTGACCGTGGCCGATGCCATCGGACCGGAGGTCGTGGAGGTCGACGGTCGGCTGACGCCAGGGCAGAAGACGCTGTCCTACACCCTCGACACGTCAGGCCCATCCCACCTCATCCCGAACACTCGCATCGTGGCCCGATGGCGGCTGGTCGGCTCGGATGGTGTGGCCACCCTCGGGCCGGAGACGTCGATCGTCTACGCCGACGATCGGTTCGACTGGCGGACCGTCTCGGGCGAGCTGGTCCGGGTCCACTGGTACAAGGGCGATGACGCCTTTGCCGCCAAGGCCCTGAAACTGGGTGAGGACGAGGTTCGAGCCACCTCTGAACTCCTCGGTGTGACCGAAACGGAACCCGTCGACTTCTTCGTCTACGCGGACGTCGGCGATTTCTACGGGGCGCTGGGTCCCGGTGCGCACGAGAACGTGGCCGGCACCGCATACGCAAACATCCGGACACTGCTCGGCCTCATCCCGCCCGGCCAGATCGACGATCCGCTGGTTGCCGTCCGGATCCCACATGAGTTCGTCCATCTCGTGTTCGACACGGCGTCCCGGAACCCCTACCACCGGCCGCCACGTTGGTTGAACGAGGGCCTGGCGGTCTACCAGAGCGAGGGCGATGGTCAGCCCGATCGCGCCCAGGTCAAGGATGCCGCCAGGTCCGGCACGCTCATCCCGCTCGATGGCCTGACCGGTCAGTTCCCGGATGGGCAGGACTTCTTCCTGGCCTATGCCGAGAGCGTGGGTGCGGTCGATTTCATGATCCGTACCTATGGGCCGGACGCACTCGTGTCGCTCATCCGTTCGTATGCGGACGGGCGAACGGACGACGAGGCGTTCAAGGCCGCGCTCGGCGTGGATATGACGGCATTCGGGACGGCCTGGTTCGACGATGTCGGGGCCACCGACCCGACCAGGTTCGGCCCGCGCCCTGCGCCACCCGGGCCGATCCCCGCAGCGTGGGCGGGTGACCCGAGCGGAACGCCCCCTGCAGCTCCAGCGGCAAGCGCCGACGCGCCGGACGCTGTTCCTGACGCGAACGGTGCGACGGCGCCCGGCGAGGATCAGGTCGGCGGGATACCGGTCTGGGTGTGGCTTGCGCTCGTCCTCGTCCTGGCCGTGGTGGGCGGGACGGTCATCATCCGTCGGCGGCAGGCGCGCCCGGTGGACCCAGGATGAACCTCGGGGCCAGGTTCCGAGCTGTCCCGAGCTGGCAGGTCACCCTGGGTCTTGCCCTCCTGGCCCTCGGATTCCTCACTGCGGCCCAGCTCGCGTCTGAAGGTCCCCGGGTCAGCTACTCCACCCAGGAACGGACGCCGCTCGTCGAGACGGTCAACGAATTGCAGACCCAGCAGGAAGCACTCAAGGACCGGATCCTGGACCTGCGCGCCCAGATCCAGGCGACCGAGACGGAGGACATCGGGTCCCAGGACCTGGTCAAGCAGCTCGATGATGAGCTCCTGTCAGCACGGATCGCGGCCGGTCTCATCGCCTTGACCGGTCCGGGGATCGTGATCCAGCTGGAGGATTCGAAGGATCCGGTCCCGCCCGACGGGAGCGAAGCCGACTACCTCGTCGGCTCTCGCGACATCCGGGCGGTGGTGGAGGCGCTCTGGGCGTCGGGCGCCGAGGCGATCGCGGTCAATGGTGAACGGATCACGCCGACCACCGCGATCATCGATGTCGGCCCCTCGCTGTTGGTCAATTCGGCGTACCTGGCCCCGCCATACCAGATCACGGCGCTCGGGCCTGACGACCTCTATGGCCACTTGAGCAGCGACCCGACCTTCGTCGACTTCGTGCGCGCCCGGGCAGATGGCTACGGCATCCGGGTATCGCTGGCCGAGCCCGGCTCGGTCGATGTCCCGGCCTTCGTCGGGACGGTCACCCTGCGCTATTCCCGACCGATCGCTTCACCGTCGCCGACCCCGAGCGAACCGCTCGACGGGGACCACTGACGATGCACCGGATGCGCAGTCAGCTGACCATCGCCATGGTCACCGCGTTGCTCGGGCTCCTGGTCGTCGTCCAGCTTCGCTCACAGGCGGGCCCAACGGGCCTGGCCCTCCTGTCATCCCAGGACCTGACCGTCCTGGTGGCCAACGTGAACGCCCGGAACGACGAATTGCGGACGGAGGCGTCCACCCTCGAGCGGCAACTCCAGGACGTCGTCCAGCATCGGTCCAGCGGGGGCGCATCGATCGATGAGATCCGTGACGATCTCGACCGGGTTCGCGCCTACGCGGGTCTCGAGCCGGTCGCCGGACCCGGGCTGATGATCTCGATCCGGGGACCGATCGACGGCCAGGGGGTCGAGGAGCTGATCAACGAATTGCGCAACGCCGGGGCCGAAGCGATCAGCGTCGGCGGGGTTCGGGTCGTGACCGGGGTGGTGGTCGTCGGTCCGGCCGGCGCGACCCGGGTCGACGGGCAGCTCCTCGGGGTCGCCTTCGACCTCGATGCGATCGGCGCCCCGGACAAGCTGGTCGGCTCGCTGACCCGGTCCGGTGGGGTCATCGCCCAGTTGGCCGCGACCCTGCCCGACGTCACCCTGACCGTGACTCCCACGGACCGGGTCGAGCTGCCGGCCACGGAACGGACGCTCACCCCGGCCCACGGAAGTCCGCGGCTTTGATAGGCTGGGCCGCCGATGCCTGACCAGCCCGTCCTGACGCTGTTCCTCGGCGATGTCGTCCGACTTCGGCGGACACATCCGTGCGGTGGGTCGACCTGGCTGGTCGACCGGATCGGCGCCGATATCGGCCTCCGATGTGAGACCTGCGGCCGCCACGTGCTCGTCGAACGACGCACGGTCGAGCGCCGCATCGTCGAATTCGTTCGCCGCGGCGATCCGGTCCTGACGGCGGCGACGGCGCCGGCCCCGGCCGATCTCGGCCAGAGCGGGTGACGGCCGCCGCGATCGCGCCGGATCCGAGCGAGACCGATCCGAGCGAGACGGGTCCGCTGGCGGTCTTCCGCAACAGCGGCTTCCTGCGACTGTGGTTGTCGCAGGCATCGACCCAGATCGGCGGCAACATGGTCCTGTATGGGCTGACCGTCATCGTGGTCGGCTCGACCAATTCGAATACCGCCGTCAGCCTCCTGATCCTCACCTTCCTGGTCCCGGCTGTCCTGTTCTCGGCGGTCGCCGGTGTCTACGTCGACCGGATCGATCGGCGCCTCATCCTCATCGCCACGAACCTGCTGCGCGGCGCCGCATTCGTCGCGCTGTTCCTGGTCGGCACGAACTTCGCGTTGATCCTGTTGCTCAACATCGCCGTTTCGACGGTCACCGTCTTCTTTGCCCCGGCCGAGCTGGCGATGATCCCGGTCCTGGTCCCGCGCAAACAGCTGCTGGCTGCCAATGGCATCTTCACCCTGACGCTCAATGGCGCGTTCGCGCTCGGTTTCGCCCTGCTCGGTCCGTTGGTCGTCAATGTCGCCAGCCCGGAAGCCGTCATCCTGGTGGTCGCCGGCCTGTATTTCCTCGCGGCGCTCTTCTGCATCACCCTGCCGGCATCTCCGCCGCCGCCATCGACCCCGGAGGATCCACACTCCGGCCTGGGCGTCGGGGAGGCCGAACACGCGGTCGGGACCACGTTCGGCCAGCTCCGAGAGGGCCTGGCGTACATCCGGGCGAATCGATCGATCAGCTGGTCGCTGCTGTACCTGGCGATCGCGGCATCGCTTGTCGGCGTGCTCGGCGTGCTCGGTCCTGACTTCGCGCAGGAGACCCTGGGCCTCGAGGCCAAGGACTTCGCCGTCGTCGTCCTGCCACTCGGCTTCGGGATCGTGACCGGGATCCTCCTCCTGAACTCGTACGGCCGGTACTTCCACCGCCGGCGAGTGATCGAGGTCGGACTCGTCGTGCTGGGTATCCTGCTCGCGGCCCTGGCCGCTGCCGGGCCGATCAGTCGGCTGCTCCAGCGAGCGGATGCGCCGGGCGGGATCGATCTGTCGGCCGTGACCTCATTGCTCGCCGTGGTGGTCGTCATCGCGTTCTTCGCAGGGATCGCCTATGGGCTCGTTGCCATCCCGTCGCAGACCCAACTCCAGGAAGACTTGCCCGAGGACGTACGGGGTCGCGTGTTCGGTGTGCTCGGGATGCTTGTCTCGGTTGCCAGCTTCCTGCCCATCATCATCGTGGGACCGATCTCGGACCTTGTCGGTACGACCGCGGTGATCTTCGTCATGGCCATGATGGTCATGTTCGTCGGCCTCGCCTCACTGCTGACCCGGGGACCGCTGCGCGCCACGGATGCGATGCCCGCGAGCGGCGCCGGCACCGTCGATCCACTGGCCGCGGCGTTGGGCGCGGACCGACCCAGCTGGTCGGAGCACGATGAGCAGGCGGTCAGGGTCGAGCCAGTCGGCGCGGACCCGATCGGGCCGGCCGACCCCGCAGATCGTCCATAGGCGACGACATGCCACGCGTCGCGATCGTATTCACGGGCGGGACGATCAGCATGGCCAACGATCCGGTGGCCGGCGGGAATGTCCCGGTCCTCGACGGGTCGGCCATCGTCGCCCGGGTCCCGGGTCTCGAACAGATCGCCGACGTCGTCGCCATCGATCGCGGGCGGACTCCGGCCAGCCACTTCACGCTGACTCGCCTGCTCGAGATCGGCGCCGAACTCCGGACCATCCTGGACGACGATGACATCGATGGCGCGGTCGTCGTCCAGGGGACCGACACCATCGAGGAGACGAGTTTCCTCTGGGATCTCGTCGTTCCCGGGCCGAAGCCGGTGGTCGTGACCGGCGCGATGCGGGCATCGGACGAGACCGGGTTCGACGGTCCGGCCAACCTTCGCGATTCGGTCCGTGTCGCGGTCGCGGCGTCGATGCGCGATGCCGGGGTCGTCGTCTGTCTGGCGGGCACGATCGAAGCGGCCGATGACGTGGTCAAGATGCACACATCGGCGCTGGACACGTTCCAGAGCCCCGGTGGCCGGACCCTGGGTCGCGTGCGGGGCGGCGAGGTCGTCCGGTCGCGCGAGCGCGGCCCTCGTCGGTCGATCGTGACTGCGAACGCAGCCGAGCGCGTCCACCTCGTCACGGTGACCGTCGGGATGGACGGGTCGATGGTCGATGCGGCGGTCGCAGCGGGCGCCGATGCCATCGTCATCGCGGCGACGGGCTCTGGTAATACCAGCCCGGCCGTCTTGGAGGCTGCAGTGCGGGCGATGGGTCAGGGGATCCCGGTCGTCCTGGCAAGTCGATGTCCGGCCGGCCAGGCGTCACCCCTCTACGCGTTCCCGGGTGGTGGCGTGACCTGGGTCGCCGCGGGCGCCATCCCGGCCGGCGACCTGTGCGCCGTCAAAGTCCGGATCGCGGTCGCACTGGGTCTTGGAGCGGGTCTCGATCGCGCGGGTCTCCAGGCCCTCCTGGCCGAGCCATCGCCGGCAGCGTCAGATGCCGCTCGATAGGCTCATCACCGGCCGGATCGCGACGCTTGCCGGCGAGCACGGTTTCGGCTGGGTGGAGGCCATCGGGATCCGCGACGGACGAGTCGCGTTCGCCGGTTCGGAAGTCGACCTCGAGACCCGCGCGGATCCATTCACGGAGCGGATCGCCCTTGAGCCGGACCAGGTCGCCATCCCGGGGATCACCGATGCGCATCTCCACCTTTCGGCCGTGGCCGAGGCGCGAAGCCAGATCGACCTGAGCGACGCAGACACGCTCGAAGCGGGTCTCGTTCGGATCGGGACCGCGCATCGCGCCTCGCCGGACCCGGAAGCCTGGTTGATCGGTCACGGCTGGGACGCCGACCGTTGGGGCCATTGGCCGACCGCCGCCGATATCGAGACGGTCGCACCGGGTCGACGAGGGCTGTTCTGGGCCCACGACCACCATGCCCTGCTCGCGACCGAGGCAGCACTTCGTGACGCTGGCGTCGACCGGGACACACCCGACCCGGCCGGTGGGATCATCAGCCGCAAGCCCGATGGTGACCCCGACGGCCTGTTGTTCGAGGAGGCCGCGGGTCTGGTCGACGACCACGCGCCCCGGATGGCGGCGGACGACCTTGAACGGGCCATCATCGACGTCTCGAACGACCTGTTGGCGCTCGGTGTGGTCGCCATCCATGATCCAGGCGGGGTCGTCCCGGACCCGGATCTGGCGTTCGCGTATCCGGTCTACGCCCGCCTGGCGGAGCGCGGACGACTGCCAGTCCGGGTGCATGCCTCGATCCGCGAGGATTCGCTCGAGTCAGCGCTCGCGGGCGGGCTGCGGAGCGGCGACGTGCTCGGCGCGGATCCGGCGGGTCGGGCGCGGGTGGGCTGGCTGAAATGCTTCGCGGACGGGTCGCTCGGTTCGCGAACCGCATCGCTCCTGGACGACTTCGAACCGGAACCCGATCGCCCGCTCGACCCGGCCCGGCGTCGGGGCGTCTGGACGACCGACCCCGTCCGGCTCGAGGCCATGACCCGCCGGGCCGCCGCCGGGGCCATCGCGACGCAGATCCACGCAATCGGCGACGCGGCCGTCAGGGTCGCGCTGGACATCCTGGCACCGACGGCGGGGCACGTGCCGTTCATGCCGAGGGTCGAACACGTCCAGTTGCTCGACCCGGCTGATCGCGGTCGGTTCGCACGCAGTGGGGTCGCAGCAAGCGTCCAGCCGTCACATCTCGGCAGCGACGCGGATAAAGCCCGCCGACTGTGGGGTGAGCGCGCCGAACGGTCGGGCTACGCCTGGCGATCGTTGATGGAGACGGGCGCGGTCGTGGCTTTCGGCACGGATGCGCCGGTCGAGACGTTCGACCCCTGGCCGGGTATCGCGCTCGCGGTCCAGCGCCGGGACCCTGGCTGGGCACCCGGCACGCCGTCGTTCGGCCCGACGGAGGCCGTGACCATCGAGCAGGCCCTGCGGGCGGCCTGCGTCGCTCCGGCGCGCTCAGCCAACGAGCTGGATCGTGGCCGTCTGACGGTCGGTCAGCGGGCCGATGTCGTCGTCATCCCGGCGGCCGCCGTCGATGCGCCCGGCGAACCCGCCGGTGCGCTGGCCACCGTTCGTCCGGCGCTGGTCGTCATGGACGGCAGGGTCGTCTTCGAAACCTAGCGATCGGGTCCGCCGAGTTCGGCGAGGGCCTCCGCGAAGAGTCCGCCGAAGATCCGTGATGTGGAAGGGAACGCGTGGATCGTCTCGGCCAGGACATCGACCGTGACATGGGCCTTGATGGCCAGGACGCATTCGTGGATCGCGGCCGAGGCATCGGGGCAGGCCATCGCCGCGCCCACGAGTTCGCGGCTGTCCCGGTCGACCACGATCGTCACGTGACCCATCGTCGCCTGGATCGCGTAGCCCTTCGTGCTCGTCGCGTAGTCGGCCACCTGTTCGAAGGCATCGAGCCCGGCCTCTCTCGCCTGATCGAGCGTCAGCCCCACCGACGAGGCCTCTGGATCGGTGTAGGTCGCCCTCGGCAGTGCCCGGTAGTCGGGTATGACCGACTCGCCGAGCGCCATCCGGACCGCCAGCTGACCCTGGTAGTCGGCCTGGTGGGTGTGTAGCTCCGGGCCGGCCGGGTCCCCGATGACCCACAGGCCCTCGGCGATGCGCAATCGACCATCACGCGGGAACGGCGTCCGGCCCGACGTGTCGATCCCGTAGCACTCGAGACCGAGGTCGTCGAGCGGGAACGACCGTCCCACCGCAAGCAGGATCGCGTGACCCTCCGCGGTCGAACCGTCGTCGAGATCGATGACGTGTGCCCCGTCCGAGCCCGCATTCGGCCCTGGCCCGGATCGCTCGGACACCGGTTCGGACATCGACGCCATCGCGCTCGAGGGTCGTCCGCAGCATCTCCGAGTTGCGGGGATGATCGGTCGGCGACAAGCGCGGCCCCGACTGGACGATCGTGGTCTGGACGCCGAAGCGAGCGTAGACCTGCGCCAGCTCACAGCCGGTCGGGCCACCGCCGAGCACGACAAGGCTGCGCGGCAACTCCCGGGCCAGCGTCGCGTGTTCGTTGGTCCAGACATCGATCTCGTCAAGACCGTCGATCGGTGCCCGTTTCGAGGTCGAACCGACCGCCACGACGACGTTCGCAGCGTCCAACTCGTGGCTGACCCCATCGTGACGGACCGTCACCTTGCCCCGGTCGCTGATGCTGGCCGACCCGCGATAGACGTCAGCGCCAGCGTCGGACAGGCGCTGGGCATGGCCGCTGTCGTCGGGTTCCGCCGCGTCCGGCGCGCGATTGACCATGTAGTCGCGAGCCTTCGAAGCGTCCTGCCAGCTGTATGCCGCCGGGTTGGCCTCATGGCGGTGAGCACCGTCCAGCAGGGACTTCGATGGCAGGCACCCGATGTGTGGGCAGCTGCCACCGAACCAGCGCTTGTCGATGATGGCGACGGTCGCGTTCAGCGATCGGGCCTTGAATGCGGCGGCCTCACCGGCCGGTCCGGCCCCGATGATCACGAAGTCGTAGCGATCCATGGTCAGCTCCTGGCTGGGCCGGCGACGAGGTCGCGCTGTCGTCGAGCCTCGTACAGGAGGATGGCGGCAGTCACCGACACATTCAAGCTGTCCGCGACCCCGAGCATCGGCAGCGACACCGCCTCGATGTCGTCCGCGTCCCAGAGGTCGGTCAACCCGGGAGCTTCCGCCCCGACCACGATGGCCAGGCGGCCGGTCAGGTCGGCATCGACATAGGACACCGCGGCACCGACCTGGGCCGCCACGATCCGGATCTCCGATCGACGCAACCAGGCGAGCACATCAAGAGATGGCGCGGCCGCGATGGGCACACTGAACAGGGTGCCGGCACTGGCACGGATGGTGTTCGGGTTGAACAGATCGGCCACCGGCGATGCGGCCACCAGCGCATCGACACCCGCGCCGTCAGCCGAGCGGAGCGCGGCGCCCAGGTTCCCGGGTTTCTCGACTCCTTCGACGACCAGGACAAGGCGGTCGTCACCGGTCGGGAGGTCGGCAAGTCCGCTGGCCGGGATCCTGGCGACCGCCACCAGACCCTCTGAACGCTGGCCGAACGCGAGCTTGGACATGACCGATCCGGTGGTCATGTGCGTGACGGTCGCTGTCGTCATCAGGTGATCGAATGCGGCGCGCGCATCCGGGCCGGCCAATTGCTCCTCGCAGATGAACGCCTCCACGATGTCGACCCCCGCGTCGAGCGCGCGTCGGAGCTCGCGCGCCCCGTCGATGATGGTCAGACCCGTCTCGTCTCGATGGCGCCGGTCTCGGAGCGCGATCGCCGCCCGGATCCGGGGATTGCCTGAGCTGGTCAGCCGGAGTGGGGTGGGGGACGGCATGGTCGTCATGATGCCCCCGCCGGCGACCGGGCGAAGGCACCGAGTTCCAGTCGACGTCCATCGGCGGTCGCGATCGCGAGTTCGCCAGTCTGAACCTCGATTCGCGGTCGCTTGAAGCCGGCGGCGACCATATCAGCCAGCCGAGTGCCATCGAAGGACTGGGTGTGCGCCGACAACAGCACGAAGCCGCCGGCGGTCAGCAGCGCGGCGCACGTGTTCAGGAGACTCGGCAGATCCGTCTCGATCCGCCAGGCATCGGACCCGGGTCCGTGACCATAGCTCGGTGGGTCGAGGATGATCGCATCGTATCGTCGCCCTCGCCGCTGTTCGCGTGCCGCGAATACGCGGGCGTCGTCCCTGATCCAGCGGACGGGCCGATCGGCCAGACCGGACAGTTCGGCGTTTCGGCGAGCCCACGCGATCGTCGGTCGTGACGCGTCGACATGCGTGACGGACGCCCCTCCCGCGGCGAGAGCCAGGGTCACGAGGCCCGTGTAGGCGAACAGGTTGAGGACCGCCGGGTGCGTCCCGATCGCCGCGGCCTGCTCGCGGAGCCAGCCGAGCAGCCCGGCGTGTTCCGGGAACAGACCGACCTGCCCCGCGTCGGTCGAGCGCAGTTCGAGTGTCAGGTCGGCGAAACGCACCGACCATGGTGCGGCCGGATGTGACGATCCGCTCCAGCCCCGCTCGCGGTCGAACCGAAGATCGGCGCTCGGCCAGAGGTCGGGTCTGCGCCGAGCTTCAAGGATGCCGGGCGAAGGCCGGTCGATCAGATGCCCGCCGAACCGCTCGAGCCGAGCGCCGCCGCCAAGGTCGACAAGTTCATACCCGTTGTCCGCTCCCATGCCCCTGATGATGCCCCACGCGACCGCCTGAAGCTGCCCGGTGCCGTGGATGGATGGGACGTGCATCGTTTTATGGGGCGAGTCATGGGGCGAGGCTCCAACCGAACCCGTCGTACCTCTCGGCATGACCCTTGATACCCGGCGATTCCTGTGACCAACCCTGGGCGTGTCGTCCACTGAGACCGGTGGCACGACCGAACAGGACGTTCACCATTCCTGCCCGCCAAACGTGGCCGACTTCCTCGCCCGGAACGCCAATCGCCAGGTCGTCTCTGCCGGATCGGCCGTAATCGGCGCTCGCCAGGCTTGAGCCGAACTCGTCATCTTGTGCGCGCTTGCCCGGAACCCCTGGACTGGCTTGCGTCCATCGCTGTGCCCCATCGGCCGTCAGGCCGGCATCCGCCGACCCGCGCAAGACGATCACAGCACCTCGCAGGTCGCCGTCGAATGGCACACCGATGGCCAGATCGTCGGCCCCGTCTCCGTCGAAGTCGCCGGCCGCGAGGGAGCGGCCGAACAGGTCAACTACCCCGAGGGCGCCCGGGACTCCTGGAACATCCGCATGCCAGAACTGATTCCCGTCAGCGGTAAGGCCATCGGCTGACCCATAGATCACCGAAACGGCGCCGTGGCCGGGATTGCAGCCGGGTGCATACAGACCGATGCACGGACCGACCCACTCGTAAATGGCGCCGACGGCGAGGTCGCCGAACCCGTCAGCGTTGAAGTCGCCGATCGCAACCGCCGACCCGAATTGGTCATCCGACTCGGCTTCATCCTCGATCCCTGGGCTGTCCTGACTCCACCGCTCGACGCGGTCGCCCAAGCCGGTCGGTGTGCCGTAGAAGACGGTGACATCGCCGCCGCTCGTCACGCATAGCGACGAGGTACAACTGACGTCCGGTGCGCCGACAGCCAGGTCTGCACGGCCGTCGCCATCGATATCGCCGGCGACAACGGACAAACCGAACGCCTGGGAGGCGAAGTCTGGCGATCCCGACATCGATCGAGTCAGGACCGTCGATGCCGTGACCACGAGGCCATTTGGGCCGCCATAGACGACCTGAACGATACCCGCGTCGAACACGCCCCCGAGGTCCTCTCCGGGGACGGCGATCGCGAGATCCCAGTACCCATCGGCGTTGAAGTCCCCGCTCGCGAGGTTCGCCCCGAAGCGATCGTACGACTCGGGCTTGCCAGGCACGCTGGCCTGAGAAAGGCGTTGACCGTCCGTGGCCGACAGGCCACGCTTCGAGCCGTACAAGACATTGACGGCACCCGCCATCGACGTCTTACCGACGCGATCAAAAGGGGCCCCGATCGCCAGGTCCGCGTGCCCATCTCGGTTGAAATCTCCTGACGCCAACGACGACCCGAATTCGTCGCCTTCTTCGTCGCAACTCCGGTTGCCCCCCTTCGCGCGGCCCTTGACGCCAGGGCTGTCCTGGTGCCAGTACTGGTCGCCGGAAGCCGTCGGGCCGAGCCTTGAGCCATAGAGGACATGGACTGCACCCGCTCCGCACCATTGCGATTCGACGGACTCGTTCGGGACCCCGATCGCGAGATCCGCGAAGCCGTCGCCGTTGAAATCCGAGGGCATGGCCGGCTGGGCCGTCCCGGCCACCGTCGAATAGGGGGACGCGGTTGCCAGCATCAATGACGCGCCAGCCAGGGCCAAGGTGAACCGTCGTACGAGCGGGACTGTCATCCTGGATACCTCTGGCGGCGGCCGGGAGCGCGCAAACATATGCGCTCAGGTGACGCGTCGCAAACGATAGTGTTGCACGCTCGAGAAAGAGGTCGTCGGACCTGAGCTCAGCTAGCTCACGCTGTCCCTCACCCGCACTTGTCGCGTGACGGCCTCGGGGGTGTCTGGTATCGTCAGCCGATCCCGATGGGCGGCTAGCTCAGCTGGTTAGAGCACTTGCTTGACATGCGCCCGGTCGCATACGCCTTGGCAGGAACCCCTCTCGTGCGGGAGAGGGGTTCTCGTTTTTGCTCGGTTATGTGGTGAATGAGGGACGTAGCCCAGACCCAGAGCCCGGGGTCGAGCCTGAGATGCGACGCCCTCCACCCATCACGCCCGGCCTAACTTTGGGGGTATGACCTTGACGCCGATCATCGCGTCGGCGCATACCGAACGCAGCCGACGCGGGGGGTCGACTGGGGAACGCCGGTGACGTGTCGTTCGACCGGGACCCCGGAGGGATGGGAGTTGAGCCATGGCACCGATGCCGGTTCAGCGCGCCTCGGACGGCGCCGCCTTCGTTGGTCGGACGGCGCGAGGTGGGGTACATCTCCTGCTCACGGTACCGCTCCTGCTCCTCGCCGCGCTGCTGGTCGCGCCGGTCCATTCCCTGGAACCACTCCTGGCTGCCGGCGTGGGTGCCCAGGACGCGTCCCCAGCGCAACTCATCAGCGCGGCGGCGGCGGCACTCGAGTCCGCGACCGGGCCCGGCGGGGCGGGTATCAGCTTCGAGGTCGTCCAGCGCCAGACCATCTATGCACGGGCCGATGGGCCGCTGATCGAGATCCCCGACCCGGCCGATCCGGGCAAGACCCTCGGCACCACTGACCACTACGAGATCGGCACGCTCGTCGAGCGCGGGTCCGCGACGGCGGATAGCTTCTCGATGGAGATCCTGGCCGGTCCGCTGCCGGGCCGCGTCGTCGACTACGACGCGGACAAAGCGGAGATCCGGCGGCGGGCCTTGGTCCGTGACGGTGTGGCCTGGCGAGATGACGGGACGGGCTGGTACGTGACCGACGAGTTGCCCGGCATCGGCCTCGACCCGGTCACGGTCGAGTCGCTCCCACGACTCCTTCGGGCCGCGACCGATGCGACCGATCGGGCGCTGACCCCGCCGCCGGACGGCCTGTTCGACCTGCCCGGCCTGAAGGGCCCGGCGACTGAGCCCGTACGCGCCTTGGGCGGTTCGGCCCGAGTCGCCGACATCCCGGCGGTCATCGCCGCCGACGGCGCTGCCTTCAGCGAGATCACGAACCCGGCCGACTATCGGTTCGACGATGCCGGACGGTTGGTCGGCCTGACGGTCGTCGCCCGCAACACGAACATGACCACCTACGACCTGATGATCGAAACGGTCTACGCGTTCAGCTACCCCGACCGACCGCCGAAGCTGCCCGACCCGGTCCCGACCATGGCGCCGACCCCCGCCCCGCGAGTGGAGGGCTAGGTCGATGGCTAGGTACGAATCCAGTCGCCTGCGAGCTGTCGTCATGACGGCGCTGCTGACGACCACCGGCCTCTTCGTCAGCGCGGCCCCGACCGAGCTGCCGGTGCCTCGACCGGAGGCCCTGGTCCCTGCCCCGGTCGCGGCCGCCTATTGCGCCGACGGTCCCTCGTTCGAGGGTCGTCTGACGAGCTCGAAGACTTCGACTACCGCCGTCACTCGGTCGACGACCGGCAACGTCTTCGGCTACATCAGCGATGTCGTCGACAACTGGAGCTGCACCGCCTTCTACCGCTACGACGGCTTGGCCTGGGCCACGAACTCGGCCGGCACGCACGGCAATTTCGATTGGGGCACGTTGATCGATTCGATCACCGTCGGCTGCAACTGGGGGATCGGCTCGACCGACTACCTGAAGGCCAACAAGACCAACGACTGCCCCGATTCGGATGCCGAGTACGCGATGCCGATCTTCCTGGCCGACACGAGCGCCAGCGGCGACCTTCTGGAGGGCACCTACCACCAGGATGCCAGTCCCGATGGACTCGGCGATTTCATGTTCATCCATTCCGATTGCGATTCCTACTACGGCGACGCCGACGGGACCGACGACGGTGAACGGATCCGCTACGACAAGACGTTCTCGACCGGCAACACCAGCAACCGACCAGGCCCCAACTGCGACCCGCTCGACCTCGATGGAACCAACACGAGTCAGACGATCGTGGTCGATGGCACCAACCCGGTCGGTGTGTCGATGTCGATCAACAGCGGAGCGGCCACGACCGGCGCGGCGCTGGTCAGCTTGGACGGGATCGCGGCGACCGACAACCTCGCCGGCGTCTCGACGATGCGCTTCTCGAACAACGGGTCGACCTGGTCGAGCTGGGAATCGTACGCAGCCACCCGAGCGAATTGGGATCTGACCGCGTACGGCGGTACCACCAGCGACGGGACCAAGACCGTCTACGTCCAGTTCCAGGACGCCAACGGCAACTGGCCGTCCACGTCGATCTCCGACACGATCGTGCTCGACACGGTCGATCCGACGGCCACGATCAGCATCAATGGCGGAGCCGCGACGACCGCGTCCACGTCCGTGACCCTCGACGTGACCGCGGGCGACGCGACGTCTGGGATCATCGCGACGGAAGCCTCCAACGACAACCTCGCATTCGACCCGGTCAGTGGCACGTCGGTGGCCTGGACGCTGGCGCCTGGCGATGGCCCCAAGACGGTCTGGTACCGGGTGACCGACGGCTCGGGACGGACGACCACGGTCAGCGACACGATCTCGCTGGTGACCGACTGGGTCCCAGGAGCTGGGCCGAGTGATGTCGTGAGCTACGAGGCCGAGGGCTGGAAGGATGAGCAGGTCACGCAGGGTGGCGGGTCGGGGTTCGAGGCTCCGGCCTTCGACGACGCGTCATGGGCGGATGGCACCGGCGCATTCGCCTCTGGCGGGGGCTGTGCTGTCCAGAATGACGGCAGCCCGCACACGAGCTGGTCGATCAACACCGACATGCTGGTCCGGCGTCACATCGCGCTCTCTCCAGGAACTACCGGGGTTCAGGTCTGGGTGGCGATCGACAACGACATCATCGCCATCTACTGGAACGGAACCCAGATCGGCGGTCCGTCGACCCATGAGAACTGCCCGACCCTCGACAGTCGTGCGTTCTCGGTCAGCGCGAGTCTGGTCACGGCCGACAACGTGCTCGCGATCCGGGCCCGAGACCGCGGTGTCGAGTCGTACTTCGACGCCCGCGTGTTGACCGGCGGGATGCCGATCGAGCCGGCCCTCGACGGATCGACATACCTCGAGAACGGGGCGACCGGCGGGGATCCCGTCCAGACGTTCAGCGGCGCGCTGCTCTATTCACACACCGACATCGCGATCGCGGGCCGAGGCCCGAGCCCGACCTTCATCAGGAGCTACAACAGCGAGGACACGAGACTCGGGCCGCTGGGTCCAGGCTGGACGGACTCGTACTACACGCGCCTGCGGGAACCGGGCGACGGATCGGGGGACCTGCTGTTCGTGAGGCCAGACGGTAACACCGATCGGTTCAGCAGGAACAACGATGAGACCTTCCGCCCGTCGCCGGCGACGTACGCGACGCTCGTTCGCAATCTCGATCTCAGCTACACGGTCACCGAACTCGATCAGCAGAGTTTCACGTTCGATGCTGCCGGCAAGTTGACGGCCATCGTCGATCGGTACGGCAATACGTCGGAGATGACCTATGACGCGAACGGTCGGCTGATCTCGGTCGGCGATCCGGCCGGTCGCGGCGACCTGACCCTGACCTATACGAACAACCGGTTGACCAGTGTGAGTGACTGGCTGACACCCGCCCGGACGGTGACCTACGGCTACGATGCCGACGGGCGACTCGAGACCGTGACCGATCGAGAAGGTCATACCACGACGTATGCGTACGACGGAACCTCGAGCCGGATCACGAGCATCACCGATGCGCGAGACAATGTCGCCCTGACCCTGACCTACGACGCGCAGGGGCGCGTGGCCACCCAGAAGGACGCCCAGGGGCTGACGACGGGGGCGACCACGACGTTCGACTATCAGGTGAACGGCGATGGCACCCGAGTGACCACCGTGACCCAGCCGCCGACCTCGTTCGAACCGAGCTTCTCGCCGACGATCGAGGACGAGTACACCTCGGAGGGCTGGCTGACCCAGCGGACGACCGAGCCGTCGTCGACCGAGACGCTGGTCGAGACGTATACCTACGATGGCGTCGGCAATCGAAACTCTGTGACCGACGCCCGCGGCAACCGGACCGACTACTGTTACGACGTCAGCTATTCGGGCGGCGCGATCTCGGGCAGTCGCGGCAATCTCACCCGGACGATCGGTCCCGCTCCGACGCTGGGCGCGAATCGAGTGGTGACCCTCATGGCGTACGACGGCCACAACAATCTCATCCAGACGGTGGCCCCAGCCGGGGTACCGTCGGGGTCAACGGTGACCTGCTCGACCAACCTGTCCGTGATCACCACGGCATACGCGACCGATTTCGCCTACAACGCGGCCGGGACGGAGCTGCTTTCCTCGACCGGTCGGTTCACCGACCCCGACACGGGGTTGCAGACCGCGGTGACGAAGTACGAGTACGGCGACGCGTCGAACCCCGGGCGGGTGACTCGGATGATCCCGCCTCGCGGCAACACCGGCGGATCGCCCGATTACTCATATGCAACGACGTACAGCTACAACACCTCAGGCACCGAGTCGGGCCTGCTGGCTGACACGACCGATGCCCTCGGTGGTGCTACGACCTTCGACTACGACGCCGCGGGCCGACTGACCGCGTCGGTCGACCCGCTCGGCAATGCCACCGGTGCGACGCCCGGGGACCATCAGACCGAGTACGCATACGACGACGAGGACAGACTGCGATTCACGACGCTGCCGGCGCCGACCGCGGGCGGCAGTGGGCTCGTGACCGAGACGCGCTACGACGAGGTCGGTAATCCGATCGTCCGGATCGACGCCGCCGGACAGGTCACGACCTACTCCTATGATGAGCGCGACAGTCTGTTCGAGGTGAATGAGAGCCCTGATGCCTGGACCGATCCGGCGTCACCGCCGACCGACGTGACCACCACCGAGTACGCCTACGACGCCGCCGGCAACATGACCCGCTCGACGCGCGCGGCCGGCGATGCGAACGACGAGCGTGCCACGGACTACGCCTATGATGGCCGCAACCAGCGGCGAACCGAAACGCAGTATCCGTCTTGGCCCTCGACGTCTGGCCCGCTGGTGACGACGACGACATACGACGCGAATGGCAACCGAGCGACCCTCGTCGATCCGCTCAGTCGGACGACGACGTACGGTTACGACCCGCTCAACCGACTGACGTCCATCGATTACTCGGATTCAGGGACCGCCGACGTCAGCTACACGTACGATCCAAACGGCAACCGGGCGTCCATGGCCGACGGGACGGGCACGTCGACATACTCGTTCGACGAGCGGGGCCAGCTGAGTGGGGTCACCACGCCCGGCTCGGTGACGGTGGCCTACCGCTATGACCTCGACGGGAATCGCCGCGAGCTGATCTACCCCGACGCCACTGTCGTCGACTACACGTTCGACAAGGTCGACCGGATGGCGTCGCTGACCGACTGGGCGAGTCGATCCGTCACCTACACTTATTTCCCCGACGGGGCGCTCGAGACGGCGACCAACCCCGACAGCAGCGTGACGACGTACGCATACGACAATGTCCGCCGCGCGACCAGCATCACCGACGTGGTGGGTTCGACCAGCATCGCCGACCACGCCTACACGCTCGATCCGCTGGGCAACGTGACCGGCCTCGACGAGGGCACCGATGCCTGGACCTACGGCTACGACCAGTTGTCACGGCTGACCGACCTAACCGGCTCCGACGGGACCCGTTCCTATGCCTACGAGGCGGTCGGCAACCGGACCTCGGCAACGATCGGTGGCACCAATACGACCTCGACCTACGATGCAGCCGACCGGATCACCGCGGCAGGAACCACGTCCATCACCGTCGATGATGCCGGGAACACCACCGCCAAGGGTTCGGACTCGTTTGCCTATGACCAGGCCAACCGGATGGTGTCGGCCAGCGTGGGCACGACGACCGAGACGTACACCTACGACGGCGACGGTGTCCGGTTCAGCAGTCAGGTCTCCGGGCAATCGACCGTGCGCTACGTCAGCGATCCGGCTGGTTCGCTGCCACGCACGATCGACGATGGCACGCGCAAGTACGTCTGGGGTCTTGGCCTCGCATTCAACATCACGGGCTCGACGCTCGAGGTCTACCACGTTGATCGCCTGGGTTCGGTGCGGATGATGACGGACGACACCGGCGCGGTCACCGACACCTATCGCTACGACGAGTCGGGCGTCCCGACGGTCAGCTCCGGGACTTCCGTCCAGCCGTTCCGGTTCACCGGTGAGCCACTTGATGCGACCGGACTCACCTACCTACGTGCTCGCTACTACGATCCGGGGATCGGGCGGTTCCTGGCTCGCGATCAGTGGGCCGGCAATCCACGAGAGTGCCAGACGCTCAACCGCTACGCATATGCCTTGAACGATCCAACGACCCGCGTCGATCCGTCGGGGCTCAAGTCGCAGGTGCTCGGCATGAGGTGCGTCGCATCTGCTTGGGGTGGGGCTCTGCTATTCGCAGAAGGAGGTGGCGTCGCAGTCGCCGCGAGTGAAGGCGGATTGCTCGCAGCTGGGGCTGGTGCGGTGGCAATCGGAACCGGCGTCGGGCTCGTCGTCATCGGCGCTATCGGAATCGGAGCTGGAGCTTGGCTTCTCGTTGTGGGGTGCGGAGGATAGATTCGTGGGTCAGACGTCCGACATCCTTAGTAGCGCTGCGATCTTGGGCATGGGCCTGGGTGTGGCCATTTCCATGATCGCCGTGATCGGCCTAGTCGCGCTCATTCGTGATCCTGCGCAGAGGACCCGCGCACTTGGTTTCGTATACGTGGGCTTCTCTGTCGCCTCGGCGTCTGGAGCGGTCCTCCTGCTCTCGCGCTTAGGTAGCGGTCTCCCAGTTGTCGCTGGATTGCCGCCCATCGTCATGCTGGTGGGCGTCGCGGTCGGTCTTCGTATGGCTGCGTCCAGGGAATTTCGGCGATATCGATCCGACAAGCCCGACGTTTGACCAGGCGCGACGGCAACAGGTCGAGAACACGATGCTCGATGCGGTAACAGGGTTGTCCCGCGTCAACTTTCTTGGACACTTTCGGGCGGATATAGGTGTGAGGGTGGTGGGTCCTGGGCGTGTCGACTGAGCGGAGTCGCGAAGTCGAGCGCCTCGTGAGGACGGATCTCGTTGTACAGAGTCCGGTAGGTGGCGGTCTGGTCAGCCAGTTCGAGGGCATCGGCGATCTCGAGCCGATACAGGTGCTCGTACTTGAGCGAACCATTGAACCGTTCGACCACGCCGTTGGTCTCTGGCGCGTGGTGGCGGATCCGGACGTGGGTCAACTCCGAGCGGCCGGCGATGAACCGCATGAACTCGGCGCTCTTGTAGGCCGGCCCGTTGTCGGTCACGATCGTGACCGGGGTCAGTTCGCCGGTCAGCCGGTCGACACAGTCATCGAGGAGTGGATGCCCGAGCAATCGTTCGGCCGCCGCGATCGCGTCGAGGAGGGCGGCGATGGCATCGCGAGCGGTGCTCGTGCCCGAGACCGGCGCGGCCAGGCACAGCTTCGTCGCATAGTCGACCACCGGACTGACCCGCCAGCGCCCGCCGGCGCTCGTCTCGTACTCGGTGAAGTCGGTCTGCCAGACCCGATTGCGACGGATCGGTGCGGCCACGAAGGCGGCCCGCCGATCGACTGCCAGTTGGCGTCGTTCGGCCTGGTAGCGGACCGGCATCAGCAGGCCCCGTCGGCGCAGCGCCCGCTCGACGGAGCTGCGTGATACCCGCAGCCCGTCCGCCTGGAGCATCGCCCAGATCTTGCGATGGCCCCAGGCCGACCAGCGATAGGCCATCTGGGCAGCTGGTTCCTCGATGGCATCGACGACGGGTGCCGGCCAACGCCGGACCGGGCGGCCGCGCAGGTGACCGGACCGCCAGTGATACCAGGTCGAGGCTGGGATGCCGAGCCTGGCCAGGAACCGGCGGACCGGCACGCCGCCCTCGGCCCGGATCAGCTCGAGCTCTTCGTACGCGGGTAGAGCGCCCCCTTTTTTCGCCACACGCGGAGTTCCACGTAGGCCTCACCGAGCGCGGTCGTCAGGTCCTCGACCTGGTCGGCCAGTTCGACCTCGCGTCTCGAGGCGAGGGTCACCGCGTTGTCTCCGCGGGCGAGACTCTCCCGGCCGCCATCGAGGAACTGCTTCTGCCATTTGGCGATCGTCGTCTGGCTCATCTCGAGGCGGCGGGCGACATCGACCTGGCTGGTCTCGCCCCTGAGCACCGAGAGCACGATGGCCAGCTTCTCGTCAGGGGTCTGGAACGCCTTCCGGCCCATCGTCGTCACACCTCATCAGCCGACCTCCACCATCACACTTGGGAGTGTCCAACTCAGTCTGACGCACCACAGACCACGTACACCTACGACGACCATGGCAACCAGGCGTCGGTGACCGTCCCGAACGGGCGGATCATGGCCACCGTCTACGACGACGCCGACCGGGTCATCGCCACGATCGACAACTACGTCAATGGCGTGCCGGGCACGACCGACGACGTCACGACCGAGACCTTCTACGACGACTACGGCCGAGCGGTCGCGGTCCGGACCCCGACCGCTGACGGCTCGAGCACGACCGTCAGCCGCTTGATCCTCAACGACGACGGCACGGTCGCGTCGGTCATCCGCAACTGCACCACGTCGGGCACGACGACGCCGCTCGATCGGGCCGCCGCGATCGCCTGCACCGGCGCCGGGACGAAGAACGCCGAGACGAACGTCACGACCAGCTTCGTCTACGACAGCCGAGGGAACCGGATCCGCCAGACCGAACCCGACCCGGCCGCGACCTCGGGCACCTCGACCGCGACGATCACGACCCAGTATGCCTACGACATCGCGAACTGGCTCTGCCGGGTGGTCGAGAACGCGACCGGCTCGACCGATCTGCAGGCCCTGGCCGATCCCTGTGCGACAGCCACCCAGACCGCGGCCACGACGACGGCCAACGTGTCGACCCGCTACACGTACGACGGCGCCGGCAACCTGGCGACGATGATCGATGCCGATGGCAACACGACGACCTACGGCTATGACGCCGCCGGCCACTCGACCTCGCGGACCGACGCGCTCAGCAAGACCGTCGTCTGGGCCTACGACGATCTGGGCAACCAGATCCGCCAGGAGAACCGCTCCGATCCGCCCTACACCGACAGCGTCGTCTGGACCCATGACGCGGCCGGCCGGATCCTGACCCGGATCGCCGACAGCGCGACCACGACCTACACCTACGACCTCAACGGCAACCGGCTCAGCGCGTCCGACGGCACGCTGACCATCGACGCGACCTTCGATCGGACCGGCCGGGCCCTGACCGTCGACGACGAGGACGCCGGGACGACGCCCGATACGACCTACACCTACAGCCTGACCAGCCCGGCCTGGACCGATCCGACCGGATCGTACGGGGTGACCCTCGACAAGTTCGACCGAGCGACCGCGCTCGATGACCCGGTCATGGCCAGCGACTTCACCTGGACCTATCGGGCCGACGGACAGCCCTCGGTCTTCGGCCAGCCCAACGGCAACGCCACCGATCTGACCTACGATGCGCTCGGTCATCTGACCGGCTCCGACGACGACACCTCGGGCGGCACCGACCGAGCCGTGTATGGCTACACCTACAACCGAGCTGGTCAGATCCTGACCGAGGCCGCCACGGTCACCGGCGATGCCAGCAACGGCACGATCAGCTATGCCTACGACCCGCTCGGCCGGTTGACCGAGCTCGACCCTGTCGGGTGTCGCCACCCTGTATGGCTGGGACGCGGTCCCCAACCGGACGAGCGTCAAGGTCGGCGCCGGGGCGACGGCGACGACGAGCTTACAACGCCGCCGATCGGCCGACGTCGGGGACCAACCCGACCGTCACCTACAGTTCTGACGACGATGGCCGGCTGACCGCTCGCCCGAACCAGACCCTCGTCTGGGATCATCTCGGTCGACTGACGACGGTCAAGAATGCGGCCGGCACCATCACCCTCGCGACCTACACCTACGATCCACTCGATCGACTCCGGATGATCGACTACGGCGGGGGTGTCCGGATCCGGTTCCGCTATGTCGGGCTGACGACCGCGGTCGCCCAGTGGATCGACGATGCGGCGGGCACGGTCACCCGCTCGGTCGGGACCGGCTGGCGTGGCGAGCGCCTGCTCGACTGGACCGGGTCCGGCTCGAATCTCCGGATCTACGGCGACGAATGGCCACCACGATGTGACCTGGCTGGCCAGCGACACAGGCCCTGTCAGCCAGTCACTCCGCTATGACCCGTAGGGCAACCCGCGGGCGACCGTCCCGACCGGCTACAGCCCGTTCCGCTTCCAGGGCTCCTACTACGACGCGACGACCGATCTGTCCTGGGTCGTCACCCGCTGGTATGCCCCAGCACTGGGCACGTTCATCAGCGAGGACACCCTGCTCGGCGAGCCGATCGATCCACCATCACGGCACCTGTATGCTTACGGGCAGGGCGAGCCGCTCGGCCGGTGGGATCCGGATGGAGCATCCTGGTGCACCATCCGTTGCACAGCTGCAGGTCTCTACCACGGGAAGCAACCAATGCGATGGAGTCGTTCCATCAAGAACCCCACCAGAGCCCGAGGAAAGTTTCAGCTATACGAGTTCATCAAGACCCAGTGGACATCATTGACGATTGGGCCGTTTCAAGTTGGGTCCACGTTGAAGGGTGACTGGAGGGGCTGGAAGGTGGGCGGCAGCTGCCTTGAGAGCCGAGCATGTCTGACCATAGACTTCGATCAGAATCGAGTCGACGTAGTCGTGCAACCCACTTGCGAGAAGTTGACGGAGACGACCTACAAATGCCATGACGCCCTGGACATCAATGCGCCATGGCCGTTCGTTAGCGCCGTGCACCTGTCGGAATCTCCCTGGGGCCCGATACACCTAGGGTGGAGCCTCAATCAAAGCTCGGCGTTCGGAGCGGTGCCCATCGATGGATGGTTGAACCTCAATCCGCCCGGGTCTAGGACCCCTATTAACCGATACCGAGGGCTGGAACGTGTGCGCTCGGGCTGGCAAGTGAAGGTCGATGGATTCCCATCCATCGAGCTCTACTATCGCGGGAGCACTAGCGTAAAGACGCTGCTGCGTTTTGATGAAGGCAGGCCAACTGATCTACTCTCCGGCCTGGGCGATTGGACAAGCCCCTGGCATGGGTGGCCTGGGTGACGATACGTACAGCCCTAAGGGCAACCGGGATCCTCGTCGCGGCAGTCATGGTCGCGGCGGCAGGGGAGGTCGTCTTCTTCGTTGTCACCGGAAGTGCCGATCCTGGCGAGGCATTCGGCGATTGGCTCATAACCACCATCTTCCTCTTTTCGGCAAGCATCGTCCCGGGCCTTCTGGTTTCACTTGCTGCACCTCGTTTGCCAGGAAGCCGTTCATGGCTGCAGGTCATCGTGGCAGTGGTGCTTCTGGGAATCGGGGCGACCTTGATTTGGCGGCTCCTGTTCATGGGCGAGCTAGTAGCGCCAAATCAGATCTACGGAGTCATCCTGCTGGGGCTCCCTGCCTGGATCCTATTCGCTATCGCCACAAGAAGGTAGTGGCCCTTACCTACGATCCGCTCGATCGCCTCCGAATGATCGACTACGGCGGCGGCGTCCCGACCCGGTTCCGCTATGTCGGGCTGACGCCCGCGTTCGCGCAACCGCCCTGTGCTGGGCGCGCTCGCGCGTACAGAGCGTAGCGAGCCGGCTTTCGGGACCAGGTCCGACTGAACACGATTTTCTGTCGTCTTCATCGCCGCCCTACTGTCGTGTAAGGCGGTCGCGGTCGCGGTCGTGACCGCGGTGTCGGTCGCGACAGTCTCGTGACTCGATTCGCTCAACGGTCGCGCGGTGGCGCACGTGTCATAGAAGTTGGTTGCAGTTGGGCTGGCGTCAATGGCCTGAGGCCGAAGGAGCCTGATACCCCAGGTCCTATCACAGTCCTGTCCGCCCGCTCGGTCCGCGTGCTGCCAGCCACTGGAGGACCGACAACCATGAACAGCATCGCGCAACAGCCAATGCGACGGAACGTCGCGATCGGTGTCGACACCCACAGGCACATCCACGTCGCCGTCGCACTCGACGAGCTCGGCGGTCGTCTCGGTGAGTTGACCGTGCCGGCCGACAGCGGCGGCTACGTCCAACTCGAGCAGTGGGCCATCGGGTTCGGGCGGATCCTCGCCTTCGGGATCGAGGGCACGGGCTCGTACGGCGCCGGTGTCGCCGAGCTACCTGCATCAACACGGCCACCGGGTCAACGAGGTCAACCAGCCCGACCGACGCGAGCGGCGCATGAACGGCAAGAGCGATGCCCTCGATGCCGAGAGCGCCGCGCGCGGTATTGTCCGGTCGCGCCATCGCCACGCCAAAGACGGGCGACGGCCAGATCGAGATGCTCCGCCAGATCAAGATCGTCAAGGACACCGCGGTCAAGGCGCGAACCCAGGCGATTGTCACCCTCAAGACCCTCATCGTCACGGCGCCACCGGAGCTCCGCGAACAGCTCGACGGTCTGCCGGACCCTCATCGAGCGTTGCGCCGGACTCCGACCGGGGCCGATTACGACGCCGCTTGCTGCGACCAAACACGCGCTCCGCGGGCTGGCTCGCCGCTGGCAACAGCTCCAGGCCGAGATCAAGGAGTACGAGCAGCATCTGGGGACGCTCACCGCGGCGGTTGCGCCGGCGATGGTCGCGGCCTTCGGCATCGGCCCCGACACCGCGGCCGAGATGCTCATCGTCGCCGGCGATAATCCGGACCGCATCCGATGCGAACCCGCCAGGGCCAAGCTCTGCGCCGTCTGTCCCATCCCGGCCAGCAGTGGCAAGACGAGTCGCCACCGGCTTAACCGGGGCGGCCACCGCCAGGCCAACTCAGGGCATCTCGGCTCGAGAGCTGGCCCGCGTCAGCGGCTTGTCTGTGGGGTACTGCGCGCGGATCAAGAAGGGCGAGGCGGTCCCGCACCCGATGTGGTGGGGGGCGTTCCCGGCTGCAATGCCAGATAGGGCCGAGACAAGCGCGTGATACGTTACCGGCGTCACGTCTGAGGGCGATCTACTTCGGGATGTTTGGGCAAGGCTGGAAAGGTGAGGAGAGGGTTGTGAGGAAGGTGCGAGCGCGATGGTCAATCCCGATGTCCTTCTTGGTTCTGAGCCTAGCCATTGGGCCGACTGAAGCAACGGCAGCCGGCCCTGCTTGGGCGGGAGAGCAGGACACCTCCATCGGCCTAACCCGCGATGAGGCCAGCGCCATTCGCTTCCGCGAGACCTTTGGTTTTGAGAGTAGCCTCGAGTTTGTTCGGGCAGCAGCGGCCAACCCGACACGCTACTCAGACGACGAGTACGGAGTTCCACTTGACGATGTCGAGCTCTCCGAGCTTCAGCGGCGATCCGAGATTCGGGCGGCCATCGATCCGCTTGTCAAAGCGGCTGCCAAGCACGAGACGTTCGCTGGACTGTATTTTGACCAGCACGCTGGCGGGGTGCCCGTCTTCATGTTCACGGCGGACCTTCCCGATCGAGAAGCTGATCTTGCCAAGATCGTCCCGCCTGAGTTTGATTTTCAAACCCGGCTCGCGACCCGCACGTACCAACAGCTGACTGAAGTCAATGAACGGTTCGCTTCGACTTGGAATGATTTGAAGGCCGAAGGCATCGACATTGTCCGCGCCGGGATTCGGACGAGTGAGAACGTTATCGAGGTAGGGGTCCATGGCCTGACACCGGCCATTTCGACCCGGCTTAAGGAGGTCTATGGTCCCGGACTGGTGATCGCCGAACAGGACAGTGCAGTAGGCGATGCGTGCGTGAATATTCTGAACTGCCGGCCAATGAAGGGCGGCATCACTATCAAGGCTGCCGATGGCGGAATATGCACATCTGGGTTCGTCGTAAAGGCGACGAATACGGGAGGATATCGACTCCTCACAGCTGGTCACTGTATCGAAGCTCATGGAGGCGCTGAAGTTGTCTGGAGCCATGACAACGATTCCTTTGGCAAGGCAAAGGACGAGACTTGGAAGGATGGCGCTACGAGGAAAGGCGACGTCGGCCTGATCGACCTCTATGGCGCCGAGGTTCCCACGAACAAGAACCGTCTGCATACCACAAGTAGCACGGTAATCAATGTATCGGGGTACTACTTGAGTCTTTACCAGGGTGAGCCGTCGTGTCGGGTTGGAGCCACGTGGCACCTGGATTGCGGGACGGTCTATATGCCGAACGTTACCCGCGACAGCTTCGTCGCGGGCTTCGGCACGATGCATGTCACACAATCGGTTGAAGTCGACTTTGACTCGACCAACGGAGACAGCGGCGGGTCAATGTACGCGCCAACTAGCGGATACGCGGTAGCGCAAGGGACACATGTCCATTCCGACCCAGATGGACCCGGCGCACACGGCTGGTACACCCCAATCACCTCGGGACAGCAGGAATTCACAGATCGCTTCGGATACACCTACACGTTATGCATCAACGCCACATGCACTTGACCTCGGCAAACGAATAGCCTGCGGGCCAAGGTGGCCCCGCGGATCACCGAGCCGCTCACACCGAGTCCATCGCGTCAGGGACGAACACCGGCCTGCGGGCGCCCGCAGGCCGGTCCTTGCCCGCAGGGAGTCCACGAGGCCCGTCGTCGCGCCTCGCACGCGGAATGCCGGCATCTCCCTCTAGCGCGACCCCAAAGGCCGACGCGCAGCTATCCGTGCCTCCTCGGAATGCGTCGCGCCCTGCAACAAAGCGCGGGCCTCAATCGTTAGACGGTGTACAGGAGGGCGAGTGGAGCTTGAAATCGAGTCGGTTGGGGACAATGGTCAGTCGCTCGCGCAGGCCGCAGATGAACATCGGCCGTGGCTGCTTCGACGGTTGGCCCTTGTCGTTGGCGACGCGACCGAGGCCGAGGACCTCTCCCAGCAAGCCCTCCTTCGGCTGCTCGAACGGTGGCCGCTACCAAGTGGGCACGATGTGGCCCGTTGGCTGGCCGTCGTGGGGATGCGGTTGGCGATCGATGAGCAGCGTCGCCGGCGACGGTGGGGGTTCCTTGCCATTCGCGAGACCGATCAGACATGGGCGATCACCACGGATCCCGACCTGTGGCGAGCACTCAACGATCTCGACCGTCGGACCCGGGCAGTCCTGGTCATGACGGTCCTCGATGGCTACACGCAGGATCAGGTGGCGGAGATTCTGGGAGTACCGCGAGGTACCGTCGCGAGTTGGATCGCCCGCGGCAAGGCACGGCTGCGAGTCGTGTTGGAGGAAGAGTTATGACCGATGACTTCGATGTCCGCCTACGGATGCGCTTGGAGCAACTGTCCAGGGCCGTACCGGTCGCCCCGGAGCGAGCCCCCGGTACCACCCATGTCGTGCGCCCTCGCGTAACTGCGCGCCCCTCGTCGGGGGCCCTGACGGTCGGGTTCGCAACGTTGTTCATCGTCGCGGCGGTCGTGCTCGTGAGTGGACCGATCCGATCACCGGCCACCGGCGGCACGACCCCCTCGGCCGCAAGCGAGACGGAATCTCCCCCGACGCCCACACCCGTGCCGAGTGGGAACGCACATCAGATCGCCGACATCGTCGCCGCCTACGGGACGACCGTCCCCGAGGATTGGGCCGGCCTGTACATCGACCAGGATGCCGGCGGCCGAGTCGTCGCCCGGTTCAAGGCCAACCTGGCCGAGCATGAGCAGGCGCTCCGAGCGCTCCTGCCGGCGGGCGCGAACTTCGAGGTCCACCCAGCGACCTGGTCAACTGAAGAGCTGGGCGCGTTCATGACCCAGGTCGAAGCGGAGCGTGACTGGTTCCCGACCATCGGGACCTCGTTCTACACGGTCGAGCCCGGCAATGTGCGGGACTTCAACGGTGTTCGAGTCCTGTTCAAGGGTCCGGACGCGAGCGCGGCGGCCGCCATCGAGGCCCACTTCGGCAATCCGCCATGGCTGCGCGCGGTCTGGTACGGCCCCGAGGAATGGACGGGCGCGCGCGGCGACCTCGTGATCTTCGCCAGGGACGCCGCAGACCGACCGGTCGCGGGGTTGACCATCGGCCTCGTCTCCCTGGACGAGCGGGTCCGATCCGGCGAACTCGCCTGGATGACGAACAAGGACGGCCGACGCATCCTCGTCAAGAATCTCCCCGCGGTCTTCTATCTCGTCCGGGCAACCGACTACGTCGGGGGCGAACTCGTCGTGCTGGGCGAGGCGCGAGTCCTGATCGATCCGAATGGCCGCACGACCGTGACGGTCGTCATCAGGTAGGCCTCCGAACCGGCAGGTACCGGACCTCGTCGCTGAACGCCGGTCAAGGCGGAACTGTCTGTCGTGTCAGGGGGTGAGCGGGAGGCTCGGCGTTGGGCGAGCCGCAGACTGTGTGCTGAAGCGGCAACTTCACGTCGCTCCATCGACTACCCCGCCGCCGCGTTGACGGGGTAGTAGTTAGCGCTCCGGACATTGCCGCGTAATCGACTGTCGACGCCGGGTGAAAACTGAGCACTTCTCGCCGGTCGAAAACTGAGCACCCCATCCAGTTCGACTGGCACCCTCGAGCATGACGAACTCGTGCCGAGGGAGGAAGGAGTGCATCAGGTGGAGGACTGGGCCGAGGTCCATCGGCTCTTCTATCGCGAGGGTCGCCCCAAAGCGGCGATCGCCCGCCAGCTGGGCATGAGCCGCAACACGGCCGAGCGGTTGCTCGGCCTGACCGAGCCACCGCGCTATGAGCGCCGGCCGGCAGGCTCCCTGCTTGACCCGTTCACGGAACGCATCGCGGCGATGCTGAGTGCCGATCCGACCGTCCGCGCGACGGTCATCCGCGAACGCCTCCGGCCCCTCGGCTATCGGGGCGGGATCACCATCCTCAAGGACCACCTGAGCGAGGTCCGTCCGACCTTCCTGGCCAGCCGGGCCTTCCAGCGCACGACCTATCAGCCGGGCGAGATCGGCCAGGTCGACTGGTGGCACACCGGGGTCCGGGTGCCTGTCGGGCGAGGCATCAGGCGGGAGGCCTTCGGGCTGGTCACGACCCTGCCGTTCTCGGCTGCCCACGCCATGACCTTCAGCCTGTCGCGGACGGTCGGCGACCTGCGCCCGGGTCTGGTCGGCTGCCTGGCCCGGCTCGGCGGCGTGCCCGAGAAGCTCGTCTTCGACAACGATGCCTCGGTCGTCGCGTCGGGTGCAGGCTCCCGCGCCCGGCTCCACGACGAGGTCACAGGATTGCTCGGGGTGTTGCGCACCAAGCCCGTCGTCCTGCGCCCGGCCCGACCGACCTCGAAGGGCAATGTCGAGCGCACGATCGGCTATGCCGAGACGAGCTTCCTGCCGCTGCGCGACTTCGACTCGCTCGACGACCTGCAGACGCAGCACGATGCCTGGGCCGACGACGTCGCCTATCGGCGCCACATCCGTCGCCTGGGCGGGACGGTGGCCCAGGTACGGCGCCGAGCGCCGCTTCCTCGGGCCGCTGCCCGAGCCATTGCCCGACACCGACCTGCGGCTCGAGGCCCGGGCCTCGATCGATGCCTTCGTCCGGGTGCTCGGCGCCGACTACTCGGTCCCGCCCGCGTTCGTCGGACGGCGGGTCGGGATCCGGGTGACTCCGGCGTCGGTCCGGCTGTCAAGCGAAGGCACCGAGATCGCCGTCCACGTCCGGAGCTTCGTCCGGCCGACGTCGTCCTGGCACCCGCCCACGGCCGGTCGATCCGTCTCGCGCGAGAGGCGCGCGACCGACTGGCCGCCGGCGACATCGAGCTGCCCGAGATCGACCTCGCTCGCTATGACGCGCTCGTCGGGGTGCTCTCGTGAGCACGCCGACTGCCGACCTCGCCTACCTGTCTGCCGCCCTCAAGGCGCCGCGCATCAAGGCTGTCTCCGCTCGGCTCGCCGAGCGGGCCCGCGACGAGGGCAAGTCACGGTGGGGCGGGCCCGGGTCAAGGCTGCCCGCTTCCCGGCCACCAAGACGCTCGACGACTTCGACTTCACCATCGCGAGCTCGCTCGATCGGATGCTCATCGCCCACCTTGCCCAGCTCGACTTCCTGGCCGAGGCCAAGAACGTCGTCTTCCTCGGGCCACCCGGCACCGGCAAGACGCACCTCTCGATCGCTTTTGGGGTGCAGGTCGCGCGACGCGGTCAGCGCGTCGCCTTCGCGACCGCCCACCAGTGGGTCAATCGACTGGGCGCCGCCAAGCGGGCGGGCCGGCTCGATGACGAGCTCGAGCGGCTTGGTCGGATCCCGCTCCTCATCGTCGACGAGGTCGGCTACATCCCGTTCCTCTCGAGCCGGGAGTCCGGTCCAGACGGCGCCCGCGCGTATATAGCGTAGCGAGTCGGGTTTCGGGCTCGGGCCCACTTGAGCACGATTCTCTGTCGCGCTCTTCGCCGCTCAACTGTCGTGTATGGCGGTTGCGGTCGCGGTCGTGACCGCGGTGTCGGTCGCGACACTGTCGTGACTCGATTCACTCAACTGTCGCCTGGCGCGCCGACACGTGTCATGAGATGGCCGCAGTTGGGCCGGCGACAATCGCCTGATAACCCAAGAATTATCCCTCAGGCCGGCGTGCGCGATGGCGCAGGCCGCGGTGAAGCGAAGCGAGTCGGCTTTCGTGCATCCAGGTGCCCGAGCGTGAATCCGTGTCGCGCCCATCGTCACCTTGGTGACACCAATGTCGCCGATAAGCGCGTCGATGAGCGCGACAGTTGGATGACTAGCTTGCTTGGATACAGGTAAAGCGAGCGAGGTGGCGCTGGGCGATCGGACGATGGCCATACAACAAGCAAACTGCCGGCCCGACCCGTGACGACATTGCACAGGAGAGACACTTCAGTAGGGACGCGCGGTCGCGCTCATCGACCGCTGCGCCGGCGAGCCGAACGCTTCCGTCTTGCTTTCGCCGACAGATAGGCGAGCTTTGCGAAATGCGCCGATCGGGCATGGGCGGCTCGCCGCGCCCGCTCGGACGGCGGCAACGTTCCTTCCGGGTCGACGAGGCGCTCGAACGAAGCCATGAATGCCATCCGGCCTGGCTTCGAGGTCTCGCGCGAGTCGTGTGTCGCGTGCATCCGGTGCGCTCCGACCCGGCCGCGCAGCGCGCGGTCAGACCGATCGAGCCCGGCCATGACCGAGATCCCCCGAGGCGTCGTTGAGGTAGACGATCGTTGTCGATGTGCTCATCGCACAGCTCCCAAAACACAGCGCAGCCCAAAGTCAGGGTTTGGCGGTGCGGGGGCTGGCGGACCGATCGAGTCGATGGCGCTCCGCGACCGGAGCAACCTCGATCGTCGCCCAGGGGATCGGCTCGATGTCGGGACCGGCGTTCGCGCTCATCGCCTGAATGAGATGACGTTGGCGACGGCTACTGGCTCAGTCCCGAGACCGCGGACGATCGCCCCAGCCTCCGCCGGCTCGACGTCGACCGACGCGACGGGCCCGACGTGAGCGGCCGGTTCGCGGGAGTGCCCGCGCGTCCGGTCGCCGCTCCTCTCGATGCCGGACCGCTGGGCCGGCACAACTTCGAGTTCGAGACTCGCCGCCGTCTTCGCCAAGACGGCCAGGACCTCACCCTACGACGAGAGGCGCCCGAGTTCAAGGGGAGTTAAGTGTATTCATTTGTGTAAGATTCTCGGCCCGCACCGGGCCCATTTGGTCGGGCCGAACTTCGGCGCGACGCGTCGACTACTACTTGACGGGTGGAACGTGTTCAGCCCTGATATCGCGCATGAGGCCCGAACGCTGTCGAAGCGTAATGGCCGCAGCACGGGGTCGCTGAACCACCCCGGTCGCTCGTCATGGACGGGTCTGCGCCGACACAATCTCACCGAGCGCCGGAATCTCGAGGAGCTTCGGGCCAAGAGCATAGATCCTCGCCCTCCGCTCCCCGGCTGATGTCAGCCAGCCGTCGTCTACCGCGCGCTGCAGATCGCGCGTCGTGTTCTGAGGGCTCCGGCCAGTCGCCCGGATGTAGTCTCCGGCCCGTAGGTGGCGGTTGATCCAAGCGTAGGCCAGGCCATCGATCATCGGCGCGGGCAGGCTGCCCGAGGCGATCGCTCGGCGGATCGCGATCATGACCAGGCCCAGGCCTCGGATGCGCTCGAGGACGTGATCGGCGGACTGCATGAGCGAGTCCACGAAGAATTTGACGAACGGGGTCGCGTCATAGCCGGGCTCGTACGATCGGCCGATCGCCGCTCGGATCGCGGCGAAATACGCCGCTCGATCGAGATCGAGCTGAGCATCAAGCGAGACGAGGCCGTCGAACGCGTATCCGTGCCTGGCGAGAACCAGGCGTGAGATCGCCCGCGCAGTCCGGCCGTTGCCATCGTTGAATGGATGGATCGCGACGAACTCGAGGTGGGAGAGTGCCGCCGCCGTCGGGGCATCGAGGCTGCCGGACTTGTTCGTTATCCAGCTGCCAAGCTCGTCCATGCGTGACGGTACGTCGCCCGAGGGCGGAGTCGTGAAGATCGTCGCTCCGTCCGGATCGACGACTCGGTTCTCGCCACGTCGGTATTCGCCGGGCGTGAGCAACGGGCTCTGGCCCCAGAGAACGCGGCGGTGGATCTCGCGGATCAGCTGCTGGTCGATCCCGACCTTGGATTGGCCGACGAGTTCGTCGACGAGCTCGAGCGCCTCGCGGGTGCCGATGATCTCGCGTGCCTCGCGATCGCTGACCCGACCGGCCGCGGTGTCGGTCAAGAGCGCTTCGACTTCGATGTCGGAGAGGGTGTTGCCTTCGATCCGGGTCGTGCCATGGATCGTCCGTACCCATGCCCGCCGGCGCAGCCATTGGGCATGGGTGGGATCGATCGGCATGTTGGCAAAGAGCCAGCGGCGTTGGTCGAGCTTGTTGAGGCTTGGCGTGAGCGCGGCCTTCCTGATCCGGTACTTCATCGGCCTCAGCCATGTGCGGTAATGACTCTGAGTATTACCGTATGTGGTAACAATGTCAAGAATTACCGCGACCGGATGGCGTTCGATCTCGATCGGCGTCCCCGACATGCGTGAATCGCCCGCAGAGCCTCCGCTGACTACAAGCGGTCCCGCGGCGAGAGGCGATCATGGGCCGCGAGGGCCCGCTCCTGGGCGGTCGAAGCCGCATAGCGCTGGAGCATCGCTCGCGATCGCCAGCCGGCCAGGCGCATGAGGTCGCCCTCATTGCCGCCGCTGCTCAACCACTCATGGGCGAACGTGTGCCGAAGCTGATGAGGATGGAAGTTGTCGCCCAGGCCGGCCGCCCGCCCGCGCTCCTGGACCAGCTGGCCGATGCCCGAGTCGGTCAGTGCCCCGCGGCGACCGAGCCAGAGAGCCACCAGATGCGCGTACGGGTGGTGCTCCCGAGCGGTGAGGTAGCGGTCGAGATCCTTGACCGTCTTGTGGCCGATCCGGACGAGCCGCTCGCGCCGGCCCTTGCCGAGGACGCGGATCGCGCGCCCATCGAGATCGAGGTCATTGGTCAGCTCGTTGTCCGGCGTCCAGCGCAGGCCGGCCACCTCGGCCCGCCGCGCACCCGTGTCGAGAAACACGCTGACGATCGCCTTGTCGCGCCGGGCATCGAAGCCCGAGCCGTCGCACGCGGCGAGGAGCCGGGTCTGCTCGACCCGGCTGAGGACCGCCGGCGGGTCCTCGGGGATGCGCGGCGGCCGCATCCGGGCCATCGGTGAGACCCCGAGCGAGCCTTCATCGACGAGGTAGTTGAAGAAGCGCTGGATCCCTCGGAAGCGGTGGTTGGCCGTCGCGGGCTTGAACCGCTCGAGGGCATCAGCGATGAACGCTTCGATATGGTCACGCCGGATGGCGCCGACGTCGGTGGGCAGTCCCGACGCGACCAGAAAGTCGGCCAGTCGCTCGACGGCGCCGCAGTAGGCGAGGATGGTGTTCGGCGATGCGTTCTCGGCGCGCAGGCTGCGCCGGAACCGGGCGAGGTTGTCGCCGAGGTCGCCGGAGGTTGCTACAATGCCCGGACTGTTGGCTGCTTTGACTGCCACGAACCTGGACCTCGTGCGAGACTGGAACACTCGCAGTTATAGGGTGTAGAAGCGCTGTGGTCAAGCGGCCATCAGGAGGGATTTGCGGTTATCTGGTGTAACCACTCACGAAATCGGCGATCCCGATGGGCGGCTAGCTCAGCTGGTTAGAGCACTTGCTTGACATGCAAGAGGTCACTGGTTCGAGTCCAGTGTCGCCCACCACATCCGGCCAGCGGGCCGGCCACAGGAAGCGTCGAGCGGGACGCACCGCGCGGAGCGGACCTCCAGAGAGTCGAGCCAAGGCTGCAAGCTCGATGGTCTTCACCGCATCGGCACCACCCGTGAGCGGCCGGCGAACCGGCCCGGGCGTCGCCCGATATCGCGACCAAGAGAGCATCACCCGGTGGGTGGTGAAGGCGGGTGGGACCGCGAGAGTCGACCTCTCGTCCTGTCAAGGGATGAGGGGTTTCGTGATTCTCGGTAGGAGGCAAGCACGATGAGCGAGCAACCAGCCGCCGCAGACGCGGATGAGGACATCGGGCTCGAGGCGCCGGATCGAGGATCGGCGGACGAGTTGATGGATCACGGCGCCGCCGGCGAACTCGGACCGATGCGCCACTCCGCGGCCCACGTCCTGGCCGAGGCGGTCATGGATCTCTATCCGGGGACGAAACTCGGCATCGGACCGGTCATCGATGACGGGTTCTACTACGACTTCCTGCTGCCGCAGCCACTGACCCCTGATGACCTGCCCGCGATCGAGGCACGGATGCGGGAGAGCATCGCCGCGGACCATCCATTCGAACTGAGCGAGCGATCGCCAGCCGACGCCCGAGCGTTCCTGGTCGAGCACGGGCAGCCGTTCAAGGTCGAGATCATCGATGACCTGCTGGCCGCCTCATCCGAGGACGGGATCCCGATGCCCGCAACCACGTTCTACCAGCAGGGACCGTTCATCGACCTGTGCCGCGGCCCGCATGTCGCCAGCACCGGCAGGATCGGCGCGTTCAAGCTCCTCGGGACCGCGGGCGCGTACTGGCGAGGCGACGAGAAGCGCCCGATGCTCCAGCGCGTCTACGGCACGGCCTGGGCCACGCAGGAGGACCTTGATGCCTACCTCTGGCGCCGCGAGGAGGCGAAGAAGCGCGACCATCGCCGCCTCGGGGTCCAGCTCGACCTGTTCAGCTTCCACGATGTCGCGCCGGGCTCGGCGTTCTGGCATCCCAAGGGCCAGATGATCTGGCGCACGCTCGAAGGAGCGATGCGTGAGCTCCAGGCGGCGCGTGGCTACCAGGAGGTCAGCACGCCGATCGTCGTGTCCGAGCGACTGTGGCAACAGTCCGGGCACTGGGACCTGTACAAGGACAACATGTTCATCGTCGAATCGGAGAACCAGCTGTTCAGCCTCAAGCCCATGAACTGTCCCGAGTCGACGTTCATCTATCGGTCGCACCTGCGCTCGTACCGCGACCTGCCGTTGCGCTTCAACGAATATGGCCGGCTCCATCGGAACGAGCGCTCCGGCACCCTGAGCGGGCTTACCCGGGTCCGGCAATTCATCCAGGACGATGCGCATCTGTATGTCCGTCCGGACCAGCTGATGGACGAGATCCAGGCGCTCCTGGGCGAGGTCACGGAGGCCTACTCCTGGGTCGGCCTCCAGCCGCGCTTCGCCTTCGCGACCAAGCCCGACAAGGCGATCGGCGACCCGGCATTGTGGGAGCGCGCCGAGCAGTTGATCCGCGAGGCGTTCGCCTCCGCCGACATCAGTTATGACCTCAAACCCAAGGACGGCACGTTCTACGCTCCGAAGATCGACATCTACATCGACGATGCGCTCGGGCGAGAGTGGCAGATGGCCACGATCCAGGTCGACCTGGTCATGCTTCCCGAGCGGTTCGACCTGACCTACATCGACGAGAACGGCCAGCCGCAGCGCCCGATCGCCATCCATCGGGCGATCTACGGCTCGCTCGAACGGTTCATCGGCATCCTGGTCGAGCATTTCGCGGGGGCGTTCCCGTTGTGGCTGGCCCCGGTCCAGGCGGTGGTCATCCCGATCGCCGACCGCCACCTCGACGCTGCAGAGGAACTGGCCGGAGTCCTCCGGGTTCGCGGGCTGCGAGTCGATGTCGATGGTTCCGACAACCGGATGCAGAACAAGATCCGGCTGGCACAGGAACAGAAGATCCCGTACATGCTCGTCCTCGGCGATCGCGAGGTCGAGGCCCGGACCGTAGCGCCGCGGGCTCGCAACGCCGAACGAGGTGAGCAGCAGGAACCGGTCCCCTGGTCGGATCTCGCCGACCGGCTTGCCGCGGAGGCTGCGGCACGGACCGTGTGAGTGCCACGGAACGCCGTTCTGGCGGCCGGACGATCCGACGCGTTGCCAGATGCTCGTCACACGGGCGTTGGGCACCGATGCGCCGGCAGCTGCCCAGGATGATGCGCATCTGGCACGAACATGGTCCCCGGAGCAACGCGACTGAGCGTGTAGCGTGTGGCCGTGCATCGGGTGCGTCTGACGAACGCTCGCCTGATGGGCATCTGACCCGAACCGCGCGAAGGACACGCCCCTCCGGAGCACCGCCTCCGTGAACGGCCTGTGCTATCCTCCCGCTTCGGCCGGGAATACGGGTCGCCGTATGGCCGCGCCGTCTACCTTGTCAGTCACACGAAGGGGATAGACCATCAGTCGAGACCTGCGCGTCAACCAGATGATCCGGGTCCCACAGGTCCGAGTCGTCGATGAAGAAGGTGCCCAGCTTGGGGTTTTGCCCACGCCCAAGGCACTCGAGATGGCGCAGGAACGCGGCCTGGACCTCGTCGAGGTCGCGCCGATGGCTGCTCCGCCGGTCGTCAAGTTCCTCGACTTCGGTCAGTACAAGTACGACCTGACCAAACGGGAGAAGGAAGCCAAGCGCAAGCAGCGCTCGGTGACCTTCAAGGAGATCCGCCTGTCGCCGAAGATCGGAGTCGGGGACTTCGACACCAAGGTGCACCGGGCGATCGAATTCCTCGAGGACGGGGATCGGATCAAGGTGACCGTCCGGTTTCGCGGACGGGAACTGACCCATCCGGAACTCGGTCGAAACATGATCGCGAGATTCGTGGACCGGGTGAAGGATCACGGGGTCGCGGAACGGACGCCGCTCCTCGAAGGAAAGTCGATGCATATCACGATGGCCTCGCTGCACAAGGCGAAGTCGCACGACGGCCCGGTACCGGCGGCGGCTGAGCCCAGGCCCAGCGAACCCGAATCGAAGGCGACATCAGCCGAACCGGAAGTCACCAACTCTGCTCCGACCGCCGTCGAGCCGGCACCGAAGCCGGTCGACGTGGTCCCGGCGCCAGCCGAACCGGCTCCGACCCCTGTCGGATCGGCCCCGGCTGCAGCCAAACCAGCCGCTCCGGCCAAACCGGCGGCTCGCGCAAAGCCGGCCGCGGCCAAGACGAAGACCGAAGCGACCAAGAAGACCGAAAAGACACCGGCCCCGCAGCCGGTCACATCAGGAGAGTGAGGCAAGGGTGCCCAAGATCAAGAGCCACAAGGCCGCCCAGAAGCGCATCGGCGTGACCGGCAGCGGCAAGTTCATCCGGGTCAACGCCTGGCGCGGGCACCACCTCGAGATCAAATCGTCCCGTCGAACCCGACGCTATGCCGGCAAGACCATCATCGGGACCGAACATGCGAAGCAGGTCCGTCGCCTGCTGCCATACCTGTAGGAGCCGACCACGTCATGGCACGAGTCAAGCGGGGCGTCACGTCCCACAAACGCCACAAGCGACTGCTCCACGACGCCGAGGGTCGGAAGGGCACCAAGTCCCGCCTGATCAAGCCGGCCCGTGAGGCACTGCTCCACGCCATGGCCTATGCGACCCGCGATCGGAAGCAGCGCAAGCGCCAGATGCGCGAGCTGTGGATCGTCCGGATCAACGCGGCCGCTCGCCAGAACGGGCTGACGTACGGCCAGTTCATCGCGGGACTCAAGAAGGCCGATATCGCCATCGATCGCAAGATCCTGGCCGACCTGGCCGTTCGAGACGCCGGGACATTCGGACGCATCGTCGAGCTCGCCAAGAGCGCGTAACCGGGTCATCGAGCCCGAAACATGCTCGGACGCCCTCGACGTCGTTGACGATCGAGGGCTCCTGATTCCGGCCGTGGGCAGGGAGGGATGGACGTGGATCTCGCCGACCTGACGCGCGATCTCGAGACCCTTCGAGACGATGCTGTCCAGGCGATCGCCGCCAGCCCGGATCCGACCGCCCTGGATGCACTCGAGCTCGAGATCCTGGGCAAGAAGGGGCGGCTGACGACCGTGCTGCGCGGGATCGGAGCGCTACCGGCCGATGACCGGCCCAGGGTGGGTGCCGTGGCGAACGCCGTTCGCGGGACCATCGAGGCCGCCCTTGCCGAACGCGGCACGGTCCTTCGCGGTTCCGCCCTCGCCGCCCGCCTGAAGTCGGAGACGGTGGATGTCACGACGCCCGGACGGGGTATCCGGCGCGGCACCCTCCACCCCAGCATCGAGGCGATGGGCGAGATCGCCCGGATCTTCGGCCAGTTCGGTTTCGAGGTGTACGAAAGCCCGGAGATCGAAGACGACCTGACCAATTTCCAGATGCTCAACATCCCGCCGGACCACCCGGCACGGGACTTGTGGGACACCCTGTACGTCGACGTCGATGGGCGCCTCCTGCGAACCCATACGTCGCCGGGCCAGATCCACGTCATGCGATCGATGCAGCCGCCGATCCGAGCACTGCTCCCCGGGCGCTGCTTCCGCTACGAGGCGATCGACGCATCACACGGCTCGGAGTTCTTCCAGGTCGAAGGGATCATGGTGGACGAGGGGACCACGATGGGCGACCTCAAGGGGCTGCTCGACGAATTCGCCCGTGCCATGTACGGGGCCGACAAGAGGACCCGGTTCCGACCTGGCTACTACCCGTTCACGGAGCCGTCGGTCGCGTTCGATGTCGAATGTCTGGTCTGTGGCGGACCGGGCTGTCCGGCATGCGGCCGATCGGGCTGGATGACGATCCTTGGCGCCGGGATGATCCATCCCGTCGTCCTCCGGAACGGCGGCCTGGATCCGGAGCGCTATCAGGGGTTCGCGTTCGGGATGGGTCCGGAGCGGATCAAGATGCTCAAGCACGGGATCACCGACCTGCGCCTGTTCCTCGAGGACGATCTCCGGTTCCTGGAGCAGTTCCGGTGAGAGTGCCGCTGAGCTGGTTGCGCGACTACGTCGATGTCGACCGCACGCCCGAACAGTTGGCCGAACGTCTCACCCTCCTCGGCATGGAGGTGAAGGCGATCATCGCCTGGGGTGCGGACTGGCACGATGTCGTGGTCGGCGAGTTGCTTTCGGTCGAGCGCCACCCACGCGCGGATCGACTGTCGCTCACCCGCGTCACGGTCGGGTCGGGCGAGCCGCTGGAGATCGTCTGTGGGGCCACGAACATCGCGGTCGGCCAGCGAGTGCCGGTGGCCCTGCCCGGCGCCGTCCTGCCCGGCGACCGCCGGATCGAACGGACCGAGAAGATGGGCGTCGTCAGCAACGGGATGCTCTGCTCCGGCGAAGAGCTCGGACTGACGTCGGACGCCGACGGCATCCTCATCCTGCCGCCCGATACGCCGCTCGGCATCGGCCTGACCGACATGTATGGCGACGTCGTCCTCGACATCGACGTCAAGCCCAACCGCGGCGACGCACTGTCCATCATCGGATTGGCCCGGGAAGTCGCCGCCATCGACGCGTCGCCGCTCCGCTGGCCCACGGTCGACCTTGCCGAATCGGGCCGACCGACGGCGGATCGTCTCGCCGTGGAGGTCCGCGAGCCGGACCTGTGCCCACGGTTCGTCGGCCGCTGGGTCGAGAGGGTCACCGTCGGGCCGTCACCGGATCGGATCCAGATGCGCCTGCTGGCCGCCGGGATGCGCCCGATCAGCAACGTCGTGGATGCCTCCAACTACGTGATGCTCGAGCTCGGCAAGCCGATCCATACCTTCGATGCCGTTGCCGTGCATGAGGGTCGGATCGTCGTCCGTCGGGCGGCGGCCGGCGAACGACTCGAGACCCTCGACCACGTCGAACGAGCGCTCGACCCGGACACCCTGGTCATCGCCGACGCGGCCGGGCCGATCGCCATCGCCGGGGTCATGGGTGGAGCCGCTTCAGAGGTGGGGGAGGGGACGACGGACATCGTCGTCGAGTCGGCCATCTTCGACCCGATCAGCATCCGGCGGACCGCGTTCCGATACGGCCTCCGATCGGATGCCAGCCTGCGGTTTGAAAAAGGTCAGGAATGGCGACTCGCCCGTATCGGCGCCGACCGTACGAGCGGTCTCATCGCCGAGTGGGCCGGCGGCAGCGTCGCGCCGGGTGCGATCGACAGCGACCCGACCGATCCGCTGCCGGAAACGGTGGCGTTCCGGCCATCCCGGGTGAACCGCTTGCTCGGAACGACCATCGATGTCGCCGAGCAGCGGGCGCTGCTCGATCGCGTCGGGATCGAGACGGTCGTCGCGCCGGCGTCGAGCCCCGTCCGTGTCGCCGCCGGCGTGGATCCGCTCGACATCGACCCGGGCGACGTCGAGGTGCTCAGGGCCACGGTCCCCAGCTGGCGGCGGGACATCGCGGTCGAGGCGGACATCACCGAGGAGATCATCCGGCAGTACGGCTATGACCGGGTCCCGTCCACGACGCCGGACACACCGATGCCCGGCTATCGTCCTGACCCCCTGGCCACGCGCACGACGGTCCGTCGACTGCTGGCCGGCGCCGGCCTGTCCGAGGTCGTCACCTTCGCCCTCGTGGCCCCACAGAGTGTCGAGCGTTTTCCGGCGCCGCAGGACGGCACGCTGGACGATGAGCCGGGACAGCAGGCGGTCGGCCGTCCCGTGCGCGTGACCAACCCATTGTCCAGCCAGCACTCCGTCCTGCGTCAGAGCCTCCTGGGCAGCCTGCTCGATGTCGTGGCCACGAACCTCCGCCACGGCCGCGAGGCGGTCGCCATCTTCGAGATCGGCAAGGGGTATGGCGCCAGCGGTACGGAGACGCATGAGTGGTGGCGGCTCGGCTTTGCGCTGGCCGGACCTGCAGCGCCGACGGCCTGGGATCGGCGGGTCCGTGACTACGACCTTGATGACGCCAAGGGAGTGATCGATCTCGTGTGCCGCGGTCTTGGGCTGCGCCGACCGACGTTCTCCCCGCTGGCCGACGACCCGAACCTCCATCCGGGCCGGACGGCGCGCGTCAGTTCCGGCGGCGACCTCGTCGGCCGGGTCGGTGAACTCCATCCATCAGCCATCGAGGCGCTGGACCTTCGTGCCGGTCGGATCATCGTGGCCGAGTTGTCCCTGGCCGGCCTGGCCGGCGGCCGACCGGCCGACCACCGGGTCCAGGCGCCGACCCGGCAGCCCAGCGTCGAGCGCGACCTCGCGGTCATCGTCGCCGAGGACGTGCCGGCCGCGTCGGTCGAGAGGGGCATCCGGACCCACGCCGGCGCACTGCTGCGCGAACTGGTCCTCTTCGACATCTATCGAGGCCGTCCACTCGAGGCGACGGACAAGAGCCTGGCCTACCACCTGACGATCCGAGACGACGATCGGACGCTGACCGACGTGGAGGTCGACGCCATCGTGAGCGCGATCAACGCCGGACTCGCCGCCGACCTGGGAGCGCGACCCCGTACCTGATACCACACCAGACCGGCGCGGACCGCCCAGGACCGTGGTCGCGTGGTGCGCAGACCCTTGCGGCGCCGGAAGTCGCGCTGCTACCCTTGCGCCGCCCGCGGCGCTGCCGCGACGACGCTCGAGGAGACGCACTCGGTGGATTTCCAGGAATTCCTGAACGGATTCTCGCCGGTCGATCTGTTGATCATCCTGTATTTCATGGGCTTTTTCGTCCTCGGTTTCGCCCAGGGGACGATCCGGCGGGTGATCGGGATCGCCTCGATCCTGTTCTCGTGGTTCCTGGCGGCGCTCCTGGCGGAGCCGCTGTCCAAGTTCCTCGGCGACAACTGGACCCAGTTCCCGCGCGAATACAGCTACATGATCGGGTTTGCCACGATCTTCGTGGCCTCGGCCGTCGCATTCGCCCTCGTGGCCCAGGGCTTCTACAAACCGCAACCCCTGTTCAAGAAGGCCCGTTTCGCGGACGAGATCATCGGTGGTCTTCTCGGTCTGCTTGAAGCGGCCATCATCTTCGGCGCGGTGCTGGTCATCCTCGACTCGTTCTTCCGGATCCCGGGCATCGCACAGAGTCCGAACGAGCTGCCCTTCCTGCGCACACTCTGGACCGCGATGGATGGATCCCAGTTCGCCGATGTCTTCCGCGGGACCCTCATCCCGGCGTTCTTCGCGCTGTTCGGGCTCTTCGTCCCGAACGAGATCGAGGCCAACTACTAGTCGACGCGGACGTCATCCCGCGCGCATTGCTGGCCGGACCCACGCTCGCGGCTGCCCCGGCCCTGATCGGTGCGCGACTGGTTCGCGATGACCGGACCGGCCGGCGTGTCGGGCGCATCGTCGAGGTCGAGGCGTACATCGGACGTGAGGATGGCGCCTCGCACGCCCGGTTCGGGCAGACCAGGCGGAACCGTCTCATGTTCGGGCCGGCGGGTCGGGCGTACGTGTACCTTGTCTACGGGATGTATGACTGCCTCAACGTCGTGACCGAAGGGGACGGATCTCCGGCTGCCATCCTCATCCGGGCGGTGGCGGTGCTCGAGGGCGAGGCGCGGATGCGGATCGATCGCGTCGTGACGGCGACGACGCGACGACGCGATCCCAGCCCGGAGCGCGCCGCCCGGACCGCCGATCGGATCGCCACGATGCAGCCGGACCGGCTCGCCAGCGGACCTGGGCTGCTGTGCGCCGCGTTCGGCATCGATACGCACTGGTCCGGCATGGACCTGGTCGATCCGGCGTCGCCGCTCAGGCTGGAGCGGCAACCGACCGGCGAGCCGCCGGCGATCGTCCGGTCCGGACCCAGACTCGGCATCGACTACGCCGGCCAGCCCTGGGTCGATCGCCCGTGGCGCTTCCACGAAGCCGGGCATCCCGCGGTGTCCGGTCCGCGAACGCGGCGCTGATCACGGGCCGTCATGGACGAACGCTCTCTGCGGCTGCTCGAGTTCCCGGCCGTCCGCGATCGACTTGCCGAAGCCACCTCATTCGGGCCATCGCGTCGCCTGGCGGCTGCCCTGGAGCCGTCCAGTGACCCGGTCATCGTCGCTCGGGGTCTCGATGAGACCGATCAGACGCGGGCCTTCCTCGAGGAACGACCCGCGGCGAGCATCGGCGCGGCCCATGACATCGGGCCGGCCGTGTCGCGCGCGGTCCTGGGTGGTCGATTGGAGCCGGCACAATTCCTCGAGATCGCGACGACCCTCGATGCGACCGCACGCCTGGCGACGTCGCTCGAGGATGAACGACGCCCACTCCTGCGTGGCGTCGCCGAAGACCTCCATCCGCTCGCCGGCCTGCGGGGGACGCTGGCGCGCAGCTTCGATCCCGTCGGTGAACTCCTTGACACCGCCTCACCGCGGTTGGGTGGCCTGCGGTCCGCCGTGCGGGTCGCCTACGAGCGGCTCCGACGCCGTCTCGACGCGCTCGTCGGGACGGAACTCGGCAACGCCCTCCAGGAACCCATCATCACGCTTCGCAACGGGCGCTATGTCGTGCCGGTCAAGGCCGAGGCACGGGCCCGTGTCAAGGGGATCGTCCACGACGCGTCAGGCAGCGGCCAGACTTTGTTCATCGAGCCGATGGTCGCCGTCGAGCTCGGGAATGCATGGCGCGAAGCCCAGGCCGCCGAGAGCGAGGAGATCGCCCGGATCCTCGACGAATTGTCGGCCCTGGTCGCCGTGAATGCGGCGCCCTTGACCGAGACGCTCGAGGCACTCGCCCGGTTCGACCTGTGGGTCGCCAAGGCGACCCTCGCCGCCGAGATGCGGGCCAGTCGAGCGGAGACGACCGACCGCGACGAAGCCATCCTGCTGTCGGCCCGACATCCAGGCCTGACCGGCCGGGTGGTGCCCATCGACATCCGGATCGGCGACGGCTACCGCGCCCTCGTCGTGACCGGCCCGAATACCGGCGGCAAGACCGTGACGCTGCGGACGCTCGGGTTGCTCAGCCTGATGCACCAGGCGGGCCTGCACGTGCCGGCCGAACCTGGCAGCCGCCTTCCGGTCTGGCGCGACGTGTTCGCTGATATCGGGGACGACCAGTCGATCGCGCAGTCGCTGTCGACCTTTTCCGGCCACCTGCGCTCGATCATCCGGATCGTCGAAGCGGCCGGTCCGGGCACCCTCGTCCTGCTCGATGAGCTCGGCGCCGGCACGGACCCGACCGAGGGATCGGCGCTGGCCCAGGCATTGCTCGACCATTTCATCCGGGCCGGGTCCCTGGTGGCGGCGACGACCCACTACGCCGAACTCAAGGCCTATGCCCACACGACGCCCGAGGCGAGAAATGCGGCTGTCGAGTTCGACCTGGAGACCCTGTCGCCGACCTATCGGCTGACCATCGGATTGCCCGGTGGCAGTCAGGCGTTCGCGATCGCCGAACGACTCGGGTTGTCCGAGGGGATCGTCGCGGATGCTCGATCCCGCCTGACCGAATCCCAGCGCTCGTTCGAAGCGACGTTGGCGGCGATCAAGGCGACCGAGGGCGAAACCGGGATCGCGCTCGATCGGGCGAGAGCGGCAGAACTACGCGCGACCGAATCGCTCCGGATCGCGGAGGAGGAACGGCGCCGGGCTCGTCGCGACCGGGATGAGGCGGTCGCGGCAGCAAGATCCGAGGCGGAGCGGATCGTGGCCGACCTGCGGACCGAGGTCAGCACCACGCGCGCCTCGCTGGAGCGTGAAACGATCACCGCCCCGGTGCTCGATGATGCGCTGGCCCGAGCCGAAGAGACGCTCCAGCGTCTCCCGGGAGCGGAACCCGAACCGGTCCTCGACGAGGGGCCCGACTGGATCCCGCGACTCGGTGATCGTGCCCGGAGCCGGACGTCGGACTGGGAGGGTCGGATCGTGGCTCTCGAGCGCGGTGGTCGGCGGGCCACCCTCGAGGTCGGCGGCATGCGGGTGACCGTCGACGTCGATGATCTGGTTCCCGCGTCGGCAACGAGCCCCGAAGCGTTCGAGACCACCACGAGCGGCTCGGTCCTGCAGATGGAGCGAGCCCAGTCCGTGGCGTCGTCGCTCGACCTGCGTGGCGCACGGGTCGACGAGGCGCTTGACGCGCTGTCGCGCTACCTCGACGACGCGGGTCTGGCCGGCCTGGACAAGGTCCTGATCATCCACGGCATGGGCACCGGAGCCGTTCGCGACGCGGTCCGGGCGGCCGCTGCGGACCATCCCCTGGTCAAGTCGCTCCGACCCGGCCAGCGCGGTGAGGGCGGAGACGGGGCGACGATCGTCGAGTTCTAGGCGGTCAGTGCTTCGGGCTTGGCGTCGGGCTCGGCGATGCCGTCGGCGGGGGCGGCGGCGTGCACGTCGGCGTCGGGAGTCCCGGTTCCGGGCTGGGCAGGGTCAACGGATCGCAGAGGGTCGGTGGTGGCGCGAGCGGACACTTCTTACTGGGCATGAACCGGGCCCCCCAGGTCCTGCCGTACGGCGCGAACGCCCCGTTGTAGAAGTACGAGGTGCGGGTTCCCTTCGGCCCGCCGCCGACGCCGGACCCACGGGCCGCGCGGGACGCCCAGGCAGCATCGGCCCGCTGCCAGGCCGGGAAATTGGCCTCGACCGAGGACATGTCGAAGAAGCCGCGGGTGACCTTCGGACCGACACAGCCGTCGCGCCACAGCAGGCCGGAAGCGGCGTCGATCGTCGCGGCCACCCGGATCGACTCCTTCTGCTTGGGGACGGTCCCGGGCAGGAACAATTCCTTGACGGTCCGGGTCGTGAATGGACCGGGCCGGAGCCCGGTGAAGGCATCGACCGTGGCCGTGACCAGGCCCTTGGGCTGCGAGAAGTCGGCGATCTTGCTGCCGCGTGACACGTCGGACATGATGGCCGACCAGAGCGGCGCCGACGTGTCGAGCGACAGCTTGCCGTCGTTCGGACTGTTGTCGCTGTTGCCCATCCATACCCCGACGGCCAGGGCCGGTTCATCCTTGTTCTTGGGAGGAGCCAGGAAGCCGTACGCCGCCACGTCGATGTTGTCGTTGGTCGTGCCCGTCTTGTAGGCGGCCGGCCGGCGGACCCCATGGTCGTAGATGGCCCACTTGGCCCAGTACGGGTTCACCGACTTCTGGGTGTTGCCTGACAGGATGTCGGTGACGATGTAGGCGGCCCCCTTGTCGACGACCTGTTCGGCCTTCGGCAAGTCGCCGGCCTTCGGCCAGTAGACCTCACCGTCCGGGTCCAGGATGCTCTTGATGACTCGGCGCGGCTCCAGCTTGCCCTCGTTGGCGATCATGCTGTACGCCCCGAGCAGATCGATGGGATGGACTTCGAGCGTTCCGATGCCCTCCGACAGGACCGGACTGGCGGTGCTCGGATAGCGCAGGCCGAAGTCCTGGGTCCGCTCGAAGACGTGATCAAGCCCGGTCATGATCGTGCCCTTGATGGCCGGGATGTTGAGCGAGAACTGGAGGGCCGACCGGAGTCGGACCGGCCCGCGCTCGAGCTTGTCCGCCTGGGTCGGGATGAACCCACCCCCGAAGTTCGTGGTCACGTCCATGATCATGGTCGCTGCTGTCAGGGTCTTGTCATCGATCCCGACCAGATAATTGACCGGCTTGATCGACGATCCAGGCTGGCGCCAGCCGTCGGCCATCACGTCGAATTGGGGCTGGAATTTCCTGCTTTTCTTGGACGTGTAGCTGGCCGAGCCGACGTAGGCCAGGATCTCGCCGGTCCGGTAGTCCTCGACCGCCGCCGCAGCGTTGTTGATGTTGTGCCCGCGCAATCCCAGGACCCACGATCGATCCGACCTCGAGATCTTCCGGCTGGACAGGATCGCCGATGGGTTGCGTGCATTCGGTGCCCGAGCGGCTACGTAGACCCACTTCTCGGTGTCCTTCTGCATCGAGTAGTCGAGGGTCGTGATGACCTTGTAGCCACCGGTATCTGCGGCCGGGCAGTCGGTCGGCGTATCCGGGCAGAACATCGCGCCGAGCTCCCGTCGGACCTGCCAGACGAAATGCGGTGCCTTCCACTTGGCCGAAAGCTGGGGGGCCAACTCGACCGGTTCGTTCTTGGCCGCCTCATATTCGGCCAGAGTGTGCTTGTCGCCGCTCCTCGGACTGCGCGTCTCCATCAGCTCAAGGACCTTGTTCCGGCGCTGGACGATGTCTGAATCCTGGGGTACGACCAGCTTGAAGTCCGAACACTCCTCATCCGCCGCGACATCGTCGAGGCAGACCTCGTCGGCGTTCCGGACGAGGTCATAGCTCGTCGGCGACTGGGGGATCGCCGCGAGGATCGCGTCCTGGGCCAGGGTCAGGTCGGCCAGGGGCTTGCCGAAGTAGCTCTTGGCGGCGGCTTTGACCCCGTAGCTCTGATTGCCGTAGAAGGAGTTGTTGAGGTAGGCCGTGATGATCTGCTGCTTGCCTTCCTCACCGGGATAGGCCTGGGTAAGTCGGATCGACTGGATGATCTCGCGTGCCTTGCGCTCATAGGTCCCATCGGCGAACGCGTCGGCCGGCAGGAGCCGGGCCCGGACCAGCTGCTGCGTGATCGTCGATGCGCCGCGGGGACGACCCGACAGGGTGTCGATGCCCGCAGACACGATGCCGACCGGATCGAACCCGGGATTGATCCAGAAATCCTTGTCTTCGATGGCGGTGGTGGCATCGAGCATCTCGCCCGGGATGACATCGAACGTGACCAGCTCACGCTTCAGGTCGCCCAGACGGGCGAGTTCCACCGTGCCAGTCCGGTCGTAGATGACCGTCTGCTGCTCGTAATCGATGTTGGTCAGAGCGGTGACCGGGTCGGGCAGACCCGCTGCGAAATAGTTGTAGGCGCCGACGCCCACGACCACGCCGGCACCCGCGGCAAGGCCACCGGTGGTGAGGATCACGAGAAGGACGACCAGCGCGATCGATCCGATGATCGACCCGGTTCGTCCCCGAGGTCGACGCTGGAGCGCTCTACGGTGGCGCTGGCGCCGAGCGAGACTGGTCTGCATCTGAGGCCGCACGATAGCATAGGGGGCGTGGATCCACGGTCGGCGCCGAGCGCCATGGTCGAGACGGCTCGCCGGTCCAGGCTGTGACGAAGCCAGCTGGACTACCTCCCGATGGCCTGCTTGCGGAGCTGGCCTGGCGGGGCATCCTGGAGACGACGACGCCCGGGTTGCCCGCTCGTCTGGACCGCGATCAGGCCATCGCCGGCTACATCGGGTTCGATCCGACCGCTGATTCTCTGCATGTCGGCCACCTGGTGCCCATCTTCGGGCTGCTCCGGCTGCAGCGCTTCGGCGGGACGCCGGTCGCGGTCATGGGTGGCGGGACCGGGATGATCGGCGATCCGTCCGGTCGATCGGCCGAGCGCAATCTGCTGGATCGGGCGACGCTCGAGCACAACCTCGCCGGGATCCGCTCCCAGCTCGAGCGCTTCCTCGACTTCAGCCAGGAGCCGGGCGGCGCCGTCATGGTCGACAACCTCGATTGGCTTGGCGAACTGTCGCTCATCGAGTTCCTGCGCGACACAGGCAAGCATTTCACCGTGCCGTACATGCTCGCCAAGGACTCGGTCCAGGTCCGGTTGGAACGAGGGCTGTCGTTCACCGAGTTCAGCTACATGACCCTGCAGGCCTACGATTTCGCGCACCTTCACCGGACAAGGGGGGTCGAACTCCAGATGGGTGGCGCGGATCAGTGGGGCAATATCACGGCCGGCCTGGAGCTCATCCGGCGGACGTCAGGCGCCGCCGGGGCCGGACCGGACGCGGACGATCTCGCACACGGCCTGGCCTACAAGCTCCTGCTCTCGCCATCGGGCACGAAGTTCGGCAAGAGCGAGTCCGGCGAATCGATCTGGCTGGATCCGGCGAGAACCTCGCCCTACCACTTCTACCAGTACTGGCTGAATCAGGACGATCGCGACGTTGGCACGTACCTGCGCTGGTTCACCGAGCTATCCCGACCGGAGATCGAGGCGCTCGAGACCGAGACCGCGGAACGACCCGAGGCCCGCGCGGCGCAGCGGGCCCTGGCCCTGGACATCACGACGCGAACGCATGGCGCTGACGTCGCGGCGCAGGCCGTCGCCGACTCGATGGCCAGGTTCTCGAGCGATACGATCGACGATCCCGAGGTGCTTGCCCGTCTGTTCGAGTCGGCGGCCGGGTTCGACTTCGATGCGTCCTGGCTCGCCGGCGGGATCGCCGTGCTGCTTGCCGAGGCCGGCGTCTATGGCTCCCGGGGCGAGGCCCGGCGCTCGATCGCCTCCGGTGGTCTGACCGTCAATGGTCAGCGCGTCGCTGATGCCTCACTCGTGCCCGATCTGATCGGTGGCCGCTGGCTGGATGTCCGGATCGGCAAGCGGCGGCGCGAGATCGGCCGATTGCTCGGCTAGTTCGGCGGCGGCGGCGATCAACCGGTCGTTCTCTTCCGGATCCCGGACGGTCAGACGCAGATGATCGGACAGCGGATGCCCCGCACCGAAGGTTCGCGGCACCAACCCGCGTGACAGCAGTCCCTCGGCGATCCGGGCGGCGCGGTCGTTGGACCCGAGATCTGCCAGCACGAAGTTCGTGACCGACGGTCCGATCGACCAGCCGACGGCGCGCAGTCCGTCCGTCAACCGCCGCCGTTCTCGGGCGACTCGGGCAAGGTTCGACTCCAGGACGGCCGGATCGAGGAGGGCTTCGGTCACGAGGGTCACGGAAACGGTCGAGATCGAGCCTGGTGGACGGAATGGATTCAGCCTGGCGATCAACTCTGGTCGGGCGATCCCGAACCCGACCCGTAGGCCGGCCAGGGCATAGGCCTTGCTCGCCGTGCGGATCGTGACCAGTTCGGGATAACCGTCGCGCAGGTCCGCAAGCGAGGTTCCCACGAATTCCGCGTACGCCTCATCGAGGATCACGAGAGGACGCTCCCGGCCGGTCGATGCGGCATCTTCGATCAAGCCGGTCAGGAGCTCCGCGACCAGTCCGTCCGGCTCCGGGAGGGCCGTCGGGTTGTTCGGGCTGCACAGCCAGACAACCGCAGCGTGTGTCGCTCCGACAGCTTCCCGGATGGCTACCGGATCCAGTGCGAACGCGTCCGTCGACGGTCGTCGCGGGACGGCCACCACCGAGGCGCCGCGCTGCTCGGTCAGGACGCGATACATCGCGTATGTGGGAGTCGGCACGACGGCGTGTCCACCGGTCGGGATGGCCGCCTTGGCCACGATGTCGAGGATCTCATCCGCACCGGCTCCCACGATGATCTCAGCTGGTTCGACGCCGTAGCGGGCGGCGGCGGCCTCGACCAGGCGTCGGTAGTCGGTCGGCGGGTATTCGGACAATGGAGCTTCGAACCGACCGGCGGCCAGGAGTCCGGCGATCAGCGATGGCGGGGCAGGCGAGGTGTTGAGGTCGAACCGGACGATCCGGGACGGGTCCACGCCGTAGCGCGTGGCGATCTCCTGGTCGGTCGCTTCCCAGCTGTATGTCGCCGGTGCGTTGGGCGTCACGAAAGTGACCGGCGTCGGGCTCATCTGCGGGCGTCTAGTGACCCGTCCCGACGTGGCCGCCGGCCGCTTCGATCTCCTTGCGGTGGCTCTCGATGACGCGCTCGGCGATGTGCGAGGGGACGTCCTCGTAATGATCGAGCTCCGCGCTGAACGACCCGCGACCCTGGGCCAGGGACCGGAGTTCCGTCGCGTAGCTGAACAGCTCGGCCTGCGGGACCTGGGCCACGATGACCTGCAGGTCTCCGTCCGAATCCATGCCCAGCACGCGTCCTCGTCGGCCGTTCAGGTCCCGGTTCACCTCGCCGAGATACGCCTCGGGGATCCGGATCCGGACGGCCATGATCGGCTCGAGCAGGGCCGGCTTCGCCTGGTGGACGCCATCCTTCAGCGCCATCGACGCGGCGATCTTGAACGACAGCTCATTGGAGTCGACGGCATGGAACGAGCCGTCGTACAGGGTGGCCTTGAAGTCGGATAGGGGATACCCGGCGATGACCCCGCCCTCGGCGGCCTCGCGGATGCCCTTCTCGACACCGGCGAAGAACCCACGGGGCACCGCCCCGCCCACGATCCGTTCGGCGAACTCGACGCCGCCGTCGGGGTTCGGCTCGAGTTCGAGCCAGACGTCGCCGAACATGCCGTGGCCGCCGGTCTGCTTCTTGTAGCGACCATGGACCTGGGTCTTGCCGCGGATCGTCTCCTTGTACGGGACGCGCGGGGTATGGGTCACGATGGACGCCCCGAACTTCCGCTTGAGCCGCTCGATGATGACGGCGTTGTGAGCCTCACCCATGGTCCGCAGGATCTGTTCGCCGGTGGCACTGCGCTCGAGGCGGACGGTCGGCTCCTCCTCCAGCATGCGGGCGAGAGCCGGACCCATCTTGTCGAGGTCACCCTTGCTCTGCGGCTCGATCGCGACCACGAGCGACGGCGCCGGGAACGACAGCGACGGCAGGACGAGCGGCTTTTCGCGAACGGACAGGGTGTCACCGGTCTCGGTCACCGCAAGCTTCGCGACCGCCCCGATCTCGCCGGCCTTGAGCTCGCCGATCGGCTCCTGTTCCTTGCCGTGGAGGAGCAGGAGCTGGCCGATCCGTTCATCTTCGCCACGGCCCGAGTTCCAGACGTGAGCCTGGGAATGGAGGGTGCCGGACAGGACGCGCAGATACGTCAATCGGCCGACGAATGGGTCGGCCGTGGTCTTGAACACCCGCACCAGGAGCGGGCCGGTCTCGTCGGCAGGTACGTCGACCGCGGTCCCGGTCTTGTCGAGCGGCTGCCGTGGCGGCTCATCGGCCGGTGACGGCAGATACCTGACGATCGCGTCGAGGAGACCGCGCAGACCGATGCCGTGGGTCGCGCTGCCGACGAGGACCGGCGCCAGGACCGACTCCTTGACGCCCTTGCGAAGGCATGCCTCGAGCTCCGGGTCGGTGATGCTCTCGCCTTCGAGGTATTTGGTGAGGACATCGTCGTCGGCTTCGGCCGCGGCCTCGAGAAGCTGGTCGCGGCGCCGGGCGACCTCGTCGACCAGGTCGTCCGGGATCGGGACTTCCACCTCTGTCGATCCGTCGAGCCGCCAGGCTCGGCCGTGCACGAGGTCAACGTAGCCCTCGAACAAATCAGCGGCCCCGATGGCCAGTTGGAGTGGCGCGATCTTGTGGCCGAAGGTCGCTCGGAGCGCATCGAGCGCCGCAAGCGGATCCGCGTTCTCGCGGTCGCACTTGTTGATGAAGAAGCAGGCTGCGGTCGACGTGCCGCGGGCGAGCGCCACAGCCGCCTCGAGGCCGGCCTCGACCCCGCCGCTGGCGTCCATGACGAAGATGGCGCCGTCGGTCGCCGCGAATCCCTCGATGACGTCGGCGATGAAATCCGGGTAGCCAGGTGTATCGACCAGGGAGATGCGGGTTCCGTCAGCCTCGAAGGTGCCCACCGCCAGGCTCAGAGATTCCTTGCGCTTCTGTTCCTCGGGCTCGAAATCGAGGTGGGCCGTGCCATCGTCGACCCGACCGAGTCGTGAGATGGCGCCCGCCCGATGGAGCAGCTGCTCCGCAAGGGTCGTCTTGCCGGAACCCGCATGGCCCGCCAGGACGACCGTCCGGAGGTGGGGGAGGTCGACGCTCTTCATCGTCATCGGCTTCGTCGGTCCTTCATCTTCAACAGGGAGAGGGGACGTCCGGGGAGCTCGGGGGTCGGTCCATGATAGTCCGCTATACTCCGCCCCGCGATGTCAGGACATTCCAAATGGTCGACGATCAAGCGTGCCAAGGGCGTCACCGACGCGAAGCGCGGTGCCCTGTTCACCAAGGTCGCACGCGAGATCTCCGTGGCGGCCCGGCAGGGCGGCGGTGACCCGGACGCGAACTATCGATTGCGATTGGCGATCGAGAAGGCGCGCTCGGTCAACATGCCCGCCGACAACATCAAGCGGACGATCGACAAGGCGACCGGGGGCGGCGAGGCCGAGACGTTCGAGGAGATCGTCTACGAGGGATACGGTCCGGGCGGCGTGGCCGTTCTCGTCGAGGCGCAGACGGATAATCGCAACCGGACGGCGGCCGAGGTCCGGTCCATGTTCAGCAAGTCCGGCGGGCAGCTGGCCGGTTCCGGGGCGGTCGCCTGGCAGTTCGAACCGCGCGGCCTGATCTCGGTGCCCCGCGAAGGGCTGGATGCCGACGAGGTCGCGCTGGCGGCCATCGATGCGGGCGCCGATGATGTCGACACCGAAGGCGAGGAAACGGTCGAGATCTACACGGCGCCGGCTGACCTCGAGGCCGTGCGCCGGTCACTCGAAGCGGCCGGGATCCAGGTCGAATCGGCCGAGTCGGCGATGATCGCCAAGCAGACGGTCGAACTCGATTCGTCCAAGGCTCGACAGGCCCTGCGCCTGGTCGAGCTGCTCGAGGATCTGGACGACGTCCAGCGGGTGACGGCCAATTTCGATATCCCCGAGGATGTGTTCGCCGAGGTCGCTGGATGAAGGTCCTCGGGATCGACCCGGGGACGGCCGCACTGGGTTACGGGATCATCGAACGGACCGGGAGCCGGCTCCGTGAGGTCGACCACGGCTGCCTCACCACGAGTCCCGACCAGACGCTCCCGGAACGACTGCTGGCCATCCACGCGCTGGTGACCGACCTGCTCGAACTCCACCAGCCGGACCTGATGGGCGTCGAGCGGCTGTTCTTCTCGCGGAACGTCCAGACGGCGCTGGGTGTCGGACAGGCCCGCGGCGTCGTCCTGCTGGCCGCTGCCCAATTCCGCGTGCCGGTCCGGGAAGCCACCCCGAACGAGGTCAAGAGTGCCATCGCGGGATACGGCGCCGCGGACAAGGAGCAGGTCCAGCGGATGGTCCAGCTGGTGCTCGGCATGAGCGAGCTGCCACGACCGGACGACGCGGCCGATGCGCTGGCCATCGCGACCTGGGTGGCCAACACGGATCGCGGCGATGAATTGGCGACCGCGAGCGTCCTCGATCGGTCCGCCGTGGCGCCGATCACCCGGGGCGAGACCGGCTATGAGCGTGCCGTTCGTGAAGCCCTGGCCACGGAACGAGCCCAGACGTCGGCACAGCGGTCTGCCAAGCGCAGTGCGTCCTAGGCGTTCCCGCGCATGATCGCGTCCGTCGAGGGGACCGTCGGGGCGGTGGCTGCCGATTTGCTGGTCATCGAGGTCGGCGGCCTCGGCTATCGCGTCTTCGCCGCGCCGGCCATCCTGGCCGCCGCCCAGCCCGGGGGTCGGCTGAAGCTCCACACCTTCCACCTCGTCCGCGAGGATCAGCAGGCGCTGTACGGCTTTCGCTCGACCGAGGAGCTCGGCTTCTTCACCCTGCTGCTCACCGTCAACGGGGTGGGGCCCAAGGTCGCCCTGGCCATCGTCGGATCCCGCCCGACGCCTGACCTGCAGTTGGCGATCATGGCCCAGGACCAGGCCGTCCTCGTCGCGATCCCGGGGATCGGCAAGAAGCTGGCCGAACGGATCATCTTCGAACTGAAGGAGAAGGTGGCCGCCGCGGGCGTATCGGTCGCCGGTGCAGCGGTACCCGGCGGTGCCGCCAGCGAGGGCGAGATCGTGGCCGCCCTCCAAGCCCTCGGCTACTCGCTCGGCGAGGCCCGGGACGCGTCGCGTGCGGCTCTGGCCGATGTCGGGGTCGATTCGAGTCTCGAGGAGCGGGTCAAGGCAGCGTTGCGGAGCCTCCTGCGCGATTAGGCGCTTCGGCGTATCGAACATCTGTACGATATCGGCCCGGTCATGCTAGAATCCCGGGCGATGGCCGACGACCTGTCACGCATCCTATCGGCGGATCCTGAGGACGAGGCGGACCTCGTGGTCGAAGGCACCCTTCGCCCACGCACACTCGACGAGTACATCGGCCAGCGCGAAGTCAAGGCCAACCTTTCCGTCTTGCTGACCGCGGCCCGGGGCAGGGGAGAGGCCGCCGATCACGTGCTGCTGTACGGGCCGCCGGGTCTGGGCAAGACGACCCTCGCGACGATCATCGCCCGGGAACTCGGGGTCAACGTCAAGTACGCCTCCGGGCCAGCCATCGAGCGGGCCGGAGACCTGGCCGCGATCCTCACGTCGCTGGACGAATCGGACGTGCTGTTCATCGACGAGATCCATCGGCTCAACCGGGCGGTGGAGGAGATCCTCTACCCGGCGATGGAGGATTACGCCCTGGACGTGATGATCGGCAAGGGGCCGTCGGCCCGCTCGCTGCGGCTGAGTCTGAAGCCGTTCACCGTGGTCGGCGCAACGACCCGGGCAGGCCGGATCAGCAGTCCCTTGCGGGATCGGTTCGGCGCGACGTATCGGCTCGATTTCTACACGGAACCGGAACTGGCCGCGATCGTCGACCGGTCCGCGGCGATCCTCGGCGTTTCGATCGAGCCGGCCGCGACGTCCGCGATCGCGCGGCGCGGCCGGGGGACCCCGCGCATCGTGAATTGCCTGCTCAAGCGTGTCCGCGACCATGCCCAGGTCCACGGTGACGGGAACGTCGACGAGGCGACCGCGACTGCCGCCATGCGGGCGATGGAGATCGACGACGAGGGCCTCGATTCGACCGATCGCAAACTGCTCGCCGCGATCATCCAGAAGTTCGCGTCCGGGCCGGTCGGCGTCGCAGCGTTGGCGGCCGTCTTGTCCGAAGAGGTCGAGACGATCGAGGACGTGTACGAGCCGTTCCTGCTCCGACTCGGATTCATCGATCGGACGCCGCAAGGTCGGATCGCCACGGACCTGGCCCGGGCGCATCTCTCTGCGCTGGGCTATGAGATCCCGCCGCCACGGGGTTCGGATCCTGGGCTGCCGGGCCTGTGGGACCCTCCCGCTCCGGCCGATGACGCCGGGACGTCGGACGGGTGATCGACGCGGTCACCGGACCGACGGCACGATTCGAGGTCACGACCCGACCCCCGACGGACGGCTCCACCCGCGCTCGAACCGGACGCCTCCACCTCGGGCACGGCGTCGTTGAGACCCCGCAGTTCATGCCGGTCGGGACCAACGCCACGGTCAAGGCGCTGTCACCGGACGACATCCGCTCGACCGGGGCCACGATCATCCTGGCCAACACGTACCACCTGTACCTGCGCCCCGGGCACGAGCGCATCGCCCGCCTGGGTGGCCTGCATCGATTCATGGGCTGGGACGGCCCGATCCTGACCGACTCGGGCGGCTTCCAGGTCGTCTCGCTGGGCGACCTTCGGGTCGTGGATGACGACGGGGTCACGTTCCGCAGTCACCTGGATGGCTCGCTCCATCGGTTCACGCCGGAGCTCGCGACCGAGGTCCAGGAGGCGCTCGGCTCGGACATCGCCGTGGCGCTCGACCAGCCCGTCTTCCCGAGTTCCCCGCGAGCGGTCGTGGCCGAGGCGACGGCCCGCACGCATCGCTGGGCGGAACGATCGCTCGCTGCGCGGACGCGTCCCGATCAGGCGATGTTCGGGATCGTCCAGGGCGGTCTGGATCCGGGGTTGCGGGCCGCTTCGACCGAGGCGATCGCGGCCCTCCCGTTCGATGGCATCTGTATCGGTGGTCTGGCCGGCGACGAGACCCCGGCCCAGCGTGATGCCGCGCTCGACATCGCGGTCCCGCTGCTCGCGGACGACCCGCGGCCGCGGTACCTGATGGGTCTCGGTTCCCCGGCGGATCTGCTCGAGGCCGTCCATCGGGGCATCGACCTGTTCGACTCCGTCCTGCCGGCCAGGGTCGCCCGGAATGGCCAGCTGTGGGTCCCGGGTGGTCGACTGAACCTCCGGAACCAGCGGTTCCTGGATGATCCGGCGCCCGTCCAGGATGACTGTCCGTGCCTCCTCTGCCGCCAGTTCTCGCGGGCGTACCTGGCCCATCTGTTCCGGGCCAGGGAACTCCTCGCCTACCGTCTGGCAACTTGTCACAACCTGACCTTCACCCTAGACTTCATGCTCAGGATCCGAGACGCGATCCGGTCCGGAGCGTTCCCCGACGCGATGCCAGCATTGCGTGCTCGCGCGGGTCGGATAAGCGGCAGTGAAGGTGCGGCAAAGTCCGCGTGAAGGATCGACCGATAGGCTGCAATACGACGCGGAGGCTGAGCCATGGGCTCGCGGGACCGACCGAGCAAAGAGAAGAAGAAGCCGAAGGCCAAGGCGACCAAGGCGACGCTGTCGCCGATGTCGGAGCCGCCGCAGAACGTCGAGGTGATCCGCAAGCCTCGCAAGGAGCGCCACGTCGTCGAGGACGACACGGAGGAAGCCTGATCGACCGGCGGACGCCTGCAAGTCCGCTCCGGGGGTCGGTCCGATGGATCGGATGAGGAGCGTGACGGACAGATGGCGATGACGGAAGAACGAGCCAGCGAGCGGACCACCGCGGAGCGGGGCAAGGCAGTGGACGCCGCGCTGGCGTCGATCGAGAAGCAGTTCGGGCGCGGCGCGATCATGAAGCTCGGTTCGCGCGAGAAACTCGTGCTGGACACGATCCCGACCGGCTCGATCGCCCTGGATCTGGCACTCGGGGTCGGGGGCATCCCGCGCGGTCGGATCACCGAGATCTTCGGTCCGGAATCGTCGGGCAAGACGACCGTGTGCCAACACGTCCTGGCCGAGGCACAGGCTCGCGGCGGGGTCGTGGCCTTCATCGATGTCGAACACGCGCTTGACCCGAGCTATGCTCGTGCCTGCGGCGTGAACGTCGACGAGCTGCTGGTCAGCCAGCCCGACACCGGCGAACAGGCGCTCGAGATCACCGAGACGCTCATCCGCTCCGGCGGGATCGATTGCGTGGTCGTCGACTCGGTCGCCGCGCTCGTCCCACGAGCCGAGATCGAAGGCGAGATGGGCGACAGTTTCATGGGTGTCCAGGCGCGTCTGATGAGTCAGGCGCTGCGCAAGCTGACCGGAGCCGTCTCTCGCTCGAACACGGCCCTTATCTTCACCAACCAGCTGCGCGAGAAGATCGGCGTCATGTTCGGGAACCCGGAGACGACGCCCGGCGGACGGGCGATGAAGTTCTACGCCTCGGTCCGGCTGGACATCCGGCGGATCGAAACGATCAAGACGGGGACGGAGTCGGTCGGCAACCGGGTCCGCGTCAAGGTCGTCAAGAACAAGGTCGCCGCGCCGTTCCGGGTCGCGGAGTTCGACATCATGTATGGCGAGGGCATCTCCAAGGAAGGCGGGCTGCTCGATGTCGGTGTCGCGATGGACACCGTGACCAAGACCGGTGCCTGGTTCACCTTCGGCGAGACGCGTCTTGGCCAGGGTCGAGAGGCGTCCAAGGAGTTCCTCAAGGGCAATCCGCCGATCGCCCTGGAGATCGATCGCCTGATCCGGGCCAAGATCAACGACGTCGCCATCCCGGTCGAGGGCATCGAGGAGGCCTGAGCATCCGATGGCCGGCCCAACCAGCCGACCACCGAGGATCACGCACGCTCAGCGGCGCGAACGTCGGGCCGCGGTCGATGATCCGGCGATCGTCCTGGAAGCGGCAGCCAGGTTCCTCGAAGTGCGTGCCCGCTCGGTCGCGGAGGTCCGTCGCCGCCTGACGGGCGCGGGCTATCGGACGGACCTCGTCGACGGTGCCATCGACCGATTGCTTGAACTCGGCCTGTTGGACGACGAAGCGTTCGCTCGGGCCTGGGTCGAATCTCGCGACCGGGCCAGACCGCGTGGCGAGCGCGCGATCCGACAGGAACTCGGTCTCAAAGGCGTCGATCGGGTCACCGTCGACCTCGTTCTCGCTGATCGTCGCGAGGCCGTCGTGGGTGTGCCCGATGACGACGGCGTGATCGTCACGGCCGATCAGTCGGCGGCAGAGCGGCTGATCGCCCGGAACGCACGGTCACTCGGCCGCATCGCGGACCCCCGTCAACGCCGACAGCGAGCCTATGCCTTGCTCGCCCGCAACGGGTTCGATCCGGAGGTGTGCCGGACCGTCGCTGCCACGGTGGTCGACACGGACGACGGATCGGACGTGACACGGCGATCCTGGCGACGAAACGGGTTGAGATCAGGCCGGCTCCGCGTTTCCGCGGGGTCGGCTCGCGGGGCGGTTCGGGCTGGCGGAACGGGCGGTCTGATGTGTCAAATGATCGCCACACGGGCGCTCGTCAGCGGAGGTCGGACAGATCGACCATCAGGTGACCAGATGTCAGAAGCCATGCCCGCGCCAACGAAGGCCCACGCTCCTGTGTCACCGATATGGTCGAGTGACGCGCCACCGCCTCTGACGAGTGCTCGCGTGATGAGCAAATGACACAAGACGAGGACCGCCGGGCCACACCGCCGCGCCCACCGCCACGCTCGGCGACGGCCGCTGGCCGCCGGTCACTCAGCTTCGTCGACGGTGAACCCGATCGCCTCTGCGATGACTGCGGCCTGCTGGCGGTCGATGTGTGCCCCGCCGATGTCCGCGTTGAGTGGATCGAGCGTGGACAGGTCGGTGCCGCGTAGGTCGGCCTTGAGGAACGAGGCGCGGTGGAGGAGCGCACCCGACAGATCCACGTCCCGAAGGGTCGCACCATCGAAGCGTGCCCCGGTCAGGTCAGCCTCGCGCATCCGGACCCTGGCCAGCGAGGACTTGCGCAGGTCGGCACCTGGCATCCCGACCAGCGACCAGTCGCCTTCCTCGACGATGAGGGCCGCGAACCGGCACCGATCGAACAGGCTGCCGACAAGCTTGCAACGGGTGAACCGGGTGTCGAAGAAGGTGCATTCGACGAACGTGCAGTTGGTGAACGCGGCATCGACGTGACTCGATCCATTGAACCGGACTTCGCGGAACGTGCAGTCGACGAACTGCGCACGGCGCTCGTTCGCGTCGGCGAGGTCAGTGCCGTCGAACAGGACGGCGCGATGTGTCGACCCGGAAAGCGATCGGTCAGCCCAGGCGGCCTTGTCGAAGGTCGAGGTGGTCTGCGGGGCGGGCACGCCGCCACGGCGTTCAACCATGGCCGGCCCGCCGAAGGTGGTCGTCGTGCATCGGTCCATCAAACCACGGCCGGCCTGCGCGGTCTCGGTTTGACCCTCGATGACGCCCGCCGTACGCTACGCACCAGATGAATCACGTGCCGCAGTCGCGGCGCGCCCCAGTCCTGGCTTGATCGTCGCCCATGGGGTCGGGAACAGCAAGCGGCACGAACCCGCACGCTACCCGATCCGAACGCCGACCCAGCCGCTTACCGCAGCAATGTCCTCCGGCAGAGCGAACGGCCGGATGGGAGGAATCGAATATGGAACCCCTGCTCATCGTGGCGGTCGCCGTCGTGGCGGCCGTCGGCGGAGCCGTCGCAGGCTTTCTCCTGCGAAGTCTTTGGGCATCCCAGACGATGAAGGCGGCCACCGCTGAGGCTCGCCGGATCGAAGCGGAGGCCCGGGCGCGACAGAAGGACATCATCCTCGAAGCCAAGGATGACAAGCTCCGGATGCAGCGCGAGGCAGAGGAGGAGGCTCGAAGCCGACGGACCGAGTTGTCCAGCCTCGAGCGCCGTCTGCTCCAGCGTGACGAACAGCTCGACCAGCGGAGCGACATGCTCGAGGAACGCGACCGCAAGCTGATCGAGCGCGAACGTGAACTGGACAAGACCCGCGAGGACCTCGCCCGGGCGCACGGAGAGCAGGTCGTGGCCCTGGAACGCGTCGCGAACCTGTCTGCGGACGAGGCCAAGGGCCTGCTGATCGAGGCCGTCCGCGAGGAAGCCGAGCATGATGCGGTCAAGATCGCCCGGGCCATCGAGCGGAGCGCGCGCGAGGATGCCCAGGATCGAGCTCGCGACATCGTCGTCACGGCCATCCAGCGAGTCGCGGCCGATCACACGGCTGAGCACACCGTCTCGTTGATCCACCTGCCGTCGGACGAGATGAAGGGCCGGATCATCGGCCGCGAAGGGCGTAACATCCGCGCCCTCGAGCAGGCCACCGGGATCGACCTGATCATCGACGACACACCCGAGACGGTCATCCTGTCGGGCTTCGACCCGGTGCGGCGTGAGGTCGCCCGGATCGCCTTGACCAAGCTCATCGCCGATGGTCGCATCCATCCGGGTCGCATCGAGGAGGTCGTGACCAAGGCTCGGGCCGAAGTCGAAGCGATCATGCGCCAGGCCGGCGAACAGGCCGCCTACGACGCCGGCGTCCCCGGCCTCCCCGCGGACATCCTCAAGACGATGGGCCGGCTCAAGTTCCGGACGAGCTACGGCCAGAACGTCCTCAACCACTGTGTCGAAACGAGCCATCTGGCGGCGGTCATCGCGGCCGAGATCGGTGCCGACGTCCAGGTCGCCAAGATGGGCGGGCTGCTGCACGACATCGGCAAGGCAGTCGACCACGAGGTGGAGGGACCGCACGCCGCGATCGGTGCCCAGATCGCCGTTCGCCACGAACTGTCCCCAAGAGTCGTCAACGCCATCGCGGCCCATCACCAGGAGGTCGAGTACACCTGCATCGAGGCACCGATCGTCCAGATCGCCGATGCGATCAGCGCGTCCCGCCCGGGTGCCCGCGGTGAGTCGATGGACACGTACGTCAAGCGCCTCGAAGACCTCCAGGCGATCGCCGAAAGCTTCACCGGTGTCGAACGGTCCTTCGCCGTGCAGGCTGGCCGGGAAGTCCGGATCCTCGTCCGCCCCGAGGAGATCGACGACCTGACCGCCAGTCGCCTGGCCAGGGACATCGTCAAGAAGATCGAGGAGCAGCTGACCTATCCGGGCCAGATCAAGGTCACGGTCATCCGGGAGACCCGAGCGGTCGAGTACGCGAAATAGCGATCGTGGACGACGCCCCGGATCGACCGGTCGGCCGGACCAGACTCGGCAACCCGACCAACGGCGATGCGCCCCGGCCGCCGGGTGCGTGCCGAGTCCTGATGATCGGCGACATGATCGGCAAGCCCGGCCGCCTCGCCGTCGAGGCGACGCTGCCCGCATTGCGCGAGGAGCGTGGCATCGACTTCGTGACCGCCAATGGCGAGAACGTGGCCGGCGGGATGGGCCTGACGGCGTCGACCGCGGACGCCATCCTGGCCGCCGGCGTCGACGTGATCACCAGCGGCAATCACATCTGGGACAAGCGCGAGATCTACCCGTACCTCGAGGCGAACGAGCGCGTCCTGCGACCGCTCAACTACGGCACGCACGAGGTCCCGGGTCGTGGCTGGGGTACCTACCAGGCGCTCGATGGCACCGATATCGCGGTCATCAACCTCCAGGGCCGGACCTTCATGCAGCCGATCGACAATCCGTTCACCGAGGCGGATCGATTGCTCGATGAATCATCCGAACCGCTCCCCCCGGTCCGCCTGGTCGACTTCCACTGCGAGATCACCTCGGAGAAGAACGGACTGGGGCTCTACCTCGATGGCCGGGTGAGCGTCGTCGTCGGCACGCACACCCACGTGGTCACAGGGGACGAGCGGATCCTGCCGAACGGAACGGCCTATCAGACCGACCTGGGGATGACCGGACCGATCTGGAGCGTGATCGGCTTCGAGCCGCGGACCGTCCTGCCGCGCTTCATCAACGCCCTGCCGACCCGGTTCGAGGTGGGGCAGGGGAGCGTCGTGTTCAACGCGGCCCAGATCGACATCGACCCGGCGACCGGCCGCGCCCTGGCCATCGAGCGGATCCAGCGACTCGTCGAGCCCTGAGTGGCCGGTCCAGCGCGTCGACGGCGCCATGACCCGCTTCCGGCGGTCGGCGAAGGCCGGGTCGTCCCGCCGACGCCATCGACCATCGACCTGCACACGCATACGACCCGATCCGATGGCGTGGTCCGGCCGGTCGACCTCGTCGCCCAGGCAGCCGACGCCGGTGTCCGCCTGCTGGCCCTGACCGACCACGACACGCTGGCGGGGTATCGCGACGTGGTCGCGGCCGGTGCGGTCCCGGACGGGCTGTCCCTGGTCACCGGGGTGGAGATCAATGCCATCGTGATCGGCGACATCGGCCTGTGGGAGGGCGAGCTGCACATCCTCGGCTTCGGGATGGATCCCGACGACGAGACCTTCGAGTCGACGCTGGCGTCCCAGCGTGACCGGCGGCGCGAACGCTTCGAGCGGACGGTCGAGCGATTGCGCGAGCTGGACCTGGCCATCGACGATCACCTCTACGACCTGTCCACCGGTTCGGACGACGCGATTGGCCGGCCGACCGTCGCGCGGGCGCTGATGAGCGCGGGACACGCCACCAGCGTCGAGGATGCGTTCGGGCGCCTCCTCGGCCACGGCAAGCCCGCCTATGTCCCGCGCAGCGGCCTCGGGCCCGTCGAGGCGATCGCGGCCATCCGGGCAGCCGGCGGTCTGCCGGTCCTGGCCCATTTCAGCGAGGCGCCGGCCCGCATCTCCGTCGTCCGCGAATTGGCCGGATCGGGACTCGGTGGGCTCGAGGTGTACTACCGGTCGTTCGATGCGGCCACCGTCTTCGCGGTCGGCGAGGTCGCGGCCGCGCTCGGACTGGCCGCGACCGGGGGCACGGACTACCACGGCGACACCGGCACGTATCGCGACGCCCATGCCGAGTCGTGGGTCCCGCCCGAGGTCGAGGCGGCACTCGGACTGGCGCCGGCTGGCGATGATCGACCGGGCGTCGTAGGCTCGCCGGTACAGCCATGAGCGACCGTTCGACCCCGACCTCGACCTCGATCCCTACCCGCGAGCTGCCGATGCTCGAGTTCACGCCGACCGCGGGCCCGGCCGTGCCGCGTCACCTGCCGCCGCCGGCCGACCCGCGGATCGCCGAGTACCTGCCTGAGTCTCGGACCCTGCCCCGGTTCCACGTGTGGACGCTCGGTTGCCAGATGAACCGGAGCGATTCGGAGGAGATGGCCGGTCGCCTGCTTCGGGCCGGGTGCGACGAGGCCGCCGATCTCGAGAGTGCCGATCTCGTGGTCATCAACACCTGCGCCATCCGTGAGGGCGCGGAGCAGAAGGTCATCGGCCGGATGGGCCAGTTGAACAAGCTGAAAGCGGCCAATCCAACGATGCGTGTCGTCCTGACCGGATGCTCCGTCCGGGAACCGGATCGGGCCGGTCTGGAGCGTCGCTACCCGGCCGTGGACCTGTTCCTTCGTCCCGACGAGGAGCCCGAGCTCGTCGACCGTCTCGGCCTGGCCGGCGCCCAGGCTCCGGCTGCGGCGACGGGCACGACGACGAACCTGGGACGGGTGACCGTGGGGGCGGCGGATCAGCTGGCCCGGACCCGCTCCCAGGCGATCGGCGAGGACAGCGTCGCACGCGAGTCGGCGGTCGCGGCCTGGTTGCCGATCATCTACGGCTGCGACAAGACGTGCACGTACTGCATCGTGCCGTTCAGTCGCGGCCCGGAGCGGAGCCGTCCGTTCGATGATGTGGTCACGGAGGCGCGGACCCTCGCGGCCGCCGGCTATCGCGAGGTCACCCTGCTCGGGCAGAACGTCAATTCCTACGGCCACGACCTCGATCCGGAGCCACGGTTCGGGCACGTCGATGCCGAGCGGTGGGCCGGCCGCCAGCTCGACCTGGCCGGTCGACCGGACCTCGCCGAACTCATCCGGGCGATCGACGGCCTGCGGACCGTGGACGGGCTGCCCGCCATCCCGCGACTCCGGTTCGTGACGTCCCACCCGTGGGACCTGTCCGACCGGCTCATCGCCGCCCTGGCCGACTGCCCCTCCGTCTGTGAACACCTGCACCTACCGGTCCAGTCCGGGTCGGATGCGGTCCTGCGGCGGATGGGTCGCCAGTACACGATCGAGCACTACCGCGAACGGCTCGACCGGATCCGAGAAGCCGTCCCCGACATCGCGATCTCGACCGACATCATCGTCGGCTTCTGCGGCGAGACGGAGACCCAGTTCGAGGAGACGCTCGCCCTGCTTGCGGCAGTCCGCTACGACCAGGTCTTCGCGGCCGCGTATTCCGAGCGACCCGGCACGCCGGCCACGCATCTCGCGGACGATGTGCCAGCGGACGTCAAGCGACGGCGCCTGAACACGCTCCTCTCGGTGCAGGAAGAGATCGGGCTCGAGCGCAACCAGGCATGGACGGGACGCGATGTCGAGGTCCTCGTGGACGCGGCTCGGCCAGCACGCCAGCACGATCACGATGGGGTGGCGGAGGCCGGCGCCGGTAGCGGCTCGGCGCTGTCCGGTCGGACCCGTGGCAACAAGCTGGTCCACCTGACCGGTGACGAGGACCTCATCGGCCAGCTGGTCACGGTCAGGATCGATCACGCCGGGCCGTATGCCCTGCGCGGGATGCGCCTCGGGGCATGACCCCAGGACCGCCACTCGTCGTCCTGGCGGGCGCGACGGCGACGGGCAAGACCGCGCTGGCCATCGAGCTTGCCGAACGCCTGGCCGCATCCGGACGCCAGGCCGAGGTGATCTCGGCCGATTCACGGCAGGTATTCCGGGGACTGGACATCGGGACGGCCAAGGTCACCGTCGCGGACCGGCGTGGGGTGGTCCATCACGGCCTCGACCTGGTTGACCCGGACCAGCCGTTCAGCGTCGCTGACTTCGTCGGCCACGCGACCACGACCCTGGCCGATCTCGAGCGTCGGGATGCCGTCGCGATCCTCGCCGGAGGGACCGGGCTGTACCTGCGAGCCGTCGCGCGCGGGCTCGACACCGCGTCATTGCCGAGCGACGCGATCGTCCGTGCTCGGCTTGAAACGGAGCTCGCCACGGCCGGGCTGGACCCGCTCGTGGCTCGGCTGACCGATCGTGCCCCACGACTCGCCGCTGGCGTGGACCTCCACAACCCGCGTCGAGTCGTCCGTGCGCTCGAGATCGCCGAACTCCAGGGCGATGCCCCGCGACCGCCGGCGCGCGGCTACCCGGGGCCGCTCGTCTGGCTCGGGACGTCCACCGAGGCGACCGAGCACAGCCTGCGGATCGGCGTGCGTGCCCGCCGACAGTTCGAGGACGGTCTGCTCGAGGAAGCCGCCGTGCTTCGATCGCGCTTCGACCCGGCCTTGCCGGCATTCTCGGCGATCGGCTATCGCGAGGCCTGGGCCTACCTGGACGGTGCACTCGATCTCGATGCCGCGGTCGACCTCGTCGCTCACCGGACGATCGCCTTCGCGAAGCGCCAGGCGACATGGTTCCGGGCAGAACCGGACATCGAGTGGCACGATCCACCGATCCGACGACGGCGACCCGGATGTACGAGCGAGTCAGCGGCTGGATCGGCTGACCCATGGCGGCCGATCGTGGGCCGACATGAAGCGACCGGCCCGCACTGGCGGACCGGTCGTCTCGGTGCTGGATCGCCGGGGCGTCAGCCCGCGGCAGGCGTCGTGGGTGGTGCCGGGGGAGCCGGCGGCTTGGCCATGGCGGCCGCGGCGGCGGCGTTGGCTGCCTGGACCTGGTCCATGGCGGCCCGCTGCTCCGGGGTCAACAGCGACATCTCGTGGTCGACGAAGTGCTTCTGCACGCCGGGGTAGTTGAGGTAGAAGAAGATCGCGATGGCCAGCAGCCAGACGAACGACTCCGCCTCGATGGTCGAACCGCCGAGGATGGCGAAGAAGCCGAAGATGATCGTGAAGATGCTGATGAAGATCCCGAATGACCAGGCGTAGGCCCGGACGTTCCAGAACCCCTCAGCCACCCAGAACCAGATCGCGGCGATGATCAGCGCCCAGATCGCCTGGCCCCACTGCGCGGTCGGGAACGAGACCGGCTGTCCGACGAAGGTGAAACTCGCGATGCCCAGGAAGACCAGGGCCCGCCAGATCTCGAAGAGTCCCGCCAGCCCGGCACCGAGTGCCAGGAGCGTGACGCCGATGGGTCGATTCATACTGTGTGTAGCCCTCCCTCTCAACCAACCCGGTGATCCGGGCCTCGTGACGACTTCTAAGCATAGCGAGTGCGCAAGCCGCAGTCACCTTGGAATCCTCGGTATCCTTCGCGGGCCATGCCCACCGACCTGATCGACCTCAACGCACCGACGGAAAAGGCCTTCCTCGTGGCGGTCGATACCGGTTCCGATGCGGGCTGGAATGCCGAGGACTCGCTGGCCGAACTGGCCAACCTTGCGACGACCGCCGGGGCCGACGTGGTCGGGGCGGAATGGCAGAACCGACGGCACATCGACCCGAACTGGTATGTCGGCAAAGGCAAGGCCGAAGAACTCGTCGCCGCCCGCCGCGAGACGGGTTTCGACGTCCTGATCGCCGACGACGAATTGTCGCCCGCCCAGCAGCGTGCACTGGAAGGTCTGCTCGGGGTCAAGGTCATCGACCGGAGTCGATTGATCCTGGACATCTTCGCCCTGCACGCACAGACCCACGAAGGCCGCCTCCAGGTGGAGCTGGCCCAACTCGAGTACCAGCTGCCGAGGCTGACGCGGCTGTGGACCCACCTGTCCCGGACTGGCGGCGGGATCGGCACCCGGGGTCCGGGCGAGAGCCAGCTCGAAACCGACCGCCGCATCATCCGAACGCGGATCTCGAAGATGAAGGAACGGGTGGGCCAGGTCCGCCAGCAGCGCGAGACGGCCGCTCGCGGGCGAGACCGGCGGCTGTGGCCGACCGTCGGGATCGTCGGCTACACGAACGCCGGCAAGTCCACCTTGCTCAACGCCCTGGTCGGGAGCGAGGTGGCGAAAGCAGAGGACAAGCTCTTCGCCACGCTCGATCCAACGAGCCGCCAGGTCAAGCTCGGGGACGGGCAGACGGCGATCGTGACCGACACCGTCGGGTTCATCCACAAGCTGCCGCATCAACTGGTCGATGCCTTTCGAGCGACCCTGGAAGAGGTCAACCGAGCCGATGTGCTGGTCGAGGTCGTCGATGCGTCGGACGATCACGTGGCGGAGCATCGGGCGACGGTCCAGACCGTCCTCGACGAGCTCGGTGCCGGCGAGAAGCCGCGTCTGCTTGCCCTGAACAAGGCGGATCTGATCGATCCCGCGGCGCGTGACGACGCGCGACCCGCGCCGGCCATCGCCGGATCGGTGCCGGTCTCGGCGCTGACGGGCTACGGCCTCGAAACGCTCCGGGTCGAGATGGCCGCCCTGCTGGCGACCCTCTGGATCGATGTCGACGTGGCCCTCCCGTACGCCGCCGGCGAGTTGCTCGCGCGTGTCCGCGAGCGGGGCACGATCGAACTCGACTATCGCGATCGCGACGTCCACATCGTGGGTCGGGTGGCGCCGTCGCTGGCCGGGGAACTCGAGGCCGCAGCCGTCCGCTGGGCGGACATCGCGCGCGCCGAGGACATAGCCATGCAGGCGGGCGCCGCCAAGTCATGACCCCGCCCGTGCGGATCGCGGGCTTCGGTGTCGATGCCGTCGGAAGGCCGCTGACATGGACCGTCTCCGAAGGCCGGCGAGGGCGCCGCTGGCGAGAAGCCGCCGGCGGTCAGGCGGGCGCCTGGCACAGCCTGCTGCTCGAGACAGGCCCGGACCGTCGCTTCAACCACCTCGAGATCGCCTCGCCGGCCGGGCTTTGGACGTTCCATCCCGAAGCGGATGGATCGCTCCACGGGAATGCCGTCGGCCCAACGATGGCTGGTGTTCGTCACATCGAGGGCTGGCCATTCGGCCCGACGGCGGTCTTCATCGTCGAAGGCTCGACGATCGGTCCAGCCGCGATCGCGTGGCAGCTGACGGACGTCGTGTCGGTCGGGGCGACGCTGACGGTCCCTGGTGTCGTCTGGCGGCGCTCGTCGGGAACCCTGGAACGCGTCGGTGCCATCCTGATCGAGCGTCGTTCCGAGGCGATCTGGCGGATCGATGATGGCGAGCCGTTCGAGATCGATCCCGACGGCCTGCCTGTGCTGCGGGGCGGTCAGATCGATGCCCTCGAGCGGATCTGACCCGCGGTCGTGGATACGTTGTGGAGAACGGCTCGGAAATCGCCCCTGGTCGGCCGAAAGTCGTGGATAAGTGCGTAGCCCGAATGGGTCCCCGTCGGCTATCGTAGTCCTTGCTCGAAGGGGCTCTGGACCGAAAGCAGTGTCGCGGATGCAAATCAGCGGTGCCGACTACGGACCGGTAGTTCCTTCGGGCGTTTTCGTGTCCGCGGTGCGAGCCTTGGCAGTCCACCGATGATCCGGGTACCCGAGCTCGAGCCGTCTGCCATCCGGGCTGCCCTGGACCAGATCCCGCCGGCATTCCGACAGTCGCCCCAGTACGTCCACGAGGGCCTGTCCGGTCGCCTCGGCCAGCCGGTCATCGTCAAGATCGAAACGACCAACCCGATCCGCTCGTTCAAGGGGCGCGGGACATGGCTGGCGGTGACAGCTCTGATGGGGGAGGGGAGGATCGGCCCTGATCGTCCGATCGTGTGCGCCTCTGCCGGGAACTTCGGCCAGGGCGTGGCCTATGCCGCCCGGGCGCACAGCGTCCCGGCTGTCGTGTTCGTTTCGGTCTCGGCAAATCCCGCCAAGGTCGAGCGGATGCGTGCCCTTGCCGCGCAGGTCATCGCGGTGGGGGAGGACTTCGACACCGCCCGGTCCGCGTCGGAGGTCTATGTCGCGTCGAACGACGCGGAGCTCCTCATCGACGGAGATGATCCGCTGATCTCGACCGGTGCGGCGACGCTCGCCCTCGAAGTGACCGATGCGGTCGCAGCGGGCGACCTGCCGGACCCGGTCGCCGCATTCGTCCCGGTCGGCAATGGCGCCCTGATCAACGGGATGGGTTCCTGGTTGAGCGCGGCGTCGCCGGCTTGTCGGATCGTCGGCGTACAGGCGGCCGGCGCCCCGGCCATGACCCGCAGTTTCGACGCTGGCCGGCCGATCGACACGAAGACCGCTGACACATTCGCCGACGGGATCGCGTCACGGATCGCGATCCCGCGCGCTGTCGCACTGATGGCGGGTCGGGTCCACGAGATGCGGCTGGTCAGCGAATCGGCGCTGCGCGAGGCACAGGCCCTGCTCACCGAGGAGCTCGGGATCAGCGTGGAAGGCGGCGCGGCCGCCTCGTGGGCCGGGCTGGTAGCCGGACCACGGCCGAGCGGACCGGTCCTCGTCGTCATCACCGGCAGCAACACGAACCTCGTACCATTGCCAGCGACATGACCACGGCGAGCGATCCGGTGGCGACCCTCGGCGATGACGTCAGCGACCATCGACTGACCCGGCCGGATGGCCGAACGGTAGCCTGGAGTGAAGCCGGCGTGCCGGACGGGCGGCCCATCCTGCGTATCCCCGGGACGCCCGGCTCGAGGTATTCGATCCGGGCCGACCGCTCACCCTGGTTCGAGCGTGGCTTGCGTGCCATCACCACCGAGCGGCCGGGCTACGGCGCCTCGACGCGCCTCGAAAATCGAGGCTTTCGGGAACACTCGGACGATCTGGCCGCCATCCTCGACGCGCTCGGCATCGATCGGCTACCGGTGATCGGTGGCAGTGGCGCCGCGCCGCACATCCTGGATTTCCTGTTCCGGCACCCCGACCGTGCCACTGCGGCGACCGTCGTCGTCGGTGGCGCGCCGCTCGAGCCGGCTGAAGCGGAGCAGATGATCGACCTCAACGCGCTTGAATACCGGCTGATCAAGGAGGGTCGGCTCGATGAGCTCTGGCAGCTGACCTGCGACACTCGCGACGAGATCCTGGCGGATCCACTGGCAGGGTTCCGCGCGGCCATGGCTTCGTCGACGGCGGTCGACCGCGAGATCATCGAGGATCCCGTTTGGCAGCAAGGCTTCCTCGTGTCGATCGTCGAATCGCTGCGCCAAGGGCCGGGCGGCTGGTATGACGAAGGCCTTGCGATCGAACGCCCATGGGGTATCGATTTCGGAGCGATCGCGACCGACATCACGTGGTGGCACAGCGACGGTGACCGAAACGCGCCGTTGTCGGCGGCGCGACGGGTCGTCGGCGCATTGCCGAACGCGCGGCTCACCGTCTGGCCGGACGCGGGTCACCTGACGCCGTATCGCCACGAGCCGGAGATCCTCGACGAGTTGCTCGCGCGCGGCTGATGTCGGCAGATCTCGAGGCGATCGAGGCTCGCTTGTGGTCGATCCTCGAGCCGTATCGCGGTCGACTGGTGCCCGGGAGTGTGTATGGGCTTGCGACGCTGCAGCGCCCGGGCGCGAAGGCACACGATTTCTTCGCCGGCGTTCGCGTCGCGCCACGACACGTGGCCTTCCACCTGATGCCCATCTACGCGGATCCAGGGTTACTCGATGCCGTCTCGCCCGATCTTCGACGGCATTTGAAAGGCAAGACCACGTTCAACTTCAGCGTCGTCGACGAGGTGCTGTTCACCGAGCTCGGGGCGCTTGCGGCTCGCTGCTTCGAGGCGAGCGAAGCCGGCCGCGCATGACGGGTCGATGTGGTGTTGTAGTATGCAACAACGATGTTGACGGTACCTGAGGCTGCCCGCCGTGTCGGCCGCAATCCTGAGACCATCCGGCGCTGGATCCGCGAAGGAAAGCTGCCCGCCAAGAAGATCGGCACGCAACACGTGATCGAGGAGGACGACCTGTCGACCTACGTCGACGAGCTCCGAGATCGGGCGCCGCTGCCACCGGAATGGCAGGCCACGACCTGGGGTGGCCCGATGCCCGATGTCGTGGCAGCAGTGCGCCGGACACGAGCCGGGCGCTGAACCCGGATGCAGTTGGTCGTGGACGCCAACGTCGTCGTCCAGGTGCAGATCTCCGGAGGACGACTCGGCCCGCTGACGGGCCATCAGCTTGTTGCGCCGCCATTGTTGATGGCAGAAGTCATGTCCTCGCTACGGGAACTCGCGTTCCGCGGCGAAATCCCACCCGATCACGCCCGAGAGCACATCCGGGGCCTTGTAGCCCTTCCCATCGCGACACTCGAACCCGACGGCCTGCGACTCGCGGCCTGGGATGTTTCGATGGACCTGGGCTGGGCGAAGACGTACGACGCCGAATACGTCGCGCTCGCCATGCTGCTCGGTTGCCCCGTCGTTTCGCTGGACCTCAGATTGCAGCGAGGAGTGCGGCGTCTGGTGAAGGTCCTCACGCCGATCGAACTCTGACCGGGGCGCGGTCGGTCCGATCCACACAGAACTCCCCTAACTACTTCCGATAATGATAGTTATGTCTGCGTGCTAG
>CAVRGM010000008.1:0-125835 GCA_963720715.1 uncultured Chloroflexia bacterium
ATCGAAGAGACGGACGAACCGGGCACCGAACGGGATCGCTCGTGCCACCGGGGCGAAGGTGTCGCGGAAGAACGCGACGCGCTCGGCCGGGTCGAGTTCGATCGCCCGGACGTCGTCTCGCTGACGCCGCACCTGGATCGTCGCCCGGCCGGCGGCGCGGAGGTTGCGGACCCAGTGGACGTCGCCCCATGGCGACCAGATCCAGCGCCGGCCATCGACTTCGATGATCGCCAGCGGCGTGCTGCGCGGCTGGCCGCTGGTCCGGCCGCGGACCGTGAGCATGCCGTTGGGTCCCAGTGGCATGCCTGCGGCGACCAGCGGCCTGGCGACTCGGTTGAGGAGCGGGACGACGCGCGGTACGGATCGGCGGGTCATCATCGGTCACATCCTTTCGTGATGGCGGGTCATGAACAGTGGAACCCGCCCGACCGACCGATGTGACAAGGACCGCGATGACCGACCCGATGACAGACCAGGTTTGGCTGGCCGAGCGTTTCGAGACCCACCGCCCGCACCTGCGGGGCGTCGCCTACCGGATGCTCGGCTCGCTGAGCGAGGCGGACGACGCCGTGCAGGAAGCATGGATCCGGCTCAGCCGGACGGACACCAGCGACGTCGAGAACATGCGTGCCTGGCTGACCACGGTCGTCGGCCGCGTCTGCCTGAACCAGCTCCGGACGCGGCGGACACGTCGCGAGGCGCCACTCGACACGCATGTCGCGGATCCGATCGTCGGTCCGGCGACGGGCATGGATCCCGAGCACGAGGCGCTCATGGCGGACTCGATCGGCCTGGCGATGTTGGCCGTCCTCGAGTCCCTCTCCCCCGCCGAACGCGTGGCATTCGTCCTGCACGACGTCTTCGCCATCCCGTTCGATGACATCGCGCCCGATCGTCGGCCGGTCGAGTGAAGCCACCCGGCAGCTCGCGAGCCGTGGTCGCCGCCGCGTCCAGGGTGCCCCGGTCCCCGACCGGACCTCGACGGCCAATGGGCCGTCGTGGACGCGTTCCTCGCCGCGGCGCGCGACGGGGACTTCGAGCGCCTCCTCGACGCGCTTGATCCCGACGTGACGCTCCGCTCAGATGGCGGGACGTCGCGGCCTGGTCTCATGACACTGGTTCACGGAGCGAAGGCCGTCGCCACGAGCGCCGTGACCTTCCGTGGCGTTGCCGCGAGCGCGACCCGGACCTTGGTCAACGGCCTCCCGGGCGGTGTCGCCTGGACACCCGACGGCCGCCCGTTCGCTGTCCTGTCATTCACGGTCGCGGGTGGCCGGATCATGGAGATCAACGTGCTGGCCGATCCGGAACGGCTGGTCCGTCTCGACCTGACTGGATGTGTACGCCCAGGTGCGCCAGGCCGGTTGAAGTCGGGAAAGGTGTCCCGGTCGATGATGAAGGTTCCGTCCGTCGACTCGACGGGAACCGGCGCGACGCCGACGCGTGGTTTCATGGGCGGCAAGAATCCACCGACGTCAGGTCTTCTTGGTTCCCTTCACGAGGACACCGTTCACCGCCGGGTAGTCCGAGAAGTAGCGCTTCGACCAGTGCTTCTTGCCGTGGTCGTAGATCGTCACGGTCACCCCCACCTTGGCGCCGTCGACCGGGGAGTTGTTGCGGTAGTAGTAGCCGACAGGTTTGGTCGGATCGCTCACGACCGTGTCGATCGCACTCGGGCCGTGCTGGATGGACAGGTCGCTGATCTTGTAGCTCCGGTGGTTCGGGACGCTCCAGATATGGAACGTCAGCCAGTGCTTGCTGCCTGCCTTGGTGACGGTCCGAGTGATCAGGATCGGGTACTTGGTGTCGTTCCGGAAACTCATCGTCTGTTTGGTCCCGCCGACGATCCAGACGGTGGCATCGAGGCCAGGCGGATACCGGTCGATGAACTCGTTGTGGTTCTGTCGCGCACCCGGGATCATGCCAGCCCGGAACGCCGCGTTGAACAGGGTCGTGGACGTGGTGCAGATGCCGCCGCCGAAGGCGCCGGTGACGGTGATCTTCCCACCCTCGATCGCGTTGCCTGGCCCGACGCCGGGGGCATCGTGCAGGTCGCCGACTTCCTTCCAGAAATCGAACTTCGCGCCGGCCGGGACGACCGTGCCGTTGATCACGGTGGCCGGCCCCTCGATGTTCCCGCCCCAGTGGTTGTTGACGATGATCCAGTAGTAGATGCTGTACGAGCTGATGTCCTTCATCTTCGGGGCGAAGGCCTTGGCGTCCGCCGTTGTCAGCTTCGGGTCGACGGCCTTGACGACCGCCGCGACCGGCGATGCCGCCACACCGGCACGCCGCGCCCCGATGGCGCTCAAGATCGCGGCCCGCATGCCGGCCGGATTGAGCTTGCGGCCTTCGCGGCTGCTGCCGGTGGCGACGACGTGCCCGTTGACCAATTTGAGCCCGGCGTCCCGCACCTTCTGGTTGACCTTTTTCGCCAGCGTCTCAAGGATCGGATCGAGGCCCGTCTCGTCCAGCACCGGCTCCAGGCTCCCGTCGGCCGCGGTCGAGACCGAGATGAGCGGCGCAAGGCTCGCGCTGGCGATCGTCCAGCTGTCCTCGCCACGGGCGATCACCATGTCGGCGGCCATCCGATCCGCGGCGGCCTTCGCGGCCTCGGCCGAGGCGGTGGCGACGGCGGGTGCCAAGGGCACGACCGGCACCGCCATCTCGATCGAGGCAGGCGCGTCGAGCGCCGCGAGCTGCGGGTCGAGCGCGGTCAGCAGGGCAGTCGTTTCGACGGCGCGGCCGTCCTTCCCCGGGTACACGCTGAACGGCCCGTAGATCCCGACCGACACGGAAGCGTCCACGGGGGGTTGGTCGATCGTCGAGGCAAAGGCCTGGACAGCGGCCGCCAGCTTCTCACGGTCGTAGGTCGCGGTCGGATCGACGGTGACGCCGTGGAGCGCCGCTTTGGGCTCGCTGATGAGGTTGGCGAGCAGCCCGCCCGGTCGGCCCGCCGCAAGTGCGGCGTCGACGAGTGCCGAGGTGTCGGGGGCGCGGCCGACGTCCGCGTAGCTGATGGTCGTCGTGTGATCGTCCGGACCGGTGAGCGTGATCTGCCCGGCACCGAGCGACCCATACGCCTTTGTGATCTCGGCGTCGGCCTGGTCGCGGGTGAGCCCACCGAGCTCCGTGCTACCGACGCGGACGCCGGGCAGGACACGGCCCTCGTACTGCTGGCTCCATGCGTACATGGCACCGACGCCGATGCCGAGCGCGAGCACGAAGCCGACAACGAAGGAGACACCGAAGCGGAAGGCCAGCGACCGTCGCCGCCGAGGCGGTCCGGCCAAGGGCTCGCCGACGGTCACGGCGGCCGCCACGGGCACGACCGGCTCGAACTCGACTCCGGGCTCACCGGTCGGCGACGAGTCCGCCGGGGCGGCATCGGTCACCTCGCCGTCAGGCGTGGAGACAGTGGTATCCGGTTCGGTTTCAGAGTTGGGCAGGTCGGTCATCACATGCTCATGCGCGGTTGACCGGCGACGCGCCTCGTCCCCGGCAGTCGCGACATCTTCGCGCCTCCACGCGAATCTGTCACGCGCACGGTGCGCGTGGTCTCATTCCTTGCGTTTGTCGACGCCACGATGTCACCATCGGGATCGCCATGCGTTCGCTCGAATCCTCCACCCATTGAAGTTCAGGGAATCACGATGACGTCGCCAGACAAGGGATCAACGTCGAAGGCAGACAAACCGACCAGGCAAACGGAGGCGCCGGACATCGTCCTCACCACCCTGCCGGCCGCCATGACTGGCCGGGCAAGCCCCGCGAAGGCCGCGGTCGGCGACAAGCCGGTCTTTGCCTACATCAGCAGCCTGCCGCAGCCGCAACGCTCCATCGCGGAACGCATCGATGCCCTGGCGGCCGAGACCCTGCCGGCCCTGCAGCGCAGCGTGAAGTGGGGCATGGCCTGGTATGGCGTCGGCGACGGCTGGTGCTTCTCGTGTGGCGGATTTGCCGGTCACGTCAAGCTCACGTTCGGGCGCGGCACGGCACTCACGCCCGTGCCGCCGGTCGCGCCGATCGGGATGGGCAAGGACTCGCGTGGTGTGGATCTCGAATCCCTGGAGGACCTCGACGAACGTCAACTCGCGGCGTGGATGAAACAAGCCACGGCGATGCCCGGTTTCGGCGGAAAGAAACTAGCGTGACGGGGCAGGCGTGGAGAAGATGACGTCCCGCTGCGGCGTGTAGTGCATCGGGGACGCGAGGAAGACCCCGATCGCGACGAGCGAAATCACCGTCCCGACCAGGCAGACCCTGGTCACGACCGCGACGGTCCTGGTCTGGAGCCGGTCGCGTGCCAAGGCGAGGAGGCCGAGCCCCGCCAGGCCTCCGACGGTGTTGACGATGACGTCGGTCGTGTCGAAGCTGCCGGTGGACAACAGGTACTGGGTGGTCTCCAGGACGAAACTCGCGCCGATGAACACGCCCGTCCATTTCCACCACTGCCACGTTGGCGCCAGGAGCCCGAGGTAGAGGCCGAACGGGACGAACAGCACGATGTTCGCGATAACCTCCAGCGGTGCGCTGCCGCCGGCTTCCGCGCTGGGCAGGAACGGGATCAGCTTGATCGGTCGCGGGATCAGCGCGGCCGCTCCCACGTACGGCACGTCGAGCTTCCACACCACGGTCCACGCCAGCAAAACGAGGTAGATCACGAACAGCACGATCAATCGGACGTTCCCGCCCTGTCGCAACGGCTCGTCCTTCACAGCGTCGAGCTGGCTCGGGAGCGTCGCCACGTGGATCGGCGGCCGTTCGGCTCCACTCGGCGTCAATCCACGATATCGCCGAGCGCGGCCCGTCCGGCCGGTCGGTACGTGTGGATCGTCACGCCGTTCGGCATCGCCTTCGAATCCAACAGAATCAGGTCGTGCGTCGGTCCGTGCTCCGGAAACAGGCGCAGCCCGTCGCCGACGACGACGGGATAGTTGAGCAGGTTGAGCTCGTCGACGAGGTCGCGCTCGAGCAACCACCGCAGCAGGGCGCCGCTGCCATGGACCTGGAGTTCGCGCCCGGGTTTCGCCTTGAGCTCGCGCACCGCTGCCTCGACGTCGCCTCGGATGACACGGGTGTTCTGCCATGTCGGGTCCGTGAGGGTGGTCGAGGGCACGTACTTGGGGAGCACGTTGATCCCGTGGGAGACCGGATCGCCGCCGTCGTGATGCGGCCAGTACGTCGCCCAGATGTCCCAGGTCACGCGCCCGAGCAACAGTGCGTCCGCACGCTCGTAGACCGAAGTGATGAACAGAAACGTCTCCTCGTTGGCGTACGGGGCCAGCCAACCACCGCGATCGAATCCGCCGCGGCGGTCCTCGTCGGTGCCGCCTGGCCCCTGGTACACGCCATCCAGGGTCAGGAACAGCATCGCGGACAGTTTCATGGTCATCGCTCCTACGCGTACCCGAGGCGCCAGGACTCGTCGGTTAGTCCGATCCGATCGAGGATGGCTGGTGCTTCTAAGCTCAGGCAGCATAGCCTTCAGCAAGGAGACATCCGTGAAACTGCTCCTCACGTCTGGGGGTATCACGAATACGAGCATCCACGACGCACTGGTCGACCTGCTTGGCAAGCCCATCGGTGAATCCACGGCGCTCTGCATCCCGACGGCACAGTGGGGCCACCCGATGTGCGGACCGACCTCGGCGCGGGGCTTCATCAGCGGTCTGCCGCCGTGGGGTGGCCTCAGCTCCCTGGAATGGAAGTCGTTGGGCCTCCTCGAGTTGACCGCTCTGCCCACGATCGGCACGGAGCGCTGGGTCCCATGGGTCCGAGAGGCCGACGTCCTGCTCGTGGATGGCGGCGACGCGACGTACCTGTGCCACTGGATGCGAGCGTCCGGGCTCGCGGACCTCCTGCCGTCGCTGCCCGAAACGACATGGGTCGGGGTGAGCGCCGGGAGCATGGTGATGACCCCGCGGATCGGCGACTTCTTCGTGGAGTGGCCGTCCGCGCCGGACGACCGCACCCTGGGGATCGTCGACTTCGCGATCTTCCCGCACCTGGATGTCTTCCCGACGAATACGCTCCCGGCGGCAGAGCGCTGGGCGGCCGACATCGGCGGCACGGCATACGCCATCGACGACGAGACGGCCATCCGGGTCGTCGACGGCACGGTCGACGTCGTCTCCGAGGGGAGCTGGAAGCTGCTCCGCTCCCCCATGTTGTCAAACCCTTAGGAGGAAGCCCTCATGCACGATGTGACCTATTCGATGGGTGTCTCCCTGGACGGCTACATCGTCGGGCCGGACGGTCGTTTCGACTGGACGGCGCCCGACGGGGAGGTATTTCGCTTCTGGATCGACGAGATACGAGAGGTGGGCGTACACCTGCTGGGCCGGCGGCTGTACGAGACGATGCTGTACTGGGAGACCACGGACCAGGTCCCCACGCTCGACGACGCAGAGCTCGAGTGGGCCGCGCTCTGGAATCCGCTCCCGAAGGTGGTGTTCTCCACCACGCTGTCGGCAGTGCGGGGCAATGCCCGCCTGGCCACCGGCAGCGTGGCAGAGGAGATCAAGCGGTTGCGAGCCGAACCGGGGGACGGCGAAATCGCGATCGGCGGCGCGACCCTCGCCGCCGAGGCGGCCGCGTCGGGTCTGATCGACGAGTACCGGACCATGGTCTACCCGGTGCTGGTCGGCGGGGGCATCCCCTACTTCCCCCAACGCGAGCGTCGGGTGGATCTCGAACTCGTCGAGACTCGCACCTTCAGCTCGAACGTCCTCTACCTCCGCTACCGCGTCACGCACTAGCTCGATGCGATACTGAGGCATGGCCGTCCGAACCGTCATCGAACGCGGGCCCAAGGAGAAGCGGACGGTCGCGTTCGGGATCGACTGGCCGGGCTGGAGTCGCGGCGCCAAGAGCGCCGAGCTCGCCATGGGCGTGCTGGAGTCGTATCGGGACCGCTACCGACCGATCACGGAGCTGGCCGGGATGGCGGGCGAATTCGACGCCGCCGGGCCGCTCGAGATCGTGGAGGACAAGACCGGGACCGGTTCCACGGACTTCTGGGCCATCTCCTTCTCGCCGTCGTCATTCGAGCACGGGCCGATGGGCGACGATGAGTTCGAGCGTGCGATCGCCCTGTTGCGGTCCGCCTGGGCATTCTTCGATGGCGTCGCGGCGCGGGTCTCGCCAGAGTTGCGGAAAGGCCCGCGCGGGGGCGGACGTGACCGCGATCGGATCATCAGCCACGTGGTCCGGGTCGAGAGCGAGGACTTCGCGCAGCGGGTCGGGTTGCGGATACCGGAGGGCGGGGCCCTGGCCCCGGATGCACTACGGGAGTATCGGGAGTCCTACGTCGCGGCGATGCGCGCCTATAACGCCGGAGAGTTCGAGCGGCCGATGCGCTCGTGGACGTTGCCGTTCCTCATCCGACATTCTGCGTTCCACACCCTGGACCATGCGTGGGAGATGGAGGACAAGGACCTCACCGCACCGCCTGGTGCCTGATCCCCTGCGTTTCGCGAGCGACGCCAGCCCAGTGGTTGAGGTGGAACACGTTGTCCGGGTCCCAATCGTGCTTGAGCCGCGCACTCGTCAGGACGGCCTCCGGCGCTCGAACCAATCGAGGACCCGCATCGCGCGGAGTGTATTCCAGCGGGACGGCTTGCCGGCTTCGTCCTCCATCTGGAAATGGGTCTTTCCGTCGTCCCGGTGCTGGACGGGCCAGCGCCCGGATTCGTCCTGTTGACGCTTGACGACCTCGACCGCCTCCGTCACTCGCTCGTCCGGCGCCTGCCCGGTACTGCGCAGGTAGTCCAGCCCGCGCAGGATGTCGTAGTGCCACCAGGTCGGGAACGACGATCGGAGCCAACGGGGGTCGACCACCTCACCGGTCGACTTGCGGCGGAACATCCGGCGCTCGAGGAGGTATCCCTCGCCGCGGCGACGGGCCTCCCCTACCCTGGTCGCGTCGCCGGTCGCGCGTTCGTATTCGAGCATCCCCTCCAGCACGTTGATCGTCGTGTCGAATGACGACACCGTCGCCCCGCGCTCGACCTCGCAGTTCCAGCCGCCGTCCGCGAGCTGCTCGCCCAGGAGTCGCTCGATGAGCGGGGTCATGTCGACGCCGAAGTACGCCCCGGTCGCAAGCGTGTTGCCGTTGATGCAGGGCTCGACCTCGCCCTCGAAGAACCGGTTGTCCGACCAGGGGGTCTCGAACTCGGGATCCCGCCACGTGATGTGTTCTCGGACGAGCCCGACGGCGTGGCGCGCCTCGTGGCTGTCGGGATCCAGCCCGAACCGTCGCAACAGCTCCAGCGTGTGGAACGTGTCGGTGTAGTCATGGGACCACGGCCGGCCAGCCCATTGGCCATCCGGCGCCTGGAGCGCGAGCAGCCGGGCGCCCCAACCCTCGCTGGCGACTCGCGCCCGCTCGGCGGCGGCGACCTCGGCCGGCTCGTGCGTCAGGTCGCGCATCGCCTGCCAGCGAATCGCCGGATCGCTGTCGAGCAACCAATCGGTGACGGTCAACCGGTCGTGTCCGGTCCTTCGGCGGGCTCGGAGGCCACCTCATCGGCTGCGGGCGTGGCTGGCGTCGAGGCGAGATGGCTGACCTCGACCATCCGCGGTTCGCCATCGCGATCCTTCCAGCGGGTCTGGATCATGACCTCGTCGACCTCGCCCGCGATGCGGATAACGACGTTGAAGCCGGATCCGCCGTGCTCCACGGACTCGATCTCCACCTCGTTGGCCGGCAGTGGCATCAGTGCCAGCACCTCGCCGAGGTTCCGCTGCAGTTCCGGGCTGAACTCGCCGATCCCGCGACCGATGTCGCCGGCCGCCAGCGCATCGCAGACGATCTGGGCATGCGCTCGAACGTCCTGTTCGTCCATCGGTTCGACCTCATCGTGCGTTCGCGGTCGGTGGTGGCCGCGTCCCCGATGATGATGGCGCAGGGGCGCAACTCTCGCCTCCGGGTTCACCCGAACGTGAAGCAATATGCTTCCGCGCCGGCTTCCAGGAACTCGATCTCCACGGAACGCTCCTTTACCAGGCCGGGCTGGCGAATCAACTGATACAGGCGCTGCTCAGCCAGCACGCCGCTGCCCGTTTCGTCGATATCAGAGCCGTGGGCCGGACCAGGCGCGATCCCGTCCAGCAGGACTCGGAAGGGGATGGATCCACTCCGAATCGCCGGACCCATGACCAGGTTGACGTCCCTGGCCTGGAACCGGAACGCGATCCGACCGCCGGGTTCGTCCAGGACCGCAGCATGCGCGGCGACGGTCCACGTCCCGATCGGCGCCCATTGATTGAGATGTAGTCGTGCCGGCGCCGGATAGTGAGCGGACTCGCCGAGCCGTGCGTCGGCCGGTGACGCGAACCCTGCGCTCCGGCCGTAGCTGAGGTACGTCTCGGGGGTACGAAGCGTTCGCCAATCCGCGGCGACCTCGCAGCCACGCGGCGCCACCGACACCAGGTCTCGATCGAAATCCGTCGCCCCGGCCTCGGCCATGAGCTGCTGGATGACCATCTCGGTCATTTCGTACTCCCCTTCCCCGAAATGGTGATATCGGATCCGGCCCTCGGCATCGGCGATGTAGACGGCCGGCCAGAAGTGGTTCGCGAATGTGTTCCAGACCCCGTAGTCGTTGTCGAGTGCGATCGGATACTCGACACGGAAGGTGTGCGACTGCGCTACCACGTTGTCGACGAGATGCTCGAACCCGAATTCCGGGGTGTGCACGCCGATGACGGTCAGGCCGGCCGCTCCGTACTTGTCTGCCCAGGCTCGGACGTAGGGCAGCGTCCGGAGCCAGTTGATGCACGTGTACGTCCAGAAGTCGACGAGCACGACGCGGCCACGCAGACCCTCCGGAGTCAGCCCTTCGGAGCCGAGCCAGCCGGTCGCACCGTCGAAGGAAGGGAGATGACCCTCGACCGGGAGGGCGGGAACGTCGTCCGGCGACCGGTGTGCGATGGAGCGGACATTCGAGGCGAAGGTCATCCTGGAATCCTTCCTTGGGGCTGGCCGGTCAGAAACGGTCGACGTCGAGGATCGCATCGACGAATGCCTGCGGCGCTTCCTGGGGCAGGTCGTGCCCGACCCCACCGGTGATGACCCGGTGCGCATACGGACCGGTGAATTTGGAACGATAGCCAGCCGCGTCCGGATGCGGCGCCCCGTTCGCATCGCCTTCGAGGGTGATCGACGGAGCGCTGATCGATCGCCCTTCCGCCAGCCGTGCCTCGAGCGCGTCGTACTCGCGCTCGCCATCGACCATGCCAAGCCGCCACCGGTAGTTGTGTATGACGATATCGACGTGGTCCGCGTTCTCGAACGACGGCGCGGTTTGCTCGAACGTCGCGTCGTTGAAGTCCCAGTCGGGTGACGCCGTGTGCCAGATGAGCTTGGCGAAGTCGTGCCGGTATCGGTCATATCCGGCCCGACCCCGGTCGGTCGCGAAGTAATACTGGTACCACCAAGCGAGCTCGGCGTTCGGCGGCAAGGGCGACGCGTTGGAAGCCTGGCTGCCGATCAGGTAGCCACTGACCGACACAAGCGCTTTCACCCGTTCCGGCCAGAGCACCGCGACGACCGCGGCGGTTCGGGCGCCCCAGTCGAAGCCGGCCACGATCGCTCGTTCGATCCCGAGGGCGTCCATCAATGCGATGACGTCTGCCCCCAGCGCGGCCGGCTGACCGTTGCGGAGCGTATCGTCCGACAGGAAACGTGTGGTGCCGTATCCGCGGAGGTACGGGACGATGACTCGGTAGCCTCCAGTGGCCAGCAACGGCGTCGCCTCGCGGAAGCTGTGGATGTCGTATGGCCAGCCGTGCAGAAGGATGACGGCGGGTCCCTCGTCGGGGCCGGCATCCACGTAGCCGACATCGAGCAGTCCAGCTTCGATCTGGCGGATCGGCCCGAACACGTCCACTGGTTTGGCCACGGTGATCGATTCGAGCGCGCTCATCGATCCGTCCTCCCGGGTCCGGCCGTCGCCGGCGTCAGCGCGTCGACGGCCGACAGGATCACGTCCGTTACGACCTGCGGCTGGGAGATCATGATCGCGTGGGATCCATCGATCTCGGTGATCGTGGCACCCGCTCGCTTGGCCATCGAGCGGGTGATATCGGCGCCCGCCGCACGGTCAGAGGACGACACGATCGCCCAGGAGGGCAGGCGCTCCCAGGCGGGTTCGCCATTCGGCTCGGAGAACGCCGCCTCTGCCGCCGGCCGCTGCGTCACGGCCAACACGGCCGCGTCCTCCGCGGGCAGATCACCCGCGAACGCGTCGTGGAATCTCGCGGGGTCGACGACGAACTCGAGGAGTGACTCGCCGCCGTTCATCGAGGGGTGGTGGATCGGGATGAGCGTCGTCCCCAGGACACTATCCGAGGAAGCCGCTCCGACATCGGACAGGCGCTCCCCGGCCGCCGGCGCGTAGCCGGCCACATAGACGAGGCCGACCACGTTGTGCGCCTGCGTCGCCGCGTTCGTGATCACGGCGCCCCCGTAGGAGTGCCCGACCGCGATCACGGTCCCGGGAGTCTGGTCGATCAGACTGGCGACGTACGCGCTGTCGTTGGTGATCCCGCGCAGCGGGTTCGCCGCGGCGATGACCTTCACGCCCGCTCCCTGGAGGCGTTCGATGACCTCTCTCCAGCTCGACGAATCGGCGAATGCGCCGTGGACGAGGAGGACCGTCGGTGCGTCGGCGGTCTGCGTGATCTGAGACATCTCATCTTCCTTTCTGCGAATGGGAGACGGCCTGGGGTCGCGTGACGTACCTGCACGCCGCGCCCGTTGGCCATCAGTCAGCGAAGGCTGCGGAAGGCCGCTCGAACCTCCTCGACGAACAGTTGCGGCTGCTCCCAGGCGGCGAAATGCCCGCCCTTGTCGACCTCGTTCCAATAGATGAGGTTCCCGAATGCCTGCTCGCCCCAGCTCCTTGGCGCGCGGTAGATCTCGGCTGGAAACACGGTGACGGCGACGGGCACGGCCGGGATGTCGAAAGCGTCGAACGGACCGCCGCCGGCCTGGGCACCTTCCCAGTAGGACCGCGACGACGACGTCCCGGTGTTGGTCAGCCAGTACAAGCTGATCGCGTCGAGGATCTCGTCCCGGGTGAGCACCTTCTCGGGCTGACCGTCCGTGTCCGTCCACTCGGCGAACTTGTCGTAGTAGTACGCGGCCATCGCGACGGGAGAGTCCGCAAGTGCGTAGCCGATGGTCTGCGGACTCTGATTCATCATCGCCGCATAGCCGAAACCATCACGGTAGAAGTGGAGGAGTCGGTCGTAGGCGAGCCGCTCAGGCTCCGACAGGTCCGCCGGCGCGGGGTCGAAGTTCCGGAGATGCCGGAGGATGTCCGATGGCACGGTCCCGGGCATGTTGACGTGGATGCCCAGCAGGCCTTCCGGCGCCTGGATCGCAAGGAGCTGCGAGATGATCGCGCCCCAATCGCCGCCTTGGGACACGTACCTTGTGTACCCCAGGCGGACCATCAGCTCATGGAACGCGGTCGCCATGTGCGTCGGATTCCAGCCAGTCGTCGTGGGGATTCCCGAGAAGCCATAGCCGGGCATCGTCGGCAGGACGAGGTGGAAGGCATCCTCGGGACGGCCGCCGTACGCCGTGGGGTCAGTGAGCGGTCCGATGACTTTCAGGAGCTCGATGATCGAACCCGGCCATCCGTGGGTCACTAGCAACGGCAAGGCGTTGGGATGCGGAGAGCGAATGTGAGCGAACTGGATGTCCAGCCCATCGATCGCTGTGATGAACTGCGGCAAGTCGTTGAGCGACGCCTCGATCCGGCGCCAGTCGTAGGCCGTCCCCCAATACTCGACGAGGGGCCGGAGCTGCGCGAGCTGGACGCCCTGGGACCGGTCGTCCACGGTCTCTCGGTCGGGCCACCGGGTGGCCACGACGCGCCGCCGAAGGTCGTCGAGATCCGGCTGCGGAACGTCGATCCGGAGCGGCCGGATCGCCGCATCGTCGGCCCCGGTGCTGAGTGGTGGGTTCGCCATGAGAACGGACATCGCGCGCCTCCGGGTCTGCTGGTTTCGCGCGATGGGGTTCGCGCGTCGATGCGCCAACGGTCGCTGCCCGGGATGGTCCTTCGCGCCCGTGTGACTCACTGGTCCATCCACTGGGACCCGGGTCCCCTACCCGGGCTCGAGGTTCAGTGAGACCGTGCGCAACTCCTTGCGCGAGGTGATGTCCAGCTTTGCGAACACCTTCCGCAGGTGCCATTCGACGGTGCGTGGGCTCAGGAACAGGCGCGTCCCGATCTCCGGGTTGGACAGGCCGGCTCGCGCGAGCCGCGCGATCTGGGTTTCCTGCGGCGTCAGGATGTCCACGGGTTCGGTCGTTCGCCTCCTGACCTTCTCGCCGGTCGCGATCAGCTCGCGACGAGCCCGCTCGGCGAACGCTTCGAGACCCATCCGCTCGAACGCGTCGTATGCGGCCCGCAACTGGGCCCGTGCGTCGACTCGCCGTCCCTCGCGTCGAAGCCATTCGCCATACAGGAGGCGCCCCCGCGTGGCTTCCAGGTGGACACCGGCTCGGTCGAGCCGTTCGATCGATTCGCGGTATCGGCCCTCCGTCGCACGATCGCCACCCTGAAGCGCTTCGAGGCGGCACCCGATCCCCAGTGCCCAATCCGTGGGGGTCATGCCGGTGCGCTCACCCAGCCGTGCGACCGCGGCAGCGAGGAGGACGCCATCGCCCGTCCTTGAGGCCGCCTCACCAAGTTCGGCCACGGCCATCACCTGGTAGCCACCGACGACATCGCGTTCTACGACTCGCCAGGCGGCTTCTCGTGCGAGATCGTGGCGGCCCAGGCCGTTATACAGGACGGCGCCGGCGTAGTCGGCGAAGGTCGCCATCCTGCCCTCTCCCAGCGCCCGGGCGCGGTCCTGCTCGCTGGCAATGAGCCCGGACGCGACAGTTTCGTGGCCCTGGAACGCTGCCAGGAGCATCGCCGCGTAGGCGATGGGTGGCGTGCCGGTCGCCTCGCCGACCGATCGACTTTCCTCCACGAGCGCGGCGGCCGCCCGGACATCGCCCGCGAGCAGCTCGCTGGTTGCGAGGAGGTTGAGGGCGTACTGGAGCTGGACGAGCGCACCTGAATCGCGAGCAAGGCGGACCTGTTGCTCCGCGAGTGCGTGACCGGAATCGAAATCCCAGACCTCTGTGGCGATGATGGCGCTGATTCGATTGCCGCCCAGCGCGAGGAACCGACTCGCCTGCCCCACGACGACATCGACGTTCCGGATGGCGGTCAAAGCGTGAAGCAGGACGGGTGCGGCCGCGAGGTACCCGTCCGTCACTCGCGTCGCGAGTGCATCCAGGACGATGTCGATCGGACGGGGCGGTCGGCGAGCTGGCGCCCCGCGTGCGGCGGACGCGGCGTGGACGACGGGATCATCGGCATCGTTTGATCCACTCGCCCAGATCGCGGCTGCCAGGGCATCCAGGTAGGTCTCGCGTGCCAGATCGATATCCAGAGGCTCGAGCTTGCTCGCAGCATCAAGAAGAAGCCCTGCCGCTTCTGTGCCGCGTTGCTGGTCGAACGCGATCTTGCCCCGGAGGTGCTCGACCTCGGCGCTGCGAAAGGCGTCCGTCGGGCCGGCATCGACGATGGCCAACAACGCAAGGGCAGCATCGAGGGCTCCAGCATCGCGCTTCGCCCAGGCTGCTGCGAGGCCACGCTGCGCCCGGCGGACCGGATCGGGTGTCAACACGGTCGCTCGCTCGAGGAACGCGGACGCGGCGATCACGCCCCCACGGGCCCGCGCTCGGCCGGCCGACTGCTCAAGCTCAGCCGCGATCGCCTCATCGGGCGACGTCGTCGCCTGGGCGCGGTGCCACGCCCGGCGGTCGGGGTCGGTCCTTGGATCCGTGGCGTCCGCAAGTGCTCGATGAACGGCCTGTCGATCCACCGCCGAAGCGGTGCGGTACGCCGCCGCGCGGACCAGCGGATGCCGGAACCGCACCTGGGCACCAAATTCGATCAACCCGGCTTCCTCGCCAACGATCGCGAGGTCGGGGCCGAGTCCAAGCCGTGCCGCGGCCTTCCAAAGCGTCGTCGGGTCACCGAGCGGCTCCGCGGCCGCCAGCAGCAGCAGCCGGCGACTCTCGTCAGGGAGAGCCTCCAGCCGACGGACGAAGCCTTCCTCGATGCGACTCGCAACCGAGGCTGCATCGCGCCGTTCGATCCCGTCGGCCAGTTCGGCGGTCGTCCAGGCTCTCGGGAGCTCCAGCAGGGCCAATGGGTTCCCGGCCGTCTCAGCGACGATCCGGTCTCGCACGCGCTGATCCACGGGTCCCTTGAGCACCGAATCAAGGAGCTCGGCCGCGTCCGAGGATCTCAAGCCACCGATCACGAGCTCGGGCAGACCGTCGAACCCTGCGTCGTCACTCGGACCCCGCACCGCGACGACGAGTGCGATCCGTTCGGCCAGCAGCCGTCGAGCGACGAAGGCGATCGTCTGCGCCGACACACGATCCAGCCACTGGGCATCGTCCACCAGGCATACCAGCGGCCGGTCCTCCGCCACGTCGGCCAGCAGATGGAGGACCGCGAGGCCGACCATGAATCGGTCGGGAGGCTCACCGGAACTCAGGCCGAAGGCCACACTCAGGGCGTCCCGCTGTGGTGGCGGTAGGTGGTCGAGACGGTCGAGGAAGGCGGCGCAGAGTTGGTGAAGCCCGCCGTATGCCAGCTCCACTTCGGATTCGACCCCAGCCACCCGCGCCAGGCGGCACCCGGTCGATGTCGCGCCAAGATGGTCCAGCAGCGCGGACTTGCCCATGCCCGCGTCGCCATAAAGGACGAGGACCTGGCTCTGTCCCGTCTGCGCAACCGCGATCAGCCGATCCAGCAGGGCCAATTCAGTCCGTCGCCCGAGCAGGTGCGGCGGATTCCCGGTCGACATGGGTCCACTCCGTAGGCGCTCGTCGCACAGGGTAGCAACAGCCCCACGACCCTGTCCCTGCGGGTCAGGAGCCACTTGACGGGATCGTCATACAACCGTATGGTTGTATCAATGCAACTCACCTTCAACGCCGACCAGATGTTCGCCGCCCTGGGTGACGCCACCCGGCGCGATATCGTCTTGCGCGCGTTGAACGGTGACGAAGGCATCGCCGAGCTGGCCGACCATTACCCGATGAGCTTCGCGGCCGTGCAGAAGCACGTCGCAGTCCTCGAACGGGCAGGCCTGGTCACCAAGGAACGCACGGGCCGGCGCAAGGTCGTGCGCACCAACATCGAGGGGCTTCGCCTGGCGCGCGGCCTGCTCGACCAGTACGAGGTCCTGTGGCGCGGCCGGATAGACCGGATGGAAGCGCTCATCACCACAATGGAGGACACCATCGCATGACTGTCACCGCCGTCCGGAAAGATCCCGAGGCATTGACGATGACTCTGACCGCCGAGTTCGACGCGTCGCCGGCTCGCGTGTGGCAGCTGTGGGCTGATCCCCGCCAACTCGAGCGTTGGTGGGGTCCGCCGACCTACCCGGCCACCTTCACGAGGCACGATCTGGCACCTGGCAGCCGCGTCGAGTACCACATGACGGGCCCAAGTGGCGACCAGCCACGTGGTTATTGGGATGTCGTCGAGGTCGAACCGCCGCGCCGGCTCGTATTCCTCGATGGGTTCGCCAACGACGACGGGACCCCGAATGATGACTTCCCGCGGAACGAGGGGCGGGTCACGATCGAGCCGATCAGCGCCAACCGCACCCGGATGTCGATCGAAAGCCACTTCCCGAGCACGGAGGCGATGGAGAAGGTCCTCGCGATGGGCATGGAAGAGGGCCTGACCCAGGCGGTCGGTCAGATCGACGCCATCCTCGACGAGGACGTGGCTGCCCCACAAGGAGCGACCCGATGACCACGATGACCGAACCGACGACCCGCACCCTGGACGTCCCGGGGGCCGTGCTGACCTATGACGTCCGGCCGGCCGACTCCCCTGCCCCGGTGCTGCTCATGATCGGGTCGCCGATGGGCGCCAGCGGGTTCCCTTCCCTGGCCGGCCGTTTCACCGATCGCACGGTCGTCACCTACGACCCGCGTGGCGTGGAACGCAGCGTCAAGACGGATCCATCCAGCGTGTCCACGCCCGATGAGCACGCCGACGACCTCCATCGGCTCATCACCGAGCTCGCCGTCGGGCCTGTCGACCTCTTCGCCAGCAGCGGCGGCGCCGTCAACGCGCTGGCCCTTGTCTCGAGACATCCTGAGCAAGTCCGGACGCTGGTCGCACACGAACCGCCGCTCGCCTCGATCCTGCCGGACCGCGAAAGCGCGATGGCGCTGACCCAGGCCATCGCCGACACATACCAGCGTGACGGTTTCGGAGCCGGCATGGCGCACTTCATCGTCTCGGTCAGCCACAAGGGTCCGATCACCCCGGAATTCGCGAAGCAACCCGCGCCAGATCCGGCGATGTTCGGCATGCCGGCCGACGACGACGGGACCCGAATGGACCCGCTCCTCGGCCAGAACATCGTCTCCTGTACGCACTACGAACCCGATTTCGAGGCGTTGCGGTCGGCCTCCACACGGATCGTCCTGGGTGCAGGTGTCGAATCGGAGGGCGAGATGGCGCATCGCGGCGCCGAGGCCGTCGCCGATCGCCTGGCCCAGCCGGTGGTAGCTTTTCCAAGCGGTCACGGCGGTTTCCTGGGTGACGAGTACGGCCAACCCGGGGATCCGGATGGCTTCGCGGCAAAGCTACGCGCCGTGCTCGCCGAAGGCTAGGCTATCTCGCCACCCGGCATGGGTGGCGTCGGTCCGTGGGCTCGGCGGCAACCGCATCAACGAACCGTCGCCCAGGGTGATGCTGCCGCCGGCCCAGCGGGATCGATCAGCTCCTGGAGCCTCGTACTCTGGCAACCCGTGCGGACCGCGACCTCGCGTCGGATCGCGGCCCGGAAGTGGCGATCGAAGTCTCCGCGCGGGTATCCCCGCACGACCGCGGATCGGACGTCCGCCACCGACTGGTACCCGACACCCCGCACATCGAGTCCGGTCGCTCGGTCAAGGAGCACGGACTCGACGCCGTCCTCGAGTGTCACGGTCGGTTGCATGTGCAAGGCGATCGCACGCTCGACCCGTTCTGCGGCGAGGCTGGACATGCCAGCACGTTCGAGCCAGCGCCGAGCCTGCCTTGCGCCGGCCAGTTCGAAGCAGTCGTCGTTGGCGGGGATCCTCGTGAGACCCTCGTCGTGGAACAGCGACGCGGTCCAGAGCACCTGGCTGTCGATCGCCCAACGCTCCCCGATCCCGATCGTGACGCCCCAGCAGTACGAGCGGACCGAATGTGCCAGCAGATAACCAGGGAGTGCTCGCTGGGCCCGCTGCCACGTCGCGACCGACACATCGTCCTGTGGCACGAGGATCCCGGCGATCCTGGTGGGGATGGGATCCGCTCGTCGTGGGGCCATGCGCGAAGGATATTCGGCCGAACCTGTGCCCGGCTACGGTCTTCACGTCGAGATCTGACCCGCGACTCCATGGTCATCGGCCGGCGGTTCACCGGCGTGGACGATGTTGTCGAAGTGACGCCACAGGATCGCCACCAGGATGGCTGAGCCGATGAACCCGAACCAGAATGGGGCGGTGATGCCGTAGTGGGTGGCCAGGATGCCGCCGATCGGCGTGCCGATCGCCAGACCACCGATGATCGCCACGCGATACACGCCGGTCACCCGACCGAGCAACTCGTTCGGCACGGCCCGTTGCCGAACGGTATCCGACGTCGTGCCCCACACAAAGGCGTGTGCCCCGAACACGACCAGCGTGACCAGCGCCACGGCCGCCGACGTCGTCACGGCCAGTGACAGGTGCGTGAACGTCTCGATCAACAATCCCGTTCGCATGATGTCGCCGAGCGAGAATCGTCGCTCCAGCCGGCCGTAGGAGACGATCCCGACGATCCCGCCGAGCGCGACCGCGGTCGTCAGCAGCCCGAACCCCACCGGACCCATGCCCAGGCGCTGACTCGCGTACAGGACGAGCACCGACCAGGCGGCCCCGAACGTGACATTGAACGTGAAGATCGTCAACGCCAGGGTGCGCATCGGTGGGTGTCCGAGCAGCCAGCGGATCCCGTCGCGCATCTCGGACCGCAAGCTGGCACGTGGACGGACTTCATCTGGGACGCTGAGGACGATGCGCGAGACGAGCAACGCACCAAGCACGAAACAGACGGCGTTCGTCGCGAACGGGATCGCCATGCCCGCAGCGAACAGAAAGGCACCGATCGGCGGCGCCACCAGCTGGTTCGCCAGCAGGAACGCACCCTGCATCCGCGAATTCGCAAGGCCGAGATCCTTGTGGCTGACGAGGTTCGGGAGGAGCGTGCTGCTCGCCGAGTCGGCGAAGGTCTCGGCGGTCCCGAGCACGAACAGGGTGACGAGGACGACCGCGATGCTGAGGGTCTCGCTGGCGATCGTGGCGACCAGCACGACAAGCACGAGCGCCCGGACCACATCGACCACGATGACCATCCGGCGTCGGTCGAACCGGTCCGCGATGGCCCCACCCAGGACACCGAACAGCAGGGTCGGCAGATACCCGCTCAGGACCGCCATCGAGACGAGAAACGGGTCCTGTCGTCTGGGATGCCACGAGCAGCGGGCCTGCAGCCAGGACGATCCCGTCGCCGACGTTGTTGACGACCGTTGCCGACAGAAGCCAACGGAACCCCCGCCCGAGACGCTTCGGGACGATGACCTCAGTCGGCCGGGCGAGGACGGATCGCACGAGCGGCACGATACCAACGGAATCGGGCCCGTGACGTAGGCTGTCGGTCATGACCAACGGCCGGCGACTGGTCTGCGAGCCACGACTCTGGATCCGAAGCCGGCCCCCGCCTGACCCGACATCGGTTCATGCGGCAAGATGGTCGGGCATCATCCATGGATAGCTTGGGGGGAAATCGATGGCCGAAGTCCTGTTGTTCCATCACGCTCAAGGGTTGACGCCGGGAGTCATCGCGTTCGCCGACGAATTGCGGGCCGCCGGCCACATCGTGCACACGCCCGACCTGTTCGACGGGCGGACCTTCGAGTCGATCGAGGCCGGGATGGCCTACGCGCGAGAGATCGGCACAGAGAACGTCCTCGAACGTGGCGTTCGCACCGCCGATGACCTGCCAGCCGAGCTCGTCTATGCCGGCTTCTCGCTCGGCGAGATGGCTGCCCAGAAGCTCGCCCAGGAACGTCCCGGTGCTCGAGGAGCACTGCTCTTCTATTCGTGCATCCCGATCAGTGGCGAATGGGCATTCGGCCCATGGCCGGATGGTGTGCCGGTTCAGATCCACGGCATGGACGCCGATCCGATCTTCGTCGGCGAGGGTGACGTCGATGCCGCCCGGGAGATCGTCGAGAAGGTCGACGACGCGGAGCTATTCCTCTACCCCGGCGATCAGCACTACTTCGCCGACAGCTCGCTTCCGTCGTACGACGCCGAAGCCACCGCGCTCCTCACCGAGCGCGTGCTGGCGTTCCTCGACCGCGTCTAGGCTCGGTCGAGCTTCAACAACCCGAACATCGCACCATGCGGGTCGGTGACGATCGCGAACCGACCGCCGGGCATCGCTGAGGGCGCGACCATCTCGGTGGCACCGTCGGCGACGGCGCGCTCGAATGCATCGTCTACGTCGGCCACGTTGAAGTAGACCATCCAGTAGCTCGGAACCTCAGCCGGGATGTTCGGCATCATCTCGAGCGCGCCGAGGATGCTCTCGCCGTCTACCTGGAACTCCGTGTAGTCGCCCTGATCCTCGCCCATCGGGCTCGTCCGTGCGGCCCATCCGAAGACCGTTCCGTAGAACGTCGTTGCCTTGTCGATCCCGCGCGCATTGAGCTCGGCCCACCCGAACGTGCCGACGTCACCGGTCCGGAAGCTGCCCATCCCGCCTGGCTGCCAGGCCGAGATGACGGCACCCACCGCATCGGTGAAGACGGCCATGCGGCCCATCTCGCCGACATCGAACGCCGGGGCGAGCACGTTGCCGCCGGCTGCTCGGATCGACGAACCCAGCGCGTCTGCGTCTGGCGTCCCGAGGTACAGGTTCCACGTTGTCGGGGCATCGGGCATCATCTTGCCGCCGATGCCAGCGACGTCGTCGCCACCGTCCGCGAGGTGAGCGATGCCGTACCCGCCGTATTGCGGATCCGGCGAAACGTCGACCTGCCAGTCGAAGAGCTTCGAATAGAAGTCGCGTGATCTCGCCGGGTCCGGACTCGACAAGTCGATCCATGCCGGTCGATTCACGCGGGAACCGGTGCCGTCTGCCATTCGAGGGCCTCCTCCGTCAGTCGTCTTGCGCATCTTGCTCTGATTCGACCTGCTGTGCGTGTGCCGCGAGGTCCGCTTTCGCGCGTTGATCCAGGAATGGGATGATGAAGGGGATGATCACGAGGCTGGCGAGGAACAGCGAACCGAAGGCCGCCAGCACATCGGGTAGCCCGATCGCCGTCATGAGCTGGGCACCCAGCGCATAGCCGATGATCCCGACCGGAAACGCAAGGATCAGGAGAAGTGTCGGGGCGAACCGCATCGGAACGGATCGTACGTCGGGGCGCATCGGCGCGCAGGGGCGCGGTATGGTGAGGGCTGCATGGATGGCTTCGCGGGACTCTCGGATGACGCACTCGGATTGCTGCGGTCCGCCGCCGTCGCCACGATCGCGACCCTGAACGCCGACGGATCTGCGCACCTGACCGTCGCGTGGGTCGGAATCGAGGACGGCGAGATCGTCTTCGGGACGTTGGGCGATCAACGCAAGCTGAGGAACCTGCGTCGGGACCCGCGGATCGCGCTGACCGTCCAATCGGACCGGATCAACGAATGGGGTTTGCGCGAGTACCTCGTGATCGACGGCACGGCCCGTATCACGGAGGGTGGTGCCGCGGCCTTGCTGCAACGTCTCGCTCATACCTATCTGGGTCCCGACGTGGTCTTCCCGGCGATGCCGGATCCGCCCGCCGGGTACGTGACCCACGTCCACCTGGAGCGCGTGTCGGGCATCGGCCCCTGGCGGACGTAGGTTCGGCGAGCAGATCGGACCGCCGTTCGCCGTGGCGGAGGCGCACCACGTTGCCGTTGCGAACCCTGACACGAAGTCACCGGGAGGCTATGCTCCGCGCGCGACGCCCGACCGGCGTCCGATCTCGGGAGCGTTCGCGGTGAAGAGCCGGCAATTCTCGCGCGCCTACTGTTTCGCCATCGTCATGCTCCTCGGCGCTGGTCTGGTCGGTCCGAGTGCCTTCGCCGCGGACAGCGAGGCGGCCGCCTCACCGGCTCCCGATGTCGCCCCGACCTCGGATCCAACGCCGACGTCGGATCCCACCCCGACGTCGGATCCCACGCCGACAACGGATCCCACGCCGAAGACGCACGCCAAGGCTGGCCACATCACCGCCGCAGCGCTCACCATCGACGTTTCCGTTCCCGCCGATCCGATGCCCAGCGGGCCGGTGACCATGACGATCACGTTGTCCGAGGACCCGGGCGGGGGAACGATCCGATGGCGTCGCTCCCCGAGCCTCGGCGACCATGACGTTCCGGTCGGCCCGGGCGGGGTCACGGGTGTCGACCTTGGCTCGATGAGCGCCGGCTGGTACGCATTCGAGATTGAGTTCCTCGGGTTCGGTCCATTCGATCCGGTGGCGACCACGTTCGCGTTCAATGTCGCCGATCTGACTACGACCACACTCACGGCCAACCGCACGAGCGCCACGATCGGCGAATTGCCGGTCGTCCTGACCGCGACGGTCGGGCCAGACCTGCCGTCGGCCCCGGGGGAGGTGACGTTCAGTGACGACGTCGCAGGGTCGGTCCTCGCCCTTGGTCCCACGCCCATCGATCCGGCGACCCACAAGGCCACGCTGTCGACGAACGGTCTGCGAGTCGGGACGCATTCGATCCGGGCGGTGTATGGCGGTGCGCCGGGCTACCTCGGGTCGACAAGTGATCCGATCACGGTCATCGTGGCTGGCGATGTCAGCGTCCACGCGACGTTCGGCCCATCGATGGCCAAGTTCTATCCCACCAGGGACAACTACCGGGATACGGTCAAGCTCGGGGGCTCGCTCGAAGAGAAGGCCACGGTCACGATCCGGGTCTACACCAGCAAGGGGTCCAGGAAGCGCACATTCAAACTGGGGTCTGAGGGTCCCGGGAGCTACGGCGTGACCTGGAACGGGCGGACATCAGGTGGCTCTGCGTTGGCCGCCGGAACGTACAAGGTCAAGGCCTCCTTCAAGGATTCCCACGGGAACACTCGCTCGATCACGCAACCCGTGACGCTCAGCTGGCGTGGGGTCAGCTGGAAGTCGATCTCGGTCAAGGTCGATGGCGAGGACGCGACCTACTTCGTAGACCCTGATGGGATCGGCAAGCTCTACTACAGCGCCGACTACGCCCACGGACGCGTACTCGATTCGGGTCCGATGATCCGGGACTGCACGAACTGCGGCTGGATCGGCGGCCGGTTCCGATTCACCGCGAAGAAGGGCGCCCTGGCGTACCGATCGCTCTACCTCCAGATCGCCGGCCACGGGTTCAGCGATCGTGAGCACCCAGGCAGCGCGTCGATCCTGGATCCGGCGACGGGACAATTTGCCGAAACCAATCCGCTGTTGGAGAACGCGCAGCCGGGCACGACGTTCGGCGTTCCCTTCTCGGCCGATCGGATCTCAGCGGCGCGACGCATCGAAGGCTGGGTCTGGATGACCCAGGCCTATGGCGATGCCTTCGATCTCAAGTTCGTCAACCTGTCGTATCGGTACGCCGTCTGGCGCTGAGGGCGCTCGGTCGGTCGGGTACTCTCGCCGTGGAGCGAGGTGATGGAGATGACGACGAGGCGCGTCGCATGGCGGCGATCCGACGAGGTGGCCGTTGACGAAGTCTGCACGGTGACGATGCGGGGCGGCGGCTTGTCGCTCGTCGGAACGATCCTCGGTTCGGAAGCCGCTCAACCCATCCGCATCGAATACCAGGTCCTCGTCGATGCCGCCGGTCTGACGTCAGCGGCACACGTCCGCGACCTCCGTGGGTTCGATCAGCGCACGATCGTCCTTGAGCGAGGCCCGAAGGGCGACTGGCGGGTCGATGGCACAGCGGCCCGGGCACTCAAGGGTTGCACGGACGTCGATCTCGGCTGCAGCCCATCGACGAACACGTTGCCGATCCGTCGCCTGAACCTGGCCATCGGGGCGTCGAAGACGATCAAGGCCGCCTGGATCCGCTTTCCGGAGCTGGTCGCGGTCAACGCGGGACAGACATACACGCGGCTGGACGAGTTCACCTACCGCTATGCCAGCGGTTCGTTCGAGGCGACGTTGACCGTCGACGACGATGGCATCGTCACCCAGTACAACGATTGGCAACGAACCGGGCTCGCCTTCGGACCGGACGACACGCAACCGCTCGATGCGGCTCGCTAAGGAACGATGACGACCTTGCCGCGCGGCGAGCCATCGGACACGTAGCGGAGCGCGTCCAGGACCTCGCTCAGCGGATAGCGCCGGTCGATCGCCGAGGTCAACTTGCCGGATGCGATCAGGTCGGTCAGCGTCGCAACGTCTTCCGCCCGGAACGGCTTCCACCACAGCATGAGTCCCATCGAGCGCTTCGTGGCCATGGAGATGACCGGTCCGACCGCCATCGCCGCCAGGAGCCGCGGCGTCGATCCGCCAAGGGTCACGTACGTGCCGCCAGCCCTGAGGACCCGACGCCAGCGAAGGATCGGGTGGTGGCTGTCCACATCGAGGACCCAGTCGTACCGCGCGCTACCGGTCGTGACGTCGATCGCCGCGTAGTCGATGACCTGGTCGGCCCCGAGCGTCCGCACGAATTCGACCTTCTCCGCGCTGCACACGCCGGTCACCTCGGCACCCAGCGCCTTCGCGATCTGGATCGCGAATGGACCGACGCTCCCGGATGCGCCATCCACCAGGACCCGATCGCCAGGCTCGACCGTCCGGCCGTCCCGGCGTCGAAGACTCTGGACGGCCAGGACCCCGGCGTGCGGCAGCGTCGCGGCGGTTTCGAGGTCGATGCCGGGGGGGACGGCCAGGAACGCCCGCTCCGATGCGCATTTGAACTCGGCGAACGCGCCCAGCCCGAATGAGAACATGTCCCCGAACGCGGTGTCGCCCGGCTTGAAGCGGGTCACTTCGGGGCCGACGGCCTCAACGATTCCGGCAAGGTCGCAGCCAAGGCCGTGGTCGCGGGGCGCGCGGACACCGAACGCCAGTCGCACGAAGGCCGGCCGTGGTCCGAGAAGATCCAGGTCCGCCCGATTGACCGATGCGGCCACCATCCGGACGAGGACCTCGTCACCGACCGGCACGGGTCGCGGGGTCTCACCGAGCTCGACCCGCTCGAGGCCACCGTAGTGCTCACGAAGGGCGGCTTTCATGTCCCGAGTATGACGGGACGGATCCCTCAGGGCACCGGAGTCGGCGCGACCTCCCGGATCGGGAACGGCAGTGAGCCGGCGCGAAGGATCGAAACCAGTCGGCTGACATCCGCGGCAGAGAAGCCGTCGATCCCTGCACCACTGATCTGGACCATGCCATCAAGGATGGCGCCGTTGATGACAGGCGCCGAGATGACGTGGTCGTCCAGCGTGATCGCGAAGTAGTCGCCGACATGCGCGGCGGTATACGCCGCGAACTTCGACCGGCCGGCTTCGCGAAGCGTGAAGTCGACGGTCGGGTGACCATTCTGGTCGCTGTCGATGGCGGCGGATTCGATCTGGTCACCGCTGAACAACGGTGGGTGGGCTGCACGATCGATGAGCGCACCATCAGCGACCGATTCCGTTCCCAGTGGCACGAAGTCGATCCGGCCGGTCGCGCTGACCAGGCCACGGACGACGTCGACGTCCGTCGGATCCGACACGTCGATGATCACCCGATCGTCATCGAGCGTCACGACCGGATCGGTCGCACCGACTCCGACCACGCGCTGGGCGACGATGTCCCGGATCGTGTCCAGGTCCGTGGCGCTGGGTGGCTGCCCGTCGACGGGCACGACCGTGAATTCGAGACGCGTCTGGCCGGGCGCTGCCGATGGCTGGTCGTCGACGACCGGGCTGAGCGCTGCTGATCCGCAGCCGACCAGCGCGATCGAGAAAGCCAGCCAGACGACGGCGGCTCTCACTGCTGCGCGTTCCCGCCGATCGGCATGGTCACCCTCCTCGGCTGGGCCGTTTCATGGTCAGCGGGCGGCCCTCGCCATCGACCAGGCGCCATCGTACGTCCAGGTCGGGGTCGCCACCATCGTGGAGCAGGCTCACGATCGCTTCGGGATCCGGATCCGCACCGAGTGCGGCGATCGCCCGGTCGAGAGCGTAGGACGCGACAGCCGGTGTATCGCCGGCGATGTCCCGACGGGCGATCCCCTCCGGATCGGGTGCGTCCGCTGCCGTGAGGCGCTCGATGAGACGTTTGGCCCGGCGACGATCGGCCGGTGCCAGTTCGGTCAGCCAGCGTGGCTCAGCCGGCGCTTCGGGCCGATCCTCCCGTGGCCCGTGAGCGAGTCGTTCGGACCGCGCTTTCAGGGGCGACTCGGTCGGCTTGGCCTGCCGGGCGTGCGCGATGGCTTCCTTGGCCCGTTGCAAGCTCGCGAACGGACCTCGGACGAGGGCGAGCCCGAGTTCATCGGTCTGCTCGGCGTCAACGACGACCCAGGTACCCGATTGGGGTTCGATCGTGAACCGCTCGTCGCGCGTCCGCCAACGGCCACCGCCAAGGCGCTGGAGCGATTCGACCGCGTCCTCGGCCGGCCTGGCCAAGCCTAGGACCAGCCGATCACGGCGACCTCGACCGGCTCCGACACGCCCTTGATCGGTGCCGTCCGGGTGTCCGACACGTTGACGTCGCCGGCCTCGGTGATCGTCGCGGTCGTGGCGAGGATCTGTCCGCCTTGCGCCAAGGCCCCGACGCGGGCGGCGACATGGACACCTTTGCCGCTGTAGTCCTTGCCACGCCGGTTGGCATCAGCCGCGTGGAGGCCGATCCGGACGGCGATGGCGAACCCGGTGCTCGCCCGCTGTTCTTCCAGCGCCTGCTGGATGGAGATCGCACAGTCGATCGCCCGCCGGGCCGAATCGAATGCGGCAAAGAAACCGTCCCCCGTGGAGTTGACGATCTCGCCCCCGGCGCTCGCCACACGAGCCTTCAGGACATCATCGTGCCAGCGCAGCAGGCGCTCCCAGGCACTGTCGCCGAGCGCCTCCGCGAGGTTGGTCGAACCGACGATATCGGTGAACATGAACGTCATCCGCGCCGTTCGTGGCCCCGACCGCCGGTCCTCGACTTCTTGCGCTTCGCGTTCGGCCGTGGCGATATCGATCCTGGCGCCCAGGCGACGGAATTCGTCGAGCGCGGCCTGTGATTCCATGTCTGCGTCGTCTTCGTCCTCGAGGGTTCGGAGCGCTCGCGACAGGATCATCCGCGCACGAGCCACTTCGTACGGTGAGCCCACCTCGCGCCACCCCTTGATGCCACCGCGGACCTCACGCGTCGCTCCCGCGGCGTCGCCCTCGGCCAGCAGGACGCGGGCCAGCGCGACCAGACGTCCGGCTTCCATGGCCGGCGAGGGATAGCCGCCCACGATCTCACCGAGCTGGTCGACCGCGGTGCGCGCCTTCGATACGTTGCCGGCGGCGAGCGAGATCTCGACCTGGGCCGGCAGGAGTCGGGCGCGTGCCCAACGGTCCCAGGTCTCCTCGCTGACCGCTGCGTCGATCGCCGAGCTCGCCGCCTTGACCTTCCCCTCGGCCAGCCGGATCAGGGCAAGGGCGGGTTGCGGTGTTCGTCCCCGCGCATGGGCCTCTCGCAACGCGGCCTGGGCACCGTCGAAATCGCCTCGTAGGCGACGGATCTCGCCGATCGCATAGAACCCGTCAGCCTGTGGCGGCGTCGCACGGTAGGCCGTCAGTTCGGCCGTGGCGCGTTCGAGTTCCTGCTCGGCCTGCTCCCAGCCACCGCCGACTGCGGTCACCTCGGCCCGGTGGATCCGGCAGACACCGGGAAAGCCCGACAGCGACTGCCGCTCGCAATACTTCTCGGTGGCCTCGATCCACTCACTGGCGCGGCGATAATCGGTCAAGTCGCGACAGACCCCGATCATCCGGCAGGTCGTGATCCCGCTGGTGAACGGCGACAATTCGCCGTTGACCGCGGCGATCGACGCCTCCTCCAGCATCGCGAAGCCCTCGGATGTCTCCCCGGACGCGATCTTGAGTGCACCCAGGTTCGACAGCGCATACGCCTTGAGGTCCGGGTCGGCACCGACTCGCCCGATCCCGATCGCTCGCTCCGCCTGGGTGAGTGCGGTGTCGAGGTCCCCGGCGGTCGCGGCAACCTCGCTCCGAACGAGCGCAAGGTATCCATGGACGTAGGTGTCACCTTCCACGCCGATCAGCTGTTCGGCTCGACGGGTCCACGCCGCTGCGATCGATGGCTTGCCGTTGTAGCCATAGTTTCGCGCACAGTCGAGCGCGACGTAGGCGGCCCGCAGGTCGTTGCCCTCAGCCTGATACACACCGAAGGCCCGCTCGCGGATCTCGGTCGTGTCGTCAGCCCGACCGGCGAAGAACGCAGCGGTCGCCAGTGCCTCGAGTTCGGCTCCCGTCAGCTTCCCGTCGTGGTCTGCCGCCGACATGCGTGCATAGAGCGCCGGCCAATCGTGATCGCCGATCGCGACATCATCCATGTCGGTCATTGTCGCACCCGGCTGCCAAGTGCCAGCTCCAGGAAGGCCAGCACGTCGGCGCGTTCGTCGATCTCCTTGCTGACCGGCTTGCCGACGCCGTGACCAGCGTCACGGTCGACCCGGATGAGGATCGGCGCGTCGCCCGCCTGCGCCGCCTGGAGGGCAGCGGTGAACTTGAGTGAGTGACCGGGCACGACCCGGTCGTCATGATCGCCGGTGGTCACGAGCGTCGCCGGGTAGATCTGGCCGACCTTGGATGGCATGCAAGGGTGAGTAGGCCAGCAGTGTGCGGAACGCAGCCGGGTCATCGGCCGACCCGTAGTCGCTGGTCCATGCCCAACCGATCGTGAACCGGTGGAACCTGAGCATATCCATGACACCGACCTCGGCCACCGCCGCGCCGATGAGCTCGGGCTGTTGGGTCAGCGTGGCACCGACCAGGAGGCCGCCGTTCGAGCGGCCGATGATGCCGATCCGCTCCGCCCTGGTCCAGCCCGATCCAGCCAGCCAACGCAGACACCCGGCGAAGTCATCGAACACATTCTGCTTGGCGGTCAACCGCCCGGCGTCGTGCCACGCCCGGCCGTACTCCCCACCTCCACGAAGCGAGGCCACCGCGAGCAGTCCGCCGCGCTCCATCCAGGCGAGCCATTCCGGTTTGTACGTCGGTCCAATGGAGATCTGGAACCCGCCGTAGCCATACAGGAGGGTCGGCACGTCGCCATCCGGCACCACGGATCGATGATGGACCAGGAAAAGCGGGACCTGGGTGCCGTCGGCGGAGGGCGCGAACACCTGGACACCGACGAAGTCCTCGGGGTCCCAGGCCAGGTTCGGTCGGGTGACCTCGCGCACCTGCCCATCGGCCATCCGCACGGCGATGACAGCCGGCGGCGCGGTGAACGTGACCCAGGTGAGGAACAGCTCTGCGTCGTCGGCGCGACCGGCCATGTCGACGACCGTCCCGATGCCCGGCAATCCGACATCGGCGACGTGGGCACCACCGAGCTCGAAGATGGCCGACCGATGGTGCGCATGATGGAGATACATCGCCGCCAGGCGGCCGCCCACGAGGGCCACGCGCTCGAGGGCATCGTCACCTTCGGGGATGACTTCTCGCTCGCGGCCAGGTGCGTCGACTTCGATGGCGATGACGCGGCCGAGCGGAGCGTCGCGATCGGTCAGCAGGTACATCGTGCCGTCGATCGTCGCGATGTGTTCGTAGCGCGCGTCGGCCGTATCGAGGAGCGGCCGGACGACCGCCGCATCGACACCGTTCCGCAAGTCGGCGACGTAGATGCGATTCGCCGGATCCGTGCCTCGCGCGATGGTCAGGACCAGGAGTCGTCCATGGTCGGATACTTCGGGATCAAAGGCCCATTCGGGTTCATCCGGTGTCGCGAAGATGACCCGATCGTCCGCCGGATCGTCCCCCAGGCGGTGATAGCACAACTCCATCTCGACATTCGGAGCTTCGTAGGTCGCGTCGGCGACCGGGGCGGCGTACCGGCCGTAGAAGAAACCGGCATCGTCGTGTGTCCAGGCGGCACCGCTGAACTTGCTCCAGTCGATCCGATCGGGCAGCGCCTCGCCGGTGTCGACGCGTCGGACCGTCCAGGTACGCCAATCCGACCCGGCCTCGCTCGTGCCGCAGGCGATGAATCCGCCGCTCTCCGACGCGGCGATCGCGGAGAGTGCGGTCGTGCCCCCGTCACTCAGGCTGTTGGGGTCGATGAGGATGTGGCCCACCGCTTCCGGCCCGTCGGCCAGCCACAGGACGTCCTGATCCTGGAGGCCCGTGTTCCGGAGTTGGAACCAATGCGCACCACGGCGCCATGGCGCCCCGCTCCGGGGCACGTTCCACAGGTCGGCGAGTCGGGCACGAATATCATCCCGCGCCGTCTGCCCATGGCCGAGGATGCGCGCGGTCAGGGCGTCTTGCGCCCTGATCCACGCCTGTGTCGCGGGTGCGTCGGTGTCCTCGAGCGAACGGTACGGGTCCGCGACGGACACGCCGTGGTAGTCATCGACCTGGTCACCGGTCGGGGGCATCGGATAGATCGGTCGTGTCATCGATGGCATCGTACGGCCATGACCATCAAGACCGTCGACCTGAACGCGAGCACGAACCGATCATCGGCAGGTCGCGTGGGCACGGCCGCGATAGAAGGCCGGACGGCACCCGATCAAGCTCGTGCTCAGGGGGCCCGCTCTCGGGTTGATGTGGACGCGTTCATCCGCATCCGCTGATTTGCCAGAGTTCGGCGTCGCAGAATGTCGATGGTCATCCTGTTCGTTCGTGGTTCTGTCGACAGGCCGCGACGATCGGCCGAACAATGAGGTGAACGCCATGACGAAATACCTGTTGTCCGTCCACGTGAGCGGTGCCCAGCCTGGTGCGGCGATGACCGAGGAACAGATGCAGCAGTCCTGGGCCAGGATCGGCGAACTTGAGGCCGAGATGCGGTCGCAGGGCGCATTGGTAGCGTCAGCCCGATTGAGTGATGCGGCCGGCGCCAAGGTGACTCGCCGATCCGATGGCCGGATCCTGACCACTGATGGTCCGTTCGCCGAGTCGAAGGAGCACCTTGGCGGTTTCTACATCATCGAGGCCGTCGACCTCGAGGCGGCGCTGGCATGGGCGTCCAGAGTCAGCCAGTGCATCGGTGAGCCGATCGAGGTCCGCGAGTTCGCCGGTTGGGAGGTCGGCTGAGGGCGGCGGACCAGGAGCGCCCTACCCTTCGGCCAGCAGCTCGGCGAATCGGTCCCAGGTCTCGATGCCGCCACCGATCATGCCGGTGGCCAGGGCGCCTTCCAACTCTTCCGTACTCGGGAAATGGCTCCGCGAGGTCAGTTTCGTCTTGCCGCCCATGTCCTCGAACTCGAACGTCTCGATGCCGACGTGGTCTCGCATCCCGTCGATATCAACGATGAACGTCCACTTAAACCGCTGTGGCGGGTCGACCTCGAGGTATTCGCCCATGAAGGGGACGTCGTCGCGATCGGGCGCCTGGCTGACATAGCGCCACTTCCCGCCCGGCCGGACATCCATCTCGACGACCGCCGCGGTGGTTCCTCGCGGACCCCACCAGCGTGGGATTCGATCGGGATCCATGAACGCCGCCCACACCCGGTCGCGCGGGGCGTCGAAGATTCGCTCCCACACCAGGTCTGCCTCATCCGAAAAGACCGTCGTGGTGTCATTCCGAAAACGTTCGATGATCATGCTCCTGCTCCTCCCGTAGGTACTCGTCCAACCGTTCATAGCTCTCGTCCCAATGCCTGCGGTAGCCGGCCACCCAGTCCGCGACCGTTCGCAACGGTTCAGCCCGGAGCCGACGCGGGCGCCATTGCGCCTGCTTCCCCCGCTCGACCAACCCTGCCCGCTCCAGTACCCGCAGGTGTTTCGAGATCGCCGGCTGGGTCATGTCGAACGGCGCCGACAGGTCCTTGACCGATGCCTCACCCGAGGCGAGCCGGGCAAGGATCGCCCGACGGGTCGGATCGGCCAGGGCCGCGAACGTGGCGCTCAGATCGTCCACTAGGCTCCATCCATCACTAGTACGTTATATAACTACTCGGTACTGTACTGCGCGAACACCAGATGTCAAGCGCCGGCGCCGGGTACGTACACTTCGGTGATGTCGATGATCCGGATCGCGGTCGCCTCGACGCCCTTGACGACCACGATCGAAGACGCGTTGCCTGCCGCCGTCGAGGCGATCGAGCAAGCCGGTCAACTCGGCGCCGCCATCGTGTGCCTGCCCGAAGCGCATATCCCGGGGCATCGCGTCCAGGGTCGGCTGGTCCCGGAGGTGTCGAATGACGATATCGATGCCGCCCTTGCGACGGTCGCCGAGGCCGCCGGTCGGTCGGGTGTCGTCACGATCGTCGGGACGGAGCGCATGACCGAGATGGGTCGCCAGATCGTCGCCGTCGTCGTCGATGCGGACGGCTTCCGGCTTGGGAGTCAGGTCAAGACCCAGATCGATCCGACCGAGGAGTCCGACTACGTCCCGGGCACGGGTCGGCGGGTCTTCACCGCTGCCGGGCTGTCATTCGGGATCGCGATCTGCCACGAGGCGTTCCGCTACCCGGAGATCTGCCGCTCCCTGGCCGTACAGGGTGCGCAGGTCATCTTCGTCCCTCACTTCGTGACGACGAACCAGGGTTCCCTTCCCACTCACTGGTGCGACCCCGCGAACCCGTACAACGAGCAGGCCATCCGGATGCGCGCCCTGGAGAACACGGTCTACGTGGCCGCGGCCGATTCTGCCGGCCCGGAACAAGGTTCGGTGACCGGGATCATCGACCCCGACGGAACCCTCATCGCCAGCCTGCCGTACGGTGCCGTCGGAGTCATCGCAACCGACATCGACCTCGATCTCGCGGACCGGAGCCTCGCCCTGCGATGGGCGCCCGAACGGAACGGCACTCCGTCTAGGAGCGCCTGAACGAGGTCGTCGTCGTCCGGTGTTTCCGAGCCGATTGTGTCGTGGCCGTGATCTTGACCAGACCCTTCGGGGTCGCCGACGTGATGGCCAGGTCCGAATGCGCCTTCCCGTGCGCGTTGGTGTCGTCAACCGTCGTCTTCTTGCTGCCGTCACTGAATGTCCAGGTCCAGGTGACCTTGAGGCCGGCGACCGGGCGGCCCTTCGTGTCGCGGGTCCGGGCGATGACACGGACCGTCTGGCCCGGCTTCACGGTCGAGTCATTCACCCACGTCTTGAACCCGCCGGTGCTCGTCATGAGTTGGCGCGTCGCCATGAACCATGGGCTGGCGGTCTTCGTGACGTCCCTGGTGGTGACCGTGATCTGGACGGTGCGCTTGGCGCCGAACGGACTCTTGCCGACGTCGCCCCAGGCAGTCACCGTGCCGTCAGCCATCGTGTACCGACGGAGCAATGTCGTGCCGCCGGATGCCTTCGGGAAGTCGATATCGACCCGGACGCCCTCGAGCGGATGGCCCGCCCCGTCCTTGACGGTGACGTAGACCGGCTGCTTCTCGTTGCGCGCGGCGTAGACGTATTTGACGCTCGCCTGCACGGAACCGACGGCCGGGGCGTCGCCAACCCCTTCGTCGATCGAGATGAGGGCGTCGGCGAGGTCTTCCGAGGCCCGTTTCAGGACCTTGCCAGTGATGTCCCTGACGTCCCCGTTCAGGGTGTTCTCGTTCGAATGGAATGCCGAGTAGAGGGCAGGGAACTTGCCCCGCGAGTAGGCTGCGGCGGCGATCGCCGTCTTTCGGATGTCGGTGACGGGCGTCGGCGTGTGGCCGCTGGCCGCCCACTCGGGCATCGATCCGGGTTTCGAGATGAGGGCCTCGACGCGGAGCTCGTAGTTGGCATGTGAGGTCTTTCGGTCAACGGCGTCGTGGTTCGTGTGGTACGGCTGAAGGATGTCGCCATAGTAGTGGGCCATCCAGCCGAACCGGATCGACGCCTTGTGGTCGTCACCGTCGGCGTGGGCGACCAGCGCCTCGTGGAAGTACTTCGTGATCCGGTCGACCGCGCCACGTCCGTAGCCCTGCTCGTAGAACACGTGCTCGTTCGACGCGTAGAACTGGGTGTCTGGGTCGTCGGTCGCGAGAAGCGCGGTATCGACCTCCAGCCACGACGGCGGGGAACCACCGAACAGGTCGAGCGCCTGGCTGACGATCCAGTCGTGGGTGCCGTAGCCATTCCCGGAGTTCGGTCCGTTCGACCAGGCGCTGGCCGGTCCGGCGAGCCCGGTTACGAGGACCAGACCGAGGATGGAAACGGACGCGGGACGGCGGAGACGTTGAAACACGTTTCGATGATTGACGGCATCGGCGGTTCTGGCAACCGTCGCCTGGTCCCACCCCGCCACGGCGAACGACCTATGTGCGCCGACGCCACGGGCGCCTCGTTCCACGGCATGTCTCAGGCTGAACGAGCGTGGCACGATAGCGGCATGCGACCCGTACGGCCACCGAATGACTCACGCGACTCGCCCATCGGGGCCGGCGTCACGCTCCGTGAGCTCGATGAGGACCCGTATCCTGTCCTGGCCCGATTACGTCGATCCGAGCCGGTCTCATGGGTACCGGTCCTTGACGGTTGGCTGGTCACCCGTCGGGACTTGTGTATCGAGGTGATGCGTGATGCCGACCGATTCACGGTCGACGATCCGCGCTTCTCGACCGCCCGGGTGGTCGGTCCCAGCATGCTCTCGCTCGATGGTGTGGAGCATCGGCGACACCGTGACCCGTTCGCCTTGGCGCTCCGACGGTCCGAGGTGGCCGAGCGGTTCGATGAACGGGTCCGTACCGAGGCACGGCGCGCAGTCGATGTGTTGGCCGCGGCGGGTCATGCGGAGGTCCGCCGCGACCTCGCGGGACCGTTGGCGGTCGCGGTGGTCGGGATGTTGCTCGACCTCGTCGACGTGCCGTCGTCGGACGTTCTGTCCTGGTATGACGAGATCGTGGCCGCTGTGGATCGCGTGTCGGCCGGTGGCGAGATCGGCGACGACGCGCCGGCGGCCATGGCGGCCCTCCGCGGTCACGTCCTGTCGAGCATCGAGCACGGCGGGATGCTGGCTCAGGCTTCGACCTCACTCCTCCGTGACGAAGTGGTCTCGAATGCCGCGGTGATGATGTTCGGGGGCATCGAGACGAGCGAAGGGATGACGACCTCGCTGTTCTGGCATGCCCTGTCCGATCCGGGCCAGTTCCAGGCGATCGTCGCCGATCGGGCCCTGATCGGGAATGCCGTCGAGGAATTGCTCCGCCTGGAGCCGGCCGCGGCTCGCGTGGACCGTTACGCGACGGAGGACGTGGGACTCGGTGATGTCATGATCAGGCGGGGCGACCTGGTCATCGTGTCGTTGACCGGTGCGAACCGGGATCCTTCTGCCTTTCCGGAACCGGACCGCTTCGACGTCACGCGCGCGAACGCTCGGACGCATCTGACCTTCGCCCAGGGGCCGCACGCGTGCATCGGCCTCCATCTGGCTCGGCTCGAGGCGCAGGCGGCCCTGGAGGCGGCCATCGATTCATGGCATGGACTGCGGCTGGATCCCGCGACGACGCCGCCGACTGGCGTGGTCTTCCGCAAGCCACGAACGCTGGCCGTGCGCTGGGGCTGATGTCCGACGAGGCCGCTATGCCTCGTCCAGGCCAAGACGGGCGGCGATACCAGCAGCCTCTGTCCGTGAGGAGGCTCCCATCTTTCCGATGATGTTCGAAACATGAACGCCGGCCGTGTTCTCGCTGATGAACAGCGTGTCGGCGATCTGGCGGTTGGTCTTGCCCTGGACGAGGAATGGCAGGACCTCTCGCTCCCGAGGCGTGAGGCCGAATGGGTCGGCCGGTGCGGGCGCGACGACTTCGTTCGGCCGCCCGTCCCGACTCGAAAGGCGTAGCCGAGATCGACCGGCGAGGCCAACGATCGCCGACATCAGCGGCCGAGCGCCGAGGTCAGTCGCGATCCTGTGCGCCTCGTCGACGTCGGCCATCGCGGTCGCCCGATCTCCGTCGCGCAGCGCAGCCTCGCCGGCGCGCCAACTCGCATAGGCATGCTGGTACGGGTCCGTGCGTCCCTTCCAGCGGCGGGCGGCCTCGTGCCATGCATCGACCGCCGGTTCGTTCCGGAGCCGGTGCTGCTCAGCCTGGGTGGTTGCGAACTGAGCTTCGGCCTCGTCGATTGCCGGGCGCCCCAGGCGTCCACGGTCCTCGTCGATGATGGGCAGGAGCGAGGCCCACAAGTCGTCGCCCGCCTGGATCGCCACGCGTTCGGATTTCGGATCGCGTCGTGCACGGGCGATCTCGGCCATGTCGGCCACGGCGCGCATCCCGACCCGATACAGGCGCAGCCGGAACCGGGCCCACTGCGTCCCTTCGGCCTCCATCAGGCCCGTCCGGATGGACTCCAGAGCCCGCTCGGGATCGTCATGCCAGAGGGCAGACTCCGCGGCAACGATCCGGACCGGGATATTGAACTGCGTTTCGATCGGGTAGCCATCGAGCAACCCCTGAAGTTCCTGAAGACGATCGTCTGCCCGGGGATCTCCGGTCGCGACGAGGAGCGGTAGCCAGTTCGTCAAGCCATAGCGTCGTTGCGCGCGGGCGGATGGCAGGGTCGCGATGCTGGCCTGAGCAAACGAATCTGCTTCCGTCCAGTCACCGATCTCGAAGCTGTAGCAGATCCCGTTCTCGCGGATGAAACGACCGTAGGTCCGAGACATGCCCATCGCGTCGGTCACGGCGGCGCCTTCACGGACGATCTCGACGGCGCGTTGCTTGTCGCCGCACTGGAAGGTCGCTTCGCTCAGGTTGGCGTACGCACGACCGATGTCGTCGGCATCGCCGAGCTCCCGGGCGATGGCCAGGGCCAGGTCCAGACTTTGCGTACCCTCCGTGCATCGTCCGGCCGTGGCGAACCCGAGTCCGAGCGTATTGAGCGCATGGCCCTCGGCCTGGCGGGCGCCCACGACACGGGCCATGTCGATCGATTCCTGGCAGCGCTCCATCGATTCCGACCAGCGGTCGAGGAGCATCAGCAGTTGGGCGTAGCCGGCGAGCACCCGTGCTCGCTCGGCCGTCGGCGGATCGGCGGGCATGACCCTGATCGCGGCTTCGCAGGCCGCAAGTGCCGCGTCCGCGTCGCCATGACCCCATGACGCCCGGCCGAGCTGCTCAAGCGCCAGACCGCGCCGGATCGGATCGCCATCCGAACCGAGCTCGGCCACCGCTTCCCGACGAAGCACGACCGACCGTCGCGAATCACCAGCGAGCCAGGCCGCGCTGGCCGCGCGATCGAGGAGCTCGACACGATCGATTCCTGCGACCAGGGCCGGATCATCGACCGTCGACCACAGGGCGAGCGCCCGCTCGTCATGTCGGAGTGCATCGGCGAATGCAAATGCGCCGCTCGCCGCTTCACCGGCTCGGACGCAGGCCTCGAGCGCGCGACGGTCGTCCCGAGCCGCCGACCAGTGGTAGGCCAGCTCCGCCCAATGGCCGGCCGCCATCGCCCCACTGCCGGGTCCCCGGCCGGCGAACGCCTCGGCGAACGCCCGGTGCAACCGCTGTCGCTCGCCGGGCAGGAGGTCGTCATAGGCCGCTTCCTGGAGCAAGGCATGGCGAAACGCGTAGTCCCGCTCTCCGGAGTCCGAAGCCGTTCCGAGGATCAGGATGTGCCGCTCGATGGCGGTCCTCAGGGCGTCGAGGAAGTCCGGCTCGTCGAGTGCCGCGACACTGGCTAGGAGCGCGTGGTCGACTTGGCGGCCGGCGACGGCTGCCACCCCCACGACCGATTGCGCCGCCGGCGGCAGACCGACGATCCGAGCCAGGAGGACCTCTCGAAGGGTGGGTGGGATCCGGGCGTCCCGATCGTCGCCCGCCCCGACGAGTTCCTCGATGAAGAAGGGGTTTCCATCAGAGCGATCCTGGATGCCTTCCGCCAACCGGTTGTCCGGCCGGGTTCCGAGGATCGCTTCCAGCATCTTACTGGTCTGATCCAGGGTCAGCCGCTGCAGGTCATGACGGTCGACCATGCCGCTCCGGGTCATCTCCGCGAGCCAGGGCAGGATCGGATGCCGACGATGGAGTTCGTCAGCCCGGATCGTCATCAACAGGACGATCGGGTCCGTCTCGACCTGGCGGATCAGGAACGCGATCGCCTCCCTCGTCGCCGGGTCCGCCCAGTGCAGGTCCTCGATGATGAACAGGACGGGTTCCTGCTCCGCCAACCGCTGGAGCGACCCGAGGATCGCATCGAGCAGCCGAGCGTGGGCCGCATCGACCGGTCCACTCGAGTCCGGCGGCAAGCTCGGATCCAGTGATGGCACGAGTCTGGAGAGCTGGCCGGCCGATGGCCCGAACACGACCCGCCTGCGGTCTTCGTCGAGCGCGCGGCCCAGGGCCCGAAGCCCCTGGACGATGGGGCCATATGGGACGCCGCCGTCGCCGATGTCGGCGCACGATCCGGACACGACGCGGAACCCACGACGCGAGGCGATCGCGCCGATCTCGTTGACGAGGCGGGACTTGCCGACACCCGCCTCGCCGGCGATCAGCTGATGGACCGGCGTGCCCCCCATCGCCCCATCGAGGGCAGCGGTGATGGCGGCCAGTTCTTCGGAACGTCCGACGATGGTCGGGCTGACAAGGCGACGAGCCATCACCGGATGATACGGGTTGATCACCGGCCAACAGGAGGGCGGATCGGCGGCGTCGGCCGGGGTCGGTGTCGCATCGCGATCGACAGGTTGGCCCGGAGCCGGTCCGAGGCCATCCGGAGCCAGTGTCGGCGGGGGGTGGGTCGTGCTGCGAGCGCGGCCAGGCGGCCCGCGTCGGCCCATCGGGCCATGGAATCCTCCCGGTGGCGCGCGTCGTATTCGGCGAGATACAAGTTCATTTCGGGACTCCGGTCTGCGTCGCTCGTTGCTCGGGCGTTCGCGGATGATCGTGTCATCCGACTGACCGGTGGCCATCGTCCGATCTCGTGATCCTGCACATGACCGGGACGTCATTTCCCGAGACTCGACCTTTAGGCCACGACCGGGCACCGTTAGGACGGTTCGCCGCCGGCCCACCGGCTTGTGCGCCGTGCGATGATGCGGCCATGCTCGAATACGGCAACGCAGCGGGTCAGGTGGCCGGTCGGGTCGGAGGCGACCACGGAGCCGGTGGTGGCAACCTCGACGTGGGCGCTTCGCTCGGCCAGTTCGCGAGCGAATCGGTCCACACCCTCTCGACGATGCCCCCGGCTGCGCTGCTGGCCGGTTTCGTGATCGTGGTCCTCGGGCTGATGTTCCTCAAGCGGGTCTTCTGACCCTCAGGTCGAGCCTCACCAGACGTCGCCAGACCGCCAGTCGCAGCTGATCGCCGCCGTGGGGTCGATGTCCGCCGACCGTGGTGTCCGCAAGACCATGATGTAGCCATCGTCATCGGGCGTCAGCTGGTGCCCGTCGGGAGCCCGGACCGACGATGGACCACGCCACGTCTCCCAGCCGAGACGCCCGTAAAACCGCTGACGGCCGGTCCCCAGGGCGCCCAGCTCGAATCGTTCCTGGATGAAGGCACTGACGTCGGCCATGACCCGAGAACCGTAGCCACGTCCTTCCATCGACCCCGCCGTCGCCACGGCCTCGACGTAGCCGGTCCGCATCGGCCGCGTTCCGATCTCGAGCGTGCGTTCGACGACCGAGGCATGGGTCACGATCCGGCCGTCTCGTTCCAGGAGGAAATGGGTGCCACCGAGGGCGTGCGCCCAGTCTTCATCCGTGAACCGCTCCTCCTCGTCGGTGCCGAATGCGGCGTCGAGCAACGACCGGATGCGACCCCGTTCCGGCAACGTCAAGCTGGCCGTCGGGACGTGCCGGACGATCAGTGGTTCTTCCGCCATCGCGTCGTAGCGTATCTCGAGATCCGAGCAATCGACCACCAGGTCCGCTAGGCTGTCGGCATGGTCGCGACACAGGAACATGCGTTTGATGGATCGCTCGCCGACGTCCAGGCCGCGCCACGAGACGGTGGTCGACTCGAGTGGATCGTTCGTCGTCCGTCCGTCGATGAGCGCGAGATCGTCCAGGATGCGGAACTCGACCCGGCGATCGGACTCGTCGGCGATACCTGGCTCGACCGCGGCAGCCGGATGACTGCGGACGGGTCAGCGGATCCGGACAATCAGATCACCATCGTCAACGTCCGTGTGCTGCGCGCGATCGAACCCGACCCCGATCGCTGGCCGCTCGCCGGGGACCAGTTGTACGTCGATCTCGACCTGAGCATCGAGGCCTTGCCGCCCGGGTCGCGGCTGGCCATCGGGACAGCCGTCCTCGAGGTGACTGACCAGCCGCATACGGGCTGCGCGAAGTACAGCGCCCGGTTCGGCAGCGAAGCGCTGCGCTGGATCAACTCGCCGGTCGGACGTGCCCACCGGATGCGCGGGATGAACACGCGGATCGTCGTCGGCGGCGCGGTCCGGACCGGCGACGTCATCAACCGGGTCTGAGTCGGACGATCCTCAGACTCCGTCCGAGCGGAACACCCAGGCATCCAGCCGGTGTTCAGCACGATCGAATGCACCGCCGTCGAGGTCCCGATCCGTCACGTTGACCCAGACTCGCCGCGCCGCGGCCGTGACCAGGATGGCGCTCCCGGCCGGCCGGCTTCCCTGCAATCGATCGCGCGGGCAATCGAAGTCGCTGCTGCACGAGAGCGTGGGCCAGACGTCGACCGAATCGATGGCGGCCAGAGCCGGTTCAGCGGCGACTTCCAGGGCCGCCCTCGCGAGCGCCCGGCATCTAACCTGGGCGACCGTGTGGCAGGTGATCGCCGGCGGCGCGGCGGGCTCTGTCGTCACGACCGGCCCGATCGTCCCGATCGGCACGATGGCCGACGCCGCCACGTCGATGGCCACCCGGGGCTCTGCCGGCCCAGCCAGCAGCGCCAGCCCACCGACGACGGACCCGATGGCGAGTATCGCGATCGCCGCGATCGCCAGCACGGACCGACTTCGTCCGCCGCTCACGCGCGCGGGGTCGACCGCATAGCTGAGTGGCTGGCCAGGCGGCGCATCGGGTCGCGTCATGGACCGATCGTACGCCGGTCGTGACTCGCGCGGATCAGACCGCCAATGACTCCAGGTATCGGAACGCGGTGGCGGCGTCGCGGAGTGGGTCGACGGCATCGTCCTGTTCGGCGATATACCAGTCGACGCCGGCAGCTCGCCCGGCGGCGACGATGGCCGGGAACGCCAGGACCCCCTCCCCCGCGGGGGCATCGTGCGGTTCCGGCTCGAGGGCAAGGTCCTTCATGTGGATCGACCGAACGCGATCACCGACACGGCCGATCTCCCTCGCCGGGTCGGCCCCGCCCCGGGCGACCCAGTAGACATCGACTTCGAAGTCGACTGCCGGTGGCATGCTGTCGAGCAGCACGTCCCAGACCGTCGTCCCCTCGAGGGGTGCGAACTCGAACGCATGGTTGTGGTAGCCGAGCCTGATCCCGGAGACGATGAGGCGGTCGGCGTACTTCCCGAGCTCGGTCGCGAACTGGCGAACGTCGGAGACGGCGGCACGGTCGGCCTCCGGCAGCCACGGGACGACCGCCCGTTCGCAACCAAGGGTCGACAGACCCTCCCCGACCCCATCCGGGTCGCGGCGCAGTTCGTCGATGCTGATATGCGTCGCGACCGGCCTGAGCCCGGAGGCCCGTAACATGGCCGCCAGGCTGGCCCGCGAGACGTCCGGGAGACCTGCGACCTCGACCGCCCGGTAGCCGATGGCGGCCGCCGCATCCAGCGTCGCGCCGAGATCGATGGCAGCGGCCTCGCGGACCGTGTAGAGCTGGAGGGCGATCTGGTCGTGCCGCACCCGGGAACGATACGGCACGGAGCCATCGGCCGGATCGCCGATGCCGTAGCCTTTCCGGCCATGACACCATCGGGCATCGGCATCATCGGCACCGGCAACATCGCGGCCGGGTACGCGCGGGATATCGCGACGCATCCGGAGATCCGGCTCGTCGCGGTGACCGATCTCGATGTTGACCGGGCCACGGCGTTCGCCGCCGAGCACGACGTCCGGGTGCATGCCTCGGTCGATGCGCTGCTGGCAGATCCGGCCGTCGACATCGTGGTCAACCTGACCATCCATCACGCCCACTACGACGTCAGCCGGCGAGCGCTTGAGGCCGGCAAGCACGTCTACAGCGAAAAGCCGATGGCGCTCACCTCGGCCGAGGCGCATGAGTTGATCGCGCTGGCTGCGGCGCACCAGGTCCGGTTCGCGTGTTCGCCGTCGACCTTTCTGGGCGAAGCACAGCAGACGGCGGCGGCGTGGGTCCGGTCCGGGCGCCTCGGGACGATCCGGGTCGTGTATGCCGAAGTCGACTGGGGTCGGATCGAGTCGTGGCACCCAGCCGCCGCGCCGTTCTATGACGTCGGCGTCCTGTTCGACGTGGGCGTCTACCCGCTGACCCTGGTCACGACGATGCTCGGACCCGCGATCTCCGTCCGGTCATGGGGCTGGCATGTCCATCCCGATCGGGTCGCCCTGGACGGCACCTCCTTCAGGATCGGCAGTCCGGATCTGATCGTGGTCGCGCTGGAACTCGCCTCCGGCACCATCGTTCGGCTGACGGCCAGCTTCTACGTGGGACGCCCGGCCCGTGGACGGGGGGCGCTCGAGTTCCACGGTGACGACGGATCGCTGCTCCTGGGCGACTTCCAGGAATTCGATGCGACCGTGGAGACGGGGCCATTCGGTGGTTCGTACGAGCCGGTCCCCTACGTTCGGGCACCGTTCCATGGCATCGCCTGGGCGCGCGGTGTGGCGGAATTGGCCGCGTCACTGGCCACCGATCGGCAGCATCGAGCGAGCGCCGAACAGGCAGCCCACGTCGTCGACATCCTGGAGGCCGCCAACGCTTCCATGTCGGCCGATGGCAGGCGGGTCGCGCTCCACTCCACGTTCATGCCGCCCGAACTCATGCCCTGGGCTCGGCTGGCCGACGACCAGCCCTAGGCCCCCGCGGCAGGCGCGGTGCGCGGCGATGGAGGAAATCGGCCATCATCGCCGCAGTGGCGTCACTATCAGCCTGATGGACCAGCCTGCCGAAACCTCGACGACGGCCGTCGCCGAGGCACCGAGCCGTCGCTCCCCGCCGAGGGTCGTTCGGCGACTCGTCGTGGTCGCCATCGCAGCGACCGGCATCGCCGCGCTCCTGTACCTGGTGACCGTAGGGACCCGGACCGGCCAGCTCGTCAGTGAACTGATCCTGGGTGGCCGGCCGGCCTCGGTCGAGTCGGTCATCGCCGCCGAACGCATCCTGAGTGTCCTGTCTCGTTCGACGATCGCGTTGGGCACGCTCGTCCTGGTCATGATCGCCCTGGCTCAACGTCGGCCGCGATTGGCCGTCGTCGCCGTGATCGTCGTGGTCGGAGCCAACGTGACCACCCAGGCCCTCAAGTCCGTGCTACTCGATCGATCGGACCTCCTGGGTGGACTGTTCTACCCGCTCCCGAACAGCTTTCCGAGTGGCCACGCGACGGCCGCAGCATCGATCGCGGTCGGGCTCGTGTTGGTCCTCCCGCCACTCCTCCGGGCTCCATCGGTCGTCCTGTCGGCGATCATCGTCGCGATCGTCGGGGCCAGCACTTTGGCGGCGGGCTGGCATCGGATGGCCGATGCGATGGGCGGCGTCTTCGTGGCCACGGCCTGGGCTGCGACCTGGGCGGCCATCCTCGGCTGGACTCGTGGGGTGGAGATCGTCGGGCGTCGAACGGCAACCGTGGGCCGGATCTCGTCGCTCCTGCCGGTGATCCTCGGGGGCGCGAGTCTGGGCCTGGGCGTCCTGGCCTACCTGCTCATCGCCGCGGACCCGCTTGATGTCCTGCCCTATCTCGCCGATCGGGGTGGCAGTGCGGCATTGTTCTGGGTCGGCATTTTGGTGACCATCGGGACGTCCATGCTGGCCCTCGGCGCCCTGGGTTTTGCGTTGCGAGATGCACGGCTCGACCCGCGGCTGCCAGCGATCGACCCGACCGAGCCCAACAGTGCCCTCACGCCGGAGCCCTGACGCGCTCTCGCAGGCGATGCATACTCGGGCGATGCGGTTCCGCGCCCTGATCCAGTCCACCGGCAAGACGGCCGCCGGCGTCGAAGTCCCCGCCGATGTGGTCGCCGCCCTGGGCACCAGCCGCAAGCCGGCCGTCCGGGTGACCATCAACGGCTTCACCTACCGGAGCACCATCGCCACGATGGGCGGCGTCTTCATGCTCGGAGTCAGCAACGACGTGCGACGACAGTCAGGCGTGGAGGCCGGCCAGACCGTCGACATCGACGTCGAACTGGACACGGAACCTCGCGAAGTCTCGATCCCGGATGACTTCGCCCTGGCGCTCGCCACCGACGCAGTCGCCGCGGCATTCTTCGAGACCCTCTCGTACAGCAACAAGCGCCGGATCGTGGAGCCCATCGACCAGGCGAAGACGCCCGAAACCCGGGCACGCCGGATCGACAAGTCGATCGCCGCGTTGCGTGAGCGCCGCCTGTAGGGAGATCAGGTCGTCAGGACGCCTGGATCGGTACCCGGATCCGACGCGGACGAAATGCCACGTTGTCGAGCTCGCCGGTCGCCGGGTCGTGGCTGAGCTCCAGCTCGACGTCGCCGCGCGGTCCATGCGCCCGCCAGGCGGCCGTCGATCGGCCATCGCCCCGGATCGATGGACCGAGGATCAGCGGACCGAACAACGCCTCCGCCGCTCGAAGTTCGCGGCCGACGACATCCGCATCCAGCGACGACGCCAGGCGCAGGTCGTCCGGCCAGGCCGGCGTCGGGCAACTGCATGCCGAGATCAATCGATCCGCGATCGCGGCGAGACCCGCAGGCGGCTCCGGGACCGAGGTGAAGACAAGGGACTGGACTCGGGGCGGCAGCTCAGGATCGAGCCGGATCTCGATCATGACGCGCCCACGCTCACCACGCATCCACCAGGCAAGATGCGGTGGGTCGTCACAGGACGGTTCCTCCGCGACATCGGGGGCGAGCGCGCCATGCACCGATCGGAGGTGGTCGATCCCCGCTCGCCGGCGCTCGAGTGGCTCATCAAGCTCGACGTTCATCGCGAACAAGCGAGCGGCGACATCAACATCCCATCGCTCCAGCAAGCTCTCGATCCGCGCTCGGGCGGCGAGCGTCTCAGGCCAGGGCTGTACGCGACTGTCCCGTCCCACACCATCGACCACCAACGACCGGAGCGCCCCGACGACGGCCACGCCCATCCGGACATAGCGGGCGTTGCCGAACGCAAGCACGCCGACCCCGGACCCGGGATGCCAGCGCATGTGCGACCCAAAACCGGGGTACCCGCCGCCGTGACCGACGGTCCGGCCGATCGACTGGTCCTCGAAGACGAACAGCCCGTGCCCGTATCCTCCCGCCACCAACGTCGGACGAGCTGCCGCGGCCGACCATTCGACCTCCGGATCGGTGGCACGATGGATCTGCTGCATCTCACGACGGGTCACCCGTGACAGCGGATGGGCCATCCCGGATCCCCCGGACGGGGCGAAGGCGTCCGTGAACCCGGCCACCCATCTGGCCAGGTCCCGGATCGACGTGAAGACGCCACCCATGGAAGCGAGCGCGCCATACCCGTCGATGGGTTCCTCGAGCCAGGTCTCGTCCCGTCGGACGTAGCCCCGCGCGAGCCGCTCGGTGGCGACCTCGTCGCGACTGAATGTCGTCGAATCCATGCCCAGCGGCGTGAAGAGCCGCTTGCTCACGTAGTCGCGGTACTCCAGGCCTGACGCGGCGCTGATCACTCGGCCCAGGATCCCGTACCCGAGGTTCGAGTACTCGAACCGGGTCCCGGGAATCCACGCCGAACGGAAGCCGCCCCGGATCAGGTCGGCGAACGATCGCAGGTCGAGTCCCTGTTGCCGATCGCCCCAGGGATCGTCCGTCGGCAAACCGCTCGACATGGTCAACAGCTGTTCGATGGAGATCGGGGGATCGTCAGAAACGGCGTCGGGCCGGTCCATCTCCGGAACCCAGTCCGCCACCGGGTCCTGCAGTCGGAGGACACCTTCGTCGCGCAGCAACAGGATCGCGGCCGCGGTGAAGCTCTTGGTCATCGACGCGATCCGGAAGATGCTGTCGGGATCCGGACGGAGCGTCGACCCGACATGCAGTGAGCCGAACCCGCGCCCGTCGACGAGCTGTCCATCCGCGACGATGCCATACACCACGCCCGGCGCGGACACCCCCGCCATCTGTTCGAAGGTCCGGTCGATGGCCGGGTACACGGCCTGGGTCGACGGTTTCACCGCCGGAGTATGTCACCACCCAACCCGGCGGCGCGGACGAGCCGTCAGCCCGCGGCGCTGGGCGGATTCGCGTCCTCGGCGCTGGGACGAGTCTCGACCATCGTCGTCGGGGCGTTGTGCACGGCCGGGATCGTCCCGAGGCGGCCAGCCTGGTAGTCGCGCATCGCCTGCATCACCTCGTCGCGCGTATTCATGACGAATGGCCCCATCCAGGCGACCGACTCGCGGATCGGGCGACCGCCCAGGACGATCACGTCCAGGTCGGGATTGCGCTCGTCCTGGATCGGCGCAGCACCGAGCGTGATGGCGTTCCCATCACCGAATACGGCCAACTGACCCGGGCCGATCGGCCGCCCGTCGGTTCCGACCGTCCCTCGTCCGGCGAGGACATAGACCAGGGCGTTGTAGTCGGGTCGCCATGGCAAGGACAACTCCGCGCCCGGACTCAAGGTGGCGTGGATCATGGTCATCGGCGAGTAGGTCGATCCCGGACCGGCCTGACCAGCCACGTCGCCCGCGATGATCCGGATGAGCGTGCCCCCGTCAGGGGATGACGCGAGTGTGACCTCGCTGGCCCGAAGATCCTGATACCGCGGCGCCGACATCTTCTGGGCGGCGGGCAGGTTGACCCAGAGCTGCAGACCGTGGAACAGCCCGCCACTGACGACGAGCCACTCTGGTGGCTTCTCGATGTGGAGGATCCCGGCGCCGGCGGTCATCCACTGCGTGTCGCCGTTGGTGATGACGCCACCACCCCCGTTGGAATCGGCGTGCTCGAAGACCCCATCGATCATGTACGTCACGGTCTCGAAGCCACGGTGCGGATGCCAGGGCGTACCCTTCGGCTCGCCCGGGGCATAGTTCACCTCACCCATCTGGTCAAGGTGGATGAAGGGGTCGAGATCGGCCAGATCGACACCCGCGAACGCGCGCCGGACGGGAAAGCCCTCGCCCTCGAAACCGCTCGGGGCGCTCGTCACGCTCCGGACCGGTCGTTGCCTGGCGACGGCCGGGTCGGGCGGCGCGACCCGCGGCAGGATGGTGATGTCTTCGACGACGACGGCAGGCATGATCTGGTTTCGCTCCCTTGATGTGGAGGCCAGCATACCAGCAGGTCGTTGCGGGCGCAACCAGTTTGTGCTAGATTGCTCGTCGGCAACCTCGACCACGACTGGAGCAACGGCACCATGAACGACTTCAACGCCGCCCTCATCGAAGACCTGCGCGCGAATGGTGGCCATGCCTCAGGCGGTCCGTTCGCGGGCCGTCAGGTCCTGATCCTCACGACGACGGGAGCCAGGACCGGAGAGCGACGGGCGACGCCACTCGCATACTCCCGCGATGGTGATGACATCGTGATCGTCGCCTCGAAGGGCGGCGCGCCGACGCACCCGGCATGGTTCCACAATTGCGTGGCCCATCCATCGGTCACCATCGAAGTCGACGGCAAGACGATGCAGGCCACGGCACGCGTGGCGGACGGTGATGAGAGGCGGCGGCTGTACGACCAGCACGCCGAGTTGCACCCCGGGTTCAAGGACTACGAAGGCAAGACGGATCGGACCATCCCGGTCATCGTCCTGCACCCGGAGGCGGCTTCAGCCGCTGCCTGACGGTACTCTCTGCGGATGGATCCCCGTCCGCTCGATATCCGCCCGCCAACGGACGCGGAGCTGTCGGACGTCCGCGTGATGCATGCCTCGAACCGGTCGGCCTGGGACGAGGCGGCTGAACGCTACGAAGGCTGGTTCGACGAGGCCGTGGCCCTGATCCAGTCGGGGGGGACGAACCTCTTCGGCGTCGAGACGGAGTTGATCGGCGACCTGCACGGGCACTGCCGGCGGGCCATCCACCTGCAATGTGCCGGTGGTCGCGACACTCTCTCCCTCTGGAATCACGGCGCCGACGAGGTCATCGGCGTGGATTTCAGCCCGCGCATGCTCGAACTGGCGGAACGTCTCACCGCCGCGACCGGCGCGCCCGCGCGATGGATCCTGTCCGACGTGCTCGACACCCCGCATGAACTCGACGGCACGGCTGATCTCGTCTATACGGGGCGAGGCGCCTTGCTGTGGCTCCACGATCTGGATGCGTGGGCCGCAGTGATCGCCCGGCTCCTCTCCCCGACCGGACGATTCGTGCTGTTCGAGGGCCACCCGGTCGAGTGGCTGTTCGACGCAGACGTCGACGGCCGTTGGGTTGCCACCGATTACGACTACTTCGCCGGCGTCGAGGCGTCCCGGGGCTGGTCGCCCGGTTACATCGATCGGCTCTCGATCGACGATGCGGATCAGAGCTGGAAGTTCGCTCGTGCCTGGACCCTGGGCGAGGTCGTCACGGCGCTGCTCGGCGCTGACCTACGCCTCGAGCGCTTGAATGAGTATCCCGTCGACTGGTGGGGCGGCCACGCGGACGTGCTCCCGGAGGAACGCGGGCGGATCCCGCTGTCGTTCTCCATCCTCGGGCGGCGCGCGCCCGGCTGAGGGCGACGCCGTCCGGGTCGTGGATCAGAGCTTGTCGATCACTCGGGCGGCCAGATCCTCCGAGACGGCCCGCATGTCGGCGTCACCATCGAAGAACGTCGTCAGCATCACCGCCACGGCTCCCTTCCACACGAACGTCCGGTTCCGGCTCTCCGAAGTGAACGCACCGTCGCCGACGCCAGTGATGTCAGACGCGTCCGCATAGGCCTTGCGGGCCGCATCGTAGAGGTTGGCGCCATCCTCCGGAACGAGATCGACGATGACCCGTCCGTACTCGCCCTCGTACGTGCACAGGGTGCGTCCTGGCGACAACGTCGTCGGTTGGGCCGCCAGGACTCCTTCGGCACTCGGCCCGGCAGTGCCGGTGGCGGCATCGAGGTCCGCCGGCGTGACGATCTCGCAGGCGGTCAGCATCGTCCCGGGGGTGGGGTCGGCCCCGATCGGCGCGCCCGTCTCGACAGCCGGCGCACTCGACGTGGCCGCGGGCGTCGCGCCGGCTCCGCTCGGAGCCGGTGTCGCGCCACCGCACGCGGCGAGCACGACGGTCAGCGCGGTTGCCAGTGGGTATCGAAACACGGAGCGAACAAGCATCGAGTCATCTCCCCATGCAGGCCCCGATCGGGGTCATCACGACCCTACGGATTCGCCCCATGGACCGCAATGGACGGATGACAGACCAGATCCAGTGCGGATGTCAGCGTTGCGGTATGGACGGCTGCAGCCGGTCGAACCGACCCGTTCGCGTCCGGATCACGTCGAAGATGACCCCGATCGCAGCGAGCGGGATCGGTCCATAGATGTGCGGGTACGGAGACCCGGGGACGTCATATCGCCACGGCACGTCGATCGCGTCGAGATCGATCGTCAATGCGACGAAGGGCTGCGGGTCGTCACGGAAATGGCGATCGAACGTCAGTCGCAGCTCGGCCAGCCCATCCGTACAGTGGACGAACCCCTCGTCGGCCAGCGACGCGGCCTCGTACCAGCCGGCGCCGGATCCGGCCACGTCGTCAGGCCCGGCGAGGCGCGGCGACAGGTGGTACGTCTCACGCATCGGCCGGCGGATGATCGATCGACAGCCAGGCCCGATCGAGCTGTAAATGAAGCAGGGTCGGCAGATCCGCATTCAGCGCTGCCCGCAGCGCGGGTTCGAACGCGGCGTCGGAATCGATGCTGATCCCTCGTGCACCGCATGCCCGGGCGATCGCCGCGAAGTCGACCGGTCCGAGCTCGGTGGCGACCCCGATGCCGGTCCCCCGTCGCTCCTGCCACATCCGGATCGTGCCGTAGCGCTGATTGTCGAAGACGACCACGATGACCCGCGCACCGACCCGGACCGCGGTCTCGATCTCGGCCATGGTCATGGCCAATCCGCCATCGCCGACCAGGGCCACGACCGGGCGGTCGCGATGGACGAGGGCCGCTGCGATGGCAGCCGGCAAGCCGTAGCCCATCGACCCGGAGGTCGGTCCGAGGAACGTCCCGGGCCGGCGGAATCGGAACCCGCGTCCCGCCCAGCTGGCGAAGTTGCCGGCATCGGTGGTCAGGATGGCATCGTCGGCAAGAACGGCGCGCAGCGTCGCGATGGTCCGGCCGGGATGGATGCCCGGCCCGTCCCACGGCACCGAATCGACGACCGCTGCGGCTTCGTACGCGGCGCGATCCTCGATATTGTTGGCTTGGCGGATGGCGACAAGACGCGCGTCCAGCACCCCACGACCGACCAATCGCTCGTTGGCGGCCTTCAGGAAGGCTTTGGCGTCGGCGACGACCACACGCTCAGGCGGGTGCTCGAGACCCGCAGACCCGGGGGCGATGTCGACGTGGATCCAGGGCACGCCCGGCCTCGGTACCTCGTACCCGAAGGTCGTCGGCTCATTGAGGCGCGACCCGAGCACGACCATCGCATCGGCCGCATCCAGCCTTGCCCGGACCGTTGATGCGGCACCGAAGCCGGCCATCCCAAGAAACAACGGCTCGTCGTTGGAGACCACGTCCGGACGACGCCAGGCCGCGATGATCGGGACGTGCAGGAGTTGGGCGAAGCGGACCAATTCGGTCGATGTTCGCGCCTGGAGGACACCGCCGCCCGCGAGGATGACCGGCCGTTCGGCTGAGGCGATGAATTCGATGACCGACCTGATGTCTTCGTCGGTCGGTCGAAGCGCGGTCGGTCGGGCGACGTCGACCACCGCATCCCCCGGCATGACCTCGTCGAGCAGGTCCTCGGCCAGCGACAACAGGACGGGCCCCGGCCTCCCGCTCAGCGCCTGGCGAGTCGCCTCTGTGATCGCGGCCGGGACATCTGCCGCAGATCGAGGTTCCGTCGCGAATTTCGCGAGCCCACCCAGGGTGCTCACCTGGTCGATCTCCTGGAAGGCTTCCCTGCCCCGCCGGCCCCGCTCGACCTGGCCGATGGCGACGAACATCGGGGTCGAATCCTGCATCGCCGTGTGGATGCCGATGGCCAGGTTCGCCCCGCCGACGGCGCGAGTCCCAAGACACACCGCGGGACGCCCGGTCAGTTGGCCGTGCGCCTCCGCCATGAACGCCGCAGCGCCTTCATGCCGGGTCGCGACGACGCGGATGCCGGCGTCCTCGAAGGCGTCGAGCAAGCCGAGGAACGACTCGCCAGGTACGGTGAATGCGTATCGGACACCCGCGGCGCGGAAGGCATCGGCGATGAACCGGCCCACCGTTCGGGGACCGGCGGCTACCGGTTCGTCAGGTGTCTCGGCGGGGCGTTCGACGGGCTCCTGTTGGGGCAGCGTGGATTCGAGCTCGGTCAAGGCGACTGCGCTCCTTCGATCGGTCGACCCCCGGGATGGAGGCGATCAGCGGTAGTTCTCGAATTGCAACGGGACGGGCAGGTCGACTTCACGAAGACGCACGATGACCCGTTGCAGGTCGTCGCGGCTCTTGGCCGAGACCCTGACCGCATCACCCTGGATCTGCGACTTGACCTTGGGGAATTCGTCCCGGACCAGTTTGGTGATCTTCTTGGCGATCTCATCCGACAGGCCCCGGCGCAGACCGATGCGCTGGCGGACCTTGTTCCCGCCGGCTTCCTCGACCTTGCCCCAGTCGAAGATCTTGAGCGACAGGCTGCGACGGATGGCCTTCGACTCGATGAGATCCTTGATGGCCGCTGCACGGTACTCGTCGTCGGTCACCAGGACCAGCTCGTCCTTGGCCTGGGTCAGCTCGACGGTCACGCCCTTGAAATCGAACCGCGTCCCGGCCTCTCGCCGAACCTGATCCAGGGCGTTGCGAAGCTCCTGCTCATCGAAATCGCTGACGACATCGAACGACTGATCCCCTGCCATCGATCCTCCTTCCCTACCCGACCGGAGCGACCTCGGACCACTCGCGCAGACGGGCGATCCTGCCATCCGGCGCGATGTCGGCGACGAGGAACCCAGCGACCCGGACCAGGGAGCGGTCCGTGGCGTGGACGTAGCTCAGATGCCACGACGCCAACACGGTCATCCCCGAGACCCAGTGGCGCTCCACCGTGAATTCGAGATCCTGTTGCCGTGCACTCGCCTCGAGGAGCCACGCCCGCAGGGCGTTGTGGCCGACCATCGGGACGACGAACGGGCCTTCATGGTACTCGGCATCGTCGTCGAACAGTGCCACGAGCGCATCACCGTCGAAGCGAACCCGGGCGGCCGCGTACCGCTCGAGGATGCCCTGGCCCGCCGCGTAGTCGAGGGTCATGCTTCGGCCAGACGGTCGAGCAGCCGCTGACCGATCAGGTACGACCGACCGCCGCCCATCACCAGCACGGCATCGCCCGGTCGGACCAGACCCGCGAGAGCATCGGCGGTGTCCTCGACGGAGCCCGGCGCGATGACCGGGATATCCGCTCGTCGGGCGATGACCGCATCAGCCAGGCCTCGCGCCGAACTGATGGTCAGATCCGTGTCGCGGATCGCGAAGATGTCGGCGACGCCGACGGCGTCCGCTTCGGCCAGGGCGTCGGCGAACCGATCGAGCATCGCCGCCGTCCTGACATACGTCAGCGGCTCGTAGACGGCCCAGACCCGCCGCCCCGGCTCGCGCTGACGCATCGCCAGGATCGTCTCGTGGATGGCGGTCGGATGATGTCCATAGTCGTCGTAGACGACGACTCCGGCGACCTCGCCCTTGCGCTCCAGGCGTCGCCCGACACCGGCGAATGTCTCGATCCCGGTCACGATGTCTGGCGGTCGGATGCCCAGCGCGAACGCTGCGCCCGCGACCGCGACGGCATTCGCCACGTTATGCCGGCCGGCCGTGCCGGTCCGGACGACCGTCGCCCCCGACAAGGGGTCGAGCCCATGGATCTCGAACGTCGTACCGGCCGGATCGGTCTCGGTCACCCGCCCGAGCAGGGCGGTCGCGGGCCCGGTGGCCGTCGCGTACCGGTCGGCCAGACCACGCAGGTAGCCGCCTCGCAGCGGGGAAGAGTCCACGACGCCGTACGCGATGATCCCGATCGAGCGACGACGGAGACGATCGATGACCTGTTCGACGCCGGGGTCCGAGACGTTGGCCACGATGGTCGAGCCGTCGGGCATCCGGTCGAGCCAGCCGGCGAATGCATCGATGACCGCGGCGATATCCGGAAAGACATCGGGGTGATCCCAGTCGACGCTCGTCAGGATCGCGACATCAGGGACGAACGGGTCGAAATTGCCGGCGTACTCGTCCGCTTCGACCACGAATTCGTCACCGCGGCCCCAGCGTGCGGTTGCAGGCAGGCCGCCGGTGATCGCGGACGGCATGAGCGCCCCGACGAATGCCGACGGATCCCGGCCGGCGGTCAGCAGGAGGTGGACGAGCCAGCCGGCCGTGGTCGACTTGCCGTGCGTCCCGGCGACCCCGACCAGGGTTCGACCGGACGCCACATCCGCCACGACCTGTTGCCAGGCCTCCACGGGGACGGCCATCGTCCGAGCGGCGACCAGTTCCGGGTGGTCCGGCTCGACCGCGGTCAATGCCTTCGTCACCGCCAGCCGGTCCGGGATCGGTGGTGTCGTGATGTGGCTGGCGTCGTGCCTGCCCGCCATCCGGATGCCCTGCGCCTCGAGCGCCACGGTGTACGGCGATAGTCCGTCCCGGTCGCAACCGCTCGCGACGGCGCCGGCATGATGCGCGAGCAGGGCCGCCGCGCTCGCGCCGGCCCCGGAGATGCCGACGACGTGGATCCGCTCGTCCGGCTGGATCGGCCGGGCGGGACGCGCCGCGCGCAGCCCCGCCGATACCCGTTCGGCAGCCGTCGTCACGAGGCGTCGTCCGGTGCGTTCGCCTGCTCGACGCATTCGAGCAGGAGTTCGAGGGCCGCCGTCGCGCTGGCTCGCTTGTTCTCGGCTCGGTCACCCGACCAGAGGTGACGCCGGACGGTCGAGCCGTTGGCATCAGCCACCGCCACGTAGGTCAGGCCCACCGGTTTCTCGTCGCTGCCTCCGGCCGGCCCGGCGATGCCCGTGACCGCGACCGCCAGGCCCGCACCGGATCGTGATCGGCCGCCGGCGGCCATCGCGACCGCGACCTGCGCGGAGACCGCTCCGTGAGCGGCAAGGGTCCCGGCCGGGACGCCGGCAGCCGATCGCTTCAGGTCATCCGAATAGGTGATGAAACCACCCAGATACCAGGTGCTCGAGCCCGGATGTTCGGTGATGACGTGACCCACGAGACCGCCGGTGCACGACTCGACGGTCGCCACCGTGACACCGTGATCGAGACACGACGCCGCGAGTCTACCGGCGAGCTCGACCAGCCGGTCGTCTGCCATCGCTATCGGCGCTGGGTCTTGACCGGGTCGTCGGGCGGCGCGAACAACCAGGTCTCGGGCACGCCGGACTTGCCGAGAGCACCCAGTGACGTCCCATTCAGCGTGAACAGCGTGGACCCGGATGATCCGGTCCGGACCTCGATCGAATCCTTTGCGCTGAACGTCAAGGTCGTGCCGGGCGAGATCACTTGACCGGCCGCGCCCAGCTTCGGATCGATCTTTCCGTCCACCCAGACCTTGAGCCAGGAGCGGCCACCCTTGATCGAGACGGCCAGGTTGACTCCCTTGTAGACGACCGTGACGTTGCGTGTCAGCGAGGTCGTCTTGGCCTCCGGGCTGGCTGCGGTGACGGTGATCGCCCATTTGCCCGCGGTCAGTTCGAGCGGCGTCGTGTATGCACCATCCTCGTCGACCTTGACCGTCAGCGGTGCTGGGATCGACGGCGGCTTTGGCGTCGGCTGGCCGCTGGTCGCATCGACACCCGAAGGGCCGACGTAGGCGGCTGACACGACGACCGAGTCGGCGTTGGTCGCCTTGCCGGCGACCGGGATGGCGCCGTTCTCGAAGGTCGCGCCTTCGGATGGCTGGTCGACGGTGAGATTGGGGGCCTCGATGAGCAGGAACGGCACGGTGATGAACAGCCGCAGGGTGTCCTCGGAATGCTTGCCGGTATCCGGGTCAAGGGCGCTGACGTCGAATTGGTTCCGTCCACGTCGAAGGTCGACGTCGTAGGCCCATTCGCCGTCCGAGGTGGCCGTCACCAGGAATGCATCGTGGCCAGGCGTCAGGATCGAGACAGTCGCCCCGGGCAGGGTCGTCCCCTCGAGGGTGTAGTGGGTCGTTGCCTCGGGGACGTCGATGACGGCCGCGGCCGGTCGACTGACGGCGATCGTCGGCGGCTTGGCGAAGCGCAGGACCTGGACCGCGAGATATGCCCCGAATGCGACGATCGCGACGGTCAGCAGCGCGGCCACGACAAGGCCCGGCGAGAAAGACATGCCCTTCCGTGGTGCCGCGATCGGCTTCGGAACGACGATCGCCGGCGGCAGCTCCTTGCCATCCGTGCGCTCGCGGCGCCATTGGAGCAGGACATCTTCAGGGTCCAGGCCCAGGTACAGGGCGTAGTTGCGCAGGAAGCCCTTGGTGTAGACCGCCCCCGGCAGTTCCTTGTAGTCACCGCGCTCCAGGGCACCCAGGTAGCGCGCCCTGATCTTCGTGTCCCGCTCCGCCCGGTAGAGGTCGACGCCCTTCCGCTCCCGGGCGGAATACAGGCGCTCAGGCAGGCTCGGGCCGAGGTCCGCGGTCACGCCGCGACCGGCGTCGCTGCGATCGACGCCCACTGCGCGCTTGAGTTGTTCTCGTGTCGTCATCCACCCTCACTGTCAGAGCCACCCTCGACGTCTGGCGAGCCCGCCGGTTCGTCGCGCCGCAGCACCTGCCGGGCATTCGAGCCATCGAAGGCGCCGATGTACCCCCGCGCTTCAAGCTGGTCGATCATGCGCGCCGCTCGCGCGTAGCCGACCTTGAGCCGTCGCTGAAGCAGCGACGCCGAAGCCCGATCGTACTCCCGAATCACCTCGACGGCATCAGGCAGAAGTCGATCTGCCTCTTCATCGGCCAGATCATCGACCGATCCGCTGCCCTCGTCGCCGGTCTCGATGATGGCCATGTCGTAGTGGGGATCCTCGATCTGGACCTTCCAGTGCTCGACGACCCGGGCGATCTCCGGATCCGAGACGAACACACCCTGGAGACGCAACGGTCGGGGCAGATCGGACGGCTGATACAGCATGTCGCCCCGACCGATCAGGTCTTCCGCGCCCGGCGTATCGAGGATCGTCCGGGAGTCGATCTGGGAGGCCATCGCGAAGGCGATGCGACTCGGGAAGTTGGCCTTGATCAGACCGGTGACGACATTGACCGACGGTCGTTGGGTGGCGAGGACCATGTGGATGCCCGTCGCTCGCGCCTTCTGGGCCAGCCGGACGATCGGATCCTCCACGTTCTTGCCCTCGCGCATCATCAGGTCCGCCAGCTCGTCGATGACGATGACGATGTACGGCATCCGGTCCTCGGGATCGGTCCGCGTCTCGTTGAACGCCCGGATGTTTCGGGCGGTCGCGCCCGCCAGCCGGCGGTAGCGGGCCTCCATCTCGTTGACCGCCCACTTGAGCGCGGCCTTGGCCCGCTCGGGTTCTGTGATGACCGGCACCAGGAGGTGGGGCAGGCCGTTGTAGGCGGCCAGCTCGACCCGCTTGAGGTCCATCAGGATCATCCGGATGTCGTCCGGCGTCGCCTCACACAGGAGGCTGGTGATGAGCGCATTGACCATGACGCTCTTGCCCGACCCCGTGGCTCCGGCGATGAGCAGGTGCGGCATCTTGGCCAGGTCGACGGCCTGGGCGGTGCCGGCGACGTCGCGGCCGAGGGCGAAGGTCAGGGTGGAGCCAGACGCCTTGAAGTCGACTTCCTCGAGGATCGCCCGCAGAGCGACGATATTGAAGTCCTTGTTCGGGATCTCGATGCCGACTGCGCTCTTGCCCGGGATAGGTGCCTCGATCCGCAATGACCGGGCGGCCAGGGCCATGGCCAGGTCGTCAGAGAGCGCCTCGATCCGGCTCACCTTGACGTCCGGGGCGGGCTGGACCTCGTATTGGGTCACGACCGGTCCGGCGTTGCGACCGACGATCCTGGCCGCGATGCCGAAGCCGGCCAGCTTCTTGATGATGATCTCCTCGACGTGCCGGTGCGCCGCGTCGTCACCACCGGCCTCCATCGGGATGGCGATGTCCTCGAGCGTCGTCAGCGGTGGCAGGACGTATTCGATGCGGTCCTTTGTCGGCGGGCTATCGGCGGCGTCGGTCACGTCGTCCGGATCCCGTGCGGGCCGGGTGGCGACCAGCGTGGCCGAGGCCGGCACAGCCGTCCGGGCCGGGGCGAATGTCGCGGAGTTCGGGGTAGCACTCGGGATGGCGGCCGGGATGCCGTCACCTGGATCGTCGCCCCAGGCGCCGGTCTGGCCGGGTGATGGCGTCGGCGAGACCGGCTTGGCCTTCGACCGTGAACCATTCTCCCTCGCCGTCGTCGCGGTGGACGGCGGGGCGGGCGCCTTCGGAGCGTCGGACCTGTCGCTCGGCTCCCGACGGAACGACGCCGCCGCGGTCGTCTGCATCCACCGGGCCGTACCGACCGCGGGCTGCGTCAGGCGTCGGAGCGGGATGCCGAAGCCGATGATGATCCCGAGGATGGCCAGGGCCACGAAGAGCACGAAGGCACCCACGGGCGTGAGCAGGTCGCTGGCCGGGCCGGCGAGGGCGCGACCGATCCGCCCACCGTTGATCCCGAGCACCTGGACGGCCCCGAGGATCCCGGCATAGGTGATCGCCAAGCCAAGCAAGGTGATCCCCCACCCAGATCCGGGCCGGGTCCCCGGGCCCCACTCGAGCCACCAGCCGGCGAGGAGCATCAGGAACGGCAGCAGCCAGCGCATCGCCCCGAACCAAGGCGCGAACACCCCGGTCCACCAGCTGGTCAGCGCACCCTGTCCAGGAAGGACGAGCGCGATGAGGGTCATCGCGCCGAGCACGAGCAGCGTCAGGCCGATGATCGAACGGACGACCTCGGGCGTGATCCGCGAGCCCCACGACGACTTGCGCCGGGAGCGAGACGTCCGAGTGGGCGTCTTGCTGGCCGGCGATCGACGGCGCGACGTGGCCATCTAGACCTCGACCACGACCGGGAAGACCATCGGCCGCCGTTTGGTCTGCTCGTAGAGGTAGCGTGAGACGCCGTCCTTGACCTGAGCCTTGAGGAGTGCGATCTCGCTGATGTGATCGCCCGGGTTCTGGATCGAGGCGACGACCCGTTCGAGCGCCTCGGTCATGATCGGATCCTTCTCGTTGAGATGAACGAAGCCGCGGGTGATGATCTCCGGCCGACCGACGACCGAGCCGGTCTGCTTGTCCACGGTGACCACGATCATGAACATCCCGTCGTTGGCCAGCGCCCGTCGGTCGCGCAGCACGATGTCGCCGACGTCTCCGACGGACAGGCCGTCGACATAGACATAGCCGGCAGTCACCGGACTGGCGCGCCGTGCGCTGCCGTCCGCGAACAGCTCGATGGGCGTCCCATTCTCGATGATGAACACGTTCTCGGGTGCGACGCCGGTCTCGATGGCCAGACGACCATGCTGGACCTGCATCCGAAATTCGCCATGCATCGGGATGAAATGCTTCGGCTTCGTCAGGCCCAGCATGAGCTTGAGCTCTTCCTGGCTGGCATGTCCGGAGACGTGGGCGCGCTTGATCGTGTGGTAGTAGACGTTTGCCCCGGCCTTGAACAGGTTGTCGATCGTCCTCGAGACAAATTCCTCGTTGCCCGGGATCGGGCTGGCGCTGACGATGACCGTGTCGCCGGGCTGGATCTCGACGAAACGGTGGTCGCGGTTGGCCATCCGCGCGAGACCGGCCATCGGCTCCCCCTGGGCGCCGGTCGTGGCGATGACGATGCGCGGATCCGGATGGTCGCGGATCTTGTCCTTCGGCACGATGTCCGCGGGGTCGTACTTGAGATAGCCGAGCTCGGTCGCGATCCGGAAGTTCTGCTCCATCGAGCGGCCGATGACGGACACACTCCGGTGCATCTCCGCCGCGGCATCGAGGACCTGCTGGACACGCGCGATGTTGCTGGCGAAGGTCGCCACGATGACTCGTCCGTCGAGCGGCTCCATGATCTCCCGGAACGCGTCGCCGACGGTTCGTTCGGATGGGGTGTACCCCGGATTCTCGGCGCGGGTGGAGTCGGACAGCAGGCACAGGACGCCTTCCTGGCCGAGCCTGGCCAGGATCGCGAAGTCGGACAGCTTGCCGTCGACCGGGGTGTGATCGAACTTGAAGTCGCCGGTATGGACGATCGTCCCGACCGGTGTCCGCAGCGCGATCCCCATCGCATCGGGGATCGAGTGGCCGACACGGAAAGGCATGACGTGGAAGGCGCCGATGCTGACTTCGTCACCGGGTTCCAGCGCGATGAGCGGATTGTTGTGGAGCTTGTGCTCCTTGATCTTGTTGCCGAGCAGGCCGCGGGCCAGCGTCGACGCATAGACCGGCACGCCCGGGAACTCGGGCAGGACATACGGCAGGGCGCCGACGTGATCTTCATGGGCATGGGTGATCAGGAATGCCTTGACCTTGGCGCGGTTCTCTTTGAGGTACGTGATGTCCGGGATGACGAGATCGATCCCGAACATCTCCTCGTCGGGGAACATCAGGCCGCAGTCGATGACCACGATCTCGTCGCGGTACTCGAAGACGTACATGTTCTTGCCGATCTCCCCCACCCCGCCGAGCGGGATGATCCGGAGCGGCTGGTCGTCCGTCGTGGCAGTGGTCGTGGTGGGCATCTTCTTCCTTGGCATGCGGGTCAGAACAGGGTCAGCTGCGGGGCCGGATCGGCGTCTCCGTCGATCGAGGCGAGGGTTTCTGGGACCGGCGGCTCGGCCACCGCCGGTTCGTCGGGTGCCTGCCGGATCGCGGCGGGTTCATCTGCCGGCCGACGTCCTTCTCGCGAGGCGATGAGCGTCGCGGGGACGGACGCGATGTCGGCGTAGCTTTCGCGTTCGATCGCCGGCGTTCGGAGCGCGGCAGCCGGGTGATACATCGCCAGCGCGACGGCCGAACGGGCACCCGTCTCGGGGTCGATCGGACGGACGGTGCCGTGTGCCTGGGAGATCCGGACGCCGGGCATGAACGTGGCCATCGAGAACCGGCCGAGCGTCACCACGACGGCCGGGTCGAGTACCTCCAGCTGGCGGCGCAGGAACGATGCGCAGGCGGCGATCTCATCGGGCTGCGGGTCGCGGTTCTCCGGTGGCCGGCACTTCACGACATTCGTGATGAACACGTCCTCACGCCGCCAACCGATGGAAGCCAGGAGCTTCACCAGCAGGTCTCCCGCCCGGCCGATGAACGGCCTGCCCTGTCGATCCTCGTTGAAGCCGGGGCCTTCGCCGACGAACACGACCTCCGTGTCTGGATCACCCTCGCCGGGCACGGCCCTGGTTCGGGTCTCGTGCAATCGGCAAGCCGTGCAGACCCGGATCTCCGCGGCGATCGCCTCGAGCGCAGCAGCGCGCCCGGGGTCGATCATGCCCGGGCCTCGACGAGCCCTGCCGCTCGGTACGGCTGCGCGCCCCGGTCCACGGCCGGTCGGACCCAATCCCGTTCGCTGAGGATCTCGGCGAGTTCGACAGCGTTCGTGGCGGCACCCTTGCGCAGGTTGTCGGACACGACCCACATCGCCAGGCCACGGTCGTCCGGGATCGACGGATCCTGGCGGACCCGGCCCACGAAGATCTCGTCGAGTCCGGCGGCGTCGGTCGCGAGTGGATAGCGGTGCGTCGATGGATCGTCCACAACGGTCACCCCGGGCACCGTGGCGAACAGTCGTCGGGCGCGATCGGGCGTGATCGGCTCCGTGGTCTCGATGTGGATCGCCTCGGAGTGGCTGACGAAGACCGGCACACGCACCGCCGTGCACGAGATGCGCAGGTCAGGTAGGCCGAGGATCTTGCGGTTCTCGGTGACGACCTTCCACTCTTCCTTCGTGTATCCATTGGACAGGAACGTGTCGATCTCGGGTAGCACGTTGAACGCGATCTGGTGCGGATACACAGACGCCACGGATGGCTCACCAGCCACGTGGGCGCGGACTTGGCCCTCGAGTTCCGCCAATGCGTCGGAACCGGTCCCGGACACGGATTGATAGGTGTCGACGATCACTCGTTCCAGGCCGACGGCGTCACGCAACGCCATCAGGACCGGAGCCATCTGCATCGTCGAACAGTTCGGGTTGGCGATGATGCCCGGATGGCCCTCCAGATCGGCCGGATTCACCTGCGAGACGACGAGCGGGACCGTTTGATCCATCCGCCAGGCCGACGAATTGTCGATGACCGTTGCGCCCCGGGCGACCGCAGCGGGCGCGAGTACCGTCGAGACATCGGCACCGGCCGAAAAGAGGGCGATATCGACCCCATCGAACGCGTCCGGTGACGCCTCGAGGATCTCCGTCGCCTGGCCACGGACGGACACCGTTCGACCAGCCGATCGTCCGGAGGCGAGCAGCCGGAGTTCCCGGAGGGGGAACCGACGCTCATCGAGGACCTGGATCATCGTCCGTCCGACGACGCCGGTGGCACCGACGACGGCGACGGTGAGGGGTTGACGGTTCATGTGCTGGGCGGCCTCGCTCGTCCTGTCGCAGGGGTCGGGCACGGGCCCGAGTATAGCAGCGGGCATCCGGGACCCGGACATGGCGAAGGGTCGTCCGTGGACGACCCTTCGACGGTTGATCGGTGGCTGGAAGCCCTCGGTCAGACCAATTCCTTGGCGAGGTGCCGCTGCATCGCGGCCTTGCGGGACAGGTTGACCCGACCCTGGCGGTCGACTTCCAGGACGACGACCATGATCTCGTCGCCGACGGACACGACATCCTCGACGGTCGGGACGTGGTAGTCGGCCAGCTCGCCGATCCGGACGAGGCCTTCCTTGCCGGGCAGGATCTCGACGAAGGCACCGAAGCCCATGATCCGGGTGACCTTGCCCATGTAGAGCGCGCCCACCTCGACCTCGCGGGTCAGGCTGTTGATCCAGTCGATGGCCTTGCGAGCGTTCTCGCCCGACACGGCCGCGATCTCGACCGTGCCGTCGTCTTCGACGTTGATCTCGGTCGACGTCTCTTCCTGGATCTTGCGGATCATCGATCCGCCCTTGCCGATGATCTCCCGGATCTTCTCCGGATTGATCTTGATGGTCGTGATCCGCGGCGCGAAATCGCTCATGTCGGAGCGTGCTTCGGGCATGACCTCGGTCATCTTGTCGAGGATCTCCAGGCGGGCCGCCAGGGCCTGCTTGAGACCGTCGCGAATGATCGCCTCATTGATCCCCTGGACCTTGATGTCCATCTGCAGGGCGGTGATGCCGTCCCGCGTGCCGGTCACCTTGAAGTCCATGTCGCCGACCGAGTCCTCTTTTCCGAGGATGTCGGTCAAGACCACGAACCGGCCGTCCGATTCGCTGATGAGACCCATGGCCGCACCGGCGACGGGCGCGGAGATCGGAACGCCGGCATCCATCAGGGCCAGGGTCGAGCCGCAGGTCGAGGCCATCGACGTGGAGCCGTTGGACGACAGGCACTCCGACACGAGGCGGATGACGTACGGGAAGTCCTCATGACTCGGCAGGACCGGGACGAGCGCGCGCTCGGCCAGATGGCCGTGCCCGATGTCGCGACGGCTGGGACCGCGCATCGGCTTGTTCTCACCGGTCGAGTACGGCGGGAAGTTGTAGTGGTGGATGTAGCGCTTCTCTGTCTTCGGGCTGATCGTGTCGATACGCTGGACGTCCGAAGACGAACCGAGCGTGGCGACGGTCAGGACCTGGGTCTCGCCGCGCGTGAACAGCCCGGTGCCGTGGGCTCGGGGCAGGACGCCGACGTCGACCGAGATCTGACGCAGTTCGGTCAGGCCACGGCCGTCCATCCGGATGCCCTCGTCGAGGGCCATCTGGCGAGCCGTCTTCTTGAAGATGAGGTTGTACAGCCCCTTGCTGACGCGCGCCTCTCGGCGGGCCGCTTCCTGGAGCGCCTTGCTGTCGCCGCCCGTCCGATTGGCCCGGATCGCGTCTGCGAGACCGGTCTTCAGGGTGGCGATCCGCGCCGGCAGGTCGTTGCCGAACCAGATCAGCAGCTCCGCGGTCGCTTCAGCGTCCGGTCCCGCCCGGTGGGCCTGGGCGAGCTCGATGCCGAAGAAGTTCGACAGCGTCGGGAGCTTGTAGTTCTCGAGATCCGGGTAGCCCTCACGGGCGATGGTCAGGGTGTCGAGGTAGCTGCCCGCTTCGAAGTGGGTGCCGTCGGCCAGGGCCGCCTCGATGAACCCGAGGTCGAACCCGACCGAATGGCCGACGATCTTGGCGTCACCGATGAACTTGAGCGCCTGCTTCGCGGCCTCGGCGGGCGTCGGTGCCTTCTTGACGTCAGCGTCTTTGAGCCCATGCATCTGATTGCCGACGATCGGCCGTCCGGGGTTGACCAGGGTCGACCATCGATCGGTGATCTTGCCCTTCTTCACCTTGACCGCGGCGATCTCGACGAGATCGGCCATCTTCGGGTCCGTGCCCGTGGTCTCGACGTCGACGACGACGAATTCGTCCCCGGCATCGACGGCGCTGGCGAAGTCGAGGACCGAACCGGTGCCGGCTTCGAGGAATGGCGTGCTCTTGGCCTTGCCGACCGCCTCGCGGAGCTGTTCCTGGATGTCGATCAGCGGCTGCAGGGCACGATGGCCGAACAGGATCGCCTCGGCCATCACGGCCTCCGGCAGGAGCTTGGCTCCGGCCTCGACCATCATGATCGCGTCGCGCGTGCCGGAGACGATCAGATCGAGCTCCAATTCCGCGAGCTCGCTGTAGGTCGGGTTGACCACGAATTCGCCGTTGATCCGACCGATGCGGACGGCCCCGACCGGGCCTGCGAACGGGATCTCGCTGATCGTCAAGGCCGCCGATGCGGCGACCGTGCCGAGCACGTCAGGCTCGTTCTCCTGGTCGGTCGAGAGGACCGTGATGACCAGCTGGATGTCGTCCTTGTAGCCCTCTGGGAAGAGCGGACGGATCGGTCGGTCGGTCAGGCGGGCCGACAGGGTGGCCGCCTCCGAGGCCCGTGCCTCGCGCTTGATGAAACCGCCCGGGATCTTGCCGGCGGCATACATCCGCTCCTCGAACTCCACCGTGAGGGGGAAGAAGTCGAGGCCCGGACGCGGGTCCGAGCGGTTGGCTGTGCCGAGCACGAGGGTATCGCCGTAGCGGACGGTGACCGCACCGCCGGCGAGACGGGCGAGTCGGCCGGTCTCGATGGTCAGTGTTCGACCACCGAATTGCGTCTCGAATGTCTGAGACAAGGGTTCTGTTCCTCCTTATGTCGCGGAGGAGGACGACGACCTGCGGGCAGGTCGGCCGACTGGGCCATTGAGCGCCGGATGCGACGGGACCCCGGTCTGTGCCGGGGTCCGGATGCGGCGGCGCCTAGCGGCGAAGTCCGAGTCGTCCGATGACGACTCGGTAGCGCGCGCTGTCCTTCTTCATCAGATAGGCGAGAAGGCGGCGGCGCTGGCCGACGAGCTTGAGGAGGCCGCGGCGCGAATGATTGTCCTTGGGGAAGCTCTTGAGATGTCCGGTCAGCTCCTTGATCCGCTCGGTCAAGAGCGCGACCTGGACTTCCGGCGATCCGGTGTCACCTTCCTTGGTGGCAAACCCGGTGATGATCTCCTGCTTCTGTTCCCGCGCGAGCGGCACTCGTTCCTCCGAACACGACGTGTGACGTGATGTCTTCCATCTATGACCGACGGATGGTAGCAGGGTTCGTGCATGCGCGCCATCATCACGACGTGCACTCGACCACGGATCCCATCGAAGCGACCGACGGCACGCCGCTCCTGCTCAGGACGTGGCGCGCAGGAGACCCGTGGGCGGTCGTCCTGCTCATCCATGGCGTCGCGGAGCATTCAGGTCGGTATGAGCGGACCGGCGGACTGCTGGCCCAGGCGGGGATCTCGGCCACCGCCTTCGACCTGCGCGGCAACGGCGGATCCGGCGGCCGTCGGGCAGACATCGAGCGCTGGACCGATCTGGGCGACGACATCGAGCTCGTCATGGCCCGGGTGCGGGCCGCCAGCGAGGGTCGGCCGGTCGTGCTCCTCGGTCATTCGATGGGGGGACTGTTGAGCACCGAGTACGCCCTCTCCGATCGGCCGCAGCCTGACCTGCTCGTCCTGTCTGCGCCCGCCCTGGATGATGCGCTGCCGCGCTGGCAACACGCCCTCGGGCCGGTCGTTGCCAGAGTCGCGCCAAGACTGGCCCTCAAGAACGGCTGGCCGCCGGATGCCCTGTCCCGGGACCCGGAGGTCGGCCGACTGGTGAGCCGGGATCCCGGCTGCTCGGATCGCACGTCCGCCCGCCTGGGTGCCGCGGCGTTCGAGGCGCAGGCACGGGTCCGGGCTGATCTGGCCGAGCTGCGGATCCCGGCCCTCGTCCTGCACGGCGGTGACGATCGGCTGGTGCCGACATCCGCGAGCGAACCGTTCGAGTCGATCCCGGGCGTGACCCGGCGCGTCTATCCGGGCCTGAGGCACGAGCTGTTCAACGAACCGGAAGGTCCGCAGGTGTGTGCCGACGTGATCGAATGGATCCGCGCCACGGTCGCAGCGGACTGAGCTCGATGTGCGGGACAATGCCACCGTGCCACGATTGACCAGGATCTACACCAGGACCGGTGACGAAGGGCTGACCGGCCTGGGCGGCGGCCAGCGCGTGCCCAAGGACTCCATCCGGGTGGAGACCTACGGGACGGTCGACGAGCTGAATTCGCATATCGGCGTCGCCTTGGCGACCGGACTGTGCGAACGCCTCCAGGCCGAGTTGCCGGCCATCCAGAACCAGCTCTTCGATCTCGGTTCGGATCTGGCCACGCCGGCCACGAGCCAGGCCAGGCATCCGGTACCGACCGTCGAGGCGCGACACATCGAGGCGCTCGAACGACTCATCGACGAGTTCAACGATGTCGTCGGGCCGCTGGCCAACTTCCTGCTTCCGGGCGGCTCGTCGGGTGCCGCCCAGCTCCACGTCGCGCGGACGATCTGCCGGCGTGCCGAGCGCAACGCGACGACGCTCGCCCGGGATGAGACGATCGGCCCCACCGTCCTGCCCTACCTCAACCGATTGTCCGATGCACTGTTCGTGATGGCCAGGTACGAAAACCATCAACGAGGCGTCGCCGAGCCGCTCTGGCAACCTGGCGCCTGATGTCCATCCTGTCGAGGCTGAAGCACGCGCTCGGCCGGTCGCCCGACGAGCATCCGACCGAGGCCGCAGCCGACCACCGATCCCGCCACGAACGGCGCGAGGCCGGGCGGGAACGGCATCATCGGACCGGAGAACCCGCCTGGGAGGCGACGGATCGCCTGGACCAGCCCGAAGGGACAGACCGAAACCCCGACGCCGCTCCGGAGATCCTCGGCGGCGGTTGATCAGAGGACGACGGTCACCCGCCGGTTCGAAGACTCCCCGAGCAGATAGGCATCGCCGCCGACGATCCGCAACGTCGCGGCGGTCCCATCGACGGTCCCCACATAGTCGCCATCGGGCGGCAGCGCGACGGGCAGCCGGAGATCCAGCCGAGAGCGACCGTCCACCGCCCCACCGATCGAGCCGGTGACCGTGACCGGTCGCCCCAGCAAGTGGGCCGCTGTCGCCAGGTCGCCATCCTCGATCGCCGTGCGGATGACCGAGCTGCGGACCTCTTCACCGTCCAACGTGAACGGCGGGACGACCACGACATCGAACCCATCGGCGACGCCGAGTTCGGTGACGGTCGCCGGCGTCCCACGCCGCTCGAAGCCGAACGCCGCGTCGGGTGTCATGAGGAAACCGGATAGCCCCACGTGGTTCCGGATCCGTTCGACGAAGACGTCGTACGGTGTCTCACGGAGCCGGGCATCGAACGGCTGGACGACCGTGACCTCGACGCCGGCGGCCTCGAGCCGCTCGAGGCGTTCGCCCGGATCGAGCAGCAGCGGTGGCGCAGTCCCCATCAGGACCTCGTCGGGATGATGGTCGAAGGTGATCACCGTCGGTCGTGCATCGCGCGTCCGCGCCTCGACGACGAGGTGCTCGAGGAGGTACGCGTGGCCCAGGTGCATCCCGTCGAATACCCCGACGACCACGAAGACCGGCCCCAGCGGTGGCCGGAGGTCGTCGATCCCGTTGACCAGCTGCATCATGCCGACCCGACCGCGGCCGCCGGCGAGACGAATACCTTGTCCGGTGCCAACCGGCCGTTGTCGGCCGACGCGATCGCGACCATTCCTCCCTGGCCATCGCGCAGCCGGTACAGCGGCGCGGGTGCCGGGATCCCGGCCTTGGGGCGGACATACTGCCCACGGGCGATGGCACCGACCTCATCTGCCGTGAGCACGATGGACGGGAACCCATCGAGTCCGGTATCGATCGGCAGGAGCAACGGCAGAAGACCGTCGGGGGACCCCGCCGCAGCGTCGCGCAGGGAATCGATGGACACGGACCGCGCAAGCTCGAACGGTCCGGATGCAGTCCGGGTCAAGGCCCCGAGATAGGCGCCGCCGCCGGTCATCTCCCCCAGATCCCGGGCGATCGCCCGGACGTATGTGCCAGCCGAGCAGACGACATCGATGACTGCGATCGGCCGATCAGGGTCCGTCTCGTCCCAGGAGACGACATCGATGCCGTTGATCGTGACCTCACGCGCGGCGAGCACGACCGACTCTCCGGCCCGGGCCATCGCGTACGCGCGACGCCCACCGACCTTGATGGCGCTGTACGCCGGCGGTCGCTGCGAGATCGTGCCGGTCAGGGCGGGCAATGCCGCGTCAAACGCCGCCCGGGTCGGACCGCGCGCTGCGATCGGCGTCAGCTCGCCTTCGAGATCGTCGGTGGTCGAAGTCGCACCAAAGCAGACCGTCGCCCGATAGCGCTTCTGGTCAGCCAGGTGGTACTCCACGACCCGCGTCCCATGCCCCAGGAAGATCGGCAGGACTCCCGAAGCGAAGGGATCCAGTGTGCCGCCATGGCCGACCCGTTTCGTTGCGGCCAGCCGTCGGACCAGACCGACGATGTCATGCGATGTCGGGCCGGCCGATTTGTCGACGACCAGGATGCCGTCCAGGCCGGGGCCGAGTGACGATCGCGCCACCTAGCGCTCGACAGCCGCGACCAGGCGGGTCGCCTCGGCCAGGACAGGTGGGATCGCGTCGGTGATGGGCCGATCGAGTGACGCACCCGCCGCCCGGGTGTGTCCCCCGCCGCCGAAGGCGCCGGTCAGCACGGTGGCATCGACGCCGCCGGGCCTCGTCCGGACGCTGACCCGCGTCGCGTCGCCTGCCTGCTTGAACAGGATCGCCACTTCCGCCGCCTCGGCCTGCGACAACAGGTCGATGATCCCCTCGCCGTGCGCCCGTTCGGCGCCCGTGGTGGCGAAATCAGCCTCGGTCAGGCTGGACCAGACGATGCGCCCGCCATCGGAGCTCTCCATCCGATCAAGGACCCTCCCGAACAGCCGGAGCTGGGCATCCGGCTTGGTCCGGTACAGGCGCCTGGAGATGTCGGAGAGGGGCGCGCCGGCCTCGACCAGTGCAGCCGAGACCATCAGTGTCCGTGGCGTGGCATTCGGATGTGCGAATGTCGCCGTGTCCATCACGATGCCGGCCATCAACGCGGTCGCCAACGCGCCGTCATCGAGGGTCAGGTCCACGCCGAGCCGGGCCGCCAGGATCGTCACCATCTCGCAGGTCGCCGACGAAGCCGGTTCGATCCAGTCGGCCTCGGCTGTCGCCGCATTCGACGCATGGTGGTCGACGATGACCCGTGGCAGCCGAGCGAACAGGTCCGCATGACGAACGGCGACCTCGCCGACTCGCTCCAGCGACCCACAATCCGAGATGACCAGCAGGTCGTACGGCGCGCTCGGGTCCGGATCCTTCGTGAACCGGTCGACCCCGTCGATGAATCCGTAGAGATCGGGGATCGGGTCGCTGCAGACCGGATCGGCCGTGCCGCCGAGCGCCGTGACGAGACGGACCACGCCAAGGGTGGCCCCGACGGTGTCCGCATCCGGGTTCTCGTGGCTGACCGCGAGCACCCGCCGCGCCAGCCGGAGGCGTTCGACCACCGCGGCCGGCACCGTCTCGAGATATGGGCCGAGATCGATGCTCATCGCGGGACCGACCGTTTGACCGGCCGTCGTCGACGGGGCCTGGGCGGGGCTGGCGGGATGACCGCCGACGGCGGCTCCTCGGCCAGGTCATCCGGCTGATGGACCCGGGCTACCGGCGTGGGCAACGACTCGGTGACGGGCCTGTCCGACGATGGCGTCTCGCCGGCCTCGATCTCGGCGAGCAGCTGGAGGATGCGCGTGCCTCGCTCGGCCGTCTCGTCGAGGTGGATATGGAGGTCCGGGATGCGCTTGAGGCGCAGACGCGTCCCGAGCGCATGGCGGACGTACGGCATCGCGTGACGAAGCGCGGCCAGCGCGGCATCTCGCTCGGCCGGCTGGCCGATGACGCTGACCCAGACCTTGGCGTGACGCAGGTCCCGAGTCGTCTCGACTGCGGTCACCGTGACGAAGCCGACCCGGGGGTCGGCGACATCCTTCGCCAGGATCGCGCCGATCTCCTGACGAAGCAGTCCGTCGACGCGGTCGGTGCGCTGGCTCACCTCAATCCCGCCCGGATCGCGCCGGTCGCATCGATGTCAGCCTGCCGAGACCCGGCTGACGCTCTGCGATGTGAAGCATTCGATGACGTCGCCCTCGGCGATGTCATGGAACCCGGCGAGGCCGATCCCGCATTCATAGTTCGTCTGGACCTCACGGACGTCGTCGCGGAAGCGCCTCAGCGATTCGATCCGGTCGGTCGCGATGACCTTGGAGCTGCGCCAGACGCGGGCACTGCCGCCCCGGACGATCCGGCCGTCAGTCACGAACGAGCCCGCGATGACCGTGTTCTTGCCGACCCGGATCACCTGGCGGACCTCGGCCCGGCCTTCGACGACCTCGACGATCTCCGGCTCGAGGAGTCCCTTGAGCGCAGCTTCGACGTCATCGGTCAGCTTGTAGATGATGTCGTACAGGCGCACGTCGACCCCTTCGACCTCGGCGGCTCGCCGGGCGGTCTCGGTGATCTTCGTGTTGAAGCCGACCACGATCGCGTTCGAGGCGGCCGCCAGCATGATGTCGTTGTCCGTGATGTCACCGGCACCTTCGAGCAGGACGTTCAAGCGGATCTCGTCCTGGTCCAGTTGCTCGAGGGCATGGGTGATGGCGCCCAACGAGCCGGACACATCCGACTTCAGGATGATCCGGAGCTCTCGAGCCTGCCCGGCCTGGATCTGGCTGTACAGGTCTTCCAGGGTCGCCCGACCGCTGCCGTCACCACCCTTGGCCGCCGATTCGGCCTTGCGGGCCTCGACCATCGTCCGGGCGGCCTTGTCGTCGGCCACGACCCGCAGGATGTCGCCCGCTTCGGGGACGTCCGAGAGTCCCAGGATGACCACCGCACTGGACGGCCCGGCCTTGGTCACACGCTTGCCCAGGTCGTTCTCGAGTGCGCGGACGCGGCCGAAGGTCTCGCCGACGACGATGATATCGCCGACCTTGAGCGTGCCCGTCTGGACCAATGCTGTCGCGACCGGACCGCGGCCCTTGTCGAGTCGCGCCTCCACGATGGTTCCGATCGCGTCCCGCTTCGGGTTCGCCTTGAGCTCCTGGAGGTCGGCGACGAGCAGGACCATCTCGATCAACTCGTCGAGTCCGATCCGGGTCTTGGCCGATACCGGCACGAGCGGCACGTCGCCGCCGTATTCCTCGACGACGATGCCGGCTTCGGTCAGCTCGGTCTTGACCCGGTCCGCGTTCGCGTCGGGCTTGTCGATCTTGTTGAGCGCGATGATGATCGGGACCTTGGCCGCCTTGGCATGGCTGATGGCCTCGAGCGTCTGGGGCATGACGCCGTCGTCGGCGGCAACCACCACGATCGCGATGTCCGTCACCTTGGCGCCGCGGGCACGCATGGCGGTGAATGCTTCGTGACCCGGGGTGTCGAGGAACACGACGCGCTTGCCGTCGTGGGTGACCTCGCTCGCTCCGATGTGCTGGGTGATCCCGCCTCGCTCGGCCGCTGCGACTTCGGTCGTCCGGATGGCGTCGAGCAGGCTCGTCTTGCCGTGGTCGACATGGCCCATCACGGTCACGATCGGCGCACGCGGCTGGAGCGTTGCCGGGTCGTCCTCCTCGTACAGGACCTCCTTGGTCGCCTCGGCGACTTCGGTCTCCTCTTCGGATACCGCCCCGTCCGCCTCGGTCTCGGCGACTTCGTACCCGAGCTCGCCGGCCACCAATGATGCCGTGTCGCGGTCGACCAGCTGGTTGATCGTCGCGAAGATGCCGCTCTTGATCAATTCCCGGATGATGTCGGCGGGGTTGACCCCGAGTAACTCGCCGAGCTCTTTGACCGTGATCGTGCCGGGCAGTTCGATCGGTCCGCGTTCGCGCGGGTCGAGTGTCTGAACGCCGGCGGTTCCGGCTGCACCGTCGCGGCGCGGCGGCTTGCGGGGTCCGCGACGGCCGCGTGTGCCGCTCCTACTCCTGGCCATGGGCCCCTCCTTCGATCGTGGATGTCACGTCATCCGCCAGCCCCTCGGCCGCACGTTCGCGCAGGTCGGCCGGCAGCGGTGTTCTCAGCGCCCGACTCAGGGCGCCCTTGATGATGGCTTTGTCGAGGCAGTCGCTCGTTCGGCAAACGTACGCGCCCCTCCCAGGGGCGCGTCCGGTCGGATCCATGCTGATCGAACCCGACGGATCGCGCACGATCCGGAGCAACTCTCGCTTGTGGCGGAGCGTCCGGCAGGCGACGCAGGTGCGATCCGGGACGTGCCGCGGTGCGGCGGATCGAACGACGGCGGCTACGACGCCACCTCCTCGACCGGATCCGCGGCGGCCGCCTTCTTGGCGGCTGCCTTGGGCTTGGCGGCTGCCTTGGGCTTGGCGGCTGCCTTGGGCTTGGCGGCTGCCTTGGGCTTGGCGGCTGCCTTGGGCTTGGCGACGGGCTCCGCATCGCCGTCGGGTGTCGTCGTACTGACAGCCTTGGGCTTCGCTGCCGATTTCGGCTTGGCGGTTGCCTTCGGTTTGGCGGCAGCCTTGGGCTTCGGTGCCGTCTCGCCGGGTTCCGACACGGCTTCGGCGACGGGCACCCCGGCCACGTCCGGTGCCTTCTCGTTGCCGGTCGAACCCTCGTCGACCGCGTCCGCGGCCGCCTTCGCTTCGGCGACCGAGACATCACTCCGGATGTCGATCCGCCAGCCGGTCAGTCTCGCCGCCAACCGGGCATTCTGGCCTTCTCGGCCGATCGCCAGCGACAGCATCCGTTCCGGCACCGTCACGCTTGCGATCCGATGCTCCTCGTCGATATCGACGCCGAGAACCTGGGCCGGACTCAGCGCGTTCGCCACGAACACACCGGCGTCATCGCTCCACGGGATGACGTCGATCTTCTCGCCGGCAAGCTCAGCGACGACGGCCTGGACTCGTGCGCCCCGCTGACCGACCGTCGCACCGACTGGATCGAGGCCTTCCTGACGGGAGGCCACCGCGACCTTGGATCGGCTGCCAGCCTCGCGAGCGATGGCCTTGATCTCGACCGTGCCGGCGCTGATCTCCGGGACCTCGAGCTCGAACAGGCGCTTAAGGAAGCCCTTGTGGCTCCGACTCACGAAGATCTGCGGACCTCGAGTCGATCGCCGGACTTCGAGGACGTACGCTTTGACGTTCTGGCCGATCCGATAGTGCTCTAGGGTAGATTGCTCGGTGGTGGCCAGGATCGCTTCGACGTTCTTGCCGACGTCGAGGATGATCGCTCGCGGCTCGACCCGGTTGACGGTGCCCGTCATGAGCTCGCCCTCGCGACTGGCGAACTGGTCGAAGACCTGGTCGCGCTCGACCTCGCGGATCCGCTGCAGCACGATCTGCTTTGCGGTCTGGGCACCGATCCGCCCGAAGACATCGCCGTCGAGCTCTTCGGTCTCGACCAGGTCGCCGATGGAGGCCGTCTTGTCGAAGGTCTGTGCCTGAACGACGGTCATCTCGGTGAACTCGTCCTCGACCTCACCGACCACCCGGCGCGCGCGGAAGACCCGGATCTTGCCGGTCTCGGCATCGATCCGGACGTGGATATCCTCGTCCCCGGCGACCCGCCGATACGCTGACTGGATGCCGTCCTCGACGGCGCCGATCAGTTGCTCGCGCGAGATCTGCTTCTCGGCGTTGAGCTGCAGGAGGGCACCCACGAAGTCTCGACTCACGATGGCCTCCGTTCGCTGTGCGAAATCGTTCGTACGCCGCTCAAAAAGAAACGTGGGGGTCACCCACGTCGCGGAGCGGCCGTTCAGTTGTCCTTGAGTATACACCCGGGAGCGTGGACCGACGCTCGACCTAGGGGAATCGACGGGCGACGTATTCGTCGAGGATCTCGATGAACTCGGCCACCAGACCGTCGCCGCGCAACGTGCGATCGAGCCGGCCGTCGATGAAGACGGGCGCGACGGGATCCTCGAACGTACCCGGCAACGAGATGCCGATGTCGGCATGTTTGCTCTCGCCTGGCCCATTCACCACACAGCCCATGACCGCCACCCGGAGCTCCTCGGCACCCGGGTGCGTCTCGCGCCAGGTCGGCATCTGCGCCTTCAGGTACGACTGGATCTGTTGGGCCATCTCCTGGAAGAAGGTCGAAGTCGTCCGGCCGCAACCCGGGCAGGCCGAGACCTGGGGCAGGAATGATCGGAGACCCAAGGATTGAAGGATCTGTTGGGCGACCTCGACCTCTCGCTCGCGCGGGCCATCCGGTTCGGGTGTCAGCGAGACCCTGATGGTGTCGCCGATCCCTTCGTTCAGGAGGATGGCCAGCCCGGCCGTCGAGGCGATGACACCCTTGTCGCCCATCCCGGCTTCGGTCAAGCCGAGATGGAGCGGGTGGTCCGTCCGGGCCGATAGCAGCCGATAGACGTCGACGAGGTCTCGGACCCCAGACACCTTGGCCGACAGGATGATCCGGTCATGGCGCATCCCGGTCTGCTCGGCCAGTTCCGCCGACCGGAGCGCGGATTGGAGCATCGCCTCGATCATCACGTCGCGCGCGTCGCGCGGTTCCGGCGCCTTGGCATTCGCGTCCATCAGCTCGGTCAGGACGGCCTGGTCGAGCGAGCCCCAGTTCACCCCGATCCGGACCGGCTTGTCGTTGTCGACGGCGACCTTGACGATGGTCGAGAAATGCTCGTCGTGTCGCTTGCCACCGACGTTGCCCGGGTTGATCCGGTATTTGGCGAGGGCGGACGCCATCTCCGGGAAGTCGACGAGCAGCTTGTGGCCGTTGTAGTGGAAATCGCCCACGATCGGGACGTCCACGCCCAGCCCGCGAACCTTTCGGATCATGTCGGGGACGGCGGCCGCGGCCTGCTCGGTGTTGACGGTCACCCGGACGAGCTGGGAGCCGGCATGGGCCAGGCGCGCGACCTGGATTGCGGTCGCGTCGGCGTCGGCCGTGTCCGTATTGGTCATCGACTGGACGACGATCGGATGGGCCGAACCGACGAGCACACCGCCGACATCGACGCTCACGGTCGGCCGCCGACGCGGTCGCAGTCGGTCCGGAGCGGTCATGGGCGGTGGATCAACCGCCGAGACTGCGGATGATGTCGAATCCGGTCACCCAGATGATGAACGCGAACAGGAACACGAAGCCGACGACGTACGTCATCTGTTCGGCCTGGAGGCTCATGCGCGCCCCGAAGATGCGCTTGAGCGTGATCATCAGCATCCGGCCCCCATCCAGCGGCGGGAATGGCAGGATATTGACGACCGCCAGGTTGGCCGACAGGATCCCGGCCACATACAGGAGCATGATCGGTCCGCTGTTCCAGAAGATGTCGCCGATCTGCGTCGCGATCCCGACCGGCCCGGAGACCGGCGGGGCGGCGGTCGGATCAGCCACGACGGAACCGACCAGGTCAGCCAGACCGCCCACGATCAGGCCCATCCAGTGGATGGTCTGGTCGATGCCGACCGCGATGGCGGTGGGCAGGTCGTTGCTGGTGTATTCGCCGTAGATGTAGCCCTCGAATGGATGCTCTTTGGGACCGGAGATCCCGAGAGCTCCGTGCGTGGCGTCGATGTCCCCCCTGGGGCGGAGCGTCACCGAGACGTCCGCACGCTCGCCCGTCGCCCGGTCGACGGTCAGGACGACCGTCTCGCCCGCCCGTTCACTCAGTCCGGTCAGCGCATTCGGACCGCTGATGAATTCGTATCGCTGGCCGTCGACCGCGATGATGGCGTCACCCGGCTGGAGACCCGCCGCAGCCGCCGGCGAATCGGGCTGGACCTCGAAGAACTTGACGCCCGCCAGCGGCGAGGCCAGCCAGGCGATCCCGGTGAAGATGACGAACGCCAGCGCGATGTTCATCGCGACGCCGGCGACCAGGATGACGAGTTTGCGGATCAGTCCCTGGTGCGAGAAGGAGCGCGGGTCGTCCGCATCTTCCCCGTCCTCGCCCTCGAGCTTGACGAACCCGCCGATCGGCAGCCAGTTGAGGGTATAGACGGTCTCCCCCTTCGACCGCATGACCTTGGCCCGCGGTGGGAACCCGATCCCGAACTCGAGGACCCGCACGTTGGCCAGGCGAGCCGTGATGAAGTGGCCAAGCTCGTGCAGCACGACCAGTCCACCGAGGATGAGGATGAACAGGACGACCGTGATGATCGACTGGATGAATCCCGTCACCGCGAGACTCCGAACCGCGTCGTCGCGAACGTCATCCGCACGAGCGCATCGAGCGCGACCAATCGCTCGACGTCCGGATCCGCCGGACCGTCGGTCCCGAAGCGTTCGACCGCCGCTTCGAGCAGCGCGGGGATCTCACCGAAGCCGAGCGTCCCGGCCAGGTAGCGCTCGACCGCGACGTCGTCCGCGGCGATCAGGGCCGCCGACGCCGCGGGTCCCATCCGACCCGCCTCCCGGGCGATCCGGAGAGCCGGGAATCGGGTTTCATCCGGGACTCGGAAGTCAAGATGTCCAGCGGCGACGAGGTCGGGCGGGCTCGCCGGCGACGGCCGTCGATCGGGGTAGGTCAGTGCGTACTGGATGGGGAGCCTCATGTCGGGAGTGCCCAGCTGGGCCTTCAAGGAGCCGTCGACGAACCGGACGGCAGAATGGACCACGCTCTGTGGGTGGATGACGACTTCGATCGCGTCATAGGCGACATCGTACAGCCAGTGCGCCTCGATGACCTCCAGGCCCTTGTTGGCCAGGGTCGCCGAATCGATCGTGATCTTCGCGCCCATGGTCCATGTCGGGTGGCGAAGGGCCTGGTCCGGCGTGACGGTCGACAAGTCCGCCGGCTCGTCCAGGAACGGGCCACCCGATGCCGTCAGGATGAGCGCCGCCACGGCCGACATCGACTCGCCGACGAGGCACTGCCAGATGGCAGAATGCTCGGAGTCGATCGGTCGCAGCCAGGCAAGCGGGCTGGCGAATGGATCAGCCGGGTCCGACGACGCGACGCGATCGGCTAGCCGACGGGCCAGGGGCATGACCAGGTGGCCGCCGGCGACGAGCGTTTCCTTGTTGGCGGTCGCGACGACCTTGCCGGCCTGGAGGGCTGCCAGGACCGGTCGCAGGCTGACGACACCACCGGTGGCGACGATGACCAGATCGACATCATCGCGCGTGGCCAGGCGGACCAGGACATCCTCGCCGCTCAGGCGTTCCGTGCCGGATGGCAGATCCAGCCGCGACGATGCTGCCCGGTCCGCGAGGGCGATCGCGGCCGGGCGGAGGCGACGGGCCTGTCCGGCCAACTCCGGACCGTTCGACCCGGCGGCAAGCGCGACGACCTCGAACCGGTCCGGTTGCCCGGCCAGGACATCGATCGTCTGCCGGCCGATCGACCCGGTCGAACCCAGCAGGGCGACGCGACGCGGCCGGTCCCCTTCCCGGCCCGGGTCAGCGGACGAGGGCGATGACATAGAGCGTCACGACCGGCGCGGCGAAGATGAATGAGTCGACCCGATCGAGGATCCCGCCGTGGCCCGGGATGAGCGTGCCCGAATCCTTGGCCCCCGCCGCTCGCTTGATGACCGACTCGGCCAGGTCACCGGCCTGCGCCGCGAGTGCCGCGAGTGGGCCGAGGAGCACGGCGTGGAGCGGGTTCTGTCCGAGGCCCCAGAGCAGGAGGGCGACGACGATGGTCGTGGCAGCCACCCCACCGGCCAGGCCTTCGAGCGTCTTGGACGGCGAGATATGGGTCAGGAACTTGGTCCGTCCGAAGTTCTTGCCGACGAGGAATGCTCCCGTGTCGTATGACCAGACGGCCAGGAGCAGCAACAGGATCCAGCCGCGCTCGGCTCCCAGAACGTGGAGCGCCGATCCGACGGGCACATCCGGTGCGGCCGGGCCGATACGGATCAGGAAGGACAGGAGCGATACGTAGAGTGCCCCGAAGACCGTCGCCATCCAGGCCTGCAGCGCGTCCCGGGGGTCAGTTCGCGTGAAACTCGCCACTGCGACCAGGACGATCCCGATCGCCACCAGGAGGAGCCCACTCCCCTCGAGCACCTCCGGAAAGGCCGCATCCAGCACGACCACCAGTGAGAGGACGGACCCGAGCGCCGCGAACGTCAGGTAGCCGGCCGACCTGAACAGCCGGAAGACTTCCGTCGCGGCCAGGACCGTGATGACGGCCACGGCACCCGCCAGGACCACTCCGCCAAGCGCGATGACGATGAGCAGGACGGGCACAAGGACGGCAGCGCTGATCGCTCGCTCACGCATGGTCGACCTCCGGTCCCCGCGTCAGCGACCGAACCGACGGTGGCGACTCGCAAACTCGGCCAGGGCCTTGTCGAACGCCACCGGCCCGAAGTCGGGCCAGAGGTCGTCGCAGGTATAGAGCTCGGCGTATGCCGACTGCCAGATCAGGAAGTTGGACAGGCGCTGTTCTCCGCCGGTCCGGATGACCAGGTCCGGGTCGGGCATGCCAGCCGTGTAGAGCGCGTCGCTGATGACCGTCTCATCGATGTCCTCGGCCGCGATCCCGCTGGCGACCAGGCGCCTGCAGGCATCGACGATCTCGGTTCGACCCGCGTAGTTGAAGGCGATGTTCAGGAGCAGCCGTCGACCCTCGGCCGTCGCTTCGAGCGCCTGGTCGATCGACGCGCGCGTCGCGGCGGGCAATTCGTCAAGACGACCAAGCAGTCGGACCCGGACTCCCTGCGCCTGGAGTTCGTCAGTCTCGCTCCTGATCGCCGCCTCGAGCAAGCCGAACAGGCCCTCGACCTCGTCCTCGGAGCGAGCCCAGTTCTCCCGGCTGAATGCGTACAGGGTCAGGACCGGCACCCCCCGACGCACGGCGTGACGAAGCAGTCCACGGATCGCTTCGACGCCCGCCGCATGACCGTCGAGCTCTGGCAGCTCGCGCTGCCTGGCCCAGCGCCGATTTCCGTCCATGATGATGGCCACGTGGGCTGGCAGGTCATCCGAGAGCCGTTCGGTCGGGAGCGGGCGCTGCGTTGCGTCGGACGGCGTCGGCGAGTGGACCCGAGCCACTAGACCTCGAGGACCTCCTGCTCCTTGCCGGCACCGACCCGATCGACATCGGCGATATGCCGGTCGGTGGTCTTCTGGAGCAGGTCGAGCTGACGATGCGCGTCATCGGACCCGACACCACCGTCTCGCTCTTCCTTCTTGAGCGTATCTGCGGCATCGCGCCGGGCGTTGCGGATCTCCACCCTGGCGTCCTCCATCCGTTTGTGGACGACTCGGACGAGGTCCTTGCGACGTTCCTCGGTGAGGGGCGGGATGTTGAGCCGGACGACGGTCCCGTCGACGTTGGGCGTCAGACCGATGTCACTCTTGGTGATCGCCTTCTCGATCGCGCCCAGGACGCCACGGTCCCAGGGTTGGATGACGATCTGATGCGGCTCCGGGACATTGATCCCGGCCAGCTGATTGAGCGGCGTCGAGGTGCCGTAGTAGTCGACGTGGATGCGCTCGACCAGCGCCGTCGACGCGCGGCCGGTCCGGATCCCCTGAAAGTCGCGCTCCATGGCCTCGACCGCGCGACCCATCCGCTGATCGGCCTCGGCGATGATCTCACTGCTCATGTCAGGCACCTCCTTGAGCACCGTCGGCGCTCGAGATGAGGGTGCCCACCGGCTCGCCGGCGGCCACTCGGGTGATGTTGTCCGGTCGATTGAGGTCGAAGACGACGATGGGCAGGCCGTTCTCCATGCACAGGCTGACGGCGGTCGCATCGAGGACCTTGAGCTGATCACGCAGTAGGTCCCCGTAGCCGAGGTGAGCGTAGCGCCGTGCATCGGGATGCGCCATCGGGTCCTTGTCGTAGACGCCATCGACCTTGGTCGCCTTGAGCAGGACCTCTGCGTTGATCTCGACGGCGCGGAGAGCCGCCGCGGTGTCCGTGGTGAAATACGGATTGCCCGTGCCCGCCACGAACAGCGCGACGCGACCCTTCTCCAGGTGCCGGATCGCCCGCCGGCGGATATACGGTTCCGCGACCTCGTTCATCGCGATCGCCGTCATGACCCGGGTCGGCACGCCAGCCCGCTCCAGCGCGTCCTGCAGAGCGAGGCCGTTCATGACTGTCGCGAGCATGCCGATGTAGTCGCCCGTCGCGCGATCCATGCCGCGTGCCGAGGCGGCCAGGCCGCGAAAGATGTTGCCGCCGCCGACCACGATGCCGACCTGCACGCCGAGCGCATGGATGTCCGCGACCTGCTGCGCGATGAACGCACAGAAGGCCGGATCGACGCCATATTGCCGATCACCGAGCAGCGCCTCACCGGACAGCTTCAGCAGGATCCTGCCGTAGTGGAGGCGGCGGCCGGTCTCCGGCTCGGTCACAGCTCCTCCCCGAGCGCATACCGAGCGAAGCGCCGGACACGGATGTTCTCGCCGATCGTCGAGACCTTCTCGGTGATCAGCTCACGGACCGTCCGCTCCTCGTCCCGGAACGGCTGGTCGTAGAGGCACACCTGGCTGTACCACTTCTTGAGCTGGCCCTCGACGATCTGGGCCCGGATGTTCTCGGGCTTCTTCAGCGTCGCCTCATCCGCGGCCAACTCGGCCTGCTTGGCGGCGAGATCCGCCGGTGGGATGCGTTCGGCGTCGACGTACATCGGCGCCAGACCGGCGACCTGGACGGCGAGATCGCGGACCAGCTTCTGGAACTCCTCGGTCCGGGCCACGAAGTCCGTCTCGCAGTTGACCTCGATGAGCACGCCGACGCGGCCCCCGGTATGGATATAGCTCGACACCAGGCCTTCCTTCGCGTCCCGATCCGCCTTCTTGGCTGCGGCGGCAAGACCGCGTTCGCGAAGGACGAGGGCCGCCTTCTCGAGGTCGCCGTCCGCCTCGGTCAGGGCGCGCTTGCAGTCCATGAAGCCGGCGCCGGTCCGTTCGCGCAACTCCTTGACGAGTTCGGCTGAGATGTCCGCCATGCCTGTTCCTTCTCCTGTCGCCTGGCAGCCGATCGTGCTGCCGCTCTTGGTCCTGGTCCCTCGGGTCGATCGCCCGATCAGGGCGAAAGGCGGCTCAGCCTGCCGGCGCCGTCGTGGCCGGGACGTCTTCGGGTGCCGTGTCCTCAGCCTTCTCGGCCGCCTCACGGGCAAGTTCTGCTGCGATCTCTTCCGGTGTCGCCTCTGGCGGGGCCTCGGTGATCGCCGCCTCCGCCCGAGCGGCTCGATCGCCAGGCAGCAGGTCGTCATCGTCGGCATCCGGTTCGAACGACAGGGCCGCACCGCCCGCGAGTGCCGCCACCAGCTCATCGGTCGCGCCCGGGACTTCCTCCTCGGACTCCGCGACAGCCATGGCCTCCATCTGCTCCGGCTCTGATGCCCCGCGTGCCGAACGATCACGGGCACCTTCGATCGCCGCGTCGGCAACGAGCGTGCACAGCAACCGGATGGCCCTGATGGCGTCATCATTGGCCGGGATGATGTAGTCGAGCTCATCCGGATCGACATTCGTGTCGCCCGTCCCGACGACCGGGATCTCGAGCTTGTTCGCCTCGGTGACGCCGATCCGCTCGCGATGCGGATCGATGATGAAGATGGCGCCGGGCAGGCGCTTCATCTTGCGCATGCCACCCAGCGTCCCTTCGAGCTTGACCATCTCCTCGGTCAGCTTGGCCGCTTCCTTCTTCGACATCCGCTCGAAGTCACCGTTCGCCTGGCGGGCCTCGAGTTGTTCGAGCAGGCCGATCCGCTTCTTGATGGTCACGAAGTTGGTGAGCATCCCGCCCAGCCAGCGCTTGTTGACGTACGGCTGGTCCGCCCGCGCCGCTTCCTGGGCGACCGGCTCCTGGGCCTGCTTCTTGGTGCCCACGAACAGGACCTGATCGCCGCGCGCGACCGTCTCCCGGACGAACGCGAGCGCCACATCCAGATGCTGGACGGTCTGGGCCAGGTCGATGATGTGGATCCCATTACGCTCGGCGAAGATGAACGGCTTCATCTTGGGGTTCCAGCGCCGCGTCTGATGACCGAAATGGACTCCGGCCTCGAGCAGCTGCCGCATCGAAACGGACGGCACGGTGAGCGACCTCCTGTCGGTTGTATCCGCCGCGGACCTCGTCGCCGGGGGCCGGCTCGGCCGCTAGGCCGGACCGACACCGTCCCGGTCGGAACGGTTCGCGTGTGTGCTCCACGCCGTTCTGGCGCGGGCGGTTGACGTTGGTGGCTCGGGCAGACCCGGGCCGGCCGGGAGTGTAGCACGGGTCCGTGGCGGGGCCGGAACGTCGTCGCGGGCCAGCATGGATCATGCCGTGTCCGTGCCGAATCATCGGCATTGCGGTGGCCACGGCGCCTGATCGGCTTACATGGCTGACGTCATGGCACGCTCACATCGCGTGGCGATGGTGTCGGATCCGACCGCCCGGCTCCACTGCCACGAGGTCGAACCGCAACGGCAGGCGTGGGACGACGGAGCCGTCGGGCATGGCACCTCCATCGATCAGACCGTAGGCCGCGGCCCGGACCCGGGCGCGTTTCCGGTGATCGACGGTCTCCTCGGGCAGGCCGAAGTCGCGCCCCGCACGCCAGCGGACCTCGACGATCACGAGGGCAGCCGGAGGACCCGGGTCGATCGCCACGAGGTCAAGCTCGTGGTGACCGACATGGACGTTCCGGGCCAGGACGGTCCACCCGGCGTTCGTCAGTCGGTCGGCGACCAGCGTTTCTGCAGCATCACCTGCCAGCTGGGCGGCTGTCCGCATCGGATCGTCGGGAGGGTCCGCCATGGCGGGCATCATCGCGATCCGCGCTTACCGGTCGCGTATCCGGGCCATGGTTCGAAGGTCAGGCGGGCGCGGTCTCAAGTGACTCGAGATCGAACGCGTCCAGCATCGCGTCGTCGGCCATGACCGGCACGCGTTCCCGCTCCAGCAGGCCATGCGTCTCCGCCGATGCGGCCGGGTCCGCCAGCAGGTCGAGTTCGAGCTGATCGCCCGCCAGCGTTCGTTGGAGTGCCAGGAAGGACCGCCGGTGGAACGGCGTCAGACCCAGGCGTCGGATCGCCTGTCGATGCTCGAGGGTCGCATACCCTTGATTCCGCTCCCACCCATAGCCGGGGTAGCGCGCGGCCAGCCGCTCCATCATCCGGTCGCGCACGACCTTGGCCACGACCGATGCGCAGGCGATCGAATAGACCCGGGCGTCGCCGTCGACCACATTTGAATACGGGCCGACGAGTGCCTCGAAGCCGGCGATCCGGTTGCCATCGACCAGGACGTGTTCGTGGTGGCCGACCCGCGCGACCGCCCGTCGCATCGCGAGGTGCGTGGCATGGTAGATATTCAGCTGGTCGATCTCGCGGACCGACGCCGCGCCGACGCCGACGGCCACGGCTCTTGCCCGGATGAGGGGCGCAAGCCGCTCGCGCTGCGCCGCCGACAGGGTCTTCGAGTCGCGCACGCCCGGGATCCGGTGGCAGCCGGGGCGCATGATCACGGCCGCCGCGACGACCGCGCCGCACGTCGGGGCGACCCCGACTTCGTCGACCCCGACGACCCGCGTCAGCCCATCGTTCCACAGGCGGCGCTCGTGGCGAAGGGTCGGGACGATCGGAGCCATCGACCGATAGCCTACCGCGACGGCTCGCGACTCGGTCCGTGGCCGGGCAACCCCGGGCCGCGGATCAGCTGTTCGTGCGTCGCTCTCGCAGTGTCGCGGCCTTGCCGACGCGATCACGCAGGAAGTACAGCTGGGCGCGTCGCGCCACGCCGTGCCGGACGACCTCGATCTTCTCGATGCGCGGGCTGTTGATCTTGAACGTCCGCTCGACCCCGACGCCGGACGCGATCCGTCGGACCGTGATCGATCGGGTGATGCCGCCGCCACGGAGGCGCATCACGGTGCCCTCGAACACCTGGATCCGTTCCCTGTTGCCTTCGACGACCTTGGCCGACACCTTCACGGTGTCACCGGTCGCCAGGGTCGGCAGGTCGGTTCGAAGCTGGTCCTGGACGATCTCGTCGAGCACGGTCACGGGGCGATTCCTGACTCATCTGGGCAGCGGTGGCTGCAGGATTGGGGTTCGGAGACGAAGCGGGCGGGCGTCGGCGGCGGAGTATAGCACGACCCCGGGCGGGATCAGTCGTCCGCCGCGAGGTCCGGTCGCCGGGTCCGGGTTCGCTCCAGAGCCTGTCCGTGCCGCCACTTCGCGACGGCCCCATGGTCGCCCGAGGTCAGGACGGCCGGCACGTCCATGCCGCGGAAGACGGCCGGTCGCGTCCACTGCGGGTATTCGAGCAACCCGTCGGCGAAGGACTCCTCGGCCGTGGACGCCTCCTCGATGGCGCCGGGTAGGAGTCGGATCACCGCATCGATGACGACGAGTGCCGGCAACTCGCCGCCGGTCAGGACGTAGTCGCCGATCGACAGCTCGAGGTCCACCAGCGACCGGATCCGCTCATCGACACCCTCGTAGCGGGGGCAGACGAAGACGATGTGTGCGCGCGTGGCGAGGTCCGCGGCTCGGGCCTGACGGAACACCTCACCGACCGGATCGAGCAGGATCACCAGCGAATCGGGTCGGCGAAGCTGGTCGAGCGCGGCCGCCACGGGTTCGGGGCGAAGGATCATCCCCGCTCCCCCGCCGTATGGGGCGTCGTCGACCGAACGATGTCGGCCCAGCCCCCACTCGCGCAGATCGTGGGTCCGGATCGTGACCAATCCGCGTTCCTGGATCCGGGCCGGGATGCTCTCTGCGAGTGGACCTTCGATCATGGCCGGGAACAGCGTGACGACGTCGATCTCGAGACTCATGACGTCACGTCGTCCGGAGGAGCCTCGGATGCGGTCGATCGCCGGGTCCGACGGCGAGGGGCCTTCGGACGGTCCGGATCCATGACGCGCGATTTCGCGGGTCGCAGGTCCAACGCCTCGGCATCCACCACGATCTCGCCACGGCGCGGGGCGAAGATGCGGATGAAGGCCCGGACGGCCGGCAGATCGAAGGCGGCATAGGCGCCACCCTCGACGGTGAAGACCTCGGTCTCTCCGACCCGGTAGATGTCCTTGACCGTGCCCAGCTCGCTCCCATCGACGCCGCGAACGACGCAGCCGATGACCTCGTGCCAGTAGTAGCTCCCCCTGGCCAGGTCACCCTCTGCCGGGACCACGGCCTCAAGGTAGGCGCCACGCAGCGCGTCCGCGGCGTCCCTGGTCGTGACTTCGCGGAAGCGCAGGCGCCAACCGGGGCCGTCGGCCACGGGTTCCGCCGACTCGATGGTCAGAGGCCGCGCATCGTTCTCACGGAACAGGACGCCGCCGAACGTGAATCGGTCCTCTGGCCGGTCGGTCAGCAGCTCGACCCGGACAGCACCGCGCAACCCGTGGACGCCCCGCACGAGGGCGACCACGAGTCGTTCGTCGACGTTCAGAGGATCTCGAGCTGGACCGGCTCCCCATCCCGGGCGGCGGTCACCTTGAGCAGGGTCCGAAGCGCCTTCGCGACGCTGCCATTGCGACCGATGACCTTGCCCATGTCGTCCTCGGCGACGTGGAGCTCGATGACCGTCGCGCCCTCCTCCACGACGACTTCGACGGTGACCGCATCCGGGTCATCGACGAGGGACTTCGCGACGTATTCGACCAGATCCTTGGCTGCCATCGTCGCGACCCCTACTTGGCGGCGGGCAGGATGCCCGCCTGACGGAAAAGCCGGGCGACCGTGTCGGACGGCTGGGCACCCTTGTCGAGCCAGGCCTTGGCCCGGTCGGCATCGACCACGAATTCGGTCGGTTCGGTCCGCGGGTTGTAGTGACCGAGCGTCTCGAGCGAGCGCCCGTCACGAGCGCTCCGGCCGTCAGCGACGACGACCCGATAACTCGGTTGTTTGTGCGCGCCGACGCGCGTGAGTCTGATCCGGACTGCCATCTGTCTGGTGCTTCCTCCAACTGGTGGGCGCTGGGGCGCCCGGGTCCTAGTGAACGGTGACGATGAGGTCGGACCGTGTCAGGTCGCCGTCGACCGAACCGGCCGCGAACAGCGACTCGAACGGAGCCAGGAACGGCTTGATATCCGTCTCGTAGTCCTTGCCGACGCCTTGCCCGGCATCGGTCATCGCGCCCTCGATCAGGCCACGCACCGCATCGATGTCGAGGAACATCGTGCTCGTGCTCGGCCCCGCGTCGGACGATAGCTGACTCCAGGTCTGGTCGTGGCCGAGGGACGTCGAGTCGGTCGTGTCGAGGACCGACTTCACGAAATCCGGACCGGACCCGACGACGACGACCCCATCGGCCTCGGCAAAGCTGATCTGGATCGATCCAGCGTCGATCGGAAGCCCGGCCCCACCGGTCAGGCCAGCTACGCCGCTGAGGTCGATCGTGGTGATCGTCGCACCCTGATACGACTCGTCGCTGGTGCTGACGCCAGCCTGGCCGCCGCCGAGGGCGATGAACGTCTTGAGCGTCGTCAGGAGTTGCTGTGAAGCGGCCTCGTCGGTCGGGACGATGATCAGGCCACCGGCCGGGTCGCCATCCGCGACTTCGACGGCCACGGCGACATCGCCGATCCAGCCGAACGCCGAATTCGGCACCACCGACCAGACCCAGCGCCTGATCGAGTCCGTCGAGCATCGGCCCGATGTTCGGGTCCGACTTGTATGCATCGAGCGCTGCCTGGATCGTGGCCCCGACGTCGTTGCTGGTCAGCGCGAACACGGCGTCACCGGGGACGTGATCGATCGCGGCCGATGTGTGATTTTGGGTCGGCCCGATCGCCAGCTCGGGTTTCGGAGCGCTCCCCTGGACCACGAGGGCGTCACTCTCGAACCTGACCCAGGTCGCGATCCAGTCAGGGACGAGTTTGCGCATCGTATCGGTCATGGCCGCCATGGTCGCCGTCCCGGCGTCTGACCCGGCGGCATCCGGCGATCCGGTCGACCAGTCGAGGAGCGGCCGGAGGGCGACGTAGCTGAAGCCGACGTAGTCACCTTGGACCGATGCGAAGGCGGCCTTGGGACCCGGTTCCGAGGCAAATCCGCTGTTGCCATTGGAATCGATGGCCGCCTTGACCGACGCGACGTCGCCGAATACGACCACTTTGTCGCCGACGAGTGCGTACCCGAACGAAACGCCATCGACCTTGTCGAACACATGGATCGTCGAACCCTGGTAGGTCTCGACCGTCGTCGTCGCGCCGGCCTTGTCGATCGCGGCCGTGATCCAGGTCTCAGCCAGTGGACCGTCGGTGACGGATGCGATCACCGTGGCCCTCGTCGAGCCCATCGCGCTCGCGCCATCGAGTGCCGACATCGGTGGCAGCGCACCGACGCTATAGGCGATCTCGCCGCCGAACCATGGCTTGATGTCGGTCGTATAGGTCTGGTCCCCATCGGTGGCGCCACGGATCAGGTCGTCGAGCACCTCGTCGATCTTGCTGTCCAGACTGGCCTGATCGGCGAAGCCCGGGAACTTCTGGAGGAACGACCCCAGGGCCTGACGCTGGTCACCGGGCAGGTCGAGGCGGACTTCGCCGTACATGGTGGTGTCAGCCGGGACGTACCCGACGACGGCCGAGGACGCCGAAGAACCGGTCACCAGCGCCGCAACCGCGACGGTCGCAGCCAGGACCACGGCCACGACGGCGATCGCAGCGGCCCAGCGCAGCCGACCGCCGCGCCGTGTCGGCGCCGCTGCCGACACGACCGGCTCCGGTGTCGCCCAGGTCACGTCATCCTCGTGGATGGTCGTCCCGGGAAGGGTTCGGTCGGCCGGGGTGAGCGGCACCGAAGGCGTGGCGACGCGAGTCGTCGCCGCGTCTGCCGGCGCCGTCGCCGCAGGGATCTCCGGTTCCGGGCCGGGAGGGTTGCCCTCCGGTCGTGGATCGAGTTCGTCAGTCACGGTCTTGTCTCCTGTCGGTTCATCGCCGACCCATCATCGCCCCGAGGGCAGCTCGCTTGCCGCCACCGGAGAGTTGCTTCATGAGTTTCTGCATCTCGCCGAATTGCTTGACGAGACGGTTCACGTCCGGAAGTGTCGTGCCAGATCCGGCGGCGATGCGCCGCCGGCGGGAACTGTTCAGGATGCCCGGGTCACGCCGCTCGTTGCGGGTCATGGCTCGGATGATCGCCTCGGTCCGCTTCAGGTCGCCGCGATCGACGGCGGCCTGGGCCTCGCCGGCAAGGTTGCCCATGCCCGGGATCATCGACATGACCTGTCCGAGCGGTCCCATCTTCTGCATCTGCTGCATCGAATCGAGCATGTCGTCCAGGCTGAACGAACCTTTGCGCATCTTCTCTTCGAGGTTGGCAGCCTGCTTCTGGTCGACGTGCTCCTGGGCACGTTCGACAAGGGTCAGGATGTCGCCCATGCCGAGGATCCGACTGGCCAGCCGGTCCGGATGAAACACCTCGAGCGCGTCGGTCTTCTCGCCGGTGCCGAGGAATTTGACGGGAACGGCGGTCACGGCGGAGATCGACAGGGCCGCGCCGCCGCGCGCATCACCGTCGATCTTGGTCAGGATCAGGCCGGTGACCGGTACGGCGGCCACGAACGCCTGGGCGACGGAGACGGCTTCCTGACCGGTCATCGCATCGACGACGAGCAATGTCTCGATCGGTCTGACTGCCTCGTTGACGGCGGCGATCTCGGCCATCAGGGCTTCATCGACGGACAGCCGTCCCGCGGTGTCGAGGATGACGACGTCGCGGACCTGGCGTCGGGCGGCTTCGACCCCGCCCCGGACGATCTCGACGACGGGGGTTCCGGCCGGTGCCCGATGGACCGGGATGTCGAGGCTTCGGCCGAGTGTTTCGAGCTGGTCCGCCGCAGCCGGGCGATACGGATCGGCAGCGACGAGGAGCGGACGTCGCCCGAGCTTGACGACGTGCCGCGCGAGCTTGGCGCTGGAGGTGGTCTTGCCTGAGCCCTGCAGTCCGACCATCGCAACGACCGCCGGATTGCCCGACAGATGGAAGGTCCGATCGCCCGCCGAGAGTAACGCGACAAGCTCATCGTTGACGATCTTGACGACCTGCTGTCCAGCCGACAGGCTGTCAAGGACTTCGTGACCGATCGCGCGTTCGCGGACGCGTGCGACGAAGTCCTTGACGACCTTGAAGTTGACATCCGCCTCGAGCAGGGCGAGACGGATGTCGCGCATCGCAGCATCGACATCGGCTTCGCTGATCCGACCGCGGCCGGTGAGCTCACCGAGCGTCTTGCGCAGTCGATCGCTCAGGCTGTCGAACATGGTCCGGGTGGGACTCCAGGATGGTGGTGGCCCGGGCGGACGCGAGTCGAGCCGGGTGGTGCGCGAGTTCTGACGCACCGAAGCCTAGGCAGTGTAGCGCAGGCCCGCCAAGGGCACTATCGTCCGGTATCGTGCGCAATCCGTTCGCCGGGCCGCTTTGGCACAACCAGGCCTTCGTCCGGGTCTGGTCAGCCGCGACCATCTCCATCTTCGGCTCGCTGGTCACCCGGATCGCGCTGCCCCTGGCGGCCATCCTCGTCCTTGGATCCGGTGCGCTCGAGGTGGCCGTGCTGCGCGGCCTGGATCTGGGCGCCACGTTCGTGTTCGCACTCATCGCCGGCGCATGGGTCGACCGCCTCCGCCGCCGGCCGGTCCTCATCTGGGCGGACCTCGGGCGGGCCGCGTTGCTGGCCACGATCCCGGTCGCGTTCGTCGCCGGCGTCCTGAGCTTCCCACAACTGCTCGTCGTGTCCGGCCTGACGGCCATCCTGACGACGTTCTTCGATGCGGCCGACAACGCCTACCTGCCGACGATCGTGGGCCGCGATGAGCTCGTTGGCGCGAACAGCGCTCTTGCGGCGAGCGGCTCGGCTGCCGAATTCAGCGCGTTCGGCCTGAGTGGCTTCCTCGTCCAGGTCTTGAGCGCACCCATCGCGATCGCCATCGATGCCGCGAGCTATGTCGTCTCGGCGTTCCTCCTGGCGACGATCCATCGGACCGAGCCGCCACCGCCCAGACCCGAGGATCGGGCGCCGGTGCTGGCCGAGATCAAGGTCGGCATCGAGCTTGTCCGGCATGACCCCATCCTGCGGGCGTTCGCGCTCGCCCAGATGTCGCTCGCCGCATTGTGGGGCGTCTTCGGCGCGATCTGGTTTCTGTTCGTGCTCGATGAACTCGGCTTGAGTCCGGCCGTCCTGGGCGTGGTGGCGGGTGTCGGTGGGGCGTCGTCGTTCATCGGTGCCGTCATCGCCTCGCGGGCCACAAGCCGCTGGGGTATCGGTCGGGTCGTGATCGGCGCGACGCTTCTCGCCGCGGTCGGGAATGCGTTCATCCCGCTCGCCCCATCGGGTCTGCCGGTGATCGCCATCGCCTGTCTGGTCGTCCAGCAGCTCGTGGCCGACTCGGCGATCACCGTCTACGACATCAGCGACGTATCGGTTCGCCAGGCCCTGGTCCACGATCGGGCACTCGGCCGGGTCGCGTCGACCTTCGACGTGGCCTCGGTCCTGGCCCAGCTCGTGGCGACCCTGGCGGCGGGCGTATTGGCAGAAGCGATCGGCCTTCGAGCGACGGCGTGGCTCGCGCCCCTCGGCGGTCTGGTCGCGGCGGCCGTGCTCTGGCTCTCGCCCGTCCGCGACCTGATCAGCCTGCCGACCATCGAGGGCGAAGTCCCCTACCTCGATCCGTTGGCCATCGCCGTGGCACTCGAGAAGGAGCAACCCCCGGGCGCCTGAGCCGGCCCACTCAGTCGAACAGAGCGGCCACGAAGGCGTCGGGATCGAACGGCAGGAGGTCGTCCACGGCCTCACCGACCCCGACGAACCGGACCGGCACCTTGAGCGCGTCCTCGATGGCGAAGATGATCCCGCCCTTCGCGGTGGAGTCGAGTTTGGTCAGGATGACCCCCGTCAATCCGACCGCCTCGTGGAATGCCTTTGCCTGACTGAGGCCATTCTGCCCGGTGGTGGCATCGAGGACGAAGATCGTGTCCGGTTCGGCACCGGGCAGCCGCTTGTCGATGATCCGACGGATCTTGGTCAGCTCATCCATGAGGTTCGATCGAGTGTGAAGGCGGCCGGCCGTATCGGCGATGACCATGTCGGCTCCACGGGCGATCGCCGCATCGAGGGCGTCGTACACGACGGCACCTGGGTCGGCCCCGGGGGCATGGGCGATGATCGGGACCTCGGCCCGGTCAGCCCAGATCCGAAGCTGGTCGATGGCCGCCGCCCGGAACGTGTCCGCCGCCGCCAGGATGACCGTCCGGCCCTCGGTCCGGTAGCGCTGGGCGAGCTTGCCGATGGACGTCGTCTTGCCGGTCCCGTTGACGCCGACGACAAGGATGACCGCCGGACCCCCCGGCACCGCCGACTCCGGCCGCCACGCCAGGTCCCGTGCCACGAGGAGTGCTGCCAGCTCGATCCGGATGGCGGCCTCGGGTCCGCCCGGCTCGGTCCGACGCCTGGCCCGCTCGACCAGGTCGATCGCGAGCGCGGCGCCGACGTCTCCAGCGATGAGCGTTTCTTCGACGTCGTCCCACGACGGACCGCCGTCTGCGTCGGCGGTCAACGCCCCGCGAAGTCTGGACATGAACCCGCCACGGGTCCGGGCCAGTCCGGCGTCAAGACCGATCTCGGTCACGGCATCGGCGCCGTTGCCCGACTGATCCCGATCGAGGAAGTCGGCCGCCTCCGGCTCCAGGTCTGTGGGCGAGTCGGATCGGTCCGACGACCCGACCGCGTCAGGCTCCAGATCGGCGGCTGACCCTGACGTGTCGGGCGACCCTACCTCGGGATCCAGCTCCCGCCCGCGTCGCCAGAACGGCATCAGCCGGCTGCCGGTGCGGCCACGACCTGGCCCGCATCCCGAGCCGCGATCGCCTGCGCCTCGTCAAGCCTGAGGCTGATGACCCGACTGACCGAGTCGTCGCCGACGGTCACCCCATACAGGGCGTCGGCCGCCTCGATCGTGCCCCGATTGTGGGTGATGACGATGAACTGGGTTCGATCGGCCAGGCCCCGAAGGGCGTCCGCGAACCGGCCGATGTTGGCCTCGTCGAGGGCCGCATCGACCTCGTCGAGGACACAGAACGGGACGGGTCGGACCTCGAGCATCGCGAATAGCAGAGCGACCGCAGTCAGCGCCCGCTCGCCGCCCGACAGCATGGCGAGGGCCTGCGCCTTCTTGCCCGGCGGGCGGGCCACGATCTCGATGCCGGTCGCGCCCAGGTCGGCCGGATCGGTCAACGACAGCCTGGCGAAACCGCCCCCGAAGAGCTGTTCGAAGCGTCGAGCGAAGGCGAGTTCCAGCGCTTCGAACGTGGTTCGGAAGCGATCCGCGATCATCACATCGAGATCGACGATGAGCTGGCGGGTCCGGGCGATCGCGGTCGTCAGGTCATGTGCCTGCGTCTCGAGCAGGTCGAGACGCTCCTTGACGGCCGCGTACTCTGCCACGGCATACGGGTTGACCGCGCCGAGCTCATGGAAGCGCCGTCGCAGGTGAGCCAGCCGAGCCGCGCTCGGGGCCGGGTCGACCGGCGGTTCGAGCGCCCAGGCCGAACTCGCTCCAGCGACCGCCGCCTCCAGTGCTGCGACCGCGTCGTCGACGCCATCGTCTCCCGTTCCAGCATCCAGCCCGACGAGGCGGCGCAACCGGGTCACGGCCAGGTCGCCCAGACCGGCCAGCTCGGCGACCATCGTCTCGTGGAGAGCGTCAAGGCCCAGGCGCGCCTCGATGGCGTCGTGATCGGCTTGACGATGCCTTGCGTCCACGGTACGCAACCGCTCACGGGCAGCGATCGCTTCGTGTTCCGCGTCGTTCGTCCGCTGGCGATCGGCGAGCCCGGCCGCCTCGAGTTCGCTGAGCCGTTGCCTGCCGGCCGCCTCCGTCGCCTCGATGGCGGCCAGTTCGACCTGCAGGCCGTCGCGCTCGGCGAGAAGCGCCCGCTCACGGTCCTGCAGCCGAGCGACGTCGGTCTCGGCTCGGTCGATCCGCTCCTCGGCGAGTCGGATCGATGCCTGGGCGCTGGCCCGGCGATCCTCCGCCTCGCGCCGGACGAGTCCAAGCCGGGTCGCATCCGAGGCGAGGCGGTCGCGCCGCTCGCGCAGCTCGGTCGCTCGTCGCTCCCAGACGGCCTGCGCCGCGGCATCCTCAGGCCCGACCGAGGGGTCGTCTCGCGACGCGGGAGGATCGGCCGGCGCCACCTGACGAGCGCGCTCGAGCTCGGTCTGCAACCGCTCCGTCTGCGCCGCATGCCAGGCAGCCTCGCGGACCGCGGCCTCAAGTCGCCGGGCCACCTGTCGCTCCGCCGCCTCGGCAGCCCGCCGCTGACCCGTCGCTTCGTTCTCGGCGGCGCGACCGGCAGCGACTGCCTGGGCCGCTTCACGCGCCCTCGTGCTGAGCTGCTCCTCCTCCGCCTGCAGTCGCTGGAGGTCGACCTCGTGGCCCTCGACCTCGGCGCGCAGACGAGCGGCCTCCGATCGACGTTCGAGCACGGATTCGCCGGCGCCGATCAGCACCGCGAACTCGGTCACCACGGCTGATCCGTCACGCGGGATGACCACCCAGCCAGGTGGCAGGTCGGCCTGGATGGCCAGACAATCAGCGAGGTCCGGCAGCCAGGCCGCGCGGGCGAGCAAGCGGCGCACGACACCGATGCCGTCGCCCCGGATCGCCGTGTCAAGCGGCCCGCCGCCCGCCGCCTCCACGCGCTCACGGAATCGACCGGTACGAGCATCGTCCGGGATGTTCGGGCGACCAGTCTGCTCCCGGATCACGAGGACACCACGCTCATCGGCCAGGGCTGCGACGTCAGCAGCGTTGACGAGATAGGCACGGGTCGTCTCGGCCAACGCGGCCTCTACGGCGCCACGAAGCGCGGGATCGATGACCAGATCCTCGTCCAATCGCCGCCCACCGAGACGGCGCGCCGCCCGGGCGATCCCGCGTCGCTCCTCATCGGCCAACCGCGCGTCCAGCAGATCGAGGCGAGTGCGCACCGCGGTCACGGTCGCGGTCGCGGCGGATGACCGCTGCTGCGCCGCGACTCGCTCAGCCTCCGCACGGTCAGCGGCCTCCACGGCGACCTGGCGCTGGGCGATCGCCGCTCGTTCTGCCGCGATGACCGTCTCCAGCGCGAGCGACGCGGTCGTGGCCTCGGCTTCCAGGTCGGTTCGACGCAGGTCGGCCGCCTTTGCCTCGACGCTTGCCTCCGTGGCGCGTTGCTCGGCCTCGATCAGCTGCCGGCGAGCGACTTCTCGCTCCGCGGCATCGACCGCCGCGGCACGGCGCAATGCGGCCATCTGCTCACCCTGCGCTCGCTGTGAACTACGGAGCGCCTCCAGTTCGGCCAGGGCCTCGGCGAGCTCCCGTTCCGCGGCGCCCAGCGCACCTTCGAGCGCGACGTCCCGGGGTGGCGTGGGGACGGCCAACGCGCGACCGGCGAGCGCGCGCTGCGCTTCCGCCGCGGCCGCTTCATCGGCCAGGCGTGCCCGGTCCCGCCCGACCGCGTCGAGATCCGATGCCAGGCGAGCGTCGCGCAACCGGGTGGCGGTGGCCGACGCCCGGCTGGTCTCGTAGGCCGTTCGCACGGCGCGCTCCGTTTCGCTCCGGTCCGCCAGCTCGGCCGCCAGGGACGCCAGCGCGGCCTCGGCGGCCAGGACGGCCTGCATCTCCCGATCGACGTGACGGGCCGTCTCGTCACGGCGTCCGACCGCGTCCTCGAGGCGGCGAGACGCATCGTGCCACCGAGCGTGCAGCGTCGAGAACAACCCTGAGATCAGCTCTTCGGCGGTCAATTCACGCGACGTCTGCTGCTCCGCCTGAGCTGCCAGACGCCGAGCCTGCGGGCGCAACTCACCGAGGATGTCTTCGACGCGGGCGAGGTTCGACTCCGATTCCGCTAGCTGCGTCTCGGCCTTCCGCCGTCGCCGCTCGTGGCGGCGTACCCCGGCGACCTCCTCGAAGAGCGGCCGGCGCTCCTCGGGTCGCAGCGCCAGGGCCTGGTCGACCATGCCCTGGCCGATGAACAGGAATGCGTTGTCGGCGAGATGGGCGGCGTCGAGGAGGTCGACCAGGTCGCGCAACCGGATCCGGCTCTTGTTCAGCAGGTAGTCGTTCTCGCCCGAGCGATACAGTCGGCGGCCGAGCTCGAGGACCCCGAAGTCGACCGGCAACAGGCCGTCGGCGTTGTCGAGCACCAGGGTCACGTCGGCCATCCCCTGCGCGGCGCGCTTCTCCGACCCGGCCCAGATGACGTCCTCCGACTTGCGCGACCGGAGGGCTCGACCCTGTTCTCCGAGTGCCCAGCGCAGCGCGTCGGCCAGATTGCTCTTGCCCGACCCGTTCGGTCCGACGACGGCACTGATGCCGGGCCCGAATTCGACGGTGGTTCGCTCCGCGAATGATTTAAATCCATGCACACGAAGCGCGAGGAGGCGCGGCTCGGCTCCAGGCTCGACGGTCATGGTTCGGCCGCCGGATCGTCGGGCGGGGCACCGGCCGCCATGTGCAGCTCCTCGATCGCCTGTGCCGCGGCAGCCGTCTCGGCGGCCCGCCGTGACGGGCCTTCCCCGACGCCCAGCATCTGGTCACCGACCCAGACCTCGATCCGGAACGATCGTTCGTGATCCGGTCCGGACGCGTCCAGGAGCCGATACGTCGGTCGACTGCCCGTCTGCCGCTGGGTGTGTTCCTGGAGGCGACTCTTGGGGCTCTTGAGGGCGCCGACCGCGGCCTCGGCCGACAATTCGGGATCCGCCAGGGCCACCACCCAATCGCGGACGACTTCGAACCCGGCGTCAAGATACAACGCCCCGGCCACCGCCTCGAACGTGCTGGCCAACAGGGACGGGCGACGTCGTCCGCTGCGCAGGTCCTCGCCTTCGCCGAGCAGCAGGAATCGGCCGAGGTCGATCCGGGCGGCCAGCCGGGCCAGGCCGGTCGCCGACACGATCGCCGCGCGGCGTGCGCTCAGATCGCCTTCGTCGTCCAGCGGATGGCGGACATAGAGGGCCCGAGAGATGGCCAGGGTGATCACGGCGTCGCCCAGGAATTCGAGTCGTTCGTTGTGGCCGGCCGCGACGTCACGATGCTCGTGATGCCAGCTGGAATGGACGAGCGCCTGCTCCAACAGGTCGAGGTCGCCGACCGGTAGGCCGATCCGTGTGGCGAGGGCCTCGGCGGGACGCACGCCGTCGAGGTCCGGAGCGACGGTCGTGGGGGACGCTAGGACGATCGCTCGTCGATGTAGTCGACGGCGTCCTGGACGGTCCGGATCTTCTCCGCGTCCTCGTCCGAGATCTCCGTCCCGAACTCCTCTTCGAGGCTCATGATGAGCTCGACCAGGTCGAGAGAGTCGGCGTTGAGGTCGTCGACGAACGATGCCTCCGGCTTGACCTCATCCTCGTCCGCGCCGAGTTGCTCGACCACGATCTTCTTGAGGCGCTCGTACGTTGTTGCCACTGACTCCCTCCTCGGAGTTGGGTGCTGGTGCCGTCGGCCGGGTGCCGCTGGGCTCCGCTGCGATGTTCCCAAGGACGCCATTCATCAGGCGTCGCATCGGTTCTCCACTGTAGGTGCGTGCCAGCTCGACCCACTCGGCGATGGCCACCCGGGCCGGCGTGGCCGAGTGTAGCACCTCGGATATGGCGCAACGGAGCAGGGCGCGGTCCATGCGGGCCAGACCGGTCACCGGATATCGCGGCGCTCGACGCGTGATCTCGGCGTCGATCGCATCCCGGTGCGACGTGACGGCGTCGACCAATTCACGGGCCAGCGACGCCGCCGCTTCATCACGCTCGGTCTCGGCCAGGTGCCGTTCCAGCACTGCCTGTGGCGTGCGCTGCCCGAAGTCGGCCTCGAACACGGCCGCGAGCGCGAGCCGGCGACCGGTCCGCCGGCCGCGGACCCGGTCAGGCCCCGACGCCATCGACCAGGACGGTGACCATCTCGAGTTCGAGCCCAAGCAGCCGCTCGATCGTCGCGGTGACCGCCGACCTGACCTCCGCCCCAAGGGTCGCCAGCGATCGACCGGGCCGGGCGACGACCCAGATCCGGACCACGACCCGGTCTTCGTGGATCCGGACGCCGACCGCCCGGCCGCCCAGAAGGCGACGCCAGGCCGGGCCGCCGCGACCGACCCGGGAGACACCGGGGACTTCCAGCGCTGCCGATCGGACGAGTTCGGCGATGACCCTGGGGCCGACCGTCACTTCGCGGTCCATCAGGTGGCCGCCTCCGTCTGGACCGCGGCCTGATCCCGGAGGGCCTCGGCGATGAGGCTCGGGACCTGCGTCCGGGCGGTCGTGGCAGCGACGTCGACGGCGTAGGCGACCATCCGGCGCCCGGCCCGGCCGTGGGTGATGATCACCGAGCCTTTGACCCCGAGGAGCGGAGACCCGCCCACCCGCTCGTAGTCGAACGTGTGCCGGATCCGGCCGATCCCGGGGCGCATCAGCAGGTAAGCCAGCCGGCCCCGGAGCGACCCTCGGAACTCCGCCCGCCACAGGTCGAAGATGAAGGTCGACAGCCCCTCGAAGAACTTGATGACGACATTGCCGAGGACCGCGTCGCAGACCACGACGTCGGCCAGATGCGTGGTCAGGTCCTTGCCCTCGACGTTGCCCCGGAAATCGAGCTCCGTTCCATCGAGCAGTTCCGTGGCGCGTTGGATCCGGGCGTCGCCCTTGCCCTTCTCCTCACCGATCGACAGGAGCGCGACTCGCGGCCGGGTGACGCCCAGCACGCGCTCGGCGAAGATGGCGCCCATCTTCGCGTACTGGACCAGGTTGTCGGGGGTCGAGTCCGGATTGGCGCCGATATCGAGCAGGACGATGGGACCGGTGGCGGTGACCATCTGGACGGCCAGGGCCGGCCGATCGACACCGGGAAGGCGACCCAGGCGCAGGACCGCGGCGGCCATGCCAGCGCCGGTATGGCCGGCCGTCACGACGGCATCCGCCTCGTGGTGCCGGACCAGGTCCATGGCCACGAGGATGGACGATCCCTTCTTCTCCCTGAGGGCCAGCGCGGGGTGCTCATCCATCCCGACGACCGTATCCGCGACCACGATCGAGACGTTGGGTGGCAAGGCGCCCGCGATCGACCGGATCTGCGTCTCGTCGCCGACCAGGATCACCTGGTCCTCGGGGAAGGCTCGGGCGTGATCCAGCGCGCCCGGCACGATCGCCGTCGGCCCGTGGTCACCGCCCATCGCGTCGACCGCGATGCGGACGCCGACCCCGTGGATCCGGTCGACCGTCGCCGGTCCGTCGGGCTGGGTCACCGCGTCAGCGCGCGGCGTCGTCGCTGGCTGGCTTGAGCTCGACGGCGAGGCGGCCCTGGTAATAGCCGCAGTTGGGACAGACGTGATGCGGCAACTTCATCTCGTGGCAGTGCGAACACTCTTCGAGCGTCGGCAAGCTGATGGCGAGGTGGGCACGCCGCTCACCCTGACGGGCATGCGAGACGCGTCGCTTGGGGACTCCCATGGGATCGCGGGCTCCTTCGGATCATCGCGAGACGCGATGCGCTGGCTGGGTCTCGGAGGACGGTCCACCTGCCGGGAACAGGCCAGTCGGACCGACGGCGGAGTCTACCGCGAATCGGTCCTTCCTGTCAGCCGCCCTCGGCCCGGAACTCCCGCAACGCCGCGAGGCGTGGGTCGATGTCGTCATCGGGATGGTCGTGCGGGCCATCATCGAGCCGGCCGCCGCAGACGATGCACAGGCCGGGGCAATCCGGCCGGCAGACCGGCGCGATCGGCTCGGCCAACTGGATCGCCTCGCGTACCGCGGTCTCGAGATCGACCTCGTGGTGATCGGTCAACCGGGCGACATCGGGCTCGTCGTCGGACACGGGCCGACCGGTCGCGATATCGATCGACGGCAGGGCCTCCTCCTCGATCGCGACCTCGACCGGGTAGACGACATCTCGCAGGCAACGACTGCATTCGAGGGCCAGCGACGTGTGCAGGTTCGCCTGGGCCAGGATGCCTCGATTCGTCCGCGACAAGCGAACTCGACCACCGATCGGCCCGGCCAGACGGAGATCCGGACCGACATCGATGGCCGCGCCCTCGATGATCTCTGACCGGTCCGAGCCCGGAGCGTCGGTCAGCAACCCGGTGACGTTCCAGACGAACGGATGCTCCCCGGCGCGAGCGCCGGTCACCGCGATCCAGGGGGCGGTGCCGCCGCCTCATCCTCCCACGAGCCCTCCTCGGTCACGGAGCCAGCGGCAGGCAGTTCGACCGATGCTCTCCGTTCATCGAGCATGGCGATCCCCTTCTCGATGCTCTGCAGGGTCTTCCGGACGTCGCCCTCCAGCCCGACCAGTACACCCACGGCATATTCATCGGCGCCGCCTCGGATCTGCTCCGCGGTGTCGCGCGCATCGGCGATGATCGCCTGGCTCTGCACTTCCGCCGCCTGCGTGAGTCCCCGCTCATCGATCAGGAAGGCGGCCTGTTCCTGGGCGCGAGCCACGATCCGCTCGGCTTCTTCCTGAGCCTTTTCGATGATCCGTTCGCCCTCGGCGTTGATCCGCTTGGCGGCCCGAACCTCCTCGGGTACGGCGACCCGCAACTCATCGATCAGGCCGAGCGCCGCATTCTGGTCGACCACGACGTTCGTCGTGAGCGGCAGTTTCTTGCCATTGGCGATGAGGGATTCGAGTCGCTCGACGAGAAAGATGATGTCGATCGGAGTGCCCTCCAGGCTGGCGAGGCTCGGTCTTCCAGGCTGACCGTCAGTATGGCACGCGTGACTTGACCTCAGCCGGTCCGCGATGCGGCGACGATCGCCTGGAGCGCTGCCGGCGGGACCATGGTGGAGACGTCCCCGCCGAAGCCCGCGATCTCCCTGACCAGGCTCGAGCTGACATATCCGTTCCCGACCGAGGTCATGAAGAAGACGGTGTCCACCTCCGGTGCCAGGACCCGGTTGTTGTGGGCGAGCTGCATCTCCGTCTCGAAGTCGCTGATCGCGCGCAGGCCCCGAACGATCGCGTTCGCGCCCCGGTCTCGGCAGAGGTCGACGGTGAGCCCATCGAACGCGATGACCTCGACCTGTTCGAGCAGCGGTCCGGCCGTTTCCAATAGCGCGGCGCGGATGACCCGGATGCGCTCCTCGATCGGGAGCCAGGGCGTCTTCTTCGGGTTTTCGAGGACGCCGATGATGACCGTATCGAAGACGGACGCTGCCCGAGCCACGATGTCGAGGTGTCCATTGGTGATCGGGTCGAACGACCCGGGATAGACGGCGACCGTGTTCATCGACCCTCCTGGCGACGGTAGAACGTCAGCGTCGTCTCGCCGAACCGGCGCTCCCGCTCGGATGCTAGCAGCCCGACGACGGCCGGCGGTCGGTCACGCCAGAAATGCTTGGCCACGACGCGAGCACCAGGGGCGAGGTACGGCTCGACCGCCACGAGTGTGACGATCAGCAGCTCGAAGGCGGCATACGGCGGATCGGCGATGACGACGCCAAACGGTCCGAGCTCAGCCGGCCGAGGCCCGCGCAACCAATCGTTCGCGTCACCGAGGACGACGGTCGCATGCTCTCCGGCCAGGTGGGTGCGGCCAAGGTTGGCGGTGATCGTCGCTGTCGCCCGGCGGTCATCGTCGACGAAGACGACTCGGGCCGCGCCGCGCGACAGTGCCTCCAGCCCGGCGGCCCCGGAGCCGGCGAACAGGTCCAGCACGACGGCACCCGCCAGGTCCGGCTCAAGGATCGCGAACAGGGTCTGCTTGACCCGGTCGCCCATGGGTCGGGTACCCGGCCCGGGCGCCTGGAGGCCGATCCCCCTCGCAGTCCCGGCGATGACCCGGCCGGCATCCCGGTCGCTCACGCGTGCCTCACGTGACGCTGGTCGGGTCAGCGGCCGCCACCCGACGCAGCCAGCCCGCCTCGAGTTCGTTCGCGAGCGCCGGGTGCCGCGGCGTCATCCGCCCATCGGCGTCGATCATCGCCTCGGCGTGGGTGCGCGCCCGAACGGCCAACTCGCGATGTTCGGGGACCTGGAGGGATGCCACGCGCAACCGCGGGAAACCGCTCTGGGCCAGGCCCAGGACGTCACCTTCGCGCCGGAGTTCGAAGTCGCGTTCCGCCAGCTCGAACCCGTCATGCATCTCGGCGACCGCCTTGAGCCTGGCCTGGGCGAGTTCATCGGTCGAATCGGAAACGAGCACGCAGAACGACTCGATGGAGGCGCGGCCGACCCGACCCCGGAGCTGGTGGAGTTGGGCCAACCCGAAGCGCTCGGCGCCTTCGATGACCATCATGGTCGCCGAGGGCACGTCGACCCCGACTTCCACGACCGTCGTCCCCACCAGCACATCGAGGTCGCCGTCCCGGAAGCGACGCATCTCGGCATCGCGCTCCGCGGCCTTGAGTCGGCCATGCACCAACCCGACTCTGAGCGGGTCGAGGATCGAGGCCAGGCGGACTGCCTCACTCTCGGCCGCGATGGAGCCGTCGCCCTCTTCACCCCGGTCGTCGATGAGCGGCACGACCACGAACGTCCGATGGCCGAGGGCCGCCTCCTCGCGAACCTTCAGCCACGTCCCGTCCAGTTCGGTCGGACGGCGGATCCCGGTCCTGATCTGGACCCGACCGGCCGGCGGGCTGCGGAGGTCCGAGACGTCGAGATCTGCGTACAGGACCTGGCCGAGCGTCCTCGGGATCGGCGTCGCGGTCATCAGCAGGACGTGTGGCGAACGTCCGTCGGCCTTGGCCTCGAGCGCGCCGCGTTGATCGACCCCGAAGCGGTGCTGTTCGTCGATGACGACGGTTCCCAGATCGGCGAAGGTCACCGCTTCCGAGATGAGGGCGTGGGTCCCGACGACGACCCGGGCCTCACCCGAGGCGATCGCTTGCAGCGCCTTCGTCCTGGCCTCCGCGCGCAGAGAACCGGTCAGCAGGGTGACGCCCATCCCGAGCCCGTCCAGCAGGCCGCCGATGGTCTCGAGATGCTGCCGTGCCAGCAGGTCCGTCGGCGCCAGGAGGGCCCCCTGGCGGCCGGTCCCGGCCGTGACCGCCAGGGCATATGCGGCGACCGCAGTCTTGCCCGAGCCGACGTCCCCCTGGAGGAGCCGCAACATCGGGGTCGGCCGGTCGAGGTCGTCCCGGATCGCGCCCATCGCAACGTCCTGGTCGGGCGTCAGCGCGATCGCCCGACCGAGCTGCCGGCCCAGGGCTTCGGTCAGCGCGCCGCGGATGGACCCATCGTCGGCGTCCGTGGCGGTCAGCCGCTCCGCCGCGTCCCGACTTCGCTGTCGTCGTCGGGCGACCATCCCGATCTGGAGCGCCAGGAGCTCGTCGAACGCCAACCTGCGCAGCGCCGCGTCCCGACCCTCGAAGCTGTCCGGGTAGTGCGCCTCCTCGATCGCCCGGGCGATGGGAGCGAGCCGTTCCATGGCGATGATGTCGGCGGGCAGGTATTCGGGGTACGCGTCACCGGCCTTGTCCAGCGCCTCGCGGATGGCGCTCCGCAGGCGGGCCGATGTCAGGCCGGCGGTCAGCCGATAGACCGGAACGATCCGTCCGGCGTGGAGGAGCTCCGTGTCCCCGTCGATCGCCTGGAACTCCGGGTTGTCGAGGGTCACCCGCCGCCCGAAATGCTTGACCTTGCCGGATACGACGAGCTCTCCGCCGACGCGCAGCCGCCGTTCGATGAAGCGTCGGCCGAACCAGGTCGCGTCGATGGATCCGGTCGCATCCTCGAGCCTGGCGATCGTCCGCTGGGTCCGACCCCTGAACCCCGGCTCGACCCGGACCTCCGCCACCCGTCCTCTCGCTGAGACGACGACACCGTCCGTGGCCCAGATGAGTTCGGCGATCGTCCGCATCTCACGCAGGTCGTCGTACCGCCGTGGGAGATGGAAGAGCAGGTCCCGAACGGTGTAGAAGTCGAGCCTGATCCCGGCTCGCCGCAGGGTGGCCGCAGCCGCGAGGCCCGACGCTGCAAGGGGGGTCGACAAGAGCTCGACCGGGTCGGTCGGGGGTGGAGCCGGACGGGCAGGCTTGGCCACGCCTACTCGGCTGCGATCAGATACCGGTAGAACGGCTGCCCACCGTGACGCACTTCGGTCTCGACACCCGGCGTCGCCGACCCGATCCGACGGGCAGTGGCCTCCGCTTCGGCCAGGTCTGCGCCATCCCCGTAGAACACGGTCAGAAGCTCGAAGCCGGGCGTCAGCGCGGCGACCGCGGCGAGGACCGCCTTGTCCCGGTCACCGCCCGCCGCGACCAGACCGTCATCGGGATCGAGGACGATCGTCTGACCGCGCCGGACCTTCCGACCGTCGATGGTCACGGACCTGACGGCCTCCGTGACGACCAGAGTCTGGATGCCGCGGCCGGCCGTCGTCATCGGTCCGGCGTTCGCGGCCCCGTCGAGAGTTGGATCGAGGGCCAGCAATGCGGCGAATCCCTCGGCGGCGTTGCGAGTCGGGATGACGGTCACCGTCCGTTCGGTCAGGGCGCCCGCCTGGCGAGCAGCGAGGACGACGTTCGGGTTGTTGGGCAGGATCACGACTTCGTCAGCGTCGACCGACTCGATCGCCGCCACGAGTTCGCCGGCGCTCGGGTTCGCCGACTGTCCTCCGCCAACCACGGCCGACACGCCGAAATCGCGGAAGATGGCGACGAGCCCGTCGCCCGCCACCACCGCGACGACTGCCAGGGCCGGACGGTCGGCGGTCGCGGCGCCATCCGGCGAGCCGCCGGCCGACGGGACCGCTGGCATCGGACCGGCGAACGCCGCGGCTCGCGTCTCTCGCACGTCACGCGCCTGGTTGTCGAGGTTTTCCACGCTGATGGCGCTCAGGGTGCCGAGGGTCAGGGCGTAGCCCAGGACGGCATCCGGACGCTCGTTGTGGACGTGGATCTTGAGGGCTCGCTGGTCGCCGGCGACGAGGACCGATTCGCCGATCGATTCGAGATGATCGCGGATGGCATCGACGTCGAGGCCTGCGGCACCGACCGGTCGCACCAGGAACATCGTCTCGTACCCGAAACCCTCGTCCGCATGGGCGACGAGGGTCGATGGCCTGACCCCGGTGCCGGCCTTCGCCCGGTCTCGGGCCGCGCCCGGCGCGCCCTTGCCGACCAGGTCGAGCAGCGCGCCCTGGAACAGGCGGTACAGACCTTGTCCGCCCGAGTCGACCACCCCGGCCTCACGCAGGATGGCCAGCAGGTCGGGGGTCCGGGCGACCGAGTGTTCGGCCGCGTCGACGGTAGCGGTCAACACGGTCTCGATGTCGCCGTCGTGTTCGGCCGCAGCGACGGCGGCGGCGGCGGATTCGCGGATGACCGTCAGGATCGTGCCTTCGACCGGTCGAGCCACAGCGCCATAGGCCGCACTCGAGCCGGTCGCCAGCGCGTGAGCCAGGTCCAGCCCGTTGAACCGGCGCTTGCCGTCCAGTCCCTCGGCCATGCCCCGGAAGATCTGGCTGGTGATGACCCCGGAGTTGCCGCGCGCGCCCATCAAGGCTCCGAAGCTGATGGCCGCAGCGATCCGTTCAGCAGGTTGGCCGGCCACCGCCTCTGCCGCGTCCAATGCGGCCTTGACCGTTGCCAGCATGTTCGACCCGGTGTCGCCGTCGGGGACGGGATAGACATTGAGGGCGTTGATCTCATCGACATGGGCTTCCAGGTTGGCGACTGCTGCGCGGAACGCGGTCAGCAGTCCGTCGCCGTCACAGGCACGTCGCGCCATCAGGCGACGTCCGTCCCGCTGTCAGCCAGGTCGTCGGGTCCGATCCCCGTTCGCGGGACCCGTCCGATGGCAGGCGGCTGCCCACCAGAACCGGCTCGCAGGCCGTTGACATGGATGGTGAGACGTCGCACGTCGCGACCGAGCCCCTGTTGCAGGCTGTACCGAACCGCGGAATCGACCTGGCGGGCGACTTCGGCGATCGGGACGCCGGGCGCAACGAGAATGTCGAGCTCGACATCGACGACCGTCCCGAGATGGACCTGGATCCCGGGTTGGGTCAGGCCAAGCGCCGCAAGGACGCGACCGCCCGTCGAACCGGCAAAGCCGGTGACACCGTACGATCCGAGCGTCGCCATCCGCACGAGGTCGACGACCGCCTGGCGGGTCGCCATCGAATGTCCGGGTTTCGGTCGGGTCGACACGCGCGGGGGGTCCTCCTGGCGGGATGGGTCAGGCGTCCTCCGGACACGGTCGTCGAGGGCCGTGTGCTATTCTACCGCTCCGTTCGGACCCTTCCCTGGGTTCGCACCTTCCATCCCGACCTCCAGAGGACCACGCATGGCCCGCTCCTGCGCGATCTGCGGCAAGGTGTCGATGGGCGGCTTCAATCCCCAGTCATCTGGGATGAACCGCGTTCGAGCCCACCGCCGCATGAAACCGAATCTTCAGCCTCTCGTCATCGAGCAGAAGGGTCGCCCGACCAAGGCGCTCGTCTGCACGCGCTGCCGGCGCACGATGCTCAAGGCATCCCGCTAGGTCGCTCGCCCCGGGGATCTCGGATCGGCCATGGATGGCGACGCCTCAGCGGTATCCAGCCAGATCGTGAACGGGCCGTCGTTGATCACCTCGACCGTCATCTCGGCGCCGAACCGCCCGGTCGCGACGGTCAGCCCGAGGTGTTCCAGCGCGTCCACGAAGCGTCGGTAGCATCGTTCCGCCAGCACCGGCTCTGCGGCGCCGGTGAACCCGGGCCGTCGACCCCGCCGGGTGTCGGCGTACAACGTGAACTGGGAAACGACCAGCACCGCCCCTTCGGTCTCGAGAACGGACCGATCGGCCCGACCCGACGGATCCCGGAGGATCCGCGACCCGGCCACCTTGCGAGCGAGAACCTCCGCGACCGGTTCCGAATCGTCGTGGCCCACGCCAAGGAACACGACCAGTCCGGCCCCGATCCGGCCGACCGACCGACCATCGACCTGCACGTCGGCCCGGGTCACTCGCTGCAGGAGCGCCCTCACGGCCCGTCGGACGGCCGGATCAGCCCATGCTCGGCGATGAACGCCTCCCGCCACTCGGCGGCCTCACGGAGTCGGGCCTCCCTGGACGCAGCGTGTCGTTCGGTCACCAGTCCCTCCGCCGACGCCGGCACGAGGAGGTCGTAATCGCGGATGCCGTCCGGATTGATCTGGCCATCTCCGCGGAGCATGACGACCGGGATCCCGCCCGCTTCGATCTCATCCCGGAGCCGGACGGCGAAGACCTTCGGGAGTGAACCGAAGCTGACCATCCGGTCTCGTGGGATCGGCGGCACGCCATCATTGAGGCTGTATTGATACCCCTCGTCGGCCAGTGCCCGGATGAGCCGGATCTCGCGACCCATGTCCCGGCCCTTCTTGAACAAGGCCGACCCGACGACCAGGATGTCCACACCCAGGCCACCCGCGAACTCGGCCGTCTCGCGGTTGATCCCGCCGTCGACATGCACCTCGCCGCCGTACGCCTTGTGGCGCAAGAGGTCACGCGCAGCCAGGATCTTGTCGGCCGCGACGTCGCGCATGAACGTCTGGCCCCCGAACCCCGGCTCGACGGTCATGACCATCACGATGTCAAGCAGTTCGCGATAGGGCTCCAGGGCGGACAGCGGTGTCGCCGGCTTGAGCGACAGGCCGGCCGCGCGACCGGCAGCCCGGATCCGTTGCAGCGTCGGTTCGATGGCTTCGTCGATCTCGACGTGGATCGTGATCGAATCACAACCCGCCTCGAGATAATCGTCGAGGAAGCGACCCGGTTCAGCGACCATCAGATGCGCATCGAGCGGCAGCTCGGTCCGACGTCGGACGGCCTCGATCGTGCGCGCCCCGAATGTCAGGTTCGGGACGAAATGTGCGTCCATGACGTCGAGATGGATCCGGTTGGCGCCAGCCCGCTCGACCCGCCGAACCGCATGAGCGAGGTTCGACAAGTCGGCGTCGAGGATGCTCGCGGCCACCCGGGCCCGTCCTTCTGACACGATCAGCCCCCCGCCCCGAGCGGCGCCGGTTGCTGACTTCGCTCGCCGTGCAACGCGGCGGCACTCTCGGCGACCAGCCGCGCCCGACGCCGAGCGACCGCTGGAGCCGGAGGTTCACCGGCCCGCTCGGCGGCCAGCTGACCACAGGCCGCACCCACCTCCTGGCCCCGATTCCGGCGGATCGTCGTCTCGATCGAGGCCGCGCGAAGCGTCGCCGCGAACCGTTCGATGACCGGCATCGGACTGGCCTGCCAGGGCGTGTGGGCGACCGGGTTCATCGGGATGAGATTGACGTGGGCATGGTCACCACGTAACAGGTCGACCATCGCCTGGGCGTCGACCTCGGTGTCGTTGATGCCACCGATCATCGTGACTTCGTAGCTCACCCGTCGCCCGGTCACCTTCGCGTGATCGCGGGCTGCGGCGACGACCTCGCCGACCGGCCAGCGCCGGTTGAGCGGGACCAGCACATCACGCAGCGGATCGCGCGCGGCATGCAGTGACACGGCGAGGGTGAATTGCGGTCCGAGCGCGGTCAGCCGCCGGATCCCCGGAACGACGCCCGAGGTCGAGACCGTGATGTGCCGCGCCCCGAGTCCGAACCGGTCGGGATCATTGAGCGCCTCGATGGCGGCCAGGACCCGATCCAGGTTAAGGAGCGGTTCGCCCATCCCCATGAACACGATGTTCGTCAGGCGGCGGCCCGTGGCGATCAGCCGACGTGATGCGAAGCGGACCTGATCGACGATCTCGGCCACGTCCAGATCGCGCCCGAAGCCGAGCTCGCCGGTCGCACAGAACGGACAGCCGACGGCGCAGCCTGCCTGGCTCGAGATGCACAGCGTGTGGCGTTCCCGCGAGCGTCCCCTCGACGGATAGTGCATGAGGACCGACTCGATCAGCGAACCGTCGCCGAGTCGATGGAGCGCCTTCTCGGTCAGCCCGTCGTCGGCATCCTTGATCTCGGTCTCGGCCAGGGTATCGAACCGGTACGTCGCCGCGAGGTCTTCGCGGAGCTCGGCCGGCAAGGTGTGGATGTCTGCGAATGAACCGACCGAGCCGGCCCAGACCGCGTCGAGGACCTGACGGGCGCGGTAGGACTCGAGTCGGCGGGCGACCAGCCAGTCGACGAGGGCGGCCGGCGTGACTCCAGAAACGCCGTCTCTCGCTTCGATCACCACCGGCTGATGCTAGCGCAGTCGGTCACGAGTCCGAGGCGACGGAGCTGCCGAGCAGGTCCGGACGTCCGCGCATGAGTTCGGCCCATGTCATCGACCGGCCGCCGGCCGGTCGGACCAGTCGAAGCGCGAGTCGTCGCGCATCCCCAGTGACCAGGCCGATCGCATCGAGCGTCCCGACTGGGTCGCGGCCATCGCCGTCGACGTCCGTCGCCTCAAGCACGGCCACCCGACCTCGAGTCGTGTCGAAGAATGCGCCCGGCCAGGGCTGATATGCCCGGACCTGGCGCTCCAATCGAGCGGCCGGCAGGCCAGGGTCGAGACGGCCGTCCTCGCGCCGCAGCGGTCTGGTCAGGCTCGACCCTTCGTCACCCTGTGGGGTCGGACGCAGGTCGCCGGACAGCCACGGCCCGAGTCGCTCGGCCAGGAGGTGGGCCGCCATCGCGGCCATGACCTCCTCCAGCGCTGGGGCGGTCTCGGTCCCGTCCAGGGCGAGCGATTCGCGGCCGACGATCGGACCGGTATCGAGACCCTCGTCCATCTGGATCAGGGTCACGCCGCTGCGCGGTTCACCGGCCAGGATGGCGGCCGGGATCGGCGTCGCGCCGCGATGACGCGGTAACAACGACGGATGCAGGTTGAGGGCGGCATGGGGCAGGTGCAACAGTTCGCTGGGCACCAGCTGGCCGTAGTCGGCGAGCACCGCGAACTCCGGCCCGAGCGCCATGACCTCGCCGATCGCCGCTGGATCCCGGAGCCTGGCCGGGGTCAGGATCGGATCGACGCCCAGGGCTCGCGCATGGCGGTCGACGACGGTCGACGTGATGGCCTGGTTCCGTCCGGACGGTCGTGCCGGCGCGGTCACGACTCCGACCAGGTCGACGGCCGGGTGGTCGGCGAGCACGTGGAGAACGGGGATCCCGAACGCGCCGCTTCCCAGGAAGACGGTCCGCACGCGCGAGCCGTCCGCCCGTTTCCGGGTCACGCCAGGGCGCTCGTCGCCTCGCGGACGTCGGCGTCGTCCTCGTTGCTGGCGCCGACCGCCATCAGCTCGTCCATCGAGTCGAGATAGTCGATGTACAGCTTGCCGTCGAGGTGGTCGAGTTCGTGTTGGAGCGCTCGGCCGAGCAGACCCGATCCGGCAACCTTGAACTTGCGACCCTGGCGATCCTGCGCGACGACCCAGACTCGTTCGCGTCGCGTCACGTAGGCGACGTAGCCGGGGATCGACAGGCAGCCCTCAAGGTCCCGGTCGTCGCCGGACGACCGGATGATCCGCGGGTTCACCAGTTCGTAGAGGTGATCCTCGACCTCGATGACGCAGGCCTGCATCGCCTCGCCGAGTTGCGGCGCCGCCAGGCCGACCCCGGGCGCAGCCCGCATCGTGTGGGCCAGGTCGTCCAGCAACTCGTGGAGGTATTTTCCGAAGCTGTCGACCGGCTTGCCCTTGAGCCGAAGTCGAGGGTCGCCAAGCAGGACGATCGGTCGGACGCTCATGGCCGAAGTATACGGATGGCCCTCAGGTCGGGGTCTCCGTCTCGGTGCCCGCCGGCGCATCGTCTGGCAGGTCGGTCACTGGCGACGCCTCGGGTGGCGGCGGGGCATCGTGATCGGGCGGGATGGTGCTGCGCACGTCGGCAGCCCAGGCTCGCGACTTCGACGCCAGTTTGCCGCTCGCCTCCGAGGTCGCATCGCCGGCACGCTTGACCAACGGCGCAGCCCGATCGGCGGCGACGGCGGCCAGTTCAGCGGCTTTTGCCGAGAATTCGCGGACGGCCGGGGTCGCCCGTTCGGCCAGGTCGTCGACGACCTCTCGGATCGACTCCAGGATCGCCGTGGCAGCCGTCCCGGTCCCGGACGAGTCCCCGCCGGTGTCGCTGGCGCCGGGCTGCTGGTTCGAGTCCTGGTCGGTAGGTTCGGTCATGATCGGGCTCCTCGTGGGTTTCGGCGGGACAATCGTCGCACGAACCGGCGACATCGGCATCCGCGGCACGTTTCGCAGATCAGAGCAGCGTCTCGGGGTCGACGTCGACCGACCACGGGGGATCGACCGATCCATCGAGCAATGCCGCCGGGTCATCACCGCGCAGGACGATGTTCCAGCGCCATCGATCCGCGCGTTTGGCGATGTAGGCGGGGGCCGGACCCACGACGGCGACCGAGAGCCCACGCTCCGCTGCCAGCTCGCGCAGCCGCGTCGCCATGGCCAACGCTTCGACCTGCGCCCCGTCGCGGTCGGCCAGGCCGACCGTCAGCTTGATGAGTCGCCCGAACGGCGGCGAACCGAAGCGCTGACGCAGGGCAAGCTCCGCATCGTAGAACGCCGTGCGGTCACCGGCCGCCGCGGCGACGATCGCCGGATGATCGGGCTGATAGGTCTGGATGATCGCGCGACCGGGCCGATCACCCCGGCCGGCTCGCCCGATGGCCTGGATAAGCAGCTGGTAGGTCCGTTCCGCGGCCCGTTCGTCGGGCAGGTTGAGTGCGACGTCGGACGACACGACGCCGACCAGCGTGACCGACGGGATGTCGAGGCCCTTGGCCACGAGGCTGGTCCCGACGAGCACATCGATCCGGCCGGCCGCGAACGCATCGATCACCCGTTCGGCGGCCCCCCGACGAGCGACCACATCACGATCCAGCCGACCGACTCGCAGATCCGGAAAGCGGGCTCGGACTTCGCGTTCGACCCGTTCCGTGCCACCACCCAGATAGCGGATCCGTGCTGAGTGGCACGATGGGCATCGGCTGGCCAGCGGGGTAGCCCGGCCGCAATGGTGACAGCGCAGGGTGGCTCCAGCCTGGTGGTAGACCAGCGGTCGTTCGCAATCCGGGCAGGCCTGGACGTGCCCACAGTCTCGGCACAGCACGACCGATGCTGTCCCGCGTCGGTTGAGGACCAGGATGGCCTGCTGACCTCCGTCGGCGGCCATGTCCGCCAACCCACTGACCAGGGCCCGGGACAGCAGGCCCCGCTCACCGGCGGCCAATTCCGCACGCAGGTCGACGATCTCGACCGTGGGGGCGGCGCCGGCCGCGCGGTCCGGAAGGACGACACGATCGTACGCGCCGGAACGAACCCGTCCGACGGTATCGACCGCAGGCGATGCCGAACCGAGCACGACCGCCGCGCCGGCCAATCCCCCAAGACGGACCGCGACGTCCCGGGCCTGCAGGCGCGGTGTCCGCTCGCTCTTGTATGCCGGGTCATGCTCCTCATCGACGATGATCAAACCCACGTCCGCCAGCGGCGAACCGATCGCCAGTCGCGTGCCGACGACGATGTCCGCGTCACCGGAGCGGATCCGGCGCCATTCATCCGCCCGCTCGCCCTCACCCAGGCCTGAATGGACCAGCACGATCCGAGCGTCGAGGTCGGCCCGAAGCCGGTCGACCAGCGGCAGCGCGAGGGCGATCTCCGGCACCAGGACAAGGACCGGTCGGCCGGCCTCGAGAGAACTGACGATGGCCTCCACATAGATGGCCGTCTTGCCGCCTCCGGTGACGCCGTCGAGCAACAGGGGCCGCGGATCCCGGTGTGTGATCGCGGTACGGATCCGTTCGACGGCCTCGGCCTGGGCCGGCAGCAGGGCGGCCGCCCTCGGACGACCGCCGCGCAGCCCGACCGGGCGGGTCGCGAGTGGCCGCCTCGGCCGTTCCCGGACTTCCGCCTCGGCAAGTCGCCGACGCACCAGCCCGGCGATCGCCCCGTGACCGTGTCGATTCCCGAGGTCGGCGGCCGGTCGCTCGCCGCCGGGTGCCGCCACGAGGTCCGTCAGGACCTCGAGTTGCCTGGCACCGAGCGGACGACCGGGCGGTCGTCCGCCACCGGCGATGGCAGCGGCTGCCGCCTGGCCTTCCGGGGTCGATCTGATCCAACGTTCGTAGCGCGGCCCCGCCGCGGCCCCCAGGAGCGTCCAGGACAACCCGATCCGACCGTCTGCCTCCAGCCCGTGAAGTCGTCGCAGCAAGCCGGCCCGCCCATCCGGACCGGCCAGTTCGCGGACGGGTCGAGGCCCGCGCTCGAGCTGGCCGACCAGGTCGGTCACGACCGCATCGTCGGAGCCCGGTGGGTCGTCGGTTCCGGGCGCGAGCTCAGCGACGAGTTCGAGCCGTTCCAGCAGACCCGGTGGCAGCATCGCGCGGATCACGAGGGCCGGCGGCGCGAGGTAGTGCGTGGCGATCTCGCGAGCCAGGGCCAGGCTGAGCGGCGGCAACAACGGCCCGTCCGCGCGGATACGAGCGAGGATCGGCTTCAGGCCGGCCGTTCCTGGTTCACCCTCGGTCCCCCCCGTGGCCGACTGCACATCCCCGAGCACCACTCCGAGGGCTTGCCGCCGACCGAACCCGATGAGGACCGCCTCGCCCACTTCCAGGTCGCTCATCTCGAACGGCACCACATACGAGTAGGTCCGGTCCCCCGCCCGCCCGGCGGCGTCGATCGCCACCTCGACGATCCGGGTCAAGGCGACCGCGGGTAGACCACGACCTGCCGATCGGGGTGGGAACGGTGTTCGGCATCGATGATCTCGTCGATCCGGATGGCTGTCCGCTCCACCTGACCCGTTTCGTTCGTCACGACGTAGTCGTAGTCCTCCTGCCGGGCGAGTTCGATCGCGGCGTTGCGCTGCCGGAGCTCGAGTTCGTCGGCGGTCTCCGTCGCCCGGCTGCGCAGACGCTCGAAGAGATCCTGGAGCGATGGCGGGATCAGGAAGATCAGGAGCGCCCCGGGAACCTTGGTCTTGACGACCTGGGCGCCCTGGACGTCGATCTTGAGGATCACGTCATGGCCGGCCTCCAGCGCATCGCGGACCTGGCTCCGTGGCGTCCCATACCAGTTGCCGTGGACTTCGTTCGACTCCAGGAACCCGCCGGCGGCACGTTCTTCGTCGAAGGCCTCGCGCGACATGAACTGGTAGTCGACCCCGTCGACTTCGCCAGGCCGACGAGCCCGCGTCGTGCAGGTCACGACGTAGTGGTAGGCCGGGTCATGCGGCCGCAGGCGCATGGCGTCGATGATGGTGTCCTTGCCGACCCCACTCGGGCCCGAGATGATGACCAGCATGGCGCCATTCACCGGCGCCAGGGGTTCCGTCGTGGATCCGGTCATCGCGCCACCCGACGCAAGCGCTCCAGGACGGTTTCCAGTTCGCCGGGAAGGGCCGCAGTCGCCCGGATGAGGTCACCCCGGCTGGGCGAGGTGAACTCCAGTCGCCAGGCATGGAGGAATAGTCGGTCGAGCCCATCCGGGCCACGTCGGGACGTGCCGGTGCCGTAGACGGGATCACCGGCGACGGGATGGCCGATGGCATCAAGGTGGACGCGGATCTGGTGGGTTCGCCCGGTCACCAGGTCGAGCTCCAGCAGGGTCCAATCAGTGAACCGCTCGCGGACCCGGTAGCCGGTCACCGAGGGACGGCCGTCGGGCACGACGGCCATCCGCGTCCGGTGCCTGGGATCTCGTCCGATGGGTGCCTCGATGCGGCCGACCGCGGCGGCGACCACCCCGTGGACCAGCGCCTGATACGTCTTCTTGATCCGCCTTGCCTTGAGCTGGGCCATGATCGAGGCCTGGGCCGCGTCCGTCCGCGCGACCATGAGCAGCCCGCTCGTGTCGCGGTCCAGGCGGTGGACGATGCCCGGCCGTTGGACGCCGGCGATGCCGCCCCAGGTCGCGCCCGCACCGTAGGCAAGCAAGGCGTTCACCAGTGTGTCATCGCTGTGGCCGGGCGCTGGGTGGACGACCAGGCCAGCCGGCTTGTCGATGATGAGCAGGTCCTCATCCTCGTGGACGACGACCAGCTTGATCTCGGGGGCCGGGGTCAGGTCCAGCGGTACTGGCGGCGGAACGTCGAGGCGCAACTCCATGCCGGCGTTCACGAATGTGTTCGCCCGGAGCGCGTCGCCGTCGATCGTCAATCGGCCGTCCGAGATGAGCCGCTGGACGTAGCTGCGCGACAGACCGGTCGCATCAGCCACGTATCGATCGACCCGACCGATCGTTCCGTCAGGGACGCGAAGGATGCGGACGCCAGGCGCATACGACGGATCAACCATCGGGCGCCTGCTCGTCTGGCCCGGTGAGGGCCGGCCAGATGGCTGCCCCGATCAGCATCAGGATCGCGAGGGTGATCGCCGAATCCCCAAGGTTGAAGGTGTAGAAACGCAGGCTGCCGATGCCGATGTCCACGAAGTCGACGACGTAGCCGAGACGCAGCCGATCGGCAAGGTTCCCGACCGCGCCGCCGAGCAGCAAGCCAAGCGCGATCGACAGGTACAGGCTCCGGCCGGCCCGAGCGTGGTAGACGACGATCAGCCCGATGACGCCGATCGACACGAGGCCGAACACCACCGCGTTGTCGCGGAACAGCCCGAACAACGCCCCCGAGTTCTGGCTCAGGATGAGGCGGGCGAGATCGCCGAACAGTTCGACCACATCGCCGGGCGAGATATTGGCGACGATCCAGGCCTTGCTCAGTTGGTCCAGCACGATGACCGCGAGCGCGATCCCGAGAAAGACCAGCCAGTGCGCGCCCCGTCGGGCCGGAGACACCGACGCCGCGACGGACATGACGGGTTCGACCGACGCCGACTCGGCCTCGACCGGGCTGTCCGCGCTCATCGGTCCCGTCCGTCGGTGGACTGCCGGATGGAGATGGCGACCGGACCGTCGGCCAATTGCACGGTGGTGGCATGGGCGTCGTCCGGCACCGCCCCGGACTTGACCGTGGCGAGGGTATCGGCCGCGACGTCCGACACGTGCTCCGTGACGAGGGGCGGCAGCGGTCCGATCCACAGGTCGACCCGGTCATCGAGCTCAAGCGCCGCGGCGCGGCGCAGGTCCTGGATGGCCCTGGCGAGCTCGCGGGCATCGCCTTCGGCGGTCAGGGCTGGGGTCGGGGTCGTATCGAGGACGACCACCAGACCGTCACGATCCGCGACCGCGGTACCGGGTCGCGGTGTGGCCTGGATCTCGACATCCTCGGGTCCAAGGGTGACGCCGGCGAGCGTCACGGAGCCATCGGGCTCGAACACCACGTCGCCTGATCGAGCCGCTGCCATCACGGCGGGGATCGATCCTCCAAGCCGCTTGCCGATCCGGGGCAGCAGCGGCTTCACCCGTCGTTCGACGAGCTCGGATCGGTCATCGATCCGGTCGATCCGTTTCACATTGATCTCGTCGGCCATCAGCTGCAGCATCTCCGGGCCGAGTTCGATACCTCGATCCGGGACGGCGATCCAGGCGCGCGCCAAAGGCTGGCGGGTCCGGATGCCCGCCTGGGCGCGGAGGGTGCGAGCGAGCTCGACGGCCTGGCGGATCATGTTCATCGACGCCTCGAGCGGACGGTCCCGATCGGACGCCAGCTCAGATGCCGGCCAGCTCGTCAAGTGGACGCTGTCGGGCTGGGACAGGTCGACCTCGGCCAGCAGGTTCGCATAGAGCGTCTCGGCCAGGAACGGCAGCATCGGCGCAAGGACACGACTGAGAGTGACCAGCGCAGCGTGCAGGGTCGAGAAGGCGGCACCCCGATCCTCATGGCTCGCACCCTGGCGCATCCGGTCGCGCGACCGACGCAGATACCAGGTGGACAGGTCGTCGATGAACGAGCTGACCGCCCGGGACGCGGCCGCGGCGTCATAGTCCGTCAATCGATCCGCGACGTCCTCGGCCAACCCGGCAGCGCGCGACAGGATCCAGCGATCGATCGCCGACCGGGCATCGAGCGCATCGGTCGTCCCATCACCGCCCTGGGCGGGCATCCAGTCGGCAAGACGGGCATAGGTCACGAAGAAGGCATAGACGTTCCAGAGGATGAGCAGCTCGCGTCGCGCTTCGTCGGCGGCGTGCCACCCGAACAGGATGTTCTCCTCCGGGCGCGCCTTGGCGAACATCCAGCGCATGACGTCGACGCCCATCCGGTCGGCCGCCTCGTCGAACTCGATGGCATTGCCCCAGCTTTTGTGCATCGGCCGGCCGTCCTCGCCGAAGACCAGCGCATACCCGAAGATCGTCGTGAACGGCTCGGTCCGCTTGAGGACGGTGGACATCGCCAGCATGGAGTAGAACCAGTTCCGGAACTGGCCCGGAAAGCTCTCGGTGATGAAGTCGGCCGGGAACCACTCCGCCCAGTAGTCGGGCTCTTCGCGCTGGTGCAGGGTCGAAAACGGGACGATCCCTGCGTCAAGCCACGGATTGCCGACGTCCTTGATCCGCTCGACGGGTGCGCCGCAACCCGGGCAGGCGATCCGGACGGCGTCGACATAGGGCCGGTGCGGGGTATGGCCTTCGAACACCTCCCAGCCATCGACCGCCCGGTCCCGGAGTTCCTCGCGGCCGCCGATGACCTCGATCGTGCCGCATGCCGAACAGTCGTAGATGGGCAGGGCCAGACCCCAGTAGCGCTTCTTGCTGATCATCCAGTCGTGCATGTTGCGGAGCCAGTCGAGCTCCCGCTCGTGGCCGAAATCGGGGATCCAGCGGATGCGATCGACGACATCCATGATCTGGTAGCGCAGGCTGGCCTCGATCTGGGCCGGAGCGAGCGACTCGCGCGGCTCGTCGTAGACCGGCCCCATGGAGATGAACCACTCGTCGACGAGCCGGAACAGCAGCGGGGTGCCGCACCGCCAGCAGTGCGGGTAGCGGTGGACATACGGCTCGAGGTGGTAGAAGAAACCCCGCCGCTCAAGGTCGTCGACGATCGCCTCGGACACGGCCGAGGCCTCGCGGCCGGATAGCCAGTCGAACCCGTCGAAGTAGCGACCGTCTTCGTCGATCGGTCCGATGACCGGCAGCTGGAGGGCCTTGCCGAGCTGGTAGTCCTCCGCTCCGCAGCCGGGTGCGATGTGGACGATCCCCGTCCCCTCCTCTGCCCCGACCTCGGTCCAGGCCACGACCCGATGGCGATAGTCGGCGGACGAGAACGCCGTCCGGACGGCCGGTAGCTCGTCGTACGGCCCGCGGTAGTGCCAGCCCACCAGGGTCGCCCCATCGACCTCGTCCTCGACCGTGAATGGGCCCTGCAGCGCGGACTTCAGGGCTCCCTTGGCCAGCCACACGACGTCGTCGCGCTGGCGGACCTTGACGTAGCGCAGGTCGGCCCCGACCGCGGCAGCGACATTCGAGGTCAAGGTCCAGGGCGTCGTCGTCCAGACGAGCAACGCCTCGCCGTCATGACCGGGCTCGTCCAGCGGGAACCGAACGGTCAGGCCGGGATCCTCGCGATCCTGGTAGCCCTCGTTCAACTCCATCTGCGAGAGGCCTGTCCCACAGCGAGCGCACCACGGCATCGTGTCGTGGCCCTTGTACAACCAGCCGCGCCGGTGGCATTCAGCGAGGAACCCCCAGATGAGGTCGTTGTTCTCGTTGCTGAAGGTGAAATAACTCCCGCCGATGGCCGGAGAACCCAGGCGTCCGACGAGCATCTCGGCGGTGTCGGTGACCGGTCCATCCCGGCCCGGCGTCGTCGTCACGGTGGCCGGGTCGGCCGCGAGCAGACCGGACAGGCGCCGGAGCTCGTCGGCATCGTTCCAGTCCATCCACATCCCGAGGCGGATCGACTGTTCCGTCTGTCGCGCGGCATAGGTCAACACGCGTTGCTTGCACAGGCTGACGAATTCCGCGATGCCATAGGCCTCGATGTCGCGTTTCGAGGTGAACCCCAGATCACGCTCGACATTGACCTCGACCCAGAGACCCTGGCAATCGAATCCGTTCTGGTAGCGCTGATCCTCGCCGAGCATCGCGTGATAGCGCTGGTACAGGTCCTTGTAGGCTCGGCCCCAGGCGTGGTGGACGCCCATCGGGTTGTTCGCCGTGATCGGTCCGTCGAGGAAGCTCCAGCGCGGCCCGCCCGCGTTCTGGGCTCGCAACCGGGCGAATGTGCGCCGTTCGCGCCAGACATCCAGGATCGCGTATTCCTGTGCGACGAAGTCGGGCTTCGGGCTGACGGATCGGAACATTCGGCCTCTTGGACTGGCGGGCACCGCGGTCGCGCGCCATGGGCGGTGCGAGCGACGACTCGATTCGATGGGTCCGAGTATCCTACCCGCGATGCACGACCCTGAGGCCGCGCGACCGCGCCGACGCTCGCCGTTTGCGGCGGCGTTCCTGTCCCTCCTCTTTCCCGGCCTCGGCCAGCTCTATGCGGGCGCACCGTTGCGTGCGCTGGCCTTCGCGGCCGGCCCGATCCTGGCCATCGCCCTGGCGGGCGGGCTGGTGCTCCGCGTCGACCGGATCGCCTTGCTCGGGTTCATCATCGACCCGACCGTTCTCGATGCCCTGTTCGTCGTCAATCTCGCGGTCCTCGTGTATCGGCTGATCGCCATCGTCGATGCGTATCGAGTCGCGGCCTACCTGAACGCCGCGGCTGCGCCGGGTGCCGGTCGGACCGGACCGGTCCGGTTCGGCCGCGACCCCCTCTCGATCGCCGGCCTGATCGCGATCGTGCTGGTCATGGCCGGCAGCCACGTGGTCGTGGCTCGCTACGACGTACTGGCCCAGGGCTTGCTGGATGACGGCTGCATCTTCCTGAGCGACACGTCCGCCGACTGCGAGCTCGATAGCTCGAGTCCATCGCCCGGGTCAACGGATACGCCCGAGCCGGTCGACTCGCTCGAACCGACCGATACGCCTGCCCCGGTGAGCACGCCGGTCGGCAGCGCGTTGCCGGAGGTATCGATCCCGCCCTGGGACGGCAAGCAGCGACTCAACATCCTGCTCGTCGGCGCGGATCAGCGACCAGGTCAGGGCACGTTCAACACGGACACCCTGATCGTCGTGTCGATCGACCCGAAGACCAAGCAGGTGACGATGTTCAGCCTGCCCAGGGACACGGTCGACGTGCCGGTCCCTGCAGGACCCGCCCGGAACGTCTTCGGGTCGGTCTACAGCAACAAGATCAACGCCTGGTGGACGAACATCCACTTGCGCGACGACCTGTACTCGGGCACCAACAGGACGCGCGGGTTCAACGGCCTCAAGGACATCCTGGGAAACCTGTACGGCCTCGACATCAAGTACTTCGTCGAGGTCAACTTCGACGGGTTCAAGAAGATCGTCGATGTGATGGGCGGCGTCACTATCAACGTCCAGGTCCCGGTATCGGACGATCGATATCCGGCCGCCAACGGGACCCTCAAGCGGCTCTACATCCCGAGTGGCATCCGGCATATGGATGGTGGCGAAGCCCTGCAATACGCCCGATCGCGACACGGCTCCAACGACTTCGACCGCGGGGCACGACAGCAACAAATCCTGCTGTCGCTGCGAGAGCAGGCGGATCCGCAGGCCCTCATCCCCAAGCTGCCCGACCTGATCCAGGCCCTCAAGTCGGCCGTCTCGACCGATATCCCGCGCGATCAGCTTGCACCGCTGCTCGGACTGGCCTCGCAGATCAACACCAAGGACATCCAGTCGTACGTGTTCAGCCCGCCGTATTACGGCACCGAGAGCCTGTCCAGCCCACGCGGTTACATCATCATCCCGAACATCAGCAAGATCCGGGCGGCCGTCCATGACGCGTTCAGTGCCGACCCACCGGACGAAGCTCAGCGTCAGGACCTCGCCGAAGAAGGTGCCGGCGTCTGGGTCCTGAATGGCACGAGTGACAGTGGCCGCGGGACGCGGCTGGCCGGCTACCTGGACTACCACGGACTGGCCGCCTCGGCACCGCGCCAGAAGCCGTCCGGAGCGGTCCCCGCGGACACCCGGATCGTGGTCTACAACGGTGCCGAGGATCGCCTGACGGAATCGATCGCGTTCCTCGAGCAGACGTTCAAGGTGACAGCCACGTACCTGACCGACCCGGCCATCCGGACCGACATCATCGTGACCATCGGGCGTTCCACCAAGGATCTCGCCGCACCCCAGGTCAACTGACCCCGAGGTCGACGACCCGGCCGACCCTACTCGATGGGCGTCAGCCAGTGCTGGTACTCGGGCGATCGCCCACGGACGGCATCGAAGTATCGGTCGCGGACGAGCCGTCCGACCGGACCGATGGAACCGGAGCCCACCGGGCGGTGGTCGATCTCAACGGCGGATGAGATCTGGACACCGGTCCCGCACAGGAAGATCTCGTCGGCGACGTACAGCTCCGAGCGGTCGATCGAGCGCACTTCGACCGGGATACCCTCGTTCCCCAGGAGCTCGATCACGGCCTTCCGGGTCACGCCCTCGAGCAGGTCGTCGCTGACCGGCGGAGTCAAGGCAACGCCGTCGCGAACCACGAACAGGTTAGCGGCTGACGCCTCGTTGACGTGGCCATCGGCAGTCAGGACGATCGCTTCATCGTAGCCATTGAGCTCGGCCTCGGTCTTCTGGAACGCCATGTTGACGTAGCCGCCGACGATCTTGCCGCGTGCCGGCAGGGCCTCGTCCGCGTTGCGCCGCCAGGTCGAGGTCATGACCCGGATGCCGGAGTCGGTGTCGATGTAGTTCCCGAACGGCACCGCGATGATGTACAGCGCGTTGTCCAGGTCGTGCAGCCGGACGCCGATCGCCGGGGTCGACTTGTAGAACGACGGGCGGATGTAGACATCCTCGCGGAACGCGTTGCGTCGGACGGTCTCGACGATCAGGCCGGTCAGCTCATCCACCGTCGGGACATCTCGCATCAGCAGGATCCGGCAGGACTGTCGGATCCGCTCGACATGCTCGCGCACCTTGAGCCCATAGAGCCGGCCCTGGTCGGCGTTCCAATAGGCCCGGATCCCCTCGAACGTCGCCGTCCCATACATGAAGGCGTGGGTCATGATGCTGACCTTCGCGTCGCGCATCGGGACCCACTCACCCTCGAAGTAGCAGACCAGGTCGCCGAGCGATCCGGGTGTCGGGGCATGGTGCGTCACGGGGGCTGCGGCGCCGTCCGGCTTCTCGGTCAACATGCGGGTCGCTCCTCGGTTCGATCGGGCGCGAGTATATCAGTGGCCCGTTGGCGTCCCGCCCAGGGCCCCGCTGACGACGCCGATGACGAGGCCGAGATAGGCCAGATAGAAAAGCCCGCCGATCAGCAGGCCCCTGCCGTGCAGGACACCTCGTCGAGCCATCGGGACGAAGATGAACGCGGCTGACAGGAATGCGATGGCGGCGGAAGCGAATGCGACATACGAGCCCTCCTCGGCGACCCACGCGCTCGAGGCGAACACGAGCGCGACGACCGTCGGGATCGTCGACTGGAAGACCATCGCCCCGGTGATGTTGCCCATGGCCAGGGTGTCCTTGCCTTGTCGGACCCAGATGATCGAGTTGAACTTCTCGGGGAGTTCCGTTGCGATCGGCGCGATCACCAGGGCGAGCAGGACGCTGTCGACACTGAGAGCCGTGGCCAGATGATCGACCGCATCCACGAAGAAGACCGCACCGATGATGATCAAGCTCAGGGCGACGACCACCTGGACGGTCACGATGCGTAGGCGTGGTGCCGACGGATCCGCCTGATGACCCGGCCGATCCGCGCGGTGAAAGCGGAGCGGGGCGAGGTCGTCCGCTTCTGACGTGCCCTCCTCCGAGAAGTGGCCCTTGACGTACCAGCCATAGATCGCGATGAGTACCCCGGCCACGATCCACTTGAGCCAGACCGGCTCGACCGGCAGGAACGCGGCCCCGATGGCCAGCGCGTAGGCAACGGCGAAATAGCGCATGTCATGACCAAGGACCCCGGTGTCGACCAGCATCCGGTCACCGGTCGGACGACGCCGGGCCGCCCAGAGGACGGCCACGCCGGTGACGAACATGGCCAGTGTGGCGAGCATGAACGGCGCACCCAGGATCGCCCCGACACCGACCTCGGCGGACGACTCGCCGGTGGCGAACAGGATGGCGATGATCGGGATCATCGTCTCGGGCAGGGCCGTCCCGACCGCGGCCAGCACGGACCCGACGGCGCCTTCGGCCAGTCCAAGCTTGTGACCGAACCATTCGATCCCGTTGGTGAACAGTTCGGCGCCGGCGAGGATGATCACGAACGCGGCGATGAGGATGACCAGGTCCATGGCTAGACGGTAGCAGCCAGTGCGCTCACGACCCCGATGGCGATGATCGCCAGGATGGCGATCGAGACGGCCACCATCCGCCAGTCCGAGTCCGACGCGTAGGCGAGGCCCGCCACGATGACCCTTGCGAGGGGCGCGGCGATCACCGCGACGATGCCGACCAGAAGCAGCGCCGCCGGGTCGAATGCCGCGAGCGCCGCGACGATGTCCATGACGTCGACCGACGACCCACCGGTGACCGGCGAGATGCCAGCCAGGGCCATCCCGAGTACGCCGCCGATCAGGAACCCGACAGCGACGTACGTGAACCCGATCAGGAGCCGGCCACTGAGCCGTTCGGCGGCGACCGTCCGCGTCTCGTTCGAAGGCGTCATCCGATGCCCTCCAGGCCGCGAAGCAGCATCTGGATACCGGTCCAGAGGAGGACCGCGACGAACAACAGACGCAGGTAACGCAGGTCGACCCGGTGCGACAGCCGGGCACCCACCGTCGCCCCGACGAACACGCCGATCGCGGTCGGGCCGGTCACGTACGGGTCGATGCCGCCGCGCACGAGGTAGATCAGCGCGCTGGCCGCGGCGGTGATCCCGATCATCATGTTGCTCGTGGCCGTGGCCACCCGCAATGGCACGCCCATCGACAGGTGCATCAGCGGCACCTTGATGATGCCGCCACCGATGCCCAGCAACGCCGATACGACACCGGCCCCGGCCGCGCCCACGACCCCACGGCCGAGGTGTCGGACCCGATAGCCCGGACCGGACAACCGGTCGAGTGCGCTCGGCGCGAGTTCGGCCGACCCCGCATCGCGAACCTCGGCCTCGTCTTCGTCGGGAACCAGCGTCGGCTCCACCGTCCTGGCTCGGGCCATCATGAGCGCGACGTACAGCAGCAGCCCACCGAACAACAACGACAGGGTCCGCTCGTCGAGCAGGAACGCGATCGATCCACCGATCAGGGCGCCGGTCGCCGTGAACAATTCCAGGGTCATCCCGAGTCGGAGGTTTGCGACGTGTCGTTCGAGATACACGCCGGCCGCTGCACTGCTGGTCATGATCACGCAGATCAGCGAGACGCCGACCGCTTCACGCAACGGCAGCCCGAAGCCGAAAGTCAGCAGGGGCACGATGAGCACCCCGCCACCCAGACCCAGCAACGAGCCGAACGCGCCGGCGGCGACGCCGCCGGCGATCAGCAGGCCGATCAGCACGTCAGAGCACCGCGAACGATGACGTCACCGCTCGCGGCCGGCCGGTCAGGGTCGAAGGTGCTGCGGCGCGTACGGGAGCAACGCGACGTGGCGAGCGCGCTTGAGCGCGACAGCCAGCTCGCGCTGATGACCGGCACAGGTGCCTGTCTTGCGTCGAGGCTCGATCTTGGCGCGCTCGGACAGGTAGCGCCGGAGGCGGTTGACCTCCTTGTAGTCGATCTGGACCGTCTTGTCAGCGCAGAACGCGCAGACCTTGCGGCGCCGGCGATCGCGGTAGAAGTCGTCGCGCTTCTTGGCGCGGGCGGGAGGTGGCATCGCGTCGTCTCCTGATCAGAATGGAAGGTCGTCGAGGTCGGTATCGCCGGTGGTCGGACGAGACCCGGCAGGGGTTGATCCGCCGGCGGGCACCCCCGCAAACGCGGCGTCGTCATCTCGACCGCCACGTCGCTCGAGGCTGATGACGTTGTCCGAGATCACGTCAAGAGACAGTCGCTTCTCGCCGTCCTTGCCCTCGAATTCCCGGGTCTTGAAGCGTCCCTCGACGAACACCTTGTTGCCCTTGCGCAACTGGTCTGCGACTCGTTCGGCTCGATCGCCGAAGACGCTGACCCGGTACCAGTCGGTGCCCTCATCCACCCAGCCGCCCTGGCCGTCCGGCTTGCTATAGCTGACGGCGACGCTGAACTGGGTGACCGGCTTCCCGGCGGGCGTATAGCGCATCTCCGGGTCGCGGCCCAGATTCCCGATGAACATGATCTTGCAGAACGCCATGGTCGGAAGCCCTCCCGTCAGTCGATGGCGGCCGGGGCCGCTTCGCTCTCGGATTCGTCGATGAATTCGGGCTGGTCCTCGTCGTCCGCATCGTCGAGGTCAGGGGCCAGGCCCTCGGTGTCATAGCCATCGTCTTCAGAGCCATCAGCCCGTGTCGACCGCGACGGGCGCTCCACTCGAGTCACCAGGTGCCGGATGACCTCCTCGGTGATGAGGAGGGTGTGCTCCAGGCCGACGATGGCATCGGCCGGCGCCTCGAACAGGATGATGTGATACGAGCCGTCCCGGTGACGATCGATCGGGTAGGCCAGTCGGCGGCGGCCCCAAGGAGCGACCTTGACGATCTGGCCACCGGCAGTGACGATCTGCCGGGTGGTCCGGTCCACGATGGCCTGGACCTTGTCATCGGCCACATCCGGCCGGACGACGAGCATGAGTTCATAGCGGCGCATCGGCGCTGATCTCCTTCCAAGGGTATGCCCCGTTGACGGACGTCCATCACGGAGCGGAAAGGACGGGCGACGAAGTCTAGCACGGTGCGCCCGTTGTATCCTCTGGGCCGACCGATATCCCTCTTCGCCCACCCTGCCCGACCGCTCCGGAGGCCCAGTGCCCGCCAGCACCATCCTGTTCATCGAGTCCGACCCGGAGGTCGGGGCCAGCACCTCCAAGATCCTGTCCGCGGCCGGTTACACGGTCAGCATCTCAGCAAACCCGGACGAGGCCTTCGGGCAGGTCGCTGAACATCAACTCGTACTCATCGGCAAGCCGGCCGGAGACCGCCCCGCCGTCGACCTGTGCCGCGAGATCCGGGCGACACCGGCAATGGCCGGTATCCCGATCATGTGCGTCAGCGCCACCGACGATGTCGAGGAGCGGATCGCCTTCCTGGAGGCCGGTGCGGACGACGTCCTGAACGGGACGTTCGACGCTCGGGAGCTCGAGGCCCGGGTCGAAGCCCTGCTGCTCCGATTCCAGCGCTCTCGCGACCTGGCCCCCATCGTCACGACGGACGGGGTGACCATGCATCGGGCACGGCGGATCGTGGCCGTTTTCAGCCCGAAAGGCGGCGTCGGGACAACGACGATCGCGACCAACATCGCCATCGCCGCCGTCGCCCATCGTCCTGACAAGGTCGTCCTCGTTGACCTGGCGCTGCAGTTCGGTGGTGTCGCCACCCTCCTCAATCTGCAGCCGCAGCAGACCCTGGCGGACGTCGTCCGCGACGATTCGTCGATGCGCGAGCCGGAGCTGTTGCGGACGTACGCGATGCGCCACGACAGTGGTCTCCATGTCCTGGCCGCTCCTGCGGCACCGGAATCGGCCGAGACCATCACCCCGGCCCACGTCGGCCAGATCCTCGAGACCCTGCTCAAGGGCTACGACATGGTGGTCGTGGATGCGGGCAGCACACTCGATGAGCGGTCGCTGACCGTCTTCGAGACGGCAGAAGCGGTGATCCTGCCGATCACCCCGGAGATCGGGGCACTCAAGGCGATGCATGCCCTGCTGGAGTACTTGAGCGAAGCTGGAACGATCGGGCTCAAGTCCACATTCGCCCTCAACTCGGTCTTCGCCCGCGAGATCCTGAAGCTTCGCGATGTCGAGAGTTTCCTCGGCGCGAAGGTCGCCGTGGAGCTCCCATACGATGCATTCCTGTACCTCAAGGCTGTCAACGAGGGCGTGCCCATCGTCACCGGCGCCCCACGGTCAACGGCGGCCGAGCGCCTCGGTCGATTGAGCGCGATCGCGTTCGGCGAGGAGGGGTTCGCCACGCCACCACCGGAAAAGAAGTCGGGCGGTCTCTTCTCGCGACGGCGCT